>CAWEGL010000001.1:0-277345 GCA_963808795.1 uncultured Acidobacteriota bacterium
CGCCAGGACGTGCAGGGGTGCGTCTTCCGGAGACTTCGCCACGGCAGTCACAAGATAGACTCGCACCGCCTCACGCACTTCGTTTTCCATCGATGGGCGCGGCATAGTCAGTTCTCCGTGAGGCGTTTGAACCGCGAGCCCTTGCCAATATGCGGGCGCACGAGATTTTCTCCACGATTTGGCGTGGTGGAGAGGATGCGATCAACGCCCGCCAACGTGGCCTTCGCATCTGCGATCCAGTGTTCGGACAGATCGGCTTCTCCGCGAGACCTTTGCGCTTCGGCATTTTCCAGAGTCAATTTCGTCCTCTGCTGCAACTGGACGAGGTTTTGTCGATGTACCCCATTCGCGGTATCGAACAAGTAGTCGTCACAATCCTTGACGCAGTTCAACATCTTTGGACAGGGCGATACCTTGAAGTCATGCACGCAAAGGCCAAGCGGAGTTACGTGTACCGCCTGTAGCTGCGCTTCCAGAAAGGCATCGCGGACATCGTCGTGCAAATTGAAATAGATGTCCGCAACGGCGCCTTTTGTACGGCCGGATTGGAGCGCACTCTTCAACGTGTTGATCCGTTCAGAGGGAGTCAGGTGCTTGTAAGCTTCCAGATCTCCGAGATGTTCCCGGCCTTGCCAGCGCGCGATCACCTCATCGGGAACGCCGGCCACAGCCGCCTTGGTTGTGACCCAATGTCGAAACTGGTGACTGTGCAGGCGAAAGAACTGTCCTTCCTCGTCCCGCAATCCGAAGCGTACAAAGGCGGATCGCGTGGCCGTTCCTAACGCCGTCCTTCTTCCCAGAAAGTCGTTGACGGTCTGCTCCAAGACGGGCTCAACCAGGAGGGGGTTTGTTTCAAGATGCTCGTTGAAGAAGTTGCGAAAAGCGATGAACAGGCTCTTGGAGAGACTCTGCCGAGTCCCATCGCGGCGATCGACAACCCACAACGCCGGCACGCGCAGTCTGAGCAGGTACGAGCGAACATCCGCTGCCCGATATTCGTAGCGGGCCGATTTCCGGCCAGGTATCCGTATCGCCTCCCGGGCAAGCTCGAAAAGGGGAAGCCGATTGACGCTGGTGGGGGCAATGCGAAGAAGCTTGGCGACCTCTTCGCGCCGCAACAATCGATTTCCGGTGATGCCGGGGAGAGTTACCCGGTCGGGCCTGGCTTCAAGTAGCCGAACGCGTCTGCGGGCAGCAAGAGTCAGCTTCTTTGCTTCCTGAATAGCGGTCCTGGCAAGCTCAGCCTGTTTCGGCGTCATCCAGCGAACCGCCAGTTGTTTCCGCCCGCCGCGGGACTTTTCCTTGTGGTACCGTATTCCCCAACGTTTCCTTGTGCCAGTTCCCTCCGAGCACAGGCAGTCCAACGGCAGCGTGAGTGCTTCGCCGATGCGAAACGCCGTTGCCAGCATCACCGCGAGGATACAGGCAATCAATCTGTCGCGCGGCTCCCTCGCATATTTCGCAAAGATGTCGCCCACGGCCTGAATCGCGCCGTCTGACGGCAAGCGCTTCATCCGCTCCAACTGTCCATCCAATGTGTATCGCTCTGAGTCGTCGGTTCGCGGCGTGGTGAATATGACTTCCATCGGCCGCACGATACCGCCACCCGGGGCCGCGGCGAGCGATCGCATCATGAACTGGAGTTGAGTGGACCTCTTGTAGGTTGTCGATGGGCTCCAGTGGGCGAGCATTATTTGCTCGGTTTTCAGCAGATCCTCCTCGGTCAATAGCGACCAATCGAATCCATGCGAGTCGCCGAATCGAGAAGCGATGGCTTCCCAGAGCATGCGCGCGATATCCACTCGATACGACATCGTTCCGGCGGCACATCGGCTCAGCATCAAGTAGGCTTTTACAACGTTTGCAAAACGCGGTGGCAGGCCATCGGTCTCGGAACCGTAGCGAGTGAAGTGCAGCCGTGAGTTGGAGGTCTTGTGCCTGGAAGTGCGCAGATGCCGGACATCCCAGATCGGCGAGTCAAAATCTCCGTTGGGAAACAAGGCAGGAAAGAGCGCCCGTCCTTGACGCACATACGATGTCTCCGCTGCCAGCGTCATGCAGACGTATCCTTCCTGCCGGATTCCTGCGCGATCTGCGCCAGCAACTGGCGAATGGCGGCCATGACGTCCTCAAACTGCATAGGAATGCGGGAATCGCTAACCGGTTTCATCGCCTCCGCAATACGTTCGAGCGCCGCCAGAACCTCGGCGTGAGGGCCGGTACGGAAGGCCGCGAAGAACTCACAGGGATAACAAGTGAGCGGGGGAGCCAGGCGGCACAGTCCATCCTTGCGAACATCGCGGCCGCACATGCCAATCCCACCCAGGTTCAGCGGGGCCGTTGGCAAGTGAACGAGTTCGCCTGGGATACTCTTGGGCGGAACACCTGGGAAAACCGATCGAGTATGCGAGTCGACAATCCTTCCGCGAAATCGCTGCAGCAAGGGATCGAATATCCGGTCGAACTGCTCTCCCAACTGATCAACAACGTAAGACGCCGCTTCTACGTAAACGTCGACGTTCTGCAGGTCCGTGTGGTCGAGGACTTCAGCTATCCTCTCCCGTGATGCACCCTCTCTCGCCATCTCCGTCGCAAGAGTTGACCGAAATCGTCGTGGCGTGAGGTGAAGCTGCGATCTGGTTCGAGGTGAAGTCAATCGAGCCGCGGTTGCGAATCGCGCCATCGCCTGGTTGATGCCTTCCTCGGGAGAATCCGACGGCAACCAATGAAACAGAGGATCCTCCGGCCCTCCCTTGCGCAGCGCGATCAGCAGTTGCCCGAGTTGGTCGCTGACCGGTCTCGTTCGGGTCTCCCGGAACTCCTTACGCTTTTTCACGCGCGGCATCTGAATCTGGTATTTTGTGATCGTTCGCGAACGGCCGCCGTCAACAATCTTCGTCTCGAAGACGCGCAGGTCGTGGTTCTTCATCCGCGCGGTTGACTGCGGATTAAGGCCCAGTTCCAAATGCAGCATGAGGAGCGCGCGATCAAACGGCGTTCCCGCACCTGCGGCAATCGCCTGGATTACGATCCGTTGCTCGTCCGAGTCCAGTGGCCCTTTCAGCGGATCCCGGAAACGAACGGCTGCTCCCTTGACGTTGCCTTGCGCGCGAATCGTCTTCAAAGCCAAGGCAAGATCGCGATCAAACTCCGGCAGTTGCACGCCGAAAGCTCCCCAGAAGTACATCTCCCGCAGGCGCGCAAAGTCGTTGCCCTTGCTGGCCGTCGAGAGGCCATGCTCGAGAAATGCACGGAACATCTCCTCGGTCACTTGGCTCCAATCGAATGGCGCACATCTGTAGGCGCCAACCGAGTGCGGCCGCGCGGCGTACCAGAGAACGAATCTGCGGAACATCACGAAATCGTTCCAAACAGTCATGCCTTTTGAGAAGGTCAGCCTGTATGCAAGGTAGATCTTCAGGATGTGGACGGATCGGCCCGAGAGACTCAGCCGGGAAGAGGCAGGCAGAATAAATTTCCAATCGATCTTGAGCAGACGGCCGCCATCGGCCGAAGCGCGAAAGCTCCAGACTTCATCTGTCGTATCGACGATCTGCCGGTCTTTGGTGATGACCTGTGCGCGAACCGCCGGCAAGGGCGGCAGAGGCGGTGCTTGTTGTTTCAATATCGCCGTGGCGGCAGTCATGGTTGACCTGCCTGGGAGCCGTACAGGCGTTCGTTCCGTTCGCGGAGAAAGGCGCCGGCGCAGCGGGCCATCGCGTTCTGTGTGTAATGCAGCGGCATGGTGGAGCCCGGCTTCCAGCCGCCCAATGCTCGCAGCAGGGCCAGCGTCTCTTCCTCGGGATGCTGAGCGAGCAACTCTTCCGCCAGGACCTCAGCCCAGGTGTGACGAAAACTATGCCAGGAAAGATGTTCAATCCCGGTGTTCCTTGCGATTACACAGGCCACTTCGTTGGTGGCGGTAATCGACAACGCTTGTCCCGCCGCCGTTACGAACAAATAGGGACTCTGCCCAGCTGGACGTCCAGTTGGCGGCCGGTTCGTCAGATAAGCGCGGAGACCGCTTCGAATCTCTCCCGATAGATCGAGCACCCGCTCGATGGTCTTCACGGCAGGGCGGTGCCGTCGATGATCTGCCGCGTCATGAGCCCGTCGTCTGACCTTAAGCCCGGGCGATTCCGGCCGTGGCAAGTCATCCAGCCGAAGCTTGAGCAACTCTCCACGTCGAAGGCCACACTGAATCGCAATCCCATACATGAGCCAGTTGCGCAGGCGCGTTTCGGTTCGGAATGGATTAGCGGCGGCGAACTGAAAAGGCAGAATAAGGTTGCCGTTGGCTACACGGCGAGGACCGATCAACCCGTTAACGCGCGCCACTTCTTCGACGGTCAGAGGCTGGATCCGTTGCGAATCACCGCTCTGGCGAGTGACTGCATGAAAGGCTTCATCCAGACATGCCCTCTGGCAGCGGATCTGATCGAATGACACTCTCTGCGTGCGTCCCTGGCCGGCAGGATCGGCCGCCCACTTCAGGAAATCACGGATCACGCTCGCATGCCGGGCCACAGTGTTGCTGCTGGAGATCGAGGCCTGTGTGATCTCAACGACGTGACCGCCAACTCTCAGAAACACAAGCAAGTCTTGAATCTGCATCCCAGTCAGTGCTTGGCCTTCTTCGAGAAGATCGTCCAACTCTCCGCCGAGAGCAGCACTGCTCCACGTATAGAGCAAGCCAATGGATCGCAAATCGTTGGTCAGGGTCGAAGGCATGGACTGCCAACGCCTGCGGCGGACCACCCACCGTGTGGCAACCCGAACGGGAATCCAACTGGACGCATCTACCAGGGTTGGTAGCAACTCTCCGGTGTCGAGCGTCAACGCAAGAACCCGAAATCGACGCTGCCGACCCTCCGCCGCCCGATCCTCGCTCGCATGCTCCCTCATCGGCACAGTCACCTGCCATGCCCGAAAAAGACGAAGCGAAGATGATTTTGTTAGCCAGCCATGGTCTCAGCACCGCGCCCTTCGATGGAGCCTTCCACTCCGCCCTAAACGCGCCGCCCTACGGGCGTCGCAGGGCTCCGTTCCAGGCTCCATCGAAGCAGAACAACCACCCCATCACGACGAACCCTACGCCGTTAGAGGTTCTTCTTCTGCTTCCGAGAAAAGCGACAAGTCAATCCTCGTAAATGGACACGAAAACCAAGGTAGTACCCTAGAACGGAATATCGTCGTCGGAAATCTCGGCTGACTGCGCGTACTCGTCCTGCCCCGCGGGCGGGCGCTGGTCAATGCCCGCCGCCGCACTCGATGCAGGCTGCCGCGCGGCTGGCGCCCCCACCCTCTTCGCGCGCCGACAGCAGCGAAAGGTCGTTGACTACGATCTCGGTGCGGTAGATCTTCCTGCCCGCGTGTTCCTTGTCCTCGTAGTTGCGGGTTTGGATCCTGCCCTCGATGTAGAGCTTGGAGCCTTTCTTCACGTAATCGCGCACGATTTCAGCGGTGCGGCCAAAGGCCACCAGGTTGTGCCACTCGGTGTGTTCCTGCCAGTTGCCCTGCGCGTCCTTCTGGTTGCTGCTGGTGGCAAGGCCAAAGGTGGCCACCATAGTGCCCCCGGCGGTGGAACGGATCTCCGGGTCCTTGCCCACATTCCCTAACAAGATCACTTTGTTCACGCTCTTGGCCATGTTCGTGCTCTCCCTGCCGGTCACCAAAAGCCCGGCGCCGATGATAAAGGCGATTACCGATGAACAAAGGCTCCCGTTCCCCAGCCCATCCGCGCAGCCGGCCGGTGCCATCCCCGGTGCCATCCTTTGTCCCCAAAACTTCAGCTATGCCCGCTCCGTCCCTGGCGCTGGCGTCGCCCTTTATTTTCGGCGCGCGCCTGCTCAGGGTGGGGCATGTAAGCCAAAATCATACTATAACCATGCGTACGGTCTTTGCATTCGAGCGCCGCGGCCGGTCGCCTGCCCGCCGCCGCGATTGCGGCGCATCGCCGAAATGCCCGCCTGTCGACATCTCTTGGCCGGGCTGAAAAAAAGCCGCCTGTCAACGGCGGCTTTCAATGAAGAGTTCTTTGAAGAAGACGCGCTATGCCATCAGCTTCCTGCGGAATGCGATCAGGAGGCCCAAAAGCCCGGTGCCGAAGAGGGCGAGGCTGGCGGGTTCGGGAACGGGGGAAGCGGAAGGCTCGACGATGAAAGCCGCGTCGCCATTGCCGACGGTGCCGCCAACCCAATCAATGGCTATCACGTTGACACCCGAAACCAACTCGAACGTTCCCGAGCTGAAGTCGGCGTTGCCGAGCGCGGCGTTGATTCCATCGAAATCGAAAACGCAGTAATCGCACGGAGTGGAGGTGTAGCTGCCTCCGCCTGATATGTAACCCGACTGCCCCGGATTTTGCCCCGCCGCAGTGAACGGGCTCGTCGCGAGCGCCACGGCGCTGCCATTGTCGTACACCTCAAACTGGTCGCCGCTATATTCCAGGTCGGTCAAGGTGAGGGTGCCAGATCCCGTGAGCGTGATCGTCCAGCTATCTCCAGTGGGCGCGTCGATCGAGTCGGCGAATCCGCCTGGCAGAACAGGCCCATCCGTCGCGGTCGCATAAGGCGGACCGTACACCGGGCTGGGGACAACCGTGCCGAACTGCCCTGAATACCATTGATTGGCTACGACGTTGTCAGCCTTGGCAACTTGGCTCACAAGCAACAGTGGGATCGCCACGAGAAGCGCGACCACGAAGAGTCTCCGATTCATGATGACCTCCTATTGCAGCGGCAGGCCCGGCTTCACGAGATCCCCAGAAGACCCGCTTCCGCTGGTCCCTTCAAATTTGAACAACCCCTGTCGGACTGCAGCGCACGCAAAGGGCCACTGCCCGCCTCCACGATCCACATGGCGTAATCTGGCAGCAAAATAACCCGAGCATCCCGGAGAGGATCGCTTTGTCGCAAAGAACCTTGTTTTGTTGAACCTGAACCCGCTTCCTACTCAATCCGGCTGGCCCCGGACGGAGTTCACGCGTATGCGGAAGAGGTAAACTTTTCCCTCGAAAGGGCAGTGGTTTACCCCTTCCTGCAAATGCTTGTACGGACCGGCCACGACCTGAATCGCCTTGCGCGGTTGCGGCCCTGGCGCCGGCGCCGTCTGCGATTTCCGGCGCGCGCCGGCTCGGGGTGGGCATGTAAGCCAAAATCACACTATAACCGCGCGAACGGCATTTGGATCTGAACGTAGTAACCGCAGCCCATCTGCCGCGCAGGCAGGAATCGCGCAGGCAGGAAGATTGACCCTTACAGTGGAGTAGGGAGAGAAAGCCTTTGACCGCTAACCGCCGCCATCCCGCCGCCACAACGCGCAATCGCACGCGCACGCCCATCCGGCGCCGGCGTCTGGGCTGGCAGGCGCGTCTGGTTCTTAGCGCTATCGTGCTCGTCCTCGCGCTTTTCGCCTGGGCCGCGCTGGCGCGCCGCCTGGCGCCTACCTCCAACACCACGCTCCACCGCTTCGACGCCATCATCGTCCTGGGCAGCCCCGCTAACGTCGACGGCGATCCTACCCCCGCCCAACTGGCCCGCGTCACTGAGGCCGTCCACGAGTACGAGCGCGGCGTAGCGCCGCGGCTCATTCTTACCGGAGGCGCCGTCGCCAACCGCTTTGTGGAAGCGCGCGTGATGGCGCGCACCGCCGAGGCGCAGGGCATTCCCGCCTCGGCCATCTCTGTCGAGCCCCAAGCCCGGGACACCATCCAGAACGCCTGCTACGCCGGGCGGATCATGAAAACCCACGGCTGGCGCTCGGCCGAGGTGGTTTCCAGCGCCACTGACCTGCCCCGTGCTGGGCTTATCTTCAGCCGTTTGCCGCTCGAGTGGAGCGCGCACGCTGCTCTGCCGCTCCAGCCCCAGCCAGCCATCGATGCGGACGCCGCCGTCTTGCTGGAAACCTTGAAAACTCTGCGCTACCTGGTGTGGACGCGCCGGACGGAGCGCTGCGCTCCATAGAGCACTTCTCCTTCACATGTAGCGCTTTTCATCCCCGTCGAAGGCGGCGCTTCCCTAAAGGAACACCCATCCGCCGCGGCGGATTCACGGTTTCGGTGTAATCCAGAAAGAGAAGCGCTATAGCCGGGGAAATTCGCCCGCCGCGTTGTCCCCCTTCGGTATGGTCCTGTAAGCTGATGGGTGATGCGCCTTCCAGGAAGTTTTTTTGCCCTTCTAGCCGCCGTGGTTCTGGCTTTCGGCACGGAGATTGCCGCCCCTGCCCAGTCCACCGATCAACAGACCCCCGCCAACGCCACCTACGTCAACATCAATCCCCTGGCGGGCGTTAGCTACGACAACCGCTACGACCTCTCGCTGGGCTTGGCTTACGACCACATGAAGGCCGGACCAACCCTGCTCCAAGGGGCCAACCTCGGCGGGCTCAATCTGAGCGGCTCCTACTGGCTCACCAGGCACTGGGGCCTGGAGGGCAGCGGCCGCGGCTATCTGGGCACCAGCGGCGCCGGGGTCAACCAGTACGGCATCAGCGGCCCGTTTGTCAGCGAGTACTTCTTTACCGCCGGGCCGGAATGGCTGGGGCCGCACAACGAACATGGCGCCATCATTGCCCACGCGCTGGCGGGCGGCGTCTACGGAGACTTTAATAAGGACCTGGTTGGAAGGGCTCCTCAAGGGGTGAATGTCTATCAAGCGGTGGATTTCTATAACAATCAGATCGCTCCGGCTTTCATAATCGGCGGCGATTTCGACCTCAACCGCTCCGCGCACTGGGTCTTCCGCGTCACCCCCGACGCCGTGATCACCCGCTACAGCATCAATTAC
Organism: uncultured Acidobacteriota bacterium; assembly: GCA_963808795.1. Taxonomy (GTDB): domain Bacteria; phylum Acidobacteriota; class Terriglobia; order Terriglobales; family Acidobacteriaceae; genus Telmatobacter. The sequence goes on from CAWEGL010000001.1 coordinate 8,787, forward strand.
GCCCCCAACACCGCCGCGACCGACGTGAACTTCGCCATCTCCGTGGGGATGGAGTACAAGTTCAAAAGAAAGCGTTCGAACGCAAAAGGCAACTGGAAGTCCGGCTGGTAAAAGGCAAACTGTCCGCCTCGGCGGAGACGATTTTCGCTCGCCACGCCATCCATCCCAGTAGTGCTAACAGGCCCTAATGCACCATCGCAATATTTTGGCCGAAACTCCATCGAATCGCCCTGCGCGGTCTCCGCACCGGCGCTGGCCTCCCGGGCAGAACGGCGTCCATCAGCTTTATGGCATGCCAGATTCATAGCGGCGTGATATCCTCCACCCTCCGGCGGCGCTTGCGGAAAGTGCCGCTTGAAAATACTCTGTTCTGGATAGCGGCACTCCCGCCTCGCGGGGGCGTCCGGAATTGAAGCGAGGCAAAGCGGATTCCTATGGATATGCGAGGCACACTGGGAGTGCTGCTGGCAGGGGGGGCAGGAGAACGGCTTTTTCCACTCACGCGCGATCGCGCCAAGCCGGCGGTCCCCTTCGGCGGCCATTACCGCATCATCGACATCACGCTCTCCAACTGCATCAACTCCGGCCTGCGCTGTGTATATATCCTTACCCAATACAAGGCGCTGTCGCTGAACCGGCATATCCGCGAGGGGTGGTCGGGGATCGTCTCCCAAGAGCTGGGCGAGTTCTTCGAGCTGATGCCGCCCATGCAGCGCACCGGCGCCAACTGGTACATGGGCACCGCCGACGCCGTCTATCAGAACATTTACTCCATCGGCAGCGAGCAGCCGGAGTTCGTCATCATCCTCTCCGGCGACCACATCTATAAGATGGACTATAGCCGCATGTTGGCCCAGCACCAGGAGACCAAAGCCGACCTGACCTTGGCCACGCTGCCCATCTCCCCCGACGAGGTTTCGCGCTACGGCGTGGTCGAGGTGGGCAGCACGGGCGAGGTGGTGGGCTTCCAGGAGAAGCCGGCCGCAACCAGCTACCGCTCGCCCTTCAACCCCGACACCGTGGACGCCTCCATGGGCGTCTACATCTTCAACACCGAGACCCTGCTGAAGGCGCTCATCGCCGACGCCGACGATCCGGAGTCGAGGCACGACTTCGGCCACGATATCCTGCCCCACATGCTGGGCAAGAAAAAGATGATGGCCTACAGCTTTGTCGATGAGAACAAGAAGCAGGCTCTCTACTGGCGCGACGTGGGCACGCTGGACGCCTACTACGACGCCAACATGGACCTGTGCTCGGTTTCGCCCATCTTCAACCTCTACGACAAAAGCTGGCCCATGCGCACCCGCGTGCGCCAATATCCGCCCGCCAAGTTCGTCTTTGGCGAGCCCGGCCGCTCGGGCATGGCCGTCAACTCCATCATCACCGCCGGCGTCATCATCTCCGGCGCCATGGTGTCCAACTCCGTCCTCTCCCAGGATGTGCGCGTCAACTCCTACTCCGAGGTGGACTCAAGCGTCATCTTCTCCCACGTCAACATCGGCCGCCACTGCCGCATCCGCCGCGCCATCATCGACCGCGACGTGCACATTCCCGAGGGCACCATCATCGGCTACGACCCGGTGGAGGACAAGCGCCGCTACTTCGTCACCCCCTCCGGCCTCACCATCGTCACCCGCGACGCCTCCATGTTCGAAAACCCCGTCGATCCTGAATTCGAGCAGCGGTACTGACGGGCGTCCTCGCAGGTAACAAAACTGAAATTTGATGGGACGGTCACGGAACCCGCTTTACACAGGCGGCCGCTGCCGGATTCAATTCCCGCTGCCCAATGGCATTTCAAAATGAACCTTGTAGAGGTCGTCGGGCTTCGAAGACAACTCCGTCTTCCCGGCCGGATAGCCGTTCACTTTCAGCATGTAAGCGATCAATTGCGAGATCTCCTCGGGCTTGAGCGAGTTCGGCTTGGTGGCGGGCATCGTGGCCTGAATCTTCAGGTAGAGGTCGCCCGCCGTCATGCCCATCCAGTTCTGCAGAAAAGCGGCGCCGGATAGCGGCGGATTTGCGCCCGACCCCTGAAGCGAGGCGCCATGGCAACTCGCGCACTGCTGGGTGTATAAAGTCTGGCCCTGCGCGGCCTGCGCGGCCGTGTACACGCCGTCCCGCGTGGAGGAGGCGCCCTGGGCGAAAAGCATCGCCGAAAGGGCCGCGCACAGCGCCAAAACAGTCCACAGTACAGCATTTCCCTTGAGCAAACGGAATCTCCTTTTAACTAATCTTTCCCGCATCATCCTAACCAACCGGCCGCCGCTCTGTACAGCCTGCAAAACGCGCGATAAGGGCTGGGAGGACTCAATACTCATGGCCGCGGCGCGGATCCGCCGCGTTTTTCCCTTTGCAAGTGCGACTTCGGTCTTGTATATAGCATTGATGCAGTTCTAATGCCCCTGACAGGTCCCCAAAGGGGAGGTCCAGGTTCCATATGTTGAGAATTCGAAGTGCCCTTATTGTCGCCATGGCAGGCTCACTGCTTTTGCCGGTGCTCGGTGTAGCACAGGCCACGCCTCCCGCCGGTGCAACCCCCGCTGGCGAACCCGCACCCGGCGCTCCCGGAGCCTACAGCGGCTTCCGCCGCTTTCGGCCCATCCCATTGAATCCCTTGCGCAACATCCAGACCACGGTCACCGGCGATTGGCTTACTTTCGGCCATGACCCGCAGCGCACCGGCTGGAACAATGGCGATACGACACTCACCCCTGAGACCGTCTCCCACTTAAAGCTCCTTTGGAGCACCTTGCTCCCCACCCCCCCCAGTCCCTATGCCTCGCAGACCCTTACCGCGCCGGTCGTGGTTTCGGGCGTCCAGACCGCGGAGGGGGTCAAAACGCTGGCCTTCACCATCTCCAGCGACGACATCCTGTTCGCCATCGACGCCGAGACGGGCAAGATTGTATGGCAAAAGTCCTTCTCCAATGCCGACACGCCTGCTCGCCCATCCAACTGGATGTGCACCAATACCGAGCAAGCCACGCCGGTCATCGACAAGGACAAGGGCGTCATCTATTTCACCACCAGCGACGGTGATCTTCGCGCTGCCTCTCTGGCCGATGGCAGCCCCAAGCTCACGCCCACCCGGATCGACCAGCCCTTCAGCCGCAACTGGAGCCTCGATCTGGTGGGGGATTGGGTTTACACCGGCGGTGCACGCGGCTGCGGGGGCGACGCGGCCGATCCCACCGTGTCGGGCAACATCGATGCCGCCAATATAAGCGATCCCGCGCATGTGACCGTCCAGACCATCTACACCGGCTATGGCAAGCCCGGCGGGCCATGGAGCCGCGGCGGCCCGGTCCTGGGCCCGCAGGGCGTTTATATGTCCACGGCCGACGGCCGCTACGACCCGGCTGCAGGCTTTTTCAGCGAGTCCGTCCTCGCCATCCGGCTGGGCGGCCAGGGAATCGCCGACAGCTTCACCCCGTCGAACTGGCGCTATCTGAATGTGCACGACCTCGATATGGGCGCGGGCAGTCCGGTGATCTTCCCCTTTCAAGGCCGCGCCATCCTGGCCATCGGTTCCAAGGAAGGAGTCGAATTTCTCCTCGACGCCAATGAGCTTGGCGGCTTCGACCACTCTACGCCCCTCTATGCCTCGCCCAGGCTCGGCAACGATGCGGTCAGCCTGGACGGAAACGGCGTCTGGGGAGGCGGCGCCACCTGGGCGAACGCTCAGGGCGGCCGCTTCATCTACGTGCCCATGTGGAACGCTCCCTCCAAGGATGCGCCCACGTTTCCGCATGTGAATGGCGACGTCTCCCAGGGCAGCATCATGGCCTTCCAGGTCCTCGACAACAATGGCAAGTTCTCGCTCCAACCGGCATGGATTTCGGGAGTAGCGCAGGCGCCCGACTCGCCTGCTGTTGCCGATGGGGTAGTGTTTGCCGTCGGCACCGGAGAGCAAACGATTCAATCGCTGCCGGCGTCGATCCGCAACACCATGCGCGCTTCGGGCTTCATGAACGGCATGGCCGACTATGACAAGTACCGCAACACCCCTGTGGGTCACCAGATCTTGTACGCGTTCGATGCCGAGACCGGCAGCCAACTTTACTCCAGCAAGGACCTGCTGAAGAGCTGGGACCATTTCAGCCAGCCCGTCATCTCCGATGGCAAGGTCTTCGTCGTTTCGTACGACGCGCATCTCTATGCGTTCGGATTGAAGTAGTAGCGCATTGCGGCCGCGGCGTCCTTTCGTAAGCGCCGTAGCCCGCGCTCAGGGGCTTGTATATTCCGACTGCCGGGCGCGGTTGGCGCCCACCAACCCGCCTAAGCCGGAAATCCGGGACCGCATCGTCGGGTTTTTCGATTGCAAACGTGGGCTTGGTCCTGTATATAGCATTCCAGCAGCAGACTTCACTCAAACCGGTCCCCAAACAGGAGGTCCAATTCTCCAGATGTCGAATATTCGAAGTGTCCTTATTGCCGCCATGGCAGGCTCACTGCTTTTGCCAGTGTTCGGTGTAGCACAGGCCACGCCTCCAGCCGGTGCGTCTCCCGCTGGCGAACCCGGACCCGGCGCTCCCGGAGCCTCTAGTGGCTTTCGCCGATTTCGGCCCGCTCCCTTGAATCCCTTGCGCAACATCCAGACCACGGTCACCGACGATTGGCTCACCTACAGCCATGACCCGCAGCGCACCGGCTGGGACAATGGGGATACTACATTCACCCCCAAGAATGTCTCCCACCTCAAGCTCCTTTGGAGCACCGTGCTTCCCACCACCCCGGACCCGGGCTCCGGGATAACCCTTACGGCTCCGGTTGTGGTTTCGGGCGTCCAGACGGCGGACGGTGTGAAGACGGTGGCTTACACCATCTCGGGAGACAACATCCTGTTCGCCGTCGACGCCGATACCGGCAAGGTGATATGGCAGAAGTCGTTCCCGAACCATGACACGCCCCTTCGTGAAGCCAACTGGATGTGCACCAACACCGAGCAGGCCACGCCGGTCATCGACAAGGACAAGGGCCTCATCTATTTCACCACTAGCGACGGCAATCTTCGCGCTGCCTTGCTGTCCGATGGCAGCCCCAAGCTCACGCCTACACGCATCGATCCGCCCTTCAGCCGCAATTGGAGTCTCGATCTTGTGGGGAATTGGGTTTACACGGGCGGTGGGCGCGGTTGCGGGGGCGACACAGCCGATCCCATCGTCTCAGGCAATATCGACGCCGCCAATATAAGCGATCCGGCGCATGTCACGGTGCAGACCGTCTACACGGGTAATGGCCGTGCCGATGGGCCGTGGAATCGCGGCGGTCCCGTGCTGGGCCCGCAGGGGGTTTACGTATCCACGGCCGACGGCCGCTACGACCCGGCTTCCGGCTTCTTGGGCGAGTCCGTCCTCGCCATCCGGCTGGGCGGCCAGGGCATTGCCGACAGCTTCACCCCTTCGAACTGGCGCTTTATGAATGCGCATGATTTCGATTTGGGCGCGGGCAGCCCCATTATCTTCCCTTTTAAAGGCCGCGCCATCGTGGCCATCGGCTCCAAGGAGAGCGTTGAATACCTACTGGACGCCAATGAGCTTGGCAGTTTCGACCACTCCACCCCGCTCTATACATCGCCCAAACTCGGTAACGATCCGAATATGGGCGAGCGTTACGGTATCTGGGGCAGTGCGGCCACCTGGGTCGACGCCGCCGGCAACCGCTTCCTCTATATCCCTATGATGAATGCCGAATCCAAGGATGCGCCTACTTTCCCGCATGTCTATGGCGATCCCTCCGCCAGCAGCGTCCTGCCCGATGGTGGGGCCAACAACATCGCCGGTATCAAGACCGCAGAGGCGAATTGGCCCAGCAGTATCATGGCCTTCCAGGTCGTGGAGGACAATGGCAAGTTCTCGCTCCAGCCGGTGTGGATTGCCGCCGTCGCCATCGCCCCGGATACGCCCACAGTAGCCAACGGGGTGGTGTTCGTTGTCAGCACCGGGGAGAACGTCGTCCAGAACCTCCGTCCGGATATCCGCCCCTTGACCACAAAATCAGTTTGGCGCAACACCCCGGTCGGCCATCAGATCCTGTATGCGTTCGATGCCGAGACCGGCAAGCCGCTCTACTCCAGTAAGGATCGGCTGAAAGACTGGGACCATTTCAGCCAGCCCGTCGTATCGAACGGCAAGGTGTTCATCGTCTCTCACGATGCGCATCTCTATGCCTTCGGATTGAAGAAGTAGCGCCGCGTGGCTGCGGTGTCTTTCCCTAGATGCCGCGTCCCGCCCTTGGGGCCTGGACCGTTCGACCGCCGGGCCCCCATAGCGAAACCAGAGTGACTATACCCCGAAGCCGTGGCGCTCAAGTCGACGCGACCCCAAGGAGCGGCGACCTGCACAAGGCTCAACAGGGCACACCTACTCTGGTTTCGCTCTAATGCGCCCCAACGATCCCCACTTCCGGGAACCGCCCGCATCGATCTTGCGTACTCCCCTCCATGCAGTGCGTAGGTGCATTAACATGGAGCGGGATAGCGTGGGCGGCGCCGGCCTCGGCGGTGCGCAGGTTCCCGCCCAAAGCGCGGCGCAGTCCGGATCGGATGGACGCCGGCTCGGGCCGCTGCGCACGGGCAGGCCGGCAAAACTCCGCCAGCGCCGTGAATGCGGCGCCTGCGGCCCTCGCTAAGCACGTGGAGGGTTACAAGCTGGAGACCGAATGGTCCCATCTCGTCCGCCGCTGCATGGACGGAGATTCCGGCGCATGGGCCGAGATGGTCCGCACGCACCATAAGCGTGTCTACACCCTCTGCTACCGCTTTACCGGCAATGTCGCCGACGCCGAGGACCTTACCCAGGAGGTCTTCCTCAAAATCTATTCCAACTTGGCCACCTTTGACGCCGCACGCGGCAGCCTCCCGGTCTGGATCGCCACCATGACCCGCAACCTGCTCGTGGATAACTTCCGCCGTACCCGTAACTTGCGCGCCACCTCTTCCCTCGATGACGGTTGGGATGCGGCCGGAGAGTTGCAGCCCCTGGACCGCCTTACCGCCGCCGGACCCTCCCCGCACCAATTGGCGGCCCGCAAAGAACTCGAAAAAATGGTCCAAAACGCTCTGGCCAAGGTCTCCGTGGAGCTCCGCGAGGCAGTTATCCTCCGCGATCTTCAGGATTTGGACTACAAGGAGATCGCCCAGGTGCTGGAAATCCCCGAAGGGACCGTCAAGTCCCGCATCAGCAGAGGGCGCGCGGAACTGGCGCGGCTGCTGGAACGTAATAAGAGTGAGGTGATGTAGCCATGGCAGGGCGTACACACATTCCGGGCTCTTCGGCCTGCGGGCAATGGGAGATGCTTCTAGCCGACGCGCTGGACGGGTTCCTCAAGCCCGAGGACGAACCGGCCTTTTCCGCTCACATGGCCGCCTGCCCGGCCTGCACTGCGCTCTTCGACGAGGCGCGCAAGGGCCGCGAGTGGTTGAAGTTCCTCTCCCCGGAACCCGAGGTTCCCGCCCGCTTATTGGATAAAATCCTGGCGCAGACCGGCCCCGGAAAGTCGGCGCCCCACGGGCTGGCGGCCGGTGGCGGCGCGTTGTCCATGCCTCAGGGTCTCGTTCCTGGTTTCGTTCCTGCGTGGCGGCGTCCTGGCTTTCTCGGTTCCGTGCGGCGCTTTGCCGAGCCGCGCTTGGTCATGACGGCAGCGATGGCCTTCTTTTCCATCGCGCTCACCCTCAACCTGACCGGCGTCCGCTTGACCAGCCTGCGCCTCGCCGACCTCCGTCCCACCGCCGTGCGCGCCTATATGGAGCGGCAGTTAAACACAGCTTCGATCCCCATCGTCCGTTATTACGACCACCTCCGTTTTGTCTATGAGATTGAGTCGCGGATGCGTGAGCTGCGCGGCGACGCGGAGGGTGAAAACCCCAACCAGGAATACCAGCAGCCGAATCAACCGCAACCGGCCGCCCCGGGCGAATCCAGGCAGACCCCCGGCTACCACAATGGAGGTTCCCGCGCGGAGCCTCCGCAGCTGTCGGGCAGCCCGGCCTCTGGATCGGCTTCCGGCGCACCCACTGACTTTGTAGAAACATCCCTGAAGTTTCAGGACCGGCCCGCGCTTTCCGGCGGCTCCGCAACGGTGTTTGGGAAGGGGGCACAGTATGGATTGCGTAAATCATAACGGTGTAACGGCCGCCGCGTATTGCCAGAACTGCGGCAAGGCGCTCTGCGCCGCCTGCGTGCGCAACGCAGCGGGCGGACAGATTCTCTGCGAGCCCTGCTGGATGGCCTGGCAGAGCTTTCAGCAGCCTTTTGCCGCGCCCCACCCCGGCTCGCCCAACCCCGCCACAGCCGCCTTTCTGGGACTCATTCCCGGTGTAGGCGCCATGTACAACGGCCAGTTCTTCAAGGGCCTGATTCATGTGGTGATCTTCGCCGTGCTGATCAGCATTACCACCCACTACGGCATCTTCGGCATCTTCATTGGTGCCTGGGTTCTCTACCAGTCGTTTGAGGCCTACCACACTGCGAAGGCGCGCCGCGAAGGCCTGCCATTGCCCGATCCCTTGGGCTTGAACGAGTTGGGTGACTGGCTCAATCTGGGCGGCAGAACGCACTATCCTGGACCACCGCCTTCCGGGCCGGTTCCAGGGCCAGGCCCGGCGTCTCCAGGCCAGCCGGGTCCAGGCCCCGCTCCGGGAGGCTATCAGCCCCCTTATACGGGGCCCTACCAGCCGCCGTACCAGAATCCTTATCAGCAACCGCCCTACCAGGGCCCGGGCGTTCCGCCCGTGAGTGGCTTTACGCTTCCAAATATTCCGCCTATTCCGCCTGTCCCGCCGTTTTACTGGCGGCGCAAGGAGCCGGTCGCAGCCGTAGTCCTGATTGCCCTGGGCCTCCTGTTCCTGCTGGGGCAGTTGAACCTTTTCTCCGGCCTCGTGCTTGAATTCACCTGGCCGTTGCTGCTCATTGGGCTGGGCGTCTGGCTGATCGTGAGCCGTCTCCAGGATTCGGGAACCAATCCGCCTGGAAACTCGCAAGGAGGTCCGAAATGAACCGTTCCTTCATGCTTCGCCGCATAATGTGGCCGTCGATTCTACTTCTGCTGGGAATCATCGCGCTGCTGCGTCAGGCGCATCTTGTCCATTGGAGCCTGTTTGTACCTCTGCTGCTGATTCTCATTGGCGTGCTGAAGCTGGCCGAGCGCGCGGCGCTGGCTGCCGAGCCATATCCTCCGGGATTCTATCCGGCCCCGCCCCAGCCCGCCGCCCCGGCCGCCCCGCCGCAGGATCTGGGGCCTCAATCCGCATCTGGCGATCCCGAACAGCCCCACGATTTCTGGAAAGACTCTGACGGAGGGCAATCATGAGCAGCGTACCCCCCAACACACCTCCGGGCGGCGCGCCGCCCCCTTATCCGCCCTACGATTCCAAGACCCAATGGCGCATCTACCGCGAGCAGCAGAAAGCCGCATGGCGTGCGCAGCGCGAGGCCTGGAAAGCGCAACACCACGCTTGGAGGGCCGGTTATGGAGGCCCCTACGTCCCCCGCGTGCCATCGATCGTAGGTCCCATCATCCTGGTGGCCATCGGCGTGATCGGAATTTTGATCTACTCCGGCCGCATCTCCGGCCCGCAGTTCTGGTCCTGGTATGGCCGTTGGTGGCCGCTGCTGTTGATCGTAGCTGGCTTAGCCCTGCTCGGCGAGTGGGCGCTCGACCTCCGGCGCAGCGCGCCCGTGCACCGCGGCGGCGGCTTTGTGGGCCTTCTCGTCCTGCTGGCCATCGTGGGCATCTTCGCGGCCGGATGGAACAGCATGGGGTCCCGGTTTGGCGGCTGGAACAACAACGGCAACGGCTTTTTCAACTTCTTCGGCCCTCCTGAGCACGATCAGGATCAGCAGGCCCTTACTGAGCCGATCCCCGCCAATGCCGCAGTCGATATTGAGAATCCCCGCGGCGACGTAAGCGTGACCGCGGACGGAGGTCCCGAAATTCAGGTCCAGGCCCACGAAGTAGCCTTCGCCAACTCCGACTCCGCGGCCCAGAAGATCTTCGACACCGAAAAGACTGCCGTAACCGTGAATGGCAATGCTGTCCTGGTCAAAGCCAACGGCGGCGAACACGGCCGCGTGAACCTGGCTGTGACCGTTCCCCGGACCGCCAGGGTCACAATCAGCGCGGGCCGCGGCGATGTGGCTGCAGCCGGACTGGGCGCCGGCGTCACCATCGATGCGCCGCACGGGGATACGCAGTTGAATGCCATTGCCGGTCCTGTCGTTGTGCATCTCGCCCGCGGCGGCCACAGCTTCTCAGCTCACCAGGTGAACGGAGACATTGCCGCCGACGGCAACTGCAACGACCTGACCATCTCCGAGATCAAAGGCAGCTTTATCCAGAACGGCGAGATCTTCGGCGATGTGCATATCGAGGACGTGAGCGGGCAGGTGCAACTGCATACTTCCGTCACCGACCTTGAACTGGCCTCGCTGCCCGGCGATCTCACTCTCGACTCCGACGATCTGCGCGTCGTCGAGGCCCAGGGCGCGGTCCATGTGGCCACCCACGCCAAGGACATCGACCTGAGCCAGATCTACGGCGACGCCAACGTGCAGAACCGCGACGGCCTTATCTCTATCGAGCCCGCCGGCTCCTATGCTGTCCAGGCAAGAAACGGCAAAGGCGATGTGGAGATTACTTTGCCTCCCAACGCTTCGGCCACCGTGGAGGGCCACACTCACAACGGGGACATCGTCACCGATTACGGCCTCGCCGTCACCGGCGACGAGGACAAGACCGTCAGCGGGCGCATTGGCTCGGGCCAAGCCAAAATCTACTTGAGCGCCGACAACGGCGACGTGCGCATCAAGAAAGGTCCGGCCTTTCCGCCCTCGCCGCCGCCACCCCCGGCTTTGTCCGGACCGTTGCCTCCGCCGCCGCCCAACGCGCGCCATTTAAAGGCCACCCACGCTCTGCCCCCGCAGCCGGTCACACAGTAGAGCCGGCGGCCATTCGAGGAAAACGGACGCCTGCGCGGGAGTGCTGCTCCTCTCGCGCCCCTTTCGTTTTCTACGCCTGACGTTGTATGCTCCAGTCGCGGGGGCAATGCATTCCCCCAGTTTCTACCGTCGCGCGGAGGTCCATCTCTCCCATGATGCATTCACCCGTCAGGGTCATTACCGTAGAGCGCGAGTACGGCTCGCGAGGCGGCGAGTTCGCTCACGACCTGGCCCGCCATCTGGGCTGGCGGCTGCTTGACTCCGAGCTGGTCGCCGGCGCGGCCCGCATCGCCGGAGTGGACCCGCAGACAGCCGCCCGCTTTGACGACCGCCTCGACCCCTGGTACTACCGCTACGGCAAAATCCTCTGGCAGGACCCCGTGTATGCGCCCGTTCCCGGCAGTGGGGAACGGGCCTTCGACTCCGAGCGCATGTTGTCGCTTATCCACGAGGAGATCCTCGCCGCCGCCAAAGTGGGCCGCTGCGTGTTGGTGGGGCGCGGCGCGGCCTGCGCGCTGGCCGGCCAGCCGGGATGCTTCCACATCTTCGTCTACGCCACATCCAAGGCCAAGTGCGACTGGTTCGCGCGCGCCTTTCCTGCCAAGACCCACCACGCTGACCAACACCTCGCCGCCTTTGACAAGCGCCGCGCCGCCGTCATTCGCAAATCCTACGGGCAGGATTGGTGCGCGCGCGGCCTCTACCACATGCTCCTGAACTCCTGCATGGGCACCCAGGCCATGATCGCCGCCGTCCAGGGCGCCACCGGACTCGCCGTCGCGCCGGCGCTGGCCGCGGAAGAAGCTCCGGCAGGCAAAGTGTAGCCCTCAACGCGGTTGCGGAGAGAAATCCGCGCGCTTCCGCGCCCCCGGACTCCGCTGAAGGCCGACTTCGGAACGACAGCAGTTTCAGAGTTGATTTAAGGGATCCCGATAGGGCCGCGTAGCCCGCCGCGGCGGGCCGCCGCGCACGATCTTGGCCGCAGCACGGGAACTCTGAATCTGCTCTAGAGCCCTCAACCACGCGCGTCCCGGCGATCGGTGGCCTTGCGTGGGTCCAGCCCGCAAATACCTCTCCGGATGCGCCGCCAATCAGAGGCGAACGCGCTCTATAAGCTCAGATCCCGCGCCTCTCCCAGAGTCACTTTGAAGACCATCTCCCTGCGCCCGCGCAGGACCGTGACATTGACCGTATCGCCGGCCTGGTGCTGGTTCATGATGGCGTTGATGTCCTGGGTATTGGTGACCCGATGGCCGTCGATGGTGACGATCAGGTCGCCGCCCATCATGATGGGAGTGTTGCCTAAGTAGGCCTGCTGATTGCCGCCGCGCAGGCCGGCGCGCTCGGCAGCTCCGCCGGGAATCGCCTTCAAAATGAGAACGCCGTAATCCGCCGCCAGCCCCATCTGCGAGGCCAGATCGGGGCCGATGGGATAGTCGACGATGCCAAGCGAGGGCCGCCGCACGCGCCCGTACCGCGTCAGGTCGGCGAGCACGGCCTTGGCCGTGTTGATGGGAATGGCGAAACCGATCCCGGAGCTCTGGTCGGCGCCGTTCGAGGCAATCATAGTGTTGATGCCGATCACCTGCCCGCTCGAATTCAGCAGCGGCCCTCCCGAGTTGCCGGGATTAATCGCCGCATCGGTCTGAATCGCGTCTTCGATGGGCGCGCCGCTTTCGTTTTCGATCGAACGGATGGAACTGATGATCCCCTCCGTCATCGTCCCGCTCAGCCCGAACGGGTTGCCGATGGCGTACACCTTCTGCCCCACTTGGAGATGGGAGGAGTCGGCCAGCGTGACGGGCTTAAGATCCGGTGCGTTGATCTGCAACAAAGCCAGGTCGTGCACTTTATCCACGCCCACCACCGTGGCCTCGTACCGGCGCTTGTTGCTGAGCATCACCTCGATGCCGCGGTTGGCGCCCTGGATCACGTGGTAATTCGTGAGCACGTGGCCGGCCTTGTCGAGAATGAACCCCGAGCCCTGCCCCTGCTGCGGTACCGCCCCGTAGAAGAAGTTGAACACCAGCGTGGTGGAGGTGATGTTCACCACCGAAGGCAGCACCTTTTTATAGATCTCGATCCCGTTCTCTTCCTGGGCGTCACTGACCGGAGCGGCCTCGGCCTCGGTCAGTTCCAGCGGCGCGCCGGAATTACGGGCGCCTAAGAACGGCAAATGGCTCATGGAACGGCCCACAACGCCGCGCGGAAGATGCGTTGTCAGGTACCAGAACCCGCCCACCAGCAGAACAATCAGGAAAAACCGGCGCAGTTTCATGGCTTATGTACCCCAATGACCTTCCTGACACAGATAAGGCCGCTGCGGCAAAAGTCTAGAGTCCCAGGGCGGCCATCTCCTATTCTAAAGACATTGGATGCGTAAGATGGCTGCTCTCCGCCTTCAGCCGCTCCCACACGGCGTCAACCTGCGCGCGCAGCGCCTCTAGATTGCCTGAATTGTCAAGCACGTAGTCGGATTGGGCCGCCTTTTCCGCGTCTGGGATCTGGTGCGCCAGCCGGAGCCGGGCGTCGGCCTCGGCGGCCTCGCGCCCCAGCGGCGAAGACCTGTCGCTCTCCCCCTGCGCGACCCCGGCCTTCCGTGCCGCGCCAGCCGGTGCGATCTTAGCGGCAAAGCGGACAATTTTAACCTCGTCGGGCGCCGTCACAACTACGATGCGGTCGATCCGCCGCCGCCAATCGGCCAGCACGCTCTCCCTTTCGCCGCGCGCCCGCGCATCGCGCGCCACCTCGAAGATCAGCGCCGACTCAACCACGGCCACCGCCCCAGGATCGCGCGCGAAAACCTCGTCCATCCACGCCCGCTGCGCCTCGATCACCCCCGGATGCACGATAGCGTTCAGTTCGTTCAGCCGTCCGCCCTTAAAAGCCAGCTCGGCCAGTCGCGAGCGGTTCAGACGCCCGTCCGGATTCACAACTTCGGGGCCGAAACGCTCCACAATCGCGGCATAAACCCTTTGCCCCGGCTCCATCATCGCGCGGCCCAGCGCATCGGCCTCGATCACCTCCGCACCCAGCTCGCGCAGCATCGCCGCCACCGTGCTCTTGCCGCTGCCCAAACCACCCGTGAGACCGACCCTCAGCATCTTGAACCGGCCTCGCCTCGCGCTGCGTTCCATCCAAAAATGCGCATAGTGGTTGGATGCAAGTATAGGTCATTAAGCCAATTCTGCCGTAGAATGAGTCGATGGGCAAGAAAGGCGGTGGCTCTATGACCGGCCTGAATCCGCGCATCACCGTGGAAGCCGGCAAAATGGGCGGCAAGCCCTGCATTCGCGGCCTCCGCTTCACCGTCTACGACCTCGCATCGTATCTAGCCTCCGGCATGACCGAAGACGAGATTCTCAAAGAGTTCCCGTACCTGGAGAAGGAGGACTTCCAGGCGGTCTACGAGTTTTTCGCCAGCATTCCGGAAAGGATCTCGGTCCTTGAAGCTTCTCGTTGACGAGAACCTCCCGCCCAGGCTCGTCCACGAACTCGCCGACCTCTTTCCCGACTCCACTCACGTTGGCCCTGTAGGATTAGGCAGCACATCCGACGTGCTCGTCTGGGAATACGCCAAAACGCACGGATTGACGTTCCTGACCAAAGACAAGGATTTCGCCAACCTGAGCATCGCCAGGAGCGCGCCCCCCAAGGTCATCTTGTTGCAGACGGGCATCAGTTCGACGGCCATGCTCGTTCGAATCATCCGCAACAACGCCATCCGCCTCGCGGACTTTGAAAACGATGCTCGGCGCAGCCTGCTCATCTTGAGATGACGCCAGCGTCGCTTCTCTAAATGAACCTTAAGCAAGGCCGATAAGACCGCTTCTACAGCCCCCGCCGCATCTTCGCCGCCCGCACCGTGTTCGCCATCAGCATGGCGATGGTCAGCAGCCCCACTCCGCCGGGCACGGGCGTATACGCCCCAGCCAGCTCGAAGGCCCTGGGATCGATGTCACCCACGATCGTCGAGCCGCGCTTGGCGAAAGTCGCCTCGCGCTTCGGGTCGCCCTTGAAGAACCGGTCGAACTCCTCGCGCGTCGTCAGCCGGTTGATCCCCACATCGATCAGCGTTGCCCCCGGCTTCACCATCTCCGTCGTGATGAACCCCGCGCGTCCCATCGCGGCCACCAGAATGTCGCCCTGCCGCGTCACCTCTCCGAGGTTTCGTGTTTTGGAGTGACAAATCGTCACCGTTGCGTTCTGGTGCAGCAGCAGCATGGCCGCGGGCTTGCCCACGATGTCGCTGCGTCCCACCACCACCGCGTGCTGGCCGCTGATGGCGATCCCGCTGCGCTTCAAAATCTCGATGATCCCCGCGGGCGTGCACGGCGCCAGCGCCGGCCGCCCGGCCTGCAACCGCCCCGCGTTCACCGGATGAAACCCGTCCACGTCTTTCGCCGGATCGACGGCGTCCAGCAGCGCCTTCGCATCCACCTGCTTGGGCAGCGGCAGTTGGATCAGAATCCCGTCGATCTCATCGCGCCGGTTCAATCCATCCACCAGCTCCAGCATGGCTTCGGTGGTCACGTCCGCCGCCGGCGTTATCAGTTCGCTATAGAGGCCCAGCTCGGCGCAGCTCGCCACCTTGCTGCGCACATAGATCTCCGAAGCCGCCGCGTTGCCCACCAGCACCGCCGCCAGCCCCGGCCTCACGCCCCGCTCGGCTAGCGCGCGCACCTCTTCGGCCACTTCCTGCTTGATGACCGCGGCAATCGCCTGGCCCTCGAGAATTCTTGCCATTCTTCTTCTTCCTAGTCGCTGCCTTGGCAACGAGATTTCGGATAGTATCCGCGTTCCATTCTAGGGCTTTCAATCGAACGCCCGGCCGTCGGCGCTCAACGGGTGGAGCGCATGAGTTGAATGAAGGCGCGCGCTTCGCCTTGCGCACATTGCAGTAACACGATGGGTCTTGGCGCCGGTTTCCTACAGTCCCAGCCTCGCCCACATCGCGTCCACCTTGGCCTTGGTCGCGCGGTCCATCTCGATCATCGCCGGCCACGGCCGCTCGAATCCCTCCGCCTTCCACTTGCGCGTGGCGTCGATCCCCATCTTCGATCCGTAATTCGGCAGCCGCGAGGAGTGGTCGAGCGAGTCCACCGGCCCCAGCGTGAACTGAATGTCGCGCTCGGGATCGATGTTGTTGGCCACGCGCAGCACCACCTCCGCGATGTTCTTGACGTCGCAGTCCTCGTCCACCACGATGATGCATTTGGTGAACATGGCCTGGCCCAGAGACCAGATGGCGTGCATCACTTTGCGCGCCTGGCCCGGATAGCTCTTCTTAATGGAGACAATCATCAGGTTGTGAAACACGGCTTCCACCGGCAGGTTGATGTCCACCAGCTCGGGGATGGTCATCTTCATGGCGGGCAAAAAAATGCGCTCCACCGCCTTGCCCATCCAGGCGTCCTCCATGGGCGGCTTGCCCACAATCGTCGCCGCATAGATCGGCTCTCTTCGATGCGTAATGCATGTGAGATGGAAGACCGGGTACTCGTCCGTGAGCGTATAGAAGCCGGTGTGGTCGCCGAAGGGTCCTTCGCTGCGCAGCTCGCCCAGCTCCACGTAGCCCTCCAGCACGATCTCCGCCTGCGCGGGCACCTCCAGATCGACCGTCTCGCACTTCACGATCTCCACCGGCTTGCCTCTCAGGAAACCGGCGATCAGAAACTCCTCGACCTCCGGCGGCGCGGGCACAATGGCCGCGAAGGTCGTCGCCGGATCGGTCCCGATGGCTACGGCCACCTCCAGCCGCGAGCCTTTCATGCTGCCAAGGGAAACTTGCGGCAAGCCGCCCATGGACGACTCCGGAAGTGAAACCGCGCCGCCCGCCGACTCCGCCATCATCGCCACGCGCGCGCTTTGCGCACCGGAATCTCCGCTCGCTTCTGCCGCCGACGCGGCCGCCGCCCGCAGCGCCTCGCGGTAGTGCTCGGCGGCCACCTTCTGCCGCTGCCAGTGCATGCCCGTCGTCTGTCCGTCGTACACCTGCATGCGGTACATGCCGATGTTCCGCCTGCCCGTCCGCGGATCGCGCGTGTGCACGCAGGGCAGCGTGATGAATCGCCCGCCGTCGTGCGGCCAGCACTTGAGGATCGGCAAAAATCCAAGGTCGAAGTCCTCGCGCCGCACGATCTCCTTGCACGGCGCGTCCTTGGCGCTCACGGTCTTGGGAAATGCGCTGGCCAGCGCCCCCAGTTGCGGCAGCATCTTGAGCTTGTCGACGAGGCCTCCCGGAGCCTTAGCGTTCATCAGGCCCCCGATCTGACGATGGATGCGTTCGGCGACCTCCTCCAGCCGCTCGGCGCCTAGAGCCAGAGCCATCCTCCGCTCGCTGCCAAACTGGTTGATGAAGACCTTGTGCCCCGGATGGCCCTTCACGTTCTCAAACAGCAGCGCCGGACCGCCCGGCGCGTACTTTGCGCCGGAAGATGAGACCGGGCCTTTGATCCCTGACTCCTGACCCCTGACCCCTGTCTTTGACACGCGGTCGGTGATCTCCGTGATTTCGAGCTCCGGCGAAACCTCCTCGCGGATGCGTTTCAACTCGCCGTGCTTTTCCAGGGCTTTGATCCAGTCGCGCAGATCGTCGTAGGCCAAGGGCGTGCTCCCGTGCGGTGGTGACCGTTCCTCCACCATGGTACGGCAGGGAACCTCGGAGCAGGTTTCAGGTTTCAGGGATCAGAGACAAGAGATCAGGCGCGCTCGAAACTGAAAATTGAAAACTGTGCACTGCGAACTGTGATCTGAGCTAGCCACGCTGAGTGGTAAGCCGCGTTGCCTTCCGAGCCGGGTTGTGCCATGCTCGCTGTACGCAGGAGCTGCCATGACCCCCTCCCCCAGGTCGAGCAAATCTCCGCAGGTGCGGAAGTCGCGCAAAAAACCGAAGTTCGGCTGCAAGCCCTACTTCAAGCTGCCTACCGATCTCGCCGCCGCGGCTGCCGGCGCTTGGAACGTACCCGATCTCTGCGCCGCCTACAACTGGCCCACCGGCAAGCCCGGAGGCGGCGTGATCGCCATCGTGGAGTTGGGCGGCGGCTGGGTGGCCTCGGACATGGATTCCTTCTTCCAGTCACTCGGCCAGCCCGTGCCGTCGATCACCGACCTCTCGGTGGACGGCACCCAGAACACTCCCGGTCAGAGCGGCTCGGCAGGCGACGACGATTACGAGGTCGCGCTGGACATCGAGGTCTCGGGAGCATCCTATTACGCGGCCACCGGCCAAGCCGCCACAATCCGCGTCTACTGGTCGCAGGACATTGCCTCGGCGGTCGAGAAGGCTGCCTCGGACGGCTGCGGTGTATGTACGATCTCCTGGGGTTCCGACGAGGCGAACTGGGGCACAACGGCGGCCAAGGAGATGGAATCGACCGCCGAAACCGCAGTGGCCGGAGGCATGATCGTATTTGCCGCGTCGGGAGACAACGACTCCAGCGACGGCGGCTCAACGCCGGCAAATGTGGACTGCCCCTCGTCCTGTCCGCATGCGGTGGGCTGCGGAGGAACCATGAAGACCGCCACCGAAGAGTCGGTGTGGAACGATAATCCGGGCCAGACAGACGGCGAAGGAACAGGCGGCGGCTACTCCACCGTCTTCCCCGTGCAGAGCTTCCAGATTGGCGCGCCGCCCGCGCCCGCTAACAGCCCCTACGGCAAGGGCAGAATGGTGCCCGACGTCTGCGCCGACGCAGACCCTAACACTGGCTACAACATTTTCGTACACGGTTCGGCAATGGTGGTGGGAGGAACCAGCGCGGTGGCCCCGCTCTACGCGGGACTGTTCGCCGCCTTCGGGACCAAGCTCGGCTTCGTCACGCCCACGCTCTGGCAGAACCAGAAGGCTTTCAATGACATTACCGTGGGGGGCAACGGGTTTTATGACGCGGCGGTCGGGCCGGATCCGTGTAGCGGCATTGGCTCGCCCATCGGCGCCAGCATTGCGGCGCTGTTTGCTGCGCTGGCGTGAATCCTCATTGTGCTGGCTGCGCGATCGCGACCATAGGCATCACCGGCGGAATCGCGTCCAGCGGGAACCCCAGCCGCTTCCATTCGTCGTAGCCGCCGCGCAGCGGGCGCACGCGCTCGATGCCCAGTTTGTAGAGCGCCATGGCGGTCTTAGCGGCGGTGGCCTCGCTGGGGCAGGTGCAGTAAAGGACAACATCGCGGTCGCGGGGAATCTCCAGGTGGCGGGCGGCGAGCGCCTCGGGCGAGAAGTGTACTGCGCCGGGCAGCGTAAAGGGGTCGGGCAGCAGTTCGAGCGGATGGCGAAGATCCACGATATAAACCTTCTCGCCGGAGTCGAGCTGGCGCTTCAGTTCCTCCGGATCCAGGCGCGCAGTCAGCAGTTTTTTCAACACCACCCGGCGCCGGTAGAGGCGCGCCACGAAGAAGCCCATGATGGCCAGCACCAGCAGCGCGCCGGAGAAGCGGCCAGACCAGTTGAGCACGTCCGGGTTGCGCCTGAGCAGGTCGCCGAAGAAGCGGCCAGCGGCCAGCAGCACGCCCACCCAAAGCGTGGCGCCGATGCCGTCGAAGAACAGAAACGGAGCCAGACCCATTCCGTTCTGTCCGGCGACCGGAGGGGCCAGGGTGGCCAGGCCGGGCACGAACTTGGCGAACATGAGCATGATGCCGCGGAGGCGGCCAAAGGAGTTCTGGGTGCGGCGGACGCAGGTGGTCGGCTCCATTGACAGCTTGCAAAGCACGCGCAGCACGTGGTGTCCGTAGCGGCGGCCGATGAGGTACCAGGAAATGTCGGCGGTGAGCGTGGCCGCTACCGCTACCAGCAGCGCGAGCGGAAAACTGAACTGGGACCCGGCCGAGAGCGCTCCGGCCGCCAGCAGCACCGGAGTAGCCGGCAGGGGTATGCCACACTGCTCCACCAGCACCCAAGCGAAGAGCAGCAGGTAACCGTATAGAAGCAAAATGTGCGTCGGCAGCGCCATGGGACGGGCTCGATGTGAGTTCCGGAAAAGTCAGACCATCCTATGCCTCAGCTCAAACATCGACGAATTAGCTGAATCAGGAGATCTCACCCTATCAGATGATGATACGCGGCGATTGGGTTCATTCACCGGAAACCCGCGCAGGACAGTGCCCAAGGCCAGGCCTGCGCCTATTGCGATTCGCCGGCCGGGCCGGACAATAAAACGCTGGGTTCGCTGGGTTCGACGCGAGCCTCTTGGCTCTTGAGCGCGAAGTAGTCGTGATCCCACAGGTTCTTGTAGAACTCGCCCGCCAGGTGCGCCGCATACGGGCCGTAGGTCGGCCTTCCGCCTTCCAGCAGGAACACCGCCACCAGCTTGCCCTGAGGCGCATCGGCGAACGACGCAAACCAGCCCAGGTGTTTTCCGTCGTTCGAGCAGCTCCCGGTCTTGCCGAAGACCGGAAACTCCCTGAAGTTGACGCGCAGGCTGCGCGCAGTCCCAAATTCCACCGCGCCCGCCATCCCGTCTTCCACTGCGGGGATGTATTGGGCGATGTTCAGCTTGCGCTTGATTCTGGGCACAAAGCCGGCCACCTGCTCGGGCGTCGTCGGATGCTGCAAATAATAGAGCGTTCCGCCATTGGCGATGGTGGCCACAACGTCGCCCAGTTGCAGCGGCGTCAGCGAAACCCCCTGGCCAAAGCTGCACATCCGTCCTACCCCGCCTTCCGATTCCGGAATGGGTTGGTCGGGATACTCGCCCAGTTGCTCGCCCTTGATGTCATAACCGGCCAGTTCGCCCAGGCCGAACTCGGTGGCGTAGCGATGCACGCGCGCGAAACCCAACTCCCGGCCCATCTTTTCAAAAAACAGGTTGTTGCTGTGGGCCAGCGCCTGCGTCAGGTTCATGCGGAACCCCGGCAGTTGCACCATGGTGTCGCGCGTGATTAGGCCCTCCGAAAGCGCGGCAAAAGCCACCGTCAGTTTGATTGTCGAGCAGGGCTCGACGCCCGGCGATAGCGCCATCTCTTGGTTCACCATGGCCAGGATGCGCCCGTTGGAGGGGTTGATCACCACCACCGTCCCGTTTCTCCCGTCCAGCGCATCGAGCGCGGCCTGGCGGATCACAGGGTCCTCGCCGCCCGTTACATCATCGGCATAAGGATTTCCTCTCACTAGCGAACTGGCCCTGTCGCGCTCGTAGTAGCGGCGGAGCCGCGAGCGAACATAGACGCGGCGCAGGTATTCCCTTCTGCGCAGCTCAGCCCTCTTGGCCGCCTCTCGCTCGCGCACACTAACCGCCCCAGCATGATCTCTGGCGGCGTGGGTCCGGGCATCTTCAACCCGCGATTCGTGTCTTACCGGAGCGCGAGCCGTCGTGGTGTGCGTTCGAGCAGCCTGCGTCCGCGCCCCATGGGACGCCGAATGAGCGGTCGCTGCGCGGGCCGAAGCAGCGCGCCCAACGGACTTCCGCCGTGTCTCGGCGTGCACCGTCCTCGAGCTGGACCGATCTCTGACCGCCCCGCTGACCGCATGAGCCGGGGCGCGATGCACGCTGGCGCGATGCGCCTCGCGGGCATGAGTCACGGTCCCTTTGGCATGATGCACGGTATCTGGAGTCGCGGCCGTCGTAGCGCCGGCAGCGCCCAATCCGGAACCGGTAAAAACCACGGCCATCGCCCAAACGCAAGCTACCTTCATCCCGCCAACATCCTCCCAACTTCGGATTTCATGCCGCGCCTTCGCCCGCCCGGCGCCGCGCTCTCCCCTTCTCTATCGGCGTGCCTGCAATTCTCGATCGCCGCCGGCCGCTCGACCACCCCTCTTGCGTGTTACTTCTGGCGCAGCGCGCCATCCTCTCCTCGCGCGGGCGCTGCCGCACCTCTCCAGCAAAACAGCGGAAGCGGCTCCCGTTGCGTCCCCATCAAGACCGGCGCTCCTTGCTCCGTCGAGCCTGCGCCGCTCTGGGATTCATCATCCCCAGCTTTGCTCTTGCAATCGCTTCCTACAAAAGTAGCCGAAAAAACCCTTCCCGGTTCGGATTTTCGGCCGAATGGCGTACAACTTTTGGGGCCTTTCGATTACTATACAGGTCCCATG
Organism: uncultured Acidobacteriota bacterium; assembly: GCA_963808795.1. Lineage (GTDB taxonomy): Bacteria > Acidobacteriota > Terriglobia > Terriglobales > Acidobacteriaceae > Telmatobacter. The sequence continues at coordinate 30,762 of CAWEGL010000001.1, forward strand.
CCCGTTTTGGAACCGCCCATTTGCCCCGGCGGATGATCCTAAAATCGCACCCTGCGCAGGAAAGCGGGAACATCCAGATCGCGCTGCGACTCCTCGCCGCTCTCCGGAAAGAGCGATGACCCTGACGCCGCGCCGGACTCCTCAGGCTCGCCCTGGTCGCGCGGGTTTGGCGCCGGTTCCCCGGCGTAGTCTACGGACAGCGGCCTATACAACGGCTCCTCGACCAACTCGGCAAACTGCGGAGCCGCCGGCGAAGCCAAAGATTCCCCGTCGGGCTCACGGCCTGGAGCTGCGTACGCGGCCGGCGGTTCATAAGCTACCTTGGTGGCCACGGCCGGCGCCGACGACGCGAAGTAGAACGCTTCACCGTCTGCTCCTGCCTCGTCCCGCTCGTCCTCATCCTGGCTCATGAAGCGGGGCGGACCCGCTTCGGGCTCAGGCTCAGACGCGCTTGCCGGCTCGCGCATCCAGCTATTGGGCGCCTCCAAGGGCACCGAGAACACAGGCTCCGAAATCACCGGCGCTTCTTCCATGCTCAGCATGCGCGCGCGCCGCTCCGGCATCTGGTCGCGGAATCCGGTGGCGATGACGGTGATCTTCACCTCTTCGCCCATCTTCTCGTCCAGCACCGCGCCGAAGATGATATTGGCGTCCTCGTGCGCGGCCGACTGGATGAGCGACGATGCCTCGTTCACTTCGGAAAGCTTCAGCGAACTGGAGCCGGTGATGTTGATGAGAATGCCGCGCGCGCCGTCGATGGCGCCCGCCTCCAGCAGCGGCGAAGCCATGGCCGCCTGCGCCGCTTCCACGGCGCGGTTGGCGCCCGTGCCCATCGCCGTGCCCATCACCGCGTGGCCCATGCCCGCCATGGTGGTCTTCACGTCGGCAAAGTCGCGGTTGATGATGCCGGGGATGGTGATGATGTCGCTGATGCCCTGCACGCCCTGGCGCAGCACGTCGTCGGCGATGCGGAAGCTCTCGAAGAAGCCCGCGTCCTTGGCCACGGCCAGCAGCTTCTCGTTGGGGATCACGATCATCGTGTCCACGCTCTCGAGCAGCTCCTTCACGCCGCGCTCGGCCTGCTGCAGGCGGCGCTTGCCCTCGAAGGCAAAGGGCCGCGTGACCACGGCCACGGTCAGGATGCCCATCTCGCTGGCCAGCGAGGCGATCACCGGCGCCGCGCCCGGTGCCCGTGCCTCCGCCCAGCCCGGCGGTGACGAAGACCATGTCCGCGCCTTCCAGCGCCTCGATGATCTTCTCCGAGTCCTCCAGCGCGGCGCGCCGGCCGATGTCGGGGTTCGCGCCCGCGCCCAGCCCGGAGGTCAGCCGCACGCCCAGTTGCAGCTTGACCGGCGCCTGCGAAAGCTTCAGCGCCTGCACGTCGGTGTTGGCGGCGATGAACTCCACGCCCTCCATGCGCGCCTGGATCATGCGGTTCACGGCATTGCCGCCGCCGCCGCCCACTCCGATCACCTTGATGCGGGCCCCGCGCAATGGCGCTCGTCGTGATATTGAATGCGCATCTCTCCGGCTTCGTTCCTCTCGTTTTCCATCTCGGCTCTGCTCCCGTCGTCTCCGATGCTCCCTATTCCCTAGTCCCTGTTCCCTGTTCCCTATTCTCTAGTCCCTGCTTTTACAAAACTGGCTGCAAACATGGCGCGCAGCTTGGCGCGCAGGCTCGTTGTCCTCGCCGGCGCGCATCACGCGCGTGCGATGGGCATACAAAAGCATGCCGATGGCCATGGCAAAGCCGGGATGAACCAGCTCGCCCGGCATATGCGACAGAGCGCACCGGCATTCCCGTCCGCGCCGGAACCCGCAACTGGCTCTCGGTTACGTCCAGCATGCCCGGCAGCATCGCTCCGCCGCCGGTCAGCACGCATCCGGCGCCCAGCGCCTCCACCACTCCGCCCTGGCGCAGGCTTTCCTTCACAAAATAGAGAAGCTCGCGGGCGCGCGGCTCCAGGATCTCCGCCATGGTGCGCAAGGCGCAGCCGACTGCGGCTGGGGCTTGTCGATCTCAATCTCCGCCTCCTGCGGCACGGCCGTCACCACCGCGTTGCCAAACTGGCGCTTCAGCTCCTCGGCCTGGGCCACCGGCATCTGCAGGCCCACCGCCAGGTCGTTGGTAAAGTGCGCCCCGCCGATGGGGACTGACGCCGTGTATGCCACCGCGCCCTCGAAAAACACCGCCAGGTCGCTGGAGTGCGCGCCGATGTCGAGCAGGCAGACGCCCAGCTCGCGCTCGTCGGCCGAGAGCGTGCTCTCGGCCGCGGCAATCGACTCCAGCACCGCCTCGGTCACCTCCAGCCCGGCGCGGTTGGCGCAGGTGACCGTGCTTTGCAGCGCGCTGCCGGAGCAGGTGGCGATGTGCAGGTCCACCTCCAGACGCGCGCCCACCATGCCCACCGGATCGAAGATGCCCTCCTGCCCGTCGAGAATGAACTGGCGCGGCAGCAGGTGCAGAATCTCCCGGTCCGGCGGCCGCTCCACCGCCCGCGCCCGCTCCACGGCCGCGCGCACGTCCTCGCGGCGTGATCTCGCGCATGCGCCTGCCCAGGTCCAATCCCCCGTTGGTGTTCAGCCCGCGGATGTGCGGCCCGCCCACCCCCACCACGCACTCCTCGATGTTGGCGCGCGCCACCCTCTCGGCCTGCTCGCTGGCCGTCCTCACCGCCCGCGCCGCCGGTCCCAGCTCCGCGATCAGCCCCTTGCGCATCCCCGCGGATTCCACCATGCCGTGCCCGCGATAGCGCAGTGAATCCTCGTTCAGGTCGGCTACCAGCACCCGCGTCCACGCCCCGCCTACATCCAGCGCCACGATCAGGTTGTCTTGTCTCTGCGTCATCGCGCTTTGCCCGCCTTGCTTTTCTTCGTCCCGGCCCCAGATCCAGCCTTGGATTTTGATGACCGTTGGACGGATGATTTTCGATTCCCGTCTCCGCCTTCGGTCTCTCCGGCTTGAGGCGTGGCCTGGCCCGCGTCCGCCTCTGAAGTCTCCTTGCCCGACGCCATGTTCAGCACCACCTGCCGGTCAAAGCGCAGGTCCACGGCCGCCAGATGCGGATACTGCTGCCGCCACTGGCCGATGTACTCCTTGTAGCGCAGGTAGCGCTCCAGAAAGTCGCCGTCGCCAAAATGCGCCAGAATGTCGCGTCCCTGCTCGGGCATCAGAACACGCGCATCCTCGGGATCGGTCAGGTCGATCTCCGAGATCTGCTCGGAAAAATGGCGTCCGGTCGAGTCCAGGTCGGCCATCAGGCGCAGGTAAACCGCCATGCGCGCCTTACGCGATGCCGGCGGGTCGCCGGGATCGATCCCCGTCAGCACCGGGAACGAATAGTGGCGTCTGGCCATTGCCTCTGGAGACATCGACAGCAAAACCCCGTTCGCGTCCACCAGGCCGATCTGCTCCCCGCTCCGCACAAACGCCACCGGCTCGCGCTCTACCACCGCCACCCGAATCTGGTTGGGGAGCAGCCGCATCACCGTGGCTCGCTCCACCCACGGAATCGCCTCCAACTCCTTGCGCCGCTCCTCGAGAGGTACAAAAAATACGTTGCGCCCGATGTCTGAGCCGAAGACCGCCAGCAATTCGGGCGCGGCTCACTTCGTTGAGCCCAGTAGCCTGAATGTCGCCGGTTCCGACGATGCGGAAGCGCGCATCCCGCTCCAGATAGCTCTTCAGCCGCAGACCGGCCATCGTCAACCCGCCCAGCACCAGCAGCGCGCCCAGCGCCAGAACGATGCGACCTGCCTTGCTTGCCGGCCGCCACCAGCGCCCAACGGGTCCGTCGTAGCCTCCCCACGCTAAGCGTGGATCGTCCTCATCCGGGTCCTCGAACTCCAGCGGCATTCCCGGTCCGCCGCGGCGCAGCCGTCCCGCGCCGGGCGCACGCTCCTCTCTGCGCCGCAGGCGGAACTCCGCCGGCGCTTCATCCTCCCAGAGCGGAAGCCGGGTTGTGCCGTTACTCTGTTTTGTCACGCCTGAGCAAGGTCGCGAGAGTCGCCAGATTTCACTATAGCCCCGCTTCGCCGCGCGTTTTCCGTCGCGCTACGGGGGGAATCCGCGCCGTTACGGGCGGTATCGTTTCCAGGCAGCGGCAGCCGCTCCCTGAGCGGCCCAATCGCTGGACATCAAGCGGCGTCCGAATTTGCCACTGCGTTGAAAGGGAGCGACTTTAGCTGTGCCGGAAAGCCCGGCAAAATATGCGGAGCTTCAGCCCCTGTGGGAAGTCCTGATCCAAATTAGCCCGCTACCGTGAATCGAGCCGCTTCTCTCCTCCGTGCTAACCTGAGACTTCCACACCGTGGAGTGTCGTCTTGCTATCCAGCCGCTTCCTCATCGCCATCTTCGAGTTCGTGCTGCTCTTGTTTTCGCTCAGCTTTCATGAGTGCGCCCATGCCTGGATGGCCTCCCGCCTCGGCGACCAGACCGCCCGCCTCCAAGGCCGCATCACCCTCAACCCCATGTACCACGCTGACCCCGTCGGCACCTTTCTCTTTCCCGCGATCATCATCTTCGGCCCCCTCATCGGCTTCAACTTCTTCAGCGGTCTGCTGGTTGGATGGGCCAAGCCCACCCCTGTCATTACCCGCAACTTCCACAAGATCCGGCGCGACGACAACCTCGTCACGCTGGCCGGCCCGGTTTCGAACCTGGTCCTCGTGGCGGCGGCCTTCCTCATCCTCGCCATCATTTCCATCGCCGTTCCCGGCGGGCGCGCGCTTGTGCTTTCGAGCTTCGCCGGCGGCCTGACTCTGAACACCCCCGCGGGCCTGCAAGCCGTCACCCTCCTCGCGCTGCTGGCCATCGAGATCAACCTCTCGCTCTTCTTCTTCAACCTGCTCCCCATTCCGCCCCTCGACGGCAGCCGCCTCCTGCGCAACACCCTGCCCTACAACGCCGTGCAGGCTTACGACCGCATTCCCATCTGGATCAGCTACCTGCTCATGATCTTCGTCGGCGGCTATATATTGATGGCCCTCCTACGTCCCTCGCTGGCGCTCGTCTATGCGGCCCTCGTCAGCATCTGACGCCAGCGCCGTTCCCCTCCCGCTACAATGGACTGAGCCTTTTCCGCATCTTCTCGAAGACGGCGGTAGTCCTTTTGGCGCATATTCCGGAATCGAAACGCATGATGCCTGAAACTCAAACTCCATCCCCCCCCGCGCGCGTCCTCAGCGGCATGCGCCCCACCGGCATGCTCCATCTCGGCAACTACATGGGAGCCCTCGCCAACTGGGTCAACCTCCAGAATCAAGACGCCCGGTACGAGTGCTACTGCTTCATCGCCGACTGGCACGCCCTCACCACCGACTACGCCGACACCTCCCAGATCGCGCCCAATACCATCGAGGTAATCCTCGACTACCTCGCCGCCGGCCTTGATCCGGAAAGAAGCGTTCTGTTCTTGCAGAGCCGCGTGCTCGAGCACGCCGAGCTCGCTCTGTTGCTGGGCATGAGCACCCCCCTCGGTTGGCTCGAGCGAGTCCCCAGTTACAAAGAGATGCAGGAAAACCTCACCAACCGGGATCTGACCACCTACGGCTTCCTGGGCTATCCGGTGCTGATGGCCGCCGACATCCTCATCTACCAGCCGGACTTTGTCCCCGTGGGCCAGGATCAGCAGGCGCACGTCGAGCTGACGCGAGAGATTGCGCGGCGCTTCAACTCGCTTTATCCAAAGGCCAGCCATGGTGAGCACCCCGGCATTGGACAGGTGGAGCACCTTCATCCTGATGTCCTTCCCGAGCCGCGAGTCCTGCTCACTCCCTCGCCCAAGCTGCCAGGCACCGACGGCCGCAAAATGTCCAAGAGCTACGGCAATACCATCCTGCTCGCCGACCCCGAGCCGGTCGTCCGCCAGAAGCTGAAGACCATGGTCACCGATCCGGCGCGCATCCGCCGCACCGACCCCGGCGATCCCGACAAGTGCCCGGTGGGCGACCTGCACAAGGTCTTTTCCACGCCGGAAACCATGGCCAAGGTCTACGAAGGCTGCCGCTCAGCCTCGATCGGCTGCATCGAGTGCAAAACTTGGGCCTCCGACGCGCTGGTGCGCATCCTTCAGCCCATCCAGGATCGCCGCGCCGGCTTTACCGAACACAAAGCGGTGGAGATTCTCGAGGAGGGCTCGCGCCGCGCCCGCACCCGCGCCCGACAGACCATGCACGAAGTCCGCGCGGCCATGAAACTCACGTTGACCAAGGACAACGGTCGGTAAGCACGCCAGCCAGCCGCCGTCCCACAAGAAGAAGCCGAATTGACTGACAACTCTCCCAATCCGACTCCCATCCCCGCCGGCGAAGCAGCTTTGCCGGCAACCCCGGCCGCGAGCCCGGCAGACGCCGCGCCCACCGCCCCTTCAGAGCCTCTACCCGCGAACGACCCGCGCAGCGCCCCGCCTTCTGAACTCACCCCGGCGTTGCCCTTCGCCGCCCAGCCGGCGCCCGAGCGCACGACTGCCGATAAAGTAGCGGCGGCCCTCAAGGCTCGCCACGAAGACGACGAACAGTCCCCCTTCTCAGTCATCGTCGGCCAGGTCTACGATGGCCCCCTCGATCTCCTCCTCGACCTCATCCGCAAGCAGGACATCGACATTTACGACATTCCCATCGCCAAAATCACCGCCCAGTTCCTGGCTTACGTCAACCAGCTCCGCGCCGGCGACATGGACGTGGCCGGCGATTTCATTTACACCGCCTCGCTGCTCATCCACATCAAGAGCAGAATGCTGCTCCCGCGCACCCCGGCCGCGCCCGGCGAAGAGGCAGAAGACCCGCGCCGCGAGCTGGTCGAACGCCTCCTCGAGCATGAGCGCTTCAAAAACGCCGCCCAGATGCTCCAGCAGAAGCAGATGCTCGAAGCCGCCACCTGGACCAACCCCGGCGCGCGCGAGTTCCAGGACGAATCCGCCGCCGAGCCAGAGATCGCCGCGGACACTGTCGATCTCGTGCGCGTCTTCCACCAGATCATCGAGCGCGCCCGCAACCGTCCCATCATCGACGTCGAAGACGACGCGGTGACCGTGAGCCAGATGATCCAGTTCCTGGTTCGCCGCCTCACCATGGAAGACAAGCCCGTGGCCCTCCGCCGCCTCCTCAGCCATACCCGCTCCGAGCAGGCTTTGATCGCCATGTTCCTGGCCCTGCTTGAATTGGTGCGCCTCCAGGCCATCCTCCTCCGCCAGGATCGTCACTTCAGCGAGATCTTCATCAAGAAGAGCGACGGCTTCGATGCCGTCATGAACCAGGGCCTGGCCAACGCCCGCGACGACTGGCGGTAGGCGTTTTTCAGACCGGGTTGCTGGCAGCGTAGACGAGCTTGCCCGTTTCGCGCACAAATTTTAGAGGAATCTTGGGGTTGTTGATGTCCTTGTTGCCATCGTCGGCCCACTTCTTGGCCCATCTGGTGAAATAGGGCTCAATTTGTGCGGGCGTCAGAAGATAGATTTCGATCAGTTCAATTCCGTCGTAAACGGCAAACACCCAATCTACTTGTCTATATTTTCCAATGATGTGGGGATTCATGTGGTGGTGGGTTGAAAAGCTCTGAGTGAGATGAATGGTGACTGACTTCAGTTCAAACTCCCGGCCAGTCTCGTCGCGGGCGTCGTTTCCCTCGCGTCCTGGAAGAATTGTCAGGCCCGTGTAGAGCAGGATTTGGAGAATTTTGCCGCCATTGTCTTGGAAGACGTCGTCGATTCCGTGCGCCGATGCCAGTTTCTGGAGCTTGCGTATGCAAGGCAGCAGAGCCCTCAGCTTTGCACGGTCCGGATGGGGCTTCATACTTCAGCCCTTGTCAATAGGTCTACCACGTCCGCTCTGAGAGCAGTAGCCAGACGTTCCATTGCATCGATCGAGATATTTTTCTCATTCCGCTCAACGCTGCCTACGTAATTACGATGAAGTCCCGCTTTGGCAGCGAGTTCTTCCTGGGAAAGGCCTCTTGCCAGACGAGCCTTTCGGAGGTTGACTGCAAACCTTGCGCGAGCGGTAATCTGAGGTCTGGCAGGCTTCATTACGTTCCATGCTCAGCCTTGTGCTAACCTTTTATCTACAGCCTATAGGCTGTATGAGGTGACGATGTCGGCTACCCTCATCTCCACGAATCCAGCCTATTCGACCCAACTCGGTGCCGCCTACGTTGGCGACGCGATGAGTTTGCTTACGGATTTGCCCGATGGTTCGGTCAATCTGGTTATCACCAGTCCTCCTTTTGCTCTTCAACGGCAAAAGGAGTATGGCAATCACGATCAGGCGGAGTATGTAGATTGGCTGCTGGAATTTGGTCGGCTAATCTACCTGAAATTGCGAGAGGACGGCAGCTTCGTGCTGGATCTCGGCGGGGCCTACCAAAAGGGCATTCCGGTACGCAGCCTCTATCAGTTTCGGGTTCTTCTGAGGTTTTGCGACGAACTGGGCTTTCACCTGGCGCAGGAGTTTTTCTGGCACAATCCGTCCAAACTGCCGAGCCCGATCGAATGGGTCAACAAGCGCAAATTGCGGGCAAAGGATACCGTCAACACGCTCTGGTGGTTTTCGCGCTCAGAATGGCCCAAGGCAAATGTTTCCAATGTATTGACCGAATACAGCCCGCGCATGAAAAAGCTGCTTGAAGACCCTGCTGCCTTTTACACGCCTAAGCAGCGGCCTTCCGGCCACAATATTGGACTTGCCTTCGCAACCAATAACGGTGGGGCGATCCCCTCCAACCTGCTGCAGATTTCAAATTCTGAAAGCAACGGCGTCTATCTGGGAGCATGCAAAGAGGTAGGAATTAAGGGGCATCCGGCACGCTTCCCTTCCAAGTTACCTGAGTTTTTCATTCGCATGCTGACCAATCCTGGGGACTTGGTCGTGGATATATTTGCCGGCTCCAACACGACGGGCATGGTGGCAGAAGCGGAGGGACGTCGATGGCTTGCCTTCGAACAGAATCGCGACTACGTTGCCGCCTCTGTGCTCCGGTTCGCGCCCAATGGGCTTCCAGTTGCGAGAATGAAGCAGTTATACGGTGCCGTTCTCCGCGGCGATCCGGTCTCTATCGAGGAGGAAACGGGTTATCAGCCACAGCTGCTTGCCGTCTAGTTGGTTCGGGAAGGAAATCGCAGAAGAGATCGTTTGAAATGGGAAAAAAGGTGGGTTTCCTCAGGGCCGGAGGTTGCCCTTTGGGCATGGTCGCCGCCATGCCTTTTGAAAACCCCATGGATGCGGCTCGCTTTAGGGTCAACCGGGCGGCACATATAATTTTTTCGGGAGGAGTACGAGATGGCGCGAGTGGTGCGGTGCGCGATTATTCAGGCGTCGAACGCGGTTCCGGCTACAGAGCCGCTGGACGTGCAGAAGCAGGCCATGGTGGAGAAGCACGTGAGGCTGGTGAAAGAGGCGGCGCGGGCGGGCGCGCAGATCGCGTGTTTGCAGGAGATCTTCAACGGCCCGTACTTCTGCGCGGAGCAGGAGGTGAAGTGGTACGAGATGACGGAGCCGGTGCCGGACGGGCCCACGGTGAGCCGGATGCGGGCGCTGGCCAAAGAGCTGAAGATGGCCATGATCGTACCGGTGTACGAGGTGGAGCAGGAAGGGGTGTTCTATAACACCGCGGCGGTGATCGCGAACGACGGAACGTATATGGGCAAGTACCGCAAGACGCACATCCCGCACGTGGCGCCAGGGTTCTGGGAGAAGTTCTACTTCCGGCCGGGGAATTTGGGCTACCCGGTGTTCGATATGGGGTTCGCGAAGATCGGAGTGTATATCTGCTACGACCGGCACTTTCCGGAGGGAGCGCGGTGCCTGGGACTGGCGGGGGCGGAGATCGTCTTTAACCCGTCGGCGACGGTGGCGGGGCTGAGCGAGTACCTGTGGAAGCTGGAACAGCCGGCGCACGCGGCGGCCAACGGGTACTTTATCGCGGCCATCAACCGCGTGGGAACGGAAGCGCCGTGGAACATAGGGGAGTTTTACGGGTCGAGCTACTTTTGCAATCCGCGCGGACAGATCATCGCCCAGGCCTCGCGGGACAAAGACGAGGTGCTGACCGCGGACCTGAACCTGGATGAGATCGCCGAGGTGCGGCGGACATGGCAGTTCTACCGCGACCGGCGCCCGGATTTGTACGGGCCGCTGGTGGGGGCGTAGAAGCAGAGGTCAGGGGCGGGCCGGTTCCTGCAATATGCTGGGCTTCAATTTGACAACGAGAGAAGAAATTCTGCACCAGCTGGGCCAGGAAACAAGCCCATGGGATGTGCTGGTGATTGGCGGCGGCGCCACCGGCCTGGGCGCTGCGGTCGAGGCCGCTTCGCAGGGACTGCCGGACTCTGCTCATCGAGCGCTTTGACTTTACCAAGGGAACTTCAAGCCGCAGCACCAAGCTGGTGCACGGCGGCGTCCGCTATCTTCAGCAGCTCAACCTCACTCTTGTCCTCGATGCTCTGCGCGAGCGCGGCCACATGCTCAGGAACGCGCCCCATCTGGTTCACAATCTTCCTTTCATCGTTCCCGCCTACAGCTATTCTGCGCTTCCCTACTATGGCCTCGGCCTCAAAGTGTATGAGTGGCTGTCGGGCAGGCTGTCGCTGGGGCCCTCGGAGATGCTTTCCCGCCGGCAGACTCTGGAAATGCTTCCAGGGCTGCATGAGAACCGCTTGCGCGGCGGCGTCCTCTATCACGACGGCCAATTTGACGATGCCCGCTATGCGATTGCGCTCTTACGCACCTTCCAGGACCTTGGCGGCGCGGCCATCAACTATGTAGAAGCCGTCCAGCTCCTCGAACGCCAAGGCAAGATCATCGGCGTCAAGGCGCGGGATTGCGAAAACGGCGCGGTCTTCGATCTGCAAGCCAAAATCGTCATCAACGCCTGCGGAGTTCAAGCCGAGGAGACCATTGCCCTTGACGGCCGCACCCATCCCTCCCTGCTCGCGGTCAGCCAGGGAACGCATTTGGTTTTGCCGCATTCCTTTTTGCCTGCCCAAGCCGCCCTGATGATCCCCAATACAGCCGACGGCCGTGTGCTGTTCGCGATTCCCTGGCACGGCGCAACCATCGTCGGGACCACCGATGAGCCCGTCGATCGCGTATCCGCCGAGCCGCGGGCGATGGCCTCCGAGAAAAAATTCCTCCTCGACCACATCGTGCGTTACTTCGATCGCAGGCCGGGCCCCGGGGAGATCCTCAGCGTTTGGTCGGGCTTGCGGCCCCTGGTGCGGAAGGCCGGCATCCGCACCTCGCGGTTGTCGCGGGATCATTCCATCCTGGTCTCGCCATCCGGCCTGATTACCGTCACTGGGGGAAAATGGACCACCTACCGGCGTATGGGGCAGGATGCGATGGATCGCGCATCCAAGATCGCTTCGCTTCCCAGCCGGCAGTCGCGAACTCTGGAGATGAAGCTGCATGGCTGGACGCTGGATGCGGATCAGTCCGCGTCCGAATGGGAACGGGTCTACGGCGCCGACCTGCCCCTGCTGCAGGCGCTTTCCGCTGCAGAGCCCGCCCTCGATGCGCCGCTTCATCCCCGCCTGCCTTACAAACTCCGCGACGTGCTGTGGGCGGCGCGCTGTGAGATGGCGCGCACCGTCGAGGATGTCCTCGCCCGGCGCACCCGCGCCTTGTTCCTGGACGCCCGCGCCGCCATCGAGGCAGCGCCTATGGCGGCCAACCTCTTAGCCAAAGAGTTAGGAAAAAGCGACGCCTGGAAGGCAGCGGCCGTCGCCGGCTTTATCGAGGTGGCGAAAGGCTATCTCTACCAGGAGGGTGAAGCAGAATAACTTAAAAACCTCCGGCTACCGAAAACAGCATAAGTAATGTCCTGTCCATCGCGCCGGAGGCGCAGTGTCTGTTAGCCCCTCGCTTCAGCGTGGGGAAACGAGATTCCACAACCTCGCTACGGAGTCCCGCAGGGACGGTGCAAGGTCATTTCTCTTGCAGGAATCAATAACTCCGGTGAAAATCGCCCAACCCATCCCAGACGGAAATCAGGCCGGCGCCGATTTGACGGCCGCGAGGCCGGAAAGCGTATTCTGTGCTGTTCGCAGATTGCATCAAAGCTCTGGGGTGTAGAGACGGAATGAGCCAGGCAGCCGAATTCCCTTCAGTCCCCGCCGCCCTGGCGGCGATCCCCAGGCGAAAACTCAACTCCGGCGCGCTGATGCCCGCCATCGGCCTCGGCACCTTCGGCTCCGACCACGTTTCCGCCGCCGAGGTTGCCGCAGCCGTTCAGGGCGCTGCGGCTGCCGGCTACCGGCACTTTGACTGCGCCTCGGTCTACGGCAACGAACGCGAAATTGGAGCCGCTCTCGAGGCCGTCATGAAATCCGGCGTGCGGCGCGAGGATCTCTGGATCACATCCAAGCTCTGGAACGACAAGCACGGCGAGGTCCTCGCCTCCTGCCGCCAATCGCTCGCTGACCTGCGCCTCGATTACCTCGACCTCTACCTCGTCCACTGGCCGTTTCCCAACTTCCATCCGCCCGGCTGCGACGTCACCGCGCGCAGCGCCGATGCCCAGCCCTACATCCACGAAAACTACATGAAGACCTGGCGGCAGATGGAAGCGCTGGTCGAGATGGGCCTGGCGCGGAACATCGGCGCGTCCAACATGACCATCCCCAAGCTCAAGCTGCTGCTCCTCGATGCCCGCATCAAGCCGGCCGTCCATGAAATGGAGCTGCACCCCCACTTCCAGCAGCCGGAGCTATTCCGCTTCGCCGTCGAAAACGGCATCCAGCCCGTCGGCTATTGCCCCATCGGCTCGCCCGGCCGCCCGGAGCGCGACCGCACGCCCGCGGACACCGCGCCTACCCAAGACCCGGTCATCTTGAGCATCGCCGCGCGCCACGGGATTCATCCCGCTGTGGTCTGCGTTAAGTGGGCCGTGCAGCGCGGGCAGATTCCCATTCCCTTTTCCGTCCACCACTACCGCGCCAACCTCGAAGGCGTCCTCAGCGCGCCGCTCAGCGGCGACGAGATGCGCCAGATTGCCGCCATCGATCGCAACTGCCGGCTCGTCAAGGGCCAGGTCTTCTTATGGAAGGAAGACCAAAACTGGGAGGATCTCTGGGACATGAACGGGGAGATCACACCACCGTAAAGGCCGGCCGGTAGCTTGTAGCCGGTAGCTCTCTCTCGCGAGAATCAAGCTCTGCGGATTTCTGCCGGGAGAGATTGCAGGTTAAGAGCTAAGAGCTACGTGCTACTGGCTGCTGGCTACCGGCTACTGGCTACTGGCTACTGGCTTCAGGCTGAAAACTGGAGAACGAAACTATGAATGCCACCATGACCGCGGCCTTCCTGCCCGGCAATTCCACCGTTGAACTGCGTACCGTGCCCGTGCCCACGCCCGGCCACGGCGAAGTCCTGCTGCGCGTCAAGGCCTCCACCATCTGCGGCTCCGACATTCGTGCCATCTATCACCAGCACCTCGGCAAAGGCCCTGAAGGCTACCAGGGGGTCATCGCCGGCCATGAGCCCAGCGGCCAAATCGTGGCCGCCGGCCCCGGCTGCCGCCGCTTCAAAACCGGCGACCGCGTGATCGTCTACCACATCTCCGGCTGCGGCGTGTGCAACGATTGTCGCCGCGGCTACATGATCTCCTGCACCAGCGAGAAATACCGCCGCGCCTACGGCTGGCAGCGCGACGGCGGCATGGCCGGGTACATGATCGCCGAAGAGAAAGACCTCGTTGCGCTGCCCGATGAGCTCTCCTACGCTGACGGCGCGCAGGTGGCCTGCGGCTTCGGCACCGTCTACGAGGGCCTGGAAAAAATCGGCGTCAACGGCGACCACGCCGTGCTCATCACCGGCCTCGGCCCCGTCGGCCTGGCCGCTGCCGCGCTCTCGCGCAAACTGGGCGCGCCAAAGATCATTGGCATTGACGTCATCCCCGAGCGCATGCAGCTCGCCCGCGATCTCGGCCTCTGCGACGCAGTGCTCGCCGCCGGCCCGGACAACGTGGCCGCAGTTAAAGCGCTCACCGGCGGCCACGGCGTCGAGCGCGCCGTCGATTGCTCCGCCAACGACGCCGCCCGCGCCACGGCCATCCGCGCCGCGCGCAAGTGGGGCCGTATCGTCTTCATCGGCGAGGGCGGCACGGTCACCATCAACCCCTCGCCCGACATGATTCACGATCAGAAAACCGTCTACGGCTCCTGGGTTACTTCCATCTGGCTCATGGAGGAGTTGGTCGAGCGTCTGGTGCGCTGGAACCTGCACCCCGCCGCCATCATCACCCATCGCTTCCCGCTGGAGCGCGCCGGCGAAGCCTACGCGCTGATGGCCTCCGGCAAGTGCGGCAAGGTGGCCGTCTACGCCGACGAAGAGCTGATCTAACCTCGCCTCAGGGAGAAGCCCCATGCCCATTCAGAAAAAATCCTCCGCATCCGCCTGGGAACTTCGCTTCGCCGAGCTGTTGCCCTTGTTCGGCCATCGCAACTGGATCGTGGTCGCCGACTCCGCCTATCCCGCGCAATCCAAGCCCGGCATTGAAACCGTCTTCGCCGGCGGCAGCCAGCTTGAAGCGGTGCGCAAGGTCCTCCGCGCCATCTCCAGGTCCGCTCATCTCCGCGCCAACATATATGTGGACCAGGAACTCGCCTCCATCCCCGAGCGCGACGCCCCTGGAGTCCTCGGCTACCGGGCCAAACTCGAAGCGCTCCTCGGCCCCGCCGTCCGCCCGCTCCCCCACGAGCAGATCATCGCCAAACTTGACCAGGCGGCGCAGGTCTTTCGTGTCCTGATCGTCAAGACGGCGATGACCATTCCCTATACTTCGGTCTTTTTTGAGCTGGACTGCGGCTACTGGAGCGCTGAAGCCGAACAGCGCCTGCGCGGAGCCATGAAAGCCCTATAGCGGCTCTCCGCCCGGCGGCCGCGGGGTAAGGGGTCATCCTTTGGCGGAAACGGAGGGCAGGCTGCGCTCACCGCGCCGTGAAGACCTTAAGTCATCCATGGCGCCAGGCGGGAAAGTCGTAGATTCACGGACAACCAGGTGTGTATCCACCTTATATTCACGGTGCAGATTATTTCCTTCGATGTGTTCCTTTAGAGCCTTCACGGCGGCATTGGCGATATCGATCGGAGACATCTGAATCGACGTCAGAGGCGGTATCATCACCTTCGCCATCTGTATATTGTCGAAGCCAATGACCGAGATGTCATCGGGGACTCGCAATCCCACGCGGTATGCTTTGTGCAGTACGCCCAGCGCCGTCACATCGTTCGAGCACATCACCGCGGAGGGCCGGACCGGGCCGTCCAGAAGCCGCTCCATGCCGCGGATTCCTCCCTCGAATGTATGATCGCCCTCGATTTGCCACTCCGGCCTTGCCTCGATTCCGCATTCGTCAAGAGCCTTCAAAAAGGCCGCCAATCTGGATTGCGCCGAATGCAGTGTCAGGGGGCCCGATATGAAGCCGATGTTCCTGTGTCCGAGGGCGGCCAGATGCTGAACACCCTGCCGTATGCCGTGCCCGTAATCAATCTTCAAAACGCTTACACCGGGCCGGTCGGGGCCAACATCCACAAACACCAGAGGGATGTTCCTATCGGCCAGCTTTTCAAATAACGGCTGCTCAATGCCGAAGGTCAGGATGGCCACCCCTTCCGCCTTGCGCTGCAACAGACGCCGGATGCAGACTTCCATCCGTTCGGGATCGTAGTTCGTCGAACTGATCAGAATCTCGTATCCGCTGTCGATGGCCGCATCCTCGAAGCCCTGGATTAGCTCGGGAAAGAACGGGTTCGTGATTTCTGACACCACCAAGCCGATCATTCCGCTGCGGCCGGACCCCAGGGCGCGAGCCTGCGTGTCGGGGACGTAACCCAGCTCATTGATCGCGGCCCAAACACGCTTGGCCATCTTGGCGTTCACGGTTGGGACCCGGTTGATGGTTCTTGACACTGTTGCAATCGAGACATTCGCTCTTGCGGCCACAGCGCGGATGTCGAGTGTCGCGCGATTCTTCCTGCTTCGCTGCACCGATTTCGGCATTTTGACCCTCAAGCGGGCTGGTTGAGAAGACGCTTTCGCCCATGTTACCTCATAACTTCGGGCCCGAGGAGGGCGTGGACGGAAAGGGATATTTGCGGCTTACTCGTGCGCGTCATCTTAGCAAACGCCTTCTTCCAGCTATCGAGAGGCCTTGCGCGCCTCGCTTTCACGTGCCGCCGAAGGGCAGTCCCATGGAGCCATGCCACGCTTGTTGACGCTGCTCGCGACTCCGGTTCCTGGGCTGCGGGAGCGTTTCGGGGCCGGCCGCCTATTTTGCCCGCCGCCAGCGGAGGATGGGCTTGCGGGCGGCCTGCACCTCGTCGAGGCGCGAGACGCGCGTGGAGTGGGGCGCGCTTTTGACCAGGTCCGGCGTCTCTTCGGCTTCGCGGGCGATCGACCGCATGGCCTCGATGAATAGATCGAGCTCTTCCACCGACTCACTCTCCGTGGGCTCGATCATGAGCGCGCCATGAACGATGAGGGGAAAGCTGACGGTGTAGGGATGGAAGCCGTAGTCGATGAGGCGCTTGGCGATGTCGCCGGTTTTGACGCCATGGGCGGCCTGGCGCTTGTCACTGAAGACGACCTCGTGCATGGAGGGGGTGGAGTAGGGCAGGTCGTAGAGGTCCTGGAGCTTTTTGCGGATGTAGTTGGCGTTGAGGACGGCGTCCTCAGTGGTCTGCCTCAATCCATCCGGACCGTTGGCCAGGATGTAGGCTAGGGCGCGGATGAACATGCCGGTGTTGCCGTAGAAGGCGCGGACGCGGCCGACGGAGCGCGGACGGTTGTAGTCCCAGTGGAGCGTGCCGCCCGGCGAATGCAGCGGCATTGGATTCGTGTCGCCGACGCGCTTACCGGTCACAGGATCGATGATCGGCGCGCGAAAAAGCGGCGGGCAGCCGTCGGCGCCCGGCTCCGCATTGGTGTCCTCCCAATCTTCAGCATCCGGGCAGTTCTTCTCACCGTTCTCGTCTCGGACGAGCACCGGGATGGGCAGAAAGGGTTCCAGAAACGCTTTGCACGCTACGGGGCCTGAGCCGGGCCCGCCGCCGCCGTGGGGCGTGGAGAATGTCTTGTGCAGGTTCAGGTGCATCACGTCCACGCCGAAGTCGCCGGGGCGGACTTTGCCGACCAGGGCGTTCATGTTGGCGCCGTCCATGTAGAGCAGCGCGCCTTTGGCGTGGAGAATGTCGGCGATTTTGTGAATCTGGCTCTCGAAGACGCCCAGCGTGGAGGGGTTGGTGAGCATGAGCGCGGCGGTTTCTTCACTCACCTGGCGGGCCAGGGCTTCGAGATCGATGCGGCCCTCGGAGTTGGAGCGGATGTTCTCGACCGCGTAGCCGCAGATAGCCGCGGTGGCGGGGTTGGTGCCGTGGGCCGAGTCGGGAATGAGAACTTTGCGGCGGGGATTGCCCTGCGACTCGTGCCACGCGCGGGTGAGCAAAATGCCGGTGAACTCGCCATGAGCGCCGGCGGCAGGCTGGAGGGTGATGGCGTCCATGCCGGTTATTTCGATGAGGCAGCGCTCAAGCAGGTCGATGACTTCGAGGACGCCCTGGGCGTGGGATTCGGGACGGTAGGGATGCGCCTCGGCGAGGCCCTCGATGCGGGAGACGAACTCGTTGACGCGTGGGTTGTACTTCATGGTGCAGGAGCCGAGGGGGTACATGCCGAGATCGATGGCATAGTTCCAGGTGGAGAGGCGCGTGAAGTGGCGGATGATCTCGATTTCGCTCAGCTCAGGAAGTTCGGCGCACTGCGTGCGACAGGCCTCTCGCAGTAGTTCGGCGGCATTCACAGGAGGCACGTCGAGCGGTGGCAGCTTGTAGGCGCGCTTGCCCGGCGAGGACTTCTCGAAGAGCAGGGCTTCGTTCTGCGTCGGGTGGGGACGGACTTTGCCGGTGGTGTGGGGAGCGGAGGGTTCAGAGCCAGTCGCCATTTTTGAGCCTCTTAACTACTCTGTGTTTGTGCGTGCATACATTCCGTTGAAAGAAAGCAATGCGGGCAATCTGTCTTCGTAGCATGGCAAAAGGCGCTGCCTACAGTCCACAATGTGCGATCCATCTGCCAAGGATCGTCTGGGTTAAGCTGGCGTGTGACTTCAGTAGCGGTTTCGGGTGACGCCTGTGCACCGAAAAATACTCGCCCAATTACGCGGCAAACATGAACGTCAGCTTTCACGTCGCCTTTGCCTTGGACCTGGATTTGTCCCACATCGCGCAGCGCCCCGACAATCATTCTGGAGATTTGTTCGCCTGCCCCGATGTAATTGAGTCTGCATAAAACATCGAATGCGCTGCTGTTTTGCCAAATCTTGCTTGCGTCGCCGTCAAAGTAAGAGCAAATTTCTCTGCCGATCCGCCACAATCGTTTATGGGCAGCGGGGTAACGATGCAAGCCTAATTCCTTAAACTTCGATTCCCACGCTTTTTCGCTAAAGGCGGTTATAGTAGCCCAAATATCCTCGGGATCTCGGAGTTTATCCTCCGGATCTCTAAGTTCGCGTACAAGGCGCTCTCCGTTCTCCCACGCTCTGCCCCCCTTAATTTGATAGTCGAGGAGGCAACAAAGCAAGAAGGTGTTTGCCGCTCTCTTTGGGCAAACTTGCCCAGGATACTTGGAAATTTCACCCCAGTCCTCTTTTCCTTCCCAGTGATTGCGCAAGAGGTTTGCGACTTTGGGCAATCGCTCCTCATGACCTGCCGTTAGCTCGCTCATCGCGCCTCCACCTGTTTGGCGGCCAGCACTTTGGCCGCGGCGTCGATCTGCTCGCGGGTCACAACTTCCGTGGCGCACCAGAGCGTGCAGTTTTTCAATTCCGGGTACCAGCGGCTGAGTTCGATGCCGCCGACGATCTTGTTCTCGAGGAGTCGTGGGTTCCATTGCGCAGGAGCTTCCGAGGTCTCAAGAACAAATTCGTGGAAGCGGGGCGCGCCCGTGAAGCGCAGCTTTGCGCCCGGCTGGCCGCTGAGCGTCTTCGCCGCGTAGTCGGCTTTGGCGAGATTATGCTCGGCAAGCTCGCGGATGCCTTCTTTGCCATACACGGCCATGAAGATGGTGGCCATGAGGGCGACGAGGGCCTGGTTGGTGCAGATGTTGGAGGTGGCTTTTTCGCGGCGGATGTGTTGCTCGCGCGTGGCCAGGGTGAGCACGAAACCGCGATTCCCTGCCCCGTCCACGGTCTGGCCCACAAGGCGGCCGGGCAGCTGGCGCACGTACTGCTCCTTGGCGCCGATGACGCCGCAGTAAGGGCCTCCGTAGGTGAGGGCGACGCCGAAGGACTGGGCCTCCATGGCCACGATGTCGGCCTCGGCGGGCGGGCGGACGATGCCCAGCGAGACCGCCTCGGAAATCGACACGATGAGCAGCGCGCCCTTGGCGTGAGCGATTTGGGCGATGGCCGGAATGTCTTCGATGACGCCGAAGAAGTTAGGGCTCTGCACCAGGACGCAGGCCGTTTCCTCGGTCACCTCGGCTTCCAGGGCAGAGAGATCGACGCCGCCGGTTTCGGCGTCGTAGACAACGAGCGTGGAGGGAAGGCCCTGGTGCCTGGCGTAGGTGGCCAGGACTTCGCGGTACTCGGGATGGACGGTCCGGGCGACAGCGGCCTTATGGCGGCCGCTGACCCGCGTGGCCATCATGACCGCCTCGGCCACGGCGGTCGAGCCGTCGTACATGCTGGCGTTGGCCACATCCATGCCGGTCAGCTCGGCGATCATGGTCTGGAACTCGAAGATGGCCTGGAGGGTGCCTTGGCTGATCTCGGCCTGGTAGGGCGTGTAGCTGGTGAGGAACTCGCCGCGCTGGACGAGGGAGTCAATGATGACGGGGCGGTAGTGGCGATAGGCGCCGGCGCCCAGAAAGCTGGCGTGCGAGGTGGAGTTTTTGGCCCCAGCGGCGCTGAAGTAGGCGACGATCTCGCTCTCGGCCTGCTGGCGGGGTACGTCGACGTCGCGGTTGAGGCGGTACTCGGCGGGGATCGAGGCGAAGAGATCGTCGATGGAGCCGGCGCCGATTTCGGCCAGCATCTGGCGCCGTTCGGCGTCGGATTTGGGTAAATAACGCATAGCTGATGAGGGCCTTCCAAAAAGGGACTAGGGACTAGGGACTAGGGACTAGGGACTAGGGACTAGGGACTTCGGCCGCAAGGACTTCATCATCGCCCGTAGCATGCGACCCACTTCATTACACAGAGCCTCCGCCGTGTCGAGTGACTGCTTCGATTCAAAACCTAGCGCTCTCGCGATCACTAGCTGCGTTTCCACCTCCGAGATCGAGCCACGGGCATTCCCCAAGAACTGGACATACTCACCCCTGGTCGATCTACCATAGCCCTCCGCGATGTTACTTGCGACGGAAACAGATGCCCTGCGCAACTGGCTTGTTAGGCCAAATCGCTCCGAATCCGGAAAAGACGAAGTGAGTTTGTAGATTGCCAGTGTTAGCTCGATAGCACGTTGCCAAACGGCGAGATTCCTGAACGATTCGCCCATGACTTACTCCTCACCTTCCAGTTCCCAAGCTCTTAGTCCTTAGTCCCTAGTCTCTAGTCCCTGCTTCTTTCAGCCTTCCGTCTCCTCGGCGATGAAGGCCTCGTAGGCGGCGGCATCCAGGAGGGAGTCGAGTTCGGATGGGTTGGAGAGCTCGACCTTGATGATCCATGCGCCGTGAGGGTCCTCGTTGATCTTGTCGGGGGCGGTTTTTAGCTCTTCGTTGACGGCCGTCACCTTGCCGCTGACCGGCGAGAAGAGATCGCTGACGGCTTTGACGCTCTCGACGGAGCCGAAGGTCGCGCCGGCGGTGACGGCGTCACCGGCCTTGGGCAGGTCAACATAAACGATGTCGCCGAGCGAGCTTTGCGCGTAGTCGGTGATGCCGACCGTCCCGATGGCGCCATCGACGGCGATCCATTCGTGTTCGCGGGTGTAGCGATATTGGGAGGGATAGGGCATAGGGGGCCAGCTCCTTTAAAGAAACCAACAGCGAATCCCCAGTGTAAATGGTGACCGGCGGCGGGAGCGGTGAGGAAAAGCGGGAAGCGGTTTGGCGAGCGGCGAGTTGCGGAAGCGCACGCGGCGCGGTTACAGCGCCACGATGGCCGGCGAATGCGGGCGGAACTACGGCGGCTCCAGAGTTGCTGTACCCAGGAGGCCCGCCGCGGCGGGCCGGGTGGCATTTCCCTTAACCGGGGTCCCCGGCGAGCGTCCCCCGCGGCGGATGCTCGCTGGGGTGGAAGTAAATGCCATCCGCCGCGGCGGACACAAACCTCAAATCGGCACATGCGCTCTGGAACCGCTCTATAATCGGCCCATGCGTTTCGGCGGCACATCCCGGCAGCGGTTGGTGGCTCTGCTGGCGGGTGGGGTGTTGCTCTTCTTTGCTCTGCTGGGGGCCTTGCAGGCCTTTAACACCTCCAATGTGAGCTTCCTCAATCCCGGCAGCTCGGGCGCGACGCTGGCGTTTACCGGGCTGATCGTGGTGGTGTTTCTGCTCTTCATCGTGGTGCTCACGCTGCTGCTGCGCAACATTTTTAAGCTCTACGCGGGGCAGGCCGGCAGCGCGCTGGGGGCGCGGCTGAGGACGCGCATGGTGGCGGGGGCGGCGCTGATCGCGCTGATGCCGGCGGCGTTTATGTTTCTGTTCAGCTTTTTGCTGATGAACCGGACCATCGACCGGTGGTTTTCGCCCAACACCTCGGAGCTGCACAACGATTCGCAGAGCGTGGTGCGGGAGCTGGTGCAATATGTAGCCAGCAATGCACGGGGCGAGGCGGAGGCGATAAAGGAAAGCGGCGCGGCGGACCGCGGCTTGCCGGCTCTTCAAGCAGCGCTCGACTCGCGCCGCATTACGTTGCAAGGCGGTTTTCTGGTGGTTTTCGGGAAGAACGCCCGCGTGCTGGCCAGCTTTCAGGCCCCGGCGGCGGCGAGCCAGGCGAGCGTGATTTACTGGCTGGACGAGGGGGAGCGCACCGGGGCCCCGCTCGAGGGGCCGCTGACCGAGGTGCTCCTGGCTGCGGCGCGGCGCACGGATAACCCGCTGGTGGAAGTAGCCGGGCAGGATTATGCGCTGGGCCTGGCAAGCACGGCTTCGGGCAAGACGGTGGTGGCGGCGCTGCCCATGCCCCAGGGACTGAGCCAGACCACGGCGCGCATCCGCGCGGGGGTGGAGGAGTATTGGCAACTGTTCCGGTCGCGTCACGACATTCACATCACCTTCTTCCTGATGCTGTTGCTGATCACGGTGTTCATTTTCTTCGCCAGCGTGTGGCTGGCCATGTTTCTGTCCAAGCAGATCACGCGGCCGGTGGAGGCGCTGGCCAACGCCATGGGCGAGATTGCCGCAGGCAAGTACGAGCAGCGGGTGGGGGCCATCACCAGCGGGGAGATGGCGGAGCTGGTGCAAAGCTTCAACCACATGGCCGCGGATCTGGAGGCTAGCCGGCAGTTGGCGGGGAGCTCGCAAGCGCAACTGACGGCTGCCAACCAGTCGATTGAAGAGCGGCGGCGGGAGTTGGAGACAATACTGGAGACCATTCCCAGCGGAGTGGTGACGCTGGACGGGGCGGGAGTAGTGCTACAGGCGAACAGGGCGTTCGCGGCGCTGATGGGACGGCGCGGGGACGCGGACCTGACCGGAGAGAGGATGGAGACCCTGGCGCCCGCGGAGTACGCGGAGGAGCTGGCAGACGTGATCCGGCGTGGACAGCGGATGGGCGCAGCGTCGATTGAGATTGAGTTGCGCGCCGGGGGCCGGACCATGCACCTGGCCATCACCAGCGCGCGGCTGGAGCTGGCGCGCGGCAAAACGGGAACGGTGCTGGTGGTGGAAGACACCAGCGAGCTGCTGCGGGCGCAGCGGCAGTTGGCCTGGAAAGAGGTAGCGCAGCGGGTGGCGCACGAGATCAAGAACCCGCTGACGCCGATCGCACTGTCGGCGGAGCGGATCGGCAAGCAGCTGGACCGGGGGCAGGCGGAGTCGGCGAGTGTGATCCGCAAGTGCAGCGAAGTGATCCTGAGGTGCGTGGGGACGCTGCGGTCGTTGGTGGACCAATTTTCAGCGCTGGCGCAGTTTCCGGCGCCGCAGCCGCGGGCCTGCTGCATGAACCAGGTGGCCGAGGAGGCGCTGGGGCTGTTTGCGGGGCGGCTGGAGGGGATTACGGTGGAGCGCGACCTGGAGCCGGACCTGCCCGCGGTGCTGGCCGATCCGGACGCGATCCGGCGGGCGCTGGCCAACCTGATCGACAATGCGGCCGAGGCCATGCAGGGCAGCCTGCTGCGCGTGCTGGGGATTCGCACCGCACTCAGCGAGGACAGCGCGGCGGTCGAGGTCGCGGTCTCCGACACTGGGTACGGATTGACCGACGAGATCCGGGAGCGGCTGTTCTTGCCCTTTTACTCGACCAAGCATCGGGGGACCGGACTGGGGCTGGCCATCGCGGCCAAGATCGCGCAGGAGCATGGAGGGTCGATCCGGGCGGAGTCGAATAGCCCTAAGGGAGCGCGGTTCCTGCTGCGCCTGCCGCTGATGGAGCCGGGCTCGTCGTCGGCAGCGGCGGTGGGCGCGGGCGCGGCTGCGGGCGGCGCCGTGAGGGCGCCGAAGGGACCGCCCTCATGAATCACATTCTGGTGGTGGACGACGAGGCGGAGATCAGAAGCTCGCTCGAAGAGATTCTGCGCGAGGAGGGATACGGCGTGGCCGGGGCGGCCACCGCGGCCGAGGCCACGGCGCTGCTCGCGGACGCGCCCTTCGACGTGGTTCTGTTGGACATCTGGCTGCCGGATCGCGACGGCCTGAGCGTGCTGGCCAAGGTGCGCGAAATGGCCGTGGAGACCCGGCCGGAGGTGGTGATCATCAGCGGCCACGGGACTATCGAGACCGCCGTGAAGGCCACCAAGCTGGGTGCATACGACTTTCTGGAGAAGCCGCTCTCGCTGGAGCGGACGCTGATCGTGCTGAAGAACGCGGTGGAAGCGCGGCGGCTGCGCGCGGAAAACCTGGAGTTCAAGCGGCAGTTCTGCGCCAGCTCAGTGCTGACGGGCGAAAGCGTGCCGGTGAAGGCGCTGCGCCAGCAGATCCGCCTGATGGCGCCCACCAACGGGAGGGTGCTGATCTACGGCGAATCGGGGACGGGCAAGGAGCTGATCGCGCGCGCCATTCACGCCGAAAGCCTGCGCCGCGAGCGCGTGTTTGTGGAGCTGAATTGCGCGGCCATCCCGGAGGCGCACATCGAGGCGGAGCTGTTCGGATACCGCCACGGGGTGCAGCCGGGAGGGCCGCCGGAGCAGCGCGGCACGCTGGAACGCGCCGACGGGGGAACCCTGATGCTGGACGAAGTGGGCGACATGAGCCTGAAGACGCAGGCCAAGATGCTCAGCGCCCTGGACGACCAGATGTTTACGCCGGTCGGCGGCACCCAGCCGCTGCGCGTGGACGTGAGGCTGATCGCGACCACCAACAAGGACCTGGAAGAGGAAATCGCCAAGGGCAACTTCCGCGAGGACTTGTTCTACCGGCTCAACGTGGTGCCGTTCTTCGTGCCCCCGCTGAGGGAGCGCAAGCAGGACATTCCCCTGCTGGCGCGGGAGTTCCTGGCGGAGTTCGGAAGGCAGTACGGCCGGCCGCGGATGGAGATCGGAGAAGAGGCCCTGGAGGCGCTGACCCGCTACCACTGGCCGGGGAACGTGCGCGAACTGAAGAATGTGATCGAGCGGGTG
Organism: uncultured Acidobacteriota bacterium; assembly: GCA_963808795.1. GTDB lineage: Bacteria > Acidobacteriota > Terriglobia > Terriglobales > Acidobacteriaceae > Telmatobacter. The sequence goes on from CAWEGL010000001.1 coordinate 55,470, forward strand.
CTCATCCTGAATCCGCGCGTCCTGCGCATCGAGCGCAAGCACCTGCCGCCGCTGACGCAAAGAACAGGCGCGCGCTCGACGGCGGAGTTCAGCTCGCTGCAGCAGGCGCGCGAAGCCTACGAGCGGGACTACATTTTGAAGAAGATCGAGGAAGCCCGCAACAACATCAGCCACGCCGCGGAGCTGCTGGGGCTGGAGCGCAGCCATTTGTACCGCAAGATGAAGACGCTGGGCATTGGAGTGCGCGAGTAGAGACTGACGCCTCGACGCCTGGCGGCCATCACCGTTCCGGCGTTGTTAGGTGCTGCGCGGGGTTGCGTCGTCTGCGGCGCGACGGCTTGGTTTCACGCCGCTAGTATCGGGCGAACCCTGGCGGCGGTCCGTGGTGTTCGCGCGGCGGTCGTCTTTGTTCACTCGCCGCTCGATCTTGACGAGCCGGGTATCGGGCAGACCCTGGCGGCGGTCGACCTTGTTGACTCGCCGCTCCGATGGGTGCGGTGGTGCAGTAACCTGGCCGTTGCTCAGCAGCTTGTTGAGGACGGGAAGCCGCGCTTGCTGAGTTTCCACAAAGTCCACGCCTTCCACTGTGAGAGTGAAATCTGAGTTGTCCGCGCGGTTGATGTAGCCCTTTCTGGCCAAATACCAGGTGGTGAAATCCAAATAATCGCGGGGAAAGCCCATCCGCCGCTCGATTTCGACCAGCGTGACCTCCGGCATTTGCGGGTTGGTACGGCGCTTGGCATAGAGCACGGCCAGAACTGCCAGGCGGCGGTTCAGCTCGCCTTCCAGGTTATCCATGAAATCGATGGACGTGGAGAGTGGTGGCTGCGGCGGAGTTTCGACGTTGCGCGTGGCATCGTACTTGGCGCGCTGCTCCGGGTCCGAGAGCACGTCGTAGGCGGTCTTTAAGATGTGGAACTTGTTCTTGTCACCTGAATCCGGATTATCCGGATGATAACGCGTGGCGAGGAACCGATAGATACGGCGGATGGTCTCCGCATTGGCATGTGGGCTGATCTGAAGGAACTCGTAGTAATCAGTCATTCCAATCGCGCTTTCCTAAATCATAGATTCAATTACCGCAAACGCCTCCAGCGTTCAATCGGTCAGGGGCGATTTTAGGATGAATCCTTCGATAATAGCATTATTCGAGCGGGCACGTCACTATCGGTTTCCCCGCTCGGGTCACATAAGTGACCGATATGGACTACCGGGCCCCTCAGCGCAAAACTCTATCTGGCTCTTCGATGAATGCGTCCATGGGAAAATTGGGCTTGTGCCCAGGCAGACAATGGCAAACAGGCCAAGCAGCATGGAGAAGTCCGCGCGGAACTCGTGAGCTGCCGGCCGGAATCCCTGCTTAAGGAGCATGGGGCACTTCGGTCGTCAAGGTGGCTGCCGCGATATCAATGAATAGAGGAACGTGCGCGCAGGCCGTGGCGTGACCGGCGATGAGCAGAACGCCCGCAGATCATCTCCACTCCGCGAAGCCGGGAAAAGGCGCCGCAAACATAGGAGCGAGAATGCCCAATTTGAGAACCGCCTCGCACGAGCGGCCTTGGATCTTCAACTTTCTCATTGCGCCGGACGCGGTCCTCAGCATTGGCCTGATCGACGGCGCGCTCTCCTATCTTTTGCGCAACGAGGGCGTGGGGGCGGCGCGCGCAGCCAGCTTCGTGGCTCTGCTCTCACTGCCGCACGCCATCTACTTTCTGTGGGGGCCGCTCACCGACTTCTGGATGCGGCGCCGCACCTGGCTGATGCTGATGGCCGCGGCCGCCGCGGCGGCTTTGCTCGCCGCCTTTCACCGCGCCAGCCTGGCCGCACGGGGAACGATCGCGCTGCTGTTTCTGAGCGCGTTCTTTGGCGGGTTCACCGTGGCCGCCTGCGGCGGCATCATGGGCACGCTGCGCAGTGACGCTAACCGGCGCCGCGCGGGGAGCTTTTATCAGAGCGGTTCGCTGGCTTTCGGCGGGCTGGCCGTTTTTCTGCTGGTGTCGCTGGCGGCGCGGGTCAGCCTGGCGGCGCTGGGCTGGACCGTGGCGGCCATGGTGGCGCTGCCCGCGCTGGCCGCATTGGCCGCGCCGCCGCAGCGCAAACTTAGCGCGGAACCGGCGCGCGTAACCGCGGTTCGCGTGTGGCGCGAGTTACGCGCCACCTTTCTGCGCCGGGACGCCGTTCCCTACACGCTGCTGATCACCTTTCCGATGTGCAGCGGCGCCATGATCGGCCTGCTGCCGGGGCTGGCGCGCGATTACGGCGTGGGCGGGGCGGAGGTGGCGTGGATCAACGGGCTGGCCGGCGCACTGCTCACTGCGGCCGGCGCTCTGATCGCCTCGCTCACTCCGCTGCGCATCCGCGCGCCTATCGCCTTTCTAGTGGCCGGGTTGGTGAACGCGGCCACGCTCGCGATCCTCGCCCTGGGCCCGCTGCGCCCCGAGGTCTACTTCGCCGGCGCCGCGCTGTTTCTGTTCACCATCGGCGCCTGCTATGCCTTCTTCACGGGCGTGGCGCTGGAGTTTTTGGGCGCGTCGGGCAAGAGCGGCAGCGGGCGCTACGCGATCATCAATTCGCTGGGTAATTTGCCGGTGGCGTACATGGCATGGATGGACGGCCGCGGCTACGCGCACTGGGGGCCGCGGGGTATGCCCGGCGTCGATGCCGCGGTGAGCGCCGCCGGGGCCACGCTGCTGCTGGCGTATTTTCTGCTCAGACGCCATAGCCTGGCTCCGGCTGCCGGAGACTGAGCCGGCTCGGGAAGCGGGCGGAAGGCGAGAGCCTCAGGGACTGCCGGGCCGCTGCAAGGCGATCTTGACCAGTATCTCGATGGTGCGCTTTCTGAGGCCGGCTTGCTGGGCGGCTTTGCGCTCGCGGGTTTCGGAGTCGCTGCCGGGCAGTCGGAAGGCGTCCTGCCAGGCGGCGTATAAGCGGTGGGCCTCGGCCTGGAGCGCGGGATCGATGGAGCCGGAGTCATTCTCGGCGATCAGGCGGCACTGCCTGGCCAACTGCGCGGAGGTGAGCGACCAGACCGAGGCTTGGGAATTCTCAAGATCCATGGGGAAGCTCACCGTTGCGTGCGCCGGGAAGCGGGCGGGGATGGGCGCGGCCTGGCTTCACCGCGGTGCGGGCGCCATCATGATGAGGTGAACCCGGCGCGCCGCCGCCAGGAATCGAGCGACAGGCTTCCCGCGCCGAGAAGCGCAATAGCGATGAGCCCGGTCAACATGCAGAAGTCGGTGCGCGCCTCGTGCATCGCTGGCCAGAATCCCTGCTTGAGGAGCATGGGCGCCTTGGTGGTCGCGATGGCTGTGGCGATGTCAATGAAAAGTGGAATGAGCATGAAGAACGTGTGCAGGCCGACGATCAGCAGAGCGCCACAGACGATTTCCACCACGCCCACGAAGGGGCCGGTGAACTGCGGGAAGGGAATGCCGATCTTGGCGAAGCGGCCGGAGCCGAGGGCGGAGGGGAAAAGGAACTTCTGCATGCCTTCCGTGAGGAAAACCCAGCCCACAAGCAGGCGGAGAAGAAACAACCCAACTGCGGCGCGCAGCCCCGATGGTTGTGAATCAGTCATGGAGCCTCCGGCAGGTTTCCGCGCGGCGGCAAAAAACGCGCTTGCCCGCGCCGATTGAGCCAAATTGTAGCACCGTGACGCAGCCTGCGGGGTGGTAGCGGACGCTGGCAGCAGCCTGAGTTGAACAGGGGTGGCCCGCAAGGGCTAGACCTGCGCGTTTTGCCGCGCTTTCCGGCACGCGACCCGCTGATGCGGCCGGCCCGCCGCGCCCTTTCAAAGCAGGATTGGAGCCCATGCTAACCTCAGGCACATGAGCGAGGACGGGCAAGCGGAGACAGGGGCGGGAGTTGCGGCCGGAGGACGGGAACGGCCGTGGCTGTTCGCGCTGCTGATTGCGCCCATGGCTGTGCTCTCAAACGGCGTGATCTCCGGAGGGCTCTCCTATCTGCTGCGCAGGCAGGGGGTGAACCCGGCGCGGGGGGCGAGCATCATCGCGCTGCTGAGCCTGCCCACGACGATCTATTTCTTGTGGAGTCCGGTGACCGATTTTTGGATGCGTCGGCGCACCTGGCTGATGGTGGCGGCTGTAGCGGCAGCCGCGGCGATGCTGGCGGCATTCAACTCCCCCAGCCTGGCCTCATCGCGGGCGGTGGGGCTGATCTTCCTCAGCGCCTGTCTGGGCCAGTTGATCGTAGCTAGCTGCGGCGGCTTGATGGGGACGCTGCACGGAGAGGCCCGGCGGCGGCGCGCCGGCAGCTTCTACCAGAGCGGGTCGCTGGCCTTTGGCGCGCTGGCGGTTTTCGTCCTGGTGTCGCTCGCGGATCGGCTTTCGCTCGGCAGCCTGGGCTGGATCACGGCCGCCATGATCGCGCTGCCCTCGCTGGCCGCACTGGCCGAGCCTGAGCAACGCACGCCGGGCGGGGACAGCGCCAGGGAGACCCTTGCGCGCATCTGGCAGGAGTTCAAAGACACATTTCTGCGCTGGGAGGCGATTCCGTACACGTTGACGATTACCTTTCCGATGGGCAGCGGGGCGATGATCGCGCTGCTGCCGGGGCTGGCGGCCGATTATCGTGTCAACGGCCAGCAGGTGGCATGGATCAACGGGGTGGGAGGCGCGCTGCTGATGGCCGCCGGCGCGGCTTCGGCGGCGCTGATTTCAACGCGGGTGCGCGCGCCGGTGGCGTACCTGACCGCGGGCTTGGTGAATGCGGCGGCGCTGGCGGTGCTGTGGTTGGGGCCGTTGCGGCCAGGGAACTACTTCGCGGGAACGGTGCTGTTTCTGTTTACAATCGGGGTTTGCTACGCGTTGTTCACGGCCGTGGTGCTGGAGTTTCTGGGCGGCTCCGGCAAGAGCGGCAGCGCGCGCTACGCGATCATCAACTCGCTGGGCAATATTCCTGTGGCGTGCATGGTGTTTATCGACGGGCGGAGCTACGCGCGATGGGGTGCCCATGCCATGCCGGGCGGGGACGCGATTTTGAGCGCCGCGGGGGCTGCCATTCTGCTGGGGTGGTTCCTGAGCCGGGGCCGGGGCCGGAGCCGGCAGGCCGGGTGAAGAAGCGCGGGGCGGACGATCAGCGGGACGAAGGAGCCGGGTTGTGGCGCACTTCGATTCCGCGCGTTGCCCTAATAATTGTTCGGCTGGTTCAGGATGGGCCCCAGGGAATTCAGATTGTCGCCAGTGGCGGGGTTGACCTCGAAGTCCCAGATCGTGGGGCTGATTTCGGCGGGAGGAACGATCTCAACCAGGGCGTACTCGCCGATGAGCAGGGTTCGCAGGGGCTGAACGCGCAACCAGCGCTTGCCGGGCATGACCTCGACCTTGGCGGGAATGACCCAAGAGTCCGATAGGACCGTGCCGTTGGGGTCAAGGCGGATGGGACCGACGACGCGCACGGCGTTGCGCTCTTGCAATTGGATAATGGCGAAGCGCGACTGGGCCGACAGGGCGCCATGAACGTTATTGGCCGCGCCGCTCGAGACGCCGCTGCCGGGGCCGGCTGCGTTGGGGCTGATAGTTCTGACGGTGAAGGGCGTCGAAAGGACCGGCTCAGTGTTGTTTTCGACGGGAAGTGAGAGAAAGAACGAGGGATCGTTGACGTGGAGGTGAACCTTGGCGTGCGCGCCCTCCAGTTCCAGGCCGCCATTGCGGCTCGCGCGCGGGTTCAAGATGGCTACCCCGTGGCGGGTGCGGGCGTTCCAGTTCAGGTCCTCCGGGGTGAGCTCAGCCAGCTCGGGCGTGCCGTGATAGGTGTCGAGGACGAAGACGCCATCCTGGTTGGGCAGCTCCAGGCCCGGGGACACCTGGGGCATGCTCGCCTTCAGATCGTTGCGCTCGTCGGCCTCCTCCTTGTCGAGTTCCGCGGCTTGCTGCATGGCCGGCGAGGACTCGCCAGAGTAGGGAGCGGCATGGTCGCGCTCCCACTTGCGCGTGGCGTCCCAGTCCACCAGGTCCACGGGCATCTCCTCCCAGTCTTCGCGATCCCGGGAGTAGTAGCGCACCCGGTCGCCGATGATCTCGTACTGGGTCACGTTCTGGTAGGAGCCGTCCTTGAGGATGAGGCGGTGGTTTCTGTGTATGCCGGGGAGATCGGGCTTCAGGGGTAAAGGCTCTCCCGTCTGCGCCGGGGCGCTCTGCGGGGGGGGCGCGGGAGGGTTTTGGGCCGTCTGCGCGGCGGCCACGGCCGTCGCCGGCAGAGCCGCCAGGGCGGCCAGCCACAGACGCCAACCATGAGGAAAGCGGATCATGGCTACACAGTTTAGACGAACCGCCGCCTATAGGTTACGGCATTTTCAGAAATACTGTGGACTGTTGAGAACCGTGGATGTGGATTTTTCTTGGGAAAAATCCACTCGGCAATCGTGGCCTTGGTCTACACCATTTCCGAAAATGCTACAGCGGTCACAACATAGCGAAAAACGGTTGTGCACCGGTTTTGCGCGGGCCGCTTCGCAGGTTAATTGTTGGGCGGAGTCTTGCCCTGCTCGATTGCTTTCGCGTGATCCAGATGTTTCTCGAGGACCGGAATCGTATCCTGCACGAACACCTTGAGCGCCGGGTTCTGCGCGTCGTCAACTTCCTTCTTGAAAAGAGCGACAGCTTGGGTGTGTCCCACAACCATGGTGTGAATATACTTGCGATCGAATGCCGCGCCCTTCAGCCTGTGAAACGGGCCGATCGTCGTCTTGTTGTTTTCGGCGTTGATCGCAGTCGGCACGGTCAGGCCGGCTTGCTGCGCAACAGTCTGCAGCTTTTGATAGTTGTTCGTGTGGTCGGTCGCCAGCATCTGGCCGTAATCTTTCACCGCCTGGGAGGCGGCCACTTCCTGCGCCCACTGTCCCAGATTGGCTTCCACCATGTCGGTTTGGGCGACGAAGTCGACAAATTCCTGATCGGTCATCGGCGCGGCTCCCGCGGCTTTTTTCTGAGCCAACGCGGGAAATGAACAGAGAACGAGGCAGCATAGGGCGGAAAGAACAGGTTTCATTTTTCCCCTCCGGTGGAGGTTAGATGCATCCAGAGGGACACGGGGTGCCCGGTCTGCCCGGCGTCTTCCGGATCATTTCAGTATCGGCTCTTGGGCGCGCGATTTCAGGCGAAGATGTGCGCAGCGCGAAAGGGTAGAATAACTGCTTCTGCTGTTTTCGGCGATTGCAACACTGAACGGCACGAGGCCAAGTTTCGATATGTCCGCTCCCACTCCCGCTTCAGCGCCACTCCATACCCCACTCCATACCATCGATCTGATCCTGAAGAAACGCGATGGCGGCCGGCTGGACGCGCGCGAGATGGCGTTTCTGTCTGAGGGCGCGGCTTCGGGCTCTATTCCGCTCGAGCAGCTCGCGGCGTGGTTGATGGCGGCTTGGCTGCGGGGCCTTTCGCTCGAGGAGATTCGCGCGCTCACGCTGGCCATGCGCGACTCCGGGGAGCGGTTTTCGCCCGCGCGGCTGGGCAAGCAGGCGGTGGATAAGCACTCGACAGGCGGGGTGGGCGACAAAACCAGTTTTCTGGTGGCGCCGCTGGCTGCGGCCTGCGGCGTGGCCGTGCCCATGATCAGCGGGCGGGCGCTGGGCCATACGGGCGGCACGCTGGATAAGCTGGAGTCGATCCCCGGCTACCGCACCGCGCTTTCGCTCCAGGAATTCGAGGCGGTGCTGGCCAAGTGCGGGGCGTCGATCATCGGACAGACGCGGGAGTTGGCGCCGGCCGACCAGGTGCTGTACACGCTGCGCGACCGCACCGGCACGGTGGAAAGCCCTGGGCTGATCTGCGCGTCGATTTTGAGCAAGAAGCTGGCGGCAGGGCTGAACGGCCTGGTGCTGGACGTGAAGACGGGGTCGGGCGCGTTCCTGCGCAGAATGGAAGACGCAGAGTACCTGGCGGCGCTGATGGTAGCTACGGCGGAGGCCGCGGGAACCCGCACCGTAGCGCTGCTGACCGATATGGGCCAGCCGCTGGGGCAGGCGGCTGGGAACTGGATTGAGGTAGCGGAAGCGGTGGAGCTGTTGCGCGGACGGCGGCCGGCGGATATTGACGACCTGCGAAAGCTGGCGCTGCATCTGGCCGGATGGATGATCCACGTGGGCGGACAGGCGCCTACGCCGGAGGCCGGCTATGCGCGCGCCGAAGCGGCTCTGGGCGACGGCTCGGCGTTGCGCGTGTTTTTGGAGATGGTCGCGGCCCAGGGCGGCGACACCAAGGTCTTCGACGACCCCGCGGCCTTCCACAAGCCCGGAGCAACCGAGGTAGTCGAGGCGTGGGAGAGCGGGTTCGTGGCGAAGATGGACACTACCGCGCTGGGCTGGGCGGTGCAGCGGACCGGCGCGGGCCGCGAAAAGCCCGGAGAGCCCGTCGATCCGCACGCCGGCATCGTGTTTCACGCGCGGCGCGGGGCGCGCGTTCAGAAAGGCCAGCCGCTGGCCACGGTCTATGCGACACGGCCGGAGATGCTGGCCGAGCCGGCGGCGATCATCAAACAAGCGGTGACCTTCTCCAAGAATCCGCCCCACGCAATGGTGCCGCTGGTGAGCCGGGTCATAACGCGGAAAACGGCGGAGAAATTTCGCGGGACAGTCAAAAAGCGGCTTTTAGCTGGTAGCTTTTAGCTATTCGCTTTCCCCAGCAAGGGAATCGTCATTGGCGGCGATGGACCGGCATCGGGCCGGCAAGGGAATGGCATTGCTAGGCTAACGGCAAGAGTTCGTTTTAAGGAGGGACCGCATTGGGCCGCTTCACCGGAGTGCTTGGAATTCTGGCCGTGCTTTTCGTCGCCTGGCTGGGTTCGACCGACCGCAAACATATTCGCTGGCGCACCGTGGCCTGGGGCGTAGGCCTCCAGCTTGTCTTCGCGTATTTTGTGCTGCGCTTCACCTGGGGCGAGGAGGCCATGGCGTGGGCGGGCAACGTGGTGCAGAACATGCTGGCCTCGACCTATGCGGGAACGCAGGTGCTGTTCGGCACGCTGGGAATGCCCAACGGGTCGCTGGGCTCGATCTTCGCCTTCCAGGTGCTGCCCACCATTATCTTTATCTCGGCGTTCTTCGCGGTGCTCTATCACATCGGCGTGATGCAGGTGATCGTGCGCGGCATGGCGTGGGTGATGATGAAGACCATGCGCATCTCCGGCGCGGAGAGCACCAACGTGGCAGCCAGCGTCTTCATGGGGCAGACCGAGGCCCCGCTGACCATCCGGCCGTTCCTGAACGGGGCCACGCGCAGCGAGCTGATGACCATCATGACCAGCGGCATGGCCCACGTTTCCGGCGGGATCATGGCCATGTACATCGCGCAGGGCGTGGCGGCCAGGCACCTGCTGGCCGCGGTCATCATGACTTCGCCGGGAACCATCATGATCGCCAAGATGCTGGTTCCGGAGACCGAGACGCCGGCCACCGAGGGCAAGGTCGTGCTGCCCCAGGACGAGATGCACAAGGGCGAGAATTTTCTGGAGGCCGTGACCCGCGGGACCATCGACGGCGGAAATCTGGCCTGGAATGTGGCCATCATGCTGGTGAGCTTTCTGGCGCTGGTGGCGCTGCTGGACGGTATGCTGGGCTGGGTGCACATGCACCACGGCTTCCAATGGGTTCCGGGAACGCTGGGGCAGATTTTGGGATACGTCGGCGCGCCCGTGGCCTGGCTCATCGGCGTGCCGTGGCGCGACTGCCCGGCCATCGGCAATCTGCTCGGCATGCGCATGGCGACCAACGAGGTGATCGCCTATATCGGGCTGGGCGCGCAGAAGGCGGCCCTGGCGCCGCGCTCGTTCACCATCGCCACCTTCGCGCTGTGCGGGTTTGCCAACCTGGGCTCCATCGGGATGCAGATCGGCGGCATCGGCGCGCTGGCTCCGGAGCGGCGCAAGGAGCTGGCCGCGCTGGGATTCCGGGCCATGCTGGCGGGCACCATGGCCAACCTGATTTCGGCGGCCATCGCCGGGATCTTCCTGGGGTAGGGAGGATTTGGTTTCGGGCGCCCGGCGACGTGCGTCATAAGGGCAGCCGCACATGGCGCAGAGAATCACAGCCGGATTGTTCGCTCTTTTGCTGCTCGCAGGCGCAGCGGCCTTCGCCGCTCCAGCGCAGCAATCGTACCGCGGATTCGACCGCAATGACTATCCAGGCGATGCCGCCCTGCCCGCGCTGCGCAAGCGCTTCCGCTACACCGGCTATTACCTGAACGATCCTCCCGGCGAGACGCGCAACAGTTGGGCCGGAAAGCGGGCCATCCTGAAGCAATATGGCTTCGGATTTCTGGTACTGTTTAGCGGCCGCACCGACCGCGAGTTGAAGACTGCGCAGGCGAAGGGAACAGACCCGGCAGCGTTGGGAGCACGGGATGGAAACGCGGCCGTGGCCGCAGCCGCTCGCGAGGGCTTCCCTCCCCACATCCTCATCTTTCTCGACCAGGAAGAGGGCGGAAGGCTGCTCCCCGAGCAGGCCGCGTACCTCTTCGCGTGGATCGATGCGGTGCGCGCGGGAGGAGACCGCGCGGGTGTGTACTGTTCCGGAATTGACGTGCCGGGCGGCAAAGGCCGCACCATCAGCACCGCCGAAGACATTGCGCAGCGTCTCTCCGCACTTCACTCGTCCAAAGGTAGCAGCCCGGAGGGCGCGCTGTGGATCGCCAACGACCAGTGCCCACCGTCGCCGGGATGCACGCTCGCCAACCCGGCTCCGGCCAAAGCGTTTTCCGCCGTCACGGCGCCGTTCGCGGTTGCCTGGCAGTATGCGCAATCGCCGCGCCGGAGGCGGTTCAGCGCGAGCTGCCCGGCAAATCAGGCCCCGGACGGCAACTGCTACGCGCCGGGGCTGCCGCGGGGACCGGATAGCTTTGTCGATCTGGATACGGCGAATTCGCCCGACCCGTCGGAAGCGCCGTAGCCGCCTCCATGGCCCGGCGGTTGCAACTTGTAGAATGTCGAGAGCGCAGCGAGAGGCTTTGGAGATGACTTATTACGACCAGGTGGCCGAGGCAGCCGCGTTCCTGAAAGGCAAGCTGGGCGCGTTGGAGCCGCGCATCGGCATGGTTCTCGGATCGGGGTTGGGCGCGGTGGCCGGCGCGGTTACGGATGCTTCCATCGTGCCTTACGCGGAGATTCCGCATTTTCCGCGCTCGACCGTGGAGGGACACGCTGGCCGCATCGTCGCCGGAGCGCTGGCCGGCGTTCCCGTCGTCGTGATGCAGGGCCGCGTGCACTTCTACGAGGGATACACGCCGCTCGAAGTTACCTTTCCGATGCGCGTGCTGGGCGCTCTGGGGCTGCGGGCCATTGTGCTGACCAACGCGGCGGGAGGCATCGGCGCGGGCTACCGCGTAGGCCAGCTTGTGGCGCTGGCCGACCACATCAACCTGATGGGCTGGAACCCGCTGACTGGCCCCAACGAGCCGCGCTTCGGCTTCCGGCCCGGCGCGGGGCTGCGCTTCTTCGATCTGACCGAGGCGTACAGCAAACGGCTGCGGGCGATGGCCGCCGAGGCCGCCGCGGAAGAGGGGTTCGCGCTGGAAGAGGGGGTTTACGTGGCCACGCCGGGGCCGAACTATGAGACGCCCGCCGAGATTCGCGCCTTCCGCACACTGGGCGCGACGCTGGTGGGTATGTCCACGGTGCCCGAGACTCTGGTGGCGCGGCATATGGGGATGGAGGTGCTGGGCATTTCGTGCGTCACCAACCTGGCCGCCGGCCTGAGCTCCAGGCATTTGCGCCATGAGGAGGTCTACGAGACCGGGCGGCAGGTGGAAAACCGGCTGGCCGGGCTGCTCAAGCGTCTGGCGCCCAAGATGGCAGCACAGATGGAAGCGGAACCGTGAGCGAGCGCGAGGCGGCCAGGGAGATGAATGGGGGCGAGACCGCGCCGAGGCTTCCCTTCCCGCCCGTGGTGGTGGGCATCGCGGGCTGCTCGGGCTCGGGCAAGAGCACCCTGGCCGCGGAGCTGGCGCGCGCGCTTGAAGGAACCCATTTCCCCATGGACCACTACTACCGCGATCTGGCGCATCTGCCGGTGGCCGAGCGGTTCAGGCAAAATTTCGACGATCCGGAGCTGATCGAGCTCCCGCTGCTGGCGGCGCAGGTGGCGGCGCTGGCGCGCGGCGAGGCCATCGAGCGGCCGCTCTACGACTTTTCAAAGCACACGCGCGTTCCCGGCCGCACGGAGACCATTGAGGCCAGGGCGGTGCTGATCGTAGAGGGGCTGTTCGCGCTTCATTACCCGGATTTGCGGCCGCTCTACCATTTGCGCGTCTACATCGACGCGCCGGACGCGGTTTGCTTCGAGCGGCGGCTGCGGCGCGACATGGAAGAGCGCGGACGCACGGAGGAGTCTGTGCGGAGACAGTACGAGGCCACGGTGAGGCCGGCGAGTGTGAAGTACGTGCGGCCCTCGGCCGCGCACGCCGATCTGATCGTTGACGGAACGGGCGCGCTGGACTGGAAGGTGGAGCGGGTGATGACGGAGTTGCGCAACCGCGGGTTGCTGCTTGCTGCTTCGTAGCCGGGACGCAAACTTTCTATTTCCCCGCCGTCAGCGCCTCCACCGGCACCAGCATGTCTTCCTTGCGCATCACGAGGTTGGTGGCGTTCAGCGTGGCCAGCTCGAAGCCGTGGCCGTGCGTGATGGCGTCCGTCGGGCAGGCTTCGACGCAGTAGCCGCAGAAGATGCAGCGGTTGTAGTCGATGTTGTAGACCTTGGCGTAGCGCTCCGACGAGGAGATGCGCTGCTCCGCGGTGTTTTCGGCGGCCTCGATGTAGATGCAGTTGGCGGGGCAGGCGGCGGCGCAGAGGAAGCAGGCCACGCACTTTTCCAGGCCGTTTTCGTCGCGCTGGAGCACGTGCGCGCCGCGGAAGCGCTGCCTCGAAGACCGCTCCGCGCATGGGGCCGGGGCCGTCAGGGTAGTTCTCCACCTGCGTGGGCTCCAGCATCTCGCGGAAGGTGATGCTCATGCCCTTGGCGATGCCGGCGACGTTGCGCACGATCGACATACGCACAGTATACGACGCATGGCGGATGCGATTGGAGCGGCAGGAGCGAGGCAGCGGAAGGTCTCTGCGAGCCGATGAGCCTCAGCGATGCTGTTCGGACCTACCTCCGCCCTGAGACCCGCGCGCAGTGGGTCTCACGTTGCGATCCGCAGCGATCGGCCGGCTAGTGGCCGTAGTTGCCGGCCGGCCGTGATTCACGGTTGCAAGTTGACCCCGATTCGTCTGGAAGCTTCGCGCGTGCTGCACCTGCGTGCTCATGCGCGGAGCAGTTGGCTGGCGCCACGCTGCCGCTTCCGACGGCCGCGGTCTGGCCTGCACGCCGCCTGTTCCGCCACGGTAGCTCGCGCGAGGCGCGTTGCCCGCACGCGCGTTGCCCGCACGCCCGTTGCCCGCACGATTGACGTACCCGCGATTGCCTGCGTTGTAGCTGTACACGTTGTGTACCACGCGGGTGTTCAGGTTGTTGTAGACACGGTTGTAGTTGAAGTGGCCGCCATTCCAGTAGCCGCCTTCATACCCGAGCCCGAAGTAGCCGAAGCCGTAGTTGATGCCGCCGTAGAAGCCGATGTACCGTCCCCAATGGCCGGGATAGAACCTATAGTTGCCGCTGTAGAAGCCCCAATAGCCAGGCGTCCACAGCGCGCCCATATAGGGAGGCTCGACCCAGGCGCCGGGGACCCAGTAGTAGCCATTCGGTCCCCAGGCCCAATAGCCGGGAGTCCACATGTAGCCGTCGGCGGGCGGCGGCGGTTGTTGGTAGTCGGGCAGCGGCGGCGGTGGCTCCGATGCCGTTTCCGCGGGCTGCTCGGCATAATTTGTATCGTCGGGCCCAGGGGCAGGGCCTGCTTGCCCAGGAGGCGGCGGGGCCTGTGTCGTGTAAGACTGTCCCGAGGGCGCCGCGCTGGAGTTCGCCGGGGCCTCATTAGCCGCGGCCGGGTCGGGCGGCCCTTGATCCTGTGCGCCCGCAGTGCTGGCGCTGACATCGGTGATTGTCGGCATTTGCTTCTGGTGGCATCCAGCCACGCAAAAAGCCGCCGCAAAAGCGAACGCAATCCATGGCGCAATCCGAGGAAGACGGTTCATAACACCTCCCTATGGTCGGATATAGTCCGAGGCCCCTAAGTCTAGCGCAGCCGGGAAAAAAGGCCATTCGCAGCGGCACGGGCGTGCTCGCCGTCAACGCCGCGCGGCGGGCGCAGCGGGTTGGCCGCTGCTGGCCGGAGGCGCGGCTGCGGGCCCACGGCGATACTGCGACCCGCGAAGCTGGGGATGGAGAAGCTCCTGGCAGAGCGGTGAATCCTGGCCGCGCTCCAGGCCCGGAACTGCATTCTGCGCGTTGCAAAGGCGCAGCTTCATGGCGTCCGCTTGCTTGCCGCTCAGGAGCACGGTGCGGTCGAGGCCGGCGAAGGGGTCGACGTCGTAGCGGTAGATGAAGTCATTGGGGGGCTTCTCACGGCCGTAGTCGAAGTGGTTCCAAGTGCACAGGATCACTTGGCTGTCGCCCTCGGGCAAGAGCGCGTAGACCTGCGTCCAGACGGGCCCGGAGGGAGGCTTGGCGTTCCAGACGGGGATGCCTTGGCCGTCGCGCATCCAGCGGGCAGTCCATGTGTGGCGCGCCGGGTCGTAATACAACGACGTGAAGTAGGTGGTAGCGGCGCAATCGCGGCAGTTCTCGTAAAGGACAGGCAACTCCAAGGTTGTATCGCGGGAGAAGCGCTCCCAATCGGACCAGCGCAGGTTGACGCCGGAGAGCAGAGGCGTAACCGCGTGCGAGGTGAGCGAGGCGCTCCACACACTGAAGGTGTCAGTGTTGGGCAGCGACTGCGAAGTGGCGCGGTCGGTGGTGACCACCAGGGCCGCGTCGTAAAGGACGCCGATCTCGCGGATGGCCGTCCACTTCTCCACCTGGAGCGAGCGCGTGACCCAGATGATGATGTTCTGGTCCTGGTGCGAGTGGAAATTCATCCAGCGGAAGGTGGTGGTGTTCTGCTGGCCGGATGTCGTGGACTTCTGAGCGGCGGTGGACTGCTGAGCGGATAGAGAAACGGAGACGGCCAGCACGGCTGTGAGCAACGCCAGACCGCGCCGGGCAACAACGCAAGACATGAGATCAGATATAACAGACGCGCGGGGGCGAAAGCCTTAGAGCGGCTGTCCGCGGCGCGGCTTCCAGCCGGGCTAGGCGCGCATCCGCGATAATAGGAAGCTGGAGCAGGAAACCGCGTGAAATCCGGATTTGTCGCCATCCTCGGCCGGCCCAACGTGGGCAAGAGCACGCTGCTCAACGCCTTGACCGGCGAAAAAGTGGCGATTGTCACCGCCAAGCCGCAGACCACGCGCAACCGCATCATCGGCGTGGTCGAGGTTCCGGCGCGCAAGGGCGCGGGGCGAAACGCGGGGCAGGGCTCGGGGGCGGCCGCGCAGATCGTTTTCATGGATACGCCAGGCGTGCACATGCCCGCTTCGCAGCTCGACCGGCGCATGCTCCAGGAGATTCACGAGGCGCTGGAGGCGCGAGATCTGGTGCTGGTGCTGGTGGACGCGACGCGGCGCCTCCAACTCGGAACGCCCGTTCCCGGGAAATCTACGCCAAAGGGCAAAAGCGCGGGAGCCCCCAGCGAGGACGAGTTTCTTTTCAGTCTCGTCCGCAAGCTCGACTGCCCCGTGTTCCTGGTTCTGACCAAAATCGACCTGGTGCGCAAGGACGAGCTGCTTCCGCTCATTGAGACCCTCAGCCGCCAGTACAACTTCGCCCAGGTGATTCCGGTGAGCGCGCGCAAGCGCGACGGGCTGGACGTGATGGTGCGCAAGATCGTGGAGGCGCTGCCCAGGGGCGAACGCTACTATCCCAAGGACCAGTACACCGACCAGCCGCTCCGGTTCATGGTCGCCGAGCTGATCCGGGAGAGCATTCTGATCGAGACCGGCGAGGAGGTTCCCTACGCATCGGCGGTGGTGATTGAAAGCTTCGAAGAACCTGAGCCCAGCTCATCCAAAACCGATAAAAGACCGCTGACGCGGATTGCGGCGGCCATCTATTGCGAGCGCGACGGCCAGAAGGCGATCCTCATCGGCAAGGGCGGCGCGAAGCTGAAAGCCATCGGGACCGGAGCGCGGCGCAAGATCGAGGCGCTCGTAGGGACCCGGGTGTACCTGGAATTGCACGTGATCGTCGAGCCCGGATGGCGCGAGTCGAGGAGCTTTGTGGAGCAGCTGGACTGGCGCAACCAGTTGCAGAAACTGGCCGGCGAAGACGGCTCCAACTGACCTTGCGAGATCACCCTCCGCCGGCGCGGTGGTAGGCTTTCCTCTGAAGTGAAAACGGGGAGGGTCCATGCGCATTTTCTGGCAGCGGATGGCAATCGTTTTGTTGGCGACGGGATGCAGCGTAGGGTTGGCGGCGGCGAGCCCCGCCGCGGCGCAGCGGGCAGCGGCTGCGCCGCGGGCGCAGACCGCACACGCCGGGCCGGCCAGCAATCCTGTGGCCGATCCCAAGGCAGAGGTGATCTTCGGCCATGCGCGGTTCACCGTGCTTACGCCGCAACTGATCCGCATGGAGTGGTCCGCAAGCGGCAAGTTCGAGGATCATGCTTCGTTTGTCTTCATCAACCGGCGGCTGCCCGTGCCCAAATTCGAGCACTCCGTGATAGGCATGAACGACAGTCGGCAGCTCACCATCAGCACCAGCGCACTGAAGCTCACCTACTACGAAGCCGGCCCGCCTGACGCCGCCGGCAACCGCTTCTCCGCAACCAATCTCTCCATCAGCTTTACCCTGGACGGCAAACAAGTCACTTGGCATTCCGGGATGCCCAACCCCGAAAATCTCCAGGGCACCACGCGGACGCTCGACGGCGCGCGCGGCAGCCACACTCGCGAACCCATCGGACAGGGCCTCGTTTCGCGTTCCGGATGGACGCTGGTGGACGACTCCACGCGCCCGCTCTTTGATTCCGCCGATTTCCGCTTTCTCGCCGGCGAAAAGAGCCCCTGGCCGTGGGTGATGGAGCGGCCCAGCTACGAGCAGCCCGGCTCATACACCGACTGGTACTTCTTCGGCTACGGCCACGACTACCGCCAGGCGCTGGGGGACTTTGTGCGCGTAGCCGGACGCATCCCGCTGCCCCCGCGCTTTGCCTTCGGCATCTGGTGGTCGCGCTACTGGGCTTACAGCGACCAGGAGCTGGACGATCTGGTGCGCGGCTTCCACGAAAACTCGACGCCGCTCAATGTGCTGGTGATCGACATGGACTGGCACATCAATCAAAAGCAACTCCAAGCCATGGGCGAAGCCGATCAGTCGGGCCAGACGCTCGGCTGGACGGGCTACACCTGGAACAAGCTGCTGTTTCCCGATCCTGCGGCGTTACTCAAAAAGCTTCACGACGAGGGGCTGAAGGCCACGCTCAATCTGCACCCGGCCTCGGGCATCCAGCCCTGGGAGGCGGCCTACCCGGCGATGGCTCGCGCCATGGGCATCGACCCGGCGACGAAAAAATACGTGCCCTTCGACCCCACCAACAAGAAATGGGCGGTCAACTACTTCAATCTGGTTCTGCATCCGCTGGAGAGGCAGGGGATCGACTTCTGGTGGCTCGACTGGCAGCAGCAGCCCATGACCAAGCTGCCCGGCGTGAACAACACCTGGTGGCTCAACTACCTCCACTTTACCGATCAGCAGCGCGAAGGCAAGCGTCCGCTGCTCTTCCACCGCTGGGGCGGACTGGGCAACCACCGGTACGAAATCGGCTTCTCGGGCGACGTCATTTCGGTGTGGCCGTCGCTTGCCTTTCAACCCTGGTTCACGGCCACCGCCGCCAACGTGGGCTACGCTTTCTGGAGCCACGACATCGGCGGCCATATGCCGGGCGCGGTTGGTCCGGAGCTGTTCACGCGCTGGGTCGAGTTCGGCGCGTTCAGCCCCATCCTGCGCACCCACACCACCAAGAACCCCGAATCCGAGCGGCGCATCTGGGCCTATCCGGAGCCGTATTCCTCCATTCTGCGCACCACCTATCAGCTGCGCATGGCGATGCAGCCTTACATTTACACCGAGGCGCGGCGCACCTACGACACCGGCGTAGCCTTCCTGCATCCGCTCTACTACGACTGGCCGGAGGCCGGCGAGGCCTACACCAGCAGGAACGAGTACGTGTTTGGCAGCCAGATGCTGGCCGCGCCCGTGACCGCGCCCGCCGACAAGACCAGCGGGCTGGCCAGCGAGAAGATCTGGCTGCCCAAGGGCGAGTGGATCGAGTGGCCCACGGGCAAGCACTTTACCGGGCCGGTGACGGTCGAGCGCAGCTTCTCGATCGACCAGATTCCCGTCTACCTGCGCGCGGGAGCCATTGTGCCCATGCAGCCGGAGATGCTTTATACGGGCCAGAAGCCCGTCGATCCGCTGATCGTGAACGTGTGGCCGCTCGCGCCGGGCACAAGCTCCAGCTATTCGGTCTACGAGGATTCGGGCAAGTGGATCGAGTATCAGTGGGGCGTCTTCGCGCGCACGCCCATCCGGGCCACGGAAGACGGCGACACGCTGCGCGTGGAGATTGGTCCGGTCGAGGGAAGCTACCCCGGAATGCTCAAGACGCGCGCCTACGAGTTGCGGCTGCCCGCCGACTGGCCGCCGGAATCGGTCACGGTGAATGGCAAGGCTGTGCCGGAGGGCGGCGTCGGCAAGCCCTCCGCGGCGACCAAGCCCGCCGCGGCGAGCGAGCCGGGCTGGAGCTTTATCGGCAACACGCTGACGACCGTGATTCCCACGCCCAGCTTCAGCACCGCGTCGAAGGTGATCATTGAAGTGCGCCGGGCGCCGGGCCTGATGGCGCGCCGCGGCGAGCTGGACGGATTTGCCGGCGCCATGACGCGCCTGCGCGGGGCGTATGACGCCTTGCAGCAGACCTGGCCCGTGGCCACGCCGCCCGATGCGCTCATCGACGCCATGCAGACCGGCGACCGGCTCGGCTATCACCCCGAGCGCGCCGCGGAGGAGATCGAGCACTTCCACGAGGCGCTGCCCCAGGCGCAAGCCGCCGTGGCGGCCCTGGCTCCGGGCTTTGCGCAGCTTGTGGATGAGTACGCAGCGCAGATGCAGAACAACCCTCTGCGCCCCGCCGATCTGCCGGCCGAGAAACAGCGCCGCATAGATCTGATGGAGCGCGCGGAGGCGCTGGTGAAGGAGGCTGGCCAATAGCATCGCGCCTCCGGCGCGGGCTGCCCCATTCGCAGGTCGTTCTCAGCTGCAAAGATGGGACAGGTCCGTAGCTCGATCCCATCCATTACCGCCGCGATTCTCCCTCATCGGCTATAGTTTTGCGCAAGGGGATTGGGAAAGGACCGTTGCGCATGAAACTGGACCGCCGGAGATTTCTGAACGCCTGCACCCGTGCGGGCATTGCTTCGCCGCTGTTGCCCGGAATCCTCTACACGCTGGCCGCGCAGGCGCAGGAGGCGGCTTTGCCCCAGAAGGCTTCGGCGCTGCCGAAAATTACGCCGGAGATGATTGACCGGGCCGCGGATTTGGCCGGAGTGGGGCCGTTTATCGGCGCTCAGAAGCAGATGATGCTCGACGCGCTGAACGAGCAGCGCGGCGCCTACGTGACGATTCGCGCGCTCAATTTGCCTAACTCCGTGCCGCCGGCATTTGTGTTTCATCCCCAGCCGGCGGCGAAGTCTGGCCACGGTTCGAACAGCGAATCGCTTCCCGGTCCGGCCGATCCCGGTCCGGCGGAGAAGGCCACGGCCGGCGCAGGCTCCGTGACGGCCGCGGCCGCCGCGCCCGCCCGCATCGAGGACTTTGCCTTCGCCACGATCGGCAAACTCGCGCCGCTGCTGCGCGCGCGCAAGATCACTTCGCTGGCGCTGACGGAGATGTACATCGCGCGGCTCAAGCGCTACGACCCGCTGCTGCACTTCGTGATTACGCTGACTGAGGAGCGGGCGATTGCGCAGGCCAAAAAGGCGGACGAGGAGATTGCCGACGGCCATTATCGCGGCCCGCTGCACGGGATTCCGTGGGGTGCGAAAGACCTGCTGGCCGTGAAGGGCTATCCGACTACTTGGGGCGCGGGAGGGTTCGAGCACCAGATGATCGACGAAGACGCGACCGTGGTCCAGCGGCTGGACGCGGCGGGAGCGGTGCTGGTGGCCAAGCTGACGCTGGGCGCGCTGGCCATGGGCGACAAGTGGTTTGGCGGGCGGACACGCAATCCGTGGAACCCGGCGCAGGGATCGAGCGGCTCGTCGGCCGGGCCGGCCAGCGCGGTGGCCGCGGGATGCGTGGGCTTTGCCATCGGGTCGGAGACGCTGGGCTCGATCTCGTCGCCCTCCACACGCTGCGGCTGTACCGGGCTGCGGCCCAGCTTCGGCCTCGTGCCGCGCACCGGCGCCATGGCGCTAAGCTGGACGATGGATAAGCTGGGGCCGATCGCGCGCTCGGTGGTCGACTGCGCGCTAGTGCTGGAGGCGATCGCCGGGCCGGACGGGAAGGATCCTTCGGCGGCGGCGGATTTTCGCTGGGACCCGAACCTCGATTGGCGCACCCTGCGCATCGGCTATTTGAAGAGCGAGTTCGAGCCGCCGCCTCCGCTCAAGCCAGCCCCGCCCACGCCCAACGAGACCGCCGCGGAGAAGAAAAAGCGCGAGGACGCGCACGCCGCCGCGCAGGCCGCGCGCGACCGCCGCGTCTACGACCGGCGCTACGAGCTGGCCGCGTTGGCGAAGCTGCGTTCGATGGACGTGAATTTGACCCCGGTGGAGCTGCCCAAACTGCCGTGGGACGCGATGACGCCTCTGCTGACTGCCGAAGCCGCGGCGGCCTTCGACGAGCTGACTATGACCGGCCGCGACCGCCTGCTGACTCAACAGGGGCCCGACGACTGGCCGAACCAGTTCCGGATCGCGCGCTTCTACCCGGCGGTCGAGTACATCCAGGCCAACCGCGCGCGGACGCTGGGCATCCAGCAGGTTGCCGCGCTCTTCCGGCAGGTGGACATCGTCGTGACGCCCACCACCAACGCGCAGCTCATCGCCACCAACCTGAGCGGCAACCCGGCGCTGATTTTGCCCAACGGATTGCGCGGCCCGGACGCGCCCCCGCCGCCCAAAATCGACGACGGCGAAAGCGACGACATCGGAGGGCCGGGAACGCCGGTCTCGCTGACGTTTTTGGCCGGCCTCTACCAGGACGCGAAACTGGCCGCCTTTGCCCGCGCCTACCAGCAGGCGGCGGGATTTGAGAAGCTGCACCCGAAGCTGGAGTGAGAAGTCGTCATTAACCTCACGAAAAGATTTCTTTCGCGTTGACGCGGAGGGCCTTACTCTGCACTCAGATCAAAGAAGCCCAGCGGAATTTTGTTCTCCGCAAACCCCTTCATTACGACGTAGGGCTGCATTAAAGGATTGCTAAACGCGTAGCGGAATCGCCTGCTCGCGCCAGTCTTCTTAAGGATGTTCCCCCTCTTTGCTTCGCTGAACTCATTGAGGTGCTGTGCGAATGACGGTATATCATACGGTTTGCCCGTGATCAGTTGCATGGGCTCTCGCACGTCTTGGGCAGCAAACGTTCCCATGTCATCTGTCCTCGCTAATGCGCAAGACAACAGGACGTCGGCGAAAAGATTGTCCCTGCGAGGGCTGATTGTGGCCTTGTGAACGGCGCTTCTTATTGACTGCTGTGCACCCTCTATCGCGTTTCGCACCGCTTGTTCCAGGCTCGCCGACGTGATTTCGAGACTATCGATCAACAGGGCCTGTCGCGAAGCATGTAAGCCCAGAAGGTGTGCGTAATGAGGCAGCCCCTGCGCAAGTACTGCGATGCGTTCTAGGGCTAGTGGCTCGATAGTCATTGCCAGCCCAAGCAACCCCTTGTTGATAATCTCCTTGACTTCGTCGGGCGACATTCTCGGCATCTTCACTTGAACGAGTGCGCGCTGAATCGACTCGTGCTCAGTAATTAGCTGATCTACGCTATCAGCCACCCCAACCAAGACTACGGTCCCACTGACAGCATGATCCGATAGGGTCTTTATTGTGTCTGCGAAAATCGGACGATATCGATCATCCATGCGATCAAACTCATCGATGACAATGAGCGGTGTAAACGCCGGGCTCCATCGAATCATCTGACGTCGTATTATTTCTGGGGTCACGAAATCTTCGCTGGAGTCTACGCGAGCCGGCAGTGAGTTTCCCGAGAATCCTCCGACTACCGCTTGATCGTTCGCCTGAACTTCCGAGAACACCTTTCTCCACAAAGAGTCGAAAGTATCCCCTGTGTCGCAGTTAACTCGAATCGCAAAAACCTTGATGGCCGGAATAAACGCGCTTAGCACGTTCGCGAGCGAAGTTTTACCCACTCCGCGATCGCCAAAAATGATCGCGTGCTGCCCCTTCTGGTTCACAGCGTCAACAGCCTGAATTACTTGGCTCAAGCGCCCCGCAAATAACGAACGCTCGTCGATAGGAGCCGAGGGCGTAAAAAAGCGCCCCGCGTCGAGGAGTTTCTGCTGCATCACAGCTGCGTCCATACCCTAATAATACCCCCACATCGGACAATAAACCTAGCTGTTGGGACAGTAATCCATACGCCGCTGTAGCGCCGCTGTTGACATCGAGCACGCCGCATTGCTGAGAAGATTAGATAAACACAGTATTATCAAATAAATATACAGATTTTCAACCGAGCATCCTTTGCGGTTTACCATCAACTCATGGCTCTGGTCGAGGTCAGCTCGGTTTGGAAGTCGTACCCCCGCCGCGCGGGCCTGCGCACGGTGGAGCACACCGTCGTCGAAGACGTTTCGCTCCGCATCGAGAGCGGCGAGACCATGGGGCTGGTGGGCGAGTCGGGCTCGGGCAAGACCACGCTTGCGCGCATGATTCTAGGGCTCACCGGGCCCAGCCGGGGCGCGGTGCGCGTAGACGGCGTGGATCTGGCGCGCGCCTCGCGAGCCGAGATGCGGCGGCTCCGCCGCCAGATGCAGCCCGTCTTCCAGGACCCCTACGCGGCCCTGAATCCGCGCATGAACGTGTTCCAGATCGTCACCGAGCCGCTGGTGATCCACCGCCGTGAGGCGGGAGTTGCAAACGGGCCGGCCGCGCTGCGCGCCAAAGCCGTCGAGTTGCTCGGCGAGGTGGGGTTGGAGGAGTCCGCGCTGGCGCGCCATCCCCACGAGTTTTCCGGCGGGCAGCGGCAGCGGATCAACATTGCCCGCGCCCTGGCGCTGCGGCCGCGGCTGCTCATTCTGGACGAGCCGGTTTCGGCGCTGGACGTGAGCGTGGGCGCGCAGATCGTGAACCTGCTGCGCCGCCTGCAGCGCGAGCAAGGGCTTACCTACCTGTTTATCTCTCACGCCATGCCCCTGGTACGTTACCTGAGCACGCGCATTGCGGTGATGGAGGGCGGCCGGCTGGTGGAAACCGGCGAAACCGAGGCCCTCTGCGCCAACCCCCGCAAGGACTATACCCGCCAACTGATCTCCGCCACACCGGAGCTACCCACTGCCCCGTCCGATCAAACCGCCGCGTCTTGACGCGCCAGCATCCCGGCCAGCAGCGCCGTACGGGGCGCCAGGTGCTCCAGGAAAACCGATTCGTGGGCGGCGTGCGCGCCCTCGCCCACCGCGCCCATGCCGTCGAGGGTGGGAACGCCGAGGGCCGCGGTGAAGTTGCCGTCGGAGCCGCCGCCGGTGGAGGCCTCAGGGAGCGTAAAACCCAGCTCGGCGGCCAGCGCTTTGGCCTGGCGGTAGAGCCGGACGGTTCCGCTCCGCCGCTCCATGGGCGGACGATTGACGCCGCCGCAGACGGCGAGTGCGCAGCGCGCATCGGCAGGCTTAAGGCCGGCGAATTTGCGCTCCATGCGAGCGC
This sequence comes from uncultured Acidobacteriota bacterium, assembly GCA_963808795.1. Taxonomy (GTDB): domain Bacteria; phylum Acidobacteriota; class Terriglobia; order Terriglobales; family Acidobacteriaceae; genus Telmatobacter. Next base: position 79,338 of record CAWEGL010000001.1, read on the forward strand.
CGTCGGCGCGCCGCTGAAAGCGCACGTCCACCTCGGCCCAGGCGTGGGCGGGAACCACGTTAGACTTCGTTCCGCCGCCGGCGACCCCGGCGTTTACGGTGAGGCCGTGCGGGAGATCGGTCCAGCCGCTCACCGTCTCGATGACCCTGGCCAGCTCGCGGAGGGCATTCGCGCCCTTCGCAAAGTCCACGCCGGCATGGGCGGCTACGCCCTTCACGTCGATTCTCCAACGGCCAATGCCCTTGCGCGCCGTTTTGTAGGCCAACCCCTGCGCGGGCTCCAACACGTAGACGGCGGCGCAGCCGGCCGCCAGGCGCTCGGTAAGGGCGCGCGAGACCGGGCTGCCCACCTCCTCGTCGCTGGTCGCGAGGAGCACAATCTCGCGTTCCAGAAGCCCGGCCTCGATCAGCATTTCCGCGGCGGTGAGGGCCATGGCCACGCCGGCCTTCATGTCCAGTGTTCCGGGGCCCCAAAGCCGCCCGGCGCTCAGTCGGCAGGGCATGGACTCGAGCGTTCCCAGCGGCCAGACCGTATCCAGATGGCCGAGGACGAGGATGGGCCGCGATGCGCCGGATCTCGGACCAGGGCGGGGGCCAAAGCGCGCTTCCAGAAGATCGCCGTATCCGTGCTGCTTGTGGAGCTTGACGCGGCCGCCCAGCTCGCGGACGCGGGCGGCGGCCAGGGCCACGCAGGCATCGACGCCGGCCTTGGAGTCAGAGGGCGATTCGACCGCGACGAGTTGCCGGGTGAGCGCAAGCAGATGAGCCTGCTTGCGGCGGGCGCCGGCCAGCAGGGCGCGCATGGGGACGGGAAGACGGGGAGGAACCGGCATTGATACGCCTTTCCGGAGCGAAGCTGCACGGCACAAAAGCCGGGACTCACTCCTGGGACGGGATGATTCTACAACGGTTATGGGACAGATTCGGGGCGGGGTCGTGGCCCAGAGAGCGGTTGAATTTACTCGGAGTGTGGCAAAAATGACACAGGGGCCAAATGGGCCTTTCCGTCTAACCTAATGGCGGGGCAAGGTTTTTCGGCCGGTGCATTTTCGGTTGGAGCAGTGGATTTGGCTCATCTCGCGCATTTGGAACAAACCATAGCCGCGCCCATTGAGTTCAAGGGCGTGGGCTTGCATTCAGGAGCAGAGGTGGCGATGCGGCTGCTGCCCGCAGCGGCGGGATCGGGCATCGTCTTCCGCCGCACCGACCTGGACAACTTCGAGATTGCCGCCATTGGGCGCAACGTGGCCAAGGTGAGCTACGCAACCAGTCTGATGCGCCAAGGCGTGCTGATTCAGACCACGGAGCACCTGCTCTCGGCGCTCATCGGCATGGGCGTGGACAACGTGATCGTGGAAGTGGACAACTTGGAGCTGCCCATTCTGGACGGCAGCGCGCTGCCCTACGTGGAGGCATTTTCGCGAGTCGGCGTGCGCGCGCAGCGGCGGCGGCGCGAGGTCATTCGCGTGCTGCGCGCCGTGGAAGTGCGCGAGGGCGGCAAGTTCATCGGCGTCTACCCCGGCTCCGGCTACAAGATTCAGTACGCCATTGACTTTCCGGCTCCCATCGGCCAGCAGAAGACTTGCGTGGATCTGGCCGCCGAGACCTACGGAACGGCCATTGCGCCGGCCCGGACCTTCGGCTACAAGACCGACGAGAAGCGGCTGCGCGACATGGGCCTGATCCGGGGCGCCAGCACGGAGAACGCCATTGTTCTGGGCGCGCGCGGACCGGAGAACGGCCCCTTGCGTTTCGCCGACGAGTACGTGCGCCACAAGGTGCTGGACCTGATCGGCGATCTGGCCCTCGCCGGTCGGCGCATCGAAGGCCGCGTGGTGGCCGAGCGCGCCGGCCACGCCATGCACACCGCGCTGGTTTCACGGCTGCTGAGGGACCGCTCGGCATGGGAGCTGGTGCACCTGACGGGAGCAGCGGCGGACAAGGCTTCTGTTCCGGCGCCTTTCGCCGGGGACTCCGCTACCACTCCGGCGCTGTTGGGCGCATAGCTCTACCGCTTGGCGCAGGGGCGTTTATGCCGCGTGGTCCGGCTTGAGAAAAACGGGAAATGATTTGGTGAACCTGGTCGGGATCGAACCGGCGACCTCTTCCATGCCATCGAGCGGGTTGAAACGCAAATTTTACACGGCGCAGTACTTACAAACCGGCAGAACCGACAAAAACGGCCCAATGGGCGTTATTTGCTGCCAAAATGCTGCCAAAATCCAACCCGGCGGGCCACAGGGCTGATCGTGTGGAATCAGCCCCAAAAATCCAGTGCAAGAACGTAACCTCCTCCCGCGCAACATTCCCGGCTTGCGGGGTGGAGCTTCTTCGTGCCGATATACTCCTCCCCCTCTCACGCCCGATGCGCGTACTCCGCCTTGGTGCCCGCCTCACAACCGCCCGCACTCAGCCGAACGTTGCGGCTCTTGTTGGGAACCAGCACATCTCTTTCCATCAATCCGCATTAGCAGCTCAGCAGACCGGGGCCGCATTAGCGACCCCATTGCCGCTTCGAGCGGCTCACACCGTAGCCCCCCGGCCCTGCGGTCTTCTGGAACTTCAGACTAAACACTTAGTATTCGAGTATGACAGAAGTCGCCGAACCATCGAATTGACCCCACAAGGCGGTTTGGCCGTCCGTCCCGCCCTGGCCCCAGAGAGCCGTTTCGGCTTGTGGTGAGCCCTGGCCCCAGAGAGCGGTCTGGCCCCACAAGGCCGTAAATCCATTGGGGTCGCTCTGGCCCCATAGAGCGGTCTGGCCCCACAGCGCGGTCTGGCCCCATAGCGCCGTCGCGCTCCCCAATGCAGCCGAGTTGCCGCTGGTGATAAATGCATTGCTGCCGTAGACGCCGGACGCAGACCATGGTCCCGTCTGCTGCCAGAGAGCGCTGGGGTCGATCACCGCGGTGGTGGCGCCGGTATTCACGTTATAAGTGGCGATGGGCGACATGGCCGTGCCGGAAGGCACCGATCCGTTGTTGACCAGAGCGGCGCTCACCGTCTTTGCAATGTCCAGGTAACCGGCGCCGATGGTAAACACATCGTAGTTGGCGTTGTATGTAATGCCATCCGCGGTCACGCTGCTGGTGGCCGGAAAGTAGCTGCGGTCCGCGTTGGCCATCAGCAGAGCCTTAACTTCGTCGGGCGTTAGCTTGGGATCAGCCTGGAGCAAGTCGGCGACGGCTCCGCTGGTGACGCCCGCCGCCATGCTGGTGCCGCTCATGGGGAAGTAGTCCTGCGAAGGACTGTCAGGGCCTTTGGTTTCATAGAAGGAGTAGAGCGTGTAGAAATCCGGATTGTTCACCGCCAGTGGATCGCCGGAAAACTCCAGGCTGGTGACCAGGTTGCCAGGAGCGACGATGTCCGGCTTTATCACGTGATCGATGAACGACGGTCCCTTGGAGCTGTAGCTCGCGATCACGTCGTCGGCGATAGTCGCGGTGTACATGGTGTTCATGGCGCCCACGCTGATTGCGTACGGATCGTCGCCCGGCGCTTCGATGGTGCCATAGCCCTCGGGATTGAGATTCAGGTCGCGGCCGTCGTTTCCCGCGGCAACCACCACGACAATGCCCGCCTTCCATGCCGCTTCGACCGCCTGGCAGAGCGGATCAAGCTTGTAGCTTTCATAGATCGGACGGCCGAGCGAGAGATTGATGACGCGAATGTTATAGGTCTTCTTGAGTTTAATGGCCTCGCCGATGGCGGCGATCACGGCAGAGTCAGTGCCTGCGCCATTCTGATCGAGCACGCGCAGGTTGATGAGATTGGCATTGGGCGCGGAGCCGTAAAACGTCCTGAAGTACTGCGCGCCGGTAGAGTCAGCGCCGTCTCCGGCAATGAGCCCGGCCACCAGTGTTCCATGCCCGTACTGATCGAGCGCATCGCTCTGGCCGGAAACAAAGTTCTGGCTGTAAACGATCCGGCTGGTGCTGGCGGACACCGCGTCACCGGCTGGCGAAAGGAGCCCGCCGAGCAGACCGCCGAGATGCCCCTGGCTGACCGTACCGCTGACCGCGCCAGTGACCGAGCTCAAACTCAGGTCCGGCACAGGCGTGATGCCGCTGTCGATGACCGCGACTCCAATGCCGGTGCCCTCGTAGCCCTGCTGCCAGACGGCCGGTGCGTTGATCGGCTGCGTGGTATATTCGGCCCCCGAGATAGACACCGATTGTTTGGCGCCCACCACACGATCGAGCGAAATGTATTTGACGTTCGGGTCCGCTGCAATCTGCTTCAGTTGGCTCGGAAGTATATCCTCAACGATGGCATTGATGGGCGAAAGGACCAACTTCAATAAGCCACCCAGCAGACCCAGCAGGCCGCCTTCGGACGCCGAGGGGCTTTTGTAGTACTGAACGATTACCTGCACCTGTTGGTTAGGCGGAGCAGCGGCCAGATCGGGCGAGATCTTGCTGTTCGTGGTCTGGGCAGCGGCGAGGCTCGTGCTCACAAACGCCATGAGCAGGCCAGAGACAATTTGCAAGCGGAACTGGGGAAAGGACATGGGCCCTCCCGGGGCTGTAGGGTTACCCGGTCTGCCGTTCTTAGGTGACTGTGTGCGCCGCAAGTAACCTCTGGGGAAGTTGCAGATGCGCCACAGTTCAACGTAGCTAGTAAGGCGCATTGAATCAATGACCCGCAGGTGGGATGAAATTAACCGTTGGTAACCATAATGCATGAGCTTAGGTACTCTAATATGGCTCCCATTGTGATCCAGATCGCGGCTTTATTGTCACATCAGTTCAGGTCATCGCGGAATCTCAGCAAGACTTCGGGGGGCGCGGGGAGCGCCTTCAGCAGGTTGATCGCCGCTTCATGCCGTGCATTGCAAATCTCGTTTACGGGCAGGTCTTCGACGATCGTGCCCGCATCGAGGACAGCGATTCGGTCGCTGAGCTGAATCACCGACACCAGATCGTGCGAGACGTAGAGAAGCGCGGCGCCGTGCCTGCGGCTGAGCTTTTTCAGCAGGTTGACGATCTGCGCCTGTGTTACCGGATCAAGCGCGCTGGTGGGCTCGTCGGCGATAATGAGCGCCGGCCGGTGCAGCAGGGCGAGCGCGATGAGCACGCGCTGCGCCTGGCCGACGCTGATCTCTGAACAGCGTCTGCGCAGGAAGTCCAGGCTGAAAGGCAGTTGCACCTCGGCCAGCAACTCCTGCAATCTCGACCTCAGAGCCGCGCGCCCATTCGTCGCGTGGGCTCTCCATGCCTCGTCGAAGTGGCTTTGCAGGCTGATCGCTGGGTTGAGCGCCGTCATCGGGCTTTGCGGAATCAAGCCAATCTGGCGTCCGCGCAGCCTGCGCAGTTTCGGCTCGGAGAGAGCCAGCAGGTTCTCACCGTCGAGGATCACTTCGCCGCGCACCCGGCCGCCGCGCCAGGGCAGCAGCCCGAGCAACGACAACACCAGCGTGCTTTTGCCGGCTCCGCTTGTGCCCACGAGCCCAAGCACCTCGCCGCGATTGAGCTCGAAGCGAATGTCGCGAAGAATGGACTTGCCTCCGTACCCGGCTTCGAGAGTCACGCGAAGGAGAGCCGCGCCGCTCATTGCGAACCCTTCAGGCGAAGCTTCTCGACATTCCACACCAGTTTTGGATCGAGCTTTGCCGGCTGCACGCCTTCCAGCCGCGGCGAAACAGCGTACAAGATGTTTGGATAAACGAGGTAGATAAACGGCTGCTGATCGGCTACGATCTGTTGGATGCGATCGAGATCGTCCTTGCGTTCCGCCTCGTTGGGACTGCCCGCCTGCTGTTTCATCAGCCGGTCGATTTCAGCTTCCCATGGAGTCGCAGGCGATTTTTCCGAGGGGTCCCACTGGTGATTGGACGAAGAGCTCAGCCAGAGATTCATCATGGCATTCGGATCTGGATCCACGTTGGCCAGCCCGAGCAGGCAGGCTTCATAATTCTGCGTATGCATGAGGCGTTCGATCAGCGCGGGAAAATCGAGCGTCACCACCGTTACCTGCATGCCCAGCGCGGCCAGGTCCTGCTGAATCAGCGTGGCCATCTTCAGCCGGGCGGCATTGCCGGCGTTGGTCAGTATGGAGAACTTCACCGCGTGTCCCGATGCATCCTCCAATTGCGAGCCATTCAGGCGGAACCCCGCGCGCGCCAGTTCTGCCTTTGCAGCGGCAACATCGGTGTGCGGCGCGGAGAGCGCGCGGTCATACCAGACGATGTTGGCCGGCGAGATAAAACCGAATGCCGGCGTCGCGTGTCCTTCGTAGGCAATGCGCGCCAGGTCGGCGCGATCAATCCCCTCAGAGACCGCCACGCGAAACGCACGGCTCCGGAACCACGACTTTTCCCACTCCGGAAGAGGCGCCGCGGCTGCCTGGTTGAACCACATCTGTTCGGTGTTCAGCGAGGGGCCAAGATCCCGCACCAGCGATGGGTCCTTCCGTTTCAGCAATTCAAAGTACTCCGGAGGAAGGTTATCGATCAGATCGTAATCGCCGCGCAGAAACAGCCTGACCTCCTGCTCGGGATCTTGGAGAATATCCAGGCGAATTCCGGAAGCATAGGGGAGCGCGTGTCCAGCGGCGTCCTTCTCAAAAAAATGAGGGCTGCGGCGCAGACGTACGTATTCGAGGCGCCGATAATCGGCGACCACGAATGGGCCGGAGGTTACGCGGCCCTCGCTGGAGCGTCCAGCCGGCTCGATGGCGATCTCGTCGAAGACCTTGCCGATCCCGATCACACGCCTGGGGAGATGGACAACGACTGTTCTCAGGTCCGGCGTCTCCACCGTAACGTCGCCAGGCGATAGAAACTCCTCGGCAACCGGCGCGGCGGTAGCCGGCAGCAAAACGCGCCGGATCGACCACGCCGCGTCTCGCGAAGTAAGGCTGCTGCCATCGGAGAACTCCAGCCCAGGGCGCAGCTTAAAGACAATCGTCCTTCCGTCCGCGGAAAGCTTCCAGCTCTGGGCCAATTCCGGCTCGACCTTCTGGGTGTTTCGATTAAAGCGAAGCAGGACGCCGGCCGTAAGGTAGCGCACCAGCTCCGACCACTGGTCATCCACTTTGGCCGGATCGAAGGTTCTGGGATCGGACCCGATGGTCCATGCCAGTTCGCCCGGCAGACGGGAGACTGCCTGAGCGGCGCAAAGGTTCGCAATCACCTCCACAAGAGCGGTCGAGCAGACAAGAAAACGCCGGCGTGTGAGAGGCACGATTCATCCCTCCACGGTGCTCGCTTCAAGCAGCAGCAGTACGGCAATCAGAAGAGCGATGGGGAGATAAACCCACCGGGTCTCAAGCAGCATCGCAGAGTTATCGAGTTCAAGCAACATCCCGCCCCACGACGGCAGCGGCTCGCCGATGCCCAGGCCCAGCGCTCCCAGATTGGCCTCCGCAATTACGAATGCGGGAATACTGACAAGAAACTGCGGCATAAGAAGAGGCATCAGATTGGGGATCGCATGACGGATCACCTGGCCGGGGCGCAATCCCGCCGCGCGCGCTTGCAGCATCCACTCGGAGTTCTTCAGGTTGAGTGCTCCACGGTATACCGCGCGGGCGCAGGCCGGCCAGCCTAACGCCGCCAGCACCAGAAACGTAATGGCCGCAGAATTTGTTGGAGTAGTGTTGAGCGGCAGAGCCGACCGGACCATCATCAGAAGGAACAGCCACGGCAGGGCTAGAAACACGTCGCAGATCAGCAGGACAAGCCAGTCGAACGCCGCCGGGCCGAAGGCCGCCAGCGTGCCGATTCCGGCGGCCGCGGCAGTAGTTAACGCCGAAGCGGCAAGCGAGCCTGCCAGGCTGAGCAAAAGCGCGGCCGACACACGGACCAGGCGATCACGGCCCACCCCGTCCGTTCCCGCCGGATGCTCTCTCGACGCGCCCGCAAAAATCTGCGTCCGGTCCTGTCTCGAATAGCTCGCACCCGGCAGCACCACAATAACGGCGGCCGCGACCAATAGACCAACCAGCAGCCACTTGGCTGTGAGATGAATCCTCATACGCTATTCCACTCCGCCCTGTCGGTTGCGCGGTGGGGAGCTATCCCGGAGACCGTTACCGCCAGCGCCATCACCAGGGTTGCGGCCAGCAGCACCGGCAGGTCGCGATTCATAGCCGCGTCCCACGCCAGTTGGCCGAGCCCCTGAACGTTGAAGATCACCTCCACCGGCACAAGGGCGCTCAGCGCGGTCACAATCGAAAGCGGAGCCAGCGCCCCAAGCTGCGGAACAATTCCAGGCAGGATATGCGCCCACAGCAGCCTCCGCGAAGTTACGCCCTGCGCCCGCGCCTGCAGGATATGCGGATCGAGCCACGCTCCGCGCAGCATGCGATGAAGGAACTTGAAGTCCCTCGCCGCCAGCAGCAGCGCCATCACCAGGACTGGACCGCCGTGATCCGCCAGCAGGCAGATAGTGGCCATGGCAGCCGTCGGAACCGCCAGCAGAAATGTGGCCGGCGCCTGCCAGAGCAGCCATGGGTTGCGGCCCGCGCTTGACACCAGCGACCCGAACACGGCAAGCGTCCAGGCAAATAGCAGCGACCGCGCCAGAAACGACCCCGTCACCGCCAGACGCGGAACAATCAGCTCCGATACCGGAACGCCATATTGCCGTGAGACGCCGCCATCTCCGCGCAGCCATCCCCCGATCTCGGCGGAGAGCATCTGCACCAGCGAGTGGCTCCGCGCCTCTTCCACCGCCATATCCGCGCGCGCTGCCGCCGCATACCGCGCGTCCATCTCGCGCTTGTCACTCAAATAACCGGGGGCAAAGCGCACCAGAATTGTCGAGCCAGCTATCACCAGAAGAAGAATGGCCAGCGTGCGCGCCAGCCATCTCACTAATGAAACCCAAGCCTTCATCGCGAGGATGAGCCTTTCGCAGCCGGTTCGGCGTTGCTGTGCGAGAGTCCGCGGGCGGGTGTCTCCACGGCCCCAAATCCCCGCGCACATTCAAGAGCAAGCGCGAACTTCGTCTGCACCGCCTGTAGAATGCTCAGATGCTGCTTGGAGAAAGCCGCGGGCTTCGCCGAGTAGACTGTGAGAGCTCCAAGAATTGCACCGCTCAGGTCAAACAGGGGAACCGAAAGCGCGGAACTGTCAGCCCTATACAGGCCGGTAGTTTTCAGGTAATTTGGCTCAACTGTAGGGTTTCCGTTCACAATCGGCAGTTGATACTCCGCAACCCAGCCGGACAGTCCCTCTCCGACCTGAATCGGCCTCGCTGAAAACGCCGCGGCTAGAGGTCCGCTGATGTACTGCTTCAGAATCGGTGCTTCCGATTTCACGTAGACCGCAAAGCAGTCAAAAGGAATGAACGGCTCGATAATTCTGGAAATCGCCGCGCTCGTCTCGGCCACGCTCAGCGAGTTTTCCGCCGACAGGTTCCGTTCAAAAAGCGCCTGCGCTTCTTCGCCAGCGGCCGCAACCATGCCCAGCGGCCCGTTCTCCGAATCTGCCCCATTCGAGCTAGAGTTCCGGCCTTGGTGCGTCTTGTCCGTCTCGCCGGAAACCTCGGCGCGCGACTCCGGCTCGAATCCGGCGCCGGGCGCAAGGCCGCGCTCGATGAGCACGTCCGTCTCCAGTGGCGCCATCGCGTCAATTTGCCGCCGCGCCTTCTCCTCAAACTCCCGGAAGTGCCCTTCAAGCAGCCCCACTATCTCCGGGTCGAACTGCTGGCCGGCCTTGTCTTTCAAAAACGCCATCGCTTCATCGAGCGGCATCGCCCTGCGGTAGGGCCGGTCGGATGCGAGCGCGTCAAAGCAGTCTATGGCTGTCAGGATCCGCGCCCCGATGGGGATCTCCTCGCCCTTCAGCCCGTCCGGGTAACCGCTGCCGTCCCATGCCTCATGATGCGACCGCACAATGGGCACCACCGGATACGGAAACCGGACCCGCTCCAGGATTTCGGCGCCCACCCCAGGATGAATCTTCATCTTCTCGAACTCTTCCCGGGTCAGCTTGCCGGGTTTGTTGACGATGTGTTCCGGCACTGCCAGCTTGCCTATATCGTGCAGCACGGATGCGGTCTCGAGGGCCTTCATCAGCGAGGCATCGAGCCCCATCAGCTTCCCCATCTCCGAAACGTAGACGCGAACCCGCATCAGGTGCCGGTGCGTGTTCTTGTCCTTCGCCTCAATGGCCATGGCGAGTCCTTCGATGGTGCGCAGGTTGAGCGCCTCCATTTCGACGATGTGCCGCTCCCGGTCACGAACCATGGCCCGCTGCTCGCTGTAGGCCCGGTACATGATGTAGAGCACCGGGAAAAGGAGCAGAGAAGTAGGCCATCCCACCCGCGTGCTGATGGATTCAGCGGCGGCGGCAAGCGCTGCGCCAACGAGGTAAAACGGGAAGTACCAGAAATACTCCTGCCGCCAGTGCCGGAACGGCGTCGCCCCCGATTCCCAGGCTATGATCAGCGCCACCGGCGCGGTATTGGTCAGGAAGTAAACCGTGGACGCCACGGACAGCGCCGGCGCTACCCCGGCGTGGACGCGCAGCAGCTCCGCATATGTATACCAGGCAAGGACCGTCGAGATGACGACATTCGCTAAATTGAACAGTATCTGAACCGCGGTAAAGGGCCGGATCACGCGGAAGCGGCACTGCGCTATCACGCTGCACACGGCCAGTGCGACCGCTTGATACGGAGAAAGCTCCACAATGCCGAGCAGGATGAATGGGAAGTTGACGCACATCGTCCCATTGCTCCTGGGCATGGCGATCTTCATCCCCGAGCTGAGGAGAATAGCGGCCAGGTACACGAAGAAGTGGACCCATTTCTCAGCGGGGTGTCCATGAGCCAGGACAAGACTCGCAATGGCCCAGGCCACCACCACACACACAAGCCCCTTGGCCCTAGGTGTCATGACACACTCCCAGGTTGGTTTTGACGCAGGTGCATGCTCCTTTGACCTCGCCTTGCTCACTGCCCGGGCCCTTATAACGGCTCTCTCGGCATCCCTGAGACTTTTATATAAGCCATTTCAGGCAAAGGGCCTATGCGACTTTCGTAGCACTATAGACTGGAAATCGGTGAATGTTCATGCGGCTTTTCGCGCCAGACTGCCTGGGCCCATGCCACGCGATCTATCGAGGCTCGCATTATCTTATTGAAAAGAATGGTCGGGGAGAGAGGATTTGAACCTCCGGCTCCTTGGCCCGAACCTTGAAAACCAAAAAATCTAAGTGCTTTGTCTGGTGCCGCTTAGGGAGCAGTAAGTCATTCTTTCTCTCCTCTCAATTGTACCGAAGTTGTACTGAGATTTTGAATAGATCCGATACTCGGGCAGGAAAATCGCGGGACACTTGCCTTTCGAGGTTCTATCCTTCTTCGATGAGCGCATGGCGATTTACCACTCGCTGAGAAGGCGGGCGAAGTCCCCACAGAGGATCAGAGCACCTCGAGCCCAAATCACTGATACGGCCTACCAAGGAGCGGGTCCATCCTTTGAGAACGACTGCCCTGTTGGGCCATCGTCATCGAGCAGCGCCAGGCGCCTGGCTGCGATGGCTCCAACCTCTACGGGCTGCGTTCCCGTGTTATCGTTCAGGTCCGTTTTTGTAAATCCGGGATTGGCCGAGTTCACTTTGATTTTCGCGTCGCGCAGTTCATGCGCAAGATGAACGGTCAGCGTGTTCAAGGCAACCGATGTATACCAGCAGGTCATGCAGGAGGGCGTCGTGGATATGGTGGACTCCGTTCACGGTGAGCTCCGGAACCCACCACCTCAGCGGAGCAAACCAGCGAAATTGCTCAAAAACTTCGCTCCAAAAGGCAGCGTTCTCTTACGCGGAAGAATGCAAAACTGGCGCCAATTGGTACCAAAAATCAGCCATACCCGGACGGGGTATAGGACACTAAATTGCTGATTTTTAATATTTTATTGGTGGACCTGGTCGGGATCGAACCGACGACCTCTTCCATGCCATGGAGTGGGTTGAAACGCAAATTGTAGACGGCACAGTACTTAGTAACCGGCATAACCGGCAAAAACGGCCCGATGGGCGTTATTTGCTGCCAAAATGCTGCCAAATTTACCCTAAGCGGGCCATCGGGCTGATTGTGTGGAATCGGCCCAATCACAATTCAGCTCCTCCCTCACAAATCCCTTTGCTGAAGCTAGCCTCTTGAGGGCCATTTTCCATCGAAAGTGATGCACATTACCCCCCGAAGCAGTTGCTAAATCTCGCGTATCTTCAACCGGCGGACGAGCGCAAGCACTTCTTCTCTTCGAGGAGACGCCGCCAATGGCTCACGTTGGAGTACGGTGAGTGGAGTGTCGGGTAAGCGTTGCCCAAAGAGCATCAGGCATCGCGCGGCGTCATCCCGGCGCGAGCCATAGGCAACGCCCTGGGCGCCGAGCTGCTGTCGGTAAGCTGCCTCTGCCCAAGGCCGGGTTTCCGCATAGCAGGCCGGAAGGCTGTCGATCAATTGGGCGCGCGTGAGGCCGAGCGCGGGAAGATAAGGCGTATGAAAGCTGACGCAATCAAGGGGATCGGGAAGCTGAACCTGAGCCAGGTGATAGTACTGAAGCTCGGAGACGTCGAACTGGCCCGGTGGCGAGAGCGGAATCTCGTGGAGGACAGATTCCATGTACGCGCAATCGGGAGAGCTCGCGGCATAGTACGTATGGACGGGAGAGCCGGTCTCCGTCGAGATGGGTGCGAATCGTGTGTCTCCCCATCCCTTCGAGAAAGTGTCTGCTTTGGTCCTGTGATGCTTCGTGCAGTAGACGTGGAACCAGACCGGGATCTCCGCTCGCGTGACAGGCACGAGCGTGAATGGCTTAGACGCCCCCGGCTTGGGAATTCTACAGCTCACGCAACGTAGCTCCCTTTACGCTTCGCGAGTGCCTCCATGAGTTCATTCCGACGGTCTAAGGCATCCTTCGGAGCTACCGGCTTAACGCCTTTGCCCTCCGGCCCCGGTTCCGCGATCCAGCCATTCGGATACTGGAACCATGAGGCGATCTTCCAGGTGTCTGCAACGGTGCCGAAGGCCGCAAGGAGCTCGCGGATCACCGGCAGCGGCTGATACGCCGCGTCGAACTCATAGCGCGGAAAATACTCCTTTCCGCCGAAGGTGACGCCGAAAATCCTCCCGCGCCGTTTCCAATCGCTCGCAGGGAGAGACTTGTTCGATGGGGGCTCCGACTGCAGACGGTTCAGCATCTCCGCCGTCAGCCATTCTTCTTCATTGAAGATCTCCCTGATGGTCTGAAGTCGATGCAATCGCTCCTCCACTAGGCCGACTTCGGGTTTTATCAAGCCGGTCAGGAGTCCGGCGAGCTCGTCGGCTTGCTGGATGACAGCCACCTCTCCGGAGGACACCATCAACCTCACAGCCTGCTCGATCCCGCGGCGAAGCGAGGGAAGAAGAGCTGGGTCGGTGCCCTCAGGGACTGCTACATCCAGCACAAGCGCCTGAGTCGAAGCCTTTGCTGTTTGAGGTACTCTTGGCATAGATAACGCCTCCCGCCAACATTGCTTACATTATAGTACGTATAAGCAAAATCAGCAATACTCTATAGCGATCCTGAAAGACAGCACCATAAACCGCGTGCCATCTATGATTAAGGGCCTTGAAAAAGGATCTCCTTACTACGCGGGATCGGCCGTTGAGCCAATCATAGTTTCATAAATCGAAAGACCTCACGGCAGATCCTTGGATCACCCAGGACAGAAAGCGGTTGATTGTTCTTCCAGTCGATTTCACCGCCAAGCGCCCACTTGAGTGCTGGGGGATCCGACGCCTTTACCCGCGTCCCGAACAGCACTGCCGCTAGCGCCCGGTCATCCTGCCGCGAGGATTTAGAGAAAGCCCTGGATGTGGGGATGAGCGGCGTACACTTGCTCGGCCCATCCGCGCGTTGCGGGGTAGTGTGCCTTTGTCGTGTCGATGAGTTGGCGAGGGGGGATGCCAAGCCCGCGCAAGGCGACCTTGCTCAGATCGAGGAGTTGAAAGCCAGCCCTGAACAGGACCGGCACTATTGGCGTCTGTGAGTGCATTGACCTTTAACGTTAAGTGGCATCGTCATCGGCAACTGAGAATGCTTCTAAAGCGGAGATGAGCGTCGGACTCAAGCTCGCACGCTGCGCAGACGCAGCGCGTTGCTGACAACCGAGACCGAACTGAAGCTCATGGCCGCAGCGGCGATGATCGGACTCAAGAGAATCCCAAAGAACGGATACAGGATTCCGGCGGCAATCGGCACCCCAAACGCGTTGTAGAAGAATGCAAAGAAGAGGTTCTCTTTAATGTTGCGCATCGTTGCCCGGCTGAGCTGCAGCGCTCGCACGATACCGCGCAGGTCGCCTTTCACCAGCGTGACCCCGGCACTCTCCATGGCGACATCGGTTCCGGTGCCCATAGCGATACCGATCTGCGCCTGCGCGAGAGCTGGTGCGTCATTGATGCCATCGCCGGCCATTGCTACAAAACGGCCCTCGTTTTGAAGCCTCTTCACCTGCGTGGATTTGTCTTCAGGCAGCACTTCCGCGATTACTTCATCGATGCCGAGCTTGGCGGCAACGGCCTGGGCAGTGGTGCGGCTGTCGCCGGTCAGCATGACAACGCGAATACCCTCTCTGTGCAGTTGCTGAATGGCTTCGGGAGTGGTGGTCTTGATCGGGTCGGCGACGCCGATCAACCCGGCCGGATGTCCCTCGATCGCAACGAACATCACGGTCTGTCCATCCGCGCGCATCGTCTCGGCCCTGGCGGTGAGCGAACTCACTTCGATTCCGAGGTCATCGAGCAATTTGCGGTTGCCGAGGGCGACTTGAACGCCATCCACTCGCGCTTTCACGCCCTTTCCGGTCACGGACTCGAACCCTTCGGCGGAAGACAGCCTGATTCTTTGAGCTTCAGCCCCCGCGACAATCGCGGCGGCGAGAGGATGCTCGCTGGCGCGTTCCAGGCTCGCCGCCAATCGCAGAACCTCGTCCGATTCAAAGCCGGGAGCGGGTTCAACTGCAACCAGTTTGGGTTTGCCTTCCGTCAAGGTGCCGGTCTTGTCCACAACCAGCGTGTCGACCTTGCGGAGAGTCTCGATCGCCTCGGCGTTCTTGAACAAGACGCCTATGGTTGCTCCCTTGCCCGTGGCAACCATGATCGACATAGGTGTAGCCAGTCCGAGCGCGCAGGGGCAGGCGATGATGAGGACCGCTACGGCATTTACAAGAGCATGAGCGAGACGCGGATCAGGTCCAAAGAGACTCCACGCAATGAAAGTGAGGACTGAGATGCCCACAACTGCCGGCACAAAGTAGCCGGCCACGATGTCGGCCAGCTTTTGAATGGGTGCGCGGCTGCGCTGTGCTTCGGAGACCATGTGTACGATCTGTGCCAGTAGCGTTTCGGAACCAACTCGCCGCGCTTCCATGACAAACGCTCCCGTGCCATTCACGGTTGCGCCGGTGACTTTGGCGCCTGCCTGCTTCTCTACCGGAATGGGTTCTCCGGAGATCATGGATTCGTCAACGCTGCTGCTGCCATCAAGGACAATGCCGTCAACGGGAATCTTTTCGCCCGGCCGGACTCGCAGCCGATCGCCGGGTTGTACTTGATCGAGCGGAATGTCCACTTCCAAACCGTCGGCCTGGATCAAGCGCGCGGTCTTCGGCGCCAAGCCGAGCAGAGCTTTGATGGCGGCGCCTGTTTGGCCACGCGCTCTCAGTTCCAGCACCTGGCCCAGTAGGACCAGAGTCACGATTGCGGCGGCGGCTTCGAAGTACACGGCCACGGCGCCGCCCTCCTGCCGGAAGGAAGGCGGAAAGATCTCGGGGAAATACCGTGGCTATGACGCTGTAACCGTAAGCTACGCCGGTGCCCAGGCCAATCAGCGTGAACATATTCAGGCTGCGGTTCAAGATGGATTGCCAGCCGTGTACGAAGAAGGGCCATCCACCCCACAGCACGACCGGCGTGGCGATCGCCAGCTCGATCCACGACAAGAGCTGTGTGGAGATCCAGCGGTTCAACGGCCAGCCGGGAAAATACCCACCCATGGCGACGATCAGCAGCGGCGTTGTCAGCACCAGGCTGAACCAGAACCGACGGCGCATCTCCTTGAGTTCTGGATTCTCCTCTTCTTCCGCGCCTGCGGTTTTCGGCTCAAGCGCCATGCCGCAAAGGGGGCAGGTTCCCGGTTCGCTACGCACGATCTCCGGGTGCATGGGGCAGGTGTATTCGGTCTTCGAGGAAGACGGTATAGGGGAAACATGCTCCAAGGCCATTCCACACTTCGGACACGTCCCGGGTCTTGCCTGCCGCACCTCGGGATGCATAGGGCAGGTGTACTCGGGTCCCTTTTGGGCTGTCTGTGAAGTGGGCTTCACAGCAATACCTGAATGTTCCGGCGAGTTCAATGCGTGCGCATATTTCGAAGGCTCGGCGCGAAACTTTTCCAGACACTTTGACCCGCAGAAGAGGTACTGTTGCCCCTCATATTCGTGGCTTCCCGCTGCGGATTCCGGCTTTACACTCATGCCGCAAACGGGATCTGTTGCAGGCGTAGCGGTCTGATTGTGATGATGTTCGTGCGCTCCGGGCTCTTGTGTCCTCATGCCAGCACCTCTTAATGGTTCGATGATTCCCGCGATCTCAGAGAGCCATCAGTTACTGAATATCCGGCCGTGTGTTGCCCGCCAGTGGAGGGATTTAACAGCATCCATGGTGGGCATGTTGCCGGGTGCCCTCGGGCTGGTGCGCTTCAGGCTTCCCATCTCCAGATGATTCTTCATTCGGTTGTGGAGCCGGCTTGTGGTCGGCGTGCGCTCGACACCCGCCTCCGAAGAAATGCATTCCAATGAATCCAAAAAAGACCAGTAGAAGGATCCAACTCCAGGTACTCATGCTACTCTTCCTTTCTTCCGGTTCGGTCATCGTTCAGCCCGCTCTTTTGAAGTGCCGCGTCATCGCGATCGCCGTTCCGAATGCGAACCGCCCGGCAGACATCGGTTACAAAGATCATTCCGTCTCCCGACGCCCCGCTGTGCCCCTCCTTTTCGATAACATCCACCAGGCGGTCCAAGTCCTTGTCCGCGCAAACTGCCTCGATCTTCACGATGGCCAGATAGCCGTAGCGCCGAAACGCATCCTCGAAGCGCGGCTCAAAATAGTTGGGCTCGTATCCGTAGCCAACAGGGTGCACCTCGACAATGGTGATTCCGGGCGCGCCCGCCTTCTCCAGCTCCGCGACGATCTTATTCACTTCCGAACGCCGGACATATGCCTTGATCTCTTTCATTACCAATCTCCGATTGCAATTTCTGAGCCTTTACGGAGCCGGAAAATATTGCGTACGTCCCTGGCTCCGCTCTTTTCAGCTACCGGGTAGCAGGCTGGTTGTCGTTGCTGGACATGCCATTCATGGGCATCCTCTGACTATTTCGACCCATCATCGAGCCATGTATCTCGCCGGACCCCATCATCATTCCTCGCCCTCCCGCCATCAGGCAGTTGGTCATCTGCTCAAGCGTGGAGAGTTGCGACTGCGCCTGATCGAGAGCGGCTTTTTGCTGTGCGGGATCATTCGATTGTCTGGCCTGGGTAATAGCGGCTTGCAGCTTTGCCATCACCGCGTACATGCCGCGGTAATGTCCGCCGTTCATCATCGAGTACATTCCCTGCGCCTGAGAGGGTGCGGCCGGCTTGGGCGCCTGTTGTGCCCACACTAACGTCGCTGCTACCAGGATTGCTGCGGTGATTCCTGTCAATTTAAGAGTGCGCATACTCATGATTGTTTCTCCTTGTTCGGTTTGAACGCGACAGACTCATCCCAGCCTGTGCATCCGTTTCTCTTTCTGTCTCTCACCCTGGAAGATTGCACGGCGCGTACCAGTCCCGGTGATTCGTACCCGATGTCATTCAACTCTCTGAAGGTGTTGGAATTGCCCGTGGAACTCTCGAACTGGGACCAGCGTCGAGTCGCGGTCGTTGCTTCATATCGGGCAACCGATGGAGCAAATCGCACAGCACAATCCTGCGGCCGCCCCTATCGGTTGCCTGACGCCGTGCCAGACTGCTCCATTTCAGACTGGACCTTCTGGATGAGCTGTTCCGCCTTCTGGCGGTCCGGGTATTCCGGATGCTGCTGAAGGAACGTCTGCCAGGATTTCAGTGCGGCGCGGTCGTCATGCTCGCCCTGCCATTCGACAATACCCATATTGAACAGGGTCTGAGGATAATCAGGCTGAAACTCGAGCGCTGCCTCATATTCGCGGATCGCTCCCTGGGGATCGCCTCCGTACCAGATCGCTGTTCCCATGTCCGTCCGGACGTCGACATCTTCAGGTTCGATCTGAAGCGATCTCCGATAGTATTCGACTGCCTTGCTCCAGTCGTGATTGTCGTAGTACTGATTTCCAATTTTCACCAATAATTGAGGATTGTTGGAATCTTGCCGGAGACGATCGAGAAGGGGCTGGATGGCAGCGTCGCCGCGTGTTTGAGATTGAGAAGCGGCGGAAGGTGCGTTTGCGTTGATAGAGCTGGCCGATACCGCTCCCGAAGAAGATCCCCGGAATAGAAAACCGACGGCGACTCCCAATGCGAGGATGAGGACCGCAACGAGCCAGCCGGGAATCCTCATTGAAAGACCATGCAGCCCCGTAGAAGAATTGCGTGAAGAAGATGCTTTCATATTTACCTCTGGATTTCTGGTACGGTATTCACCCCCAGGTGTTGAATCGTTGTCCGCTGCGAGCAGGTTTCGGTTTGGTATCACTGCCGGAGGCTTGCGCGATGAAGAACATCGCGCATGGATACGATCAGTTCACCATTTATCTCCTTGTGCGGTATCTCGGGGAGGGAGCAGATGTGCGCGACAGTGGCTTTGCCTCTCGCTGTAAAGGGCATCGGTCCGTTGCACCTGCCGCAAATCATCTTGCCCTTCCGTGTGTAATTGGGGTTGCCTGATCGCAGGCAGACACTGCACGCCGCCAGGGCGACATGGACAATCCGGTCCTGAGTTCGCTCGACGATGAAATGCACCGTACCGCCGGATGCCTTCACCTCATATAGGTGCAATTGCATGGGAACCAGCTTCGCCAAGGTCACACGAAGATACTCATCAGGCCGTATAGAAACCGCCTGATCGTCGCTCTTCTGAGGGCCGTATACCCGATACACATGAACCAGACAGGCGACCGTAAGAAGAAGAAAGAACCCGCCGATAGCCCATACCGGCCAGAGTTCCCGCCAGCCACATCGAATTTGCTTTTTCGAGCGCTTGATCGTGGTCCGGTTGTGGTTCATCTTCCCCCTCCATGGCGCAAGGACGAACAGAACGTCAGTGCCAAATCCTCTCCATCACGGCTTAATCTCCGGGGCCGAATGCGCCTTGTCATTTTGCTCCGGTCGCGTATACCGCCTGCTCAAGCCGCGCTCCTTCTGCGGGTGCATCCAGCGTGCCATCCCCAAACCGGGACAGGGCATTGAAGACAGCCGGTACATAGTTTTGCGTTTCGACGGGAAGCGCCGGCGCAGCAGCGGAGAAGGCAGTTCCTCCGGTTCGCGCCATGGCTTGTTGGACCGCCTGTTCTCCGGCGTTATAAGCGGCGAGCGTCAGCTTCCAGTCGTGGAACTCGGCATAAAGGTCTCGCAGGTACTCCGCTGCGGCGCGTGTCGACTTCAGGACATCCAGCCGTTCATCCGTTTCCGCATTCACAGTGAGGCCATATCGCCGTGCGGTGTCCGGCATGAGTTGCCATAACCCGCGGGCGCCCTTTGGAGAGAGGGCCGTGGGGTCTCCTCCGCTTTCGACCAGAACAACCGCCGCCAGTTGCTCGGGGACGCCAACCTGACGCAAGATCGGCTCCAGCACTGGGAGAAGACGCTCCACTCGCTGCCAACCGGCTCGTGGATCGTGGGCCCGCGCAGCTATCGGCGCTCCTGCGGTTTTTGCCTGCTGCGAGGTCTGCCCGACGGAGGTTGACGATTTGGACTGAGCGATACTTTGCAGTGTTCTTGAGGCCGCCTCATTCAGGCTGGCCTCGTAGACCGCAAACGGATCGTCTCCGCCCCGCGATGAGGTCTGGCGGGAAGCCGGGCGCGGCGCAGCGACTGCGGGAAGCGATATCAGCAGTACTGCTAAAGCCCCAACGAAGGCTCGCGGGCTCAGGTCCAGTTTCCCGGCATACGTGGATGCGCGCCGCAGGATCATTGCTCTGCCTCCACGGGCGCGGGCAGCGGTTTCGGTTCTGTGGCAGGCGCCGGTGTGCCGCCGGAACCGTGACGCATCTGCCAGCCGCGCCACATCTCGTAGATCACAGGAATCACGATGAGGGTGAGAACTGTGGAAGTCAGCATGCCACCGACCATAGGCGCGGCAATGCGCTTCATCACATCGGCCCCGGTGCCGGTACTCCACATAATTGGGAGCAGTCCCGCGATAATCGCCGTTGCCGTCATCGCGATGGGGCGCACCCGCATCACGGCGCCTTCAATGACGGAGTTATAGAGGTCCTCTCGGTTGTTCATCTGCCGGCCAGCCATGCGCCGATCGAACGCTTCGTCGAGATACACGATCATGACCACGCCGATCTCCGCGGAGACACCGGCGAGGGCAATGAAACCCACCCATACGGCCACACTGGTGTTGTAGTGAAGCAGGAACAGGAGCCAGATGCCACCCACCAGCGCGAAGGGCAGAGAGAGCATGACAATCATTGTCTTGGTGACGGATCTGAAGTTCGAATACAGGAGAACAAAGATGATAAGGATGGTCAGGGGCACCACGAATTCCAGTCTCTTGGCGGCCCGCTCCATGTACTCATATTGTCCGCTCCAGTCCAGGTAATAGCCGGGGGGCAGTGTGACTTCGCTGTTGACGACTTTCATGGCTCGTTTGACGTATGTGCCCAGATCGACGCCGGCGACATCCACGTAAACGTATCCGACGGGAATCGCGTCTTCTGTCTTGATGACCGGCGGCCCCATGGTCATGCTGATGGTTGTGAGTTGCGTGATAGGTATCTGCGCGCCGCTCGGAGTGGCAACCAGAACGCGGTCCAGAGCCTGCGGGTCGGTGCGGTAGTCGCGCAGATAGCGCACATCAATAGGAAACCGTTCGCGGCCGTCGATGACCGTGCTTACGTTCTCTCCGCCGATGGCGGTTTCGATTACACCTTCGACGTCCGCTACGGTCAACCCGTACCGGGCGATAGCGTCGCGGTTGATCTTGAAGTCCAGGTAGTAACCTCCGACAACCCGCTCCGCATAGATGTTCCGCGTGCCAGGCAGGTTCCGGAGGGCGTCCTCGATCTTGAGGCCGATTGCCTGGGTGGTGTTGAGATCCGGGCCGAAGATCTTGATGCCAATCGGCGTGCGGATGCCGGTGGAAAGCATGTCGATGCGCCCCTTGATGGGCATCGTCCAAGAGTTGGAGACGCCGGGGATGTCCAACGCCGCATTCATCTGATTGATCAGCTTTGCCGGAGTCATGCCTTTAGGCCATTCCGACTCTGGCTTCAGCACGATGGTGGATTCGCCCATCTCCAGTGGAGCTGGGTCGGTCGAAGTCTGGGCGCGTCCCCCTTTACCGAAGACCGAAACCACTTCGGGAAATTGCTTGATGATTTTGTCTTCCATTTGAGTGAGTTTGATTGTTTCCGTAATCGACTGGCCGGGCAAGCCGGTGGGCATATAAAGCAGGCTGCCTTCGTAGAGCGGTGGCATGAACTCCGACCCCAGGTGCTGGAAGGCCGGAATGGTGATGAGCAGTGCGGCCGCGGCCACAAAGAGCACGATCTTCGGGAATTTGAGCGCCAGATGCGCGAATGGCTTGTAAAGCCAGATCAGGAAGCGATTCAACGGGTTTTTGTGCTCGGGCGCGATCTTGCCGCGAATGAACAGTTGCATCAGGACCGGCACAAGCGTGATCGAGAGCAGCGCGGCAAAAGCCATGCAAAAGGTCTTGGTGTAGGCCAGCGGCTTGAACAGCCGGCCCTCCTGAGCCTGAAGCGTAAAGACCGGAATGAACGAGACGGCGATAATCAGCAGCGAGAAGAACAAAGGCTTGCCCACCTCTTTCGCCGCCCCGAGGATGACGTCGTTGCGATTCTCCTGCCTGCCCCCCGCCTCCCACTTTTCCAGATGCTTATGCGCATTCTCGATCATCACGATTGCGCCATCCACCATGGCGCCGATAGCGATGGCGATGCCGCTGAGAGACATGATGTTCGAGTTCAGGTGGATGTAATACATCGCGATGAACATCATGAGTATGGCGATGGGCAGCGTAAGGATGGCGACCAACGCGCTGCGCCCGTGGAAGAGAAAGATCAGGCAGACGAGACTGACGATGATCATTTCTTCGATCAGTTTCTCGCGGAGTGTTGCAATGGATTCCAGTATCAACTTGGAGCGGTCGTACACCGGCACGATGCTCACACCCTTGGGCAGTGCGCTCTTGATCTGCTCAATCTTCGCCTTGGCTCGGTTGATAAGAGCCAGGGCATTCTCGCCGTAGCGAGCGATCACGATGCCTCCTACAACCTGTCCTTCGCCGTTCAGGTCGGCTTCGCCGCGCCGGATGTCCGGTCCGAGATGGACATCGGCCACGTCACGAAGGTAGATTGGAGTACCATCGCCGTTGGTGCCGACAACCACCTTCTGCAGGTCGGCCACGGACTTGATGTAACCTAGCCCGCGCACCATGTACTCGCGGCCGGTATACTCGACCACGCGCCCACCCACGTCGTTGTTACTTCGTCGAATCGCGGCGATCACATGATTGATAGGAAGGTGATAGGCGAGAAGAGTATCGGGGTTGATGTCGACCTGATATTGTTTGACGAAACCGCCGACGCTCGCCACCTCTGAGACGCCAGGCACGCCTTCGAGCCAATAACGCAGATACCAGTCCTGAAATGTTCGCAATTGAGCAAGATTGTGCCGGCCCGTTTTGTCGACCAGCGCGTACATGTACACCCACCCAACTCCGGTGGCATCGGGGCCAAGCGTCGGCGTGACGCCTTCCGGCAGGTTGCCCTGCACACCCTGCATGTACTCGACTACGCGGGAGCGCGCCCAGTAGAGATCCGTACCGTCCTTGAAGATCACGTAGACGAACGACAGACCGAAGAAGGAGTAACCTCGCACCACCTTCACGTCGGGCGCGGAGATGAGCGCCGTCACGATGGGGTACGTTACCTGATCTTCCACCAGATCGGGGCTGCGGCCCTGCCATTTCGAAAAGACAATGACCTGGACGTCGGAGAGGTCCGGAATGGCGTCGAGCGGCGTGTTCATCATGGCCCAGGCGCCCCAGGCCACGACAAAGAAAATGCCGAGAAATATAAAGAACTTGTTCTTGCAACTCCACTCGATAATTCGGTTGATCATGGCTTCTGTACCTTCTGGGATGTGAGAGCCGCTTCGCGGAGTAAGTTGTTCAGACGCACCAGGGCGCCGCCATTGAGCGCCAGAAAGGCGCGTGCTTCATGCTCGCTGGAAAACGCGAGCACGCTCGGCGAGCACCGGTCAAAGGCCCTGACGTAGACCGCTTCTCTGCCCGGGCTTGCTGTCCCAGGCGCCATGCGCGTGCAGAAGTTCACGGTGCTGCCTTCCACAAACCACGCCGCAGCCGGGTCCAGGAGTTTGCTGGTTTCAAAATCTGCGATCTTCAGAATGCGAAGGGGCTGGCCTGTCTGTTGGGCTTCGATAATGGCGCACCGCACGCAACAGGTTTCATACTCTTTTCCCCCCACGGTGACCAACGCACGCGTTTGTGGCTGAACCGGACGGCCGGAAAACGGACAGACTTTTATCTGTCTCTGGTTCAGCAAATACCACGCGCCGCCCAGAGCGGCCAGTACGACCGCCAGTCCGAACACGGCTGCGAAAATGATCCTTGTCCGCATCACGCTCCTCACTTCTTCTTACCCATATTCATTCCCGGCATCGAAGCCTGCATCTGCTGCATGGCGGCGCCCAGCCGGCTCTCCGAATCAATCAGGAAATTGCCTGACGCAACGATCTTTTCACCGGGCTTGAGGCCCGCCAAAACCACTGTTTGGCCGTCGAACTGATCGCCGATCTTGATCTCTCTCGGCTCGAAATAGCCGTCCGGTTTGGCCAGAAAGACAACCTGCCTCGTCCCGGAGTTGAGCACCGCCTGGCTCGGTACAAGGGTTTGTACTCCGTAGTCGATCTTCAACTCCACGTTTGCGTACATGTTGGGTTTGAGTTCATAGCCCGGATTGGGGAACTCCAGACGGACTCTTATGGTCCTTGTCTGAGGGTCAAGAGTCGGATACACGTAGCTCACTCGGCCGTAATAGGTTTTGCCGGGGAAATAGCTGAGTTGCATCTGCGCCGACTGGCCAACATGCACATAAGGCGCTTCGTATTCGAAGATGTCGGCATAGACCCAGATCGTGGAGAGGTCCGCGATGTCGTAGAGGTCGGTCTGCGGTGTCACGTAGGTCTGCTCATAAGCATTCCGGGCCATCACGAAGCCGCTGATCGGCGAATAAAGCGTCATGACCCGCGCCGCCTTCCCCGTGGCTGTCAGGTTGTGGATCTGTGCATCGGTGATATCCCAGAGCCGCAGCCGGTCTCTCGTTGCGCTCAAGAGCGAGTCCGCCTCCGAAGAGACGTCCGTATAGGGCGTTTTCGAAAGATATCGCTGGCCCTTGAGGGCAATCAGATATTCCTGCTCGGTAGACACCAGGTCGGGGCTGTAAAGAGTGAAGAGCGGTTGCCCCTTCTTGATTTGTTGCCCGGCGTAGTTCAGAGAGACTTTCTCGATCCAGCCGGCGACTTTGACGTGGACGTGAGCAATCTTTTCTTCGTCCATCTGCAGCACACCGACCGTCTGGATCGTGCGAGTCAGGTGAGCGCGCCGAACCGTAGCATAGGTCACATTGATCGTTTGCTGTGTGGCGGAGTTCAGCATGACCGTCCCTGGCGGCATACTTCCCGTTTCCGGCATCTGCATTCCGGCCATCTGGCCTCCGGGATTGCTGGTGGACGAAGCTTTCGCAGTGCCGGATGTGCTCGACATATCCATCCCCGGCATATTGGCCATGGCCGCCGAGTTTGCGGAAGTCTGTGCGGGCGCTGGCGTTGCCGCGCTCGGACGAGGGTCGGCGTTTTCCCTGTGCTGCACGAACCAATACGCGGACCCACCCCCAAGTGCGATTCCCGCAAGCAGGAGCGCCACTCCTATGACCAGCGCGCGTTTTGAGAAAGTCAGTTTCATGGCTACTCCTTCTTATTCCGTCAAGTCTCTGTTGACCAGCGGCTCCATTCGGGCCAGCGCGGTCTCGAAGTCGCTCAGTTCCTGGTAGTAATTCACCTCGTAGTCGAGCACGTAGATGAAGTTGTCGAGCATGGAGAGAAAGTCCACCTTCCCCACTTCATACGCAGACATCGAGGATTCAAGGGCCAGCGACGATTGCGGCACGATCGCCTTCGAGTAAAGGTTCATGAGGTTTCGCGAGGCCGTTGCAGCGAGGTATTGCTGCTTGATCTCGTAATTGACGGTTGTCTGCTGATCGTCGAGCGCGCGTTGCGCGCCGATCATGTTGTGGCTCGCTTCGATGACTCCTTCCCGCTGCTTGCTGCGGAAGAAGATGGGTATATTGATGCCCACCGTGAATCCATTCGAGTCCTGTAAATCGGGACGCTGTTGATATGCATAGCTCACGCTGAAGTCGGGCTTGTAGGCTTTCTGCGCGAGATCGACGGCGTCCCTGCCGCCTTCAACCATCCGCCGGTCCCGTTCAAGCGTTGGATCGTTGGCGTGCGCCAGCGCGTAAAGTTCCTGGAGACTGGTGTTGAACTGCGGAGGCGTGACCGGCGCCGGCGGCGGCAAAGGGGATTCCGGATCGCGATAGAGCAATGTGTTGAGACGGGCCTGGGCCGTCTCCTCCTGTTGCTCCAGAACAATCAGCTTCTGATCAATTCGCGAGACTTCTATCTGCGCTCGCAACACGTCCTGCTGGATGCCCTTGCCAACCCGGTAGCGGGCCTCGGCGATGCTTTCCAGCTTCTCGAGAAGGTTCTTGTTTTTCTCGGTGATCTCGATTGCTTTCGTGGTGTAGAAGTAGCTGTAGTAGGCCACCTTCACCTCGGAGACGACCTGACGGCGGGTCAGTTCGGCTTGCCATCCGGCCGCTTCCGCCTGGCGGTCGGCGATCTGACCGCGAAGCTTCAGCTTGCCGGGATAAGGGAACTTTTCCTGCACCGTCAGTCCCCGGTAGCTGGGAGGAAAGCCTTGTTCCACATCGAACGGAGCGATGTGTCCCATCCAACCGCCGGAAAATGTGGGATCGGGCAGAGCGCGGGCCTGGGGAACGCGGGCACGTTGGGCCTGGAAGTGCTCGACCGCACTTTTAATCGCCGGATTTCGGGCGAGCGCAATTCCGACCAACTCCTGCACGGTAACCTCGGGACCAGCTAAGGTCTGCTCATCCGATGTGGAACTGGTCTGCCGGCCTGCGTGGATCGTCTCTGCCTGTGGCGCGGTTGGAGGCGGGGTTTGTGCACGGGATGCCGAAGTATCTGGATTCGCCTGCGCAGCCGCCACAGCAGCGCAACATGCCATGACAACCGCCGCCACCCACAACCGTCGTTTATATGACCTATTCATTGTTTTCTTCCGCCCCTGTATCCTGCGGGTTAAGCTGGGGAGCGGCTCCCCGCGCATACGCAGGCGTCCTTTCGGAGTGCGCATAAATCTCATCCGTTGCCCGGTTGAACAGAGCGCGCGCGAGAGGCGCCTTCAAGTCGAAGGAGTAAGTATCGCGATACCCAAAGATGAACAGGTGGTACGGATCGGGGTCGGACAAGGTCTGAAGGTCGGCCCACCGCCAGCTTCTGCTGTCATCCCGCGCGCCGGTGACGTAATCGATCCCTCCGCTTCGGAACCGTAGTACCCCGTTTGTTCCTCCGGTGAGCGTACGGTGACGGACGGGGATGCTCGCAATCGCCGGCGCGTTGGGGTCCGGGTCTGCATTTTGTATCGGCCGCGCGATCCTTACGGCCAGCGCCGCCGCCACTGCCGGCGGCATTGCATCGGTCAGATCGAATCTGAACCGCTGTTCCCCGGGCCGACGCCAACTCCGGTTCAGGTACGTTTCGAGATCCAGGCGGCGTGGCCCAAGGAACGCCGTATGAATATCCTCGAAAGTCCACCGCTGAACGTGTCCGTCGCTGGACCGGAATTCCACTCCCTTTTCGTCGATGGCGAGAGTGCCGTGGGCTTTGGTCAAAGGAAGAGCCCGATGCTCTCGCGCCGGAGTTTCCCAACGCGCCACAGCGGTGGAGGATCTGGCTTGAGCGATCCCTCCGAGCGGCTGTGCGCCTCCTGAAGCGGCCGAAAACCCTGCTACAGCCACAGTGACAACTAGCGCGAAGATGGCGGTTTCACTTCGAGCCCATTTTCTCGAAAGCATAGGTCTACTCTCCAAATCGTTGTTCTTCGTCCGCTTACGCGCGGACGGAAATCTCATGGCTTGACTGTGAGCACTGACAGCTCTGCGGAAAGACAACGAGCGTCAGCGAAAAAGAGAGGGAGTCAGATGAGGAAGGTGCAGAGGACGGCTTGCGTGCGTCGGGGACTTCGCAGATCAATCAGGGTGACGTCTTGCTCCCGGTGCTGCATGAATGGCACAGAAACAGCCGCCAGACTTCCACATGGGACTGCGGTGCCAGGGGAAGTCTCTTGAGATTGCTGGCCGGTCACAGCAACCAGCCGGTGAGGGCTCATCCAGCAGCGGGGCGTCGGCGTGCCTTTCATTCCTTTGTGACCGATGGCTCCAATGCGCGACATCTTCGCCATCATTGGGCACATGGTTCCAGCCCCATCGCAGCACGGCATCGAATGTCCGCCTTGCTGGCAGGCTATCGCAGCGAATGCGGGCATGGCCGAAAGAGTAATCAGCAGAATGCCTGTTACGAGTTTGGCGAGGTGCCTCACTGTGTCTCCATCGTCCTCATTGCCGTCCTGGCCGTCTGTGATCTAAATCACGCAAAGGGGACCCAGCCTTCGCTATGTCCGTAGTCGAGTTTGTGATTCAGATTGCATCGTTTGCATCGATCAATTTTTGTGGCCGGCACGCCGGCACGTCCAGGTTGGTTTGTGCGTTAGTCCGCGACGATGCGCGGTTGAAGCTGTCAGCACCGCAAGGGAGTTCAACTTGCTGACGCCTGGTTACCAGCACGTTGAACGCCAACCGATGTCTGCGGCTAGATTTGTAGTAAGCCATTCGTTAGCATCGATTTGGTGGCAAATTGGAGGAATCGCGGAATCGGATCGTCCAGCACATTGCCGCATTTCGGGCACTCATTGGCCGTAATAGGGCAGTGGGGGTGAAGTTCGCAGTTTCAATTGCTCCACGTTCCAGCGCTTCTTGCGTGCGGGCTTCTGACCGAGCTTTGGCCCCGAAGGTGCTAAGTTGAATTCTGTCCGGCCCAGGAAGGAGCACAAAATCGGCCCCGTGTTTTCAGCCCGGCGAGACTACGTGCGTGCGGCCCTGCTGATGTGCGCGATTGCGCTGGTGTCACTGCTTCACTACCTGACCCCCGCCAGTCATATCTGGCTTCATCCGCTGCTTGAACAAGCCTACTATGTCCCGATCCTGCTTATGGCGTTGTGGTTCGGATGGCGTGGAGGCATCGCGGCCGCGGTGATTGCAAGCGCGTTCTATGTTCCGTTCATAGTCAGGGAATGGCGCTCGAACCCCAGGTACAGCTCCGCACAATATGTGGAAGTCGGCATGTTTTTTGTCATCGCGGCCCTCACCGGCGCGCTTGCGGATGTGGAGCGAAGACATCGGCAGAAGATCGAGGAAACCGCGGAGAGGCTGAGCGAGACATATACGCAACTCGAGGCGTCGACCGAACAGCTCCGCCGTTCGGATCGGCTTTCTGCCCTGGGTCAGCTTTCGGCGGGTCTGGCGCACGAGATTCGGAACCCCCTTGGAGCACTGGACGGAGCGGTGCAGATTCTGAGGCGCCCTGAATTGCCTGCCGATACCCGCCAGGAGTTTGCGGACATGGCCGGCCGAGAGGTGGATCGGCTAAAGTCTCTGTTGACGGAATTCCTTGACTTCGCCCGCCCGCAAGCGCCGCAGCGCAACAATGTGGATCCTGAATTGCTGCTTCGTTCAGTGGCAAGCCTGGTAACGGAAACGGCGAGAATGGCGCACATCGAAATTCGCGTGGACTGCCGCGACTCCGCGCAGATTTCGGCTGACACCGAGCAGATCCGGCAGGTGCTGCTCAACCTTGTCCTTAACGCTGTTCAGGCTATGCCGGACGGAGGCGAGATTGTGCTGCGCTCGCGGCTGAACGGGAATTCGGCAATCCTGGAAGTAGTCGATCAGGGCGTTGGAATCGCACCTGAGAATCTGGAACGCATCTTCGACCCGTTCTTTACGACCCGAGCCGACGGAACCGGATTGGGCCTATCGATCGCGCATCAGATTGTCGAAGCTCATGGAGGGAAGATCACAGTGAAAAACAATCTGGATCGCGGCGCGACATTTGCGATTTTTCTTCCTTTGGCTGAAGCTCAGCCGCAAGCCACTCTATCCCGGGACGTGCTTGCATGACGAACTCTCCGATTCTTATCGTGGATGACGACGCCAGCCAGCGGCGCCTGATCGAGTTCTGGCTGCAGGAAGAAGGGCACCGAACGGTGACTGCCGCAGATGGGACTTCCGCGCTGCGCGCATTCGCTCAATACGAGCCGTCTCTGGTCATCACAGACGTGCGCATGCCGGGTATGAGCGGGCTCGATCTCCTCGGCCGGATTAAGGCTGACAATCCGGATACGCCTTTCATCCTGATCACCGCGTTTGCGACGGTGGACGACGCGGTGGAGGCGATGAAACTGGGAGCTGCCGACTACATCCTGAAACCGCTGAAGGCAGACGAACTTAAAATCGATGTCCGGCGCGCTCTGGAACGGCAGCAGCTCGTCGATGAAAACAGGCAGTTGCGAGACTTTGCCAAGGAGACGTTCCGCTTCGAGAGCATCATCGCCCAGTCGCGGAAGATGCGCAGCGTTATAGATGTCGCGGCGCAGGTTGCACGCCGGGACTCCACCGTGTTGCTCGGCGGTGAGTCCGGAACTGGGAAGGAACTCCTGGCCAAGGCCATTCACCAAAGCAGCCTGCGAGCGGCCAAGCCATTCATCTCGGTGAACTGTGGAGCACTGCCTGAGACGCTTGCTGAGTCGGAGTTGTTCGGTCACCGCAAGGGATCTTTCACAGGAGCCATCGCGGACCGTGCGGGAAAATTCGAGACCGCTAACGAAGGCACGGTGTTTCTGGACGAGATCGGCGAGTTGCCACTCCCCTTGCAGGTGAAGTTGCTGCGAGTCCTTCAGGAGCGCGAAATCGACAAGATCGGCAACCCGCACCCGGTGAAGGTCAATGTGCGGATTCTCGCCGCATCCAACCGCAACCTCAAGAACCTGGTCGAAGATGGTCAGTTTCGTGAGGACCTGTATTACCGGCTCAGTGTCGTCACCATCGATCTGCCGCCTCTGCGCGAACGCCGCGAAGACATTCCTTTGCTGGCGCAGCATTTCCTCAAGACATTTGCCACACGCTATGACATTCCCGGTCTCTCCATCTCGGACGAGGCCATGGAAAGGATCGTTGAGTATGATTGGCCGGGAAATGTACGCGAGCTTCAGAACGTCATCGAGCGGATCTCTGTGCTGACAAAGGATGACAGGATCGGGTTGGCAAGCCTGCCGCCCGAGATCAATCGAACCGAACCGCGAATTGCCAGCGTCAGCCTGAAACTTCCGGACGAAGGTATTGACCTGGAGGCAATCGAGAAGGAAATTCTGCTCCTCGCGCTCGAAAAGCATGGCTGGAATCAAACCCACACGGCCAAATACTTGAACATCAGCCGCAAAACACTCATCTACCGGATGGAGAAGTTCTCCCTGACGCCGCAGATGCCTTTCTCCGAGCAATAGACACCTTACATTGAGGCTGAGTCACCGCCCGCGCCCTGGCCACCACTCCAATCCAGCCCTGCGCTTCCATTTTGCAGTCCGAAATCAGGCGCTGATTGGCTCAAAGCAGGCAAGATCGCACTCTCCTTGATTTCAGTTCGCGCATCCATCCCTTCGGCAACCTGGATATTACGCAATGAGTTAGACGGCCACTGCCAGCGCTTCGATGATTGGCTCGCAAGCTGCCCTTCTCTATCGACGAAAGGCATGAACGCCTTTCGTATCGGGAAGGAGACGCACCGTGAAATTCACAACGACACTCATTCTTAGTCTCGGCCTGACGCTCAGCGTTTCGTTGGCTCAGGCCGCAACACGTCAATCGAAAACGGATATCCTTGTGGAACCCTCTTCTGAGTTGCCGGAACTCGCACAGCAGGCCAGCCAGGATTTTGTGCTCCATGTTGACGGCGCCGGCACACCGTACCTCTATCTGGAGCAACAGCAGGGCGCACGTCTGGTCGTCCTCAATGTCGACGACCCAGCGCATTTGAAGGTCGTCGCTTCCGTCGCAACCGGCATCAACCGGCCTTACAATTTTGTTCGTGCGATTGACGACACGATGGAGCAGATCCAGTTCCGCGACGGCTCCGGAAGTGCGCTTCTGAACTTGCGCGCCCCCAAGTCCCCGCAGATTCTCAATGTCAAGCACACCTTCGCCCTTCCAGTGCGTTCGCTGGGGGACTCTGGTTATCTCGCCGTCAACACCGATTTTTCGCCGCTATCCAGCAACGTGGCAGGGCGGGATTATCAAGTGTTCGCAACAGCGACCGCGTCCCGTCCGCTCTATACGGTTGCCGGTGTGACTCAGATTGTCGACCGTCCGGATACTGGCACTGTGTTTCTCCTTGGAAGGCAGGGACTCACCGTGATCCGCTGCCTGAGCACGGAACAGCAATATGCTTCGGAGCAGGCAGTTCTCGACCATAACTAACACTCATTCGAATGGAAGTTCGCAAAGGACGGCGTGCGCCGTCCTTTGTGTTTGCCGTGCTTCTTTTAGGAGCAGGGTTGTAAACACATCTGGATGCCCGTTGCCTCAATTGCTCCACTTCGCGCCGAACGTCGGATTATTTCAGCCATTTTGATCGGCTCGCGTTCCCCCTAAAAGCCGAGAATATGTTGAAAATGCATAACTTATCGTTATGGCGGGTTGCTTGCAACTGATAAAACGCCCGGACATGCCGCAGAACTAGACGAGCGATGCTCCGGGAGAAGGAGCGCGAGCCATGAAAGTCCTCGCAGTCATTTCTTTAGCAGGCACCATGCTGGCTTCTGCCGCGTTTGGCCAACAGGCGAACATCTGGCGGAACCAGTGGCAGACGGCGAAGTACGGTCATACCCTGACGAATGCAAACGCGGTTCAGAGTGCGGATAGAGCAGCCATGACGTCTCGGCCCGCAATCCGCCTTCGCAACAGAACCCTGGAACGGTCCAGCGCGTCTCCTATCCCATGGCGTGAGCAATGGTTCAAGGCAAAGTTCGGCCGGTATTCGGCGCAGTGGGAATCGCTGCAGAGGGCGAATGAAGTGACCGCGCCTGTCCGAGAGGACATCGCTCCCACGGTATTGAACAAAACGTCCTCAGCACCTTCTCGCTTCGCGTGGCGCGATCAGTTGCTCAAAGAAAAGTACGGCCGGTAATTGCTCTAGCGGCGGCGCAGCGATGAAGTCCACTGTGAATCCGGCACTGGCAAAATGAGAGCACAGTGCCGGTCAATTCGCTTCGAATGCGTCGCCTTGGATCCGGCAGGAGTATCGTCACGATCACGCCGCGCATCGCCACGGGCACACAATGTAGTGGTCTGAGAAAATAATCGCTATGGAGCGATCTGTTCCGACCGTCACAAGCAAGGACTTACATAACACCTCGTCATCGAGGATGACTCGCACTGTTCTTTGGCTTCAGGGCATCACGCTGGCTTGGATGGCAATTGAGTGCATAGTATCGCTCTACTCTGCGAAGACCTCGCACAGTGCCGCTCTGCTGGCCTTCGGCGCGGACAGCTTCGTCGAATTGCTGTCCGCGGTCGTAGCCCTTTTTTCTTTCATTCCATCTTTCCCGCTCACCAAAGAGCGCGCCGCCCGCTGGGCCGGGATTCTCCTCTTTGTCTTGGCCGCAGTGGTTGCTGCCGTCGCAATCACGGCTCTGTCGCGAGGAATAAAGCCCGAAACAAGCATCGCTGGCATCGGCATCACGATTGCCGCGCTCATCGTCATGCCTGGCCTTGCATGGTTCAAGCGAAAGACGGCGGGGACGACCGGGAACCGTGCCCTCGCAGCGGACGCGGTGCAATCAGCGGCATGCGCTTATCTGGCTGCGATCACTCTGGCGGGCCTCGGCCTGAACGCCCTCTTTCAGATTCACTGGGTGGATTCGGCGGCGGCATTTGCCGCGCTTCCGATTCTTATCGTCGAAGGGCGCCGAGCCATGCGGGGCGAGAGCTGCGGCTGCTGCTGACCTATCTACGAGCAACAAAATAAGACCCGAGCACGACCACAGCGGCAACGGCCTGCGCAGTCAGCGTCTCGACGGTGGGAAATATCGAGAACCAGAGCCCCATCCATGCAGGAATTCGCTGCGCGATAAGCGGGATCACCGTTGTAGGCAGCCAGTGCGCCAGTTGCATCTCCTGCGCCTGCTCGCCCACCATCACCAGCAGGACTGCTCCCAGCATTGCGCCCGTCAACACGAGCATTCTCCGGTAAGGCAGTTTTCGGTGCGCAAGAAAAGTCAGGATAGCGACGGTTCCAGTGAACAGAAGGCCAAGCAGGACTCCGTACATGACCGGCTCACCGCCCAACTTCAGGCGGTAGCTCTGTAGAAATAGAACAACCTCCACTCCTTCGCGGTAGAACGAGGTAAACCCGAGCAGCGCCATTCCCAAGAGGACGCGCCGTTCGGATGTTGCGCCACTTTCGGCGCCCTCCATAAGTTCGCGCTTCCGTTTGTTGTGGTGCGATATCCAGCCGGTCCAATACAGTTTGTGGAAGAACCAGTTCATTACCACCAGCAGCACGATAATGGCTAGCAGACCCGTGCCTGCCTGAACGTACAGAGCATTGAGGCTGTGGGTGAGGTCGTCTACGACGTTCACGGCGATGAACCATGTGACGAGTGTCGCCAAGGCTCCCAGAGCCACTCCCGCAGCCACGGGCCGCTGGTACGACTCACCGGATTTCACCAGGCTGGCGGTGATGGCGGAGAGAACCAACACGCATTCAAGGCCCTCCCGGAAGACGAGGACGCCGATGTCCAGAATTCCAGCCAGAGAGCCGGGGCGATGCAACTCGGGACTGGGGTTGCCGGATGCCACCATGCCCTGCCAGACGAGCACTCCAAGCACCAGCAAGCCCGCCGTAGCCACAGCGATACGGATGAGGAGCTTCATGGCCCGCGGAAACAGGTGCGACGCCGGCGGGTGCTTTACGGTCTCGTTGCCATGGCTGGGGGATTCCACTCTCATTTTGCGTTCGATTCCAGTGCTATTGGTTTAGGCTCACGTGTGCGCTGTCTGCGAAGACGGAAACGATGAAGAAAGAAGAAGGCCGGGCAAACAAGGCCGATTCCCCAATGAAGCACCGACAGAACAGGTCGTACCCGATCGTCTCCCACGTAATAGAGCAGGTAGCCGCTCACGATCAGAAATGCGAAAACCCCGGCCAGCACACTGCCCGACCAGCGCCGCCGCTTGCGCGGCCAGGCCACGGTGATGTGCGTACCCCAGAGGAGGCCGAAAATCCAGATCGCGGCGAAGGCGAACGCGCCATGCAGCCGAAGCCACCACGAGGTCAAGGGGTTCTCTACGGGTCCGAAGTCGCCCTGCTGGATAAGGAAATAGTGAAACAGGAGCCAGAGGCCGCCCGAGAGCCAGACTCCGATGCCCACGACGTAAAGCTGCCAGCGCTGGGCGCGGCCGAGTTTGACCGTCTTATGAATCCGGCTGCTCATCCAATCTCCGCTCCGATGCGTCGCCAATCCTTGTTCGGATCCTTGATCCAGGCAGACGCGCCATATTGACGCAGCACGTTATCGCTCTTTTCACCTTGAGCCAAGACAACCTTGGTGAGCGCGTCGGCCGTCATGCAGCGCTCGGAGACGACGCAGGCAAAGCGGTTTCGAGGAGCGGGGAGGTGCAGCGCGCCATCCAGATGCGAGCCGGAGGGATAACCACGATGCCGACATCGGGTTGGTACGGCTCTGGAACCTGCTGCACTGCCATCGGCCAGTTCAAGAACCGGCATGCCGCCCTCGCTGCACGGCGCTCCCAGCCGAATCGGTTCCGCTTCGCTTCCGTGAACCCGGATGTCACCGCCGGCGTTGACGACGGTGCGTGAGGGGCCGAATTCGGCCAGGCAATCCGTCGCGCGGTCCACGGCAAACCCCTTAGCGATTCCGCCGAGATCGATCCAAAGCGGACGACGAAACGCTACGCGAGAGCCGGGAAGCAGTTCTATGTCGCGCCATGAGCCGCCCCTTGGCTCATGCCCTTCCACCGGGGCTGGAAGCATCCTCCATTTCACCAGTTCTGCGCCTACGGAAATGTCAAAGCATCCTTCTGAAATCCGTGAGCACTGTTGAGCGCATTCGAGCACCGAGTATGTCCACGAATGCACCTCAACCGGGCGATTTGCCGCCTCGCGGTTGACCTGGCTGACGTCGCTCGCCGGATCGTGGAAGCTCATCAGGCGATGTACGGTGGCAATTCCCTGGAACGCCGCATCGATGGCCTGGTGCGCCTCCGCCCGTCCCAGCCCTTCGACGCGGATACTGACCAGCGTTCCCAGCCACGGCTGCGCCCGCTCAATGGGCCGACGGTTTGAGCACAAGTTCATAGGTCACCAGAAGACGCTCGATGCCGTCCGTAATGTGTTTGCACGAGAGCGTCGCCCCCGAAATATTGCGGACATCTTTCCCAAGCCGCAGCTTTACACTCGCGTCCTTTCCAATAAACTGCTTTTGCCATTCCGGATCACGGATCTGTCCACCATAGGCTTCGCGGTATTCGAGAATCTCGATCCCTTTCACCGCGCCCTTTTGATCAAGCGCCAGTGCAAACGGAATGTAGTCGTGCTTGCCGACGACCTCATCGGCGATGAACCAGCCGCCGGTCGAGACCCGCCAAACCCTCAGCTCTTTGCTGAGCACATGCACTCCCGATGTATGCTCGATCGCCTTGACCTGTTCTTCGCTCAGCGTGCGCCATTCGCGCTGAAACGTTGCGCCAGGAAACAGAAGATGCTGCGCCTGCTCCACTGTCAGATAAACAGTTGCATAAGCCGGCCCACCGGCGATGGCGATTCCTGCCAGGGGCAAAAGAACGAGCCTTGTTTTCATCGTGTCCCCTCAGAAGTACCAGCCGACTTTTACGCGCACGCGATGCAGCTCAAAGTCGTTGTCGTAGTCGTATCCGTTCACCACAGCCCCTGGGACCGTGTCCGCGTGCTGCCCCGCCCACGGCATCTGGCGGTAGTACGAGGCGGTTGCAAAAAAGTGTCTCCCGCCGTAATGGATGGAAGGTCCGACGAAGTAGGCGTCATTGATCTCGTTCTTCCAGAAAGTCCAGCTATTGAACTCGCGCTCGTTCAAAAGCTCGAAACCCGCCGACCAATTCGGAATAAAGCGGTATGAGGCGCCGTAATCGGCATTCATGTCTGTCTCATTCAGGGTCAGGGGACCCGGCCTTTCGTTCCTCAACTCGGGCGCATAGGTAAAATTCGCAGCGAGGACCATTCGATCCTGGCGGAAGTTCTTCTGAAACAAAAGTCTGTTCTCCGTTTCGAAAAAGTCCCTGCCGGCTCGCTCCTCGGAGTAAACGCCAAAGCCGAGGAAATGTTCGTAGGGGCTGAGAATCCGGAAGATCGATTCGACATCGGTAGCGATGTATGCGGTGTTGTTGTAATGAGCATTGGGGTCCGGTGAATCGTATGAGAAGGGCTCACCAGGCGTCGTGGCACCGAAGGGGCCGTTATGGTAGGCCGCAGTTGAGTCGTAATCCTGGTACAGAGAGAGCTGGAACCGGTTGGTCAGGCCGTATGAAAACTCAGTGCGATTTTCCTGCAGCCAGAAGTTGCCTGTGGCCTTCGTGAATCGGGTCGTGGCCCATTGCTCAACCTCGGATTTGCCTTTCGGGAGCGTGTCCGTTGTGTAGGTAAAGCCGAATAGGGGTTCATCGGCGCGAGCCACGGTAGGCACAACGACGAACATCAGGAGCGCGCAAAGGATCGATAGCCATTTGCGCCTCCGATCAGGCCGCTCATTGTTCCCGGCAGGCAGACGTGATATGACTTCAAACAAGGCGTGATTCTGACGGAGCATAAGACCCTCTCGAAGTGAATTGCGCTGTCGCTGGCCTTCCCCGTTGGCGCGGTGAAGGCCAGTTTTGTGTTAAGCTTATCCATCTAGATGCGACTAATTCGCAACTAGATGGATGCGAGCTTCCCGCCGCTTCGTGCAACGATTCTGGAACTGGTAACAAGTCCGACCGTTTTGATCCTATATTGACGCGTTGTGAGTGTCAACGCATCCGGGGGATGTTGAGCCTGGATATGGCGACACCGTAATTTGAAGCCTCACAGCAGTAAGCGAGGAGGCAGGAGGTTCACTGATGCCACTACCGAAGACGGAGATTCCCGGCAAGTTTCAGGCTCTACTAACGAAGCGCGGCATACGCATGACCAAACAACGCCGCGCGATCCTGAACATCCTGGAGACAGCGAAGCAGCATCTCGACGCGAACCAGATCCTTCAACGCGCGCAGAAGGCAGATCGGGCCGTCGACCGCAGCACCCTCTACCGAACCCTCGATCTTCTCAAGCGGCACGGTCTGATCGACGAATTGGACCTGATGCATCTCAGAGGAGAGGCGCACTATTACGAGCGCAAGACAGGCCGCGATCATATTCATCTCACCTGTCTCCGCTGTGGCGGGGTGACGGAGATTGCCAGCGAGCAGTTCGATTCCCTGAAGGCGCAACTGGAACAGGATTGCAGATTCCAAATCGCCGTAGCCCGCCTGGAAATTGGCGGCTACTGCTCCAGGTGCCGAAGCTAACGGCGAGCGGCATTCTGAGCCTGGACAACCTGCCAGCTCACCACAGGAGATCTATTCCCCTTCACCGATCTGCTGACTGAGATAGCGTTCATAACCCAGCTCCGCCATCTGGTGGACCTGGGCCTCAAGGAAATCCACGTGTTCTTCCTCATCCTTGAGCAAGCGCTCAAATAGTTCGCGCGAGGCATTGTCGCTCTCCTGCCGCGCCGTCTCGATTGCGTGGTTATACATCGCCACCGCCTCGATTTCGAGCTTCAGGTCGCTTTCGATCTGCTCCTTCACGTTCTTTCCGATCGTCAGATCGATGTGTTTGGTGAGGTTCGGCGTTCCGTCCAGAAAGAGGATCCTTTCGATGAGCATCTCGGCGTGCTTCATTTCGCCGATAGATTGTTTCTTGATCAGATCGCCGAGCCGGTCGTAATGCCAGTTCTCGCACATTTCGGAGTGCAGAAAATACTGGTTGATCGCTGTGAGTTCTTCATG
Source organism: uncultured Acidobacteriota bacterium (assembly GCA_963808795.1). Taxonomy (GTDB): domain Bacteria; phylum Acidobacteriota; class Terriglobia; order Terriglobales; family Acidobacteriaceae; genus Telmatobacter. Next base: position 117,837 of record CAWEGL010000001.1, read on the forward strand.
CAGCGCCTCGTTCAACGCCTCGATCACCTTGGAATTGCCTTTCATCTCCTGAAGACCTCCTTTTCTTCGATGCGCTTCCGTGGGTCCGCGGCGAGCGCCACGACCCTTCACGGGTAGCGGGCGCTGCTTTCGATGAAAACAGCGCGGCATAAGCGTGGCTCCAGTGTAAAGCGGAGCACAGCCTTCGCGTATTGCAACACGACCGAACTTGCTTCAATTTGAGTTCTCTTCGAATCGGCCGAAACGCAGTGCCAGCGTGGGCAGCACCAGAAGATTCAGCGCAGTCGAAGTGAAGAGACCGCCGAGGATGACAATCGCGAGCGGACCCTCAACCTCCTGCCCCGGAGCGTTCCTTCCGATGGCCAGCGGGAGCAGTCCGAGAGCCGTCACCAGGGCCGTCATGAGGATGGGAATCAGCCTCTCCGAAGCGCCGTCAATGGCAGTTCGGTAACCCCACTGCCTGCCCTCGACTGTGACCAGATGCTCGTAGTGCGAGATCAGCATGATGGAGTTGCGGAGGGTGATTCCAAAGAGCGTCACGAAGCCCACCATCGCGCCCAGCGAAAGCATTCCTCCGCCGGCGAACACCGCCAGAACGCCTCCGACCAGCGCGAAGGGAAGATTGGCGAGCACAAGCAGAAGATTGCGGGCGTTCATGAAAACGACCGAGAGCAATAGAACAATGCCCAGGCCCGCCAAAAGAGAATGAGCCCAGAGGTCGCGCCGCGCCTGCGCCTCGGCCTCGGCAGTGCCGCTGAACTGCACGTAATCGCCGGGCGCGAGCTTGACTTTGGCGGCGATCGCGCGCTGCGCGTTGCGCACAAAGGCGGTTGCATCGCCGCCGGCCACGTTGAGTGTGATGGTTTGCACGCGCCGCGCGCCGTCGTGCAGAACGGCATACCTGCCGGAGGTTTCGTACACGCGGGCAAGTTGACCGAGAGGCACGTAGATGCCTTCCGGACTGCGCAGAGGCAGTTGGGCGACCGAGTCCACCCGGCTGCGCAATGAGGGCGGGAGAATCACATCGACGCCGAAGACACGGTTGCCCTGGTAGACGTCTCCGACCTGCTCGCCCTCGTATGCGGTGTGAATGTCATCGAGGACGGTGACCGGGTCGAAGCCCCAGTGCTCGAGCGCGGGCATGTTCAGGTCGACCGCGATCTCCGGAGTGCCGGGCGGGGCCTGCATCTCGATATCGCTCGCTCCCGGAACATTGTTCAACACCCGCGCCACCTGTACAGCTTCCTTATCCAACTGGTCGAGGTTGGTTCCGTAGATGTTGGCCGCCACGGAGGCTCCGTAGCCGGAGAGGGTTTCTTCGATGCGCTCGGTGAGGAACGTGTTCATGGAGAACGAAAGGCCGGAGAACTGGCTGAGTGTCTTGCGAATCCGCGCCTCTGCGGCCTCCTCGGCGTCGCCGCTCATGGGTTTCAGATCGACCTCGATTTCGCTGTAATAAGGCCCCCAGGTGTCCTCATCGAGCGCGGCGCGGCCTACGCGTTGGCCCACTGCGCGCACAAAGGGCAGCTTCTCGAGCGCCGCCGTCACCTGGCGCCCTCTGCGCAACGAGCCCGACAGCGAAGTTCCGGGGACGGAGATCATGTGGACGATGAAGTGTCCCTCGTGCAGCTCGGGAAGAAAGCTGGTGCTGAAGAACGGCAGCGTCGCGATGCCGCAGATGGTTGCCGCCGCGGCGGCTCCGATCACCAATCTGGGCGCCCGCTCGATCTGCTCCAGGACGGCGATATAGCGCGCCCGCAGCCAGTGCACGAGGGCGGGCTCCTGCGGACGCAGCCTGCGATGCGTGAGCAGGATCATGGAGAGAGCCGGCGTCACGGTGAGTGCGACCAGCAGCGACGCGAGAATGGAGAAGATGTAGGCGATGCCCAGAGGCGCGAATATCCTGCCCGCCAGCCCTGAGAGCGTAAGGATGGGAATGAAGATCAAAGCCACGGCGAAGGTGGCGTAGACCACCGCACTGCGGACTTCGAGCGAGGCCGAGAGCACGACATCGAAGACCGGGCGTGGACGTTCGCTGGCCGCGTTGAGCCGCAACCGCCGCAGGATGTTCTCGACATCGATGACGGCATCGTCGACCACCTCGCCGATGGCGATGGCCAGCCCGCCGAGCGTCATGGTGTTCAGCGGAAAGCCCATCTTGCTCATGACGGTAATGGCAGCCAGCAGAGAGAGCGGGATGGCGGTGCAGGAGATGGCCGCGGTGCGCAGGTCAAAGAGGAACAGGAAGAGCACGACTATGACGAGCGCGGCGCCCAACAGCAGAGAGTTACGGATGTTGTGAATGGAGGTGTCGATGAAGTTGACCGGCCGGAAGAGATCAGGGTGCAAGACGATCCCTTCGCGCTGGAGCGCGGGGGTCAGTTGCTGAAGCGCCTGCTCGACGTTGTGCGTGACCGGAATGATGCTGGAGCCATATTGCGCGTAGATGTTCAGAATGACGCCTGGTTTGCCGTCGATCAGTGCTGCGCTGAAGGGAGGAGCCTCGCCCTCGCGCACATCGGCCACCTGGCCGAGCGTGACATTCGCGCCGTTCTGGCGAACCAGCACCGTTGCTGCGATCTGCGCCGCGGTGACGGGTTGGCCTTCGGGACGGAGGATCAGGCGCTGGTTTCCGTTCTCAACAAATCCCCCTCCGATGACTGCGGTCGCTCTTTGCGCAGCCGCCACCACGTCGCTCAGCGACAGGTTGTACTCGACCAGCTTTTCGGGAAGAAACTGCACCTGCAGTTGCTCCACTTCTCCGCCAAAGACGCCAATGCTGGCGACGCCGGGGACCGCGAGCAGACGCTGCTTCAGTGTCCAGTCGGCCACGGTGCGCAGATCCATTAGCAATCGCGCCTGCGAGGTCAAGCCGATCACCAGCACTGTCCCTGTGCTGTTCTTGAGCGGAGTCATGGTGGGCGGCGCGACGCCTTGCGGCAAACGGCCTTCTACCGTGGAGAGCCGCTCGGCGACAAGCTGACGGTCACGGTAAACATCGCTGCCGTTGCGGAAGACAATGGTGATCACGGACAGGCCCTGGATCGACGTAGAGCGCAACGACTCGATGCCGGTAACGCCGTTGACGGCATTCTCGACAGGCTGCGTCACCAGCAGCTCGACCTGTTCCGGGGAAAGGCCGGGCGACTCCGTCTGGATGGTGACGAAGGGAGGAGCGAACTCCGGGAAGACACTGAAGCTGGCTTGCGTGAGCGAGTAGATTCCGTAACCGAGAAACGCCAGGGCAAGCGCGAGCACGGCGCCGCGGAAACGAAGCGAAAAACGGACAATGGCATTCAGCATCAGATGTTTCTCTCCTCGCTTCCGCTAATCTTCATCGGCCTGGATCTGCGACCGGAACTCTTCGGAGAGCAGTGTCTGCGCGCCCGCGGTGACGACGCGCCCGCCCGCCGCGATCCCTTCCCCGATCTCTGCATTGACAAACCATCCCGCCGGTGTTGGGTTGGCTGTCGAGACCTCTTCTCGCGCGAATTTGTCCGGCTGCTCTTCGACGTAGCACCAGGCTTTGCCCTGCCACCACACCACCGCGCCGTAAGGCACAACGGCCCCGCTGCGCACCGACCCGGCGGGGAGAAAGACGGCAAGGTTGATCCCCGGAACCAGGCCCGGATGCGCGGGCACTGCGTAGAGAAAACTCGGTGCTTGCAAACGCGGATCAAGCTGCGGGAGCGCGGAGATGAGCCGCGCGGAAACGTGCGTCCCGTCCGGCAATTCCGCGATCGCCTCCGGAGGAGCTGCATGACTGTATTCGCCAACGGCCGTGACCTGGACCAGATACTCGCGCTGCGCCAACATTGCATCGAGTTGCGGCGATCCTTGTTCGAGCCAACGGGCTACTGTCGCACTCCAGTGGAGCTGGATCGAGTCCTTGAGCACGGCCAGCGACTGTTCCGCATTCTTGAGCGTGGCCGCGTCGCTCTCAGCCGTGGCCCGCGCCATCTCCACAGTCTTGACGGCTACGTTCTCTCCGTTTGAATTCAGTTGCCGCAAACGTGCATACTCGGCCTGCGAGGCCAGGGTCGCAGCGTGCGCCTTGGCAAGATTCATCTGCGCGGTGTCGTAGCTCGACTTCAGATCGAGAAGGGGCTGCAACTGCAAGACCACGCCGTTGGCCTGCGTCTCCGCGCTGCGCCGCTCTGCCGCGAGCGTCACAACTACAATGCCGTTGGCTCGTTGCGCCTGGTCATTGAAGGTGAGAACGGTCTTTCCCGCCACCTGCGTCACCCGCGAAGGCGCTTCGATGGGGGCGTCGCTTTCAGCCTCTGCGGCTTGTTCGGTACGGCCAGAACGGAATCCCCAGATCAAGCCGCCGGCGATGCCGAGAGCGACCAGACAAAGGATGACGATACGCGGAATCGATTTCATGATGAGATTCCTCCTATCGCGGCGCCGTCTTCGGCAGCGCGGGCGCGGTGTTGGGATCGATGGGCCGCTCTAATGCGTCTTCCAGTGAACCAAGGGCGAGTTGCGTCTGATGCAGAGCGTCAAGTCGCGCACGTTCGGCCACAGCAGCCTGAATGTCCGCCGAAACGGCCGCTAACTGATCCGTTTCTCCAGCCTTGAGCCATTGGTGAGCGGTGCGGCTCTGCTGTTGCGCTTCTGCAACGGAGTGGCGCGCTGCCTGGAGCACGGCGTATGCAGCGTCGTATTGCGCCAGTGCCTGATCGGTCTGGGCAATCACCGTGCTCTGCGTCGCCAGCAGATCGGCGCCCGCGGCTTTGCGTTGGGCTTCCGCTTCGGCGATGCGGCCTTCATTGTGATTCCGCAGCGGCAGCACCGCCCCCATCTGGAGCGAGATCAGGTGGATGCCCTCTTCGTAGGCGTATCCGGGGCCAAGGTCGATATCGGGATACTGTCGCGCCACTTCGAGCTGCAAATGGGATTGCGCCGCTTCGTATTGCTCAAGCGCGCGCTGCACATCGAGCCGGTTTTCGACCGCCGCTGCGCGGATGTTCTGCGCCGGAAGCGCGCCCGGCGCGGGCGGCTCATCGGCTCCCACCCAGTTCACACTCTTGCCGACGAGCCCGCTCAGGGGAATCCCCACAGACGCAGCCAGGGAAGCCCGATCCGTCCCCACCTGCCCCTCGGCGGCACTGAGCGTCTGGCGCAGATTGGTGAGGTCGATGCGCGCCGCGGTCACCTCGGGAAGCGGAATTTCGCCGGCGCGCAAGCGAGCCTCAAGTAATTTCACGTATTCGCTTTCGAGAGCTTCCTGTTTGCGCAGCAAGACGACTGCCTGTCGCGCAAACACGAGGTCGGCGAGGGCCGCGCGCACCCCGCTGCGGACCTTCCACGCCGTCTCGGCAATCTGTGTCCGGCTTGCCGCGCTCAAATGTTCTGCCTCGGCGATGCGGTAACCGCGTTTGCCCGCGGTCTCGATCGGCAGGGAGAAATCGAAGCCAAGCAGGTAGGGACTTTCGGACGAGGTCTCGTAGCCTGCGTCTGCGCTTACCGAGGGATTCGGCTTCATCGCGGCAGTCTTGATGGCCGCGCTGGCAATGGCGGCGTTGGCGCGCGCCACATCCATATCTGTACTGAAGTAGTAGGCGGCGAGCGTAAGCGCATGCAGGTCCCACGTCGCCAGCGGCCAGGAAGACGGTTGGAAGCCCGCGGCCTGTTGCATCCAGTTCCGCAAGCCGGAATCGTCCAGGCTGCGCGTCTCAAGGCTTGCGGCGAGTGCCGGCGGCGATACCGGCGCCGCATGGTATTTGTACGGTGCGCAGCCGCTGGCGAACACCGCAAACGGCAGCACAATCGCTATGGAGATTTTCATAGGAACTCCCAGAGAATCGCAGTTCGAGAAAAATGCGCACACAAGCGCATACGCGCACACGGACGCGAGCCACGAAGATCTGAGAGTTCTAGATGCGGAGGGAGGTGAAGCTCAAAGGAGGCGAGAACAGCAGCCACAGATAGTCAGTTCCATACGAATGCGGCTGGGCGGGAGGTGAAACAGCTCGTAAGAGCCGCATGACAAGCGAGAAGAAAATCCTGGTTAGGTGGACGATCAGCAACGCCAAAAGGAGGCACAACCCGATGCACATGCCGATCACAATGAACATGAATTCGGAGTCATGTCCAACGTCGGCAATGGTGTCCCACCGATCGAAAAGCTCGCACATCTGCGACACGGCCATCAGGAGAATGGCCGCAACCGCTACAAATGTGTGGAGCCGACGGTTCACCCGTCCATCGTAACACGGCTTCCCATAGCGGCTCTCCTATCGCACAGCGGTATGCTGAACGGAAAGTCGTTCTCAAAGGAGACTTGTACGTGTTGCTGTTGGAGAGTCGAATCAGCAAGGCCAACGCTGCGGCCCGGATCGATCCGCACCATTACTTCCGCCGAAGGCGGCTAACCTGGAATCGTTGGATTTTTCCGCTGGGCGTTGTATGTTCGTGCGGGATGCTTTCCGCTAGTTTGAATGAGGGTGCAAAGTCAGTCGCAATCATCTCTGCGCTTGCTTGATATACGGGTAGCCCGCTGCACGAGCGCGGACCATCGAGCGCGAACGTGGCAACAATCAGCGTTCCGCCACTCTTAACGGCACTCGAAGCTAAGGCCGCATACCTGGCCCGGTCCGCCGCGTCGATCAGGAAATGATAAGCGGCCCTGTCATGCCAGATGTCAAAGGGCGATGCGCATTGCCATTCGAGCACATCCGATTCGATCCACTGTACCGCTGCTGCTTTGTCGCCCAGTCTGGATTGCGTTATCGCCAACGCCTTGGAAGAAACATCGACAACGGCGACAGAGTCGTATCCCTCGGCGAGAAGGCAGTCGACCAGCCGGGAGTTGCCCCCGCCAATGTCGACGATGGAATTGCTCTTGTCGCGTGCGCTCTTCCGAATCATCTCCAGGGACAATGCCGGTAATGGCTCAAACCAGCTCAATTCCTGTTCTGGTCGCGTTGCGTAGACTTGTTCCCAATGGTCCTTTCGGTGCTGCGACTCCATGCTGCCCTTTCCAGTCAGAGCGGATTCGACATGCCCTGAGCCTTCGCCTTGGAAAGGCGCTCAAATGGTCAGTGCCTGGGCAAGTCCATACTCTTATTATCTTTCGTGTCGGCTTTCGTTGCATGTGAAGAAGAACTCTCTCCCTGAATTCCAGTTGCTGCCGACTTCCATGCCGCGGAGATCTGCGGCGGGAGATTATCCATGTGACTGAGGAAGGTGGTTACCTGCCAGATCTCCTGTTCACTCAGAGCTTGCTCCCACGCGGGCATTCCGCTCAGGCGTACGCCGTGCTGGATGATGTAGAAATTCTGGTTTTCGGGCATGTCCGGCGCGTCCTCGACGAATTGAGGAGCCCGAGGATAGAGTGCATCCGCAAACATGCCGTGAGGGCGACTAATATCGCCGTGACAACTGGCGCAGTTCTTCTCATACACGTTCATTCCGGCGATGAGGTTGGCATCGGAATGCACGAACGGGTTGGGCGCTTCCGGGGCGCGCCGGTCGACGGCAGCGTCGAGAGAAGGCATGGCGACCTTGCTTTCGAGCCAATTGACAGGTATGTCCGCGCGCGGGTCCACGAATCCAAAGCGCACATAGCAGAAGCCTGCCAAGAGAACCACGAGTACGCCTGCCGCAAATCCGACAAGGAATTTAATCATGCTGCTCTCCGTCGAACGGCCTTGAACAAGGATAACTTGAGCACGGGCGAGATTTCGTGATCTGGCAATCATCTCCGGCGAGGCGTCATAAACTTCGGCCGACGGAATACATTTGATTGATCTCCAGAGCGGAGGTCTTGCCGACCTCTGTGCCGAGTTGCCGGCCAAGCCGATTCGGATCGTCGGTCAAGATGGTCGCTCCGTGACTGGTACGTGAGATGGCGACGTAGCCGGGGAATTTTTCTGAGCGTGACAATCCGAGCTTCGTTTTACATACCCGACTGAATGGCAGACTGCACCGACTGCTCGACGGGCGTCTTCGCGACGGCCTGGGAAAAGTCAAGGGCCGCGCTCTTGTCGATTTCCGTGCTCGGGCGCGCGGGCAGCCGCACGGCGTGGTCGGATTGGTCGTAATAGCAATAGTGCGCGTCGGCGCGCGTGCTTCGTTATGTACGCGGTTCCGAAAGTATAGTTAATAAAGTTGGTGCGGAAAGCAACCAGAATTCCTTTTCCCCCGAAGAATGATCTTTTCAAGCGGGGCATATTTCATCAATATTCCGCTCTCATGATTGTTATCCTTGTTCTCCGCGCAGGAAGGAACACAATTGCGGGGCGTAACGATCAACCCGTCGCGGAGCGATCCCGCTGGCAGGCGCTGGACTTCATCGAATCTGTCATGTTCGCTTTGTCGATGGCGTAGCTTCCATACCGTTGCGGTGCGCGATGGGTTTTGAGCGCAGCGTCAATTCCGGCTATATTGTTCTCAGCCTGTTCGACCGGCCAAATGAGGATTGCGATGCGATTTTCCCCCAAGCGCACCCAATCCGTTGCCGTCCTTGTCACGTGTACGGTCGCGATCATTCTGGTCGTCGCGTTTGTTCGTTACCGTATTCGGCGGCGGATCGACTCAGACAATGCCGACGTGCCCCTGCGCCGTGCCGACGATCTTGCATGGAACGGCCAATGGTTTGCAGCCGCGCCTCTTTTCCGCCAAGCCGAGATCAAGTACACCGCTGAGCGGAACGAGTCCAAAGCGCTCTACGCTCAGGTGAGCCAGATCCCAGCCCAGGCTGAGTCCGCGAGCCTCGCGGACACTATCTACGCCCTCACGCAGGATCTCAAGAAACCCGAAGCCGCCGACCCTGAGACCCGGCTGCGGATTCTCGAAGTGCAGGGCATGATCGAGAACAACTACGATGCGAGCCTCGCGCGCCAGACCTGGCGACAGGTTGCCGTTCTCGCGCGAAACCGCGGTCATTTACTTCTCGCTTCTCGCGCGCTCGGCGAAGAAGGGATTGCGGCATTCCTCCTCGGCGACACTGCAACCGCGAAGAAGGAGGTTCTCACGGCCTGGGGTGTAGCGAAGGTCTTTCACGATGTCCCGGCTCAGGTGCGATATGCCAGTCTCTATGGCGCAGGTCTGGTCGAAATGCACCGTTATCAGCAAGGGCTGGTTCCTCTCAATGACGCCATTGCTACAGCGCGGGCCCATCCGGCCGTGGCGTATCCGGCCATAGCGATCTCCTCGAAGATCGATGCTCTCCGGGGTCTCCACCGCTATCAGGAAGCACTGACGCTAGCGAATCAGGCTCTTGCCGAGATTCCGAGTCCATCCCTCAAAGGGCACTACTACCAAATCCTCACGTCGAGAGCGAGCGTCTATGAGGACCTCGGCCAGTGGGATAACGCGATCGCAGATTTCCAACAGGCGCTTTCTCTCGCGATGCAACTCGACTATTGGCGTGGCGTTACGCAGGTAGCGGGAGAACTCGCCAACGCATACGTGCACCAGAAGAATCTCAATGCCGCGCTTTCCTCGATTGATCAGGCGATTGATGCCAACAAGCGAATTCCCGATGAGCTGTATTTCGTTCCCCGCGACCTGGCAATTAAGGCTCGAATTCTCGCGACGTTGGGGCATCAGGATCAGGCCGGAGCGCTCTACCGCAAGAGCGCCCTCCTAATCGACTCCTTGCTCGAGAATGTTCCAACCCCCTTCGTCGAGCGGCTGCTGCTCACCGAAATGGGTGAGGTCTACGCCGGCTATTTTGTTCTGAAGTGCCGTAGTCACGACTACGATCAGGCTCTTCGCATACTGGAGGAAGCACGGGGGAGGATCGAGGCACAGGCGCTGGAACATCATGGTTATCCGGCACCACACGCACCCACATCCGCCGAGCGGCATCTGGCGATGCTGAATGTGGCGCTTCTGGACACCGACGATCCAGCCACACGGCAGGAACTTTCGGATCAGGTTCAGGATTCCGAGTCGACGCTCGATCAGCGGTCTCTGGCATCGGCCGCCATCGAACATTCGGTCAGTCTCGGGCATCTTGAAGCAGATCTCTCCAAAAACGAATTATTCGTGGAATACGTTCTTGCCGATCCCCATTCCTATGCGCTCGCCGTGACACATACCTCTGCCCACGCCTACGAACTTGCGAGCAGGACCAGGATCGAAACCGACGCCAAAGAATATCGCGCGAGTATTCGGGATCAGCACGCAAATTCAGCCCTCGGCGACGCCCTCTTTCACGAACTCTTCGGCAAGATTCCCGAGTATCGGGATCATTCAACCCTGATCGTTGTGCCAGACGGAGAACTGGATCTCCTCCCGTTCGGCGCCCTCACCGTTCAAGGGATTCCGCTGGTTGAGAGCCACATGATCGCCACCTGTCCCTCGGCCACAGTCTTTTCGCTCCTGGAAAACAGACGGGCGGTGGACGCCGATCCTCCGCTGCCCTACTTAGGCGTGGCGGCATGGGTCACGGATGCAAAAGTCGTGGGCCCGGTCTTTCGCGTCTTCTCCGGATTCAGCGAAGCAAGTCTAAAACCGCTCCCGGAGAGTAAGACCGAGGTCGAAACGATCGCATCGGATCTCCCCAAGCCGAGCACTCTCCTTCTCGGAGCGGGCGCTACGGCAAGGCGGTTCAAGGAACTGCCGCTCTCCAAATTCAATGTCCTCCACCTGGCCCTGCACGGCTACGTCGACACGAGCTACCCGGACCAATCGGCGCTCATCTTCGCGCCGGAGCACAACGAATCTGTCCGAAAGCATGTTGCAGGTCCGGCAAATCCGAAACCTGCATCTTGACGCACGGCTTGTCACCCTCTCTGCTTGCGATACAGGCGTCGGCCCGGTAGGAGAAGAGGGTGTCGACAATATCGTGAACGCATTCATTGAAGCCGGCGCGGACTCTGTCGTGTCGACCTTATGGGAGCTTGAGGACCATTCCACCGAACACCTCATGGCCGAGTTTTATGCACGCCTTGGCAAAGGCGAATCGAAAGGCGAGGCTCTTCGCGGCGCCCAACGCGAATTGATCAAAGAAGGAGTCAAACCTTACTATTGGGCCAGCTTCGAACTGGTTGGAGACCCCAACGGCACGATCTAACCCCCCGGAGGATTCCCACATGACCCTCACGCGATCGGATCGGGAAGAGCTGCTGCAGCGAATCGAGAACACCGTTCAGGAGAAGTTCTACGATCCGCAGTTCAACGGCAAAAACTGGAAGGTAACCGTTGCAAACCACAGGCAGATGGTTGTCAATGCCGATTCAGATCCAGCCTTTGAGGCTGCGGTGACCAATATGCTGGATGAGCTTGGGTCCAGCGGTCTGGGTATTCTCGGCCCGCATACCGCTGTCACCCCTCGCAGCAGCATCAACGCCAGCTTCCGTGCCGTCTATACGCCGACTGACGGTCTTCGCTGGGCCTTCCAGGACATTCTGCCCGGCGGTGTTGCAGCGCGGGCGGAGATTAAACCCGCAGATCTCCTGATCGCGGTCGCCGGGCGTGAAGCGGAGCCTCCCCACTCGCCGGCCTTCGAAATGGATCGAGAGACTGAGATCACGATCTCGCGAGCAGGTGAAAGGCGCACCGTCCATATCGATCTCAGAACCAGGAAGCCCAAGTACAAAACCAATCCGTACTCCGAGCCACGAAGCGTCGCAGCCTCGCTCCTTGAGAAGTCCGTCGCGAACCTGAAGGTGAGTCTATTCCCGGGCTATATCGGCATCGACTTCGCAAACGAAGTGTCCGCAGCCTTCGACAGGACCTTCCAAAGCGCCGATGGCCTCCTCATCGACCTGCGGGGGAACCCTGGGGGTGGAATCGGCGGCCTTCGCATCATGAGCTACCTGACCCCCGGCAAAACGCCAATCGGCTTCAGCCTTGATCGCCCCATGGCCGAACATGGCTATGACAAGGAGAAACTGCCCCGGTTCGGACACATTCCCCGGTTCAAATTCGAGCTTCTGCCCCTGGCTCTCAAATTTGCCGGAAAGAGGTCCATCGCGCTCGTCACCGAAGGCCTCGGCAAGCGCACTTTCCACGGGCGCGTGGTGATTCTGGTGAACGAGCACTCCACAGGGGCCGCTGAGATGCTGGCTCAATTTGCGCAGGAGAATCACCTTGCCATAATCGTTGGCAATCGTACCGCCGGTCGTTTGGTATCGCGATCCGGCGTCAAAATCGGGCATGATTACACCCTGGTACTTCCTGTGGCGGCATATACGAGCTGGAACGGTGTCCGGATCGAAGGCAAAGGGATCACGCCAGACATCCCCGTGGACTGGTCGTACGAAGCGGCGCTAGAGGGCCAGGATCCGCAACTCCAAACAGCATTAGCGACGCTCAACGCCGCATAAGGACCCGACGTGAGCTGAATCACGTTGGGTCACACTGGCCGGTTATCTGACCGGAATGCCGAATCCTAGCGTAAATGCCATTCTTGAAGACCTGTTCTTACTGCTCGCGGCAAGCTGTGGGGAACTCACTCGACGTATTCAGGCATAGTTGGCATAGAAGCGTACATTCATTCAGTCCGCAAGGTCTCCACTGGGTCAACGTGGGCCGCGCGTCTCGGATGATCGGGATGTCGTCAATTCAACGGCTGGGGAACATACGCCTGCCTGCTGCGAGCGATTGACGCAAACTCGGCATAATCTGGTTATCCGAACCTCGACTTCAAAAAGACTTCGGGGCTGTCGACGAGCAGTGGGCTTCGCGAGCGGAACGCCTCCGCGTACTGGACGTTTACAAGGCTGCCGACATACCGGTCCTCGGCGCTGTAACTGTCCGGCAGAGTGGACCGTTCGCCGCTGAAAACAGCGGCATAGGCACGAAGCGCCTCCAGTTTCCGATCATAAACGTCGCTCACATCGACAGCGAAGTCAAACCTGTCCCATGCGGGCTCCATTCTGCAGTGCCCGAAAAAGAGCCGCTCGATTTCGTGGGGCTCGGTACCATTCAAATAATCGCCGCCTGGAACATCGTTCCATTTTGGCAGTCTGGCATAGAAGACGCCGTTGACTACGATCCTTGTAACCGCTTCATGATCGGGATGCACGCCCGACCCCAGCGTGGTGAACACGATCCGGGGTCGGTACTCTCGTACGATGCGCGATACCTGCAATCGCGCCTCTATCGAATCGACGATGAGTCTATCTCTGAGCGGGAGCGTGATCCGATCGACCCCCAATACCTCCGCGGCTTTTGTCGCTTGCTGGTGCCGTACGCCGCGTTCGGCATAGCGGGCCGGCTCCCCGTCGCACAAATCAACATACAATACTGAGCGCCCACTCCGAACCATTTTCACGCTGGTTCCACCCATGACCGCTTCGAGATCGTCGGGGTGCGCTCCGAAGGCAACGACGTCACACATTTTCGAACCATGTTCCTGGCCGGATGGAACTGAGGCGCTCATCGACTCCCTCCCGCAACGCGGTATCTGGACCTGTCATGCGCATTTCATCCAGGCAAAGGAACGAGACGCCTCCGTCTTCCGGAAAACTGCACCTCAGACCGATGAGGAAATATCGTAGCGGATCAAGCAGGGTGATGCACTGCACCGCCTGTGGCATTTCTGCATTTGGCGTTGCGAAGCCGGACGGAACACTCGCATCTCGAAGCGAGAGCGTCTTACCGGGCGCATGAGAGAAACAGCCCGTAAATCCGATGATCGCGGGCCGTTCGGGGATTTTTGCTTGATTCTGCTACCCTGAATCCCTCAAGAACCCGAGGCTCCTGTGGCCCTTCCAACAAATCCAATCATCACCGTAGAAAAACAGTTCGCGATTCCTGAGGTTTACATCTGTTTTCAGAGGATCACGCCGGCTGTATACGGGGTCTGTGACGGCGATCACATGCTTGGAGAGTCCGCGCCAGAAATCGTACTGGATTTGCAATCTCGCGCACTCTCTACAAAAAATGCCAAATACCGGTCAAGCACCTCCGTGAAACTCGCACACAACCCTGTGTGCTGCGAATGAATCCTCCGCCCGGTCCTAGGCTCTTTCGAGAATCGACCGAACCATGGTTTCCAGAGGCGGGGTAGCTGTTTGAATGGAGTACTTGCAATCGGGTGCGCCTTCGCCCTTCCCGCGAATCCCCAACCTTCTGTGCTTGCTTTACCATGCAGCTACCCCGCTTCTGGAAATTTCTCTATTGACCGGCTGACGGACTCCTTGTAAAGATGAGCAACCGCCATTCGTCCCACCACGATCTCGCCAATGCCGCCAAGGGGGTCAGTTCTGTAACTCATGGAAAGCGGCCCGGTCCCAGGCTGGCGCGAATAAAGTCGCAGATAGATCGGTATCGCAATGAGGCAATGATCGTTTGGCGATGAACGCCTCGCCCAAAAATAGGTGAGCGTTGCCCTTCAAGTCGAGAAAGCCGACGCCGCTCTCCACGCACAGCGCCCGTGTCTCCGCCAGCAGAGAGGGCGCGATGAAGACAGGTGTCGCGCCTCCAGCAAAATGAGCAGCCTGGTTGCGCAACTTCAACAGAGTCGTACGGACATCCGTAGCCTGGCCGTCGGCTGCCACCTTACAAACAATCGTTTGGCAGTGACCCCACACGTCGATGTGCGCCATGACGTCGATGGCGTGGTCAACGGCCGGAGATGCGCACCTGATTTCGAGCAATTTGATTGCGGAGATCTGTTCCATCAGTGCCTTGAGCGCGTCGGCCGCTCGGGCATTCAAATCTTTCCTTGCTATCGAAGTGGTCATTTCCGGGCTTCTCCCCCGTGCTCTAAGGTTGAAGTTGCTGGCGGTCATGGCGCTTCGTAACCAGCGGGCGAAGAGACATCGAGAACTGCGCGGCAGGCTTGACCCGTGGGCCGCGGAGCGTAAGAGGATACGGTTAAGCAGCAAGGCGTTCGAGTTGCTCGTGCCTGACGATAGTCAGGCACGAGCCGTGAATGGTGATCCACTGGTTACGACGGAACTGGTTTAAGGAGCGCGTAACGGTTTCCCGCGATGTTCCGGTCATGTTGGCGATCTCTTCGTGCGTCAGCGCCATGGTGAAACGGATCTCGGATTTGCCGTCAGCCGCTGCGTGCCCCCATTCAAGCAAGAGACGCGCCAGCCTCCCTGCCGACGAGCCCGGCAGCGCCAGTCGCTGGGCATCGTGAAATGCAGTGAGGTACTCGGTGGAGAGCATCTGCGCCGCGTGCATGGAGGCGATACCGTGGCGGCCCAAGAACTCGATGAACTCACACTTGTGCATGATCTTGACTCGGCATGGCTCGATGGTCTCTGCGGTGGCTTCGTGCAAAACATTCTCGAGTATTGCGCTCAGGCCCAGCACCTCCCCGGGGCCGGCGATCTTCAAGATCATGGTTTTGCTATCGCGTGAGGTGGTAGAGATTTTCACCTGCCCGGAGCAAATCACGAAGACGTTCCGTACCGGGTCGCCCTCGGAAAACAGCTTGGCTCCGGGAGCCGGGCTCATCATGAATCCGATCTTTTCGTAATCGGTAAGCGTCGCCGCCGTGAAGTTGCAGAAGGTTAGTTGATGGCGAAACTCACAACTCAAACAGTCTTCCGGTGCGTGATGCAGGTAAAGCGAAGCCATTGCGTTACTCCCGGGAATAAACGCTCCAGGTCCCGGAACACGACTGGGACGCGCCTCGGACACCCACAGGCATCGGCGCGCACATAGCGCCTACTCGGTGTCCTCAAGTGGTCGGAGACTTGAAGCTTTCACTTTGTTAGCTCGAACGCGATCCCTCGGGGGACCTGGGAAACATCCAAGCGCTATGAGTAGCATGGCACCACCTCGTCACACGGATATGTGACGGCGATCACATCTGTGATAGGGATCACATTGTTAAGCGACGAAGGGAAAAACCAGTCACTGACCTGTGGGGGAGCTTGGCTCCGGAATGCAGTAACACCGGATTCGCTGTAGGGCTAATTGCGTGGGGATGGAATCGGTGCCATACTTAAGCCGGTTTTGGGGGGTGGCAAATGAATCATTTGCTTCGACTGTCCGTAGTCGGCGGGCTGATCGCGTCCGCAGTCCTCATCCTTGCCGTGGGATTAGCCCGGCACGACGCCGATCTTCTGGCGCCGGTGCATCTGATCCTGTTCGTACTAGGAATAGCGGCGTATCTGTTGCCAACGATGCTGGCCTTGTATCGGAACAGCAAAGCAACGGTCTGGATTGCCGTTCTGAATGTCTTTCTCGGATGGACGCTCTTCGGCTGGTTTATAGCGATTGGTTGGGCGGCAGGTGGCGAAGTTCGGGCACTGCCTTTCACAGTTCCGACTCCGCCCAAGCAGGCCCTTCAAGGGCATTGAACGATTTGCGGTCAGAGCACTGCCACGTCGGCTGCATTGGCTCCGTCGGAGTTCAGAGCCACGCATGGGAGTATTCTGTGCTTGGAGACATCGAACGATTCCCAATGCTTCATCGTGCCCTCGGGTAGCAATTAGCAAGTCGTTGATCTGCGGAGATGGCTGCATGGCAGGGAAAACGAATAATGGGCACCTCGAAGAACTGAGCCAGTTTCTCCAGATCGGAGATTGACGGTTTCTAAGTTGCAGTTTCCCATCGAGAGAGACGTGTGACTTAGCTCACTGACGTCTGTTCGCCCGGATGCTCCACTGTGCTCAAGAGGCCGGTTCTGTCCCTGGTGTGCTTTTCCCATTCCTTCATGACCGGGGCGACCCGGACTCCGTAGGTGTCCATAGGCCATTGCATCCGGCAATCTATGCCGAATGCCAGTGAGCCGCATACGCGTCACGCTCAAATCGGGAAATCTAGACCGCGGACTTCCGCACCAGCAAACCACCACAGGGCTGCACTCCATAGACTTAACCCGTCTGGGTTAAGTGGTATTCCGTTGAGCGGAGGGAGAGCAAATGGACGCAATGACGCGATCCACCGAACCCGACCAAAGAAGACGTACTTTGGAATACATTTTTGCTCACTTCCCCAAAGGCCAAGAGGCGGAAACACGAATGCTGCCCGATATACCCCGCGCCGGGGGCCTGGTCAGGAGCGGTCGCCGGTGGGGTGTCATTCTGGCTGGTGGCGACGGCGTGCGCCTGCGGCCCTTGACGAAACTGATCTGCGGCGACGATCGGCCCAAGCAGTTTTGCCCTCTGTTCGGCGGAAGGACGCTGTTGGGCCAAACTCTCAAACGCTCGGAGCGGACCATTCCGCGGGAGCAACTACTCGTTTCGCTTTCGGGCCTTCACAGGGAGTGGTATTCGCTGGAAGCGGGCCTGCGCCCGTCGCAGCGGGTGGTGCAACCGGAGAATAAAGGCACGGCTCCCGCCATTCTGCACAGCTTGCTCAGTCTCGCCCAGTTGGATGCGCAAGCCATCGTCGCGATTCTGCCCTGCGATCACCATTATTCCGACGAGCAGTTGTTTGCATCCGCGCTGGAATGCGCGTTCCAAACTGCGGCGGAGCGGGCGGACTCCGTTATTCTGCTGGGAGCGAAGCCCGATTATCCGGAAGTCGAGTATGGGGGGATCGAACTGGGTTCGCCTCTCGGATGCAAGGGTCGCGATCTGTTTCGGGTGCGAAGCTTCCGGGAGAAGCCTGCCATCGACGTAGCCCGAAAGTTGCTTGATCAAGGCTCGGTGTGGAACACGTTCGTGATGGTGGGGCATGTGCATGCCTTCTTGCAGATGGTTCAAACCGCTCTTCCCGGCCTGCTCGATGTGCTTGCGTCGGCACGCATGTGGATAGGGGAGGAGACGCACATCGAACGCTCCCTTTACCAGCGCATCCCCTCTGTCAATTTTTCCTGCCGGGTGTTGTCTGCGAATCCTGAATGCTTGGCAGTGCTCCGGCTGAAAAATGTCGGATGGATCGATCTGGGCGATCCGGGGCGGGCCTTCTTAGCGGCGTGCAAGAGCGGTTCCGACCCTGGGTGGATTCAAGACTGGGGAAGAGTGAGGCCAGTAGTAAGCGAGGCGCCAGAGAGGGTGCCTGCCGTCGCATAAGTCATCGCCGGATCTAGGTGGGTTTGGACAGATTGGAAATGACAACAACGATGGCATCCCAGCCAGGCCTTTCCGGCGGCGGGCTCCCGAGTTCGTGGTCCGGGCCGACATCTCCTCGAATGCCCGATCGGGACAGCGAGTGCAACGTCCAGCAGCGACTTCGGCGTTGCCGCAATCGCCGAATCGGGAGCCCGGGAGGGCTCGATACGCCTGGAGGAGTAACTCCACGGCAGGACGAGAACAACATAGGGCAAGCAACAGAAGGACTGGAGCTGCGATGAAATTCCTCGAGAAAAGCGATGTAAAGAATCACCGGTCTGTCAGCCGGGGCAAAAGTCGCCACGCGCTCAGGCCAGTGGGCTACCCCGTGGGAGGCAGCTTCCCAAAGATCGAGCCGCGGTTAACAAGGAAGAATACACGATCTTTTGTTGACGACTTCTATTCGGAGCATTCCTCCCTGGGCATTTCAGTTGCACAGATAGCGATTTCCGCCAGTTCGAATTTTGTGGCACCCGCTATAACCGGAGGGCCACGGGGGCACGATCTAAGTTCTCCCAATTGCGTATACTTCGGGTAATTCCTCGAAACATAGATTTCCGGCGCTCGCGCTATAGTCTCGGAATCCAGCGTGGCACGCTTTCGTAATAAGTCGCGTAAGACGGTCCGAACTGCTTTCTCAGACGCGGCTCCTCGAGAGCAACGACCACGATATGCACGGCCAGGACGGCCAGAAGAGTGAGCAACAGAACGGAGACCGAACGCCAGTCGAGTCCCAGGCCGCCGAGGAGCAGAAAAAGACCCAGATACATGGGGTTTCGGCAGTAATGGTAAGGACCGGTGGCCACAAATTCCCTTGGCGGATCGAAGGGAGCTGGAGTGCCGTGCCCCTGCCACACAAAGAACGCGACGCAGGCCAAGCCAATCGCTCCTCCCAGCGCCATCGAGGCCACGCCCACCGCACAGGCCCAGGAAGGCAGCAACAGGCCGAGGGGTCTGTCGAACCGCCGGGCAAATTCAGCAACCATGGCCCAAAAAGCGAAGAACAGGGTCATGAAGACAACCGTCCGCGCTGCGATCCACCAAGTTCTCATCTGCTGCCTTACAGAATGGTTCATAGATCGTGCACCAGAATGCCGCGCCGCCTGATGGCATCGCGCTTCCGAAGTTCTTTCCCGGCAAGAATAGTGGGCGCCGCACGTGGTCGCAATCGCTGTTTTCCGGTGGCGGCAAACCGCTCTGAAGCGCGATCACCGATCACCCTGCTCTGGAAGCAGCCCCCACTACTTCCCTCGTCTCGGCGGCCGGCTCTTCGGAAGATCGATCGAGGTCTTTGAAACACAGAAACCCGTCGACGCAGCGGATCGAGGGATCTTTAGACTCTACTCGCTCTTTTGCCGCCCCGCACGAGCCAGGCGGCGGGACGATCACTTCCCCGCCGGGCTGCCAGTCGGCCGGAGTGGCCACGCCGTACTTGTCCGAGGTCTGCACCGCCACCAGGAGCCGCTTAATCTCCTGAAGGTTACGGCCGTTGCTTAGCGGGTAGTAAAGGATGGCTCTGACTTTGCTCTCGGGATCGATGAGGAAAACAGCACGGACGGCCTGCGTGGTGCTGGCGGCAGGCTGCAACATGCCGTAGGCGCGCGCGACTTCCATCGTCAGGTCGGAAATGACCGGGAACATGACTTCAACCTGGCGGAAGTTGCGGAACTCAACCCTCTCGCGGATGGTGCGCAGCCACGCGATGTGGCTGAAGGTGCTGTCGATGGAGAGACCGAGAAGCTCGCAGTTCAGGCTGCGGAACTCCTCCTGCATGGATGCGAAGGTCATGAACTCGGTGGTGCAGACCGGGGTGAAGTCCGCGGGGTGACTGAAGAAGATTACCCACTTGCCCTTGTAATCGCCGGGGAATTTGATCTTTCCCTGCGTCGTATCTGCCTCAAATGATGGAGCATTCTCTCCGATCAATGGCAGATGATTCCCTGTTTCACACATAGTCGCCGCTCCTTTCCATTCTTACTGTCGGCTCAGGATGGCTGAGGGGACGCGTTGCGCACGAAACTCGATCGACCGACGAATCCATCCGCACTTGTATCCAAGCGTGCAGCGAACCGCCCCGCCGTGATGGTGGTCACAAGGGATGGCTGTCACAATGATTGACCGGCGACGCCAACTAGCCTCAAAAAATTCTTCGCTTCCTGTAACGAATCCACTCTGCGGTGACTTTCCTTCTACAGATGCAACCCAAAAGGACGGCCCTAAAGATGAATTTGCTGAACAGTTGGGCTCGATGGCTCGTGCTCCTGTGCTGCATGGCAAGCCTCGGCGCCGCGGCACAAGAGCCGCTCACGCTTCGGCAGGCGATTCAGCAGGCGCTCGGCGCGAGCCCCGAAGCCAAGGTGGCGAGCGCGGAGACCCGGGAAGCGAACGCCAATGCGTCGCTTGCCCGCACGCAACTCTTTCCCCAGCTCAACTTTTCTGAGGACATCTCGCGTGGCGACGATCCGGTATATGTCTTCGGCTCGAGGCTGCGGCAACAGGCATTTACGCAGGCCGATTTTTCCCTGAATGCGTTGAACAGGCCCCAGCCCATTGGCGACTTTGCTTCGCGCTTCTCCGGTTCGTGGATGGCCTTCGATTCATTCAAAACAGAGAAGCAGATCCAAGGCGCCGATTGGGCCAGGAGAAGCGCCGCGTCGTCCTCGAAAGCCGTGAACCAGCAGATCGTGCTGCATGTGGTTGGGGCATATCAGTCGGTGCTGTATGCGGACCGCGAAGTGGATGTGGCCGGGCACGAGGAGCAGACGGCCGAGGCGCTGCTTACGCAAGTGAATGGGCGCGTGAAGGCCGGCCTCGCGGTCGAGTCGGACCGCATGGCCGCCGAAGTGAATGTGGCCGCGCGCAAAGAGGATTCGATTGCGGCGCGCGGCGATCTGGAGCTTGCCTGGGCCGAGCTGGGCGAGGCGATGGGCGCGCCGGAGCTGCAGCCTTCACCGCTCGAGCCCATTGAGCCGCACACGTTTCCGCAGAGCTCATTGCAGGACGAGCTGGCGATGGCCGTGAAGACGCGCCCAGACCTTGCGGCGCTGAACGACGCACAGAAGGCACAGGCGGAATCGGTGGGCGCCGCGCGATCGGACTTTGGCCCGCGCATCGACGCCTACGGCAACTGGGAGCAGGACCGCCCCACCTTTGCCGGCTCCGGGGGAAACAACTGGGTGGCCGGGGTCCAGATCAGCATCGACATTCTCCCTTTTGGCAAGCGCGACCAACTGGCGCGCGAGACCGCGGCCCGCGAGCGCCTTGACGCGCAGCAGACGCAAGCGCGCAACCAGATTCGTCTCGGCGTGAGCCGAGCGCATATCCAGCGTGAAACCGCCGAGCAGTCGCTGGAGACGGCGCGGGCGGCGATAGATCAGGCGGCGGAGAGTCTGCGCATCCTGAGGAACCGCTACAATGCGGGCCTTGCCACCATTACCGATTTGCTGCGTGCGGAAGATGCCGAACGCCAGAGCCAGACCAATTACTGGCACGCCGTCTACGGCAACGCCATGGCATACGCGCAACTGCTTTGCGCGGAAGGGACGCTGACTCCCGATGCGGCGGAGGAACTGCAATGAAGATGCTTTTGCCGGGTTGTTTGCTTGCCGCGTCCGCGGCGTTGATTGCCGGATGCCACGGTAACGAAACGGCCCCGCCGGCGGCCGTTGAAACCGTGCCCGCCCATGTCGTCCAGAGCAGCCAACAGCAGGTGCCCATCGACCTGCGCGCCACCGGAACGATCCATGCGCGGGAGACGGCGACCATCTCCGCGCAGGTCATGGGCCGCATCGAGCAGGTGCTGGTGCGCGAAGGAGACACGGTGCGCGCCGGGCAAACGCTGGTTGTACTCGATGGCGCGGCGCTCAGCGCCTCCGCCGCACAGGCGCAGGCTGCCGCTGTCGCCGCACAAAATGAGCAGGCGGCGGCCGAAAGCAACGCCGGCCTCGCGGCCAGCACGCTTGCGCGCTACAAGCAACTCCAGGCCGAAAAGAGCGTGAGCCCCCAGGAAATGGACGAGGTGACGCGGCGCGCCCAAGCTGCCGAGGCCCAGCTTGAAGCGGCGAAAGCGCAGGTTCAAGCGGCGCGCGAGCAGGCCAGCGGCGCGCGCACCATGCTCGGCTACACGCAGCTTTTGGCGCCGTATGCCGGCATCGTCACGGACCGCATGGCCGATCCTGGGACCATGGCCGCGCCGGGCGTGCCGCTGCTGCAAGTGGACCGCGCGGGCGCGCTGCAATTGCAGGTCAACGTGGACGAGTCGGCCATCGCCGCCGTGCGCATGGGCATGAAGATGCCCGTCTCCGTGGATGGCGTCTTGCAGCCGCTTCAAGGCGCCGTCGCCGAGATCGTGCCCGCCGCCGATCCTTCCAGCCACAGCTTCCTTGTCAAAATCGATCTGCCTTCGTCGAGTCAACTGCGCGCCGGCATGTACGGCTCGGCGGATTTCCCCCACGGCATGCACGAGGCCATTCTCGTTCCGCAATCGGCCGTGGTCCTGCGCGGCGCGCTGGAGTGCGCTTATGTGCTCGACAGCCAGGGAATCGCGCAGCTTCGCTACCTAACGCTGGGCGCAACCCACGGCGATCTGGTCGAAGTTCTCTCCGGCATTGCGGGCGGCGAACGCCTCGTCGATACGCCCCAAGACCGCGATCTCGCCGGCAAGCGCATCGAGGTTCAGCCATGAATCAAAACCTGGGACTGGCGGGAAGGGTAGCCAAGGCATTCCTCAACTCGAAGCTGACGCCGCTGTTCATCGTCACGGCGCTGGCGATCGGGATCTTCGCCACTGTGGTCATTCCGCGCGAAGAAGATCCGCAGATTCTCGTTCCCATGCTCGACATCGCCACGGCTCTGGCGGGCGCATCGCCGGCGGAGGTTGAGAAGCGCGTCACCGAGCCCATCGAGATGCTGGTGCATCAGCTTTCGGGCGTCAAATACATCTATTCGACCTCGAGCCCCGGCCAGAGCCTGGTCATCGTGCGCTTCCTGGTCGGCACGCCGCAGGAAGAGGCGCTGATCAAGGTTTACAGCAAGCTTTATTCGAACTTCGACGTTCTGCCGCCCGGCGCATCGCAGCCCATCATCAAGGCGCGGTCCATTGACGACGTGCCTATTCTGACGTTCTCGCTCTGGGGAGCGAATTACAACGGCTATCAGCTTCGCGCCATCGCCGACGAGATTCAGCATCACATCGAGCAGATTCCGAATGTGTCTGAGACCCACGTGGCCGGCGGGCTGCCGCGCACCATGCGCGTGGTGCTGAGCACGGCGAAGCTCAACGCGTACGGCCTCTCGCCGATGACCATCGTGGGACGCTTGCAGGCTGCGAACGCCAGGCTGCAGACGGGCAGCTTTGCCGAAAACAATCAGGAAATTGACGTAGACGCCGGCAATCTGTTCACCAGCACCAAGGATCTGGAATCGGTTGTCGTGGCGGTCGATCAAGGCCGGCCCGTTTACCTGAGCGATGTTGCGGACAAGATCGTGGACGGGCCCGCAGAGCCTGCCAGCTACGTGCTCTTCGGCACCACAACCACGGGCTCGCGTCAGGCGCCCACGCAGTACCAGTCCGTGACGGTCAGCGTAGCCAAGCTCAAGGGCACCAACGCTACAAACATCGCCGACGCCGTGATGGCCAGTGTGCAACGGATGCGTGGCGACGCGATACCCACGGACGTACACATCACCGTCACGCGTAACTACGGCCAGACGGCGAAGGACAAATCCAACGAGCTGCTCGAACACCTGCTGCTGGCCACGCTCTCGGTCACGTTCCTCATCGCGCTGTTCCTGGGCTGGCGCGAATCGGGCGTGGTGCTGCTGGCCATCCCTGTCACGCTGGCGCTCACCATGGCGGTCTTTTACTTCCTCGGCTACACCATCAACCGCGTCACGCTCTTCGCGCTGATTTTTTCCATCGGTATTTTGGTGGACGACGCCATTGTTGTCGTCGAAAACATCGTGCGCCACTATCGATTGCCGGAGAACCAGCACCGCTCCTGCAGCGATGTGACCATCGAAGCCGTCGCCGAGGTCGGCAACCCGACGATTCTGGCTACCTTCACGGTGCTGGCGGCGGTGCTGCCAATGGCCTTTGTGCGCGGGCTGATGGGCCCGTACATGCGGCCCATCCCCGTCGGTTCGTCCGCCGCCATGCTGTTTTCGCTGATGGTGGCCTTTGTGGTGTCGCCTTGGGCCGCAATGCGGCTGCTGGGCCGCCATCTGGGCGGAGCGCACCTGCTCGAGCCGGAGAGCGAGAATTGGCGCACGCGGCTCTACCGGCGCGTGATGACGCCGCTCATCGCCTCAGCGCGCAATCGCATCCTCTTTTTCATCGCCGTGGCCGCATTGCTGCTCGCATCCGTGGCGCTCGTGCCGCTCGAACTGGTCCGCGTCAAGATGCTGCCCTTCGACAACAAGAGCGAGCTCCAGGTCGTCGTCAACATGCCCGAAGGCACGCCCCTGGAACAGACGCTCCATGTCACGCAGGCGCTGGGCAATGAGCTCGCCACGCAGCCCGACGTTCTGAATTATCAGGTCTACGCGGGGACCTCGGCGCCCTACAATTTCAATGGCCTGGTGCGCCACTACTACATGCGCCGCGAGCCCAATGAGGCCGATATCCAGGTGAATCTGGTGCCGCCCAACGAGCGCCATCTGCAGAGCCACGCCATCGCCAAGCGCCTGCGGCCGCTGCTTGACGCCGTCGCCGGCCGCTACGGCGTGCGCAGCATTCAGGTGACCGAAGTGCCGCCCGGGCCGCCTGTGTTGCAGACGCTGGTGGCGGAGGTGTATGGACCCAACCTGCAAGGCCAGATCCGCGTGGCCGATCGGATCAAGTCGATCTTCGAGCACACGCCGGGCGTGGTGGACACCGACTGGTATGTCGACGATCCGCAGCCGCGGCTGGTGATTCGCGTCGACCAGGTCAAGGCTGCACAGAATGGCATCGCCGTGAGCGAAGTGGCGCATGCGCTTGCGCTTGCCACTTCAGGCATGGACGTGGGGTTGCTGCACGATCCCAATGCGCGCGAGCCGATACCGCTGGTGGTCGAAATCGACCGGGCGGACCGCTCCTCCGAACAGGGTCTCGAAAACATCAAGCTGCCCGGCGCGGGCGGGACGATGGTCTCCCTGCGCGAGCTGGTCACCATCGACCGCACCATCATCCCGCAGAGCATCTACCACAAGAACCTGAAGCGCGTGGTCTATGTCACGGGCGATGTGGCCGGCGCAGAGGAGAGCCCCGTCTACGCGATCCTGAAGATGAACCAGCAGCTCGACCACCTGCGCCTGCCTGCCGGCTACATCCTCCAGCGCTACAACGCCGAGCAGCCGCAGTACACCAACCACTACTCGATGAAGTGGGACGGCGAATGGCAAATCACCATCGAAGTTTTCCGCGACCTGGGGATCGCCTTTGCCGCCGTCCTCGTGCTCATTTACATCCTCGTGGTCGGATGGTTCCGCTCCTTCGTGGTGCCGCTGATCATCATGGCGCCGATTCCGCTGACGCTGGTGGGCATTCTGCCCGCGCACGCGATGCTGGGCGCGTTCTTCACCGCGACTTCGATGATCGGCTTCATCGCCGGCGCCGGCATCATCGTGCGCAACTCCATCCTCATCGTTGACTTCATCGAGCTGCGCTGGCGGCAGGGAGTTCCGCTCGCCGAAGCCGTCATCGACGGAGGCGCCATTCGTTTCCGGCCCATGCTGCTGACGGCGGCGGCGGTCGTGGTCGGCGCCAGCGTGATTCTCACCGATCCCATCTTCCAGGGACTTGCTATTTCGCTGATGGCGGGGGCCGTGGCTTCGACCTTCCTGTCGTGGCCCATGATTCCCATTCTCTACTACATGGTTCACCAGCATCGCAAACCCGAAATCGTCTGTGAACCCACACCCGAACCCGCAATCAAATGAAGGAGAATTCCAATGACCGTTGAACGTGGACTACGCCTGATGGCCGGGGCGATCGTGCTGCTCTCTCTCGGCCTCGCTTACACCGTCTCCCCTTACTGGCTGTGGCTGGCAGCTTTCGTGGGCCTGAACCTGCTGCAATCGGCCTTCACCAACTGGTGTCCGGCGGTAGTCGTCCTGCGCGCCGCGGGGCTCAGAGACGCGAGTTCCGCATCGAAGTGAGCCATGCACGAAAGACGATTTGACGCGGCTCTGGCTCACCGTCTCGATCTGCCGGATCGAATCGCCTGGCTGCCGCCGGATGATGTAATTCACGCTTTCGGTGTGCAACCCGGCGATACCGTAGTCGATCTGGGCGCAGGCACCGGGTATTTCTCCTTGCCGCTCGCGCTTGCCGTCGGCAGTCGCGGCCATGTAATTGCGGTCGACGCGCAAAGCGAGATGCTCGAGCACCTGCGAAAGAAGACCATCTCCTTCCCGGTGCCGAACATCGAGTTGATCCACGCGGAAGGAGATGCCACCACTCTCCGAGGCGCATCCTGCGACCTCGTCTTCATGGCCAATGTGTGGCACGAGCTGCCCGATCGCGGCGCGGCTCTCGGAGAGGCAAAACGCATTCTCAAGACTCCGGGCCGCATCGCGATTCTCGATTGGAGACCCGACGTAGAGCCGGACCATGGCCCGCCCCTGACGCACCGGCTGAGCGCACAGAGCGCGGCGGCGGAATTGATCGTTGCGGGATTCGAATCGATCTCCAGGAGAGACATCGGCAAGTACTCCTGGCTGGTTCAAGCGGCCGTGGGCATCGGAAGATGAAACGAGCTGTCACCATGACGAGGCGGAAGACCGATCCTGGATCGAGGCGGATCCATCGATTGATGGATGAGGTCTACCGCGAGATGTTTCAGCTGGAGGCGCGGCGTCCCGGAGCAGAGATGGGACTGGCGCTGGCCCTGTTGCGTGCGCGGGTTCGAGCGGATCTTCCATCGGAGAGGCGCAAGGATTGGGACTGGCTGAAAGCCGTGTACCCGATCTGCCTCAAGATGATAGAGGATTCGCTTCGTCAGCTGAGCACGGTTGCTCCCTTGCCGCAGGACTCATGCGATTCCGCCCACAAATCCTGACGGCGCGCCATTCTTCGCATTCACGCGCTGGCGAATATACTGGTCACATAGCGTCTTCGCCATGCGACCTGAGCTGATCCAAGCCTCAAATTTACTGCGCAGCAACACGCCCGAGGCCATCGCGGAGGCAATCGGGTTACTGCAGAACACGGTCTACTCTTTCAGCATGAAGATGTGCGGCCACCGTGAGGATGCCGAAGACACATCGCAGGAAGTGCTCTTCCGCTCCCTCAAGCATCTGCCCAAGCTTCAGGATCCTTCGGCCCTTGCGGCATGGCTTTATACCGTGACTCGAAATCGCTGCCGCCGCCTGCGCAGCACTGCCGACGAGTTACCGGCGCGCGGACTGTCGCTCGACGAACTGATGCCCGATGAAGCCGAGCTCAAGCGGCTCCTGCTCGACCCGGCCAAATCGCCTGAGAGCAGACTCCTGCACGCGGAGGAGCGCCATCTCCTGCACCAGGCCGCTCTGCGGATCCCGACCTCCCTGCGCCTCGTACTCGTTCTCCACGATATGGAGGAACTCGATACGGGCCAGGTGGCGCAGATTCTCAATCTTCAGGGAGGCACCGTGCGGGTCCGGCTGCACAGGGCGCGTCTCGCTTTGCGAAGGGAAATGGCCCGCATACTCAAGGGTGAGCTGACGGATACGTCTACCCCTTCAACGAAAGCTCCACTCAATAAAGTCCGTCAGGGCAAGCAAGGGCCAAAAGAATGTCGTGCGCTCTTCGCCAGCCTGTCTGAGTATCTGGATGGAAGAGTGGATACTGAAACCTGTGACAAGATCAGCGCTCATATCGAGCAGTGCCCGGCCTGCGTGACGTTTCTGCGTGACTTGCGCGCCGCCATCGATCGTTGCCGCTCAATGGAAACTCCATGCGACCCTGCCGTTTCATCGCGCCTTCAGGCCATGCTTACCGAGGAATATCTCCGCATGTTGGGAAACGCCGCTCCCGCGCCAGCCGTAGCGCTTCTATAGCCTCTCCCTCTGGGCCGATCGCGTTCGTTAGGTCCGCCTCGAACGCAAAACGGCCCATTGGCTAAGACAGCTTTCGCGGGTCGATACCCAGCTTCTTCATGCGCGTAATCAGGGTAGTGCGTTTTAGGCCCATGCGTGCGGCAGCGCCGTCGGCGCCGCCGACTCGTCCCTTGGTCTCTTTCAGGATGCGCACGATCCTGTCCCGCTCTTCGGACCTGCCGACTCTTGCGGGTGCAGCCTGCGCACCTCCATCGGCTAATTCCGGCACCGAGATCTCCAGTGTCTCCCCTCGCGAGAGAACCACCGCGCGCTCGACCAGGTTCTCCAGCTCGCGAACGTTTCCCGGCCAATGCCAGCGCGCCAGCTTGCGCAGGGACGCAGCGGGAACACTTTCGATCTTCTTTTGCATAGGACGGGCATACTTCTGTGCAAAATACCGCACCAGCAATGGAATGTCTTCGGGGCGCTCGCGCAAGGGTGGAATGCGGATAGGAATCACATTCAAGCGGTAGTAGAGGTCGCTTCGAAATTGTTTCTCTTCAACCATTTTTTGCAGGTCGCGATTGGTCGCGGCCACCAAACGAACATCGACCTTCTTCGTTCGTGTGCTGCCCAGGGGTTCGAATTCCCGTTCCTGCAAAGCGCGCATGAGTTTGGGCTGGACTTCCAGGGGTATGTCCCCCACCTCGTCCAGAAAAAGCGTGCCCCGATCCGCCAGTTCAAGCCGTCCGAACTTCTGTGCGACCGCTCCGGTGAAAGCGCCTCGCTCATGGCCGAACAATTCGCTCTCCAGCAAGCCTGCGGGAATCGCCGCGCAGTTGAGTTTAATCAAGGTCCGATCCTTGCGCCGGCTGCGATCGTGAATGGCGCGAGCGATCAGTTCCTTTCCGGTGCCTGTCTCTCCGAGCAGCAATACGGTTGAATCGCTTGCCGCCACGGTTTCGACCATCTGAAGCACTTGCCGGAGCGCCGAACTCTGCCCGACAATTCCTTCAAAGTCAGCCTCGCTGCGAATCTCTTCTTCGAGATAGAGTTTTTCCCGCGCGAGTTTGTCCTTCAGCTCTGCGATTTCGCGATAGGCCAGGGCATTCTCGATGGCGATCGCTACTTGTCCTGCCGCTCGCATCAGGAACTCAACGTCCTCTGAGCTGGATGCGTTCTCGGCCCGCCAGCCAAGGCCCAAAACTCCAAGCGTCCGGTTGCGGCTTATCAGGGGCAGACAGCAGCCAGACGCGAGGCCCTCCGCGACGGCAAGGAGATGTTCGGGCTCACTCATCTCAGCGGCCTTGGTGGATACAACGGGCCTGCCGGTCCTGAAAGCCTTGCCGACACCGGACCCTTCGACCCGCTGCAGCAAATCCTCCCTTGCGAATCCCTTGCCCTCCGGGAAGTCCATCGTCACAGAGCGCAACTGGCGCTGCTCCGCATCCGGCAACCACACCGAAACGAGGTCGCTATGCATGCATTGCCGGATGCTCTCGGAAATCGCGCGAAGAAGATCGCGAGGCTCGAGATTTGAAACCAGCGCATTGGTCAGCTCCAGGAGAAGCTGGAGCCGCTCGCTCTCGCGCTCGAAATCGCTCCCGGAAGGCGCGAACTTCTGGGATGCTTCACCAGACGGCAGCTTTGAGCCCATGCACGAAGCACCTCCGAGACAAGTGTCGCACAACGCCGACGATGGTCGGATTTGGTGTCGGGACCGCCGACACGAGGCGGCCCTCGCGACCTTCCTCATGCCTCTTATCTTCCTTCTCTTCAGATGCTTATGCCCTGTCCACCCGCGGGAAGCTCTTCGGAATCCGAATTGCTTAATCCAAATCGGCCAGCAAATCCGGGTTGGCGGAAACGCGGTACGAAACAAGGCGTATCACGAGACCTGGTGGAGGCGGTCAGTTCGCAGTCGCGAATGGGACGTTGCGGCAAGGAAGTGGAACGTGAATAAGCCGACCACAGTGGCCAGGAATGAGCGCGCGGAGAAAAAGGAACTGAATCGCCTTACGCGACAACCGCACCTTCATGCCAGGGGCGCATCGATAACTACGCGTGTCACGGAATCTCTTTGCGCGCTTATCCTCTGCGTGTCTGTCGCCACTTCGGCAATCGCACAGCAGATTGTCGCGGCCGGACCGCAGCCAGGAAGTGTAAGCGGCAGTGAAATCGCCGCGCCCGACCCACAGCCGGGAAGCATCATGGGCACCGTAACCGACACAAACAACGACATTGTTCCAGGCGCCACGGTCGTTTTGGAAAGTCCTACCCCCGGAGAATACCGCACGGCCGTGGCGAAAGACGACGGATCGTTCTACTTCAATGCACTTAAGCCCGGAATCCCCTACCGCATCACCATCAGCGCCAATGGATTTGTCCATTGGACCTCCCCGACCATCATTCTCAACCCAGGCCAGTTTGTATTTCTGAAAGACAGCAGCATCGAGATCGCAGGGGGCACGAGCTCGGTGACGGTGTACTCCTCCTCCGCACAGATCGCCGTCCAGCAGGTCAAGTTCGAGGAACAGCAGCGTGTTCTGGGTTTTGTCCCTAACTTCTATGTGAGCTACGATCCGAACGCCGCGCCAATGCCTGCACGACTTAAGTTCAAGCTCGCCCTCAGGGCCGATACCGACCCGGTCACCTTCCTGGGAGTAGCCTTCGTCGCCGGCCTCGACCAGGGCGGCGCCACACCCAACTACGGCGGAGGCGCGGAAGGGTACGGTCAGCGCATGGGCGCGCTTTATGCCAACGGCTTTGCCGACATCATGATCGGCGGCGCCATCCTGCCATCGCTTCTGCACCAGGACCCACGCTACTTTTACCAGGGAACGGGCACAACCAGGTCGCGCATTCTACATGCGCTATCCGCGCCCTTCATTTGCAAGGGAGACAACGGGCGGTGGCAGCCGAACTACTCGAGCGTGGGCGGCGACCTGGCCTCCGGAGCCATCTCCAATGCTTATTATCCCGAATCGAACCGCGGCGCCGGCCTGGTGTTTCAGAACGCGGCAATCATCACCGGCGGACGCATGGCCAATGGTCTGGTGCAGGAATTCCTTCTGCGCCGGCTAACGCCCAGCGCCAGGAAGCAAAGCTACTAACTCCAGTTCATCTCATCGATCCCGTCATCCGCTTCATCCATCCATGCGCACTCACATGGGCCTCGATGTGCGGTGGCGCGAACATTCCAGCGCCGCCGGCTTCAGTTGCGGCGACGATGGCACAACGAAGCGTGACCGCCATCACCGCGCATGCAATCCAGCCATTCTATGCTAATGGCGTAATTGCGGAATTGCTCAAATACGGAGTAAGCGCCGGGATGACTAATACCATCGGAGAAACATCGTGCGAAATGCTGGGCAACTTCTTTGCCACGCTTGCGCACACCACGCGCATGCGCATCTTCTGCGCGCTGCAGCACGAGGCGAAAACCGTTACAAAGATTGCCGATGAGGCGGGCATATCCATCACCAATGCGTCGCAGCATCTGCGCTTGATGCGGGACCGCGGCGCGGTGACCGCGGAAAAACACGCGCAGAGCGTGTACTACCGGATCGCCGATCCGCGGTTCTTGGAGGCGGCGATGTTGATCCGCGCGGCATTGTCGGAGCGGTTGCGCCAGAGCGCGGATCGTACTTCGGGCCGCGCGCCCCGCCGCGGGACGCAGAGAGTTCTTCAACCCGCGTGAGCGCATTGAGCGCGTTTGCGCAAATCATGGAGGATTGTTCGATGAGCGATGCAGTTGCAACCGTAACCGCCGACAAGGTGATCGACGCGCGGGGAACCGCGTGTCCCGGTCCCCTGCTCGAGGCCAAGAAGGGCATTGGCGCGGTAAAGGTGGGTCAGATTATCGAGATCAAATCCAACGACAAGGGTTCGCGCAAGGATATCGCTGCGTGGGCCGGCAAAATGGGCCACGAGTTTCTCGGCTTCATCGAGGCCGAGGGATACGACCGTCTGCTGGTGCGCAGGAAGAAGTAGCTTCTTCCCAAGAGTCGAACGCTCATGCGCCGGTGTCAGCGGGCCGGCGGCATTTGTGGCGCCCGATGCGGACGATGAAGCGACGAGGTGCGGCATGAGTGAGCCGTTCATAGCGAAGATTCTGGTTCTGGCTACGGAAAGATGCGCATATCCAGGCGCAGATGCCGTGGGCAAGGCGCACCCGGAATATCCATCCAATGTGTACATTCTCCGCGTGCTTTCGCCGGTGCTCTTCCCCGAGGATTTCTATCTTAGCTGCTACGGCAAGGGCATCGACGGCATCTTGATTGCAGCCTGCGGCTCCGATTGCCCCTATTGCGGCGCCTACGACCGGCTGGCTGCGCGAATCGACTCGCTGACTTCCCGGATGAGTGCAGGCAAGCTGGGAATTGAGCGCATTCGCCTCACCGCCATTTGCACGGTGTGCATCAAAGCATTTCTCAAAGAAGTGGCGATGATGGGCGAGGCTCTTCAGCGGCTCGGACCGGTGGACCGGCCCCTGGCAGAGCGGCTGCGGTGCGAGTCGGTAGAGCGCCTACAGTCGGCCGCCCGCACTCCGCAGTTTGCCGCGGCGCACGGAGGGCTGTGATGAACACTCACATCGACTCCAACTACGCGCCGGATGTGCTTGTGGTAGGAGGCGGAATCGCCGGGCTGCAATCGGCGCTCGATCTGGCCGACCAGGGGCTGAAGGTGCTTGTGGTGGAACGGCAGGCGAGCATCGGCGGACACATGATCGGGCTCAGCAAAGTGTTTCCCACGCTGGACTGCGCAAGCTGCATCACCACGCCGAAGATGTCCGCTGCGGCGCATCACGAGAACATCGCCATCCTTACTAACACCGAAGTGGAGGGTATCGAATCTACAAACGGAGTGCACCGCATGAGGCTTCTGCAGAAGCCTACTTATGTGAACTTCGACAAATGTGTCGGCTGCCGATTGTGCGAATACGCCTGCGATACGGAGTATCCCGATCCCTTCGAGGAGGGATTGGGCGCGGTGCGGGCCATCGCCGTTCCGTTTACGAATGCGATTCCTCAGAAGGCCGTGTTGGATGCCGAGCATTGCGGCACCTGCGGGATCTGCGCGCGCGTTTGTCCGACGGAGGCGATCGAGTTCGACCAGCAGCCGCGGCGGCTGACGATTCAGACGGATGCGGTCATTTTGGCTTCGGGGTTCCGCCTGAATGCGATGACCGTGAAGTCGCAGTACAACGCTGCGCACAGCAGGAACATTGTTTCGCCGCTCACGCTGGAGCGGCTGCTGGCGCCGCACGGACCGTATGGCCGCGTGTTGCGGCCTTCGGACGGCAAGATTCCCTCTTCGATTGCGTTCGTGCAATGCGCAGGGTCGCGCGATGAATCGATTGGCGTGCCCTATTGCTCGCGGGTCTGCTGCATGTACGCGATCAAGCAGGCCATGTTGCTTTCGGGCGCGCTGCCGCTGGCCGACATCGCGATCTACTACATGGACATTCGCGCCTTCGGCAAGGGGTACGAGCAGTTCTATCAGAACGCAAGGGCGATGGGCATCAACTTTGTGCGCGGCAAGGTGGCGCGCATTCAGCCAGTGGATAGCGGGGATCTGCTGCTGCGCCTGGAGAGCACGGAAGACGCGGAGAACCCATTGGCGGAGCACCGGCACGACCTGGTGGTGCTGGCGCAGGGGATGATTCCGGGCTGGAATCCAGGGGACGCCACGCCGGTTGCGTGCGCCAGCGACGGCTTTGTGTCCACGCCGGCGTTGACTGCGCCCACGGCGACCACGGCGCCGGGCATCTTTGTGGCGGGCGCGGCGTCGGGACCGAAGGACATTGTGGACACCATTGCCGAGGCGGGCGCGGCGGCCATGCAGGCCAGCGAGTACCTCTACCAAAAGAGGGCCGAGGTCCTGGCAGGGTAAGACGCAATCGGGGGAGCGCACGAGAGGCGGGCGATGAGCGAGAGCGATCGAAAGCGCAAGGATGAGCGGCACGGCGGAGACGAGAAGCTGCGCATCGGCGTGTACATCTGCCGCTGCGGCGGAAACATCTCCGACGTGGTCGACGTGGAGCGCGTGGCGGAGACGGTGCGGTCGATACCCGGCGTGGCCACCGCGAAAGTGCACACCTTTGTCTGCTCCGACCCCGGCCAACAGACGATCTCGAACGACATCCTCGAGGAGAGTCTCGACCGCGTTGTTGTGGCCTCGTGCTCGCCCTTCCTGCACGAGCAGACCTTCCGCGGCGCCGTCTCGCGCGGCGGCATGAATCCTTATCTCTACGAGCACGTGAACATCCGCGAGCAGGCGTCGTGGGCGCACAAGCACGATCCGGCTGGCGCAACCGCCAAGGCCATCCGCCTGATCGCCGCGGCGGTAGGCAAGCTACGGCACGCCACGCCTCTCGAACAAATCAAGCTGCCCAATCACCGGCGCGCATTGGTCATCGGCGGAGGCATTGCGGGAATGAAAGCGGCTTCCGATTTGGCCGGGCGCGGAATTAAGGTGCTGCTGGTGGAAACTTCGCAGCGGCTTGGAGGGTGGGTCAACGAGGTGGGCCGCATCTACCCCAGCGAGCGCTCCGCCGATGAGCTGGTCCGCGAGTTGGAGCGCCAGGTGCGTCAGAACCCCAACATTGAAGTCCTACTTGAAAGCAAAGTCGTCACGGTGAGCGGTTTCATCGGCAACTTCAAGGTTGCGGTGGAGTCTGTGCGCGGCGATGCGGTCGCGCCACGGGTCGAGCCGAGGGCCGAAGCGACGGTGGGCGCCATCGTGATGGCGACGGGCTTTCGTCCTTACGTGCCACGGGACGGCGAATTCCTGTATAAGGCCGACCGCCATGTGCTGACCATGCCGGAGTTTATCCGCCACATGCGGACCGTGGACCCCGCTGCGCGCCGGCTCGCCTTTGGCAACTGCGAGATCCGCAAGATTGCGTTTCTCCACTGCGTGGGCAGCCGGCAACTGGACGGCGTTCACGAGCCGCCACCGGGCGGAAAGCTGAACACCTACTGCTCGCGCACATGCTGCACCACGATCCTGCAGCAGGCGCTTGCGGTGCGCAGGCAGTTTCCGCGGGTCGGCGTCTTCGACTTCCATCGCGACATCCGCAGCTACGGCCGCGGCGAAGAGAGCTATTACACCGAGGCAAGCAAGGCTGGCGTGGTCTTCTTCTGCTACAACGGCGAAGAGCCTCCGCGCGTGGAGAAAACCGCTCCGGATCGGGCGCGAGACGGCGCGCTCTCCGTCACCGTGAAGGATGCGCTCACATGGGGCGAGGAACTCACCGTCCCCGTGGATCTGGTTGTGCTCGGCGTGGGGATGATGCCGGGGCCGATAGGGGACCTTATCGAACAAATGAAGCTGCCAACGGGCGAGGACGGGTTCCTCCAGGAGGTCCATCCCAAGCTGCGGCCGGTGGAGATGTCTGTAAACGGCGTGCTGCTGGCGGGCACGGCGCAGGGGCCGATGAATATCCAGGAGACGCTAGCCGCCGCCGGGGCAGCGGCTGCGAAGGCCGCGGCGATGTTCGCCAAAAAGGACGTGGAGCTGAATCCGCATGTGGCCGTCGTGGACCTTGCGCTCTGCCGCGGCGAGGCGCAGTGCGTCACGCAGTGCGATTACGAGGGCGCGCTGAAGATGGTTTCGATGGAATTGGATGGCGAAACCATCGCGCACGCGCAGGTGAATGCCGGGCTGTGCGTTGGCTGCGGCGCGTGCGTTGCCGTGTGCCCCCACCGCGCCATCGACCTGAACGGCTGGCGCATTGACCAGTACGAGGCCATGGTCGACGGTATTGCGGCCGGGATTCCCGGCCAGGAATGCCCAGCCGATCTGGTGGCCATTCACTAACGGCAGAGAGGAGACGAGCCATGGCAATGAGGGCGCTGACTCAGGAGCAGAAAAAGGCGTTGGCCGCATTGCGCCAACGCATCGGCGGCATCGGCGAAGAGAAGCGCCAGGCGCAGCGGCATCTTATGACCGCGCGCAAGTCGATCCTGAAGTTTTTAGAGGCGAAGCCCGCAACCGTTCCGCAGATCGCCCGGGCGCTTGAGATGCCTGCCGATGAGGCGCTGTGGCATGTAACGGGAATGCGCAAGTACGGGAAGGTCATCGAGACCGGCGAAGACGGCGACTATCCGCTTTACGCGCCGGTCGTCTTTGAAGAACAGGCTGCGGCCGGGCACTGAGAGAAGGTTCGACATGGCGCGCATTGTGGATAGCTCGTTGTTGCGGAAGATCGAGCTGCACGGAGCCGGGGGCGCTCTGGATGTGGGCGCCTGCTTCAACTGCGGGAACTGCACGGCGGTGTGCCCCCTGGCCGAGGATACGGGCGGCTTTCCGCGGCGCATGATCCGCATGGCCCAGGTGGGGATGGAACGCGAACTGCTGGCCGGCGAAGACTTGTGGCGCTGCTACGCATGCGGCGAGTGCACGCGCACCTGTCCGCGCCAGGCCGACCCGGCTGAATTCATGGCCGCCGCGCGCAGCTACGCCATCTCGCGTTACGACTTTACCGGGCTCGCAGGGCTGGTGAATCGCTCCGCATTCGGCAATCTGCTCGTCTTCGCTCTCTTTTCCGTGATCTTTGAGTTTGTTCTCTCGATCGAAGCGAATCCCGTGGGACCGCAGGCCGCGCTCTTCGACTTTCTTCCAGGATGGTGGGTTCACTCGATTGGCGTGGCGCTCTTTGCGGTTGTGGGCCTCAGCATGATTTTCGGAATGGCCTCGATGTGCGCGCACTTCCGGGCCGTACGCTGCCGCGAAGGTTCGGCGATGCGGCTCGCGGCGTTTCCGGGCGCCGCGATTTCGGGCCTCCTCGACGCGCTGCTGCATAGGCGCTTCCGGCAGTGTACCTCGGCCCAAGACGCCGCGGATTCGCCTAAAGAGCCCATCCTTCTGCGCACGTGGTTCGTGCATGCAACAGTAATGGGCGGCTTTCTGGCCATGCTGCTCGCCACCACCCTCGACTATCTCTTCAAGCCCATCGGCTCGCCGGTCCCGCCTTGGTATCCGGTGCGCCTGCTCGGCGCCGTGGGCGGCGTGGTGTGCCTCTACGGCCTCACCGTCGTTCTGGTGCGCCGTCTTCGAGCCCGGGACGTTCCCTGGCGCAAGAGCGCATTATCCGACTGGTTCTTTCCCTTGCTGCTTTACGCCACGGTGCTCACCGGACTGGCAACGGAGCTTGCCGTCTATCTGCCTTTGGGCACGCTTGGCCATGCGGTCTTCTTCGTCCACGTGGTGCTGGCCATGGACCTGATCGCAATGCTGCCGCTCACAAAGTTTGCTCATGTGCTCTACCGCACGCTGGCGCTGGTTTTGTTTTCATGGCAGCGCGCGTCGGTGCGGATAACCGCGGCCGACGCGCAGGCTTAGCGTCTCGATGTCCGTTTTCTTGAAAGGAGCTGAAAAACATGACCGAAACAGCAACCGCACCCGATCTGCAACAGGCGATCGAGCAGTTGACGGCGCGCGTCGATGCGCTTGAGCAATCCGCCGGCAACGGGAGGCTCTCCATCGGCGTGATGAGCGGCAACCTGGATACGACCATGGCCGCGTTCATCATCGCGCTTGGCGCCGTGGCCTACGACCTGGAAGTGGATATGTTCTTTACCTTCTGGGCCACCGCGGCGCTGCGCGATCCGAAGAAGTCGCCGCACAAGGGATTTCTCGACAGAATGTTCGGCTGGATGCTGCCACGCAGCTCCTACGTCCTGCCGCTCTCCAAGATGCAAATGGCCGGCATCGGACCCAGGATGATCCGCTCGGTGATGAAGTCGCGCGGCGTCAAGTCTCTCGAACAACTGATGAAGGATGCCGCCGAGTTCGGGGTTCGCATCCACGTCTGCGAGATGTCGATGGGCGTGATGGGGCTAAAGGAGGAGGAGATGATCGACTACCCCGGCATCGACTACGTGGGCGTAGGTTCGTTCATTCAGATGATCGGCGAATCGAAGCAGGTTGTGTTCCTATGACAGCGAAGTTCACAAATCGCACATCCGCAAGTCAATCGCCGGGAGCTACCCCGTGTCCTCATTGCGATCTCGGACTCTCGGTGGCTTTTGCGGTCGCATCTTTGCAAGGCGCCAAATTTCAAGAGCAGAGGTTATCCGGCTATGGCATCGAACAGTCTCACAATCACAGACAATCGTACAGATCGCACTTACACATTGCCCATTGAGAACGGAACGGTCCGGTCCACGGACATGCGTCAGATTCGGACCGACGACGAGGATTTCGGGCTCATGATGTACGATCCAGCGTTCGTGAACACGGCCTCCTGCCGGAGCAATATCACTTTCATCGACGGCGAGCGGGGCATCCTCGAGTATCGTGGCTATCCGATCGAAGTGCTCGCAGAGCACTGCACGTTTCTCGAAGTTGCCTATCTGTTGCTTTTCGGAGAACTGCCGAATGAAGCGGAACTCAAGAGCTGGGTATATGAAATCACGCTCCACACCATGTTGCACGAGACGACCAGGAAATTCATGGAGGGCTTCCGCTACGATGCGCATCCCATGTCCATGCTGGTGAGCACCGTGGCGGCGCTGTCCACGGTATATCCGGAAGCGAAGAACGTTTACGATCCTGCCAACCGCTTGCGCCAGATCAAGCGGCTGATTGCCAAGATGCCAACCATGGCCGCCATGTCCTATCGCCACAGCGTAGGATTCCCTTACGTCTACCCCGACAACGATCTGAGCTATACCGAAAACTTCATGAACATGCTGTGGAGGATGGTGGAGCCGAAGTATGCGGCCAACCCGGTCCTAGCCAGGGCGCTGGACATTCTCTTCATCCTGCACGCCGACCATGAGCAGAATTGCAGCACCAACGCGATGCGCTCGGTGGGCAGCTCGGAAGCGGATCCTTACCTTTCCGTCGCCGCCGCCGCGGCGGCTCTGTCGGGGCCGCTGCATGGCGGCGCAAACGAGCAAGTTCTCAAAATGCTCGCCGAGATAGGCACGAAAGACAACGTGCCGGCCTATATTCGGAGTGTGAAAGAGGGGCACGGCAAGTTGATGGGCTTCGGACACCGTGTGTACAAGAATTACGACCCGCGCGCCAAAATCATCAAGTGGACGGCCGAACAGGTATTTCAGGTCACGGGGCGGAATCCCAAGCTCGATATCGCCCTGGAGCTGGAGAAGATCGCACTGGAGGACGAATATTTCGTCAGCCGAAAGCTATATCCCAACGTCGACTTTTACTCCGGGATCATCTA
The DNA here is from genome assembly GCA_963808795.1 of uncultured Acidobacteriota bacterium. Classification (GTDB taxonomy): domain Bacteria; phylum Acidobacteriota; class Terriglobia; order Terriglobales; family Acidobacteriaceae; genus Telmatobacter. The sequence goes on from CAWEGL010000001.1 coordinate 156,957, forward strand.
CCAGGCCATGGGTTTCAAGCCGGAACTGTTTACCGTGCTTTTTGCCATTCCGCGAACGGTCGGCTGGCTGGCTCAATGGGAGGAAATGCACGTGGACCCCGAACGGAAGATTGCGCGTCCGCGGCAGATCTACGCGGGGCAACGTGCGCGCCGTTTTCTTCCCCTGGAAGAGCGCCAGACCGTCGGCGCGTCGAAGGGATAGCTTTTTGCCTGCCGGGCACGGAAATGGCTGGGCCGCAGCGACCGCTCGCGCCAGCGGGAGCACGTCGGAGGAATCGAGCGGAGGAGGTGGTAACGATGCGAAATAAGGTCACGATTGTGGGTTCCGGTAACGTGGGCGCCACGGCGGCGCACTGGATTGCAGCCAGAAATCTTGCCGATATCGTTCTGTTGGATGTGATCGAAGGCGTGCCGGAGGGCAAGGGATTGGACCTGCTCGAAGCCATGCCCATAGCCAGGACGGACATCGTGGTGCGCGGTACGGAGAACTATGCCGATACCGCGGATTCAGACGTTGTGGTCATCACCGCTGGAATCGCGCGCAAGCCCGGAATGAGCCGCGACGATCTGCTTAACACCAATCTCAGAATCATGCGCGAGGTGGTAGGCCAGGCGGTGCATTATTCGCCGAAATGCGTGCTGGTGATAGTGTCCAACCCCCTTGACGCGATGGCGTATGCGGCATACAAAATAAGCGGATTTCCGCGGACCCGCGTGGTGGGCATGGCAGGAGTGCTCGATTCGGCCCGCTTTCGCACGTTTATCGCGGCGGAGCTGAATGTGAGCGTCGCCGATGTAACCGCCTTCGTGCTGGGCGGTCATGGGGATACGATGGTTCCTCTGCCCCGCTATTCTTCCGTGGGCGGCATTCCGATTACGGAACTGCTGGACAGCGAAACCATCGCGCGTCTTGTACAGCGCACCCGCGACGGCGGCGGCGAAATCGTGAGGTATCTCAAGACCGGCAGTGCCTTTTACGCGCCGGGGGCGGCGATAGCGGAGATGGTCGAGGCCATCCTGCAAGCGAGAAACAGAATCCTGCCCTGCGCTGCCTATTTGGAGGGAGAGTACGGCCTTCATGGGTTGTTCATGGGTGTGCCATGCAAACTCGGAGAGCACGGCATTGAAAAGATTCTGGAAATCAAGCTGACCGAGCAAGAGCAGGCGGAGTTTCGAAGGAGCGCGAGCGCGGTTAAGGCGCTGGCGGAGTTTGTCGAAGACAAATTGTCGCAGCCGGGCCATGCCGAATCGTCGACAGTGGCCCCCATCTCAACGGCAAGGGCGCCTCTGATTCCAGCAGAGTGATATGCCGGTTGGGACTCATTGTGTCACTGATCACATCCGATCGGCCCAGGAGAGAATAGCTTTCATTCAGACTCGGACCTCAACGGTGCGCGCCGGGAGGGATAGTCTGGCATGAAAGTCATCTCAACCCCGGTTCTTTCCGGGCCAGGGCAAATCCAATCCGATCTCACCGCGGCGGCTCTCCACGGCATCACCAGAGCGCTGGCGTCTGTCGATCGCGCCTTCATCTGCCTGGACCCGTCGTTTTCGATTCTCCATGCGTCACATCTCCTCGACCGTTTTCTCGGCGACGGAGTATCCAAAGAGCTTTGCGGACGGCAAATCGAAGAACTGCTCGGGGCCGAGCTGTTTGGCCCGCGCGGACCGCTGCGGCAAGCCCTGCTCGACGGGCAGAAGCGCGAAGGATGGCGGGCCACCATGAAGTTCAATGGCTCGACGCCTCGTCTGGTTTCCATTACCACCGCCCCGATCATCCAGGACAACTCGGACATCTGCGATCCCAGGGTCCGCTACCTCGTGATCCTGCGGCCTGCCGACGACGAGGCAAGTTGCCCGAATGCCCCGGTGTTTTATTCGGGCGCAATCGCGTGCTCCCCGGCAATGCTTCGCATCTTTCGCATGGTTGAAACGCTCCAACACAGCGAAGCGACCGTCCTAATCACCGGCGAGAGCGGCACAGGCAAGGAGGTCGTGGCCCGCGCCATTCACCAGAACTCGGTGCGAAGCGGCGGCCCCTTCGTCGCCGTGAACTGCGGCGCTCTTCCCGCCGATCTGCTCGAATCCGAGCTGTTTGGTCATGTCCGCGGGGCGTTTACCGGAGCCATTCGCGATCGCGTGGGCCGCTTCGAGCTGGCAACGCACGGCACGCTTTTCCTGGATGAAATCGGCGATCTGCCTCCGTCGCTGCAGGTGAAGCTGTTGCGCGTTTTGCAGGAACTCCAGTACCAGCGGGTCGGCGAGAGCGTTACCCGGACCACCCATGCGCGCATCATCGCCGCGACCAACGTCGATCTGCCCGCCGCGTTGCGCCAGGGACGGCTGCGCGAGGATCTCTATTATCGCCTCTGCGTCGTACCCATCGAAGTCCCGCCGCTCCGCGAGAGGAGAGAAGACATTTCCCCGCTCTCGCTGCACCTTCTGAATCGCATCGCAGCCAAGCACGGCCTGGTGCGCCGGATTTCCCCGCAGGCGATGAGAATTCTGCTCGATTACACGTGGCCAGGCAACGTGCGCGAACTGGCTAACGTCATCGAGTACGCGGTGTCCGTGGCCCGCATGGAAACGATCCTTCCGGAGGATCTTCCCGGCGAGATCGAGCGGCCGGCGCCGATGCTGGAGCCGCCGTCGGTCAGCTCGATTGGCGAAGGTACGGCGGCGCAGCCGGAAAAGATCTTGAGTGCAGAGCGCGACGTCGATGCAGCGCATCTTCGTTCCGTTCTCGATGCTCATCATTGGAACCGAACGGAAGCGGCCGAAGCCCTCGGCATCAGCAGGGTGACGCTCTGGCGCCGCATGCGGGAATTGCATCTCGCGTGACCGGATCTAGCTGAGCGTTTTGATTCAGGCTGAAGCAATGTGTTACAACACGCTGTTTCAGTAATTGGCCGTGCAGACCGCAAATCACAGAAAACAAAACAGCTACACTTTGGCACGCAAGGTGCTTCCTCCTCAACCAGATTCCGTTTTTTGCGGAACGCTCAGGCGATGAACCGCAAAGCCGGCTAGGCGGAGGAAGGCATGAAAGCAATCGCCGATCAAACCAACAATGCGGTTTTGAAATGGCTCGTTCCGGCAGCCCTGGTGCTGCTGTGGCCTGCGCTCATATACGCAACCGATGGACACTTCCTGCAGGGCGCAGGTCCCGTGAACGAGGCCATGGGCGGAGCGGATACAGGCATCTGCCTGGACGCCACCGGCTCCATCGCCTGGAACCCGGCCTGCACGACAAGTTTTACCGATCGCCGGCTGGAGTTTCACATCACCGCCTTTATTCCGTGGCGCTCGCTTTCGAGCACGGTCGATGCCAACGCGTTTGGCACGGGCACGCCCGGCGCCACGCTGAGCGGGGCCACCGTAAGCAAGCGGGATATGTCGTTCATGCCAGGATTCGCATTCATCTTTCACCGCTCTGCTACGGTCTATCACGTAGGCATGCTTGCGGTGAGCGGTTTCGGAGTAGATTATGCCGAGAATACCGACTTCTCCAATCCCATCCTGACTCCGCAGGCGCCCAATGGATTCGGGTTTGGCCGCATCCGCTCGAATTACATGCTGGTTACGGCTCCCATGGGGATCGCGCGCCAACTGACGGAGCGCCTCTCAGTGGGCTTTTCCGCCGTGCCCTCGTTCTCGATGCTCCAGGTGATTCCAGCCCCGTTTTCCCCGCCGGTGACGGCCGGCAGCACCACGCCGTATTACCTGTCGGCGGGCAACAATGCGCCAGCTTTTGGCGGCGGCTTCAACGTCGGCGCGCATTATGCGTTTGAAAAGGTGAGTCTCGGCGTCTCCTGGCGCTCGCCGGATTGGTTTCAGGACTTCAAATGGAACCGGGAAGACCTGACCGGCGCCGCGCACCAGTTGGACTTCCACATGAATCTGCCCCAGGTGGTTTCAGTGGGAACTGGGCTTTCTCCCTCGAAGAGCACCCGGATCGGCGTCGATGCGCGCTGGTTCAACTACGCGAACACGGCAGGTTTCGACAAAGTCGGCTTCACCGCCCAGGGTGCAATCGCCGGCTTTGGATGGACGAATATCTGGGCAATCGGCGGCGGGATTCAGCAGGCGGTCGCAAAGTCAACCAGGATCATGGCGGGCTATAACTACTCCCAAAACCCGGTCCCGGCCCAGTACACCTTCTTCAATACGCCGGCGCCGGCCATTGTGCAGCACCACGTCTCCGGAGGAATTACCCAATCGCTGCGGAAGTGCGACCTCACCGTGACTTATTACCACGCATTCAGGAATTCGATCACGGGGCCATGGATCTCGCAGCAGGGGCCGATCCCCGGCACCAGCGTGACCAGCAGCATGTCGGAGAACTCATTGACCGTTGGATTTGGGAAGAGTTTCTAGCGATTGCGCGTGCCGGGTTCGGATTTTTCTGAGATTTGCTGTAACGCTTGAGGCTTTGCAGGGCTTTTACAGGATAGGGGCCTCTTTCACAAAAGGAGAAGTGCGATGCGGCACATGCTGATTCTCGGCGGCGGAACTGGCGGGACGATCATGGCGAACAAGCTGGCCGGTGCATTGGACGAGCGCGACTGGCGCATTACCGTTGTCGACGGCACGGACGAGCATTATTACCAGCCGGGCTTTCTCTTTGTGCCGTTCGGCGTTTACCGGATACGAGATATCGTGCGCCCCCGGCGCCAATACCTGCCGGGAGGAGTGCGGTTCATTTTGTCGGGCATCGAGCGCGTCGATCCGCAGAAGAAATCTGTGACTCTTGCCAACGGAGAATCGCTCCGCTACGACTGCCTGATCCTGGCCACGGGAGCCGATGTTCATCCGGAGCAGATCGAGGGGCTGCTTGACGACGAGTGGGGGCGCAGCAAATTCGATTTCTATACTCCGCGCGGAGCCCAGCGTCTGGCCCAATTCCTGAAGAGCTGGCAGGGCGGGAGGCTGGTGCTCAGCATTGCGGAGATGCCGATCAAATGCCCCGTGGCTCCTCTCGAATTCCTCTTCCTCGCCGATGCCTATTTTACCGAGCGTGGAATGCGCGACAAGGTGGATCTGCACCTCGTCACTCCGCTCGACGGAGCGTTCACCAAACCGAGGTCGAGCCGCGTGCTGGGGGACGTTCTCGAGCGCAAAGGGGTTTCGGTCACGCCCGATTTCGGACTGGCCCGCGTCGACAGCCAAGAAAAGAAACTCATCGCCTGGGACGATACCGAAGTGAAGTACGATCTGCTGGTCTCGATCCCAACCAATATGGGCGACCCGTACATTGCGCGCAGCGGCATCGGGAACGAAGTCAACTTTGTGCCGACCAATAAGCAGACGCTCGCGGCCGAAGGGCTGGAAGATGTCTTTGTGATCGGCGATACCTCGAATGTGCCGGCCTCCAAGGCGGGGTCGGTGGTGCACTTCCAATCCGAGATACTGTTCGAAAATATCATGGAGCACATCGAGGGCAGGCCTCCGCGCGCCCAGTTCGATGGACACGCGAACTGCTTCATCGAATCCGGTTTCGGCAAGGGCATGTTGATCGACTTCAACTATGAGACCGAGCCATTGCCCGGCGCGTTTCCGCTTCCCGGCGTAGGGCCGTTCAAATTGCTGGGCGAAAGCGCAATCAACCACTATGGAAAGCTGATGTTCCGCTGGGTGTACTGGAACCTGCTGATTCGCGGCGTTGAATTGCCAATCGCCAACGAAATGCTGATGGCAGGAAAGCAGGTGGCGTGATGGGCACGGCTCTGCTGGAAACGGACCGCATTGCTGAACTCGATCGCAAACTCGACTTTATTGTCGAAGAGCTTGCGAGTCTGAGGCGCTTCCGCGAAAGCGCCCAGGATTTCGCCGCCGATCTCTCCCTGGTAGGGAAGAATGCAATGCGGGAGGCGGTCGAAGCATTCGGGACGGCCGATCTGCGTCCCGCCGAGATTGTGAGCCTCCTCAAGGCAACGCTGGCCAACGCGCGCCTGTTTGAGAGCGCGATTCAGCAGTTGCAGAGCGCGGCGGATTTCGTCCAGGACGCCCAGCCCATCCTGCGCGACGGGATGTGCAGGGTCGTGCAAATGAACCAGGCCCTGCTGGAGAAAGGCTACTTCCAGGCTGCATCTGCCGGCGTGCGCGTGGGCGATGCGCTGGTTCGTTCGCATTCCGCCGAGGACTGGAAGCAAGTCGAGGCCAGTGTCCCGCAGTTGATCGGATTCCTGCGCGAACTCACCCGGCCCGAGGTCCTTGAGGCACTTGAGGCCATCATTCACGGTTTCGGGCGGGTGCAGGCCACGATGGATGTACACAAGTCCATCTTCGGGATTGTTCGCGATCTCAACTCGCCCGAAGCGCGCCGCGGGGTCGCGATCCTGGTCGAATTCCTGAAGGTTGTCGGCGCGCGCGCCGGCTCGGTTCAAGCGGGTTCAGTGTCAACGGATATGAGGTGATTCATGGAAACAGCGATTTTAGGCGGAAGGACGCTCGCACTCGATGCGGACGGAAATCTCGCCAACCGCAACGATTGGAACGAAAAGATCGCGCGCGAGATTGCCGCCATCGAGGGCATTCCCGAGCTGACGCCGCAGCACTGGGCGGTCATCAATTTCATGCGCGCCGTCTTCGCAAAGGAGGGGGACTCGCCGTCGATTCGCCGCCTCACCAAAGAGAGCGGCGTGGATACCAAAACTCTCTATCAGCTCTTTCCGAAAGGGCCGGCTAAAAAAGCGGCGAGAATTGCCGGCCTGCCCAAACCCAAAGGATGTATCTGATCCTGAGCGAGGAGATGCCCAAATATGTCAGCGCAACCTATTGAAAAAGTTTCCATCGTTGTTTCCCGCGGATCGCTGGAAGGCGTGTATCCCGGCCTCATCATGGCGAATGGCGCCCGCATGGAGGGCATTGAAGCGTCACTCTTCTTCACCTTCTTCGGCTTGGACGCCATCATCAAAAAACGCATGAACGGCCTTAAGGTCGCTACGGTAGGCAATCCGGCCATGCACATGCCAACCCTGCTGGGTGCGTTGCCGGGGATGTCGACGTTTGCGACCTCGATGATGAAGAAGGAAATGGAGAAGATCGACATTCCGCCGGTGGCAGAATTCCTCACCATGATTCACGACGCGGGCGGCGAGATCTTTGCCTGCAAGGCAACCGTGGACATGTTCCACCTGAAACAGGACGATTTCTGTCCTGAAGTGGACGGCGTGATCTCCGTGGGCCAGTTCTATGAGAAGGCGGCAGGCGCGCAGATCATCTTCACATGAGAAGCCGATGCCTCAGGGGCATGGCAGATCTTCAACAGCGTGCCGAAAATCTGCACCCGGCCCCAGCAGCTCAGCACTTCGGCAATCTGAGCCGCATACCGCTCTGTCGGCAGTTCGTCGTCCGCACGCCATCATCACCAACGCCTCCTTTGGTCTGGCTACGCCAGGTTCGGGTTCAAAGCTGCGAGTCTGCGAGTCCCGATCGGATGGTCGCCCATGCTGACCTTTGACAAATCTTCTCCTTGGCTGGACAATCTCCCCATTGCCGGTCAGGCGCACCGATCATGCAGGCGAAAAGGCGGCAAAGGTCAGCATTGGCGGTATAACCGTCACTCGACCGGAACCCGATTTAGTGTCCCTGAGTGAGTTGACGATTGTGCGTCAATTGACTTCAGTGGAGCGTCATCCGTTCGGGAACGGCAACTCATCCGCCGACGGCAAACAGATCAATGTTGCAGTGAGGCAGGAGTTCTGGCGCAGTGCGTCCGTAGTGTGACGCCCTGTGCCTATTGGAACCAGTCCAGAATCCAGGCTCAGCCGTCATGTGCGATGGAAGTGGCGCGGGCTCCGAGCATATTAAGCTTGTAGGTTCGGATCACGGCCGGAGGTATACGCTGTCCGGCGCCCGTGACGAAGGCCAGCGCATCCTCAGGGCATTGCACGATGCAGGCTCCGCACTGCACGCATTCATCCGGCTTTGCAATCGCCGCTTTGTGGAGAGCGGCATCGATGACATAGCAATTCTTTGGGCAAACCTCGCGGCACATGGCCCGTCCCGTGCAGGCTTCTGCATTCAGGTCGATGTGGAGGAGCCGGTCTTCGTGCAATCCGCTTTTGTAAAGGGGAGTGCTCCCAGCCAGGTCCATGCTGATAAGTAGCATGAGAAAGAATGAAGTCAGCGACCATCCTACAAGACTATGAACGTGCAAGGCGCCGCGGGCATACGCCTGTCCCCACAGCCCTGCCAGGAACAGCATCCAGATCGCCGAGTTCCGGCGCACCCTGGGATCGAAGAAGATCATCCAGCGCACCCAGGCCGGCGGCGCCGGCCCGGTGGCGTCCGCTGTTCCAGAGAGCCAGGGGAAAAAGGCATACAAGCCCAAAGCCAAGACCCACGTAATCGCAACGAACGGCAGCAGCAGGTATCGCCAGCCAATGGCCAGGACCGCACCGCCGATCACAGAAACCGGAAAAGCCCAGACAGCCGCCATCTCCAGGCGACTAGCAAGCGTGAAGCGAACCTGTCTCATGGCCTCCGTCTTTTTGCCTTGGGCCAGATAAGCTGGAATATCCGCGGCATATACAGGGCCGAAGACAACGCGCCACCCGGTTCGCTGCTCAACGAGCTTGCGCTCCACGCCCGTCGCGCTCAACTGAGGCAGAATAAGCCGCCGATGATCCACGAGCTCCGCGATTCCACTGGTGCGCAGAATGGAAATGACCTGGTGCGCAGTGAAGTATCCACCCGCCGCGCCGCACCAGACATTGATGCCTTTTGTGGGCGCGACGAGCAGAAAGGCGTCCAATCCGCGCAGAGATCGCAGCACACGCCTGACCGTCAGGTCGTAGTTGCACGTGACCAGCACGGGCGCATCGCGCCCCGGACGGCCCACCCTGATTAAGCCGGGCTTGGCAGGCCAAGGAAGACTGCGGAGCAGAATTTGCGCCAGATCGAGAAGAAGATCGCGCACCGCCGCCACGATCACACCTCGCGTTTCTCGGCTTCCACCAGGGTGAAATCACCCAGCCGGTTGTTTTCCTCCATAATAATGCTGTAGCCGGTCTCGCCCAGCATTGCTTTCAGGTTGCTCACAGGGCTTGTGCTTGCCTGTGTGAGCACAAAAGTAACGATGGAGAGCGGAACGCGCACGAGGTTGTGAATCATACGCCGCAGGAACTTCTGCGGTCTCACTTCGTCCGCCAGAATCAGAAGGCCGCCCGGACGCAGCAGGCTGCGGCACTGAAGCAAAACCAACTTCTGTTCGGGTTCACTCAATTCGCTGAACATCAGAACGCTGACGATGGTGTCGAACGATCCAGGCGAAAAGTGGTCAGTCAACTCCACCGCGCCGGCTTCCACCCAGCGCACAGCCAAGCCGGGCGAAACCCTGCGCCTGGCAACAGCGAGCATCTCAGGTGAGAGATCAACGCCGACGACACGTTGACCGGTCCGCGCAAGTCGCATTGCCATATACCCGGTACCGCAACCCAGGTCGAGCACGTCGGGACCACGGGTCAGCTCGGTCATTCGATTGTAGATATTGTTGATGTGGCCCAAAGACAGGAGACGGATGCCGAAGTCGTAACGCTCCGGAGCCGACTCCAGCACGCGCATCCAGACATAAGAGCTCACGCTGCCATCTTAATGCCACAGAGGCCGCCCAACGTCCGCGGAGAACCTTCGCGGACGGATCGCTGGCCAAGTGGAAGGTGTCCGCCACGCGCGTTGGCTCACCCGGACTACTTCCGCACCAACGTCGATCTATTCAAAACCGGATGCCGCTGCATGGTCCGCAAAAGCTTCAAGCGAGCCGGGAACAATTTCGGCTGTTTGTCACGGCATTCCGGCGGTAGACTGCCGCTATGGCAAAAGTTGCGCCTTCTCCAAATGAATTGGAGCACTGCCGCTATGCACTCACGCGATATCTCCGATACTTGGTTCGGGATGCCGCCGAGGCTGACGATCTGGCGCAAGAAGCCTTGATTCGTGCACATCGGCAGCGCGATACGCTGCGCGGCCTTGCGGCGCTGGAGAGCTGGCTGTACCAGATTGCTACCCATGTGAGCATCGACCGGATGCGGCAGCGGGCAAAAACTGCAGCGCGGCAGGTGGACGAACCGGTTGAAGATTTACCGATTGCCGACGTGGCACAACCGTCGCCGATTACCGTGATCCAGAAGGAAGAAATGAGCGCGTGTGTTCAACGGTATGTCGCCAAGCTGTCCGACGGTTACAAGGCGGTCCTTCTGTTACACGACGGCGACGGACTCACAGCCAGGGAAATCGCGATCCTGCTGCGATTGCCGCTGGCGACGATCAAGATGAGGCTGCACCGCGCTCGCCGGCAACTGCAGGCCACCTTGAACGACGCATGCGAGTTCGAACGCGACGAGCGCGGAGTCTTCATTTGTGAGCCGAAACCGGATGAACGTTGACCGCTTCGCCGCATCCGCAATCGCCAACGGAAGGCTTACCTGGCCCAGTTCGCCCCAGTATTCTGCGTCCGGCCGCCAGTGGTTTCTCCATCCGGGCGACCGTATCGGATCCCAGCGCCTCCATGACACACTGTCGTTTCAGCATGGCGGCAAGGATGCGCAGCGTTTCATCCACATCTTGCCACGAACTCCCTTGTGCCAGTGCCTGCGTCACCATCTTTTCGGTGCATGGCTCGCAGCCGCCTACAACGACTACGGCGATAGGTATCAGATTCTGAAGATTGCATTATGCCGGTCCCGGCATAACGGCGGGCCAGCGCACGGTCAACAAAGTCGACATCCTTCCTCTGATAAGGACGAGCAGGGTTATCGTCTTTTAGTTCACGAATGAGGCGTCCTCGGTTCTTGCACGCCGATGTGTACGCCCAGATGGCGCAGGCATGGAGCGATGTCGAGGATGATCTCCCGAAGCGGCCCTAAACACCAGTCTATAAAAGGATGCTGGTTGCGCATGGCGAATGGCGAATGGCGCCTCGCGACCTGTTGCCCCCTGCGGAATCCTGATTGTGGGCACAAGAATTCTGATTGCCGCGAACAAACTACCAGAAAGTGCAGTCGAGACGCGAGCCGGGACGCTCCAACCATTCTTTGCTGCTCCCGTGACGGCGATCACAGACCGTAGGTTGGCTATATGGCAATGTGGTCAATAAGGAAACTTAGTGGCACGATGGACAAACGGAATCCCTTTATGAAACAGGCCAGGATGCTCAAGGCGTTGGCTCACGAGTCCCGCCTGATGATTGTGGACCGGCTGAGTCGCGGAGAATGCTCCGTTGGGGATCTTAGGGATCTCGTCGGCGGCGATCTGTCGACCGTTTCCAAACATCTGGCCCTGCTGCGTGCGCACGGGATCGTCGAGGACAGGCGTGAGGGCACGACTGTGTACTACAGGTTGCTGACGCCCTGCGTGTGCAACTTCTTCACCTGCGCTACGCAGGTTCTCAAGGAAAGATCGAGGTAGATCATGCAGATCCAAATATTGGGCACGGGCTGCAGTAAATGCGAGATGCTGACGGCGAACGCAGAGAAAGCGGTTCAGGAGCTTGGGTTGAATGCGGAGATCGAGAAGGTCACGGACATTCAGGACATCATGAAGTTCCAGATTCTGATGACTCCCGGTTTGGTGATTGACGGAAAGGTCAAGACTGCAGGCCGCATACCACCTCCGGAAGAAATCAAGAAGATGCTCCAGGAAGCGGGAGGTAATTAAATGGCTGACGAACGTCCTGGTTTGGTGATGTGTGTCTGCACCGGCAAGTGTCCCGGCTTCGAGAAGATGGATATCTGGGATTTCATCAATCGGGCTCGCGTCGAACTGCCGGTCGAATTTGGCGTGATTCATCCGCAACTGTGCGAACAGGATGGAGACCGCTTCCTGGCCGATTTTCTTGAGGCCAAGCGGCCTCTGGTCATCGCGGCCTGCGCACCCAACATGCAGTTCAAGATGTTCCGCGATGCCTTTGCAGCGAAGGGGATGGATGTGAAGCGGGACATGACTCCGCTGGACATCCGTGACATGACAACCGACGAGGCCGTCGAGAAGGTCGCTACAGCTCTCCGCGAAATGGGGGTAAAAGAAGATGTCTGACACGACTTTCATGGGAGTGCCGCGAGATAAAATCCCGTGGTTTCCGACGATTGACTACAACAAATGCACTTTCTGTATGGAGTGCGACACCTTCTGTCCACACCACGTGTATGAGCGGCGGGATGGCGACCGGAAACTGGTGGTGGCGAACCCGAACAATTGCGTCGTGTTTTGCCGCGCCTGCTCGAAGACCTGCGGCCCGGAAGCTCTGTCGTTTCCCGACAAGACAGAAATTCTTGCCCAAATCAAGCAAATTCGCGCCGAGGAGAGTGTCAAATGACTCGCGCCATTCTCGCCTGCAGCGGTCTGGACAAACCCGAAGGCTCGGTAGCGCGGGAAGTGGCAATCCGCGTCGCCGCGGCCACGGGCAGCGAAATCATTTGCCCGGTGCTGCTGAATCGGGCACCGGCGCGCTATAAGAAGGCGCTCGGTGAGAGCGCTCTGATCGTTGTCGATGGTTGCCCCACACGCTGTGCGAGCAAACTGGCAACCACCCTTCAGGCGACCGTAGATCGGAAGGTTCTGATTTCCGATGCCGTAAAGGCAACCGGCCGGTCGCTGAAGCCCGCGCTCACGCTCGCGCCGGATGACCTTGCACTGACGCAGTCTATCGTCGATGAGCTGGTGCGCAACCTGAACACGCCCGCACCAGTTGAGGAGCTGGCGAGTGCATTCGAATCGCCAACCGAATACCTGGTCGTAACTCACGACAAGTTTGAATTCCGCATTCCCGCTGTGGACTACCTCTTCAATGAGAACGACGTCTGGGTCCGGGCACTGGACGGCGTTGCGCGCGTCGGTATCTCCGACTACATGCAGCAGAAGCTGACCGACATCAACTACTTCGATCCGCCGAAGACGGATGGATCCGTGGAACAGTTCGGTGAACTGGGCACGCTCGAATCGGCCAAAGCTGTATTCGAGATCATTGCGCCGGGAAGCGGTTCCATCGTTGCCGTTAACCCGGCCGTCGTCGCCAATCCGGGACTCATCAACGAAGATCCTTACGGCGCCGGCTGGCTTGTTGAACTGAAACTGACCGCCTGGCAGCAGGATGTCGAGTTGCTCCTGGACGGCGGCGCGTATGCGGATGTGGTCAAGCGCAAAGCAGCCGAGGATTGAGAGGGTGAGCCGAATGACGAACGACTTTCGAGAAAAGACGGTATTGGTGATCCCGTGCAGCGGGATCGGAAAAGTCCACGGTTTGATTGGCCGCGAGGCGACCTACCAGGTGACAGAAGAGCTGGCGCCCCAACAGACCGAAACGATGTGTCTCGCGCTTCTCGTGAAAGGCGACACGGATGCGGTCGCCGCAGTGCAGACGCATCCCTGCATCACCATCGACGGCTGCGCCAAGGCCTGCGCGCAGAAGAATGTTGAGATGGCCCGCGGTCAGGTCGCGAAGGCAATTCAGGTGGCCGAAGCCTTCAGAAACTTTCGCGGTGCGAAGCCGGGCAGCGCCACGTCCCTGACAGAAGACGGATGGAACATTACGCGGCACGTCGCCGGCGCCGTTGCTTGCGAGGCGAGCCGCGTAGCAGCGAGCGGGGAGACGATTCGATGAGCGCGGACGTCACGAAGGTTGGCATCATCTCGTGCAGCGGCGAGGCAATTCCGGAGGGCACGGTTTCGCGCCTCGCAACACGCAGGGTCCTGGAACTGCTGCGCCCGGATGTGACCGTCACGCTTTGTCTGCCGCTGTTTTTAGCGGGCAACGAAGGCGAGCGAAACTTTGCCCGGACCCATCCGACCATTACAGTGGATGGCTGCTCGAAGCAGTGCGCCAAGTGGGGCACCGAGAAGCACAGCAGCCCGGTAAGCAGCGCTCTGGTGGTATCGGAGATTCTGGGGAACGCGGGCGCCGCGTGTCATCGCTCCTGCCGCGAGGTATCGGAGACAGACCTGGAAGCAGTTTGGGCCGTTGCCGAGCGCATCGCTGCCGAAGTGGATGCGGTCCTGGCGACGGACGCCCCGCGCGACGCGGCAGCAAAAACCAGCAAGGGCCAGTGCGCCTGCTCCAGCCCGATTCCTGGAGGAACCGTCACGGTCAGGGAAACGAATGTGACCATACCCGGTCTGACCTTGATCTTTGCGCAATGCGCAGAGCGCGGCATTCCGGCCGAAGGCGGAGATGGCGCGGCGTTAATCGATGCCGTCAGAATCTATCACGCGATCGGCCCGGAAGATGAGGCAGAATATCGAGCCGCTCTTATCGAGGCATATCGAAAGTTCCGGAGCGGAATGAGCGGAGGAAAATGATGGACGTCCTCTGTTGGTCAGCTCCAAGTGTCGCCGAGAATCTCGCCCTCGATGTGGAGTTGGCGAAATCGGCCTGGTCGACGGGTCGGCGACTCGTTCGCTTCTGGTGGGGCGATGGGCCTGCGGTCGTGATGGGATCGAGCGAGCGGCCCGAGGATGTAGTGGACGCGTCCGCCTGCGAAGCGTTTGGCGTTGCGGTTCTCAAACGATGCAGCGGAGGAGGCACGGTACTCCAGACCAGCGGAGTGCTGAACTACTCGCTGATTACCCCGGCACCCGGCGATCTCAACGTGGGAGCGTCCTTTCGCCACGGCACAAATCTGATCTGCGCAATTCTTGCCGGCCTTGGGGTAACAGGCGTACCGCAGGGCACCTCGGATGTAACCGTTGGAAACTGCAAGATCTCAGGCAACGCGCAGGCCCGGCGCTGGAAGGCGCTGCTGGTGCACGGCACGCTGCTGGTGGATTTTGATTTTGCCCTGGCGGAGAGGGCTCTACTTCATCCGCCACGCGAGCCGGAGTATCGCCGGGGACGGAACCATCGCGACTTTCTGGTGACCCTGGGTGCTCTGGGCGTTCATGCAAGCCGCATTGAGATCGAGAAGGCGGCGATTCATGCTGCGGGGGAACTCTTCGGCGGCGCGAGCCTGCGACCGGGTTCCACCGCTTCGCACCTCCCGGCGCCTGTCATTCCGTCGGCGTCAAGCATCCAGCCGGAAATCTTCGAGGCTCAGGAACGTCAGCCTTAGGAGAATTTTTGCATTGTGAATGAGAGGAGATATTCGTGAATTCTGAACAGAAACCCACCGTGGATCAAGTCTTCGGTATGATGCGCAAAACCATGGGGTCAATCCCATCCGCGATTGAGAAGGCGACCTCCGTCGATGAAGGGCTGCTCTATGAGCATCTGCGTTCGAGAGCCTACGCAATGCCTGCGGAGGGGGCTCTCGATGAAGAGACGCGCACCCTGATCTATCTTGCGTCGGCGCTTGCTGGCAGCAGCAAGGCGTGCATTCAAGCAATGGCTAACAAGGCGAAGATGCAGGGCATCGCGCCGGAAAAAGTGTTGGAGACGGTACGCATTGTGCGGTTCGCACTGGCGACCAAGGTCGTCGGGGATGCGGAGCCGGTTTTCGAGGCGCTGCGAAGCGTCGAGTGAAAGCGCTGTGCACGGCGAGAACGGAACAATGACTTACTCAGGTGGAGTGAAATGACAGTGTTCTCGATCAGAAGCATCTTCTACAACTCGTCCAGAACGAAGAACTCCATTCTGCTCAGGCGTTTTTCCTCGGCGCTCTCACTTGTCTTACTGTTGATCTTGTGGAGCGCGACACTCGCCGCGGCGCAAACGGCCGGGGAGGATCTCGAAACAGCCTATCAGCAAGCGGCTAGTTCTTCTCCGCTGATTGCCCAGGCCCGCGCACAACTGGATGCGGATCTGGCGGGTAAACCTCTGGCGCGCTCGGCGTTGCTTCCCCATGTCAACGCGGCTGCCAGCGGCGGCATGAATACGGGACGCGTGACGGGTTTCGGCGCTCAGACAATTTCTACTGGCTACCACTCCGATACATTCAGCGCCAGCTTGACAGAGTCGCTCTTCGATGGCCAGAGTCTCATTGCCATGAGGCAGGCGGACAGCCGGATTCAGTCGAGTGAGGCAGCCTTGGCGTACGTGCAGCAGGTCGTTGCACTGGAGGTCACGCAGGCTTACTTCGGCGTTCTGCAAGCGCAAGCGAACGAGCGGGTCGCGCAGCAGCAGGTTGAGTTGTTGCAAAGCATCTATGGCCAGACAAATGCCAGCCTTAAGGTTGGGACGGGAGACATCATCTCTGTCCAGGAGGCGCGTGCACAACTGGATGCTGCAAATGCCGATCTGATCACGGCGAAGAATGCGGTCGCGGTGGCACAGAGCCAGTTGGAACGTCTCACGCATCATCCGGTTGGGGTCCTGCAGGACGTAACGACTTTGCAGGCAATTGGTCCCCAGCCGGATACCGTGGATGCCTGGGTCGCTGCCGCCCTTAAGAACCAGCCGCTCCTGCGACAGGCCAGGGCGACCCTGCACGTTTCCGTACAACAGGTCCAGTATGCAGAGCGAGCACGCTGGCCAACCCTGACCCTGAGCGGAGTCGGACAGCACGCTGCGGGCACATTGATACCGCCGGTTGCTATTGACCAGGTCGGCGCTTCACTCAACCTTTCGATTCCGATCTTTGAGGGTGGACACACGCGGGCAAGCATTCATCAGGCCCAGGCACTCGCGCGAGCGAGCAAAGAGAACCTCGCGAATGCGCAGGATCAGATCACATTGGATACGCAAACCGCATTCCTTGATCTCGAGAACAGTGTTGCTCAGTACCGGGCCGCCGAGCAGTCGGTCACTTCCGCGAAGGTATCGCTCGATGGCACCCGCAAAGGCTATGAAATCGGGAGCCGGTCGATCATCGATCTGCTGACAGCGACGACGAACTACGCGGCAGCGCAGCGCACCTACTATCTGGCTCTCTATACGCAACTGGTAGCGAGAACACAGCTCAAGGCGGCAGCGGGGGTATTGACACCTCTGGATATTGAAGACATCAATTCGCTGCTCGATGGCAACACCTCCAAGTGAGTACGAACGCGGGTTGATTGGGAGATTCTCCATGATTTCGGTCAGGAAGCGCATTTCGATTCTGGCAATTGTGATCCTTCTTGCTGCGGGTTTCTTCGTCTGGCGCAGGCTCCAGCAGAAGGGCGCGGCCAGCGACAGCATCACGCTTTATGGCAACGTCGACATCCGCCAGGTGCAAGTCGCCTTTAATGACAGTGAGCGCATCGACAAACTGCTGGTGGATGAAGGCAGCGCGGTGCACGCCGGGCAGTTGATTGGCCAGCTGGTTCAGCAGCGCATTTCCGATGCCGTCGCACAGGACCAAGCAGTCGTCGCTGCGCAACAGCAGGTGGTTGCAAGGCTGCGGGCTGGGAGCCGTCCGGAGGAAGTCGCAGAGGCGCGCGCCGATGTGGCTGCCGCGCAAGCGAACGTGGCCGCCGCTCAGGCCAATGTGAAGAATGCCGAGCTGCTTTACCACCGTCAGCAAACCCTGGCGAAACAGCAATACGTCTCCCTGCAAATTCGCGACGATGCCGAACGCGCGTATCTGGCCCAGCAGGCCGACCTGACAGCCAGGCAACAGATACTGGCTGCCCAACAGCAGGCCTTGCAACTCGCCGTCATCGGCCCTCGCAAAGAGGACATCGCCGCAGCGGAAGCCACACTCCAGGCAGATATCGCAGCGTTAGCTCTGGCGCAAAAGCAGCTGGCCGATACGCAGCTCTATGCTCCTTCAGAAGGTGTCATTCAGAATCGAATTCTGGAGCCGGGCGATATGGCCACTCCACAAACGCCGGTGTTTACGCTGGCCCTCGACAATCCTCTCTGGGTGCGTGCCTACCTGCCCGAACCGCAGATGGGCAAGGTGGCTCTTGGCATGCGTGCGTGGATCGAGTCGGACAGCTTCCCCGGCCAGCGTTTTCCTGGATGGATCGGCTTCATCTCTCCGGTATCGGAGTTTACGCCAAAGAACGTCGAGACCACGGAGCTGCGCTCGCAGCTTGTCTATCGCGTGCGCGTCTATGCCTGCAACCCCGACCATCGCCTGCGTCTGGGCATGCCGGCAACGGTCATCATCCCGCTTAGCAACAATCCTGCCCACGGAATCGATGCCCATCCTTGCGAGGGAAAGTGAGATGGGGGCCGTCGTCGTAAGCAATCTGCGCAAGTCCTTCGGTAAAGGAGCGGGGCGCACAGAGGCGCTCAGGAATATCTCCTTCGAGATTTCGCAGGGGAGCATGACGGCGCTGATCGGTCCGGACGGTGCGGGGAAGACCACGCTGCTGCGGCTGCTGGCCGGCATCCTGGAGCCCAACTCCGGCGATCTTCGCGTACTCGGGCACGCGTTGCCGCGCGAGGTGCTGCAACTGCAGGCCAGGATCGGCTATATGCCGCAGCGCTTCGGGCTCTATGAAAGCCTCACGGTCGAAGAGAATCTCGTGCTGTTCGCTGACCTGCACAACGTGCCGCAAGACGCGCGCGCGGCCCGCTTCGATGAGTTGCTCACTATGACGGCGCTCGGGCCCTTTCGCACGCGCCGCGCAGGGCAGTTATCCGGCGGCATGAAACAGAAACTCGGCCTCGCCTGTACCTTGATCCACCCTCCCGAACTGTTGCTCCTGGATGAAGCCAGCGTAGGCGTAGACCCCATTTCGCGGCGGGAACTGTGGAGCATCATCCAGCAGCAGGTCGTCGGCCAGCAGGTGACTGTTCTGCTGAGTACGGCTTATATGGATGAAGCCGAGCGCTGCGATCACGTCATCCTCTTACACGAGGGGGAGATTCTCGCACAGGGGAGTCCCTCGCAACTCATCGCGCCCATGGAGGGCCACTCCTTCCTTCTGGAGGAAATCTCCACTGGCCCGCGCAATCTTCAGTCTCAGATCGCCCGGTTGCCGGGTGTGGTCGATACGGCGATCCAGGGTGACGGACTGCGCATCGTGATGGAAAAGGTTGAAGCGCCACCCTTACCCGCGAGTCTGGCTGTCCACGGTCTCTTGAAGCCGGTTGCGGCCCGGCTGGAAGATGCGTTCGTCAGTCTGCTCTTCAAGCGAACTTCGCATCATTCCATCCCGCTGCCTCCGCACCGGAATTCGGCAGGCGATGATGCCGCCGTTGTCGAGGTCAAGGGTCTTTCCCGTTATTTCGGCGCCTTCGCTGCGGTGAAGGATGTCAGTTTCTCTGTGCGCAGAGGAGAGATATTTGGGCTGCTCGGAGCCAACGGCGCCGGAAAGTCCACAACGTTCCGGATGCTCTGCGGCCTGCTTCCAGCCTCATCGGGAACGCTGAGGGTCGCAGGCGCAGATCTACGCACGGGTGCCGCGGCAGCGCGGGCACGCATTGGATATGTGTCGCAGAAGTTCTCTCTTTATGGGGCTTTAAGTGTCCAGCAGAATCTGACTTTCTTCGCCAATGTCTATGGCCTTGAGAACCGCCGCAAAGGAGACCGAATCGCGTGGGCGCTCGATGAACTCGAACTGAAAGAATACATCGCCATGAACGCCGCGGAGTTGCCCCTGGGATACAAACAGCGCCTTGCGCTGGCCTGCGCGTTGATGCATGAGCCGAGCATTCTCTTTCTCGATGAGCCGACCTCCGGCGTCGATCCCTTGGCGCGCCGTGAATTCTGGGCGCGCGTGAATGCACTCGCGGAGGGTGGGACAACCTGTCTGGTGACCACTCACTTCATGGAAGAGGCGGAATACTGCGACCGTTTGGTCCTGATGTCACTGGGAGAAGTGCTTGCAGAAGGAACGCCCGCAGAGATCAAGACAAGGGTCCGCAGTGCAGACTATCCCAAACCGAGCATGGAAGATGCCTTCATCTCTCTGATTGAGGAACATGAGCGCGTGAGCCGGAGGGCCTCATGAACTGGATGCGTATAAAGGGTTTGATGCGGAAGGAGGTCTATGAAATACTCCGCGATCCTTCCAGCATCGCCATTGCGTTCGTGCTGCCCCTGGTGCTTCTGTTGATCTTCGGGTACGGCGTCTCACTCGACGCTCGAAGTATCTCCATTGCGGAGGTTGTTGACCAGCCAACGCATCTCACAGCATCTTTCCTCGCGGAGTTGCAACGCAATCAGTGGTTTCACCCGATCCTCTATCCGGATCAGGCATCTGCGGAGCAGGCATTGTTGCATGGCCGAGCCGAAGCCATTCTTTGGCTGCGCAGCGATTTTTCCCAGATCGCCTTGAGTAGCGGGAGCGCTCCGATTCATCTTACCGTGAACGGCGTCGATGCCAATCAGGCTCGCATCATTCAGAACTACATCAGTGGAACATGGCAAGTTTGGCTTCAGCAGGAGGCGACAGCACAGGGTGGGCATCTCGCAGCGCCCGTGGTAGCGGATACGCGAGTGTGGTTCAACCCTGCGCTCGCCAGCCGTGACTATCTGATTCCCGGACTGATCGCCATCATCATGACGCTCATCGGAGGGTTGTTGACAGCACTGGTTGTAGCCAGAGAGTGGGAGCGCGGCACGATGGAAGGCATTATGGTTACGCCCGTCGCCAAAACAGAAATTCTGCTGGGAAAGCTGGTCCCATATTTTGTCATGGGGATGGGCGGAATGATGATGTCCACTGCGATGGCGGTCTTCCTGTTTCATGTGCCGCTGCGTGGCTCGTTCGCGGTGCTCTTTGGTACTGCCGCACTCTTCCTGCTCACCGCCCTGGGCATGGGATTGGCGATCTCCGTCCTGGCGCGCAGCCAGTTCGTCGCCGCCATGGTGGCCATTGTTACCACGTTCCTTCCTGCGTTCATTCTGTCGGGATTCCTGTTCGACATTCGTTCCATGCCGCAAGTCATTCAGGTTCTGACCCACATCGTGGCAGCCCGCTACTTCGTGACCATGCTGCAAACTACCTTTCTGGCGGGCGACATGTGGTCCGTCCTTTTGCCCAATGCGCTGGGATTGGCCATCCTCTGTGTGCTCTTTCTGGGCCTCTCCGTATTGCGGTTTCGTAAGAGGTTGGACTGATGCGGGCGATTCTCCAACGCGTATTCGCGCTCGCCGTTAAGGAGCTTCTGGCACTGTTGCGCGATCCGGCAAGCCGAGCCGTCCTGATCGGCCCGCCGATCATTCAACTGTTGGTTTTTGGCTATGCGGCAACATTCGATCTCACACATGTTCCCTTTGTTGTCTACAACCAGGACCAGGGACAAGCCTCGCGCGAGCTCATCGCTCGTTTTGCCGGCGCGCCCAGCTTCGATCTGCTGCGCCCGGTTCACAATCAAAAGGAGCTGGAGCAGGCCATTGACGACCAGTCTGCGCTCATGGCCATGGACATTGGCCCCAACTTTAGTGCCGATCTGGAACGAGGACAAACTGCGCACATCCAACTCATTCTGGACGGCAGAGACTCGAATACGGCCGCACTTGCAATGGGCTACGCGCAATCCATCGTAGCCCGGTTCAATGAAGCGGAAATCGTGCAGCACGGAATGAAACCACCTCCAGCGGTACTTCTGGATCGCGCATGGTTCAATCCAAATCTCGACTCACGCTGGTTTATTGTCCCCGGCATCTGCGGCATCCTCACTCTGCTGGTAAGTATGCTGACGACGGGGCTTTCGGTGGCGCGCGAGCGTGAGATGGGGACCTTTGACCAGCTTCTCGTAACCCCAATGCCTCCGACGGAGATTCTGGTAGGGAAAACTCTGCCCGGCTTTCTGGTTGGTACGGCCGAAGGCTCTCTCATCATTTTCATGGCGATATTTTGGTTTCACGTTCCATTCACCGGAAGCCTCTTGGGTCTCTACATCGGTTTGCTCTGCTTCTTGGTTTCAACGTTGGGCATAGGATTGATGTTCTCGTCTTTAGCTGTCACACAGCAGCAAGGGCTGTTAGGCGTCTTTCTCTTCCTGGTGCCGGCCATTGTTCTCTCCGGTTTCGCAACTCCGATTGCCAATATGCCACAAGCAGTGCAGTACATCACGCTCCTTGATCCGCTGCGATATTTCCTGATCGTTCTGCGTGGCAGCTTTCTGGAAGGCGGGGGGGCATCCCTGTTCTGGCCGCAATATTGGCCATTGCTCGTGATTGGACTGGCCAGCATGACCGTGGCTGCCAGCCTTTTCCGCCGTCGGCTTTCCTGATCTGAGGCAAGCCGGGAGCCGGGTCGATTCACCATACCGCGCGTGCGCTGGATCACGGCGTCAACCTGCGGAGTTTCGCTATTTCATAGGTTGTCGATGCTGTTCCTTGCTGCGTCGCCGCCTGAAAGGATTCATTGAACATTATGTCGATTGTGGGCAGTCTTGCCCTGCTGTTCGCTCTGGCGCTTTCCATGTATAACCTGGCTTTCGGCGCCATCGCTCAGCGTCAGATTTCTACGGGGAGCCGAGGCCGAATATCACCAGCACGACTGGCTGGGACCGCCCGATACGCGGGAATGGCGGCATTCGCCGCGGTCTCGGCGGCGGTCTTCGCGCTGGAGTGGGCGATTTTTGCCAACGACTTCTCTCTCGCCTATGTCGTGCATGAATCCAACCGCGCGCTTCCAGGAGCGTACAAGTTTGCCGCGCTCTGGTCCGGCCAGGAAGGTTCTCTGCTGCTGTGGGCGTGGCTGCTTACGGGCTGTGGATTCGTGCTCCGTTTACGCCATAGAGTCGCCCCCCGGCTGGTCTCATTCGCGTCCACAATCATTGCCGGGATTGAGGTCTTCTTTCTCCTTCTTCTGAACTTCGAGGCCTTGCCTTTCGCCCAGGTGGTGGGCGCCATACCTGCCGATGGCTTCGGGATGAATCCCCTGTTGCAATATCCGGAGATGGTCATTCATCCTCCGTTGCTCTATCTGGGTTACGTCGGCTTCAGCGTGCCATTTGCGCTCGCGCTTGGGGCGCTCATCATGCGTTATCCGGGAGAGAAGTGGCTGCCTGTCACTCGTCGCTGGGCGATGTTGAGCTGGATCTTTTTGACTGCGGGAATCCTGCTCGGCATGCACTGGGCCTATGCGGTGCTCGGCTGGGGAGGTTACTGGGGCTGGGACCCGGTGGAAAATGCATCGCTGATGCCCTGGCTTACCGGCACAGCGTTTCTGCATTCGACCATCATGCAGCAGCGGCGCGGCATGATGAAGAACTGGAATGTCTGGCTCATTTTTTCAACCTTCATGCTCTGCATCCTGGGCACACTGCTTACCCGTTCCGGCATCGTCAGTTCCGTACACGCCTTCGGGGAATCCTCCATTGGGAACTGGTTCTGGATCTTTCTAGTGCTCGTCCTGCTGGTTTGCGCGCTTACCACTGCACGCCGGCGCGACTACTTGAAATCGGAGCACGAAATTGACTCGCTGGTCTCGCGCGAAGCGAGTGTTCTGTTTGGTGTACTGGTGCTGCTGGGTGCATGCGCCGCAGTCTTCCTCGGTACGCTCTTCCCCGTCTTCTCTGCGCTCGTGGACGGCAACAAGGTCACTGTCGGGCCACCGTTCTACAACCGCGTGGTCATACCCATCGGACTCTTTCTGCTCCTGCTCACCGGGGTCACTCCGCTGCTCTCAGGCCGAAGCAAATCTTTCACGGGCATCCTAAAGAGCTTCGTATTTCCGGGGCTTGCTGGCGCGTTCAGCGCATTCGTACTCATCGTGTTCGGTATTCGCCCGTGGGCGGATCGAGGCGTGTTCTTTTCCTGGCTGTGTTTCTCTCTTGCCGCTTTCGTCATCACAGCCATCGGCACGGAGTTTATGCGCGGAGTACTGCTGAGCCAACGGCAGTCCGGAAACGCTCTGCTCTCTTCGATGCGCCAGCATGCCTTCGCCAATACCCGGCGGTATGGCGCCTACATCGTTCATTTCGGCATCGTGCTGATGTTCGTCGGCTTCGCTGGTTCGGCCTTCAATCGCAGCATCGAGAAGCAACTTGATGCCGGACAGAGCATGAACATAGGCCCCTATCAGCTTGTCTCTCGGGGCTACGTGCAGGAGTCAAACGACAACTATATCGCCGAGCGCTCTCAGATCGATGTCTACCGGGATGGCAAGATTCAGTTCCAACTTGGTCCGGAAGCGCGGCTCTACCGGACCAGCCAGAATGTTCAGACCGTTGTAGCGAATCGCTCCACGCTGCTCTGGGATCTCTACGTAGTCTATGAAGGGCGCGACCAGAACAGCGGACTCCCGGAGATCAAGGCATTCCTGAATCCGCTCGTCCTCTGGATTTGGATCGGCGCAGGCATCGTGCTCCTGGGTACGCTGGTCGCGCTGACACCAAACCTCCGCGTGCGGCCCGTGGCCAATTCAGCAAGTGAGGCCGCAGCGCTACTTCGCCTGGCAGCTGGACCGTCTTGGCGGTGATCTGTGACCACTACCGTGGCAATATTGGGCCATTTGACTTTAACTTGCCCGCGACCTCTGCCGATCAACGGCACAGGTCAAATCGCGCCAGACCTCTGCTGTGCCGCGGCAACGGTCCATTCTTGTGCAGACCTCTGCCTTCGGAAAGCAGCAAACTGGAGATACATGGCGAGGGTGCTGTCGAGGGTACTGAAGTAGTTTCCACAAGTGTTTTCCACTCCTTTTGAGTGCTCTTGATTGCCATTCAGTGTCCATAGTTTCAATGGGTTACGATCAATAGCACTTCTGTCGCGCTTTTCGCCGGGGCAACTTACACTCAACTTTCCGGCGATCCGGCAGCCTACGTCGGCACTCCTTCCAGCCTGACGAGCGCCCAGGGGGCGTTCGACGCTTCGGCGGGCTTGGCCCTCCCCGCGTACTCAATCACGCTGCTCACCGCCCGAGTTGTGCATGCGGAGCAAGCCAATGAAGTCTCGGAGCCGGTTTATCGGGGCAGGGAAACTTCAGGTGCGGGGCGGAACCTCCGCCGCCCGCGCCACGCTATGAGGCTGAGTTCGAGAAGGATGGCCGCGCCGTAGAAAGCCCCCAGCCAGACAAGCTCGGCCGGGGACTCGACCCAAGTGTGCCAGACCAAAATCAGCAGGCTGGCACTCGCGAGGCATCCTCCTGTCAGCGGTAAAAAGGAATGAAGCCCGATACGGCTGGAGAGCCGCAGTGCGGCAAAATTGACCGCAGCGAATATCACGAGAAATGTGGCGCTGGCGAAGAGCGAAATCATTGCCAGCGACGCCGTGAGGGTAAATACCAGCGAAAGGGCCGTCAGCACGACGAGCGAGACGATTGGGACCGGACGGGTGCGCTCGCGCATGGAGAAGATGGCAGGAAGGGCGTGTTCGCGCGCCATCACCATGGCCAGCCGCGCAGACCCGAAGAGCGTTGCGTTGATGGCAGACGCCGTAGACAGCAGGGCCGCTATGGCGATGAGGACAAACCCTGCGTGGCCGAGCAGGGGCTGCGCTGCAACCGCCAGCACATATTCCTGATCGTGCTGTATTTGCTGCGGTGTAAGATTGCCCAGCGCGGCAATGGACACCACGACATAGATGGCTGTCGTAACCAGGATCGCAATGATGATCGACCGCCGCAGGTTGCGCTCGGGGTTCTTCATCTCATCGACGGCGTTCGGAATCAGCTCGAAGCCTTCATACGCCACGAAAATGAGGGCGATTGCGGCCAGCGGCGTCACCGGTCCTTTGTCGAATAACGGAACGAAATGTGATAGCCGCACCCGCGCCAGACCGACTACCGCAAACAGCGCCAGGATGGCCAGCTTGGTGGCGACGACGCTCAATTCAACGCCGCCTGAAAGCTTGGCGCCGGTGAGATTGATGACCAGGAATGCCCCCAGGACAAGCGCTGAAAGCAGGCCGGTCGTGACAGCCGAAGCGCCGATGCCGCCCACCAGTGTCGCGCCATAAGCTCCGAAGGCGGTCGCGTAAAGCGCCAGGGTGCCGACATAGCCCGCCACCAGAAGCCAACCGGCGATGCCGGCGAAGGCGGGAGCGGCGAATGCCTTTTCGATATACGTGAAGCTGCCGCCATCGTCGCGAAACGCCAGCCCCAGATGGGCGTAGGAAATGCCCGTCAAAAGCGCGATGACGCCGCCCACAGCCAGCGTCAGCGCCACCGCATGCCCTGCCACAGCGATAGCCAGCCCCAGAACCGCAAAAATGCCGCCGCCGATCATGCCGCCTATGCCAATGGCGGTCACCTCAACCAATCCAAGCTTTTCTCCATCGTCCGTCATCGAAAGTGCTTCCTTTCGCAGACCCCCCGGTGGGCAAAGTCTGCTACTCGTAGTCTGGGGATGACTTTGCTATTCCTGTATCGATCCTAGCAACTCATCGTCACAGCCACCCACACGACAAGCGCAGAATCCCTTCAGGTACTGAACTGCGCCAAGCCGTTGCTTCGGCTGGATCCGGGCGAGCAGCCGGACCCAATCAGGATTCAGGTCTGAGTCGCTGCCGCGGACCGGCAAGGATTTGCCTGGAATCCGGAACCGTGCTCTGATTCCCCAAGCGAGGCCGCTATGCCCCTCAAGCTGATTCGAGCCACAGAACTCGCGGAATTCGTCTATTGCTCGCGCGCATGGGAGCTGAAGTACCTCCGAGGTGTTGAGCCGTCACGCGAAGCCCGGCAACTTCAGATCGAAGGAAACGCCTGGCACGCCGCTCAAGGGCAGGTGCTCGCCCGCATCGACAGCCTTCGCTGGGCGGCTTACGCCGCTCTGGCGCTTGCAGCGCTTCTCTTCGCATTCTCCTGGCTGGGGTGGGCGCGATGACTCTTTCCGTCATGGCGGCAACCCTCGCCGTTCTCGCGCTCGTGCTCTTCCTGCTGGCGGCGCAGTCGAGGAAACGAATCGGAATCCCCGCCGGTGCGCTCTTCTATCAGGATCTGCCCGGACAACCGTTTTATGGAAAGCCGCTGCGTTCGCACACCCTCGGCATTTCCGGAAAGCCCGATTGCCTGATCCGCACCGCCGAGGGCATTGTCCCCGTCGAATTGAAGAACGCGAGCAAGCCTCCAGCCCGCGGAGAGGTCTATCCAAGCCACATTATCCAGGCTGTGGCGTACTGCGCCCTGGTCGAGGATCAGATGAAGATCTCCGCACGCTACGCCCTGGTGATCTATGCCGGCCACCAGGTGCGCAGGGTAGAGTTTACCGACCAGCGCCGGCGGTGGCTTCTCGACACGATCCGACAGGTCCAAGTCGCGCGTGAGCGCAACACCGCGAATCGCAACCACGATCACCGGGCGCGGTGCGCCTGCTGTGGCGTCCGTTCACACTGCGATCAGGCGCTTCCGTGATAGCCTCTTGTGTCCTAAAGGTATTCGCCTCGCTCGAAGGCCTCCTGTTCCCGTTTGGCCTCGCGTGAACGTATGAGGTCTGCGTGCTTCGGCGCAAAGATGCACTCTTCAAGAAAGAGCATTCTGCAGGGAGAAGAGCGTCGCGTGATAATCAGGTCCGGGTGCTTCTTGCAGAACCTGTGAAGCTCGTCGATTTCGATGACGTAGCTCGCGCTGCCCGACTTGAATTCATGCCGCTTCGCCTTCAGTAGTCCCTGCTCAACCCATTCTCGAACCCGGCTGTACCTCATTCGCAGATGCGCAGAGACCTGGTGCAGACTCATCGTGTCCTTGCCCATTTTAGTATGTTCCTGCCGGTAAAGAAGGTTGTAGAGGCTCTTCGCGCCGTATCCGAACCGGCGCGCAGCCGCCTGGACGCCGTGGTCGGAGATGTACTCGATCAATTTGTCGCTCTTGTCGCGATCAAATCTGTGCCTGGTCGCAGAGCCGGGACGCTGGATACCGTGCCTGGTCATGAACCTCCAACACGCGCCCTTGTTTTTCCCGGTTAGGGCAGCCAGCTCTTCGCAAATGGCTACCGGGTGTTTGTTTTGGCGCACGATCTCAATCGCTTCTGGCGGACATCGCCGCCAAGTCCGGCGTTTGGGAGCGGAATCGATAGGGGAAGAAGAAGGCATACCTCACCTCTGTCTCCATATACACACGAGTGGGCGAAAAGGAAGAGAGGGATAGCACTTTTTCTCTGACGTTCTATTCCAACCTGGTACAGGCAGAGAAGACTGCAATAAAACTCGCTATGTGGAAAATTGGCCCTCTATATCTATAAGGCATTCTGTTAACGCCTTTTGTTCACTTGTAACGAAATTTTCACAATTCCCCCTTGACCCGCTGCCCACTTCATGTCAGTCGCGCATCGTCTCTCGCTTACTCATGGGGCCAGTCTTCCGCGTCAACCTGCATCTTCGAAGGAGACTCCGGAATCTCCGCAATCACGTTACAATCGACACATCGGCGTTGCGGCGTTAGCCCGTTTCTCCGCTGCGCCCCAAAGATTTGCTAGCGATGCAGAGCCCCCATGGATCCGGAGCCTCCCCTCTCTGCCCGCGATTACTGGTACCTGGGCTCGCCTGATCCGGCGATCGATCTGCTGTTTCGGCGAGCGTGCGTCCTCGCGTGGCCATACGCGGTTTATTGCGCGAAGCGCTATCACAACGATCCCGATTTCGCCTACGATTTGATGGATGAAGCGGTCCGGAAGGCCGAGCATTACTATGAGCGCTTCAACGGCCAGCGTACCGCCATTCAGCTTTCCTACCGCATTTTCCGCGCCATCAAGCGAGTATCGAAGCAATACACCAACAGAAATGAAGTGGCGGTCGGCTCGCTTTCGGACCTTGAGTTTTTGGCGCAAAGTTTTGAGGCCAGGACCGACTTCGAGCAGGACGCGTACATTCGGCAGGTTCTCGATCGCATGACCGATCGAACGCGCCAAGTCGTCCTCTGGCACCAAGCCGGCCACAGCTGGCCGCAAATTGCGAAGGTACTTGGCGTAAACCGCATCACTCTATGGCGGGAGGTTCAGAAGGAAGTCCGTGGACTCCTCCAGCTCCGGTCTGATACCCATGATCTGGACGAAAGAGGCGAGAGCGATTAAAGAACAAGTCAATCCCGAACAGTGGTTTGTTGAACAACTGCGCGCCTATACGCAGAGGCAGCCGAGGGGAGAAAGAACGCCGGAGTGCCCGGACGATTCCTTCCTTCACGCCTATGCGGCCAGGCCTGGTTCCGTCTCCCTTTTGGATCCGCGAGTCCGGCACGTGACGTCGTGTAATCACTGTCTGCCGCGGCTTCTTGAGCTTCGCTCGACAGAAGGCGCCCATCGTCCCGCGTTTACCCGTGCGGCAGCGATTGCGGCTTTGTGCGCCGTCTGCCTGGTTGCCGGCTTTCTCGGAGCCAGATACTGGAATCGTCAGCATGCACGGCCGATTGCGAATCAGGCAGCCAACTCGCAACCAGCCGCCGCTGTTATCGACAGGACCCTGGACCTGACCAACTATGGAACTTATCGAGGCCTCGGCTCCCATCCTTCACAACCTCCGCTCAACCTGCCGGCCACTCTCTTGCACCTGAATCTGATCCTTCCGCGATTCAGCCAGCCGGGTGCATACACGATCATGGTCGCCGGCGATCGAGATGGCAACGGCCGCATGGCCTGCACGACCGGAATCGCAACGACGGCCGGCAATCAAACCAAGCTGACAGTAACGCTGGACTTGCGCGGCGCGAAACCAGGCGCCTACTTCCTTCTGACCGAACTCAGCGGAGAACAGAACTTCTACTCCTATCAGTTGAACATCCAGTAGCGCTCACGGCGAGGCTCGCGCTTGCAGCGATTCCAACCGCGCACCACTCACGCATCCGCTCTGCCTTCGTGCAGTGGTGCAGCGCGGTCGAAGTCTTCGACCAGACCCGACCAGTATTCAAGACGCCTCTGGCAGCGCGAGCAGATCGCCAGGTGCTTTGCTCGTTCGGTCAGGAAGAGCTTGCGGACATCAAACGCAAACGCGCGGATCTCGTCATCCGTGTAACATGCAAAATCCACCTCCTGAAATGGAGATCGAGCCGACGCAGCCGCCAACAGCTCCGCTTTCCGCCTGGCCACCATGTCCTCGAAGTGAATCCGCCGGCTCGGCGCCTTCACCCAAAGCGTATCGTCCTGCGCCCAAAGGTCTTCGAGCAGGGCGCTGGCATTGAGAGCGAGGTAGCGGACGGCATCGTCTCTTCCTCCGAACGCCTTCCCCTGGTCTGCAAGCGCGGCACACGCAATCTTCGCAAGCCCGACGATCTCCTCGTCGGCGAACGATCGGGCAAGCTCGCGAAAATCTCTGATTTCTTCCCGCGCGATTTCCGCAAATTCCGAATCTCGACGTGCGACCACTGCTACATCGGAGGTCAGCGCCGGCAGTTCAATCATCGTTCCGGGAGCCGCCTCCCACGCCGGATGGTTGGAGGTGTACATGCCGGGATCGAAGATTTCGAGCAGCGAATCCTTGCGGTCCTCCGGACCGCGAAAGCGGTTCAGCAGGTCGAGAAACCAGATCAACTGCGATGGACTGAACTCCCGGGAAGCAGCCCCCGCGGCGTCTTCCCGCCAGGTGTCGAAACTTTCCATCAGCGAGCTCGGCACTTGAAATCGATTCAGTTCTTTGATCATTTCCTGAATGTCCGTGGTTGGATTCTGCATGACTGGGGTCCCTCTTAGGGGTCTGTTTTCCCACGGAATCCCGCCTCTGTCAAATGGCCCTGGAACCGAGCCGATCCCCCTCCCGGAAGCTCCTCAAATTACGGCGCTTGCCGCGAAACTCAATCAGACAGCTTCCCCGCATCCCAACCTGCGGAGCAAGATCCCAGCACAGGGCTTCGAGGCTAAACCTCCCTTGTCTGATCCGTACCCACCGATTCTTCAAGTTGACGATCTCGATCGCACGCAGCAGGAATATGGGGGCAGGGTTTCCTTCGCCGAACGGCTCGAGCAGCGCGAGCTGTTCATCGAAGTGTTTGCCCGCCGTCACCAGCACCAGTTCCGCGTCCTCACGGATCTGATGGTTGCGATCCAAATTGAGACTGCCAACGAAGGAGGTCAATTCTCTGGCGAATGCTTCAATCTGGCCGATAGGCATAGTCAGTCCGACAGCCTGGGCATGGCCGCCGAACCGTTTGAAGAATCCACGGAACAGTTCAAGCGCGTCCGCCAGATCGAAACCAGCCACGCTCCTGCCCGATCCGACCACGAGACCCGGTTCCGGCGACGGCGCCAGCACAATGCTTGGCACCCGGAAGCGTTCGACGCACTTGGCGGCGAGCAGCCCGGCGATGCCTTTGGGACAGGACTCCCGGTAAAGCACGAGAGCGGATGGGGCCGGCTGCGGAATCTCCGCGCACAGACCACCAAAATGGGCTGCCACGAGCTGGCGCCGCTGCTGGTTGAGCTGATCCAGTCCCTCGACGCTCCTGCGTGCGGAGTCCTCGTCTCTTGCCGCCTCGAAGACCGACAGCGCGCGTGCCGGATGGTCGATCCGCCCGGCAGCATTGATGCGCGGCGCGACTCCGAATGCCAGGTCGTTCGAATCGGGGCTCGCCGGGTCGGCACAAGAAACCCGCAGTAGCTCTCGAAGGCCACAATTCTCGGCGTGACCGAGTTCGCGCATTCCCAATCGTGCCAGGGTCCGAGTCCCGTGGAGCAGCGGAACACAATCGGCAATCGAAGCGATTGCAGCATACTGGCTTACCGCCGACCGCAGACCCTCGACTCGCTTGTCCTTCCAGCCGGCTCGACGAGCTAAAGCAATTGCGAACAGGGCTGCAAGGCCCGCGCCGCAGAACTCCTGCGACCAAACAGCGATTGTCTTCGCCTGTTCCTGAATGCGGTGATGGTCGATGACGATCACATCTACACCCAGCCGCTGCGCGAGCATAATCTCTCGCTGCGCGTTGATGCCGTTGTCGACTGTGATCAGCAGGTCGGTGCCGCTCAGGGAGAATTTGTGGACCTCCCACGAGCTGAGACCATATCCCTCGTCTCTGTGCGGCAGATACGCCCGCGCCTGAACGCCGAGGCTGGCCAGAACCGAACGCAAAATGTGAGTTCCGAGGATCCCATCGCAGTCATAGTCCCCGAAGACCGTGATTCGCTGCTTCTCCCGGACTGCCGAAAGGACGCGATCGACAGCCTGCGTCATCCCAGGAATCGATTCCGGATCGGGAAGATCATTCCAGGACGGGGGTTGAATGAAGGAATCAATGTCCTCGATCCCGCGGGCGATGAGGACGTCGAGCAGTGGCTGACACAGAAACATACCGCCTCCTCACGGCCCGGATTGGGCGTTTTGTCAGTTGTTGAATTGAGAATTGGGACCAAAGAGATCATCAATTTAGGCTCACGCGTGTATGCTCGGTGTGACCTCTTTGGAGGTCGATCCAAGGAATCGAATCGCGATTTTCGCGGCTATGGCGACGAAAGGCCTCGGAGGGAATTGGTTATGAGAATTGGATATATCGTTGCCGCTGGACTGGTGGCGGCGTCCATGGTGGGCGGAGCGGCGCGGGCGCAGGAGAGCGGACCGTGTAAGGTCACCCGGATTCAACTGACGGGCGGCGAGGGTGGGTGGGACTATATCACCGCGGACCCGGACGGGCGGCATTTGTTCGTGGCGCGATCCGGACCGGCGGGGCATATCGGCGTCTACAATCTGGACACGCTGGAGCAGGTGGGCGACATTCCCGACGTGAGCGCGCACGGCGGCGAGGTGGACACGGAGACGGGGCACGGGTTCGCCACCTCCAACCCGGTGACGATGTTCGACGCGAAGACCTTCGCGGTGATCAAGAAGATCGATACGGGGGGCCATCCCGACGGGTATCTGAACGACACGTACAATCACCACTTCTACGTGCTGAGTCACGTGGCTCCGGAGATCACGGTGCTGGACGATAAGGACGGGAGCATCCTGGGGACCATTGATATCGGCGGCGCGCCGGAAGAGGCGGCGGCGGATGGGCATGGCCGGATTTACGTGGACATCGTGAACAAGGCGGCGATTGCGGTGATCGACGCCAACACGATGAAGATGGTGGCCAAGTACGATCTGTCGCCGCGGGGCTCGGAATGCGCGGGGCTGGCGCTCGACGCCGAGAACGGCATCCTGTTTGCGGCGTGCCGCGAGAAGAACAACATGGTGATCCTTTCCGCAGCCGACGGGCATATCATCACCGACCTGCCGATCGGGGAGGGTTGCGACGGGGTGACGTTCAATCCCGCAACCATGGAGGCGGTCAGCTCGCAGGGCGACGGAACCATGACGATCATCAAGGAAGATTCGCCGACGAGCTTCCGGGTGGAGCAGACGGTGTTTACGCCGATGGGGGCGAGGACGCACACGCTGGATCCGAAGACCGGCAATCTCTACACCATCACCTCGGAATTCGGGCCGGTGCCGAAGACGCCTCCGGCGAACCTGCCGGCGAACGCGCCTGCATGGATGCGGAGGCCGCGGCCGCCGATGATCCCTCACTCGTTCCAGATTCTGGTTATTGGGAAGGGCGAGTAGCTCGCCTATGCCCTGGGGTCGATTCGGTTCCTGAAGGTCGTGCAGTGACATTTACGCCACGCGCAGGTGGTCGCCGCGGTAGACTTCGGCGCCGGGAACGGCCACCTGGTTTTGGACAGCCTGTTTGATGGCCTCGTTGTTGGGTGCCGCGTCCTGAATCGATGCCATGAGCGGACGACTGAGGTCCTCCGGGAGGCTCTCGATCAATCTTTCCCACAAGGGCCCGTCGATTCGCGCCGCAACGATTCGATAGTGCATCGGTACCTGCGTCTCATCGGTGAACCGGACTGAATCCTGACTGTTCTTCTGGATTCGGAGCGTGAATTCTCGGCCTTCGATCTTCTTGAGATCACGGCTCTTGAGGTAATACATCACCATGTACTTCGTCTGCGTCGATTTGCGCTCGCTGCTGCGAGCGCGCTCCTGTAGTCGAGTTGCTTCGCTCCGGCAGTACTGGATGCGCGCCTCCATCATGCGGAGGAAGCGTCCAATACGGTCGGCCTTTTCGCTGTGCGCCTCGCAGAACTGCTGGAATCGCTCCATCAATTTGGCAGAAGCCTCACCGTGACTCTCGATCTCTTCTTCGATCTCGTCGAGGAAGGTGTCGAGTTCGCGGTCGATTTCAAACAATGAATGTTCCTGCGCCAGTGATGACATGAGAAACCTCCTGCATGCGCAAAAAGCCCACGCAGAGAAGGGGCGTGGGCGTTTCAAAGCCTGTTTGTTGCTTGTTCAGAATTCAGGATGAGTCGGTATCAGCGTTCTCGAAGCGTTCCGCGAAAGCGACGCATTCGAAAAAACAGAACTCAAGCGCTAGATGAAGCGAAGTGGGGATGCTCAATCCGCCGAGAGTGGCGGCGGACTCCGCGCTACGGCAAAGACATCTGCCGCCGATGCAACGTGGCGCCCGACTGATCTAATTGTCTCTGCGCACCGTCCACCTGCTCCGGATCGCATCGGGATAGAAGATCGTTCAGGTCCGATTCCTTGGTCAACTTGTGAAACGCCTTTTCCGGCGAGAGATAGACGAGAACCGCTTTCTGTTCGTGCAGGAGATTGTGAATGTTATTGAGGGTTCCCTTGCTCTTGCCGTCCCAGAACATCACGCCGCAGCGCGCTTCACGAGCCATTGCCAGGTCTTTCTGCGCGAAATAGGAGAAATCTCGCTTGCCTCCATGATGGGATATCGGGCGAACCTGCCAGTTCCCAACGTTATTTCGGCAATGATCCATACAATAGACGACCACATTGCCGTAGCCTCGATCGGCGAAATGCTGCTGCACAGCGCGGTCCGCTCCATTCGCATCGCCTATGAAGATCCTGCAGTTCTTCTGAATCAAGTCATCCAACTGGTCGCGAATGACTTCATTCAGCCGAGAAACCGCTCGGGAACCGCCAATGAATACTGTCGTCATAGACTACTCCGCGTCCGCGTCAACGTTAGTGCATAAACGACCTCGGCTCCGCCGGCTGTCATGAGGCATTCCGTGATCGTATTCATTGTCGCTCCGGATCGAAAGAGATCATCGAAAAGAAGCACGCGCTTTCCCTGTATTTTAGCCTTTTCGACCGTGAAAGCGCCCTCAAGCGCAACAACCCGCGCCTTGAAGTCGAAGACATCCTTAAGCTGTGGCGTTTGTTTGACTTTAACAAGGCCGTCAAGACAGAGTTCGATTCCGGTCCTTTTGCTGATCGATGTCGCGACTTCCAAAACCGGCTGCCGCTTTCGCCCTGTGTTGGAGGGCGGAACTGGCACGATCCGATCAACATTGACACGCCACTTTTCCGTCAAGAACTCAGCCGCAGTCTCAGCGATGGAATCCACTGCCGAGGGGTCGGCTCGGTATTTCAGTTTGTAGAGCAATTCGCCCAGTTTAGACCGGACCGTCTCGAACTGCGGATGTCCATAGCCGTCGTAACCGAGGAATGCGCTGCTGGTGGTGTGGAGGTCCAATGCGTATCCCTCAACCCATTTGCCCCGGATCTTGCGCGGATGGATTTCAACGCTCATCGTCTTCTCACTTTGATCATATGCATTGACCGCCTGCCGTGCATTCGGGAACTTAAGATTGGCTCAGAAGGGAGCGAACCAGAGTGTCGGCCAGCCAGTCCTGGTACTTCTGGGAACTCCACGCGCGCTCGCGCACCAGCATCCGGTACACGTCGCTGCCCGTCAGCGTCCATAGGATGTCTCGGGCCGCCCGGTAACTTAGTCCCGGGCGAAGCCTCTTCGCCTCGCGCAGGGAAAGGATCATCGCTTCCTCCCGCTCGTAGCGAATCCGCTCCCGCTCCTGTTCGAGGCGCGCCAGTTCCGGCGCAACCACGCCCGCGCCCCGCAACAGTTCGAAGCCCGCCCGTTGCGCATCGTGAATCTGCCGGGCGATACGAGCAGCTCCCCTGAGGCGCTGCTCGGGGTCTTTCTCTTCCAGGATTTGCCGGACTGTGTTCTCGTAATCGGCCCCAAAAGTTGTCTGGTTGAGGAGTTCGGCGAGGATGCCGGTCTTCGACCCGAAGACGGCATAAACCGTTTGTACGGATACCTCGGCCCGCCGCGCGACCGCCTCCACGGTCATTCCGGCGTAGCCCTCGGCTGCGAGGAGTTGGCGCGTGGCCTCGACAATCCGCCCCCGGGTCTCGTGAGCCTGGCGCTGGCGGGTCAGCGATTTGTAGGCACGGCGAGCTGATTTCGGCATTCTTAAAAAGTTTAGCAACTCTTATTCATTAGAGTCATCTCTATCTGATATGCAAGGTGCGGGAGTTCAAGGGAGATCAACGGCCATGACAAACACCAAGACATCGATGCGTCTCTTCATTCTCGGCGCCACCGGCGGCATTGGGCGGCAACTCGTGGATCAAGCTCTTGAACGGCGCCACCGCGTTACCGCGTTCGTCCGCTCGCCGCAAAACCTCGGCGCTGCACGCGACGGATTGACCGTGATTCAGGGCGACGTGCACAACGCGGACGCGATGAGCCGAGCCCTTGCGGGCCACGACGCGGTGCTTTCGGCGCTCGGGCCGCCGGGACCGGCGCGCAACACCATCACCAGCGATAGCGCGCGGGCAACCGTCGCCGCCATGCAAAGCGCGGGCATCGATCGCCTGCTCGTCGTGGGTGTTGCCGCCCTCTTTCCCGACATCGGGATGTTCGGCCGCCTGCTGCGCAACACGCTCCTGCGCAATATCGCGGATGATTCAGCCGAAATGGAACGGATTGTGAAGGCGAGCGGTCTCGACTGGACGATCGTCCGTCCACCGCGCCTGACGAACGGCCCGCGACGGGAGCACTACGGACTCGCCGATGACCGCCTGCCGAACGGTGCGGGTGGAAACGCGACCATAAGCCGGGCGGACGTGGCTCACTTCATGCTCGATGAGGTCGAGCAACCCGGACACATGCGGCGGGTCGTCGGCGTCGCGTACACCAAGAGGGCATCGCCATGACCACACTCTTCTGGCACGTCCTGACCGAAATCTCCACGGCAAAGTTCAACGTACTGGGCGGCGGCGTCCATCTCGTGTCGCGCTAACTCAATCATCGAATCCACCTCAGGAGGAAACTCATGGCGCCTGTCACACAGATCCTTTTCCTTTCCATCAAACCCGGCAAAATCGACGAATTTCTGGAAGCTGACCGCAACTTCATTGGGTCGGCCACTTTACCCAAAGGTCTTGTCGGCAGCCGTCTGTATAGGAGCCCGGATGGCAAGTCAGCGGTCCGGGTGGTCCAGTATGAATCAGTCGAGGCCCACCAGGAGTATCAGCAGGACGAAGCTCTCCAGCAGCAGGTCGCTCTGCTCCGCAATTTCGTCGAGTCGGCTACCGCGAGCCTTTATGAGGAGGTTCGCACCACCGGTGATTTCAAATAGCCCGAATCTCTAGCGGTCGCCCCAGGCACACGCCTGTCGGTTGGCAAAGCAACGCCCATAGGCAGGCGGGTGAAGCCTTTCGGCCAGCATCACGCGCGAATTGACTAAGACAACCTCTCTGCAGGAGGGAGCGAATGAATCTCTATACTGTAGTTCTCTTTGTCCACGCGGTCGCGGTCCTTGTCCTCACCGCTGCGTTGACTCTGGAAGCATGGATACTGCTCCAGCTTCGGCGAACGAAGCGTGTGTCTGATGCTCAACCCTGGATCGGGACCATGCAGCCCGTTGCCATTGCTGCGACCACTTCGCTGGTCGTCATCTATGTCACCGGCGCCTATCTTACCGAGAGCCTGCATTCCTGGGCTTACGCCTGGCCGCGTCTTGCCGTGCTGGAAATCATGCTCTTCGCTCTCCTCGGCGCGATGACCGGCCGCCACATGCGCGCAATTCGCCGACACTCCACAAGCAAGCAGATGAATCCTTCTGAATGGAATGCCCTGACGAGCAGCCCGTTCCTCAAGGTCTCCCTGAGCACGAGAATTTGGATCGTGGTGGGAACCATCCTGCTCACGGCCGCCAAACCCGCTCTGAGAGAGTCTCTCCTGATCGTTGCCGGTTCCCTGATTCTCGGCCTGTTGTTCTCGTTTGTTTCCTTTGGGCGCCGCTCGGTGGTTTCGACGGCTCAGGCCGGTCCCCGCTGATCCGCACGCTTGCATCGGGCACCGGCTGTTGTCATCCAATTGCTGTACTACGGAGGTTTCCCTATGTCCCTAGGTACCGAAAGACTCAGAGAGGAAGTTGTCTCCTGGCCCGGGATTTCCGTGCATCCCCATCGGTTCGCAGCGCGGGAATACCGCTTCGGACGGGCGGAAGTTGGCCACGTCCACTCCTGGGGAGACGTCGACATCCCGTTTCCGCGCCCCGTTCACGATCTTCTCCTTGAGCGTCATCTTGCCGAGCAGCACCGCTGGGTTCCCGATTCAGGCTGGACCACCTTCCGCATCCGTGGCAACAGTGACGTCGAACATGCAGTCTGGCTCATGCGATTGTCGTATCTCCGTTATGCGCTCAAATCCGAATCCGAGCCCGGTCGGCTGCTTGAAGCCGAAGCGGAGCGCCTTCGCCTCAGCCCTGATCTGGTTTCGATTCTCTCGCGGTTCATTCCGACAGCAGTCGCTCAGCCCAGAGGATTGGGCATATCTGCCTGAGAACTTTGGTGAGCTGATACCTGTTGGTCGACGCGGTCAGGCCCACGTCTCGCGCCGCTGCGTCCCGATTTGCAAAATCCGGTCTATCTGGCTGGACTTGAGCCTGCGATGAGGATGTCTACCAGTCTTCTGGCGCTTTGCTGCCAGTCGCCGCCGGAACCCACATAGGAGACGCCAATCACCGCCCGAAGCAGATCGGAGGCGTCAACGTCTTTGCGCACTTCGCCGCTCTTTTTCGCGCTTTTCACCAGTTCATCGATTGCTCCCTGGACCAGGCTGCGAGAACCCTCATAGAGCCTGGAAGGGCCGCCGACAACGCTGTTGAGCGCGGGGGCAATGATGTGCTTTGCGGCGACGTAATCGACAAACAACAGCAACCAGGCCCGCAGGGCCTCAACCGGGGACATCGACGCGGCGAATCCGTGCGCTGCCGCGGCCAGTTTTTCCACCTCGCTCCGGTAGACCGCTTCGATCAGCGCATCCCGCGTAGGAAAATGGCGATACAGGGTACCGGCTCCGACACCCGCCTGCTTCGCGATGTCGTCCAGGCTGGCATCCGCGCCGTGACGGGTAAAGGCCGCCTTCGCCACTTCGAGAATACGTTCGCGATTGCGCAGCGCGTCTGTACGCGGTTTTCGGGCAGGTTGTGAATTTTTCTTCTTCATCTCCAAAATCTTTGCAACCGGAGAGCGTCTCCGATTATCTATTCACTCGGAGGCTGTCTCCGTTTTAATCGGACCTGCTACTGTTCGTCAATTCTGGTTGTAAGGAGAGCAAGGAGATTTCTATGCGCGTTTTCGTGACAGGTGCAACAGGATTCATCGGTTCCAGGATTGTCCCGGAACTGATCGGCGCAGGCCACCAGGCGCTCGGCCTTGCGCGCAGCGATGCGGGCGCACAGTTTCTGGCGGCGGCCGGCGCTGATGTCCAACGCGGCGATCTGGAAGACCTGGAAAGCCTGCGCAGGGGCGCCGCTGCGTCAGATGCCGTCCTTCACGTCGCGTTTCGGCACGACTGGACGAGATTTGCGGAAAGCTGCGAACTGGACAGGCGTGCCATTGAAGCCATTGGCGCCGTGCTCCAGGGTTCCAGCCGTCCGTTCATCGTCACCTCCGGAGTCGGAGTGGCCCAGGGGCGCGCCGCCACGGAGGACGATCCGCCGCTTTCTTCTCCATCCCTTCCCCGCGTATCCGAGGTAACCGCGATTGCGCTATGGGAGCGCGGCGTGCACGCTTCGGTGATGCGCTTGCCCCAGGTCCACGACACGGTAAAGCAGGGCCTGGTCACGTATTTGATCGCTATAGCCCGCGAGAAGGGCGTCTCTGCGTATGTCGGCGACGGTCAAAACCGCTGGCCTGCCGCGCATGTAACGGATGTTGCGCGGCTCTACCGGCTTGCGCTGGAGAAGGGCACAGCGGGAGCCCGGTACCACGCAGTCGCCGAAGAGGGTGTGCCGCTGAAAGACATTGCCGCCGCCATCGGCCGTGGGCTGAATGTGCCCGTCGTTTCGATTTCTCAGGAACAGGCCCAGGAACACTTCGGCTTCCTTGGGTTCTTCGCGGGGAGGGACGCTCAAACGTCCAGTTCTCAAACCCGCGCGAACCTCGGATGGAACCCTACCGGTCCCAGCCTCCTCACCGATCTTGAGAATATGCGTTATGCGCAGGCTTGAACAAAGGCACAAGAACACTGCGCACAAGACAAACCCAACTCAGCCAATTTGAGAGGAATCAATATGAAGAAGACATGGTTTATTACAGGCGCTTCTCGCGGTTTTGGCCGCATCTGGGCCGAGGCCGCGCTCAAGCGCGGAGATCGGGTCACCGCAACTGCTCGCAAATTCGCCGATGTCGCCGGCCTGAAGGCACGCTTCGGCGACGCAGTCCTGCCCCTCGCACTCGACGTGACCGACCCTGAGCAAGTTCGGCAGGTGGTTGAGCAGGCATATGCTCACTTCGGCAAAATGGACATTTTGGTTAACAATGCCGGTACCAGCCTGTTCGCCGCTACGGAGGAGGCCAGCGACGAGCAGATCCGCGGCCTGTTCGACGCGAACTACCTCGGGATGGTTCGGGTGCTGCGAGCAGCCCTGCCTCTGCTGCGAAAGCAAGGGAGCGGACACATTCTTGGCGTTTCAAGCGGTCTCGGGATTACGGCGCTGCCGCTCATCGGCTTCTACTGTGCCACGAAATGGGCGGTGGAAGCTCTGCACGAAAGCCTGGCACAGGAAGTGAAATCTTTCGGCATCAAGGTGACGTTGGTTGAGCCTGGGGCCTACGCAACGGATTTCGGCAAATCTGCACAGATCGCAGATGCTCTGGAGCCATACGCCGAGTTCCGCAAGCAGTTTCTGACGCGCCTTGCCAACCTGGAACGGGGCGACCCGGAAGCGACTGCCGAAGCCGTCCTGAAACTTGTGGACGCGGACGATCCACCGCTGCGACTCGGACTGGGCAACTCGATTCTACCGAGAGCAAGGGACGCGTATCGAGAGCGCCTGGCGACGTGGGAGGCGTGGGAGGACGTGTCGAATGCCGCAATGGGCGAGCCGAAGAAGAATACGATGGCGTGGATCGACGAGCTGGTCCACGGGACTGCGGATCGGGCATGACACCTCGCCTGTCGGGGGCGCTCTACCCGATCTGGTCGAGATCGCGGACGAGACCCCCGAGGTGTCCTGACGATTTCCGAATTTGCTGCCGACTGTGAAGCTCGGAGTTCGTGACACTCTTCATGAGGATCATCCGGCGCCACGCCGCAACGCATTCCGTGACGCAATTTCAGAATTCGCGCAGCTTGCGGCAGACGGAAGATTCACGGTGCCACTTGCCTGCACGTTCTCGGACGAATGGCGTAAGGCGCTCGATCTCATTCAATGCAAACACCCTCACGGATAGATCCTGCTTCTGCCGTACGCGCGGGCGAATTCGCCAAAACACCCTTGCATCGACATCTTCTCCCCAAGGTCATGAACGGGCACGCCTCGCATCAAACAATTACCTGCGAGGTAATTGCTGTGCCACGCAATCTATTCAACACTGAACCAGTAGCCGACAGGAACGCCGGCCATGGCTATAGATCACCAAGGAGAACCACATGTCGATCACAACCGAAAAGCTCGTGGCAAACTATCCGATTCATACGATCGCGTCGGCGCCGGAGAACTCGAAACCAGCGCTCGAATGGTTGCAGCAGGCGTTTGGAGTTTTACCGAACCTTCCCGCAGTGATTGCAAATTCACCGAAACTTATCAACTCTCTCGTTGCCGCATTCCGGCAGGTCCATAGCCCGGGCTTCACCGAGGCGGAGAACCAAATCGTTCTGCTAACCGATGCTGTTACGAATTCCTGTAAGTATGCCGTCGCGTTCCATACAGCCCTGGCGCTCCAACAGGGAATCAGTTCCGAAGAGACCGACGCGATTCGCGGGCGGCGTCTGCCTGCCGACAAGCGATTTGCTGCGCTGTCCTCCCTGGCAAAGGCGCTGATTGAGAAGCGCGGGCATCTGAGCGAACAGGAACTGGATTTGTTCCTCGCTGCCGGCTTCACAAAAGAACAGGTTTTCGAGGTGATCGTCATGGTGTCGGCTTCGACAATCACCAACTACGTTGGAACCATTGCCAATCCGGCGCTGGATGAACCGTTCCGGCCGTACGCCTGGCAGGGCTGATCAAAGAGAAGATCACGCTATGGCAGATTCACTGCGCGTACGGATTGGCCAGATTTCGGTTTCTGACAGGAGAAGATCGCAATGGGAACGCAGTCCCCTCCCGCACCCGCGGTTCCTCAACTCGGTGAATTGCTGCGCTACTGGCGACAGGAGCGCGGCAAAAGCCAGCTCGACCTTTCGATGGATACCGGCATCTCGCAACGTCATCTGAGTTTCGTGGAGAGCGGGCGAAGCTCTCCCAGCCGGGATTTCCTTTCCATCGTTTCCGATGCCTTGAATATTCCTCTCCGCGAGAGGAATGTTCTGCTGCTGGCATCGGGATTCGCCCCTCAGTATAGCGAGCAAAGCATGGATGCCGAGCAAATGGCGGTCGTCACGCAGGCCATCGACCGGATGCTGAAGCAGCATGAACCGCATCCGGCGCTGGTGCTCGACCGCCATTGGTACATAGTTCGGACCAACAGCGCCGCGCCGCGATTCTTTGGCTCATTCATCGATCTTGAAAAATGGCCAAAACCGCGAAACCTGCTCAACCTGATGTTCGATCCGGCAGGCCTACGGCCCTTTGTGGAAGAGTGGGAAACCGTTGCGGCCGGGCTATTGCAGCGGGTTCGGCGAGAAGCCGTGGGACAGGTCCTGGATGCAAAACTGCAGGAGCTGCTGAAGCGGCTACGGGAGTTTCCCGGTGTTCGAGCGTTGAAGCCGCCGCCTGGTCCTCAGAGTCCGGTTCTGCCCATCGTGTTTCGGCGAGAAGAGCAACGTTTCGCTTACTTCTCTTTAATCACTACCGTCGGTACACCACAATGCATCACGGCGCAGGAGCTGCGTGTCGAGTGCATGTTCCCGACCGATGTTGAGAAAGGATCATCAGCATGAGCGTTCCATTGTTTGCGAGCGAGAGATCGAAGCCTCCGACGACCACGCAGCCGCTTTCCGTCGGTTGTCTGATCTTCGAGCAGATGGATCAGATCGACTTTACGGGACCGTTTGAAGTTCTCTCACGCATGCCGGACACCACGGTTCAAATCGTCGCAAAAGAGCTTGAGCCTGTTCGGGACGTGCAGGGGCTTCGGCTTACTCCGGATGTGAGCATTGCGGAAGCGGGACTATTCGACGTTTTGCTTGTGCCCGGTGGTTATGGGCAGCAGGCGCTGATGCACGACGAACAAGTGCTCGGGCTCGTCCGTAGGCACGTTGAGAACGAAAGTCTCCTGTTCTCGGTGTGCACCGGAGCGCTGCTGTGTGGTGCGGCTGGCGTTCTCGCGGGAAGACACGTAACGACTCATTGGAGCGTTCGTCATCTGATACGGTATTACGGCGCAGTTCTGGCCGATGCAAGGGTAGTAGTGGACGGCAACATTATCAGCGCCGCTGGAGTCACGGCAGGGCTAGATGCCTCCCTTGTGCTGGTATCTCTTCTGCGTGGAGATGCAGCTGCGCAGGAGATTCAGCTTGCCATTGAATATGATCCGAACCCGGTCTTTCACAGCGGAACTCCCGAGAGTGCGTCTGCAGAAGTGCTTAAGAGCTTTCAGAAAAAATACGAGCCAATCGGGACTGCAAGGGAGTCGGAGGCAATCCGCTATGCCACCAGCAGGGCGCGCTCGTCTTCACGCTGATCGACCCTGCCCGCCACTCATACGAACGCAGAATATCCGTTAGTCCATGATCGCTTCAAAAATCTTGCGCGATTCCGGCATTACCCTGGTCTCGAAAACCACGTTTGAGATACTCACCAGGGCTGGCGCCGAGAACTCGCTTGAACGCCTTGCTGAACGCAGCATCGGACTCGTAACCGACCGACCGGGCGACGTCGATGAGTTTTTTGTCACGCTGTACGAGTAACTGCATCGCCTTCTGCATCCGCCACTCGGTGACGTATTCCAGCGGTGTCTGTCCGAGTAGCTCTTTGAAACGTGCTGCGAAAGCGGAGCGAGACATGCCCGCCGCTGCGGCCAGGGATTCGACTGTCCAGGTTGTGCTCACACTGTCGTGAACGGCACTCAGAGCAGCGCCTACCTGAGGATCGAAAACTGCATGAAGCCAACCTTTGTTGCGCCACTCCACTTCCGACGCGATATGCGCCCTGAGTACCTGGATAACCAGAACCTCGGCCAGTCGAGTCGCGACGACTTCAGATCCCGGCGACTGTTCTGCCATTTCCGAAGCGAGCGCCTGCACTGTTGTGTGAAGAGCAAATGTGCGTGCCTCATCGGCCTTCATCAGAATGAAGCTTGGCAATAACTGAGTGATGGGCTTCAGGCTGGCGCGATCAAAACTCAAGGAACCACAGACGATTGTTGTCGGCGCGCCACCGCCTCCATGAAGAACGACATTGCCGTTGGCTTTGGCTCCGATCTCGCGGAAGGTTGACCTTGGACGTGTTCGCAGGCTGTCGCGTAAAACAATCGACGTCCCCTTAGCCACCAAAAAGCAATCACCACCGGTGAGGGGGATCGGCTCCGGATTCCCATCGACACTCAGCCAGCAGTTGCCCCGCGACAGCATGGCGAAATGCGCCAAATCCGAGGGTTGCACCTTCTTGCCGAAAGACGTGACTTCTTCTTCACTCTCATTTTCCTGTCTCACGCCCCACGGGGCTGTGGCTTCGAGCCGGTGCAGACCGAAAGCGGTAACGTGCATCGTTCTAAAGATGTCTGTGATCGGGTCCAATATTGCCTCCCATTATTGGACGAATAGACAAGAACTTTGGATTCCTGGGCAATTCTCGTACGACTCCAGAGAATCTAGTTTACTGTACCGAATTCGAATGGAGCAATTTTATGGGAAAGCTTGAGGGAAAGGTTGCGGTCATCACGGGTGGGGCTACCGGCAT
The DNA here is from genome assembly GCA_963808795.1 of uncultured Acidobacteriota bacterium. Taxonomy (GTDB): domain Bacteria; phylum Acidobacteriota; class Terriglobia; order Terriglobales; family Acidobacteriaceae; genus Telmatobacter. The sequence continues at coordinate 201,697 of CAWEGL010000001.1, forward strand.
TGGTCGAGCCGCAGCAAAGCGCTTCGTCGAAGAGGGCGCCATCGTCTTCATTTTCGGCCGGCGGCAGGCAGAGCTCGACGCCGCTGTGACCGACCTCGGACCCAATGCCCGCGCCGTAAAAGGCTCGATCTCCGATCTGGCCGACCTCGACCAACTCTACGCGGCGTTAAAGGCGGAGCGCGGAACACTCGACATCGTCTTCGCCAATGCCGGGGCTGGAAGTCCGCTTCCGCTCGGCAAGATCACCGCCGAGCACATTGACGAGACCTTCGAAACCAAGGTGAAGGGTACGATCTTCACGGTCCAGAAGGCGCTGCCGCTGATGGTCAAGGGCGGATCGATCATTCTGACCGGCTTGAGCGCCGGCACCACGGGCGCTCCGGCAATGAGCGTCTACAGCGCGAGTAAGGCGGCAGTCCGCAACCTCGCGCGGACCTGGGCGGAGGACCTGAAGGGCACCGGCATCCGGGTCAATGTGCTGTCGCCCGGGGCGACGGCGACCGAACTCGCGAAGGCAGCGCTCGGCGAGGAGGGCCAGAAGGTCTACGCCTCGATGACTCCGCTCCAGCGCATGGCCGATCCGGCGGAGATCGGGGCGGCGGCAGCCTTTCTCGCGTCGGACGACAGCAGTTTTATGACCGCCAGCGAGCTCGCCGTCGACGGCGGCCTGGCGCAAATCTGACGCGCTGCGCCTGGCCGTAAATTCAACGAAAAACAAAAAGGAGAAAACAGTATGAGTAATAACCATGGGCAAAACTTGGCGGGGAAAATTGCGGTGATCACAGGCGGAAGCAGCGGGATCGGCCTGGCCACAGCCAGGCGCTTCGTGGAAGAAGGTGCGTACGTCGTGATCACCGGGCGGCGAGAGAAAGAGCTGAACGAGGCCGCGGCCTTCATTAAAAGAAACGTTACGACGGTCGTGGGCGACGTGTCGCGCCTCGAAGATCTGGACCGGCTGTATGCCGTCGTGAAAGAGAAACATGGTCACATCGACGTACTTTTCGCGAATGCGGGCGCGGGTACAATCGCACCGCTCGCGGTGGCTACTGAGACCCATTTCGATCAGACCTTCGACGTGAACGTGAAGGGGCTGTTCTTTACGGTGCAGAAGGCCCTTCCCCTCTTCAAAGACGGCGGTTCGATCATCCTGAACTCTTCGGTCTCGAACGTGTTGGGGCTGCCAGGGTTTAGCACCTACGCCGCGAGTAAGGCGTCTGTGCGCAACTTCGCGCGCGCCTGGACTCTGGAGCTGAAGGACCGCAAGATCCGGGTGAATTCGATGAGCCCTGGGCCAATCGAGACCCCCGCCTTAGAGACAACGACGGGCCTTACCGCTGAACAAGCCGAGCAAGCGGCGGCACAGTTCGCCACGCAGATCCCAATGGGTCGCAGGGGCAAGCCTGAGGAAATTGCTGCCGCCGTCACGTTCCTCGCCTCCGATGAAAGTTCCTTCATCACCGGCGTGGATCTCGCCGTCGATGGAGGCATGGCCCAGGTCTGATTGGCCATGTCTGAGGCTTGATCCTCGATGGTCACTCTAGCTCCGGGAAGCGCTTCAAATCACATTTGAAAGCAAACGCGGGGCCGCACACGGAGGAAAACACATGAAGATTCTTGTTATCGGTGCAACAGGCAGGGTGGGAAATGAGGTACACACAAGGAATATGCGGCTCCACTGGTCTTCGCCGCGACCTTGATTGCCTCATTGAGCGGTCCCAGAGCTTCCTTGTACTTGTGAAATTCCACCAATCCCGCGCCGTACATGCTCGCGTAACGGATGAGAGCGGCCGGGTCAGCGACCTTTGCCACCGTCCACGCCCTCACCAGATCCTTTTTTGCCGTCGCGATATCGCCGAGCAGAAACGCCGCGAAGCCCTGCTCGCCGACCGCTCGCGAGGCGAGCAGGTAATGGTGCCGCCGGATCGCCAGGGACTCCACCTCCGACCAGGTCTGGCGCGCCATCGCGGCGTCGTAATTCGCTTCAAGCATTCCGAGGATAGTCAGAATGCGGAGCCGGGTTTCCGGATCGCGGGCCGCCAGCAAGCTCAGATCGTGCCGGAGAACTGCGATTTGGCTTGGGATCGTGGTTGAGGATTCGCTCTGCGCCGGCATCTCGCTGACGCGCGCGTAGAGCGCCCTCGCAAGTTGATGCCTTTGGATGAATTCCAGTTCGGCTCTTCGGTAGAGGGGTTCCGCGGCAATCCAGCGATTCAGCCACGACAGATCGTCGGCTTGCTTCAGCAGCGCCTCTCGACCATGAGAACTCAGCCGTCGGACGACTTGATACCCGACAACACTCAGCAGGACGGCCAGCAGCAAACCTGCAGCGATGCGAAGGGTGGGGGAAGACGCAATTCGCATGGCACCCGATCACTTTGCCATCAATTACAACCATTTAGCTGGAACCGACGCGAATCAGGCCCAAACTGTCCTTTCTTCAACAGTTCAAAATGAAGACGATATGCGCTAACCCGTTAAGATCGCATCGGTCGTCGCCTGCTTCGCAGGACACTGCCACTTGCGATCTGAGCACTCAGTGCTTTTCATGAGGCTGAAGCCACCGCAGGCTTCACCTGGATAAGCAGCATTCTGACAGAAGACTTTGCAGAGATGGCGTGGGGCAACATCGGTGGCATGTATACGAATGAGCCTCCCTGGGTACTGACCTTGTCTTCTCCCAACTGAACCTCAGCTTCTCCGTCCAAGAAGTAAAGAATAGCCGGCGTTGGCGCGGAGTGTGCGGAGAGTTCCTCGCCCGCGGAAAAGCCGAAGAGAGTGACGCTGACGCTGTCGTTCTTTTCGAGAACCCGGCTCAAGATTCCCTTTTCGGGCGGGGCAATTTCCTGGTGCAGATCTGCAAGGAATGTGTAATTCATTGATTCTCCTATGCGGGCGTCGCTTAGTGCGCGCGGTTGAATGCGGCGCCGTGGATGTGGTTTTGATACATCGAAAGCGCCGCATATGTGCCAGGTGTGACTTAGCGGCCCGCCAGCGCCGGTTCCTCTTCTTCGCTGGTATTGCGAGACGAGGAACCCGTGACGAGGAGTTTCTCGTTGTCGTAAGAATGCCCGGTCAGCAGCCCCAATACGAACCAAGCAAACAGCACTGTCCCGATGGTAAAAACGATGTCCCCGGGCATGCGCATCCAGCGCAGTGTCTGCATCGTGCCGGTCTGCATGAACCCCGCGGAGCGCGCATACCACGTGCCGCGCTCGATGGACGCCCAGGCTTGCAGCAGACCGACCGGCAGCAGGCTGAGGAGGGCCATGAGGGCGAGGCCGATATTGAGGGTCAAGAAGGAGAGCTTCAATGCGCCTTGTTTCCACGGACGGCTGGGACCCATCGCGCGCAGGCAAAACAGCGTCAGACCCAGGCCCAGCATTCCGTAGACGCCGAACAACGCGGTATGGGCATGAAGCGGCGTGAGGTTGAGGCCCTGGACGTAATAGAGCGAGATGGGCGGGTTGATGAGGAAACCGAACAGCCCCGCGCCCACCAGGTTCCAGAACGCCACGGCCACGAAGAAATAGATGGGCCACCGATAATTGGCAATCCATCGTGATTTCTCTGTAGGACGCGCGAGACGGAGGTTGTCCCACGCTTCGTAGCCGATGAGCGCAAGCGGCACCACCTCAAACGCACTGAAGATGGCGCCGAGGCCGATGACCGCGGGCGTGGCGCCGGCGAAGTACAGGTGATGGAAGGTGCCGATGATTCCGCCGGAGAGGAAAATAATCGTCGAGAAGAGTGCGGCCCTGGTCGCGGAGTGAATCTCGATCAGTTGGAGCCGCGTGAAGAGGAACCCGATCACGACCGTTGCGAAGACTTCAAAGAAGCCTTCCACCCAGAGGTGGACCACCCACCAGCGCCAGTATTCAGCCGTGACCAGATTGCTAGTCTGGCTGTACATGAGACCCGCCGCATAGAAGAGCGGAATGGCGATGCTGGAGATGAGAAAGAGGGTGAGCAAGGACCGCTCTTCGCCCTTGCGGGCGAGCGCCGGCTTGAGCGATGCCCACATGAGAGCAAGCCAGAGAACCAGGCCGACAGACAACAGAATCTGCCAGAATCTTCCCAGATCAAGATACTCATAACCCTGGCTGCCGAACCAGAACCACGCGTGGCCGAGACGCTGCTCGATGCCCAGCCATTCGCCGGCCAGCGAACCGCCCACTACGAGAATCAGCGCGCCGAAGAGCACGTTGACGCCGAGCCGTTGAAACTTCGGCTCATGGCCGCTGATGGCGGGGCCAATATAGAGACCGGCCGCCAGCAACGAGGTGGCAATCCAGAAGAGAGCGAGCTGCAGATGCCAGGTGCGCGTGATGGCGTAGGGTAAGTAGCGGGCGAGAGGGATGCCGTAGAAGCCGTTGCCTTCGACTCCGTAATGGGCGGTCAATATGCCCATAAGAATCTGCACGCCCCAGAGGATGACCACGACGAAAAAATATTTGATGGTGGCGCGCTGCGACGGGGTCGGGCGCATCGCCAGGAAGGGATCTTTCTCGGGGTAGGGGCCATGAACGAGGACTTTTTCCTGCGACGCGTACCACCAGACCAGGCCGCCGATGCCTGCCAGCAGGCCCACAAAGCTGATAATGCTCCAAAGCACCGCGCCCGGCGTAGGCTGGTTGCCAACCAGCGGCTCATGCGGCCAGTTGTTGGTATAAGTGGTCGTCGATCCTGGACGATCGGTGTGCGCGGCCCATGAGGTCCACCAGAAGAATGCCGCCATCTGCCTTTGTTTGACCGGATTGGTGAGAGCTCCGCGTGGGATGGCGTAGGCGGAGCGCCCTGCGGAGAAGACGTTGGCGTAGTAGGCTGCCAGTTGCTGGAATGCGGCCGCGCGATCTTGATCGACGATGACGCGGTTGTGCACCGCATCGTACGTGTTCGTGCGCATTACGCGAATGAGGCGCGCCTTGAGCACGGCTTGCTGGTCCAGGCTGAGAGCGGCAAAGTTCCGCGCTCCGGCCTTGGCAGCCCAGATGTTGAGAAGAATCTCCGACTCGCGATGCAGCCAGTCGGCAGTCCAGTCGGGAGCGACATACGCGCCGTGGCCCCAGACGGTGCCGATCTCCTGGCCGCCGATGGACTGCCACACGCCCTGGCCATCGGTGATTGTAGAGCCGCTAAAGAGAAGCTGGCCGTCCGTCGTGTAGACATCAGGCAGGGGCGGAGCCTGACTAATCATCTTTCGCCCCACGCCACCCAGAACGGCGAAAGATCCGATGAGGACGACGGCCAGTGCCCACCAGTAACGCTTGTAGCTCATGGATTGCCTCGATTCAAAAGGATGAATGCATCTCGCGTGCTTCTATTCGCGACAGTAGGTGAAAGAAAGTTGCGATGCAGGGACTTAAGTCACAACGTGGATGAGACGGCTGAAATCGCGTGGCTTTTTCCGGTGGTTTGCGCAAAGGCCGATTTGCCTGCGAGCATAGTGAGCCCGATGTTTACGGCGAACACCAGTACGCCGCCAAGCTCCAACATTCCGGAGATGGGAAGTGTCTTCCACGCGAAGGAAAGGATGCCTTCGTAGGCCAGCGGCTCGGAGCAAACGCGCAAGGCGCAGCCGGTCTGGAGCAAGAGCAGGCTGAGGAACATGAGACGCTTGCTGAAGATGGAGTAGATGCCGGCAAAGTGAGGAAGAATACGCGGCCCGATGGCGAAAACCATGGTGGCGACGAATCCGACGGTAAGAGCGTGACGAGAGGCGCCCCAGATGCCTCCGTGGACATCGCGAAAAGCGGCCCAGATGCCGATGAAGCCTGCGATCGTGAGCCAGGCATAGGCAAGACGAATGAACTTGGGAAAGCTCGGGTGAATTCCCTGGACCTTTGCATGTCCGAGCGGTCGCTGTGCCAGATGCAAGGCAAGTCCGACGATCACCGCACCGGCAGCAAGCAGGAATGAAGCTGTTTTGGTCCATCCGGAAACGCCGGACAGAACGCCCATCAGGTCAAGGATTAAAGCCGCACCGAATGTCCGTACACCAGGCCGCGAAATCGCGAGGAACGTGGGCAGCCAGCGCGCAGAGAAGCCCCATACGACCGGTACGAGAAATCCCCAGGCTAGAAGGACAAGGAATCTTTGATCGAGTGCATGTGGAAAAGCGCGCTGTGTTCCGGCCATTGCGAGCTTCAGACATTCAACAAAATTGAAGGCGGCTAACGCAAGAAGCCCTGCCGTGCTCAAGAGCACAGAGACCATCCAAAGCTCCATACGCGGCTTCGTCTGTTTTCCGTGCGCCGTTTCGGCCAGTTTGTGGTGAGAAGCGGCGGTAAGAAACAAGAGGATTACAAGTAGCTCGAACCCTGCGGACAGCACAAAAAGAACCCGCCAATGCCAGCCATAGATGTTCGCGACCCAGCGCATGGCCACACCCAAGGTCCACAGCACAAAGCAAGTGAGCGGGATTTGGATGACCGATCGACCGCGCGATGGCTGCGAATAGAAGCCGATGCCGAGGACGAAGCTGCCGATCCAGCCGAAGACCTGGGCGTGGCCATGGCCCTGTATCCATGCGGGCGGAAGAGCGCCGAGGCCGTGATGCGTGGCGATTGCCATCAGGTTTGAAAAGCCAAGCAATGTGCCGGGCAGCGCCATGAAGAAGAGGCCGGCCAGGATCCAGGCGCGGAGCATGAGGCTCTGGTGACGTTCGCGAAGCGCAATCTCGCGGGTGAAATTTTCTGGGTGAGGAATATGCGTCTGATCGATTTCATGGAGTGTCGCCATTTCTACCTCCGAAGATTCAATGCGGCTTCCATTTCAAGGGCACGTGGAAACAGGATGTCGTTCTCCAGATGGACGTGCTGCTTGAGATCGATCTCGAACACGCGGAGGCCACCAAAGAGTGCGATATGCGTGCCACAGGCCCACGCGGGAGGCTCAAAGCCATCCGTTATGCAGCGAAGTTCTTCCATGATGCGGTCGGCTGCGTCATGTTCCAGCATCATCATCCTGATCGGTTGCGCAACCGAGCGGAAGCGTGCGTGAGACGGCGAGCACGCATCAAGAAGCTCCTGGTCCATCTGCGCAATGAATGGGAAAAGAAGCTGCTCCTCTTTCTGAATATGAGCAAACAATTCAGCGTGCAGTTCCTCGACCAGTGCCTTCACCTTCGCTAGTTCGGGAGCACGATCGCCGCGCTTCTCCGCAAGCGTCTGCGCCATCTCTGCCATCCTGGGCAACTCCTGGCGCACGCGCTGGTGATGAACCCGCACGATGTGCTGAATCAGCCGGCCTGGAGTCAGATCGGCGGGATTTGGCAGCACCGTCCCGTGTTCGCGGTCTTCGGCATCTGAAAGCTTTTCAAGCACCTGATCGACCGAGAGTTGCAAGTCCGCGCATGCCTTTTCGAGCGGCAGTTCGCCCTGCTCGCAGAGATCGATGTCGAAGCGCTTCAGGATTGCGGCAGCCGCCGGCTGGGCGGATACGATTTCGCGAATGGATTTGGTTGCGGTGGGCATAAGCACTCTCCACCTGCAACGGTAGCGAGGGCTCAAATGCCACGCAGTAACTTATGTCACTCGGAGGGCAGATGAATTAAGGGGCAGTATCCAGGAGGGCGCTCAGGCCCTTCAGGTCCTTCACAACGATATTTCGCGCGTCCACCTCCAGCAGTCCTTCGGCCTGTAGGCGCATGAGGTTGCGCGAGATCAGCTCGCGCACGGTTCCAAGCTGATTGGCAAGCTCCTGGTGGCTTGCGGGCAGTTGAAACTCGACGCCGCGCCCGGTCCTTGTGCCGTTGTCTTCAGCAAGTTTAAGCAGCGCCGCAATCAGACGCTGGCGAATGGTGGTAAACGACAACTCTTCGATGATGCCGACCAGGCGCCGCAGCCGCGCGCCGACCACGGAGAGTACCTTGAGTGGGACTTCAGGGTGTTCCAGGCAGTAGGCGCTGAAGTCGCGCCGCGAAATGAAGGCGACCTCAGTGTCTTCAGTCGCAACGGCCGACGCGGGATATGGGCCTCCGTCAAAGACCGGCAGTTCGGCGACGGACTCGCCTGGGCCATTGACTGCGAGCACCTGTTCACGGCCGCTCATGGAAGTTTTGAAGATGCGCACCTTGCCCCGCGCAATGATGTGCAGTCCGTTGCATGGCTCGCCTTCAGAGAAAAGGAGTTCCCCCTCGCTGAACAGTTTTCGCACCGTGCGCGCGGCGAGCATTTTCAGCTCAGGCTGCGAAAGGCTTGACAGCAATGCAGTCTTTTCGAGTACGGCGGCGAGATCGATGCGTGGAGCGGTCACCAGGGAATTTTAGCAGCATGAGACTTTGGTCACTGCATAGCGCAGAAGCAGTGCGTTTTGATAAGGTCATGAATCCGCGAATCAACGCGATCGACTTTAACGAACGCCCATTCATCGCGATCTGGGAAGTTACGCAGGCCTGCGACCTGGCGTGCGTGCATTGTCGCGCTTCGGCACAGCCCGACCGGCATCCGATGGAACTCAGCACCGAGGAAGGCAAGCGGCTCATCGACCAGATTGCTGCGTTGAAGGTTCCGGTCTTTGTGCTGACCGGCGGTGACTCGATCAAGCGGCCGGATCTGTTCGAACTGATCGGCCACGCTCGATCCGTGGAGGTGCGTGTATCGCTAACGCCAAGCGCCACGCCGCTGCTGACGAGAGACATTGTGGTTCGGCTCAAGAAGGCAGGCCTAGCCAGGCTTGCGGTGAGTATGGACGGCGCGAGTGCGGAAACACACGATGCGTTTCGCGGGATGAAAGGCTCGTTTGCGAGGACGCTTGACGCGGTTCGCTGGGCCAATGAGATCGGCCTGCCTGTGCAGATCAACACCACATTCAGCCGCAGGAATATCGCGGAGATCGACGAGATTGTTGCGCTGATGGAAAGCCTGAGAATTACGCTGTGGAGCGTGTTCTTCCTGGTGCCGACGGGCAGAGGGAAGTTGAACGATCTGCTGAATGGCGAAGAGTTCGAACAAATCTTTGCGAAGATCTATAGTTTGTCGAAGGGTGCGAGCTTCGATATCAAAACCACTGAAGCGCAGCACTACCGGCGTTTTCTTCTTCAACAGAGGACCGCCAAGCGCAAGGCCGGCGCCAATGCATCCACGACTCCGGAGAAGGCCGCCGATGCAATTGGCCGGGCACCACGCGGCTTGAACGACGGCAAGGGATTTGTCTTCGTCTCCCATACTGGCGACGTATTCCCCAGCGGGTTTCTGCCGCTGTCGGCGGGCAACATTCGCCAGCAGGAACTGGGTCTCATTTACCGTGATTCGCCGCTATTTCGCAGCCTGCGGGATACGTCGAAGTTGGAAGGAAAATGCGGCTCCTGCGAGTTCAAGGAGATTTGCGGTGGTTCGCGGGCGCGCGCCTACGCACTTACCGGCAATCCGAACGCCGAAGAGCCCTGCTGCGCATATATGCCCAAAGGATATGTTCCGCCTCCTTCGAGCCTGAAGCGGGCAACGCATCTCCATGTTCTGCAGGGTGCCTGATAGAAATGCCAAAATGAATTGTGCGATATGACTCGCAATTTGACGCCCAACGATGATCGTGGGCACACTGCTACGGAGGTGAAATGATGGCGGTCCAAATTGGCGCAAAGCCGGATAGCGGATTCGACGACCCCATTGGCATGCTGATTGACTGTCATCGCCGGATCGAGAGATTCCTCTACATACTTTGCGTGGTGGTCAACCGTGCCCAGGGTAAGGCCTTGACAGATGAAGAGGCAAAAGCCGTGCACTCAGCACTCCAGTACTTTCAGGCGGGCGGGCAGCGGCACACGGCGGACGAGGAGGAATCTCTGTTTCCGAGGCTCCGCACAGAATTCGCCTCCGGCAACCTCGAAGAACTGGCCAGGCTTGAAAACGACCATCGCCACGCCAACGATCTGCACCAGGCGATCGAAGCTCTTTACTCGGTATGGATCGCGGCTGGCTCCCTGAGCCCGGAAGACGAACAGAGATTGCGATCCGATACAGAGCAGCTCAAACACCTTTACGAGGAACACATTCAGGTGGAAGAGCACATCGTGTTTCCACGTGCGGCCGAGATGCTGGACCGCCGCACCATCGCCGAGATCGGGCGAGAATTCCACGCCAGACGTAAATAGTTCCACGCTGCGCAGAGTCCTTGTTGTGTAAAGTTCATGAAGGACACTCGTTAGGCTTGAGGAATCCCCTCAGCAAGGCGCGACAGATTTCTGCATGGCTACGTACCTGGGTGGGTCACCTCGTTTGCATGGGGCACAAGGTCCATGTAGACGACGCGAGGTAAATGGGTCTGCCAGTGGTTCGTGGCCCTGGCGAAGAGCACGAAGCCAACAAAGATGCACGCGAGAATGCACATAACCGCCAGCGGCCCGAGGGCTCGTCGATACCAGCGCTGCGCAAGCACCATGGCCCGTCTTGGCGGCAGGGAGAATTGAAGAGCATCCTGTGCCGGACAGGCTGCGACGCAGATCATGCAGGCGCTGCATTCGGCCGACCGGATCTGCACCAGGCAATCCACGGGCAGACCGGCCGGGCAGGCGCGAGCACACTTCCCGCAATCGACGCAGGCATCTTTGTCGCGGCGAATCTTCACCGGACTCAGCAGCGATACCAGTCCCATCAGCGCGCCATACGGACAGAGATACCGGCACCAGAAGTTCCGAACCAGCATGGAGCCAAGAACCAGCAGAGCGATGACAAGGACCGCCGTCTGCCCCATGTCACGAAAGAAATTCAGCATCTTCACGTCCGCGACCAAGCCGTACGGCGTATCCATAAATCCCTGAAGTGCTTCGGCCGACATGGCGCCGACGGCAAAAAGGAAGAAGCCGAGCAGCAGATATTTCAAGCCGCGAAGTGGGAGATCGGCCCATGCTGGCAGCCGAAAATTGCGCCCAAAGACTTTGCGCCCCATTCTCCACAAGTACTCCGAGAGTGTTCCCACCGGGCACAGCCAGGCGCAGAATGCCTTCTTCAGCAAAAGGCTCATCAGAAGAAAGGCCATGAACAGGAACATCGCCGCCGGATGGATGGACGGCACATGCCCAGTGAGCAGTAAATATTTGGAGTTCATGAGGCCTGCGATGGGCAGCCACCCCTCGACCCCGGCGGGACGCGGCACATAGATGCTCGCTCCGCCGCGCTCGAAATAGCGGACCCACAAATAGAACTGCACACCGAGCCAGACGTTCAACGCCACAAAAAGCCACTGCACAATATGCCGGATGCGCTGTGAACGATCAGGCGTCGACCTCCGGATCAGCATCCTCTTCTCGCCCAGCATTGGGTTTTGCTCTAGTGTTTGTGTGCCCATGCCCGCCCCAACCCTTTGAGTCCGATCGTATTGAACGGGCGGAGTGCGGCCAATGACTTTAGTCACAGTCTGATCCGGGCCATCCTAAAAGGCCGCGGAAACGGCTGGTGATCTCGCAAGAACCAACTCGTTCCCGTGAAACACGAACGCTGCGCCGGCCTAACGCGTCTGGCGCTTTTGTCGGTTGGGGACCAAATCGCGTATTACAAAGGCTCCCTCGTCACCGCCTGCGCAAAACAGCAGTCTCTCGCCGTGAGTGAAGACTATGCAGGAAAAGAACCGGAGTGGCCTTGAGCAATCGCATACACAATGCGTGGCCGCGTGCAGCCCCAATCGTGGAACCGCCTCGAAGTGAGAGTGTAATTTCTATTATTTTTCTGAGCTGCGGATCATCTCCCGTGGGAATTGGCGCGAAGGATCTTCCGGAATGCTCTGTCTGCCTTCGTGCGACGGACGCAGCAAAGTGTGAAATAGACGCTGCAAAGAGATCAGAGATAGTACCAAAATTACGGCCAACCCAATTCGAGGATAAACTCCAGCGGGCTGAAACAGATCGATCACCATGAGCACGCTGGCCAATGTCAGGAGAGTGATCGAGAGAACTCGATGGAATCGCTGCATTCCATATTCGAGATCATCCGACAGCCGACGTTCGACTCGGCGTCCGTCGTCCGAATCCGTGCAAGCGTGTTTGCGTTTGCAGGCGTTGCATGCGGACGCTGGCGCCTGGTAGACGACTGACTTCTTCGTCCAGTCGGTGAAGACCGGAAAGAGATGCTGTTCTTCCGGGCATCTCCAGATGTCACGTTCCGGATGATAAGTAAACCCCACCGTTCTTATGCGCAGCGATCGCCGGTGTGCGTGGCGCGCCACACGCTCCAGCACGTACGCTATCGCAGCCAGCGTCACCGCGTAGCCGAGTATCAGCAGGAACCGGATGGAGACATTGGGCACCGCTCACTGCCCCTTCGACAACACGATGGCATCAGTAAAGAGAATCTCCTCGGGTTCCTCCACGACGGCCCCGGCCTTGCCATAGCGGAGCCCCAGCACCGTGAGATAAAGGATCGGCAAAGTACCGCCCACGATGAACAACACGTCACCGGGCAAGCGCAGCCACTGGAGCACGGCATTGGTTCTGTTGCCGATGAAATTCAGCGTGCGAGCGTCATAGTAGCTGACGTGAATGGAATGATAGAGCTGCAGGATACCGAGCGGGAATAACGTGGCGAATACCATCCATGCCAGGCCGATGTTCAAAGACCAGAAGCTGATGCGAGCGGCTTTGTCTGACCAGTGCTTTTCCGGAATGATGTAGCGCAGACAAAACAAAGCCAGTCCTACCGAAAGCATCCCGTATACGCCCATCATTGCGGCGTGCGCATGATTGGCGGTGAGCAGGGTGCCGATCTCATAGTAAGAAATAACCGGTAGATTGATGAGGAATCCGAAAACTCCAGCTCCGAGAAAATTCCAAAAGCCCACTGCGGCCAGGAACATCACGGCCCAGTAGTGAGGAAAGGGCGTTGTAGATTCGGAGTTTTGTGTTGCCCCAAGTTGCAGGAAGCTCCACGCCTCCACAGTGAGGAAGGTCAGTGGGATCACCTCTCCCGCGGAGAAGAACGCACCCAGCGCCATATGAATGGCCGGCTCACCGGAAAAATAAAGGTGGTGCATGGTGCCAACGATTCCACCCGCCGAATACAGAATGATGTCGAGATAAATCATTCGCAGTGCGATTCTTTCATGTACCACGCCGAGCAACACGAAAAGATACGCCACCAGGATGGTGCTGAACAGCTCCAGAAAATCTTCCACCCAGAGATGCACAACCCAGAATCTCCAGAAGTCCGTGGTAGTGAAGTCTTGATTAGGACTGGCCAAAAGTCCGATTCCATAGAAGGCAGGAATGGACAGTGCGGAGAAGAAGAGCAGCCAGGGCATATTACCGGGGTGCTCCGAATCGAGACGGCCGCGCAGCCCGCGAAAGAGTATCAAAACCCAGAAGAATAAACCAACGGTAAGCAGAATCTGCCAGATGCGGCCAAGGTCGAGGTACTCGAAGCCCTGATCGCCGAGCCAGATGTTATGAATGAATCCCTGAATGCCTGCAAACTCGCCCAACATGCTCCCCACAACTACGATGACCAGGGCGCCAAGAAGTGCAAAGCTGAGCATCCTTTGCCCACGCGGCTCGCGTCCGGCGACCATGGGAGCGAGAAAGATGCCTGCGGCCAGGAATGCCGTAGCAACCCAGAAAATCGCCAACTGGACGTGCCAGGTTCGGACGATATTGAAGGGCAGGACAACGGCAAGATTGATGCCGAAGAAGTTTTGCAGATCGGCCCAGTAGTGTTCGGTAGCTCCGCCACAGAGTACTTGAACCAGAAACAGCGCAGCCATCACAAAGAAGAACCACGCCGTAGCTCGTTGAGCGGGCGTCAGCACTACCTGGTCTGGAGGGCGGAAGGACATTCGTTGCTGCTCGCGTCCATGCCATCCGAGAATGTTCCAGCGTCCGAAAGCGGTAAAGAGCAGCCCGATGCCGGCCAGCAGTGCAGCGAGAGAGAGCATGCTCCAGAGAATGGTGTCGGCCGTAAGGTGATTGTCTACCAGTCGCTCTGGAGGCCAATTATTCGTGTAAGAGTAGACATCCCCCGGGCGGTCGGCAGCCGCCGCCCACGCTGACCAACTGAAAAACGAAGTCAATTGCCGAATTTGCTCGGGATCGCGGATGTCGTTGGGCCGCAAACCAAATCTAGTTGTTGGATTACCAAAGAAAGAGGCGTAATAGGCCGTCAACTGCTTAAATGCGTTCGCCTGAGCATCTGTATAGACGAGAGTTCCGGTTTTTGGGTCGTACCGGTTGGTCCTGAAATCCTGAATCGTCCTGTCTTTGGCTTCGATATTATCTCCGTAGAACTGAATGCAGGAGAGCGCCGCACGGTGAAGATATTGCGCGGTGAAGTCGGGCCCCAGATAGGCTCCGTGCCCGAAGATGGATCCATATTCCATCAGGCCGGATTCGAGGAAGACATGCTGTCCGGCTATGATGTCTCCATGCGTAAACAGCACCTGGCCGGCCGTATCCTGGACCTCTTTCGGGATAGGCGGCTCGTCGGTGTAGTTGTAGTAGGCAAGCACGCCCATAATGCAAAAGCCGGTTAGCACAATTATCAGGGCGGCCTGAATCCACCCATTTGAAATCAACAAGGGGCGCTTTTCAGTGGTGGGCACGGAACCTCCGGTTTGCGACGCTCAGGATATAAAACGCAAAAACAACAGTCAACCTTGTACGCGGATCATCGCCGACACGTTTTGCAAGCCTCTCATCGGATCGCACTTGCGGCATTCTCTTGACGCGCTCTTAATGCCTGGACCTAGTTGTGCAGTTCCGGATGTCCAAATCCGGATGGATGAACTGTAGGCTCCTTAGCAGCCTACAGTGCCACCTTGAATTCGTGACCAGCCCTTGCCACTGCCCTTTTCGCTGCTTCAAGAACCTCCGGCTTGTCATTGTTAGGCAACACAGCAACAGGCTGACCTAATGGGATGGACCCGCCTCGTAGAGGTGAGTTGATAGGCTCGCTACGAGGAGGATGAACATGGTGAAGGCAACGACGATTGGGCTGGATATTGCCAAGCAAGTCTTTCAGGTGCACGGAGCCGACAAGACGGGTCGAGCGGTACTGCGTCGGAAGCTGAGGCGGAGTGAAGTGGTTCGATTCTTCTCCGACCTGCCTCCATGTCTGGTCGGCGTCGAGGCCAGCGGAAGCGCTCATTATTGGGCGCGGGTTCTCAGCGGTCTGGGACACACAGTTCGGTTGATGGCGCCACAGTTCGTTAAGCCGTACGTAAAGTCGCAGAAGAACGACGCCAACGATGCCGAGGCGATCTGCGAGGCGGTTGCGCGGCCCAACATGCGCTTCGTTCCGCAGAAGTCTGTCGAGCAGCAGGACCTGCAGTGCCTCCATCGCGTGCGCAGCCGGCTGGTGGCCTGCCGCACTCAACTGATCAATCAGATCCGCGGCCTGCTTGCCGAGTACGGCATCGTTTTGCCGCAGCATCCGGGGCAGGTACGCAGCGGCCTGTCGGCAGTGCTGGAAGACGCCGAGAGCCAGCTGACAGGCTTTGGCCGGGTGCTTTTCCAGAGCCTCTACGAAGAACTTGCGCAGCTGGATGAGAAGATCGCTGCTGCCGACAAGCGGATTCAGATCGCATTCCAGAGCATCCCGGACTGCCGACGCATAGCCGCAGTCGAAGGCGTCGGGCCACTGATTGCGACAGCCATCGTTGCCGCGATCAGCAATGGGCATGCCTTCGAGAACGGTCGCCAGTTCTCCGCGTGGCTGGGACTCGTGCCCAAACAGAACTCCAGCGGCGGCAAGAGCCGACTACTGGGCATCAGCAAACGCGGCGACCCATACCTGCGAACTCTCCTGATTCATGGGGCGCGATCGGTGGTCTACCGAGCAAAGGCCAAAACCGACCAGCGAAGCCTCTGGATCAACGATAAGCAGCAACGGCTGGGGACATCGAAGGCCTGCGTGGCAGTAGCCAACAAGAACGCCCGCATCATCTGGTCGCTGATTGCCCGCGAACAGGAGTACCGACGCGCAGCATAGCTGAGACCTGACGAAGTACTAAAGCTTTCCCAACGAGATGCTCGAGCCGCCAACGATGGCGCAACTGGTGAGACCAGCTTCTTCAGAACCTGACGGGGGCCGGGCCGATCAAGGCCGATGACCTGATGAGGAGAAGAAGCGCAGATTCCATTATGGCCAGAGTGGAGATCCCCTCCACTCGTTGACAGGCCGGATATATGTACGCGTCTCATTTCCGCTGCTCCGTCGAAGAAAGCTCTTGCATGCGAGGCGGGTCCATATATGACCCCCAGAATCCGTCCGGATCGGAATACGATTTGGACGAAGGAAAGGGGAAGGACGGATGAGTCGCAGCAGGCACACGGAGGCGCAGATCATCGCTGCGCTGAAGCAGGTAGAGGCAGGCCGCACGACGGAAGATGTGGCTCGGGAGCAGGGCGTCAGCAAGCACACGATCTATGCCTGGAAGGCGAAGTATGGCGGCATGGAGGTGAGTGAGGCTGAGGAAGTGAAGCACCTGCGCGATGAAAACGGGCGGCTGAAGAAGCTGGTGGCCGACCTGAGTCTGGACAAGGACATGCTGCAGTCGGTGATCCGAAAAAACTCCCTCGGCTCGTAGAGCGGCGATCGGAAGTGCGGCGCTTGCTGGCGGAGTTTTCCTCCAGCGAGCGCCACGTCTGCGGGCTGATGGCAGTGCCGAGGTCGAGCTGCCGGTATCGAAGCCGGAGAGATGACAGCCAGATCGAGGAGCGGCTGCGGGAACTGGCGCGAGAGCATCCGCGCTTCGGCTATCGGCGCCTGCATTTGTATCTGCACAGGGAGATGGGAGTGAACCATAAAAAGGTGCAGCGGATTTATCGCGAACTGGGACTGAGCGTGAAGCGCACACGGCGCAGGCATCTGCGGCGGACGCTTCAGCCGCGGCCTGTGCTGACGGCGCGCAACCAGGAGTGGGCTCTGGATTTCGCCAGCGATGTGACGGCTGCCGGACAGCGATTTCGGGTGCTGGGCGTGAGGGACAACTTCACCCGGCAAGCCCGCGTGCTGGAAGCCTCAACCAGTTTCCCCAGCCGGCGCGTCACGCGAGAACTTGAACGGGCGATTGCTGCACACGGTAAGCCCCTTGCGATTCGTTGTGACAACGGCCCGGAGCTGACCTCGCGGCACTTCCTCGCCTGGGCCATCGACTGGAAGATCGATCTGATTCACATTCAACCGGGCAAACCAACCCAGAACGGAGGTATGGAAAGCTTCAATGGAAAGCTGCGTGACGAGTGCCTGAACGTGAGCTGGTTCTGGAACCTGCTCGACGCCAGGCGGAAGATCTCGGTTTGGAAGACTGAATATAACTCCCGCCGCCCGCATAGCTCGCTGGGCTATCTCACCCCGGACGAATTCGCGCGGCGATTAAGGCAACAGGACGGTGGAAAAGACGCGGGCTGCGCCCGCTTGGAAAACGCCGTTGGCGTTTCCCACTTTCCCACCGCCCCGACGACGACTATGAATCTCGTATAGTCAATTGGACGAATAATGGGGTCAGGTCAAGGCGGGGCGGACTTGAGTTGAGCGAGTATTTGCTCCATTTCAGGCCCGGCCATGTCCTCCAGCAATTTGTATAAGCCGCCTTCCTGCTCTTCGAGTTCGTTGTGAACTTCAAGGATAGACCGGATCGTAAGCATGATGGACGGCGTTGGTGGGGGGGCCAAGAGCGCAACAAGTGCTCCGTGATCAAGCCGAAGCCGTTCTCCTATGGCTGCTTTCTTGCCGCCCTGCCACCTGGCAATGGCAGGTAATACAATCTTTTCTTCCATGGAAATATGCCGGAGAAGGCCTTTACGAAATTCATGGTATGACTTCGCATCAACTACACCGGGCCTCGCGGCGGCACGTTGAAACAATGAGTCAAGCCTCTCATGGTCGTCTGCCAGATATTGATACAGTGCCCCCGGCATAAGCCCTCCATCGCCTGATCCGGTTAACCAGAATTTCCATTGTGATTTCCCGGGCGCCACAATTATGCACCCATGGCTGATCCAACGGGAATTCCCCCGGCTGCCGGGGTGGCAGTTTGACATTTACTGGAGTCCATCCAAGAGACTCGCAGAGGTGAGCCGCCAAGCACACTTCAAGGAGAATCCAGGATGGACGGGTATGAGAACAAGGCTCACCCAGCACAATTTAAGAGGCAGGATGCGACACCACGCAATAGTACAGTTGTGCCATCCACCGGTATAAATGTTTTGTCCGGTATCTGCTCGGAGCCCAATGACGAGTGACTAAAGTCCCTGCGACAGACTTGTCACCCTCCTAGCCTGAGGAGGGGTGAAAAATATGATTGACGCCAAACGAACTGTTGGTGAAATAGCAGCGCGCCAGCCATCAACGATTCAGGTGCTCGAACGACTGGGCATCGGATACTGCTGCCACGGAAATGAAACTCTCGAAGACGCATGTGAAGCCCTATCGCTTCCTGTGGACGATGTTCTCAAGGAAGTCAACGACACCTTAGCGGCGAATTCCGCACAGAGGGGCAGATGGGCGGATCCTGTCTTGGAATCGCTAATGGGACATTTACGTCGAAGCAGTGATGCTTTGGTTTGTGACAATCTGCCTCAGCTTCAGATCCTGGCGTGGACCGTAGCCTCGGAGCAAGGTCAGGAATACCCGAACCTGGCTGAGGTTGCCCGGCTTACGGATGAACTTGCGCGGGCAATTACCTCGCATCTTTCCGAGGAAGCGCGGACGCTCTTCCCGAAGATTTGTCAATTGGAGCTTGCGTACGTGGGCGAAGGCTCCGAAAGCGGCAAGCCAGTCAGCGCACCTCGCATGATTAACCGGATGGTCGGGGAGCACGAGGCGATGGGACTTCTCTTGTCTAGGATTCGGCTACTCACCGAAGACTACAACAAGGCAGCGACTGGTTGTGATTCCTACCGTCACCTATGCGCGAAACTGAAAGACTTTGACCGTGACCTAAGGCAAGAAGTTCATCTCGAAAACAACATTCTCTTCAGTCGTGCCTTACAAATGTTTCGAGCACTCTACGGCTAATCGATGCACGATTGGCGGGTCACTCTAAATCCATGGGATTTCGACAACTTACGTATTAAAACCGATCCTCCCTGGATCACTCCACGCCGCCGCTCCGCTGTGGGCCTGCTTCCCGGGAGCCTCCTCCTGACACGGCAGCAGCAGGCGGCTCTCAATCACATTGTGCAACGCCTGGGAATAACGACCGAGTGTTCCGGAAGAAAACAGATCGTCCTTCGCCTGTACAATCGGTGGACTGTCACCCGAAATAGGCGTTTGGTCAGCTTCCTCCGTCCACTGAAGGCTCTCATGCACCGAAGATAGATCGACATGATCGGAGCCGTAGGCTGGAAGGACTCTCCGTATCTCCCTGAGGATCGCATCCGGATCGAAAGGATCCAAGCGTGGTTCCAGGTTTTGCGCCTGCATCCAGACGGCTTGTCGATCTACTTCTCCATTCTGGGCTCCGCGCGACTGCCCCATGTCGGCACGCACACCATCCCCGCGCTGAACCAACTTGTCGAGATCGTAGCCCATCAAGCCGGCAATGCGGGCGATGATCTCCAGATCGCTCTTGGGGCCGGCCACATCTCCCGCCTTCCTCAATCTCTGCAAATCACCGCACGTGTTGGTGAACGTCCCGGACTTCTCATAGGCGCACGCCGAAGGCAACACAATATCCGCTAGGGAAGCAGTCTCGGTGAGGAAGAGATCCTGGGACACAAGGAGTTTTCCATGCAGTTTAGACGGATCGATAGGATAGCGAGCCAGAGGATTGGCTCCAACAACATAGAGCGCCTGCAATTGTCCGGTTTGCAATGCCTCCAACATTTCCGGAAGATCCAGGCCGTTCCATCGTGGAATATCGGCACCCCATTCCTGGCCAAAGCGCTCGCCTTTTGAAAGCCCGGTATATCCGGGAAGAAGATCCGGGTAGAGTCCCATGTCAGCGGCTCCCCTGGAGTTGGCGTAATCACCAAGACAAATGAATTTGCAACCTGGAATGGCCGCACCAAACCTCACCAGTGCTGTCACATCCTTACGATCCAATTCAGAGCCAAAGACGATGACGAGATCTCTCTCGGCCTTGAGCTTTTCTCGAAGAGCCGCCAGCTTCGCCAAGGCCAATTCGCCCACGGCGGAATGGTCGAGAAGATTCCCCTCTCCAGCGAGGCACCTGACTGCGCTTCCTTCTCTGCCTGGATCAACCTGAACGAATGCGCTGGCCTGCCGCACGAGCTTGATAGCTCGGGCATTGATCAGGTACAGCCGCGCCTGGTGGAGACGCACATTGCTTCGCACCTGCCACGCCAATAGCGGATGCCGGTAAGTAGGGTCATTCCCAATGAGGAGAAGAGCTGGAGCATGCAGAACATCGCTCATGCTGGCTGTGGCATTGGCCCTCCCTGCAAGAGCGTTATGGAAACCTGAAAAGTCGACGGTACGATGATGGTCAATGTTGTTCGTGCGAAATACCAGGCGCGCAACTTTCTGTAAAAGGTAATTCTCCTCGTTGGTCGTGCGATTGGAGCCGATCACCCCCAACGACTCTCCACCGCGGGTGTCTCTGATCTCCCGGAAGCGCTGCGCGACAGTCGACATGGCTTCCCACCACGACGCTGGGACAAGGTGGCCGTCCCTCCGGATCAACGGTTGCTTCAGCCGCTCCGGGTGTTCAGTGAAATCGAAGGCATAGCGCCCTTTAATACACAGGAAATCACCATTGATCCCGCTCTTATTCCGATTGGAGCCGCGAACAATTTGCATGCCATCGTTGCTTGGACGTACGCCCAGTGTCGTTGTGCATCCGTCGCCGCAGTGGGTGCAAATGGTCGCTACGTGTTTCATCTCCCATGGCCGTGTCTTGTACCGATAGGTGCCGGACGTAAGTGCTCCCACCGGGCAAATATCGATGCACATGCCGCATTCCTCACACTCGAGGGCGTCTCCTCTGTTCGGCACGATAAGCTGAGAAGAATTTCGGTTGGCGATCCCCAATGCCCATACATCCATACCTTCGCCGCAGACCCTGACGCATCGGTAACACATGATGCAGCGAGGCCGATCAAAATAGACAACCGGGGACCATTGTTGCTCATCCTTATGGTTTTTGATGTCGACGAGCCGGGACTCCGAGGCACCGTAAGTCAGTGTTGCGTCTTGCAGTTCACATTGCCCGCCTGCGTCGCAGACTGGGCAATCCAATGGATGATTCTGCAACACAAATTCCAGCATCGCCTTGCGCGCCTGCCTGACAGTCTCGCTTTGGGTAATCACCGTCATGCCATCGACGACCGGAGTAGTACACGCCGTCTGCAACTTTGGCATCCTTGCAATTTCCACCAGACACATACGACAGGCGCCCTGGAGAGACAGGCCAGGATAGTAGCAAAAAGAAGGAATCTCAATGCCGGCATGTTTGCAGACGTCAATGAGGAGTGTTCCCGCCGATGCGGTAATTGCGCGGCCGTCAATCGTGATCGTTGCATTACCCATCGAAACTCCCCGCTTCTCAGCACTTCCATTCTCTTTAACAATTCGGGAATCTCTTACGCAGTATGACCCGTTCGATCCAGAGGCCACGAAATTGTGAGCAGAAAGACACTGTCCTCCAATGCTTCAACGTCGTGCGCAATACAGGGATCGAGTGCTAACAGATGGCCAGCAGGAACTTCGACGCTCGTGTCCGGCAGCTTGAGTCGCAAATTCCCAAAGAGGGTGTGGATCGAAATTCTTCCGTCTGCCCGATGCTCTTTCATCTCTGTAGCCGACTTCATGGCAACCAGGACGATGCGGAAATCCGGCTGCTTCACAAGTGTTCTTGAACTCCTCCCTATACCGCGATGCCAGGAATCTTCTTGCCGAAGATGCTCTATCTCTGCGGCAAGATCAAACTGCAGTATCGGTTGCGCCAACTCGGGGAGCCTGGTCAGGCCATTGTCTTGATCTTCATGTCGGTGCATTTTAAGTCTCCAATGTCGTGCAAAACAGAAGTGTGAAAAGAAGCAAGCACCTGTGAATGCCCACTTCTGATTTATCTCAGAAGCCCAACGTACGCACCACGTGCTGGATGGCCTCCGCGCTCGAACGCAAACCGGCTTCTTCGGCCGCATTCATCGGTACCGGCAGCAACCCCTCTACGCCTCGGTGGCCCACAATTGACGGCACGGAGAGACAAACGTTGCTGATGCCGCGGTA
The DNA here is from genome assembly GCA_963808795.1 of uncultured Acidobacteriota bacterium. Taxonomy (GTDB): domain Bacteria; phylum Acidobacteriota; class Terriglobia; order Terriglobales; family Acidobacteriaceae; genus Telmatobacter. Next base: position 223,812 of record CAWEGL010000001.1, read on the forward strand.
ATCCGTCAACAGAGAGCTTACCGGCAGCACGCGCCCCTCGTTCCACAGGATTGCTTCCAGAATCGTAGCCACAGCCAGGCCCACCGCGTAGTTCGTCGCGCCCTTGCCTTGAATGATCTTGTATGCCGCCGTGCGCACACTCTCGAAGAGTTCCTGTTCCTCCTCGGCGCTCAGCACGCCGTGGTCCGTCATATGCCAGCCCCGCACAGGCACGTTGCCGATGCTCGCGCTGGACCACAGCGGAATCTCGCTGTCGCCGTGCTCGCCCGCGATATAGGCGTGCACGTTCTGCACCGCCACTGCGCAACGTTGCGCGATAAGAAAACGGAAGCGCGAGCTGTCCAATACCGTGCCGCTGCCCAGAACGCGTCGACTCTCCAGCCCGCTCAGCTTCAGCGCCACATAGGTCAACACGTCCACCGGGTTGGTGACCATCAAGAGAGTCGCTTGTGGCGCAACTCGAAGCATGCCAGGAATTAGCTTGCGGCAGATCTCCGTGTTCGCTTCGGCGAGTTCGATACGGGTCTGCCCCGGCTTCTGTTTCGCGCCCGCTGTCACCACGATTACATCAGAGTGCTCCAGAACGTCCAGATCATCCGATCCGTCCACCTTGGCCATGGGCACGAACATCAGCCCATGGTTCAGGTCGAGCACCTCGGCCTCTACTTTGGTTTTCGCCACATCAAACAGGCTGATGTGCTTGCCCACTCCTCGCACCATGCACGCGTAAGCGATCGTGGCCCCCACGCTGCCTGCGCCCACAATCCCAATCTTTCCTGGCTGCTCGCTCATTCGTCCTCACCTATAGGTGGACGCTAACATAAGATCATCTGCGAGTCTGCGACTTAAGTCGCATCCCAGTGCATGCCGCCGGTCTGAAGGAGCTGCCTGTCATGGACAAAAACAACATCAGGAATGTGCCAATCTGAGGCCACAGTGGTTGCATGATCCTGAGGTGACCCACTGATTTTCGATTCCGGTCTCAAATAACGTAGTGACAAGCCTGCGCGGATCGCCCAAGTCGCTCCAGCCGATATCGCCGAGGCTGCTGACGCAGAGTTGATTTGTACTCTCCGACAAGACCAACTTCGAAAAATCGGCAATAGGTAGCCCGCCGTATACCTCCCGCATCATTTCAGCTTCTATCTTCGGGCTGGGCGCGGTCCGGATTGCTTCGAAGGCGGCGGAGATGCTCAGTGCTGTTTGCTGAATCAGGGCTAGGAAAGATTCAGCTCGCCCGACCATCACGAACGTATTCCAAAGGCAACCGTGGTTCAACAAGCCCTCCGCAATCGGGGCGGAAGGCTTTTCCCAAAACCGCTTCACGCGCATGAGTTGGTTACCGGAGCGGTTCGCAATAGTTGGGCCTGGTTCGATCCAGCCGTATTCGATCTCGGGGCGATTGGCCACTGCTCCGAGGAGGGTGACATTCTTTGTCTGGAGTTCTGCAAGCTCAAAGCCGGATGTGATCCCTGCAATGAACCTCTTCTCCTCGGTGTAGTAGTGATCCGAAGGGAAAAATGCTACGACAGCATGCTCATCGAGTCGAACAATGCGAAGCAGGCTCCACAAAATCGCTGGAAGTGTGCCCCGATTACTCGGCTGTACAACCATTTGAACTGCTGGTACTTTCGCAAGGTCTTCCCGGTAGAAAGGCTCGTGCGCTCGTGTCAGAGCGAACAACGTTCGGCCGGCATCTACGCAGCCTGCGACCCGGAACCGTGTTTGAGCGAGAAGCGTCTTTCCACCGAGTAGCGGGCTGAACTGTTTGGGCCGGTCGTCGTCCGATAGTAGCCGAGTCAAGGGTCTGAGGCGGTTTCCATCGCCGCCTGCCAAAATCACGCCCCAACGGTGCTTTTCGTTTTCGCTCACGTACATTCGATTCCTCCTTACGGAAGGCGGCACTTACGGACAGGCTGCTTCTCTGACCGCCGCTCGGTTCCTGGGTTGATTTTCGTCCCTGGCGGGGTCCGAACACAATGAAGCACGTGTCCTTTGAGGCAGGACATCTGTAATGGGTGGACGTTTCGTTGCGGTCGTCGTACTGCGTCGTTCTCGATTGTCGAGAGGCGTCACTGGACAAAGCAGGAGAGAGAGCAAACCGTAGAAGGAGTTTTTTCACCTCAGCGTCGGTCGGCAGCGAAGAACCTACCGCGGCAACCTATGCTTAGATCCTGCGCGAGCCAAATGCCGACCGTACTGCTCCACAGCGTGTTCGTAAAGGGGAGAGGTGGACTTGTTCCTATACAGTTCCGTGACCAGTTCTATCTTTGCATTCCAACTTTCTCTCAAGAAATTCCTTGAGCGCGATCGCATTGTTGTGCTCCGTGTCGTGTGCACTATATACGAGAGTCACCCGATCGTGTCGGGCGCAAGCAAGTATCGGCGCCCAGGCAGCCGGATGTTGATCCAACTCAAGGAAATAGCGGCGGCGAAACTCACTCCACTTTTCGGGATCGTGATCGAACCAGCGTCGCAGGTCCGCACTCGGCGCGACGCCCTTCAGCCAGTCTTCGACCGCGAGGTTTTCTTTCCTAATGCCGCGTGGCCAGAGACGTTCGACCAGAAAACGTGCTCCGTCTTCTTTGCGCGCAGCTTCATAGGCTCGCTTGATCTGAATCATTCGAACGATCCCCAGTCAGATATTCAACTCACGCGCTCTTCCCCCACAATGAAGCGCGCGTACCGTGGAGTACAACACAAATACTATTGCCAGAATTCTGGGGGACATTTCCACTGGAGTCTGTCAGAGTGGTGTACCACCGCAGCATGTGGCGCATCACGCGCACGTGGGACAAGGAGATGGTGGACCCAGCATTTCCATCTGCTAAATTAGCTTGCGGTGAATGGCATTCATCACCGCTTCCAACCGGTTGTGTGTGCGCAGTTTCTGGTTGATATGGTGCAGGTGGTTTCTGAGCGTCTGAAGGCTGATGTGGAGCGTCTTTGCAATTTCCGCTGAGTTCTTGCCCGCGGCGAACAGCCGCAGAACGCTGATTTCCTGCTCTGACAAGGATGAAACAGGCGCCGCCCGCACCGCCGTTTCGCTCAAATCCATGAACTGCTGGGATAGGTCCATCATTTTGTGGACCAGTTCCTCCGTCTTCTTCTGTTCGCTAACATCATGTGCAAGGTGGATCAGGAGGCGACGCGAGGTCCGGGAATTCTCGCAAACCAGCGTCGAAATGTTGACCCACAGCCGCTGTCCTGAACGAGTTTGCACGCTTAAGTCAAAGTTGGGGATTTCGGTTTGCTTGTTGGCACAGTCCAATACGCAGCATCCTTCGCGGCAAACGCGTGTGCCTAGCGCACCGATGCCCTGTAGGATCTCGTAGCAGCCCTTATGCCGCACCTCGTTTGCCGCATAGCCGAAGAGACGCTCCGCCGCCTTGTTCCAATATCGAATCTCACCGCTTTCGGAGAGGGCAAAGGCCGCGTCAGCCGTCCGCTCAAGCAGGGCAAACAGCTCGTTTTCAAGCATTCTCGACTCCCGGCTTGGCCAAACATATCGCTCTACGACGAGTATAAAACTGCGCCTCGATTGGCGGATGCGACTTTTGTCACAGACCTGAGTTCCTGGCGCGTTTACGCTTGCTGAAGGAGGAACTGGACCATGGCCTACGTGATCGCTGAACCGTGTATCGGGACCAAAGATACCGCATGTGTTGACGCCTGCCCTGTCGACTGCATACATCCCGGCAAGAAGGAAGCGGAGTTCGCGAACGAAACTCAGCTTTATATTGACCCCGTGGAATGCATCGATTGCGGCGCTTGCGTGCCGGCCTGTCCCGTATCTGCGATCTTTGCGCTCGATGACCTGCCGGGGAAATGGCAGCATTTCGCGGAGATCAATGCCGCGCACTATGGCCACTGACCGCGGCGGACCGCTTATATGAGAGTCGATTGCGAATGGCGGAAACCGTAGAGGTTATCTGCAGGTAGAACTGCATTAGCCCGCCCCACACTCGATCGCATAGTCTTCATCACTCCGCGCAATCGATGCTCTGCGAGACACACTGTGTCGCGGTTTCTCCCGTCGCGAGTGACTAAAGTCGCTGTGGTCATGATCGCCGTTCTTCTACGGTGTTGTTCATGGAGGACGACATGACTTCTACAACACAGACCGTTCGCGAGATCGCATTGGAACAGCCTTCCTCGATACGGGTGTTTGAAGAGTATGGCATTGACTACTGTTGCGGTGGCCGCAAACCCCTTGCCGAGGCGTGCGCCGCAAAGAACGTTGAAGTGGATGCTGTGATCGCCGCATTGGAAGCGGCCTCAATCACGCCGGACGTTGCCACCGAAGATTGGGCCACGAACTCACTCGCCAGCTTGAGCGCGCATATTGTCAGCAGGCACCACGCTTATGTGAAGAGGGAATTGCCAAGATTGACCGAATTGGCAAAGAAAGTAGTGGATCGCCACGGTGCGATGAGGACCGAGTTGCCGGCAATTCAAACGAAGCTGGCCCAGCTCGACGAAGAATTGAGCCCGCACCTGGCGAAGGAAGAGCTTGTCCTGTTTCCACATATCGCCAAACTGGAGCAGGCGATATCGGACGGCAGCGCCAAACCGCACGGATGCTTCGGCACAGTCGCCAATCCCATTGCGATGATGACCCAGGAACACGACGCCGCAGGAACATTGCTCGCGGAGATTCGTGGACTGAGCCACAGTTTCACCACTCCTGAAGGTGCGTGTCCCACCTATCATGCGTTCTACGACGGCTTGAGAGAATTCGAGCAAGATCTTCATCGGCACATTCATCTGGAGAACAACATCCTGTTTCCGCGGGCAATCGAACTGGAAGCTGCGGCCTAGACGTAGCTTTACGAATCTGCCGCAGAAACGGCATCCCCTGAGAACGCGTTGCATCTTCAGACCGTGGAGTTGTACTCACGCGCGTGGAGTTCACGCAAGGTTCAGCCTTCAAAATGTAGAGTAGGGGTTCTGAGGGAGGTCAACGAGTGGCAAAGCGAGTCGCAGAGCTCTTTGTCGAAATTCTTGCCGCAGCTGGCGCCGAGCGAATCTATGGAGTGGCGGGCGATTCCCTGAATGGAATCACGGATTCTGTACGACGACGGAACGGAATCGAATGGGTCGGCCTCCGGCACGAAGAGACCGCCGCCTTCGCGGCCGGTGCCGAAGCGGCTCTGACGGGTAAGCTTGGAGTCTGTGCCGGAAGTTGTGGACCGGGCAATCTGCATCTCATTAACGGCCTCTATGACGCGCACCGAAGCCGCGTCCCCGTCCTTGCCATCGCAGCCCATATTCCGTCGCAGGAAATCGGCAGCGGATACTTCCAGGAAACCCACCCGGAATTACTGTTCAAGGAGTGCAGCCATTTCTGCGAGCTGGTCTCCAACCCCGCGCAGATGCCACGGACGCTTGAGATCGCAATCCAGACCGCGCTCTCAAAACGGGGCGTGGCCGTGGTCGTGCTGCCGGGCGATGTTGCGTTAATGAACGCGGAAAACGACGATCGCCGCGTCAATTTCACCTTCGCCCAGCCGCACATCGTTCCACGGCCGGAAGAGTTGGATCAGCTTGCATCCGAGCTGAATCGCGCAAAACGCGTAACAATTCTGGCCGGTGCTGGCTGCGCCGGGGCGCACGATGAACTCATCCAACTCGCCGCAAGGCTCCACGCGCCCATTGTGCATGCGATGCGCGGAAAAGAGCTCACCGAGTACGACAACCCTTACGATGTCGGAATGACCGGGCTCCTTGGGTTTGCCTCGGGCTATCACGCCATGATGAACTGCGAAGTGCTTTTGATGTTGGGAACAGATTTCCCATATCAGCAGTTCTACCCAAAGAGTGCGCGCATTTTTCAGATCGACATCCGCGAAGAACAGTTGGGGCGACGCAGTCATCTGGATCTCGGCCTGGTCGGAGGCATCGTCGAGACTCTCTCCGGACTGCTTCCGCTAGTCACGCAGAAAACAGACCGCGCCTACCTCGACGTGTGTCTCGGCAACTATCGCGAAGCACGCAAGGGGCTTGATGATCTGGCTACAGGAAAGCCAGGACAACGCCCCATCCATCCGCAGTACGTTGCCAAAATACTCGATGAGGTTGCCGGTCCCGACGCCATTTTCACAGTCGATGTAGGAACTCCGGTGATTTGGGCGGCGCGCTACTTAACCATGAACGGCCGTCGCAGACTGTTGAGCTCGTTCAATCACGGGTCGATGGCAAATGCGTTGCCGCAGGCTATCGGAGCGCAGTGTTCTCATCCAGGACGCGAGGTCATTGCGCTTTCCGGTGATGGTGGCTTCTCCATGCTGATGGGTGACCTGCTGTCGCTGCGGCAACTGAACCTTCCGGTGAAAGTTGTTGTCTTCAACAACGGCTCCTTGGGATTTGTCGAACTTGAGATGAAAGCGACGGGTTTCCTGCAGCATGGCACGGACCTCCTCAACCCCGATTTTGCCAGGATTGCGGAAGGGGCGGGAGTTCTTGGCCTGCACGTCGACGATCCAGAAGGAGTTCGCCCGGCCCTGGAGCAAGCCATCGCGCACGACGGCCCTGTTCTGGTCGATGTCGCCGTAAACCGGCAAGAACTCGCCATGCCGCCTTCTCTCAAGCTGGACCAAATTGTTGATTTCAACCTGTACTTGATCAGGGCGATTCTGAATGGCCGGGGCGACGAAATTATCGATCTTGCCCGCACCAATCTATTTCGCTGAACGATGAGGAGATTGCGCGCCGTGAGTCAGATTCTACCAGCCGGCAACCACCGGAAGAGCGCATAATTCTACCCACTAGCTGCGTCTTGTGGCCTCGATGGAGCATGATTCGTTGGACTGCATTTGACTGAAGGAACTGATTACCTAATGGTTGGTGAACTTCAACCGGCTTTATGGTGGCGCCTTTTGATACTGAACTGCGTGCGGAACTCGACGCTTTGGCCTTTGTACTGCCAGATCACCGCCACGAGATCAAGATGCTTCGCTCTAACGAATTGTGATGATTACACTTATGGACTTCTGTTTCTCCCCTCACTAATCTGACCAGAAGGAATCTACATTGAATGTTCTCCTTTTCTTCTCCTATACTGTCATTTGTGTTCAGTCTTCCGCCAACTCGGCATTGCGATTTCACAATTCGCTGTAAGAAATGCGGTGAAAACATCCCGGTGGCTGTGAGACTTCAGATATAGTGCCCAAAAGGCAACGGAGGAACATCCTTGATGGGGCCGGCGGTCAGTATCTCCCCTACCGCGTCCGCGAATTTCAGTGTGATCGGCATGCCGTCGCCAAAAATGCAAGTGTTGTAATTGAGTTTGGTGAGAGAAAGTATGTCCTTCACCACGACGTTGATGTCGGCTTCGCCTTTACTGATTTCAATGATCAGCGGATTGGGAACCTCCCGCCCTGGGTAGGTTTGAATGCGTGGTGTCCAGCCGCGCGTCCAAAGATGGGCGCTACGCGGGCTGCGGATATTCGCCAATCCGCGCAACACGGGATTCTGGCCTTTACGGTACAGCTTCAGGTTTTTTTCTTCCTGGATGCGGACGCCGACCATGTTGGTGCTCGTTCCGGCGGCATCCATGAATCCCTGCCATTCATTAGGCTCAAAGCGCACCTTGCCGTGGATGAACATTTCCTTGGGTGGCCGGCCCGCTTTCTTGGTGTAGGACTTGATGGCCAGTTCTCCCAGCGCTTTGGCAGCCGCATAGCTCAAGTGAAAATCGCCCGTCTCGTCGTTATACCAAGGACCGAGCGCTCCCTTGAAAACCACTCCGTCCCCGGAATCGAGAAACATCTGCGCCGCGCAGCAGGCATTTTTCGACGTGCCACTCGTCTCATCCTTCTTGAACGCCAGGCCGAGATAGCACACGCCGTCGCGGATATCCGCCACTTTCCAGGGACGTCCGCCCACCTTGTAGAAAATGGCCGTGCAGAGATTCCAGGCAATTTCTGACTGCCGTGCGGCGGCGCGCTTGTCGAAGTCTGCATTGCCGGGCTTGCTGATATTCGAGACCGTGCTCTCTTTGACGATCTGGGTGAGCACCATCGCGTCCAGAAGCCTAGCCTTGAGCTGATTGTGAAACTGTTCTTCGTACACGTATGGTTCCGCCTCGCGGTCCATCTGTGGGAAGAGGGATCGCGTTTCATAGAAAGTCTTCGCCTGTTTGGCCTTCTTGAACGCTCTAATTGCTTCCTGTCGCACCTCAGGCTCGACAACGGAGTTGGGCCTGCAATACTTCCACACCTTGTCAGGCACCACGACAAACCACAGCTCGGGTTTCTCTGTCTCCTCGCGGATCGCCTCAAGGATGCGATTGGCAAACACGCCTACCGTTCCGTACACACGCTGGTGGGGCTCGTCGAGGTAGAGATATTCATCGATCTCGGCATCTGTCACCGTGAGCGAAAGCAGGGGTTTGGTATTCCAGGGCGACCGGAACACGGTCTCAAAACCGGGAAACGGAGGACGGCCTAAGAGCGGAGTTGCGTTAAAGACTGGACGCTGCACCCATTCCACCCATCGCTCAAAGCACTTGATGCCGGTTTCCGTGCCGATGACACCAGCCTTGATGCCATACGGCTTGCTCTCGTCCAGCGGCCCGAACAAGGTGAGGCCGTCGCGCGGGTCTTCCGTCGCCTGATTGTGTCTGAACAAAAGACGCGGCTCCGGAATGTGGATGAGATCCTTCATTCGGCACCGCCTTCCGGATCATCTTCAAAAGCGTCCTCATCGCGGGAATCTCGACCGTAGTCATCGGCGGTTTCATCATCTTCCGAAAATCTCAGCAACTGCGGATCGGTGTACGACACCGGGCTGCAAAACAGTACCGGCATTAGTGGAATAGTCAGGCTGGCCTTGCTTCCAAGCGTTACGGTAATCTTGTCTGTGCCGTCGCATAGATATGTTGCGGCGGCAAGCGCCCGGTCGCGCCATTCGTCGTTCCACCAGGATTTGCACTGGCTGCGCCGCGCGGAGGCCAGCCTCTTCTTGCTCTCCCAAATCGTGGTGCCATCGTTCGTAAAGAGGACGTGCGATTTGAAAATATAGGCAAGCGTGGGATGAACCTGCGGGCGGGCCTGGACGGCATAATGCCAGTAGCGCTTTACACTCACGCCGGTCGTGGGGTTCGTTCGCGTGCTGTATCCGACCATCGCGCGGTAGGTTCGTTCGCCGTCCACTCCGGAGAAGAAAACCTTGTCATTGGGCACCCGGTCCTTGGGGAAATAGAAGCATTTGGCCTTGTTCGCCAGCTCGTAAACCGGTAGCTTCCGCTCGTCGAGCATCTGTTCCCAGGCAAGACGCAGGAGCTTGAAAAGATGCTTCCCAAATACTGTCTTGGGCTCCGCCAATAGCGCCGTGACTTCGAGCGGGTCGCCCGACTTGGCGATATACATTTCAGGGCCGAGTTTACCTTCAAAATCAGCCGCTTCAGCGAAGGTGATGAGAAATATCCCATCCTGCACTGCCGGGTATGGAAGCGTGCCAGATACATCAATCGCGCCGATGGTTTTTCGGGAGAGCGAGTGGAAATAAATATGGGTAGGCAGCGTCACCGGAAACCAATTGGAGAGATACTCCTCCGGCTCCTTACGCAATCCCTGCTCGGCGCTGAACTGCGTGCGCCACCAGTCGTTGACCGCCGTGCGGTTGAATTTCGGATCTTTGGGCACGCCGTCTTCCTCAAGCTTTTCCAGCAGCTTGGCAAGTCCCGCGCCCCAGGAATGCGCGAATGCCACGGTGTTGATGCGGGTGATTTCGATGGTGATATCGCTGTGCGGCAAATCGTCGATGTGCAGCGGAATGACGAAGTCCTTCAGTTTTTCTTTCTTGGCTACGATTTGCGCGAAATGCAGCTCCTTGAGCGGGCCATCCTTGGCATTCGATGTCCTGGAGAGAACGTACAGCACCTTGGCGGCGCGGGTTTTGATCGCCTCTTCGATGTCGTCCCAGAACACTTCGCCGCCCAGCAGCTTCGTGAGATCGCACCATACGCGGTAGCCCTCATTGGCAAGCTGCAGCGCAAGCCACAGGGTAAATTCATTGTCCTCCGGATTGGCGTGGCTTAACAGCAAGGTGTTCCTTGCTGGTCTGACCGGCGCGGGATCGGTCATACATCCTCTTTAGTGCCGGACGGCGCGGCGCTCCACGGATGGCAGTTCGCCTTTACAGCGGAGTAACTCTTGTCCAGTTCCGGCTCCAGTAGCAGAAGCGCGGCGATGCGGCGCACGATATGGGTAAACTCCCTGGCTTCGTCCTTCGTGATGTCGCGTCCGAGCACCTGGCGCTCGCGGTAGCTGAGCCATTTCTTGAGCACCTGGTATCCGCCAATCGCGTATTCCCAGACGGCCTCCGGCACATTGCTCCAGAAGGTTTCGTTGTTGAGATAGATGTCAATGGTCTGCAAGCCCCAAAGCGCCGTTACGTCCTCCGGTTCAAGGCCCAGCTCCTTTGCTCCCTCGGCGATGGCGCTCTGCTCGTCGGCAGTGAAGTCGCGGCGTTTCTCGATGCCCCTGCCCGGCATCACGATGTCTTTTTCTTTCTGGCCGTGGCCCCAGCCCGCCGTGATGGCAAGGCTCAAACCCTTCTGCGGCCCGGATACACGCCCGAGAAGAGTCAATTCCTTCCTGAGCTTGCCGGTAGTGACGCCGAGCGCGGCGCTGTCCATATCGAGGAGCTGCCCGGCTGTCATTCCAAGCTGTGCCGAGTGCTGCAAAGCTGCGAGCGTCGCTGGTAGCGGAATCCGCGGCCAGTCCGCGCGAACCGCAGAAATGTGCTCCGACAGATAGAGCGGCGTGTAGAGAATGGCCAGGGCGTGAAACCAGACAGATCGGCTCAGTTCCTCGTCTTCGTCGGGATTCGCACTGGTGAGCGATGCCAGATATTGCCGCGCCCCATCCGACAGATTTGCTGTCGTGCCGTCGTGCCCATCCAGGTGGGCATACATGGTGCTTTGCTTGCCATTCAAGATGCCCTCGGCGGGGGATGTGCGCAGCCGAAGGGGAATCGCAGCCACATTGGGACGAAGCAGGTGGTAGTCGGGCAAGGCGGACGTGAAGAACGCTGGCCTGCCCTCCTTGGGGCGCTCCGCAAAGCGCCGCACGATCAGGAAGCTCTCCTCATCGGCGCGCTGGGAGACCAGCTCCGGGCGGGGTTCGTTCCAGAGCGGCCGGACGCTGCTGTAATAGCACCAGCGGGTGTCGAAGCGGATAAAGCGAGTAGCGCTTCAGCCGCGTCTCGTCAAACGTCTCGGCATCCTGAAGCCGTTGCGCGGGTCGTCGCAGGATTAAAGCGTGCCCGCGTCTTTCGACAGGCCCGTGCCGAGCGCGGCAAACGTGGCCCAATCTGCTTTCGGATCAAAATACGCCGTCATACGGTCGCGCAGCGTGTCCTTGTCATAGGCCATGAGCGCGCCGCGCCGCATCTCCTGCAAGCCGCTGATCGGTTCTTCTTCGGCCAGCTCCACCACTGCGGGCCAGGAGGCATAATTGACTTCGGTGTTGGACGGCCGGAAAGAAAAGCGGTTCGCGGCGACAGGTTCAACCTTTTCGTACTGCCCGTCGAAATTCTCCGTGTTTTCGAGCGTCTTGAGCAGCGCCGCGCGTTTATCCGTGCCCCAGAATTCGCGGTAACGGACGGTTACCGGCTCCGTGCCTCCCGTCTTGGCAAAGAGGCCCACCGACGTGCCCAGCCGAATGCCTTCGCGGTTGTATTCGGTGGAGAAGATGCTCGGGTCAGGCTTTCCATCGGGCGTGAGCTTGCCCGTCTCCCGGCTATCGCCATTGAGGCAATCAAGCCAGGCATAGTTGAATTCTTCGCTTAGCCGTTTGCGCACGACGACAAAGGACGGATCGCTCAAGTACGAGTAGCTGGAAATGTAGCAAACGATGCCGCGCTTGCTCATCTCCGCAATGCGCCGCTCCGCCAGGCGGAGAAAACGCACATACAGCTCGTCGAGATTGTATTTGCGAATCTTCCATTCCGTCGCCAAGCCTTCCTTGTACGGCTCGACCAGCCCCTGCTCTTCTTCCGGACTCACTCCGGCAAACGCGTAATAAGGCGGATTGCCGAGCACCACGAGAATCGTCTTGTCACGCTTGACGAGTTCTGCGGCGTCCCGCTCCTCCTCCATCTCCGGGAACATGAGCTTCTGCTTCGCTCCCTTGGCTGGATTCCAGCCGGTGAGCGCGTTGGTAAGGTACACCCCGACGCGCTCGTGGAGTTTTTCCGACAGGGGAGCGCCCAGATTCTGCAAGAACAATCCGAGTTGCAGATGTGAAACCACGAAAGGCGCGGGCAAAAGCTCGAATCCGAAGACGCGCTCCATCGCCGCCGTCTTGATGTCCTCGGCGGTGAGCGCGTCGCCGCCATTGGCTTTCAGCGTCGTCTCAATCTGGCGAAGGACTTCGACAAGGAATGCCCCGGTGCCGCAGCACGGATCGAGGACGAACACGTTCGGGTCCGCGAATCCGTCCGCGACGTGCAGTTGCTCACGCAGCACCGTGTCGATGCGGGCAACCATGTAGCGCACTACCTCCGGTGGCGTGAACCATACGCCCAGGCGCTTGCGCAGCTCGGGATCGTAAGCGGCCAGGAACGGCTCGTAGAAATACTGGACCGCGTGATGCTCCTCGAAATTGGAAAAGAACGCGTCCCGCTCCACGCGGTTAAGCGCCGTCTGCGTCCAGTTGAGCACTTCCTCCAGGCCGAGCGACTGAAGCTTTGTCGGTGTGGCGAGCTGCTCGAAAAGGGTTTTTATCATGGGCACGTGCAGCGACCACGCCGCCTCGTGCCAGTTGAACTTTTCCTTCGCTCCGGTGGTCGTGCGCTTGCACCACAGCACCCAGGCGGAGAATACGCCATAGAACAGGGTCTGCACCAGCGATGATCGGAAGAAATGCTCGCCATCCTCACCCGTGAATTTGAGGCCGAGCGCCTCCTCCAGCGCGGTGCGCAGAGTCGCCAGGCCCGGCAGGTTCGCCTGTACCTCGATGCGTGCCTTGGCGTCGCGCGCATAGGAGGCGAGAAACCACGCCACTTCCTTGGGCGCGGTAAGGGGTGCAGCCTGCAGCAGGACGCGCGTCAGATACTCGTTGAACGATTCTCCGATGGCCTCGGTCAGCTTTCGGGGATTCTCAACTGTCTTCCAGAATGCTTTTTCCGAGGGCGCAATAGTGAAGGCTTCAAGCTGTGTGGGCTGGCCTTGCACCCTGGCCACGATGACCCACTGCGCGCAGGTTGGTGACGACCACCAGCCCGTATTTGCTCAGGTATTTTGCGACCTGCTCGCTACCTGCGACCGTCTGGACATCTTCGTCGGGCGCTTTGATTTCAAGGACTCCCCGCGAGGGAATCATTCCTTCCGCGAGCGGATCGTCAGCCTTGGATTTCTGGTCGGCGGTTATCAGCGCGCCGTCCGGGAGCCCCGCGCCAATGCTGTGCGGGTGAATAATGCAGCGCACCTTCGGTTTGAGTTGCTTGCCGATGAAATTGAGAAGATTGGACAGGTAGGGATAGTAGGACGTTTCCTTCACGCCGACGCCGCTTACGTGCGTGTCGCGCAAGTCCGTGAAAAAACTCTCGATATGGGCATTGTCGGGCAACGTCTAATTATCACCCACGCGCCCAAGGTACGTTCGCAAGGATGGTCTCCCACCGAACACCATCGACCCGCGCGGATACGGGGATCGATCAAAGGAAGCCGTGCGACCACACGCCCCCGTCTCTGAGTCTGGTGGAAAACTAGCCTGCGCGGTAAAATGGTCTTGGAGTCGAATATGCCGCTTAACGAGATCGTCCACGCAGCGAAGGTTTTTGCCGATGATCTGAAGGCAGCTATGGGCCTTATCGGATCGCTCACAACCTTGTGGATCGTCGCCGAAGCGACGGTATGCAGGTTGGGTAAAGAAAAAATCCTCGCTTTCTGATCTCAGGACATCAGAAAGATACCTTAAGTGGAAGATCAGCAATCACTTACGTCAGGTCAATCCGACCGGATAACCGAAAATTCAAAAGGTCGCCTGATTTTGCCTGATCCAGAGAGCGTTAGGCTCCACGCCCGGGAAACACTTCAAAGAATCGAGAACGAACGAGTTGAAGCTGCTGCCGAGCGCCGCGCCGGTCGGGAAAAAGGCAAGTTGACTAAGGGCCTTTATGAGTGCCTAAGAGCTTGCAACCCCCTACAACTGAAGACCGTTAAGAAGCTCGTTGCGAAGTACGAAAAGGACCACCGGACACCTCCCAGCCTCAGCGATTGTCGACAGAAGCAGACAGTGGACATTCTCGCTTACGCTGATGTGCTCAATCGACGGTACACCCTCGAACTTCGCCGTTCTTCGCGGAAACGCGGTAAGGTCTATGTGAACGGACCCTATGTAGTGGTTCACCACAGAGACGGAGCCATCATCAAGCATGATTACATCGGCAACAAGAAGCTGAGTACACGGCTTCCGCGGAGAGTATGGCCTATATTTCGGCCGATCATCGCGAGCACAGAAACGCGAGCCAGGATCGAGAAACACAACCAATCCTGGGCCGAACGGGAAGATGAAGAATGATTTTCTTCGTTCAGGATGCGAAATGAAGGATCGAAAATGTGCCCTCTGCGGCGTTGAGCTCACACCTGAGAACGATTCCGGCGAGCACCTCATCCCCAACTCTATCGGAGGGAGGCGGAAGGTCTTCGGCGCCTTCTGCATACCGTGTAACAGCACAACGGGAAGCCTTTGGGACGCCGAGGTTGCCCGCCAACTCCAATTCTTGAGCTTGAAACTCGGAGTCTTGAGGGACCGTGGTACGGTGCGATCTGGTGAATTCGCAACCGCTTCTGGCGCACCAGTGCGGGTTCATGCTGACGGGAGCCTTTCTTTTCCGCCCACAAAACCTCTGGTCACCGAGGAAGGAAAGGGGGTGAAGATTCAGATTCGAGCACGTACACGGGTTGAAGCAAAAAAGACTCTGCGCGGACTCAAGAGGAGATATCCCAAGCTGGATGTCGGTGCCGCCATGCAAACCATCGTTGAAGAGAGCACTTATTGGCCGGAGCCCGTAGTCGCATCATGCACTTTCGGTGGACCGCAGGCGGGGCGCTCTGCAGTCAAGTCGGCACTGACGCTGGCCGTTTCCGTCGGGGTTGACGCCCAGGTTTGCAATCTAGCGCTTGCCTATCTGCAGAACGCGAGTGCAGAGCCGTGTTTCGGCTTCTATCACAGACGTGATCTCGTCACAAATCGCCCTCGGGGTAGGGTGTTTCATTGCGTGGCTGTTGAAGGCGACCCAGCAACCGGAAAGCTGATCGGATATGTCGAGCTCTATTGCATCTATCGAATGATGATTGGGCTATCCGGCCAGTACACGGGGCCTTCGGTGAAGGCGGTCCATGCTGTGGATCCAACCAACGGCGAGGAGTTGCAGCTAGATGTCGACCTCGCGTTCGAGGATGACGAGTTACGCTTCGCTTTGGCAAACGAGGACGATGCATCGCCTGGTCAGCTGAAAGCATGTGACGAAGTGATGGCGATCGCACAGCGTCTCTCGTTCGAACGGGAACAGGCGCGAGTTGTCCGGAAGGCCTACCAGACAACATTGTCCAAGCTGGGCCTGATGCCGGGGCAGGACATGACTCCTGAGATAGCCCTTGCGATGAGCAAGGAGATCACCCAACAGATGATGCCGTTTCTTCAGCACCGCATTCTGACGCAACGCAGGCGGCGATAGTCGTAGCTGTCGTGGAGCAATAGAACTCGCAGGAAGTCGCTCAATCCCTATCAAAGCTATCGACGCTTACCGAATCACGCCATCGCCATCTGGTCTTCCGGCTCCACTTCGACTCTCGTTCGGAGCCGGACATTCAACGCGTCAAGAATCTTGATTGCGCGTTCCAATGTGATCCCGAAATATTCGTTGCGCTCATCTCGCGAAACCTGGGACTCGTGAACATCGAGCCGGCGCGCCAATTCACGCTGCGATATCCCTTGTGCAATGCGCAAGGCAATCAAAAGGTGACCGAGTCCACGAAGGTTCTCCAGTTCGTCGAACTCACCTCGCTTCAGCCGTTCGTAGCTTTCGACTTCCTCCTTTAACTGCAGATGGAACGACTCGATCGGATCAATGACTCGTTTGATCTCCTCCTTGGACATTCCTGTTGCTTCCAGGCGAGCGCGGTGTTCCGCCAGCCGAAGCTGTTCTTCCTTAAGGCGCGCGGAAGCGTTCTGATATTCAACTTCGTTGCGGATCATGAGAGCCCTCCGTATCTGATTTTGATGATGCCTCGTGGCGTCCCGTCACGACGGGATTGTCGAAATGCCGAAGGGAACTCGAGCTCGTTCCCCCACTTGTCCAGAATTCCGGAACCCACACCAAGTCCCGACACATGAGGATAGAGTTCGACGCGGTATCGGTGCCACATGGGAAGCTGCTTCTTCGGATATCCGCGATAGGGTTTCCTTGAAAGAGGATCCCAGGTCCAGACTTTGAACGGATCGAGCAGGTTCAGCTGTCGCGCCAACTCACCCGATGCCAATTCCCGCAGCCCGCACACGAAGTATCCGTCGATGTCGTTCGGGTGGTCTTTGTCTTCCGCAAAAGACCCGTCCGCATAGATCTCGCGAACCCCAACCTGCCAGAGCTGTTTGGTGAGAATCTCAAGATTGTCTACCAGCCGCCGGCGCCAATCACTGTCCCAGGTTCGTTCGTCAGTGCCGACCGTTGGGCCGTCGGTGAGGACGGATTGGCGAATTTCTTCGAATGAGACCTCGTAGTCTCCTGGCGGTAATAGGCCATCGGGCTGAAAGGGTGGGATCACCGATTGTCCTCACTTT
This sequence comes from uncultured Acidobacteriota bacterium, assembly GCA_963808795.1. Lineage (GTDB taxonomy): Bacteria > Acidobacteriota > Terriglobia > Terriglobales > Acidobacteriaceae > Telmatobacter. Next base: position 240,605 of record CAWEGL010000001.1, read on the forward strand.
CCGCCACAGATAACAATTTAGTCGGACTTGACAGGAATGTCAAGATTACGTACGCTCAAGAGAAGTAGGGGTCCCATTTTGTATCAACAGAACCAGGAACCACTACAGGTAGGTGTGTCATGGCAGTTGAGACCCCATTCCTTGCGGCAATGATCGGTCATTCCGAGATCGCCGACTTCGCGGCGGACAACATCAACCTGCGGCGCGAGGACGCCGAAGACTATCGCGAGCAGGTTCGTCTGCTTCGGGACAAGCTCGACCGCTATGCCGCCGACCACGAGGAGCATGGACTGATCAAAACTCTCCTCTCTGGCAGCCTGGCCAAAGGCACAGCGCTGAAGACGCTCAACGACATTGATGTCGCCTTCTACGTCAAGGGTGAGAAGGTTCCAAGTAAAGAACGCGATCTTTTGGAGTGGTTGGCGAAGCGAGTTCGTGAGGCGTATCCGCAGATGAAACCGGATCAGATCAAGGTGAACCGGCATTCAGTCTGCGTCAGTTATGCAGTGAGCGGTTTGAACGTGGACATCGTGCCGGTCCAATACTGCGGAGATTCCGATGACCGCGGCTACCTGTTCCCCTTCGACGGCGGGGAGCCTGTGCTCACCAGCATCCCGTTGCATCTCAAGTTCATTCGTTTACGGAAGGAACGATACAAGGACCACTTCCGTCAGGTCATTCGCCTCGTGAAGTGGTGGGTGCGAAGGCAACGGGAAGGCGACGACAGCTTCCGCATGAAGTCGTTCATGATCGAGTTGATCGTGGCGCATCTGGCGGACTCGGGGATCGATCTCTCCGATTATCCGAACGCGCTTGAGAAGGTCTTCGGCTACATCGTCAAGTCGCAGTTGAAGACTCGCATATCATTCACCGATTATTACGCGACGTCTGCGCTGCCGGCTCCGTCCGGCAAACCGATCGAGATCTTCGATCCGGTAAACCCGACGAACAACGTCGCCGCTATCTACGACGACGCACAGCGGAAGAAGATCGTGAGCGCCGCCCAGGATGCATTGGAGGCAATCACGGAGGCGCGCTTCGCTACGACGCGGGGTCGAGCGATTGAGTGCTGGCAGGATGTTTTGGGCCCATCGTTCAGGGGGTAATCACGAATGACAAGTACATTTACGCGGACATATTCGTTCACTATCACGCACGCCCGCTATCTGGCGTCCAAGATTGCGGCAGACATGCACCTCTGTGCGGCCTACTATGGGCTGCCATCCGAGGCCTTGATCCGGAATTATGCGGAAGAACTCGCGCAGTACCTCAACGAGGGCTACCTTGAGTCTTATGAGTTCGGCTACAAGAAGAACGGGGTGCGCGTCGTGACCTGGCGGTACACGGTCGATGTCTACGGGAATATCACGACAGATGATCGGCCAGGCAAGGTTGTGCCCTATGTGGACATCTCCGGAGCGACGTTCTTCAACTTCCTGGCTCAGAACTCCGCGTTCTTCGAGCTGCCTGAATATCAGCAGGATGCGTTCAAGTCCGGTCTGCCTGTCCAGCGCACCAACGGTTATCCCCCTTCCGATGGCGCTGGCTACTGGACCTCTGACCGTAACTACTATTCCACGGGGTGCGGAATCGGCCGTCAGACTTTTCAGCCTAGTCTATGAACAATAGTGAGGAGCGCGTAGGCATCTTCGAGGAGGTCAAGCAATTCCCGGACCCCTCCACCGCGAGACGGTTTGCATCGCTCGTCGGTCTCGACGAGAAGAAGGAGCGTCTGCTTAAGGAAGCGCGGCTTCTTCTCGACCCGGACAGCCTCACACACTGGAGCGAGCAGTTCTACCACAAGAAGACAAAAATCATCAGGTTGTTTGCGGATCGTCCACCGTTGTTCATCTTCGCTGGCGACGTTGGCACCGGAAAGACGGCGTTGGCCGAGACGTTCGGCGACGCAGTGGCGCGCGAATCTGGCCTCAGCATGACCCTTTACGAGCTTAGTTTGAACGCCAGGGGCACAGGCGCTGTTGGCGAGATGACTAATCTGCTGTCCATGGCTTTTGCCGAGGTTAGGCAAGCCGCCCGGCGCGCGTCGGGTCGCGGAGGAAAGCGCACCTCCGGGATCGTTCTGCTGATAGACGAGGCTGACGCTCTGGCGCAATCGCGGGAGCTGGCGCAGATGCACCATGAAGATCGGGCCGGGGTGAACGCGCTCATTCGCGGCGTGGATGATCTGGCGAATGGAAATCTCCCGGCCATCATTGTGATGTGCACAAATCGGCTCGAAGCGCTCGACCCGGCAATTCGGCGTCGGGCTGCCGCAACCTTCACCTTTGAACGACCCAACGAAGAGCAGCGCCGTGCCGTAGTGGAGCCTGTGCTCGAAGGGCTGGGATTCACATCGCATCAGATTCAGTGGATCGTGACTGCGACCGGCGCGAGCCATGGGACGAGTTACGGGTATACCTACTCCGATCTTACACAGCGCTTTCTGCCGGGACTCTTATTGGCTGCCTATCCTTCGCGCAAGGCCAGTTATGATCTCGCGAAGGAAGTGATCGAAAAGCATCCACCGACACCACCGTTCCAGGAAGCCGCGCATGACTGATGCAACCGGGAAAAGCTTCTTGAGCTACCGGAGATCGCGCTCCGCGGAGGCCTCTCTGCTGATAGCTGCCCAGCATGACCATGGCATACCAACATGGCAGGATCAGCGGGACCTGAACGAGGTTCCTACCGGCGATGAGCTCCGCCACATACTTGAAGACAAACTCACCGCGAATGCCCTGCTCTGGATCACGCCCGATGTCGAGACCTCGGATGTGATTCGGAAGATCGAAGTGCCGGGTATCCTCAAAAGAATCCGTGTTGAGGATGGGTTCTTCCTAATTCCCGTTTGTGCCGGAGGCATTAGCTATCGGCGCGCTGGCGAAGTGGTTAATCAGAAACTTTCAATCGACAACTTAAGCGACTGGAACTTGCACAAGGTCTCTGGTGATCCGATTGGAACGGACGAGGCCGGTCGGGTCGCCCGCCGCGTCCTGGCTCGGAGGGTTCAAGCCGTGCACCGTCAACTGGACGCCACTCTACCGCTCCAGGTCACGCTCCACACCCGGACCCGCCCGGCCTTTCAGCCTGGCACCGCTCTGATGCTCGATTGGACCGAACGATTCTCTGGCCGTGAAGCGGATCCGTTGACCTGGCGGGACATTCTTCTACCTGCGCTTCGAGAGGTCGCGAGCGCGGTACGACTGCACGGTGGCGGCCGTCCCATCCTTGCGAGCGGCCTGCCGTCAATTCCCGCGGCAACCGCCCTCGGCGTTGCCTTTCTTGCCCAGGCCGGGCAATCGATCTCCTGGAGCCAATACACTCCTGGCAGGCCGGATCGAATGTGGCGAATTGACGCCGCCCGAGAACCGGCCGGCTTCGCCTTCCGAACGACAGAGCGCGACATCTCAGCCATGGATCTTGCGGTTTTGGTTTCGGTAGCGGAGGATGTGGAGCCGGCATTCTCTCAAACGCCCAAGGACTCCTTGCCAGCCTTTCGCGCCGTCACCCGCATCTTTCATCCCGACCACAGGCGATTTGACCTCACCTCACCTCAGCAAGCGGCCGATATAGCAGCGACGGTCATTGAGGCCATCCGCACCGCGAGAGAAGCCTATCGCCCCATGGGGACGATTCACCTCTTCATGGCGGTTCCCGTCGGTCTGGCGATGTTGATTGGGCAAGGGCTCAACACTTTTGGAGATGTTCAGACCTACGAGCATATCCCGACGGATGGTGTTGGATGTTACCGAGCCGCGGCGAGACTCCAGCCCTCGACATAACGGACGCAGGGTCCGGACTCCGATTGCTTGTTTGTGGTCACGCCACCCGCAGATGCGTCCCCCGCCGCACCTCTGCCCCCGACACCACCTCGTTCCGCGCCACTGCGGCCTTGATCGCGTCGCTGTCTGGCCGCGTCTCCTGGATGGAGGATTCCAGGGTTTTGGCTAATTCGTCGGGTAGCAAGGAGAGCACTGTCTCCCACACAACTCCGTCAATCCGCGCATCAATTGAGCAATAGCACCTCGGCAATGCTGCCTCGTCGGTAATTCGCACGGAATCCTGGCTGTTCTTCTGGGAGCGCAACGTGAACTGGTAGCCTTCGATCTTCTTGAGGTCCCGGCTGAGCAGGTAGTAGAGCACCATGTTCTTGGTTCGCTCCACCTTGCCGGCTGCGGCCCGAGCTCTGTCAGCAAGCCGCGCGGACTCGCTCCGGCAATACTGTTCTCGGGCTTCCATAATGCGCACAAAGCGGCCGATCCGGTCGACCTTCTCGCCGTGCGCCTCGCAGAATTGCTGGAACCGAGCAACCAGTTCTTCCGCTGCCTGACCTTCTGACTCAACCTGCCCTTCGATCTCTTCGAGGAGTCCGTCGAGCTCTACGTCGATTTCAAACAGCGAGCTTGCTTCCGCAATTGAAGCCATCAAGTTTTCTCCTTCTGCGACGATATGAAAAGTCTGGCCGCATCAAGCCGCGGCCTTCTCTCGCACCCAGAGAGTTCGGGCGGCCTGATAGGCCAGCGCGTCGGCGCGGTTCTGGTCGGGATACCCGTTGTGCCCTTTGATCCAGGTCCACCAGATATGACGCTGCGCATTCAACGCGATCAGTTCTTCCCACAATTCGCGGTGCTGCAACTCGCTGCCGCGCCGGTTCCGCCAGCCATGGCGTTGCCAGTGGGAGACGAAGGCGCGCATTCCATAGATCAGGTATTCCGAGTCCGAGTAGAGTTCGATCTGCGCCCGGCCTGGCAGCGATCGAAGGGCCTGCACGGCTGCGACAACTTCCATCTCCGAGATGGTCGTCCATGGATGGGCGCCCGACATCTCCCAACGTTCCTTTCCCTGAATTACGACGACACCCCATCCGCCTGGGCCTGGATTGCCGATCGCGGAGCCGTCGGTGAAAATGCGATAACTCTGATCCACAGAGAGCCTCCTTCCCCCAAACCAATTTGGGGCGTTCATCGAACGACTGGGGTGAGATCGAAATTTGCGTCTGCCACTAGGGACGCACGGCGAGCTCTCGGCCCTTTGGACTAGGCCGCGTGCATCGGAATGACCGCGCCGAAGGGGGCCTTCTGGCTTCCGGTCGAAGCCCATAGGACGGGATAGACGGGAGCCGACGGCGGGAAGGAGCCATAAAGATCTGTCAGGAAGACGAGGGTCTGCGGCAGAATCCCGTGCTCATCGAGCCAGTCAAAGCATGGGCCAAATTCTGTGCCTCCGCCTCCCACTGGGTTAAGGTGGACAGGTTGGCCGGCTTCGTATGTCTCAACCTTGTGGACCGTCGCATCAAAGTACAAGACATACACACGCTGAGGCCGCTGGCCTTCGAGAATCGAACGCACCTCCGCCTCGAAGAGCCTCAGTTGCCGCCCGTTCACAGAGCCGGAGCAGTCGACGGCGATCGCGACCTCGCCCACTCCCTCGCGGATTACTCCCGGCAGGTAGACGCCCGCCCAGACATGGCGGCGGTTAGGGCGCATCCAGCTATAGTCAGCCGGGATTGTATCCGACCAGAGCCGCCGCAGCAGTTCTCGCCAATCGATTGCCGCCTCTGCCACACCTTCAAGCGTCCGCGCGAGGCCAGCCGGCACCTTGCCCGCCTGCCGGGCAACCGTCGTGGCCTGGTTGACCGCCACGTCCCACTCCCTCGCCTGTGCTTCAATCGTTGGGGTTTCCTCGTCCGGCTGTAGTGCATCGAGGACCTGGCCGATCCCGCCTTCGGTTACGGGAGCGGAAGGTTCGTTTGAATCGCCGCCGGGGGACGGCTCGTCTTTCACTTCATCTTCTTCGGGCTCGTCGTCTCCACCCTCTTTGCCGGAGTCTTGCTCTGTTTCCGATTCCGATTCAAGGAGGTTGTATATCTGCTCTGCGCTCATTCCACGGAAGTGGTCGTCGATGAGCACGCCATCGGGCAGGTTAAGTCCGGCGTCAACGAGTAGGGGGTTGATGGCGAAGTCGCAGGCCTGGTTCCACCGTTTCGGATCGCGCCCGGAGCGGCGCACATGATGGTGAAGGGCCGGGTGCATGACCTCATGAGCCAGAGTTCCGGCCAGAGTCGCTGCGTTCAGGGTTTCAACAAAATCAGGGTTGTAGAAGAGTGACACTCCATCGGTGGCCATCGTTTGAACCGACCGGCACTCGCGCCCCTTCAACCGGAACAGGAGCGAACCGAAAAAGGGATGGTCAAGGATGAGTGAAGTGCGTGCCTTCTGAATACGCAATGAGGTTGGTGTCTCATGTGTCATGCCGCCGCGGGCGCCTCCATGTACGCGGACATCCGGGCAAAGATATCGTCGGCGCTCGGGCTCTCAGCGGGTTCTGCCGCCTCGCGGCTGCGCAACAGGCCATCCATTTCTGCGACAATGTTGGCGGCGTCGGCGGCCGTCGTGACGCGCAGCAGGTCATGCTTCTTGAGGTCCTGAGCGGAGTAGTTGCACAGCCGCTCCTTGACTTGCTCCGCAAAGCGGTTGAGATCCGTGTCGCCATTGACGTTAAGCCGCGGCAGGATCTCCACCAGGTCCAGAACATTGGTGACCAAGGAGCCGTGGAAGCGAGATTCAGGCTCGTTCAACCGGTCGACCATGTGGGCGACCACTTCGCGCAGCCGCCTCCAGAGGTCTTCGGTTCCGCGCATCAGGGATTCGCGGACGTTGGCATCGATCTCGCGCGAGACCCGCGCCTGCTCCTCGGCCGACATCTGGACGCGGAAGTCGGCGCCGGACGGAATGGGCAGCACCTCGAGTTTGACGCCGAACTTCGTCCGCAGCTTATCCGCGGACGGATAGTCTTCCTCCCGGAAGAGCCCGTTCAACTCCGGCCTGACCTGCTCGATGTACTGGGGATAGACGCGGAGAAAGCTATCGACCCCTTGCTCGAAGCCGGCCTCGAACTCGCGCATGCGCTCCATGAGATCGAAGTAGAAGTTGGATGGCAGAAGCCGGAACCCTTCGTCCGACCACGGCAGCGTGATCTTGTAGAAATACTGCCGGATCTGGCCGGCGAGCGTGCGCAGTTCGTCCAGCTTGTCGGCCCCATGCAACAGTTGCTTGTTGTACCGGCCCGCGCCCTGGTGCGCACCGTGTTGATCGGCGACATCGCGGCTGACCTTGCGGTCGTGTTTGATGGCCGTCCAGATGCTGATGTGGACGGCGGCGAGCATTGCCCGTTCCGTAATCATCGAATGACCTCCGCTTCCACTCCGAAGCGAACGAACTCCGGAGTATGTGTTATAGCGGTGTCCCGAGCCGCCGCGTCACGCATGGCCATCACCCGCATCTCGGCCGGCATCCGGTCGAGATACGTGAGTCCTCTTCCTACCGAGCTGTCGCTCATGACCCTTCCCAGAGCCGTGGCGATTGCGATCTGCGCCGAGGGCTCGGCGGGAACCGCGGTTGTCGAAGGATTCAGCAGAATTTCGTCGATCGATGGCAATTGGCGAAACAGCCGCAGGAACGCGACGAATTCCGAGGCCCCGGCTGGCCCCACAGTGCCATCCAGGAGTTGCGCCTCGAACTCGCTCGTTCCCGTGAGCAGGCGCGTTTTCTGGCGCTTAGCGATTCCGGACAAGACATGGGACGCCATCTCCCAGGAACGCGGCGTGGGCCAGGCATTGGCGTCTGAGGTTGTGTCGGCCGTGTGCAGCAGCTCGGGCTTGAAGCGCAGGAAGGCAATGATCTCGGCACGGACCTGTGCCTTGACCGCCCACCTGCACCAGTCGTCGAGATCCGGTTCAAGGTCGAGATGGACGAACCGGTTGCGCAACGGCCGCGGCATAGCGAAATGAACACCACGCTCCGATGCCGGATTGCCCGCCGCGATGACCACCCAGCCGTCGGGCAGCACATACTCGCCGAGTTTCCGGTCAAGCACCAGTTGATAGCACCCCGCCTGAGTCATCTGCGGCGCCGAAGTCAGTTCATCGAGAAACAAAATGCCTTTGCCGTCGATGGGAAGAAACTTGGGCGGCGACCATTCTGTCTGGTTGGCCGAGATACGAGGCAGGCCGCGCAAATCGACTGGATCGAGCTGCACGGCCCGCACGTCGAGAAAATCATAATCGAGATCGCTGGCGACCTGGGAGACGATCTGGGACTTCCCAACGCCGCATGCGCCCCAGATGTGCAGGGGAATACGTTCACCGATCAGCGCGTGAAGCGCCTCGCAGAGCTCTGTAGGTTTCATGGAATTCAGTCCTTTCGGAGGAGATGAAACAGAAAGACAAGGATTCACCGTGGACGCTGTCCACGTACCTTTCGGGCAGAATTGCCAGAGGCTGGGTCTGACGAATCAGAATTCGCCCGAGCACCAGTTCGAAGTAACCACCGGCCTGTCGGGGCTGGTCCCTGTTCCCAAAGTCGTCTTTCAGGAGCTGAATCGCAGGGGTATGGTTCGTAGTACGAAGGAGAATTTTTGATTAAACCGCGGATGATTTGTCCGAAGTCGATGCACGCGTGCAAGGGTCCGGGAACCTGCCTGGGATGTGTGCTGCATGCGGCTCTCCAGAGCCGCGATGGCGAAGAAATCCGGGAGAAGCTGATGCTTCTCTGGGAGGGAAGGCCGGTGAAGGCGACCTCATTCCGGGAGTTGATGCGTGCGCTGAATATTCCGGAAGCCGAAGCTCGCGAACTGGAATGCCAGGAGCAGGTCATCGTGGATCAGGAAGTCGACCGATTTCCCAAATCGGTCGATTAGGCTGTGTTTCCGCCAGCGCCTCGGACTGCACCTGGCAGTTTTACTTAGTACGGTCCGGATAGGGATAGCGGGCGTCGGGGATATTGCGCCCGAGGGACGCCGCCAGACAACAGCAGTTGCGCCCCGCAGATTTGGCAGCGTAGAGCGCTCCATCGACCTCGCAGAGTACTTCTTCGAGAGGCCGCTTGTCGGTTCGACAGCCGGCAAGAACACCCAAGCTCACGGTCACGGGAATGGAACCGCAGGAAGTGCGGAAGGGCGAGCTGCCGATCGCCGTTCGAATCTCCTCGGCCCGATCCATCATCGTATCTGAGCCGCAGTTGTTCAGCACGATCAGGAATTCCTCGCCGCCATAGCGTCCAACAAAGTCGTAGGAGCGTACCGATCCGAGAAGCCGACGCCCTGTCTCGCAAAGCACTTCGTCACCCACAACATGGCCATGCGTGTCGTTAACCAGCTTGAAGTGGTCAAGATCGCCAAGCACGATGGCAACGGAGCTCTTATCGCGGCGTTTCCGGTTCAGCTCCGCGGTCAGCAATTCGAGGATCGTACCGCGATTGAGCAGCGCGGTCAGCGAGTCGTGCGTCGCTTTGTAGCGCATATCCTCGCGCGCTTCGAGCAGGTTGTCTTCGAGCTCGAGAATGCGCCGCCCGGTATGCAATCGGGCTTTCAGTTCCCCGGGGTCGAAGGGTTTGATCAGATATTCGTCGGCGCCGGAATCAAGGCCCTCGATAATGTCTTCCTTTGCAGATTTCGAAGTGAGCAGAACCAGATAGACATGACGCTGACTGCGCTTTCTGCGAACGGTTCGGCAGACGCTCGGACCGTCCAGCTCGAGGCATCACCCAGTCCAGCAGCGCCAGCCGTGGACCGTCGGGATCGCACAGCCTTTCAGCCGCCTCGCGGCCATCGCGAACGGCGATGACTTCGTAACCATGGCGCTCGAGAGTTTTTTCGAGCATGCGGAGCGAAACTTCCTCGTCATCGGCGATCAGTATCTTCATGGCTCCCTGCCCGCCATGAACGATTCGACCGCCGCTGCCAATCCCGCCTCCTCGCGGTCGAGCTCTGCCATGGCCTCGATGATTCGCTGTGCATCGCCTGTGCGCGCAGCGAGCTCGACATTCGCGGCGAGCTGGCTCGCTTGTTTGACCGAGAGGCTGGCGAACATTCCCTTGAGCGTGTGGGCGGCCTTCTCAACCTGATACGGGTCGCCTGCATGAACTGTGAACTGCAGAGCCTCCCGGAGCCGCGGAAAATCCTTTTGAAACAGCATCAGCAATTCCATCAGCAGCTCGCGGTCATCCTCGACACGAGCGAGCAACTCTGCCATATCCACATACTGTTCGAGCGCTGTGTGCTCCAAGTTCATCGTGTCTCCGCTACCTTCGCGGTCAGGGCCGAATCGGACGGGAAGTGGATTGCGCTTCCGTTCGCCCCGCTGCAAAAGACTGGAGGAGAGCGTCCAGCTCCTCAGGTCGAATCGGTTTGGCGAGGTAGCCGTCCATACCCGCCGCCAAACACTTCTCCTGGTCGCCTTTCACGGCATAGGCCGTAAGGGCCACTATGGGCTGGTGAGATCCGGTTTCCTTCTCGCGCTGACGAATCAGCGTTGTGGCCGCAATCCCGTCGAGGAGCGGCATCTGCACATCCATCAGTACCAGATCGAAGGCGGAGTGATCGAGCAGATCGACCGCCTCCCTGCCATTGCTCACGACCGTTACGCGATGGCCACGTTTCTCAAGCAGGCGCCTGGCAAGTTGCTGGTTCACTGAATTGTCTTCGGCGATCATCACCTCCAAAGTGAATTGAGGCACAGCAGCGCGCCGCTCCACACCCGGAACTACAACGTCGGCCGCAGGAGTCAGTGCCTTTCGCCGATCCAGCGCGCGAATGATCGCTTCGCGCAACTCATTCTGGCGCACGGGCTTGGTGAGAGATGCCGACAGGCCGAGTTCCTGGCATCGCGCCAAATCTCCACGACGGCCTGCGGAACTTAACATCATGATGGTGGCCGCAGCGAGGCCCGGTATGCTTCGAATCTTCTCCACCAGACTGAACCCATCCATGCCGGGCATATGCATATCGGTCACTACCAACCGAAACGGATTGCCCGAGTCATGCGCTGTGGCAAGTTCCGCCAGCGCCTCATCACCGCTCCTGACGCAGACAACATTCATGCCCCATCGGGCCAGCAGCCGATCGAGGATGCGCCGGTTCGTCTCATTGTCGTCCACCACCAAAACACGTGCGTCGCGCAGTGCGCCATCGGGCAAACCGACCGCTGACCGCGCTGCGGCGACGCCACTCTCGCCGACTTCCATTGTGAAGTGAAACTCGGCGCCTTTGCCCGGTTCGCTTTTCACCCAGATTCGTCCGCCCATCATAGCAACGAGTTGCGATGTGATGGTCAGGCCAAGTCCTGTTCCCCCGAACTCGCGGGTGGTGGACGTGTCAGCCTGAGCAAAGGCCTCGAAAATGGACCTCTGCTTGTCCTGCGGAATTCCGATGCCGGTGTCAGCCACGCTGAAATGAAGTACGCAGGTGCCTTTCTCCTCCCCTTCAACTTCCGCCGAAAGCGCCACCTGGCCCTCTGAGGTGAATTTGATGGCGTTGCCCAGAAGATTAAAGAGAATCTGGCGCAGGCGTGTGGGATCGCCCCGGATGATGTTCGGCACCTCCGGTGCGATGTCGCAGAGCAGTTCGAGTTCCTTCTCTTCCGCGCGAACGACGAGCGTACGCAGCGTAGTCTCAATGCATTCTCTGGCGTCGAATTCGATTGACTCAAGGTCGATTTTGCCAGCCTCGATCTTCGAGAAGTCGAGAATATCGTTGATCACATTGAGCAGAGAATCGGCGGAGAGCTTCACCGTTTCTAGATAGTCGCGCTGTTCCGTAGTCAGTTCGGTGTCGAGCGCCAGCTCGGTCATACCGATGACGCCATTGAGCGGGGTGCGGATTTCGTGGCTCATGTTGGCGAGGAATTCGCTCTTGGCCCGGCTGGCAGCCTCAGCCTGAATACGCGCTTTTACCGTTTCTGCTTCGCTTTGCTTTTGTGCCGCGATATCGCGCCCGATGCCAATAATGCCGATGATCTTCCCGTCCCGATCGTGAAACGGCACTTTCGTTGTCAGCAGCCAGCGTTCTTTCCCGTCTTTGTCGTGCACACGTTCCGCCTGGCTGACCAATTGTTTTCCGCTGTGCATCACCGTCTGCTCGTCGCTGCGAAAGCCACGAGCCAGATCCTCCGGATAGTAGGAGGAATCGTCGAGTCCGAGCAGAGTCCCGTCAGGCGATCCGGTCATGTACGCCCGAATCGCCCGATTGGCCAGCACAAAGCGGCTTGCCGTGTCTTTGATATAGATGAGGTCCGGGAGACTATCGATGACCTTGCGCAGCATGTGCAGTTCCGTTTCGCCCGCACTCTGTTGGTCATTGAGGATTTGCCCCCTTGCCGGACCTCGGCGAAAGGAATAAACGCCGGGCCAGGCGAGAAGCAGAACTACGGCGATACCGATGAGCGCAATAGGGCCGGCAGCAAGATGAGCGAAAACAGGCTTTCGGAGCAGCAAATAGGCCGCAATGACAGCTATCAGCCGAATCGTTATGTCGATCAGGACCCGCTTGCTGCCCAGACCTAAGCCAGGATTCGACTTGTCCCGGGGTATGAAATCTTCTTCACCCTGCATTGGAGCGTCGCCCCTTTTCAACCGGCGGTTGCTGCGAGACGACAAAGATAGACCCCCCCTGGGCACCGTTTCGCGAAAAATTAGCCGCACCTGCTGGAACCCCGGAACCGTCAGTGGAGGGGATTCCTTTAACAGATTCCACGATTACCAACTGAAACGCCGTTGGCTGTGACACAGATCACACAGAATCTCATTTTGAACTCGGAATGAGGATTCGTACACGACTTGCTCGGCTATTTCCACACGACCGGGCCTGTTTCTGCCAAAACGTGTCCGGCGGCGTGCTCTCCGCGCGTTGAGGTCACCGCAATCGCCTTCGTTCGACGCTCGCCCAACGCTGTGTGCTCCCGGAAGCCGGTGCATCTCTTACCGGCGTCGTCGGCCGACAGGGGCGCGATGAGTTTCTAGCTACATCCCATCGCAAAAAGGAGGCGGATAAAGGTATCCTTACTGCGGGGCGGGCACGCGCCGCCCTGGGGTGTGGAAACTCCGGTGTAACGAATACGCGCCGCAAGGCGCGCGATCTCCCTTGCTTTTGGGTCGGGGAGCCTGTGACGTATGTCCAGGCACCCGATGCTAAAGGTCACAGGAGCCGCGTTACACCGGCTTTCCAACTCCCCGACCATGGGTTCTAAGGGCAGTTTGCGGGGGCGCACCGCAAACATTTTCTCTCAAAACTTCGTTCGAGGAGTGAGGCCGTGTATGCCTCCTGAATCCAAACGCGAACCGGACGGTTCAGCCGAGATCGATTACAAGTTCCTCGCAGAGAACTGCGCCGATGTTTTGTGCAGCATCGCTCTCGATCATCTGATCCAGTGCATCTCTCCATCATGTCTTGAAATCCTCGGTTGGAAACCGGCGGAGATGTTGGCACAAGACCTGCGTCAGTTCATCTTTCCCGACGACATGCCGGCTCTTGAGGACCTGAAAATCAGTAAGCCGCCGGATGGCATGGCTTACACTCATGCCCGGCTCCGCCTTCTCAAGAAGGATCAGACCTTCGTCTGGATCAGCGTCAATGCCCGCTGCATCCGTGATTCGACCACGGGTGAGCCTCGTCAATACGTTCTCTCGATGAGAGACATCACTGGCCGCACGGTCCTGGAGGAGAAGCTGTCTGCTCTCGCAATGACGGACGGCCTCACAGGCTTATGGAACCGGCGCGCCTTCGACCAGGCCCTGCGCCGGGAATGGAAACGAACCGCCCGCAAAGACTCGCATCTTTCCTTGCTGCTGCTCGATCTTGACCACTTTAAGCCATTGAACGATCAGTACGGGCATCCCTTGGGAGACGAATGCTTGGCCGCGGTAGCTTCTACGATCAGTGACACCGTTCGCGCCACGGATGTTGTGTGCCGCTGGGGCGGAGACGAAGTGGCGATCATTCTTCCCGCCACCGATCGGGCCGGCGCAATCAATGCGGCCGAAAAGATACGGTCCGCCATCGAAGCCCTGCGCTTTCCTTCGAAAGAGAACTCCGACGAATATGTGTCTGTGACCGCGAGCATCGGCGTGGCGACTGCATTGCCGGAGCCGGATGGAACGATCGCCGCGCCTCAAGACCTGCTGCTGGCTGCGGACAGGGCATTGTACAGGGCCAAACATGACGGGCATAACCGCGTGGCGACATATTCTGGTTCTTTCACAAGAGGAATTGAAGTACCCGACATGATCGCGTCAAGAAAAAGTGCGGACATGCAGCCTGAGTACGACAAGCCTGAGCAGCACACAAAGGATGGGCTGGGCCGGGAAGGACAGCCCGACGGCATCGACGGTCCCTGAGCCCCCCAGGTCTGTTATCGGGACCGTCGATGCCGTTCGATTATTCCCCGTTCCGATTCGTAGTCCGGCGTCTTACAGAAAGAACGTGGACGGCTGCCCGCAAGGAATCAAGATTCGCACGCACAGTGGTCTTGACACTGAAGACGGCCGAATTCCAGATACTCACACGGAGCCTGACGCCGCCGTCGCCGCCGGCTTCCTCGGATGAGCTGACGCAGATCGCCTTGTCTCTGCGGGACAAGGTAGACCCCCAGCCAATGCAGAGGTTTCGCCTTGTGGGAGTGGGCCTCGGCAATTTCCGTGATTCGGGAGATAAAGAAGAGCAATCGCTGTTTGAGTGACCTCACTCGTTGCCGGCGCGAAAGATTTTATGGCAGAGGCTATCGAACAGGCGCAGATTGGCGCCACGCTGGTGCGGCGCAACAGCGTCGAGGGGGCCGCCCCTGATCCCGCCCGCTTCGACAAACCCGGGAATCGCACGGAGGAGCGAGAGTTCTTTCGGAGTAAGCGATAAAGCGATCCTGCGTTTCACAGATTCCTCCACAGCCGGCATCCGATAACCGCGCGGCAGCGGTTCAAAATGTTCGACAGCAAGGTGGCTAGCGTGACAAAGTGCCGCGCTATGATGTCTAAGTGAGAGAGTAAAGGAGAAGCGATGCCAGTTCATCCAGGGCTTGCGACATGGAACCGGGCCGATTATGCCGCCGGATTCCGGGCTCGGCTGGCGGAGATCGCCGCCTCCGAAACCGCGCCGCTCGCATGGCGCTGCGGGTGGGAAGATGCGGATACCGATGTGCGGGAGTCTGCCCGACACCGCCGGGTTCTCGCGGCGGGCGGAACGGATGACCATGAAGAGGCGTGGTTCGCGCTCTTCGACGCTGGCGGCGATGCCCGCGTAAATGGCGTTGAGTTCGATGGGAACAGGACCGATCCCTGGAAGGAAGGCTGGATCGACGCCGACATCAAGTTCGGGACCGCTTGCGCGTAAATGCCCGACGCTCTCTCCTCAGCCGTTCATCTGGCAGCCAAACGCAGGAATCGGCTGAGGAAGCTGGGTGTTCCGCCGCCGGCGCAATAAACTCCGCCGACGCCCGCAGCCGCAGAGCGGACTCTGGGGCCTTCACGCCGCCACCGCAGCCATTTCATGGAAGGTCGGCTTGAGGATACGCAACTCGATTCGCCCCTCGCCATGCGCCTGATCGCAATAGACCGCGCAGTTGCAGTCCCAGGCGGAGTTCTCCGGGGCGGGGAGGTGGCGCGCTCGGACCGTCCGCAATGCGGACATCAATTCCGCTGGAGCCATGAAGACTCGGCTTTGCCCGGTAACGCCTTGTGCAACCTCCAGCGGGGGATCGAGGCTGTTCTTGCCATTGCCGCCAACGTAAACCCTGATCGTGTCGCTCGACTCAAAGAGCTCAAAGTGCTTCCAGACCGCGTCGCGAACGCCGACCGCGAGGCCGGCAAGCGACCCTCTCGTGAACCGGGCGTCAAGGTCGTACTCGTACACCCGCACTCCGGGCACAATCTGCCGCCACTCATTCATGGTTTGCCTCCCCGGCTTGGGCGGCTCCGCCTCGCCGGCCGTCTTCGGGAATTCGAAGCGACTGAGCCGCCCGCCTCTGTTCGAGCGTGAGGCCGTTCATCCATTTGCGGATCGGCATCTCCCGAAGGAAATCGCCCGGCGTGAGGATCGCCTGCATGTCTTCCAGGATGTGGACCTCGGCGATCGTGCGCGTGGCAACTGTCTCGCCATCGGAGGGCCGCTTGAAGAGGTCTCCGAAGAACTGCTCGGCGAGGGCTACGCCGAAGGTGTTGTGGAGCAGGGCGCGGTGGCGCCAGTCGGCGATGTAAAGCTTCGACTGGTCGAGGAACTTGTGGATCGCCACGTAATCTTCCGGCGTCCCGCCGAAGCGCCGCGCCGACGAGTCGCTGTGAAACTGAACATTTCCCATGTGGATCACTCCTCCGCGCGCAGCAGTTGTTCCGCGTCGTCGCGCGTTTCGTGGCCGGCGAAGATCGCGAGCAGCTGTTCTCTTGCCTCCGCCAGTTCGTGAAAGCTGGGCCTCGGTACGGAGAGCCAGATCGTATTCGGGATCTCGCTGTACCCGCTGGCACGGCCCGCTGCCCCGTCGTTGTACTCAAGATGCTCGCCCGCGGGAGAGTTCCAGCCAAGTGCATAGGCCGCCAGCTCCCGGATCGCCGTCTTGATCCCGTCGGAGATTTCAGCGTCTTCCATCAGCTCGCAATAGTCGTCGATGCCCGCCTCTTCGGATTCCGTCGCTGCCAGAATCGTCAGTTCGATCGCGTCCCGGTCTTCCTCCCAGATGGAAGGGTACGAGTAGAGGATGAGCCGGACCAGCTTTTCCAGTTCCTCCCCGCTTCCGGTTTCGAAGGTCACTTCCTCCGACCCGAAATCGATCGACTGAAGAACCCTGTCCTCGTCGAGCTGGTCGTTGATCTCGTCCCAGAAGAGATCCTCTGCCATCTCCCGCAGAGCTTCGCTGCGCGCTTCGCCTTCCATTCCATCGATGGCCGACGGCTCCCAGGCAAACCCAATCGGCGCGCTACCGAAGTCGATATCCTTGCACGACCCCGTGCCGTCCATCCGGAACGTAAACTCGAAGTTAGCGTCGCCCCCGTCCCCAATTCCCACGGTCACAAGGTATTCCGGAACGGCGGTGGTTTCGATCTCAGTTTGCGTGTTCATACGCCTCCATATCGCGGGAGCAGAACCTTCCGCCCGAAGGGCACGGCCAGATCGCGCGCCGCCAGCCACAGCAGCGGGAACGGCGGCCGTCTCTCGGGGAACGTGCCCATCAGGTCGGTGAAATAGACGGCCACGTCGGGAGCCGCCCCGCGCAACGCCTCGATGGCCGGACGGAAATCGGTGCCGCCGCCTCCTTTGGCAACGTAGCCGCGAATCGGCATCCTGTGCTTCGAGACCTGCTGCACCTGGGCGTCGCAGTCGACCAGTACGACCTCGCAGCCGGTCTGAACGATCAGGTTGTTGATCTCAGAGAGAAACGCGCTAAGCAGCTGCTGATCGATCGAACCGGAGGTATCGATGACCACGCCCGCGCGCCGGATCCCAGGGCGGCGTCCGATGCCCGGCTCGATCCAGCAAGCCTCCCGTCCCATCGCCAGAGTTCGCCGGCTGGGCCTGTCCCATGTTGCTTCGGTGAGCGGCATGAGCCGGGCGACGAGGAAGTCCCGCAGAACCGACTCCCACTTGACCTCCGGCTTCGGAACATCCGCCGCAAGTCGGCGAAGCACCGAACCCGGCGCCGACCCGGCCTGTGCCCGAACGAGCCGCTCCCGCCAGATTCCTTGGTCCATCCGCTCCTCATGCGCGCCGGTCGAGCGAACGCAGCTTCCCGGCGCCCCGATTAGATCCGGGGCACCGAAGCCGCCCAAGCTCTTCAGAAGTTTTCCATGCTGCCTCTCCTGATTCTGGATCTCGTAGTAAATCTCCTCCGCCGTCCAAAGCTCCGCGGGGCGCTCTTTGAGCTTCGCGGCATCGATGCAGTTCTCCGGGTACCAGGCGCCGGCCGGCAGCTTCGACCAGCGGCAGCCGCCGATCGAATGATTCACGATGGCGTCGCACGCGATGTTCCACCGCCGCGCGTCAAATGCCGGTCCTTCGCGCAGCCGCATCGCCTCTCCCCGCTGCACATGCCGGAGCGCGACATGAAGCGCTTCGTGGATGGCGATCGCCACCTGCTCTTCGGGCGGATATCCGAAGTAGCCGTCGGCGAAGTACATCTTCCGTCCATCGGTCCAGGCCGTGCGGTCCACATCGGCTGCCGGTACGGCCGGTACATAGAGCAGGATGCTGGCGAGTCCGACATCTTTGCTGACCGCGAAGCGCAGGTCGCGCGAAAGTGTCTCCTCCGGTGTCACGCCGCCCTCCCCAGGTCCACGAGTTCCCGCGCCTTGCCCTTGTAGACACGCCGGTAGGTCTCCGATTTCGCCACGGCCTGAAACAACTTGCCCTGGTGGGCCTTGCCAAGCAGCAGTTCCATCCCCAGCGATTGAATTTCTCTGCGCGGAAGCGCGTCGTGAGTCTCCGTCACGGCATCGAGCAGTTCAATCGACCGCTCGAAGTGAGCCAGGCTGTTTGCGTAGGCCACCAGAGAATAGACAAGCCCATAGAGTGCGGAGATGGTGGCCGGAACCTCTCGCGCGGCCAGGCGCGCGGGCATCTCCAGAAGACGTGCCACCGGCGGGAGCTGGCCGATCTCTTCAAGCGTGTGAAAGAACTGTACGGCCACGGCCTCGCCCACCAGGCCGTTCACGGCGATCGAGCGTGCTCTCGGGTCCCTGGTTTCTTCGAGAACCCGCGAGACCCTTACCCAGGAGCGCGGCGAGGGCGTCACCAGCTGCTCCGTTCTCTCCTGCCCGCCGCAGGAGTCGAGCATCTCCGGCCGGACTCGAATGAACGTGATGACTTCGGGCGCAACGGTTGCCGCAATAGCCCATTCCATCCAGTCGTCGGGATGAGCAACCACGTTGAGGTGCACGAAACGGTCGGCGAGCGCCGTGCCCATTCCGTAGCTCACGGCGCCATCCTCGGGCGCGTTCCCTGCGCTGACCACCCACGCCTGCTCGGGCAGGCGATGCTTGCCGATCGAGCGGTCGAGGATGAGCTGGTAGGCGGAAGCCTGAAGCCGCGGCTCCGCCGCCGTCAGTTCGTCGAGAAAGATGACGGCCGGAACATCCGCACGCGGCAGAAATTCGGGGCGCACCCATTCAGTCTCTCCGGTTTCGTGATTGATCCGCGGCAGGCCGCGCAGATCGCAGGATTCGAGGGTGGTCAGGCGCAGGTCGATCAGGTCCATCCGCTGCTGCCGCGCGAACTCGCGAATGAGGTCCGATTTTCCGATCCCTGGCTTCCCCCACAGGAATACGGGCAGCCTGAGCGCATAAGCGACAGGCAGGAACCTGGCAGCCTGTTTGGGGCTCGTGGGAATGATATTGAGCATGTTGAAACCTTCCGCTATCGAGAACTGTGCAAGGCCGAGAAGGAGCAGCGGTTACGAAAGCGCCTCGATCACCCGTTCGAGGTCGTCCACCGCATGATTCAGCGCATTTCGTGCTTCCTGAAGCTGCGCCGCGCGAACGGCGCCGGGATCGAAGGTTTCCGAGAGCTCCGCAACGATGAAGCGGGCAAGCGAATCGCCTCCGCCCCGCTGCCGTTCTCCGGTCTTCGCGTCGTAGTATTCGGCCAGGAAGCCGTCGGGATAGGCTTCATTGGCGCGATTCAGCAATTCGAGCAACGAAAGCTTCTGCGTTGTCGGCATCTTTTTAACTCCATTTGCATTGGTGGTAGACCATAAGTCCTCGGCCACAGTCGTCACAGCGGAATTGGGGATCGCCAACGGGAGACTGGTGTTGCCGATGCGGACACACCGGCAAGGCGCCAACGCAGTAGTGCGGTTCGAAAACTATGAATGCAAACTAAAGAAGACGCCGCCCGCTCAACCAATCGTCAACTGTTTGTCGACGACTGGGACGCTGGGCAGATCTCCTACGGCGCTCGCCGCATGAATGAGCAGATGCCTGGTGGTCTCCCTCAGGGAGTTGAGATCGCCGCCCTCAAAATAGACCAGCGCTTTCAGGCACTCGCTTGGCTGAAACGCCGGACCAAACAAGGAGCGCGCGGCCGCCAGGCCCCGCTCTAATGAAACACTGTTGCCCAGAAGGGCGGCGACATCGAGGTAGTCCTTGGCCTCTACTCTTTGCAGCAGAACTTTCACCTTGGTCGCGAGGAGATCCTCCAGTGATGCAACCTGGACAATCCCATCGTCCGTCCACTGCGGTTCTCCGACACGGCCAAAGGTGATGGAGCCGAAGAAGGAAAGCTTAACTGGACGTTTATCAGCAGCATCGGAGAAGGCCAGGACGGTGAGGGTGTCTGGAGTTTCCTGCAATACCTGCGCGGTGCGGAGGAACGGAAGCAGTTCTTCGAGCGAAGAGCGATCAAGCGCGCGCTCCGTGAAGAAATCGAAGTCAACCGACGCTCGATGGCCCAGGCGGAGCGCAATAGCCGTTCCTCCATAGAGCGCAAAACCAAGGTCGGCGATCGAACGCAGCCGAGGCCATAACCGAAGCTGCGGCTCGGGCAGTATCTCAAGATGAGGAGAAAACGAACCCATCACGCCACTCTCCGCCGTGGGAGAGCGGGTACCTTGCCAGGGTCGGAGATTCCCAGCCGATAGTGCCAGTACACCCACGATCTTTCATTGAACTCCCCGGCCTCGGCTCCCTGGAGCACAGCTTTCAGATACTCCTCATCTACAAGCTTGAAAAGCGCTCGAACGTCGTCGTAGTCCCCGATATTCATGATCTGGGTAACAATCCGTTCGGGATGTGTAACGGCCTCATCTGGGGCCTTCCACCAGACATACTTCGTTGCCCACTGCCGCAGCACCTCCTGTTCCAATAGCTTCATTGATCACCTCTGGGCCGACTGAAGTTTCCAGGTCGTTATCAATAGCTGCCTTCTTCCCATCCCATCTATAGGATAATGCAGGCGCCTTTACCGGACGACTGTTTTCTCCTTTATTTGGAAGGACATCGCCAAAACTGAATCGTCCGCCGACGCCTGTTGACGACTCGCCCTGGCGCCCAGGCCAGGTAAACGGCAGTGCAACTTTCCAGCAATGAAGTCGCCGCATCTGCGGCGCTCCTTTCAATCGGCGCTATCGAACGCGGTCGATGAAGCGCATTCTCGCTAACCTGAAGTCCTGGAAACGCTGCCGGATCGAGCAGGACAGGATGGTGTGCCTCCATTTGTCCCCTGACGACGCTGGGGTAATCGCAGTGGATGATCGCGCGAGATAGTTCGATGCCCGGGGATGGTCAGTTTAGGAGGCCTCGTCGAATTCCTCGTCTTCTTCCTCGTCTTCCCCGGCAGACGATTGGTCGACAGCTTCGGCAAAAGTCTCTTTTTCTTCATCCGCATTCGGCGCAGAGACGGGAGCCGCCGCAGGCGCCGGTCCCGTATCAAACAAGCCGGCATTGTGAGCCTCTTGTTTCTGCGGTTCGGCGGACTTGGGCGCTTGGTCAGCGGGCTTCCGGGTCTCAACCGCCGAAGCCTCCGTCTTGGCCGTCGCAGTCTTCGCTGCCGTCTTCGACCGGGCCTCCGCTTTTGCGGCCTTGGCTGCAGCCGCCATCTGCTCCCTGGCAACTTCGAGCGTGTTCTTCAGTTCGAGATGGGCGCCAACAAACTGGACCAGCGCGGAAGGCAACTGGTTGTCCAGATCTTCTGCCGTGCCGCTCACGCTGAGCGGAGTCGTGAGCGCGTCGTTCTCGCTTTCGTTGAGCTTGCGGGGAATGACGTTAACGCGGATGGTGTCGTCTTCCAAGCGCGTCAGGATCATGACAACGGTCCTCTGCCGAAGCAGCGGACCCAGTTCTTTGAACATGGATTCACCTTCCTGTGAGAATTTGACTTACGATTGGATTCCTATCCCTTCCCATGCCTCGCCAACCAATCCTTGCGAGTGCGCTTTTGAATCTTTTTCCAGAGATCGGGATCGACCCCCAATACGCTGAGCCGGCCCGTTGAAGCGGAGTAGAACGCTCCGTGATGGGTGAGCCTGCCGTATCGAAGGAGCCGAGCCAGCATGGCCAGCGCGCTCGTAGCAAGCACCTGATTGATGAACGGCTCCTGGCGTTCGAGAGCCTCCGCCGCGCTGCAACTGGGCAGCGGGTCCTCGCCCGCCTCCGCATCCGCAATCTCCCGATAGAGTTCCGCCACGGTTCGCAGTCGGACGGCATTGCGCCTGTTTGCGGCGTTCAACGGTTGACCGAGCACATACTGACCGCTGCTGGCATTGTTGCCGAGGTCAAGCCAGTAGCCGGTGCTGTCATTCGCTCGGGTGACCGCGGACTGAATAGCCTGCCGCGCCGCCCGTGTATCGACGCAGCCGATGATGAGGTGAGGACCTGCGGAATTGGTTTTCAGAGAATCCTTGTGAAAGTGCTCGGGATGGGCCTGCCACCGAAGGCCCCAGAAGAGATTGACGCGGTTGATGAGGACAACGGCCTTGTTCAGTCCGACATCGGCTGCCGCGAACGGTTGCCGGACGCAGTTGGTTTCTGAGACCAAATCGCCATCTACGAGCATCACGTCGAGACCTCCGGCATGGCCCCACACTCTCATCGCCTGGTGGAGATAGGGCAGGCCGAGCAGCACTGCGCTGCCATTGCCGCCCGCACCCACGACCAGTACGCGGAGAGGCTGCCCTCCGCGGCACAATGACTTCGGAAGAGCGTGTTCAGTGATCATGATCGCGCCTCTTTCCAGACATGAACTCCTCCACCGTTTCCGGCAACTCGATCAGCGAGCCGATGGGAAACTGCTTTTTGCCGGCGAGTTCCTTCCAAAGCCCCTCGAAGCCGCCAGGATGGCGCGTGAGCCTCCCCACGTTGCCGTGCGTGAACTCGCTCTCATAGAAGCTCTGCTCCCATTGGGGGATGGAGGCAACGGTGGAGGCGTCGGGCGCCCGCGTCGATCCCAGGCAGACGTTCCCTGTTTCGTAGAGGTTCCAGTAGGGAGCGACACAGAGCTTCGTGTCGGCCGCGGGCTGGCGGCTCTCTTTCAGCGCCCGCAGCGAGAGCGAATGATCCATCGCCATCCAGACCAACGCGGGCTGGGGAAAGATCGCGCCGTTGATTCCGCCCAGGTTCCCCTGCGTCGTTCCGAAGAACATCTGGCGTTTTTGGGCCGGCGTCCACCAAGCGATCAACCGTTCCGTGCGCGCGATCACGTTCTCAGGAAGAAATTCCACGGCAACTCGGCCTCCCAGGGCCTGCACCAGTGCGTGAACGAACTCGATGGTTAACGGTCTCGCCGGACCCAGCGTGGGCGACTTGGCGGGATTGCCTGCGTTCACTTCATGGTGACTAATGAATGTGTCTCCGCAATGGCCGTACTGATGTTCACTGGAACGGTAGATCAGGAGAGCTTCACGCAGCGCGAAGTGATGGTTCTGTCCGATGCTCACGTTGACCTGCATGCTTCTCCTCCTCCCAGTCGTTGAGCAGCGCAATCAGGTCCGCCAATTCGATGTTGATCCTGAGAAAGATCGCCATCGTGCGAAGCGCCGCGTCGAACTCCTCCGCTATCTCGGGCCGAAAGCAGACCGCGCAGGACGGTTCATTGGTGGTCTCGTTGTAACGGTCCGACTCATGATCGAAACAGGCCTGAATCGCATCGTTCTCGCGGAAGACCAGCAAGAGGCTCGGCACCGGCGCATCGTCGTACTCTCCCTCAAAGCGCATGACCTGGCCCTTCAGCCGCGAAAGCCGATGAAGAGTCAGCAGCTTCCGAATCCAACGAGAATGCGGCCCACCGAGATGCCTTCGCAACAGCCTGCGCGCGTTGGGATACGTCCAGTCTTCGGCGGTCCGGACGGGCTCAGGGATGGCCTCCTCGACGGGCGGGAACTCATACGCGTCCCGATTCTGGGGATCGTCCTGTTCCATCCACTCATGTAGCTGCTCGTTGTAGAACCCGGCGTCCGTGTGGTCGTAGATCCGGATCCAGCGGTAGAGCGATCTTCGCAACAGGAAGTAGAACGCCGCTCCCAGGAATCGTTCCTGCTCTTCGAGCGCGGCCAGCGCGGCTCCGATCCTGAGGTATCCGCACGATTGGACTTCGAATGCGGCCATCAGTTTTCCATCGTCAAGATCTCCGCCCCGCCAATATCCCGTCCCGAAGTCGTCCCTGACTTCGCAGCAGTACTCGACCTTGTCTTCGAGCGCGCCGCCGGAGAACTCCTCAATCAGATTCTGGATTGCGCTTCGCGCGAAGACCACAGCGACCTTGCCGGTCTTTTGCCAGAGATTCTGCGTCGGCGAGATTCCGCTCCACCAGCGCCAGGCAGAGCCGGTAGAGGCGCTCGCCGTTTGTTTCCAGGCGATAGTCTGCGGGGACACGGCGGAGCGACGGTAAGGTTTCACCGCAACCCTGTCCCAACAGCCTCATATCAGCGGCGGCAGCAGTTCGCTCGGCGCTTCGAGGACCGGCATCGTGCCGGACGACGATCTCCTGGCCGCTTCCGCGACGGCGTGCGCCAGGCTTTGTGATTCTTCGCATTTCAGATGCCTCGCGATGAGCCGGTCGGCTCTCCTGGGCGGCTTGCACTCAAGCGCATGGAGTTCCGCGAGCAGGTGCGTATGATCGGCCTTTGTTTTCTCCATGATCTGCTGCCTTGTTTCAAAGATTCAGGAAGTGGCTTTCTCCCGCGTGCTGCGAACGCCGCACGGGTGCACGGAAGAAGGTTGGAGCAAGACGCCGCATGAAGCGCCGGGATCAGCCTTTGCTGCCGATGGCCCGGCTGAACGTGTAGCGCATCGCAGTGTCCGTCACTTCGGGTCCGGCAAGAGCGGCGGTGGCAATTTCCGGAAATGCCGCCGTCAATACATCTCTTACCTGGTCAATCGAGAGGGAGGGGTTTGGATCTTCGAGTACGCTGTTCCCGTAGACGAACTCGCGTTTGAGGGCCGAGACGGTCAGGGTGGACATGGTCATGCTTCTCCTTGGTTGTCGAAATTGGTAGAACATAGGCTTTGCGCTTGAAATCTGATTCAATGGACAGGAACCACTGAACCCGAAAGGAGCGAGATGGGACTGAATGAGATTGTTGCGGCTCTCAACGACGAGATCAGCCGCCTCCAGCAGGTGCGGAATCTGCTAACAGGCAAAAGAGGAAATCCGACTCACACAGCAACTTCATTCGCATTCGGCGCAAATCAGACTGCGACGCGCAGACCCCGCAAACTCAGCGCCGAGGCCAGAGCTCGCATCTCGGCTGCGCAGAAAAAGCGCTGGGCCGCACAGAAGAAGGCATTGAAGTAGGATCCGAAACGTTGATCGGGAGCCGACCGATGCGGCGGTCTTCGCCCAATGCCCAGATGGCTCTCTCCTCGCCTTCTTTCGGCGACCTGCGCGAGAGCAGTCTGCATCGGCTGAGGCCGCATGATCGCGTGAATCACACTAGCGCCGCAATCACGACCTCCGAACATATTCCCCACGACGATACGATTTCGACATGATCGATCCGCCATACAGTCGCATCGAGGAGGGCCGACACGTGCAATGGTCTGCAGCCGCCAACCAAGCGCGGGCTGAACGCGTATATCCTCTTCCAGATTGAGGACAAAACGCGGGAAAGCGTGCCTGTGCCCTCGGTGGAAGTCACCAAACAAAGCTTTCCTTCTTTGACCAGAAGCCGATGAGCCTCAGCCAGAACGGAACGAATCGCGGTCTCAGGCAGCAGGTCGAGGACGTATGTTGCGACAAAGCGATCAAAGGCGGCGTCGGGAAAGGGCAGATTCGCTGTGCCATCGGCCTGCCGCACCGTGGCGCGTCCGCTCCAGGGCGCCAGTCGGCGCGTCGCGATCTCTATCATTGTTGCGCTGATGTCGATTCCGAGATAGCGAGCGTCTCCTGCAAGGTGATCCCTCAGCAGCTCTGCCGCAAACCGGCCAGTCCCATATCCCAATTCGAAGACTGACAAGGCGTGTTGGAAGTCGGCACGAGCGACGAGCTGCCGAAGCGCCTTCCTCTCGTAGAACTGCAAGTCCTGCCTGGACCCGAATCGGTCGTAAAAGCGCTTGGCATCCGATGGCCCGAATCCGCGGCCAGTGCGATCGGGTTTTGAACGATCAGAAGCTGCCTCTTCGGCCGGCAGGTGCTCTTCGATTGCGGCAACCACCCGGGCCGCATCGGGGAAACGGGGCGGCTTCATGCGAGCCAGAACACTTTCGCCTCGCGACCAGACGAGCTTGCCGTCAACCATGACATCGAACTGGCCCAATGTGCCTGCGACGACTTCGACCTTTGCGCCAAACCTCTCGCGCAAAGCCTCGGCCAGTGCGATCGCGCGATCACGATATCCCCAGCACACGGCGCAATGCGTAATCCGAATGTCCACAACACATAATGTAGTTCCTTCTCAGTGTTGTCGTCAATCAGTCGGTTGATTGACAAATTGACCCTGAATGACTAGGCTTCAAGAAGCGGCTTGACCTGGAGGTTTCATGCAGCTTTCGTTGATTCTGGCCATCGCCACCACCGCCGTTATCGGGCCGGGCGCAGGCATGAGCCTTGACCAGTCGATCAAGCAGCTCCCGGCGCGCCGTCGGATCGGCGCCGTGGCCTACTCTGCTTACAGCAGGGCGGGAGATCAGGGGAACGGCTTGTTTCTCTACCCTCCCATGGGGATCGGAGCGCTCCTCCTTGCTGTAGCGGCAGCGGTAAGCGGACGCCTCGAACATTTGCCGGGCATATTGCAGACTCCGCTCGACATCTCGGGTGTCCTCGCGATTCTTCACTCTCTCGTCACCGCGCGCGCAGCGCCGATCAACCTCAGCCAACGCAAATATCAACCATCAGACGAATCCAACCTCGCTCGCGTTCTCGACCAATTCGCGTTTTGGCATAACCTGCGCGCCGTGTTCCAGGTCTTGAATTTCGCTGTTTCCTTGTGGGCGACCGTCGCGTTAGCGGGATATCGATGATGAGAACTCCAGCGACATCTCCGTCAAAGTCAGCGGTCGAGCCCGAAACGGCAACATCTGCTACAAGAAGCACGATCCTGGCTGCAGCAACCCCGCTGTTCGCATCCAGCGGGATTCAGGGTACGACAATTCGTCAGGTCGCAGCTGCCGCGCGTGTGAACAGTCAGCTCATCTACTACTACTTTGGCAATAAGGAGGGCCTGTTCCGGGCTGTGCTGGAATGTGCCGCGGGCCGAGTCGCCGATTTGCTGGCGCATGCCGCAGTGAGCGATGGTTTCCCGCAGGAGCGGCTGGCACGTTTTGTCAGTGAATGGGTGAAGGTCACACTTGAAGAGGCGCCGACGCTGCGAATGTTGCACCGCACTATGCTCGAAGGCGAATGGACTCTCGCTGCGGACGTTCAGCGCTATGCGGGCGGCCACGCTGAGGAGATTGGCTCACTCATCGATGAGGGGAAAGCAAGCGGCGCGTTCCGCGCAGACTTGGATACCCGGCGTGCAGTTGCGAGTCTGGTCGGGATGGTTCAGTACCTCGCAATCGCCGAGACCATCCTGTTTCCATCCACGAAGCTCAAGATGAGCCGAAGCGAGCGAGAGGCTATGGGCCGGCATACCGCTGAGCTCTTCCTCAGAGGGTTGGCTGCCGGATAAAGTGCGCGGGCCTGAGCCACGAGGCGTAGGGAAAAAGGCGGGTTCAAAAAAAGAGGAGATGAGGTTCGGATATGACCAACGTAGCCGGAATTCACATACCATCGACCTCGCCCCTCTTTCTTGCGATCGTTGCGCTCCATGTTCTTCTTGGACTCGCGTGCGTACCCACTGGGGCGGTGGCCATGCTGAGCCCAAAGCGGCAGGGCCGTCACCCCAATTTCGGCACTATCTATTTTTGGTGCCTCTCGGGCGCCATTGCCCTGGCAATCGGGTTGTCGCTGGTTCGGTGGGGCCGAGACTACCCGTTATTCATTCTCGGATTCCTGTCCTTCGCGGCAGCGTTGACTGGACGGACTGCCAGACGCCAGCGTTGGTCCGGATGGATTCGCTGGCACATTAGCGGAATGGGTATCTCCTATGTGTTGTTGCTGACGGCCTTTTACGTGGACAACGGAAAGAGCCTGCCCCTGTGGAGGGACCTTCCGACGATTACCTATTGGCTTCTCCCCACCGCGATCGGGATTCCTATTATCGGTCGCGCGTTGCGCCGCTATCGCCCCCGGGTCGCATAGAAGGCTTGGAATACGGGCCGAACTTCAAGGACATCACAGGAGACAAAACGACATGAAGCGCTGGCGTAGACTTCCAGGAAGCATATTACTCACTCTGGCGATCGAGCTTTTCATGTCGCTGGGGGTGATGCTGGCGCAGTCGGCGGCCGTGCCTCTTCGTCTCGGAGATCCTCTGCCGGATGTCGTGGGTCAGAACCTGTTCGGAAACCCAACACATCTTTCAGCGACCGTAAGGGGCAAAGTTGCTGTCGTCATCTTTTCCTTCAGCAAGTCCGGGGGCAAGGACACCCAGCTCTGGAACAAGGAACTCCTGAGAGACTTCGGCTCTGATCGCTCTGTCGCACTCTCCACCGTGATCATGCTGGAATCGGCTCCGCGGCTTCTTCGCGGCTTCATCGTTTCCGGGATCAAAAACGACATGCCGCCTTCCCTGCACGGCAGCACCATTGTGTCCTATGAGGAAGAGAAGTTATGGAAGCAGCGCCTCGCGGTCACCGATGACAGCCATGCGTACGTACTGCTTCTGGGACAGGAAAGCCGGATCTTCTGGATGAACTCGGGTGCTTACAGCAGCGTCGAATACAAGGAATTGAAGACTAGAATCCAGGAACAACTTCACTCTTCGACCCCTCGCAAATCGCAGTAGCAAGGATTGAAATTCAACCTTCAGGAGCAACCGCTCGTCCCTCCGCAGTTCCTGCACAGGTAGCAGCTTCCATTCGGAGTCATCAGAGCGCCACACGACGGGCATGCTGGCCCGTCGCCGACTTGAAACCCTTGCGGACGAAATCGGCACAACCTTGCCCGACTCCTCTGGCACGCTTCCGTGATTGCCGGATGTGGAAAACAGAGTGAGTTGAGTTCCAGAAAGGAAGCGAAGCTCCAGCCAGCGGAAAAGGTAGTCCATGATCGACTTCGCGTATCCCAGCTCCCCGTTTCCCGTCCAGCCCGATGGCTCAAAACGGGTGTGCGACAGCTTGTCGCAAAGTACTCGTAAAGGGACTCCATGCTGAAGGCTGACGGACACGACCGTCCCAAAGCACTCCATCAGCCCGGCAATCGTTGACCCCTCCTTCGCCATCCGGATGAAGATTTCGCCGGGCTGTCCATCGGGGTAAAGCCCGACCGTCAGATAACCTTCGTGCCCTCCGACCGCGAAATGATGCGTGATCGCCGGGCGCTCGTCGGGAAGGCGATGGCGGTTGGCCGCAGGCGGGCCCAGGAGGGACGTCGGCTCGGAGTCAGAACCGTTTCCGGAGCGCCCCTGATCGTTGCCATTGATCGCTCCGCTGTGCAAACTGTCAGCACTCAGCGGCTCAGGATTCACTGCCTGGTCCGGCATTGCTGACCTCCCTTCTCGGTGAATCACCGGGAACTTCCGGCGCCGTTCCTTTCACCATTCCACCCGGTTGTAACCCTGATCTGAAATCCGGTCAAACGGACCGGAAAATCGCACATTCGTATTCCAGCGAAAAGACTTGACCCTGACTGAGAGCGTTGCGCCTCGCTCAAGTGGCGCTCGCGCGACCCTCTTGGGTACCTCTGGATCATCTTCAGATCGGTAAAGAAGGCCGGATCGCTTTCATTTTGGGGTTGACTCTGGAGTTCACTCCAGGGTGTAGCCTCGGTAGATAGAGGAACCTGATGGGCTCACTTCTCCAGATCGGCGATGTGGCCGGCGAAACCGGCCTCAGCCCGGACACAATTCGTTTCTATGAGCGAGAAAGATTGCTGCGCCAGGCGGTGCGGTCCACTGGAGGCTTTCGCTTGTTCTCAAAGTCGGACGTTGCCGACCTCGCCTTCATCCGCAATGCGCAGGATCTTGGCTTCTCGCTTCAGGAGATCCGCGAGCTCATGAACCTGAGGATCGCCCGCGCTCCCGATTGCCGCCGGGTGGAGAAGATTCTCGAACAAAAGATTGCGTCCGTCAGAGAAAAGATTGTTGCATTGCGCAAACTCGAACACGAACTCAGGCGAACGATGATTCGTTGCCAGGCGAATCTGCGCAAGGCGGAGAAAGGCAAGCCGGAAGATTGCCCGGTGCTGAACGAAATGTCTGAGACGAAAGGAAGAAAGAGGCGATGACGCTCGATTTGCTGTACCTGGCGGGATGCCCAAATCATGACCTTGCCGTGGAGCTCGTGTGCAGCGTTCTGGAGGCTGAGAGTCTGAACGCGGAAGTACGGCAGATTCTCATCAGAGACGATGACGATGCCCGCACGCACGGTTTTCCGGGATCGCCAACGGTGAGGGTGAATGGCCGGGATATTGAGGATGCTCCCACTCAGCAACTCGGCATCGGTTTTGCGTGCCGTACATATCTTGTGGAAGGCAGATCACAGGGCGTACCGCCGCGATCCTGGCTGGAACAGGCAGTTCGTGCGGCGCGGAAACAGGAGGTCAATCGATGAAGGGAGTTCGGGCGGCAGCCACGTTGACTCCGGTAGCCGCAGTCATGAGTGCGCTGGCGGCACTCGTTTGCTGCTTGCCATGGGGCCTTGCCGCGGCACTGGGAGCTCTGGGACTGAGTGCTTTCGTCACCCGGTTCCAGGCGGAATTTCTCGTTCTTGCCATCGTCCTGCTCGCCGTTGGGCTGGTCCAGATTCTGCGTCGTGGACGAAGCTGCCGGCGTCGCAGTCGGATCGAGATTGCACTCTGGGCCATTGCGGCAGCAATTGTCCTCGCCGTTGTTCTTTTCCCCCAATGGGTCGCGAGTCTTCTCGTCCGTCAACCTTAACCTGACTGGAGTACCTTTATGGCCAAAAAATATTGGATTCTCACAGGTATCGCTGCCGTGGCGGCAATTGTGATCGTTCGCTTTTTTGCCGTGGGTCACCAGGCTCCGCCAGGGCAGCCGCAACTCCTGGCAATCACTCCCCAGACTCTTCCTCAGTTCACGCAGGAGTTTAACCGTTCTGCCGACGTGGAACGTGTGGTGCTCCTTATGTCACCGACCTGTCCCGTGTGTCTGGAAGGAAGCTCTAGAGTCGAGGCTATTTTGCGGCGCCACCCCGGAAGCAAAATCCGCATCTTCGCCGTCTGGGAGCCCATGCTGCCAACCGATTGGGGCCGGCCCAGCACGGACGTAATGGCACGGCTCTCCGATTCGCGCGTTACCCAGGTTTGGGACAGAAATCATGTGATCGCGGGGCTCGTCGAGAAGGGTGCGGATGGCCGCCGGCCAGCGTGCTGCACTCTGAACGGCAATTGGTGGGACGTGATAGCGGCTTATTCTCCGGCATCAAAATGGGCGGCTACGGCACCTGCACCGGAACTTCTCAATGGCACCATCGTCCACACTGCGCCCGAACTGGGCGCTCAGTTGGAACAGCATTCCTGACTATGAAAGCGGCATTTTGTTAACAGTTCCGACGGAAGGAAACATGGACACCAAAGCGGGCCACTTTGCGACATCGACTTCGTCCTGCCAGGCCAACGACTGGGCAGGCACGTGGAGGGGCTTGGCGATTTGGGGCTCCGCCGCTTTTGCTGTGTTGTTAGGCGACCAGTTTTCCGGTGCGCGTGCTTGGCTTTGGTTCGCCGGTTTTCTCGTCGCCGGTGTCGGCTGCGTCGCCAATGCTGCGCGGTGCGGGAGGCGGCACTGCTATTTCATGGGCCCGGCATGCCTGCTTGCGGCCATCTACGTCGGGCTCGCAGGATTGCATGTCTTGCCGATGGACGGGACTGTCTTCTGGGGGGTACTGGTGGTCGTGCTGGTGCTGGCCCGTCTATCGGAACCGGTCCTCGGGCGGTACGCCAGGAAAACTTAAACATGTGGCCGTCAAATGATCTGCGGTGCGCGTAAGGTGGGAGAATTGACGATGTTCCCTGACTCCGCGGATCCGAACGCGATCGCCTGTACCCTCGCATCGCCGGAGCTTGATGCGCGACTCGAATGGATTGCCCGGCTCAATGCCGAAGCGCTGCGCGGGCGCCATAAAAACGATCTGCAGCTTGAACTCATTTACGCATCGGACGCAGTCGAGAGAGTGCGCGAGATGGTTGAACGCGAGCGCCTGTGCTGCGCCTTCCTGAATATCACAATTCATGAAGGACAGGACTTCGTCATGGTCGCGATCGAGGTGCCGGAGGAGGGACGTGCAGTTGCGCCGATGGTATTTGAATCCTTCCTGGCAGGAGCGCGAGATACGCCATGACCTCAGATCAAGGCGAGAACATTATCCTCGCAACTCAAAGCTGATCGACAAACACAGGACAATTTTTCCTCCGCACATTTTCCGCCCAGCACTTCTTTCATTCCGCGCACATCGAGCCATCAGGGCCGCGCAGGAAAGGTCAGGAAAGCCCATCCAGCGGGAGATTCCGATGCTGTTGGCGAATAACGGAGTTAAGCGCCACGGGTATTCCAAGTCGGTCGCTCCGTGCGCGGCCATCATGCCGCCGCGTCCTTAAGTTCTCTGAGCTTGCGGTAGAAGGTCGTTTTGCCGATGCCCAGCAGGCGCGCTGCCTCAACCGGCTTCCGATTGGATTTCCGGTAAGCGGCCACAATCATCGCCCGCTTCATGTCGTCGAGCGTCGGGAACGTCTCGACAGTCGGCAGAGGATTGAAGTGCACCGGCAGTTTCCGGCTGGCAGAAGACTCTTGCAGCCTCGCCGCGGTGGCTGAGATGAGCTTCGAGGCTTCC
This sequence comes from uncultured Acidobacteriota bacterium, assembly GCA_963808795.1. Lineage (GTDB taxonomy): Bacteria > Acidobacteriota > Terriglobia > Terriglobales > Acidobacteriaceae > Telmatobacter. Next base: position 273,172 of record CAWEGL010000001.1, read on the forward strand.
TGAAGGTTTTCGAGACACTGCGAGTCCTGCTCGATCACCACTCTCTCCACCACGCGTTCAACGACGTTAACGATGGGCGTTGGCAGTGCTGCGCCGCATCGGCGGCAATTCCTATGGTCCGCCCACTGCACCAGTTCGCACTGCACACAACGAACTTTATCTCTCTCCTCGTTCATTTCTTCACCTCCGAACAAAAATTGCGGACCTCGAACTCCGCGTGCCGGCACTTAGAACAGGAGCCCCTGCGCCGGCTCAACGGCTCCGCTACCCCTTTCCGGCGGAGTCGAGGCCGGGAACTCTTCCAGTTCCTCCTGCTGGCTGCGGTATTTCCCTTCAAGGTGCTCAAGTAAAGTCAATTCTGCAACTCGTTGCTCTTCCGCCAGGCGCAGTTCATACCGCGCAAGGTAGTTCCGGTTGACTGATTTCTCGTTGGATCGCCCTCTCGACATCGGAAAATGTGTATTCCGGATCTCCGTAGCAGGGGAATCGCAGTGTGTGTTTCAGGAACCGCACCTGAGCGGCAAGAGATGAAAACCACTCCTCGTAGAATTGAGGGCGGTTGTTATGAGCAATGTGCGAAAAGCACATGGAGAGGCGATTGTAGAAGACTTTCGTGAAGAGCGCCGACGCCCACTCCGATTCAATGAAGCGCAGCAAAGTATTCCCGAATTCCGCCTTCTCCGCGGCGGTTGAGAACTTCGTGGCAGTGAAGTCCGATGGGAGAAATGGCCCCTTGGACATGGTGATCTCCACGCAAAGGAAAAGGGCCAGCCGCAGCCGACCCTCTTCCTTGCCTTGGTTGAGACCATAACGGCCTCGCTGGAACATTCTCCCAATGGATACGCTATCACCCGTACATACTGAAGACCAGCGGTTCCAGGGAGATTGATGGCTCTGTCGCCGTCATGCTGCTGCTTCGCCCATCGCCCTCAGCTTGCGGTATACGGTGGTCTTGCCGATTCCGAGCAGCCGTGCAGCTTCGAGAGGTCTGCGATTCGATCTCTCGTAGGCTGCCACGATCATCGCTCGCTCCACCTCCGCCATAGTTGGAAAGACTCCCGTCTCTGGAACCTGCGCTAAGACGATTGGAGCTACTGATTCCACGCACTGCTGCGTCAGCCGCTCGGTTGCCGTCGAGATCAATCTGGAGGCCTGCTCGAGCTTCTGAAGGCATTGCGGATCCTGCCGGATTACGACCTTCTCTACTACTCGCTCAACAATCCTCACGATCGGTTCAGGCAGAGCGTTGCCACAGCGCCGGCAATTAGCTCGATCACTCCATTGGACGAGTTCGCAACTGCGGCAACGAACTTTCTCCCGTTCCTCGCTCATGATGTCACCTCTCAAGTTGAAAGCGTCCCGCCTCAATCGAAGAGGCTGAGCTGCACACTGGTTTCTGTGGCGGTTGGCCAAATCCCGGTCTTCTTCCGCTTCTTTGATGGCTGATTCGGTTCGATCATGTGGATGCCGAATGGCATCGGAGCAACTTCTGCGGCCGACACGACCGGAAGATCAAGGATCAGATCGGGCTCCTCCTCGCTTTCAGGTTCCACCGCAGCCGGGCGCGGTAGCACTTTCTCGCGTTCGTGGCCGAGGTCCCGCCACACGGCGTCGGCAGATTCTCCGACACCGGCCTTTTCGACCAGTTCCCGCGCCATTGCGCTCATCAGGTCTTCGTCGGTGTCGAGCGCTTGCAGACCTTCGCCCGAGAACTTGCCTTCCATCATCAGCGCGACCAGCATCTTCTTGCCCATCAAGCGGAGGCAGGTCTCCTGCATCGTTCCTGCGTAAGTAACGAACTTCACCCGCACCGGGAGCCTCTGCCCGATGCGCCACGATCTTCGGCTCGCTTGACGCAACGTATGCAACGAGTACCCGGTCTCGTAGAAGTAGAGCGTCGGAAACGCCAGCAGGTCCAATCCCGTCTCGACCAGCTTGGGATGGCAGATCACCACCTCAACGCCGGCCTTCAACTGCCGGTCGTACCAATCCTCTCGTTTATCGGTGGCAACGGATGAGCGGAGGACGACGACACGAATGCCCTCTTGCCGCAGCACAGACTCCAATCGCAACGTGACGTCCTTCTCGCCCGTGTAGGTCGCATAGACCTGGCAGCGCCTTCCCTGCCGCAACTCCTCTTTGACGTCGAAGATCAGCGCGCGCTCCTTCGCGTAGAGAGCCTCTCGCGTGAGGTTCGCCGGCTCCGTCACCAGGAACTTCACGTACTCCTTCGTCTGCGGGTCGAAGGCCCGCGCCCAGATTTCTTCGAAATCGTAGGGATGGTCTGGATAGAGCAGGAGCGTGTTGAGCAGAATGCTCATCAGGCTCTTGTTGCCGCGATGCGCCTTCATGGCGGATCGAATGTCCTCCTCCAGTGTCTCGTAGGCCTGCTGGAGGCTGTTATCCATTTCGACCGAGATCACGTTCTCCTCGTAGCGCGGCAGATTGTCGGAGATGTCTTCGAGGGCCAGGAAGGCCGTCGTGTTCATCAGGAACTTGCCGAAGAGCAGCGGCGAGGCACCCGGCTTGCGGAGCACGCGCACGGTCTTCTTCGTCGCCCGCGAACAGGCGTTGTCCGCGTCTTCAATCTTCTCGACGGTTTCCAGAACTCCGTACTGTTCCTGAAAGTCCCTTCGTCCCTGGCCTCCGTAAGCGAAACCCTCGCCTACCATGGCGCGCGGCTCCATGCGGTAGAAGATGTTGAAGAGGTCGTCGGCATAGCCGCCCATGAGCGTGCCGGTAAGCGCAATGAGCCTTTCGGCGGCGCGGCCGAGCACGCCAAGCCCGTTGCCCTGCGCGGTGTCGCCGGCCAACTGGTGCAGTTCATCGGCAATCGCGAAGTCGAACCACCCGCTCATATAGCGGCCGATATACTCGATGGGCGCCATGCGCTGGATGCGTGTCCTGTCTGCCTGCCACAGCGCCGAGAACCGTGTCGTGCCGCCTTTGGGAGCGGCGAGAGACTCCGAGACCTTCACTTTGTCCCGAAAATCGAGCGCCGTGAGCTTTTCCATCTCCGAGTCGAGAATGGCGCGCCCCGAATCGGGATTGACGACTCCGCCGAGGTTGGGACCTGATTTCGCTTTGAGATAGACGTGGTCCCAGAAGTAGCTCAGTTTGCCCCTGTCCTTGCCGGTGATGAAGAAGGTCGGAACCGCGAACCGCTTTCTCCACTCTGCGCGGCCCAATCGACGCATCTCCGCCAGGCTGAGCCGTTTGCCTTCGTAGATCACCTTGCCCTTGCTCAGTTTTACTTCGCAGACGCCGTGCGGCCTGCCTGGATCGCCGCCGTTGCGCATGTCTTCGATGAGGAATGCCCGGGCGCGAGGGATTGTCAGCAAAACCTCGCGCGCCCACTTGTGCGTGATGTGCGATGGGCACATCACCAGAGTGGTACTGGGCCGCCCATCCGCCAGCACATGGATTATGCCCAGCGCCATGTAGGTTTTGCCTGCGCCGCATTCGGCCACGATCCGCGCCGCCTTGGCTTTCCGGAGGTACTTCGCGGTGCCGGTGATAGCAAGTGCCTGAGCAGGGAGAGCTTTCCGTAGAAGCGTTGCAATCTGCGGCGCAACAGGGTCTTTCGTGCTCTGCATTGGCGGATAGGTCTCAAGGATGCGTTCGGCGAGCAGGGGCCCAAATTGGCGCAGGTACTGGAAGGTCGTCTCCATAGAGAAACCTCATGGATGCTGCAGAAGATGAGTTTTTCGTGGGAAGGACAGACGGGCGTCAGTTGACTCGCCGCCTTGGGGCAAGCCTCAGCGACTATGACGGCCTGGCGTGGGATGGGGCTCGATTACCTTCGCCTTCAACCGGTGCTGCGGGAAGTCTGTGGGGTTGAGTGTGAAGATGAAGTCCGCCCGTCCCGCCTCGGCGCAGAGACAGAATGCATCGTCCTTGGGGTCGGGCGATATTTCGTCCGAGGAGCGGATCTCGACAGGCTCTCCTAGCTCTCGGATGATATTGATAAGTGTCCCGATTGCTGCGGATCGAACGTGCAACCGCTTCAGGACATCCTTGTACTCGGCAAGGACATCCTCCGAATACAGCCAAACAAAGTGTTCCTCACCAGCCCAGCGGTGGAGCAGGTCGGCGCTCGGAACCCGGCCTGCAACGTATTGGTCCCGGAAACCGGAGATGCCCGCCACGACAACGTTCGTGTCCACCACGGCGC
>CAWEGL010000002.1:0-602374 GCA_963808795.1 uncultured Acidobacteriota bacterium
GTTCGCCGAGCGACACGTCCTTTGTCTCGCCGTTCGGAAAGGTAAGGACAAACGAAGACTTCTCGTGAATGGCCGCCGTAATCGCGCCCACATCCGAGTCATTGCCAAAGACGCTGAGCAAATGCGCCTGCCTGTCTTCCCCCATATAGCGGTCGACCCGGAGGCGAATGCGAGCCGAGGCCTTCTCCGTGAAGCGTACATACTCAAGCAGCCCGAGACGCAGGTGCGCATTCTCCATCGGATTCTCCCTCCTTGTTCGCAGGCGTCTCCGTCAGTTTGAGCGTCCTCCCGTCGGTGTAGACCAGGCGGAGTTCATTGGTCCATCGTTCCCGGTGATGAATGATCTCGGCATCCCCGTCCTGCTCCACAAATGTCGTCACATGCTTGACCGAGCGCCACCGCGCGATGTGCCGGTCATCCCCCTCGCCGAAGACGCCGTTGAGCAGCCCTGCGGTGCATAAGAGGCCGCCGTGACCGCCATGCAAGGGCGTGATGGGCCGGCCAGTCGCCACCTCGTCGCGCGGCAAGAAGAGCGGCGCCACCTGTCTCCATGCGCCCGACTGCGGCAGCAGGTCTTCGAGCAGGTCGTAGGGAAGCCCGCGATAGTTGAGGGCCGCTTCCTCTGAAGGCGGAACCGAGTAGACCGCGCAGGCATTTTCGGCCAACTCGGGCAGTTCCTGGAAGCTCCCATAAAGCCCGATCTTCTGAAGTTGTCTTTTGTTGTTCTCGACGGCCGCGCCTCGGACATCTCTCCGTACACCAAAGACAGCAGTTTGTCTGTATTGGACAGAGTCCGGGTCGGTCATGCGAAAGACATTGATCCTTGCGAAGTGAGAACCGAGAATGCCGGCACAGTCGTGCAGGCGCTCGAAAGGGATCACCAGTATCAGAATGCCCTCCATTCGCAGCCAGCGATAGGTGTGTTCCAGGAACACCGCTTCCATACGCCGATTCGCGATGGAACCGATCTCCGAGTCATAGGGCGGGTTCAGGTACAGGAGCGAGAAGGATTCGGGCCGGGCAATCGCGTCGAAGGCATTGCCCTGGATGGTCTCGATGCCGTTAACGTTAGCGATCCGCGCACGTTCCGCGTCGAGCTCGACACCATAGCGCCGAACCTGTGCGTCGTTGGTGACGAGATGAAGCGCCATTCCTTGTCCTACGCAGGGGTCGATCACCGAGGCAGGCTGAGTATAGGACAGCAGAGAGCGAAGCTTTATCCCTTCGCATTTGGGCAATGGGTAGTAGCCCATTTTCTTCCGCGCCGCACTCCTCATCGATTTACCTCGCATAGTGGAATTGAATTCTGTGATTGGACCCATAACCTTGCCGGAACGGCAAATTTATGGGTCCAATCCATTCTGGTAAAGAGGAATAAGTGACTTGAACCATAAAACGGCAGTCAGTGGCGCTTTATGCTTCCCAAGACTGATCCCTTGGCGGCGATGATCAGCCAAGAAATTCAGCAATATGGCAAGCCGTTGCGTCGCGATACTTCGCACCAGGACTCCACAATCGAATGCGCTTTTGAATTCTTCCTGTTGACATTCTGCCTATATGGGCGCACATTATAGGCAGAATGTCCACAGGAGACGCAATGGGCAACAACAAATCCGACGTTTTGCAGGGAACATTGGACCTGATGGTCCTCAAGACGCTGGAATCTATGGGACCTCTGCATGGTTACGGGATCGCCCGCCGCATTGAGCAGGTGAGCGCAGATGCCTTACGACTGAACCAGGGAACCATTTATCCGGCACTCCTGCGTCTGGAGCAGCGCGGCTGGATCAAGTCCGAGTGGGGCACCTCTGAGACGAATCGTCGCGCCAAGTTCTATACGCTGAGCCGCATCGGCCGGAAACAAATGGAGATGGAAACCAAAAACTGGGAGCGCATCGCCGCCACCATGGCGCGATTCCTCGCCCCATCGAATTAGGAGCCGCCGATGGATTGGATCCGCATTCTGCTCAGCCGCTGCTCTACTCTGTTCCGTGCAAAGAGGCTGGACGAAGAATTGGATGAAGAGCTCCGCGCGCACATTGACTTCGCTGTCGAGGAAAACATGAAACACGGCATCTCCGCACAGGAAGCGCGGACCATGGCACTCCGAGCCTTTGGCGGTGTCACTCAATTCAAAGAGACATACCGCGCGCGGCGTGGGGTGCCGTTCTTTGAGGCAGCAGCCAATGATCTCCGATATTCGCTGCGTCAGTTGCGCCGCGCGCCGGGATTCACGTCCACTGCCGTGCTTACCCTCGCCTTGGGTCTGGGCGCCAGTTCGGCCATCTTTTGTCTCATGGACGGCCTCTGGCTGCATCCGATGCAGGTGCCGCATCCCGGCCAACTGGTGCGCATCTTCTCTACCTCGGCTCAGGATCAAGAGGGCGCTTTTTCGTTTAGCGAGTACCAGGTCCTTAACCAACGACTCACAGCATTCAAGGGTTCGGGAGCGGGCCTGGTTGCGATCGGCGGGCGAGGAAGCGAAATGGCGCGACCGGACGGAACATCAACCCTGCTCCTGACGAACGTTGTCTCCAGCAATTTCTTTACGGTTCTCCGCATACATCCGATGCTTGGCCGACTGTTCAACGCCTCGGACTCCGACCAACTGCGCACGCATCCGGGCGTGGTCTTGGGCTATCGGTCTTGGCAGCGGAACTTTGGTGCCGATCCCAACATCGTCGGCCGGTTAATTCCGCTGCGGCAAGGGAAAGATCGCGTTTACCAGGCGGAGGTGTGGGGCGTGCTGCCAGCGTCGTTTCGTGACATCGATCCCGACAGCGACCGCGACTTGTGGATGCCTACGGAGACTTGGGCGGCTCTTGGCGGGTCGGCCGACCTCACCTCGCACACCTTTCGCTGGTTCAACCTGCTCGGCCGTCTCGCGCCGGGAGCCACGGTTCGTCAGGCGAACGAGCAGTCCGAGGCGGTCGCAAGCGCCCTTGCGGCTGCCGACCCGGCCGACAACCATGGACGTGGGGCGCGCGTCGAAAGCGACTTCAGCTACCGGATGAGCCAGGCAGGAACCAGCGGAGTGCTGCTATTTGCCATTGTCTGTGGCGTAGTGCTGCTGGCTATCGTGAATGTTGCGCACCTTCTGCTGGCGCGGGCGCTAGGCCGCGCTCCGGAGGTGGCTCTTCGCCTGTCGCTTGGCGCACGGCGGAGCACGGTGGCCCGTCAGTTGCTCATTGAAAACTTGCTGCTGAGCGTGTTTGGGCTGGCCGCAGGACTTGCCCTGGCAGCGGCGGTCGCCGCAGCGTTGCCGCGACTACTGGTGCAGGAGCCGGCAATGTTGGAGGAGTTTGGCTACACGACCCGTTTCCATCTCGATGAGCGCGTCTTCCTGTTCGCTTCGCTGCTGGCGTTGGTCACAATGTTGCTGCTCGCGCTGGTACCGCTCGGTCAGGTTACACGGGTTGAACTTTTGCCGGCGTTGCAGGCTGGCTCTGCTACGCGCACGGCCGGCAGAGCGTCTTTGCTGCGCCGCGCTGCAGTCTGGTTGCAGATCGGAATTTCGTTCGCGCTGCTCGTCTCGACAGGTGCGCTGGTGCGCAGCTTTCTCAACACTCGCACACAATCGATAGGCCTCACCCGCAAACAGGTGCTCGTTGTGTGGACACAGGAACCGGAGGCCTCCGTTCGCGACGAGGTCATTGCGAGGCTGCGCGCGCTTCCAGGCGTGGAGAGCGTAGCCTATGGAATCCGCTCGCCGCTCATGCCTTCGGAGGGCGGGATCGCAGTCAAGGCACAATTTCCGAGCCATCCCGAGTTGCTCAATCCCGTCGAGATCAAGTTCAACGCAGTTAGCCCTGATTTCCTGAAAGTAATAGGCACGCACCTGTTGCGGGGGCGCGGCATTACCGAGGCTGACGAGGCGGGCGGACCTGTGGTGGTGCTGATCAACCAAAGTATGGCGCAAAAGTACTGGCCTGGACAGAACGCTATCGGTCAACTCGTGCGGCTGACCAGAGCCCATGTCGACGCTCGCATCATAGGCGTAACTGAAAATGCTCCCATCAATCAGATAGGCGAAATGCCGGAGCCCTATCTTTACGTACCGTTCGCGCAGTACCAGTCCCATCTATCGAATATGGGCGAGATCACGTTTGTGCTTGCAACGCACCAGAACGCGATGTCGATCGCTGGGAACGCGCGACAGGCGCTCATTCATATCAACCCGCTCCTCGATCCTATGATGATAACTTCGCTGCCTGAACTCATTCGCTACTCGGCTGGAGATTTTCAAATGATGGCGGAGTTGGTCAGCGCACTGGGCATCATCGGACTGGCTCTTACCGTAGTCGGGCTTTATGGCTTCCTGGCTTTCCGCGTGACCCAGCGGCAGCGTGAGATCGGCATCCGCATGGCGCTCGGCGCTTCGCGCGAGGCAACCACCTTGCTGGTTCTGCGAGACACAGCCCACATGGCTGCCGTTGGTCTCATCTTCGGCCTAGCGCTAGCTCTGGCCGTCACGCGTCTTGAGACCGCAGTGCTCTTCGGCGTGCATCCTCTCGATGCGCTCTCCCTAGTCGCCGCATTGGGCACTCTAGCCATAGCCGTGTCCGCCGCTGCCTGGCTGCCCGCGCGCCGCGCCGCATCCATCGATCCCATGCAGGCGCTTAGATCGGAATAGGAGCGTGAATTGGACCTGATACACATTCTGCCCCCGAACCCTGACTATGTGCTCCGGACAGATTGCTCAGACTCGCTCTCGGCTGCAACCAGAGTCGGTTCGATCCAGATCACTTTCCGCAGTGAATGACGCTCTCCCCATGCTTGAGCGCGCCAGTGGCCGCGGCGCCAATGCATACGCGGCGACACCCCTCCGCTCTCTCCCGGATGCCCCGCTGGCCGATAGGTTTCCCCGATAATGTTCGCGGTCCAGAATTCTGCTCCGCCCTTGGTGCGCTTTCCCGTGAATCCTCCATGGGTGACTATTTGCGGGCGTTCAAGCATGACGAGCAAGACTCCGAGGATCAGGCTGATGGCGGATTGGAGGATGGCCTTGTCGTCTCGATTCAGCAGCTCCGTCGTTAATCCCCGGTACCGGGTGCCTGGCCCGCTCAGGTCCACTGCCTGAATCGTCGGCGCCACGCTCTCGGTCAGCCCCTGCATGAGAGAGTCAAGCGCCCCATCCACTCCTGCCCGGAAGAACATTTTGTCTTCCTCGATCTCAAAAGTGTGTTGCGGGATCAGGGGATGGCGGTAGATCGTTCCGCCACGGTTCCGTGCATACCAGAGAAATCCGCATTCGCCATCGCTCGTATGCTTCAATGCGCCCCGGGGGAAGACAAACGCCGCCGCCTCGAACGGGAGGTGCATTTCTTTCCAGGCGATGGGCTCAGGCGGTTGGGTCTGCGCAACCGCTTCGAGAAGGTTCCGCGCCACAAAAAACGTCGGTACTCGAAGCGACACCAGGAGGGAAGCCGCAACGAGTGCATGTTGATCCGGCAGCCCGAGCATTTTCAGGTTGCCGCCGACGCTCTGCGGCGAAAGCAGCAGGGCCCCCAGAAGATCGGTCGCCAGTTCTTTCGGCGAGTGATAAGCTCCGCCCCCCTCGTATACGCGCGGATAAACGAGTTTCCACTCCCTTGGATATCTCGCCTCCAGTTCTGTTGCAGCTTCGAGTACACGGCTTGTCATCGTATGAACTCCGAAGAGCGGTTCCCATCGATACGAAGTGGACGCTTCCAGCTACCGTCGCCGTGCGAGCCGGGGATCGAAGCGGAACGCCTGTGGCCGCGAGACGCCAATTTTTCCGAAGTCCGGATGGCGCGGATTGAGAATGAAATTCGACTCCTCCGGCACCAACACGCTCGGCACACCAAGCACCGCGGAATCTCCGGACAATACCCACTGGTCGCCTATCGCCTGTGTGGCTTCGGGCACCGGGTCGGACTGCCAGTTCTTCGGCAAAGAGGAATGATCGAGGTCGATCCCAAGAGAGGCATCGAAATCCACTTCAAGAAACACATATTTCTCCAGCAATGCCGGCGAGTCGAGATGCACCAGCACCTCGAGAACCGCCAGAGACTGGGATTCCGCTACATAGACCACCGGAACTCCTGGGCTGTTCCAGCGTCCGCCGTACAGCCGGGCCCCCTCTCCGCTGAAAGCTGTCCTGGCGCGTCTTTGCTGGGTGATCCGCCAGGCTTTCATCAGGAGAAGACGCCGTATTCGAGGCGGCCGATAAGGTTTTCGACCTCGCGAGCACCCGGTTCGGTCTTTGCATATCTCAGAGGTGTCTCGCCTCCCAGAGCTTTCTTCGAGGTCGTGAGCCATTGGACGGCCGATGGGACATCGTCATCGAAGAGATCGACAGCCTTCTCGAAGACGCTCGAAATCCGCAACAGCCGTTCGGACTCCTCGGGCGCCAGTCTGCCGCTCGTCCTGCGGCGTGCCAGGGTTCGTTCCGGAATGCCGAGAATCGATATTAGCAGTGCGGATGCCATCCCGGAATTCGTCTCGAACTTCCGCAGGGCGTCGAAAGGAAATCCCGCTTCCAGCTGCTCGATCAACTCCGGCGTACCGGCACTGCGGATTCCAAGACTCGCCCCGCGGCTGCTGAACCTGGCGTGACGCGACGCCACGGGCCGCCGCTCGTAGGAAATGGGTTTCGTTTTCGCAAGAACAGCCATCACCGAAGTGTACCTCGCTTCTGCCACTATGGCAATAGTTACACGCCACAGTGGCAGAACGCAATTGCGGTGTGCTTTCAAGCAGCAAGCCTGACAGCCGGCGCAAATGCGGCCGCGGGCGGGGAGCCCGGATCAGTAGGACCAGAGAAGAATGGCGCCAGCTCCACGATTCGCTCCGACCCGCAAAGACCGCATCTCTGCCGGGCCGAGGTCGAGACCATCTCGCAACTCTCGCAATAGACGGCCTTCTCCAGAGGAATCGCCACCAGCCCCGGCTCCGGCCGAATCATCCGTACATTGCGCATAGAACCTCCAGGTATCAGCATTTGTCGGGTTGCGGTCGGGCAGCCGGCTTAGCGACTCGCTCGAATTCCACAACCAATTAAAGAGCGGAGCAAAGAAAAGCCGGCGACAAGCCGGTTCTGTTTCATCTCCTGGATTTGATCGACACTGATTACGCTTGCGGATCACCGTTTTCGCGACTCGCTTTGTCGCGTTGCTGAGTCAATGACTTATGCAGATCAGAGAGTTCATCAACGGTATCCGCGCCGCCGACAGGTTCGTCATGCCCCGAACCCAGCCACGGAAAGCGCTCTTCGAGCAGAGCGAGGACCCTTTCAACAAGTGTTTGAGACCATTCGTCTTCGGCTCCCATGCGAATCTCCTCAAGTGGCATTAGAAGTAGCGAGAAGGCCAGCACCCAGGCCGGCCCTTCCCCGACTGGCGCGCAGCGACCGCCGGATGGCAGATGCCTCCGCCACCGCGCAAGGCGCCGATCCCCATACCAGGCTGCTCACCGAACAGCGTGGGAAAACCTGGTCCCGCCGGACCGCTTCTCCCTGGGGCATTGGCGCTGCGCAATTTTGAAAGTGAATGAGTCGCAGCCCGGGGTGAGTGACACGACGCGAGCGTCTCCAACCGCGGCTGGCCTTCGGGAAGCAGAGAACGGAGTTGCGTTCTCCACTTTTGGTTCGGCTCGCAAAGGAAAGGCTTTTCCCAGCTAATTCGCGTCGCCGCAACTGTTATCCTGCCGAGCGGTGCGAGGTCGCACCCTACGCGCTCACCGCTCTCACCAGCGATAGTCTGACCGCTTGCGAGCCCTGCGCCGGAGGATCCGGGCTGCCATCGAGAATCGGTTCGAGACGCACAACTCGATCACTGCCGCATAGTTGACACTGAGTCGGCCGCGAATTGGAAACGGTCTGACATCCCTGGCAATAGACCGCATGTTTCACGGGGATGCCGCAGATGCCTCGGTCAATGGGAAGTTCGAACAATTTCGCCATCGCGATTTTGCGCCTCCTTCTTCACAGCCACGATTCGTGAAATTCGGCCGCCACTCTGGAAGGCACGTTCCTCTTCCGTTAGCCGACGGATTCTGAATCGATTGACGCCGGCAGCCTCGATGATCAGTTCTTTGTGGCCTTCACAGAAGACTTCTGTGTCGATCAACCACGCCGGCGGCCGGCGGCACATGGAGCACTCTGTGACTCTCATCGGCTGCCCTCAAATAACAACAGGGACGCGGTGATCCGCATCCCTTCTCTCTTCGGATATTCAGTTGTCTTGATCTGACGTGCTTTTCGCGCGCACCCAACTCGTCCCTGGCGGAACGCCGTTCTGAGGGCAAGAGGGGAAATCGGTGCCTACGGCATTTCGCGATCGGCGGGCGCGCCAATTCCCAGGAACACCACAACAGCCCGATTCATCCGCACCATGTCCTCATCGGCAAGGCGTCCCACGCGAGCGCCCATCCTCGATTTCGGAACCGTGGTGATTTTATCGACCACCAGGCGGCAGACAGCGCGGAGCCCATTGCTTTCATTTGGCTCCACAGGCAGCCGAAACAGCGGAGCATCGGTGGGATCGGTCGTGAAGGCGCAAATCGTGATGGAGTCCGTTTTGTCGAATCGGTCGTCCTGCAAAATCACGACCGGCCGGGGCTTGCCGGCGTAGTCCTTTCCGCCTGCAGCGGTCCAGATTTCACCACGCTTCATTGTCCGTTCCACTCAGAGACGGCGTCAATGAACTCCTGGTCTTCCTTCGCGTGCAAACTTCTGGCCACCGCAAGCGACTGCCGGTGCGCCTCTCCTGCGAAAGCAGGCGAGCGCATGTCCGGCACCCAAATCTGGATGGGCCTCAAGCCCTGCCGGCGTAGGCGCTCACGATGGGCTCGCACCTTTTCCCGCGACGAATTAGCCTGCGATCGTGTTGGCATTTTCCCTCCCCTTGGTTACATGTAACCTACCACGGGTTCCCTCCAAAGTTCAACTCTCCCTGGAACAGAGGAGGTGCGCAGGCGTGACGTAGGCTCTCGCATCGTTAAGCGGCGGGCCTACTCGATTGCACCTCATTCATCTGCTCGACGAGCTTTGCCAGGACCCCGAAGTTCGGGATTTCGTCCAGCCTCCGGACGGCCAGACCGTCAAGAATCCCGTAGAACTCGGTCTCGGCGATCTCCGCTGCCGCTCGGCACACCTGCGCCATGCCCCGGACGCCGCTCTCCATCCACTTCAGAACCTCCTGCTGGACGCGCTGATTGGGAATGTCCCGCGCGGATCGCACCCTAGCCACGGACCCCAGAATGTTGCTGTAGAGCATCTGCCCGAGGTCCCGGCGGCACGCCTCGATCTTGCCGGTGACGCTGGCGTCGAGCGGCCCTTTTTGTACGGCGGGCGTCACGTTGCCGTTCTCCTTCCGGCCCGTTCCGTTCTGGACAGGTGCTCGCCGCTCGCATTCAGGCAGTGCCCACGACGGCAGCGTCGGAAGTTGGCGCGGGTGCTTGTATTCGTCGAGATCCACCCAGATCTCGCCAAAGTTGTAGAAGTAGCGGCCGAGACCGAAGCAGGAGCAGGCGCGCTTAAAGGCCTGGGCCTCCGCGCTCGTCATCGCGTTCTCGTCGTCGGCCCACTCCTCCCCGGTCCCACTGTTGGTTCCGACGCCCGGGATCGAGACAACGCAGGTCACCAGAACCTTGCCAGTCTGAATGGGTTTGTCTTTCTTCATCCGGGTCACGGGCGACACCGTATGGATGTCGTAGTTCCTGGTCCATCCGCTCGCCGTGAAGATCAGGTTGAGCCGATCCGTATAGGCACGCGGATCGGCATAGGGCGTTATGCGGCCCTTGCGGCCGTCTCTCGAAGTAGCCGCGACCAGCCACTTCACGTCCTTGGAAGCAAACGGCTCCTCCAGACGTGCGAGGGCCTCTGCGGCTGTCTGCGCAGTTTCCATGGTGAACCTTCCTTACGATTGAGATGGGAATTGTTGTGGCGCCAGTGTCGGCAGCTGGATCGGCTACGGCCTCCAGCTCCTGCGCCGGGACATGAGCACCTATTGCGCCGTTTCTCGACGTCGTTCCAATGATCGTTCCCGCCCCTTCACTGGGGAAGCCTCACTTTCCGAACCTGAGAGGGGAGGAACCGGCGCCCCGCCTTGAGGCGGAACTCGAATCGTCCGTCGCGTCTCACGTGATATACGAGCGCCGGCCTGAAACAGACACCGCATGTGCCGCCACGACGGCGCACACTGGGGTAGACGATTCCATTCGCACCGTGCGCAATCAATTCCGATGCCAGCCGCTGGGATTTCGCGTAGCACTCCGGAATCGGGCCGGGCTTAAGATAATCCGCGAAGTCCTGGGCGCGCTTGCTGAACAGGCTCTCAAACTCGGCATGAAAATCGGCCAGGTAATCGTCGCAGGTCGAGATCTCTTCCTCGCGCCAGGCGACTTCTTCCAGCTCCCGCAGCTTATGAAATGCGACCTCGGCAATCGAGGTCTCCTTTTCGACTCCGGCGTACCAGGCTCCACGTTCGCTTGTGTTGAATCGACCGCCGAAAGGAGATGCATGCGTGAACGCGGCGTTCACGACGTTCGAATAGCTGATCCCGTAGACCAGCTCGTGTACGGTGATTCCCGGCAACAATCCCTCATCCGCTTTGAGCCTGGCATTCGTCGCCCCATCGAGCGAGACCAGGTCGCGAATCAACTCCTCCTCTCCCTCTTCGGCTAATGCGCTTAGAACGGTCCCCGAGGGGGAGTACTTGGAGGCGATCAGGCGGTGGGTATCGGTGAGGGAAACATCCGTGCGTTCCGGCTTCACTGCCCGCCCAGGCGCGCGTCCAGCAGTTGCCGCACGTGCATCAGGCCGGGCAACCCGAGCCGCAGCATGTACGCGAGGGGAGTATTGCCGCGAAACATCGGGTTCGTGTTTGGGAGCGTGATCCAGGCATCCGCCAGCCGACTGCTGTAAAGAATGTTCAGGGATTTGAAAATGCCCACCAGCAGGGAAATCCGCGTCAGAGTGTCCTGATCGAGGATGCGGGGATTCTTCTTGAGGGAATAGAACGATCCGGTCGAGATGCCGCCGAGCAGTTGCCGAGCATCCTCGTCCCGAATATGCCACTTTGTGGCAATCCGAAAAAAGCCCTTGATCGCCGAAGGACTTAGTTGCTTCCGGGTGGCAGGGTCGGCCAGGTTCGGCGCGGCCTCGAAGTCGTACCCCGCAACCTGCGGAACCGGAATAGCTGTGGCCACCGGGAGAACCCTCCAATAATGAAAGTATACACCTCCAACTTTATAGGCACAAGATTCGCCACCACGGGGTGCTCGGAACTGTTCCAAGTATGTCGTAGTCGCTGAACCCACCCTTCACGGCATTGTCTGCAGAAAACCCCAGCCGGGTGCTTGACCTTATACCTAAGTACAGGGTTTAGAGTGAAGGAGTCGAGGGATGAGACGCAGATGGGAATGAAGGTCGGAGAGGTCGCCAGCCGCGCCGGCGTAAATCTGCAGACGATTCGCTACTACGAGCGCGAGGGTCTGCTGCCGTCACCACCGAGATTGGCATCCGGGTATCGCATATTTCCGGACACCGCCGCGCTACGAGTCCGTTTTATCAAGCGAGCGCAAGAACTGGGCTTCTCGCTCACCGAAATCCGGGAACTCCTCGCATTGTCCGGCAAGGGAGGGGTCCACCAGGTCCGCGCTCGTACGAGGGCGAAGATCGCTGACATCGAGGAGAAAATGCGCACGCTTCAGGCGATGAAAGATGCCCTCACAACACTTGTCGGCCGGTGCCCCGGATGCGGGCCGCTCAGCGAATGCCCGATCCTCGACGCGCTGGAAGCGAAGGGAGTCTTGGTTTGAGTTGGAAGCAATCCGCGTCGGCGCTGCCTGGCATTGGAGTTTCTCTGCTGCCGAAGGTTGTGTGTCCCGCGTGCTGGCCCGCTTATGCCGGCGTGCTGTCCGCGCTTGGCCTCGGATTCATTCCGCTCTCGACGAAATACCTGTTGCCGCTGACCGCGGGATTCCTGATCGCGGCGGTCGCCGCCCTGGGTTTCAGAGCACACCGGAGAAGAGGTTACACGCCGATGCTGCTGGGAGTGCTCGCAAGCGCGGCGGTGCTCTATGGAAAGTTCTCTCTCGCATCAAACCCGGTCATGTATGCCGGCCTTGCGGCGTTAATCGCCGCCTCGGTTTGGAATACCTGGCCGCAACAAAAGCGGTCCTGCTGTATTGAACCACAACAGCAGGCAGGCAATGGAGGAACACGATGAGTCAGAAGCGTAACGTGGAAGTTTTCACAGCCGGTTGCGTCTGCTGTGACGAAGCAGTCGCACTCGTAAAGAGGATCGCTTGCTCTTCCTGCGAGGTCACGATCCATGACATGAAACAGGAGCGCAGCGCAAAGCGTGCAAAGGAACTCGGTATCAAACGAGTGCCGACAGTTGCAATCGATGGCAAGATCGCCGACTGCTGTGTTGGCGGCGTAAACGAGCAAACTTTGCGCGCCGCAGGCATCGCAACTGCGCTGTAGCGATGTTCACGGGAAGCACCAATGCGCGTTGGGGCTTCCCGAGCTTTCTCCGGTCTCACACCTACGCCATAGCTAGACAGGCAACGAACCAACTCCTGCGGCAGCACTCTCACCTGCATGAAGTCGAGTGATTGAGCAGGTACCCTAAAAGGGGACGTCCTGGTCTGTGATACCGAGGCCGTCGAAGTCACCTGTAGGTTCATCAGTCCGGTCATGATGCGACGTACGCTGATCCGATCCGGCTTTCCCCGAGCGCCCACCTTCCGACAGCAGGCTAATATCCCCAACAACGATTTCGGTACGGTAGATCTTCTTCCCGCTATCTTTATCATCCCAGGATCGTGTGGTCAGTCGCCCCTCGACGTACAGCTTCGACCCCTTGCGCACGTAATCGCGCAGGATCTCCGCGCCGCGCGCGTAGGCGACCAGATTGTGCCACTCCGTGCGCTCCTGCCATTCGCCTTGTTTGTCCTTGAAGCGCTCGGAGGTCGCCAGCGAGAGCTTGGCAACCAGCGTTCCACCGTTCGTTGACGCGATCTCCGGGTCTTTGCCGACATTGCCCAGCAGCAGGACCTTATTCACCGTCTTGCTCATAATCTGCTTCTCCTTTTCTCACGCCTTCATCTTTCCAGCGTGAATTGCAGCGTGTTAACCAAATACATGTGCGATCGCCCTTCGGAGTTCCTCCGGTTCGTATCCGTTTCCTGTGTACAGAAAGCACTTTCCTTCGGCATCGAGGTTCAGGTATCTTCGCGTGTCAATGTGCTTGTAGAGGTAGAGTTCCCCGGACCGGCCCATGAACATGAAGTTCTCGCACAGTTTCGGCCCGAGCATCTGCTCCAGTGGCGCCCAGTCCGATGTCATGGCCGTTCCTCGGTCTTCGCTTCGGCAGCCTTTGGAACCTCCTCGAACATTTCCCCGAGCAGGTAAATGGTGGTTCCCGTCAGGCACATGACCATCATGTAGTCGAAGACACTGAAGTCAAAGCCTGTCCGACGGGTTAAGATCTCCGACACAACCGCGGCGTGCAGGAGGATCACGAAAGACGCCGCCCAAAGCGCATGACGAACCACGCGATGCGCAGCGATCCGCTCGCCATGCTTGCGGATTTCAAGCAGAACGTAGATCGCGAAATACGCACAGAGAACGTACCACTCCTGCGCGAGGAGTTCGACCAACGCTTTCAGCGTGAATTGCATGTCCTCCCCCTTCTGCTGGGCCGATTCCTGTACTGCAATGCCGCCGTCTGTCAGCTTTCGAGGAACATCCCGAAACCCGAGAGCCGGCGCAGCAGAGCCAGCGCTCCAAGCGCGGCCGGGCCGATGGCCAGCGCGTTGATCAAATCGATATGCTTGAGTTTGCGTTCGAGGCTGGTTTCTTCTTCGTCGCGTCCGATTTCGAGTTCGATCCTGAGCCGAACGACCAGAAGGATTGCGACGATGATGGCCGCCACTGCTACAGGCGGGTTCGCGACATTGTGTGAGGCGACGCCGATGGTGAAGAGCGTGAGGCCGAAACAGCGCAGCCGTTCATAAATCCGCGGATGATGCCAGTCAATCATGCCGACACCTCGACCAGTCTCGGCGCCAGCGCTGCTTCCAGCAGGTGCGAATGGCGGCATCCGCAACAGCACACAGCCTCGGTCACCTTCAGTGTTGCGTCCGTCCAGAGCGGCCCCGGCGGCCCCGGTTCGCCACTTCTGGTCAGAAAGTGCGGCACGGCGCCACCGCGGAAAGCCGCATCCTTGCCCCACAGTTCAGTTTCAAGAAAGCCGTTGCGGCCGAGAAAGAGGATCGCGCTCCGCAGTTCCGCGCGCCTGCTGTCCTTTCGTTCGAGCCAATGTGTGGTAATCAGCAGATCGTAGGTGTTCTCGAATCGGAACATCTCGACGCGCACAAATTCATCGCCCACGATGATGGCGTGCACACCGTTCGGGAGAAAGTTCTGGACTCGTTGCAGCCAGGGGACTGCGCAGCCGTCCACACCGACGAAGCCGACGTAGTGGCCCAGGAGTTCGACCGCGCCTCCCGATTCCTCGCCACGAATCTTCCATGCTTTCGCCTGCTGCTGGTAAACGACGTCCAGTTGCGGCCGGCAGCGAATGCCCGTCTTCCGGATTTGCTCCAGAGTCTCCGCGGGTAGCGCCAGTCCACGCCGCGCAATCATGGTCAGCCGACTCTCCTTCACGCTCACCTCCCGTGTTCACCGCCAGGTCTGTTTGGGAATGGGCTGGCCCAGGGCTTCGCGGATCATCTCGCGCGAGCATCCGGCCCAGCATTTGTAGAACTGGGGATTGGCCACCGAAATCGCCAGGTTGTCCCGTGCCCGGTCACGTCCCTGCTGCGCGCACGACGGGCACTGCGTCCAGTAATTGCCGCTGCGTTTGAATCGAACCTCAACGTGCTGGAGGATCTGGAACCCGGACTGGCGAATCTCGGGCGGCACAGCTTCCTTCACCGAACGGGTGTTGACAGATTCCGGAATCGACAGGCCCTGCGTAAAGGCTTCAAGTTCAGCCGCAGTCAGCCGCTTCACTGACCGCAGGTAGCTGAGCTGTTCGGCCAGATTGCTTGGAGCGTCTTCGAACCAGTATCGGTGCATATTGGCGCGGTGGATCCCCAGCGGCCCGCGGATCGCGTTCCCGTACTCGGAGACACCGATCTCATCCTGCCGAGGAAAGACCTCAATGCCGTCCACCTGCCTGAACGTTCCTTTGATCGGGACATCGAGACGAAGGGCGAGACTATATATATAGGTGCGGCAGAGCCGGGCCGGCAGTGGCCGCTCGCAGAGGATCCAGAGGTGTGCGCCGCGACGGGACATCTCGACAATGGCGTGAACACCATCCTGCTCCAGTTCCCATTTGAGCGTCCGGAGATCGCGGTAGGCACCCTCATAATCCGCATCGATGGCAACCCATTTCGAGCATTGGGTCTCCGGATTGATGGCATAGAGGCCGACCGTCAGTTCCCCTGCCAGATGTTTCTGGACCACCACAGGGTCGAGCGCCAACCGCTCTTTCGTGTGCCTGTTCCGAGCCTGGTAGAAGTAGTACTTGCCGGAGTGTTCATCTGGCCGGTCCGTTTGCCGAGTATAGGCCCGCCGGTTCACAAACCATGCCATGTATTCGGCCGCCTGGCCGACCGTAGCCGGCAGGATCTCCGGCTGCGGTCGCGGCGCCTTCCAAGTACGAACAAGTTGAGCCATGGCTGGTGCTCCCTTCCGGTCAAGCTGTGCTGTTGTAGCCCGGTTCCAAAACTCGGTCAAATGGACCGGGATTCGCCCGTCTTAGCAGGTAGCAACGGCCATAGCTGGAGCGCTGAGGCCGAGCCCCGGTCCCGGCCGTAACGGGATGGTTTCCCCGGCCACAATGGCCATGTGATTTCCTGCGCTTGCCGTCGATCAGGTCGAGCAGGTGGTAGACCCGCAGGGCAATCTGAAAGTCATTGCCGTTGAGCGTGTCCTCTTTCAGATCGAAGCGGAGCCAGAAAAAGGACTGCAGCGGCTCGGCAAAGAGGTAGATCCCGCCGGTGTTTGGCTCGCCGGGAACGCTCTGCAGGATCAGAAAGCCGTCCTCTTCTTCGACCAGCCGTTCCGCCCGGGCTTCCCCAGCGGCCAGGAATGCGCGCAGCACATCCCAGCGATTGGATCTGACCGCCAGGCCAAGATCGGTGACGGACATGATGTAGTCCACGTGCAAGCTGCCGAGCAGCTCGCGCTTTGAATACCGGCGATGACGATGCGACATGACACTTCCTCCTTCGTTGGGTTTCCTGGCTGGAAATGAAAAAGCCCCAGCCGAATGGCGGGGCACGGACGGATTCTGGTTGGGGGTTTGGATCAGACTTGAGTCGTCGCTTGCACAGCAGCATCGGCGCTAGCCGACGAGATTGCGCTGTCCATGTACAGGAGATCGCCCACTGTGCAGCGCCACATGTTGCCGAGTGTGAGCGCCAGCGGCATGATCAGGAGCAGTAGAAGCGGCGAAACTTTCTGCTCTCCGACCCAATGGACCATCAGGGCACAAACAACAAGGTTGAGGATGGTAAAGACAATGCACGTCGCAAAGCGGCGGAGCGCACGGCGGTACACGAAGGCTGTTGGCATAGCAGTCTCCTCTCAAAAAGGGTTGGATTTGACGAAGATCGACGCTACGGTGGTGGGAATTGCCTGGCGGCAGGATCGTGCAAATGGCTTACAAGGTGAGCCAGCGCTCAAGGAAAGCAACTGCAAGCTTGCGGTCCAGCAGTGCGTGAATTGTCGAAGCGGAGCGCATTCGACAGTCGAGATACGCGGTGCACTTTCGCAGGGCGTCGTGCTCCTCGGCTGCCTGCAACGGCCGCAACAGACCAAGACCGATGGCCAGTTCTCGAAGGGTAGGGCGACTGAAATGCACCGTAACCTCCTTCATCTCGAATTCAGGGCCGTAGAATCGAACGGGAGTTAGTTGCTCAGAAATGGAGAAGTCGAAGCAGGTCGCTCTCGTCACCGGCGCCTCGTCGGGCATTGGCGGGGCAACTGCGCGGTTGCTTGCCGCCAGCGGGTTTCGGGTCTTCGGCACAAGCCGAGCTTCACATCCGGACGTGGATGGCGTCGAAATGCTAAGGCTCGACGTTACATCCGACGACTCCGTCACGCGGTGCATCGAAGAAGTTCTGGCGCGGGCCGATCACATCGATGTACTGGTCAACAATGCCGGCGTGTGGCAGGTGAGCATTGCCGAAGAGACTCCGCTGTCGATCGCCCATGCCATCTTCGAAACCAATTTCTTCGGTGTTGTCCGGATGACAGACGCTGTCCTGCCTGGGATGCGCAAGCGCAGGGCAGGACGAATTATCAATGTGGGTTCACTGTCTTCATGGGTGGGTGAGCCCGGTGAAGCTTTCTATGCCGCATCGAAGAAGGCACTGTCCAGCTATACCGAAGCGCTGCGTTACGAGGTCTGGCCATTGGGACTTCACGTTTCCCTGGTTGAGCCGGGTCCATTCAGGACAAATCTCGCTGAGACATTGCCTGCAACTGAGAGCTCGATCAGCGACTATGAGGCTGTGCGGGAGTCGATTCGAAAGACCCTGGAACAGGCGCTAAACGAAGGAGGCGATCCGGAAAGAGCCGCACAAGTGATTGTGAAGGTTGTTCTGTCGAGGGCGCCACGATTCCGGCACGGCGTAGGCAGCGGCGCAGCGTGGCTGCCGTATCTAAGGACACTGCTCCCGCAACAGCTATTCGATTATCTGGTGCGCCGTGGATTTGGTCTGACGAAGACGGACCGCAAGTAGGCATCCAATTCCGGCATCCGACATGGTTGGAAGCCTCCCGGGTAAGGGTTTCCATTCGCAGCATTTTGCATCTCTTTGATTGGCTGGAGGCAGTTTGTTCGAGTTCACTGAGACCGTTTCGATCCGTGCAACCGCCGAAGATGTCTGGTCAAGGTTGTCAGATCTCGAAAGTTGGTGGCTCAAATCGAACCCTGAACACATCGCTCTGGACGTTCGTTCACCAGACAAACGGGTTGCGGTTGGCACAGAGATCGCGTTCGAAGAACGCGTCGCCGGAATCACAGCTTGTGCTTCCGGTACCGTCATAAGCCTCATACCGGGCGTCGCGGCAACCTGGGAAGGGGCGGCAAATTACCGCTACTGTGGCTTCGACCTCGCGATTCAGGAAGGGGTCACCTGGCGCATTGAACCGAACATGGGCAGCTCGACTTTGTCCGCCCATGTGTGGACGCGCTTTCCTGCTGGTGCCTTCGGGCGATTCCTCGAATGGTATTCCTTGCGTATTCTTCACATCATCGAGCGCGATCGCAAGCACGCCCGACGCGAACTGGAATACCTGAAACATCTGATCGAGCGCGCAGCCTGACAGGTGTCTGCCGCATTACTGCTGCTCCGTTGCCCATCACGCTTACGCTCCAAACAGCCGCTTTTGGGCAAAAGAGCCGAACCCATAGTCTTTGCCGGCAAAATCGACGTGTTTTGGAGTATAGCCATAAATATCCTCTTCCCACCCAGCCGCTTGCCGCGTTCTTCGGCAATCGAGAGGCAGACAAGAGGAAGGCACGAATGGCCGGAAGGAAGGCCGCAGGAAGTGGTTTCTGAATTCGCGTTTATCGGCGGAATTCGCACCGAGAAAAGAGTCGCCTGTAAATATCCCCCAGCAAAGCTGGGGGCTTTACGTTGTGAGCCGCTCAAAGCGGCTTGAGCGGGGTCGCTAACGCGGCCCCGACATGCTTGGGGCCACCTTTCGGTGGCTACTTCCACAGGTTCATCTGATCCAGCCGCTTGTCTTCAGCTTCTTGGTTGCGGATGTACTTGCGTATCTGCGCCTCATCTCGCCCTACCGTTGAAACGAAGTAGCCGCGCGCCCAAAAATGCTGACCAGTGAAATTCTGCTTGCGCTCGCCGTAGGTACGCGCCAAATGATCGCGCTTTTACCTTTGATCTAGCCCACCACCTCCGACACCGTGTACTTCGGCGGTATCGAAAGAAGCATATGCACATGGTCCGACATCAGATGCCCTTGCAAGACCCGGCTTTCCTTCTGCTCGGCCAATTGACGAAGAACTGTGCCCAAGTGCGGTCGCAGTTGAACATACAACGCCTTGCGGCGGCACTTGGCGATGAATGCTACGTGATATTCGCACTCCCATACAGAGTGGCTTAGACTCTCAATTCGGCCCATCCAGATTCTCCTTGTCATGCGCTTTGGTCGGCTCACGATTGGAGTTTCTTGGATGGACTCATGCAAATGTCAAACTGCTACTGCCACCCCGGCAGAGCCGGGGGATCTCCATTACCCTTTAGCGCGCATGGATTCCCGGTCAGCGACTCGAACTTGAAGCGCTGACCGAGTCCACGGTCGTTCATCTATGCAGAACCAGCAAGGGAAAGATTCGCTTTCCTGGCGCCCTGTTCAGTCGCAAGCATGCGCAGTACGGCCGGCAGAACAGCTCTCTGCGCACCAAATGCGCGCGTCAGGTAGAGCCGAACCGAAAGAGGGTTCGACCGGAAAGTGTACGACGGGACGAGAGCCACCGGGAAATCCTGGCGATCAAACTCCAATTTCAACCGATACAGGAGATCCACGGAGGAGGTTAGATACAGGATCATCTCGACCTGGTGTTCGCTGGAAATGGCGGAAGCAATTGCGCGATATCGATCTGAGGATTTGAGGGAATGCTCATACTCAACGGCGATCCTGTACTTCCTTTTCTCCCATTCCAGGTCCGCAATACCGTCATAATCCTTTGCCAGCGGCGCAGCAATCGACTGATTTATGGATCGGATTTCGAAATCGCTCGTCCATCCCCGGAGCAAACCGGATTGACGGAGCGCCGCCCGAATCGCCACGAGTTCGAGATAATGCCGCATCTGATTCATATTCGCCAGTGAGCGCGACTCCGATGTAAGGCTCACCAATCCCACTCCGCAGGCCTCGAGACAGGCGAGTCCGTCGTGTGTAATCGCGTAGACAGGGCCCGGGAACGGCGAGCTGCTGCGGCAGCCTGTCTGCCAATCCGGCCCTTATGAGACGCTCGATTCTCCAGTTGTAGGATCGCCGGGAAGTTTCGATTCGGTTCGCCTCAACGTATTCCCAGAGTTGCCGGTGGGAGATGAAGGTGGCATTCCGGATCGCCAGCAACAGCCGCTGATCCCGTTCTTTGTTGAAGTGGATGTACGGCGATCGTCCGGCTGATGCCGGGATCAATTGCGCTGAATTCCGTTCCATGTGACCTCCCATTTCCCAGTTTCTGTTCGCAGCTCGGCGCCGGCGACCGCCAGGAACAACGTCTCCTGAGCGCCGCGCAGCGCACTTGCGGCGATCACGGCTACGCTCCCGTCGTACCAGCGGCTCTCGAAATCGATGCGGCCGATGACTGTACTTCGAGCGCAAAGAAGCAGGCGATCGGCGCGCATAGTGGAACCAACGGGTTTCCCGAGCAGGAGCCGATTCCATTCGCCGCGCCGTTCCGGTCCGGGACTTTGGTAGCACTTATCCTCAAACGTGCCCGCACGGGTTGCCTCACGGTGCGAGGCGAGATTGATCCTCACCACCCCGGAGACGTGCCAGAGTCGCCGCTCACGGGAACCGCAGCGGAACCCAGTCGTGTTGAAGGCGGCTGCGCGAGCGGAAAAGCGCAAAGGGTCCGAAACCTGATTGCCGGGCCGCAACCACCACAAAGATCCGAAACTGAGGCACCGAATCACCACGCGCTCGCCCCGTCAGACTGCTTGTACTTTGGGTTTGCGCTGCACTTCGAGGCTGTCATGCGCCTTGCTCAGCCGCTCACGCAGGTTGGTAATCTGGTTGTCCTTGGCCTGAAGCTGCGCCGTCTTTCGCTGCAGTTTGGTCTCGACTTCTGCGAGCTGCGCCCTTAGACTCCCGACTTCAGGGTGCTCAGTTTTGCATTCCTGTGAGCCATTGGGGGCAGACGTGGCCGGTGGGGACAGTGGTTGAACTGCGGAGTTCTGCTCTTCCCGCGCCTGATCGAAGTCCAACTCAGGCTGTACTGGTTTTTGGGACAGCTCTTGAATCTGGTCCGTAAGGCGCTGCTTTTCACTCTCAATGGCGTTGTATCGGTCGACCAGCGCATTGTGTTTGGCGATCACTTCGAGAGCCTTAGCGCGCGAGCCGATGTACGCATTGAAGAGCTGCGTGACGACGTCGGCGGAAATAGTAAGCCGCCGTTCGCGATCTCTGAGCAGCCAGCCATTCCCCGTAAGCGAGATGCCGAAACCCATCCCGAGCAGGATCAGGCTCCAGAAATAGACCTGATGGAGTGTGTTCTCAAAGACCTCCTTGCGCCAGTCTCCGACCACGGAGCCGTAGTTCCTGTTCTGCGGATTGATCCCCGCAAGCGTCGTTTCGATGATGCCTTTGTGTTGCTTTGTCTGCCACTGGTGCGCCATCGGATCGTACGAACTGCGATCGGCCTGCAGAGCATTTGCAGTGGCGGCAAGCGACAGGAAGACGAGTACGAGCAGTGCGTGACGCTTCATTTCTTCCGCCTCCTTTGTCTTTTCTCTTCGAGTTCCGGCGTCGGAAAGCTCAGGTTCAGGCCGTGCGTGTCCGACGCCAGTGTCAGCAGTTTCGGATACACGTTCATGGGCACGCGCGGCAGCCAGTGGCTCGATGCCTTCCGAATGTGCAGGTGTTTGTGGATGGTCCCAAGGATCGGGTCTGTCACCAGCATTTCCATCTGGCCTACCGGCATTTTCTTAATGTGCTCGTCCTGTGCCAGCGTGTCCTTGATCTCGGTCTGGCTTCCTTCCATTCCTTCTTCGAACTGCGTGTTGAATACACCCCTCTTTTCGACGTGCATACTGCGCCGCATCTGCCGCACCCGTGCACTGGCGTTGAGGAAATACTTGGCAGTCTCCTCGTCTTTGGTGCGAAGCATGAAGGTGGTATTGGGGGCGCTCGAAACGTCGTTACGGAATCCGCGGCCGACCTGGAGCAGCTGCGGCGCGCTCTGAAGCGCGAACAGGAAAGGCGACGTTGGCGCCGCGGGCGGTCTGCAAAATGTGCGCAAAGTTCTCGTAAGCGAAGGGCGAAAACTCGTCCATGATGACGCTGACGAACGGCTGCTGTTCGCCTTCTTCGGCCCGCGAATACCGTCTGCCGATCATCAGCTGCAGGTTCTGAAGCAGCATCCTGCCGAGCGCAGTGACCGCCCGCTCGTTGACGTTCACGTTCAGGCTCATGAAAAGAATGAGCCCCTTGTCGATCACGTCGTCGAGCGAAAGCAGGTCGTCATAGGGGCCGGTAATCATGGCCATTTCGTCGCCCATGAACGTCATCATTTCGTTAATCAGGCCCTGGATCTTCGAGACGCGCTCCTTATCCTCGAAGGATTCGAGCAGATTGCGCACGCTCATCGTGAGCGTCAGCTTCTGTTGACCGGTGATTGCAGGGTCAGCGTCGACGCGATCGAGCGCCGCCTTCATCTGCTTTTTGAGAATGGCCTGGTCGTAGGCGCAGACCAGGACATCGTGAAAGTTGAACCGCTTTCCCGAGTAATGGAGCACGCGGGCGATGTTTTCGAGATAGACGCGCTGGTGGCCCTCGAAGAAGTCCTTCTCCATGTTGAAGGACTCGAAGACGAAGGCAACGTGCTCTTCGGCGTTGCCCTGCGGCGCCCAGAAGGGGTTGTAGCGCGCCGAGATGTCGGGCCGCATGGGGTCGATGATGCGAAGATCCGGCATCCTCCCGGCGGCTTCGATCGACGGAAGCAGTTCCGTCAGAAGCTTTTTGTCGCCCTTGCCGTCGATGAAGATGATGGGTACGCCGCGCGCGATGTCCTGTTCGGTGACGGTCTCGAGGAGATTCGTTTTGCCCGCTGCCTGTCATCCCAAAAGCGTTCGACTGCATGGTCCGCGTCTTGTCCGACCAGTAGAATGGCTCCCCAAAGATGTCGTAGCCAAGCAGGACTGAAGACCGGCCCGCGCGCTTCTTCGAGGTTTCTCTCGTCCTGCCGGCGGGTCACATGCGGAATCGGCCGCGGCCACGCAATTTCCATTTTGCTGATCCGAGTTGCGCGGTAACGCAGGGCTTCCCACAGGAACACGAGAGCCAGGAGCGGATACAAGGTCATCTCGATGAGCTGCGCCGGGCGTACATGGAGCCGGTCCCAGGCGATGAAATAGCGCAATTCCGAGCGACCCCAAGAATGAGCACCCAGGCAAGAAGCAGTGCGTCCTGCTCGTCGGTATGGCGGCGATAGTGAACCTCTCGCTGCATGGCGCACCTCCGCTAAAGCCCCGGGATCCGGAAGCTGAAGAATGCCATCGGTCGCGCCGGCCAGAAGCAGCAGCACCGTGCCAACGACGAACAGCGGATGCAGATTGCGCTTTCCTTTGGCGTTTCGCTGCTCAACCGGGTTCAGGAACGGCCGTTGCAAGCGTCTCGACGAAGCTCTCGTCGCCGGACTGCCGGTAAGCAATCCGGAGCCGGGCCCGCGACTCCTCCGGAGAGATGAATTCGAGTTTGTCCATCAGAGCACCGCCGTTGCCTTGACGGCGTGACCGCCATCGGCGCCGAAGTCAAACTCATAGATCCCGGGCTTTGCCGCATCTTCCGGCTGGATTTCGATCACTCCTTCGGCCGTTGCGCCAGGCGATAGAGTCCTTTTGTGGAATGTCGGTGTCCCGCACGGAGACCTGCGCTGTTTGATTCGCGTCGAACTGAGCCACGGTCTTCGCCGCAACCTGCTCGTCCTTCATGGAGGGCAAAAGATCGACGCTCTGGCGCGGCGCGATCTCGAAAACGTTCGGCGACAGGATCCGATAAGGCAGCGTGCTCGAATTGGTAACCGCGAAGCGCACATAGAAGGAGCTGCCGTCGCGCACGACATCCTTGATCGAGACGCTGACACCATCCTTGGCAGGGTGAACGCCACTGCGCAGTGACCGGAGTGACCTGGAGCAGGGTCGAACCGATCGCCGAGTCGGTGATCTGATCCGATCTCTTTGGCAGGGTGGATCCGCGGCTCGGGAAGCACCTGCTCTCGGCCCCTGGGGAACCGGCGAACTGGTTTCGTCGAGGACAAACGTCATTTGCTTGACGTCGCCGGGCGCTTCCAGCTCGTAGGTCGAGAACTGGTTCGTCGGTCCATACCATCAGGTCAGTGGATTGCCCGCTTTGGAGAGGCTTCACGAACACGTCATTGCCGTGCCACTCGATCTGCATCGCCTGGCTGCCTGCCGCGACTCGCGTGATCCTCTCCGGCAGGGCGATGACGCTGATGTGATCGAGGGCGGTGTGGATGGGGGTGACGCGGTCCGGAGTGGACAGTCTGATGAACGACGTTCTGAGCGGCGGCCAGTGTTCCGCCCAGCAGAAGGATGGGAAGTGCAGCTTTATGGAGGAGCATGAGAGCGTCTCCCTGGCTTCTCCCGGAAGAAGAGGACGCCTTTGCGGCCATCCTCTTCGCCCGAGTGTTTTTCTCACAGCCAGACGGCGTGAGTCTCTGTGGCCGGCCCTGTCGCCGGACACCGGTTGACGAACTTCCTGACCCGCATTTCGAGATCAAGCAGTTCGCGTTTCGAGTAGCGTCGTCTTCCGCACACCTTCCATTGGAAGAACCACTGCTCGGGTGTGCGCTGGATACGAACGGAAACCCGTACCGCTCCGTCCGTCCTGCGCCAGTTGAAGAACCGCATACTGTTCTCCCCGTCTTCCGGAAGCAACAGCAGGCGAAGGGTCTGCCCCCGGGAGGAGCGAAACCGTTCGCTTGCTGCTCCGCCGGGTGGCTGGCGTCGAATTGTTGGCGACACAGGCAATCAGCCGCCTGCCGCGTCCGTCAGCGATCCCTTACGATCTGCTTCGTCCCGCCGTCCATGCGGAGCAGGAATTCCTTCAACTCCCCACGGACCGAATAGAGACAATCGTTCTCGACCACAACGCGGACACGCTGCGTCGGGCATTGCACCTGCGTGCGAATGCCGCCCGTGCGGACCGCGATCGAGTCGATCACCTCCTGCGGAAAGGCGTGAAACAGGATCGAGCCCATGCCTTTGCCGCGCGAGACCACCGTATGGAGCGCCTGGCACCAGCCCACCCGGTCTTCCTGCTTCGCGTCACCCCAGCTGCGGATGATCGATTGCAGGGAGGCCGCCTGGTCGCGGGCCTGTTCCTGAGCGCGGCGGTAGCGAGCCTTTGCCTTCGAAAACGCTCGCTGCTCCGCGGCGATGCGTTGCCGGTCGCCCAGGCGCCTGGCTTCCACCACGCGCTCAGCCGCCTGCTCATGCGCCTTTTGCTCCACGGTGAGTTTGGCCTGGATCATTCCGTGTCCGGCTGCATACACGGAATTGATCAGGCGTGATTCCAAAAACATCGGACCTGTCACCTCGTTCCCGGTGATCAGTCCGCGGAATTGCTCGATCGGGAAGGGCTTCTCCATCAGTTCCTCGATGTGTTTGCGAAGAATGTTGTAGAGCCTTCCGATACGATCCGTGGGCAGAACGTCGAGCGCGAGTGGCAGTTCCTTGTCATTGATGGCCTTGGCTTCCTTGAGGGCAAGCCATGGCGCCGGAGAAACCTGCTGCCGAATCGCCTGCAGCTTCTTCCGGTCGGCGTTGGTGTTGTGCTTGAGCGAGTCGATCTCCAGCTGCAGCTCCGAGACCAGCTCATAGAGCAGGTCCTCACGGCCGCCGGCGACGCAGGAACTCATCAGGTCGGTGATGACCCCGATCTGGTTCCCGCGCGACTTGAGGGCCACGAACTCGAGCGAGAACCACGGAGACCTGGCTCTTCCGGCCTTGGTCTTCGTGACCTCATGTTCGTGCTCCATGCGGAACCGGCTCTCCACAAAGCGTGGAAACCGGTCCGCATCGATCACACACACCCAGTCGAAGTCGAAATCTCCGCCGTTTCGTTTGGCGGTCTCCGAATGCAGTGTGTAGGTCCCCTCAAGGGTCAGCTGGTCGGCCACGACCTGGGCAGCAACTTCCTGGTCCAGCCCAAATCGCGCCATCAGCTCGACGATCAACTGCTCGCCCTGCAGATGTTCGAGTGGAAGCAGGTCCTCTTTCATGCGTACGGGGTAGCGCACGCACAGACCCCGCTTCGACGGAAGAGTAGTGATGGCTGCGGTGAGCGGCATCCAGTCGGCGCCGCAGAGGACCTTGCCATCCTGAAGAACCAGAAAGCCGTCATCCGCCAGCGCAAAGGCGGGCAGTTTGACGCCTCCTCCGGTCATCAGTTTGTAGGCCCAGTGCGCCATCAGTTTGCTGAGTTGGGTGTGGATGTAGGGATGGCGGGTGATTTCGCCCGATCCATCGGCGAGCAGAGCCGCCTCGACGACGCGCTGGAATTCTTCCTCCGCTGCTTCGTCGTCCTGGCGGACCTCGCGGCCGATGAGTTCGACCACCTTGCGGTGATTGCCCTCTCTCCACGCGGTTTTGAGCGTTTCGATGATTTCTACGGCCTGCGGAACGATCTCGGTTTCAATCGATTCCGCCGGCGCGTGCTGGAGTACCGTGTAGCTCGACTCGAACTCAAGGGGACGCGAGACTTCCCGGATCCCCAGTACGATCGGGCTTTTGTAGACGCGTGTACCGAGGCCGATCATGCTGGCCACGGCGTTCGGCATCCTGATACTCGGCTTGATGGAGCTTTCCGGAACGATGACGTCGACATTCAGGGCGTCGGCGACTTCGTCCGTCATGACTTTGAAGCTCCCCTTCGCCTGGGTATCGGCGAAGGCGAGGCGGAACTGGTAAAAGTGGCCTTCGGGAAGTGCGAGCTTCTCGAAAGTTCTTTTCCGAATCCATCCCCGGCAGTCGTTCGTCCCCAGTTCCAGGTCTTTGACCACCATCACCGTGGCTTCGGTCTCCGCGTGCACGACCTTGCAGTCGGACACGAGAATGCCGAAGTACGTGATGGCAGCTTCGGGCCACTGCTGGAACCGTTTGGCAATCAGGGGCTCGTGGTGGGCGTCGCAATAGTAGTACTTGCCGTTTTTGGCCGAACCGGACGCGCCGACCATCCTGTAGGCAATCCCGTTGTGCGAGATCGCGGTCATCCGGTCGGCAACCCGCGCCTCTTCCACATCGTCCAGAGGCTCGGTGGGAACGCTGACCAGCGCCACGTGGATGTTCGGGTACATCGTGCCGAGAAGCGTGCGATCGAGCCAGCACTCCTGACCTGTGCCGGGGATCCGTTCCTCGATGCGTCCGTTGGTGTCGATATCGAGCATCACAATTCGATTTCCGTTTTCACTTTGCATGAGAGTTCTCCTTGTGTTTTGGGCACAGGAAGAATCCATGCCAACCCGCCTGATGCCGGCTGACCTGGTTCTTTCCCGACCGTTGTTGAAGGGGAACTAACCAGGCTTGAAATGCCGGGTCAGCGGTACGAATCCTCGCGAGTTGAGCCCGCAAGGTGGCTCAGAGAACCGAATCGGAAAGCGGTGCTTTTTCGATCGGTTTTTCTGAATTCGTCCGCGGGGTGCATTCAGCTCCGCGCGGAAACCGCTTCTTTCTTAATCTCGACAGATCCTTCTTTCACAATCGCGCGCGACCGCCATACCTCTACCCGGTAATAGGGAACATCGCGCTTGAGCGACTCAACCATCGCGCCTCCTTCGTTGGAGAATTTCTCTTTGAGAACGAGCGGTTGTCCGTCGTTCTCCCCACCGGCGCCAAGGAAATAGAGGACGAGCGAGCCGTCGGGCGCTCTCTCTGCCTCCCCTCTTTTGCGCCGCCGCTTCTTTTCGCCAGCCGCCGCTGTCGCAGCGGGCATCGGCATCACTCGCGCTGTCTCAGTGCTCATGGTTGATTGCTCCCTTCCGCCTGGCTGGCCACATTTCCAGCCAGCACTGCATCCCGTTTCTCGCCCTGGATCTGCGTCGACGAATAGTCCCCGATCAACAACCCACTCGGGTTCTGTGCGGAGCGGTCCACATTGACGAGGCGAATGTGGTACTCCTCGACAAGCTGGTCGATCGACTCCTGCTGGCTGTTCACCGTCCGAACCGTACGCACCCCAAAAGCCGTATAGACGAGCGGTTCGGTTTTGCTCTGCTCGATATGACTGAGCCTGAGCGTGGAACTCGCCTGAGCCTGTTCGAGCTTGCCGACTGTGTCGTTCTTCTCAAGGTCGGCGAGGGCCTGCCGGCGGAGATTCTCCGTCATCCGATTGAGTGCGTCGGCCCAGTTCTGGGAGAGAGTGTACGAGTCATAGCTCAAATAGCGGTTGAGGAAGTCCGTGATGAAGGCCTCTCTCTCGTAGTCGTCGGCAGCGGCCCGATCGGGTCTTCCAACAAGAAGCGCAGGCAGGATTCGGCTTTTAGCATTCTGGAACGGCGAGACGACCGATGCCTGACCATTCGCGCCAATGCGGATCACTGTGGGAGGTTCCATGCGAACGAGGAGAAAACCCGCCACCGCGATGAGGGCGACCAGTCCCATGACGCCGGCGAGAACGATGCTGCGGTTCGAGTAGGCTCGCAGCGCTCCATCCATTTCGTAGAACTTCGGTGTTTCGTTCTTCAGTTTTGTCCTGGTCATCGCCGATGCGCTCCTTCCTTACGCGAACCGCGTCATATTAGGATCGTCGGGAGTATTGGGTGGCGGCATGCTTCCACCGCCGCCCTGGCTGACACTGAGCGCGCCATACGCGCCGCCGGTCGAAAATGTCGAGGGCATCCCGCCGCCCATGAGCCCCATTCCTGCGCCAACGATGCCGCCGGCAACCGCGCCCGCCGGTCCCGCTGCGGCGCCTAGTTCGGCGCCGTGCGAGATCCCATGAGTAATCCTCGAAACCGTCATCGACAGGCCCAGGCCTACTGCGGAGAACTGTCCGCGCAGGATGAATGCCGCGACCATCGGAATCAGCAGGATGCAGATCGCGTACATGATGCTGATGAGACCGATCGTTTCGATTCCGCCGTCGAGGGGTCCCGTCGCGCCCAGTGTTGGGCCCAATCCGAAGCTGCCCAGATCGCCATTGAGGATGGCGTTGACATCGTTCGCATGGATTGCTGTGATCAGACAGCCGAAAACCGCGTAGATGATGGACCAGGCATTCCAGATCCCAAGGTTCAACGCATAGTACTTGGTCAGAGAGTTGATCAGCGAACTGGGAGCCAATGCAATGACGAATGGCCCCATCGCAAAAAGGCAGGTGCCCCAGAAGGTATAGATCAGGGCGAAGATCTGAACGGCAATGGGATAGATGATGTAAGCAAGAACAATTTCGAGCAGCGTGATTAACGCGGACGGAGTCCACGGAATCGCCTTGAACATCGCGTCGTATCCATTGTGTGTAAACAATGCCTCTAGCTGCAGTTGCCAATTCTTTGCAAGGTCAACAGCACCGTATGCACTGTCGATTGCGCTGGCAAGCTGGTTGAATCCGCTGTACGCATCGGAAAAGAATGCGGTCCAATTTCCAATCAGGAAGGCGGCGACTGCGTACTTCAGGAGCGTTCCGGCGAGCGAGCGCAGATCTCCACCCTTCGTATAGGCCTCATAAATCCCAAGGACGAGGCAGATCGTCATCAGCACATAGGAGACGCCCTGCTCGGTTCCGAGCAGCGCTCCGCTGATTCCGTTGACCGCGGAAGTGAGCATGGTTTGAAATTCGAAGATCCCTGTCGGCATTGGCTCTCCTCTCCCATCAGTGAGGCGTGAGAATCTGCAGCATTCGCTGGTTCAGGTTCTGCATCTGCGTGGTCGAATCTTTGAGCGCCCCGCTGCGATTCGAAAGGTTCGCACTGTTCACACGCAGCAACTCCGCCATCCCCATCTGGGTGTAAGCATTCGCCTGCACCACCCAGGCGCTGGCCTCAGCGTCGAGCATCGGCGCCGTTCCCGGAGCGGAGGCGGCAATCTGCTGATTCAGCTTTTGCGCGACTTCCATCTCGCGCGCTGCAAATGCGTCGAGCTCAATTGCCTTCTTGAGCGCATCCTGTGCCTGCGCGTCGCCCATATCGATCTGGTAAGCGATGTTCTGCGGGACGGCCGTCTGCGGCAGGCAACGGCGAGAAGACGTTCTGGTAGGCGCTCCCGATGGTCCCTATGTCGTTGGGGTCGGCAGACAGCATCTGCCGTTCGAGTTGCTGCGGATAAGGAAGCTGGGCGCTCGCGATATTCATCGAGCCAAGCTGACGGAAGCTCAGGAAGGAACTCGAAAAGCTCGTCGCCATTTGCCGCGCGCTGTCGATGGCCGCAATCGGATAGAGAACCTGCTGCTGAAACTGCTGCTCCTCCTGCTCGACCTTGTCGATCAGCTTGAGCGGAGACGCCACGGCGCTCGTGAGCGTGCTGTTGACCTCCTTCAGTCCGGCAAGAATGGCGGCGATGTCGATGCCGAACTGCGAGTGGGCAGGCTCGACTGCAACCACCGAAAGAATGGCAAGCCCCGCCGCCGCAAGGGCGATCCTCTGAGTCAGCGGATGACGAAAAGGCGCTTCACTGTCCACCTCCAAGTTCGGTTCAAGTAGCTGCTGATTCAGGTTCTGCATGTTGGTGGTCGATTGCTTCAGAACCGCATCCCGGTGAGCAAGCTCGATGGCCGCCTCGCGTAGCTGATAGGCGAGCAGTTTCTGCTGCATCGCGATGCTGGCAAGCTCGGCCGTTCGAGCTTCGGCCGCGACCATATCCGCGGTTCCGGGAGCCGTGGTTTCGGCCTGGTCTTCGATCTTCTGGGCTGTCTGGAGCATGGTTTGCGGTGGCCTGGTCGGCGGCCATAGACTGCTCGGTCGCATCCTTTGCCGTCGCGTCTTCGATATCCATCATCTGAAGATTGAGTTGCGGCGCCGCTCCCATCGCTGGCTGAGCACCGTACTCCGTCGTATAGCTCTGACCGATGGCGGGAATCTGCCCGCTCTGTGCGCTCAGAAACTCGGATTCGAAGCTCCTCGATGCCGGGAGAATGGCGCTGTTGACCCGGATGGCGAACACGCTGTTCATCCAACCGCGGTAACTGGCTTTAATCGTCGCAATGTAATTCCGCGTCTCCTCGATCAGCGCCATCGGCCAAAGAACCTGTTGTTCGGTCAGAAGAATCTCGCTGCGGACCTGGTTGATGTCGCTCAGTGCGCCGCCGATGGGCCCGGTGATCGTGCCGAGAATCGCGGAGAAAAGTCCGCCAAACTGCGCATAAGCCCGTGTCGGGATAAGGAATGTGAGTAGCAGGATCGCGCTGCACGTGAAGGCAATGCGCTCCGATCGCTGAGGCCGCTTCATACCAGTTCCTCCTGCAACGCGGATTCAGCCGACCCCACCTCCGTTGTTTCATGAATACACTTTGGCTTAAAGGGCACCTTCGCGCTGGCCCTGTCGAGCCCGCCTACTTCGCCTGAACGCTCCTCAGGCAACTCAGGCAGGTCCGAAAGACCGCTCGGAAACCTTCTCGCCAGCTCGTCGAATGCTTCAAGCGAGCTCATCTCGCTGTGTGTCGACAGCCACCACTGCCGGTACCAGCGTTCCCGCGGATACGTCGTCAGCAACCAGTACTCGATTGGCGTGGTGACGATGTAGAGACTGTGCGTGGTTTCCGCCTTCTCCCCAATCACGACCAGAAACTCGCTTTTCTTGCCCTTCTCCGTCATGCCCAGCGTCTTCACCCGATTGAGCGTGGTCTCGTTCAAATGAACGAAGTGGCGCAGAACGTCGAAGTTGCCCTTCTGCCGGCCAATGAGCTTGATCGCGGTCGTTGCCAAGATGGCTCCGCCGAACTCGTTGGGCTTGTCCGGTGTCCCGGTGAAGTCCTCGACCGCCTGCGAGATCCCCCACACACAGGCGTTGCGCTTTCTGGCGGTGCGAAACAGCTGCACGACAACCGGTGCGAGACTCGGGGACTGGAGAAGTGCCCAGCATTCATCGAGCACGGTGATGCACCGTTTGTTCGTCTTGCCCTGGGCACGCCTGGTAGTCGTGTAGGCGATCAGCAGGCTCATCGCCACTTCGAGCTTCGGATCGTCCTTGAGCTGCTCCACATTGAAGTAGAGCCATGGCGTCGACATGTCGATCGTGGTGTGCGTGTCGAACAGCCGGGCATACATCCCGTTGTTCACCCAGGCGCGCAGCTTCGCCGCGGCGATCCGCGCCATCTCGTTCACGCGAGGGTTCTTGTCTTCGTCGTAGTAGTTCTGCAGTTCGTCGTAGAGGTCGCTGTAGAGCGGGATCGGGTTATCCATCCGCATCTGTGCCCGCGCGTAGGTCTTGCGAATGGCGTTCATGATCAGGTTGTCGAGCAGGTCGGTGTCGCCCTCGCCGCTGTCGCCGATCATGAATCGGGTCAGGTTCTTGAGAAACGACAGGTGATCGTTCGAGGGCTCCGTCTGCCCCGGTTCGAGATCGAAGGGATTGATCGTCTGCCGGCTGTCGAGAGACATGGTGATCATCTCCCCGCCCATGAAGGCGACGGCGTGGTAATAGCTATCGCCTCGCTCGATGATCGACACCTGCACGTCCTGCCTAGCGCAGGTCAGCAGCATCTTCCCGACGAGCACGCTCTTGCCCGTTCCTGAGGTCGCCGCGATGATCGCGTTGGCGTTTTCGAGCGCGGGATCGAAGGGTGAGAAGGGCAATAGCTGCCGGTACGGCGTCTCGAAGAGCATCAGCGGAGAGCGAGTCGTTCCCGACCAGGGAAGCTCCAATGGCAGCAGATCGGCGCCGTGGGGGGTGAGCAAATCGAGGTCGCGGCGGTCATCTTCGGCCAAGCCCGGCAATGTCGAGAGATAGATGCGGCGTGTTGCAAGCGTCTCCGTGAGTCCACGCGCGCCGTTCATGTGGGCGACGACATGGAGAACCTGCTGACGCCGGTTCGCCAGCTCTCGCTCCGCTTTCTCGTATTGCTCGGATGACCAGGCCGGCGCCGAGGTGCGTATCCCGATGACCATGCCCACACGTGCGGTCTTGACGGAATTCGCAATCAACTCCCGCTGGATCTGAATCAATTCGTGCGTCGCCACCTGGGCCGTGACATCGACGCGAAGGTTGCCCTTCGAATCCTTTTGTGCCGCCTGCATCTTGCGCAGCTTCTTCTTGTACTTGTCGAGAACCGTTCTCTGGTCGGGAATCGAAACGTGCGTCGAGATCACGACCGGGAACCCGATCGTCATCAGCTGCCGCAGAATCCCCGGGTAGGTTCCATCGGGAGGTGCGTTCAGACTGATGAAGCTCCAAATCAGGCCGTCGATGTTGATGTAGCTCTCGGTCTGACCCAAAATGCTGACGGTCGTCGCGCGCTCGCGCGGAGAGATGTAACGTGTTTCCGCCGGATGCGCCCGGAGCGGCTTCCGGTCCGGGTCCATCGGGCGCATCGCCCGCTTCACTTCGAAAAAGAGATCGCCATCCGACAGGCGCTCCGGCCCGAGGCCGCCGGCTTTCATTGCGGACTCGATGCCGGCGAGAAGCGACTCGAACTCGGCGACGGTGTCCTGGTGCTCCTTTCGCGACTTCTCGACCGATTTGGTAACGGAGAGAGTGAAGCCCCCATGCGCTCGCCGACGATCTTCCTTGCTCATCGGCGCTCCACCGGCCAGTAACGTGCGCTTGTGCTTCGCCGGATCCCAGATCAGATACACCGCCGCAATTCGCGTCAGATACGCGCCCTGCTTTTCCTTTTCTGACCAGACAGCGAGACGCTGCTCGTCGAGCGCCTGAACCTCCACGTTCTCGCAACGCGATTCCTGTCTGTACTGGTCGAGCAGACCGTTGAGGCTCTCGACGACCTCATAACGAAACTGGAGGCGCATGCTCTGTTCCGGCATGGCCCGGAGCAGGGATTCAAGAACGCTCTTCGCCTCATTGCGTTCATCGTCATCGCCGAAATATGTCATGGCTCCAGCAACGCGGAATCCGGCGACATAGCATCCGTCCGTTCGCACCATGACGTTGTCGAGAAAGTCTCGGATCTTCAGCAGTTCGCAAACCGCAGGATCCTCAAGCGAGCGTTCGTGCTGTGCTCTGGTTTTGGGCATCAGTCCGCCTCCGTATTGTCGGAAGCCGTGAGGAAATCCGATGTGAGCTTTCGATCCCGGGCGCGGCCGCAATATGCCCGCGGCAGCCCGTAGTAGGTCACCAGATCGAGCAGGTAGCCGCGTGGCTTGCCGTACTTGAACACCACCAGCCCGGGAACGCCGAGAACCAGCACTGTCAGCATCAGGAACCAGTTCATGGGCAGAAAGAACATATAGCGGTTGGGGAAGACAAACTGCCCCACCAGCATGGAGACGGCGCAGGCCATGGCGAGAAAGAGCATGTCTTCTAGCTCAAGGCCCAGCATCGTGACCTTGGCGTGGAGATTCCTCGATACCGGACTCATCCGTAAGGTCATCTACGCCACCCCCGCCGTTCCGGCCGCGATAAAGTGCTCCATCAGGCGCATCAGGCCTGATACACAAAGGCAGGCCCCACCAGCAACAAAATGCCGAATCCAGTCGTCGCCGATGTAGAGCCGCTCGAAGAATCCGCTCAGCTCAAGCACGGCGCGTGCAATTTCAATTCCCCCGTAGACGGGGAGGATCACGTTGCCCACCCAGTCGGCGAGGCAGAGGATCGCCGCCCAGTACTGGGTCGTGCCCGAACCCTGGCTCGCGAAAACCTCTGCCAGCCGCAGAAGACCGGATACCGATAACGCGCTCATGGTCCCGGCGATGTAGGGCTCGATGTGGTAACCGCGTGAGTACTTGAAGATGCCGAGCGCCAGAATCAGCACAGCGAGAATGGGCATCACCGCGTTGCCAACCCAGTTGGTCAGCCCGAGCATGCCGGCGTCGAAGGAGCCGCCATTCATGCCTCACCCCGACTTCCCGCTGCTGTTGATGTGGAGATGGCTGTGCCGGGGTTCTCGGGGATGATCAAAGCTGCCAGTCGGCCGCCCCACTTCCACAAACGCCGCGTGATCCTAACCGCTATGAAAATCTCAACAACCATGCAAAACGCTGCGACGGCAATCCCGAACACGAGTCGTGCGGCTTCGAAGTGGAGTGCAGCGGAGAGCAGGAGGACAAGCAACAGCCCTTCGAGGATGAACACAGCGGATTGCAATAGCAGCCGGTAGTTCATTGCAGGTACTCCTCCCTCGTGCAAAGGCCGACGCAGAAATTCGGGAATTGCGGCCACCTGATCTGAAGCGTGGGAATCTGGATCAAATTCGGAGACCAGGCGTCCGGGCTCGATGCTGCCACGGATCCCGTTCCGATAAGGGGCAGCGAAATCGGGACCCGCGCTGCGTAGCTGAAGAACGCTGCAAGACATAGCAGGATCGCCGCCACAATTTCCAGCACATTGCGCTTCACAGGCTCACCCCCGCAAAATGTGTGACCAGCGCCCAGATCCCGCTGACGCTCAGGAAGGCAAGACCACTTGCCGCGAGAGCGCCCCAGGGGCGGTGTCGAACGTGATTGAGAATCGCGGCCGAAAGGGCAAGGCCCCCGACGATCGGGCTGATTCGGTTCGCGGCATACCCGAACATGCTCATCAGCATGTCGGTCATTCCATAGGCGTCGCCGGTCTGCATCCAGCTCCCGGTCGCGAGGTTATAAAAGCCCTGCACGCCAAGAAGAAACAACGCCGCGATGATCGAAGCCAAAGGGTTCTGCTCCTGGCTCATATCGAGAACCGCTTTGAAAACAAGAGATGCTGCGACCACTGGGACGATATGTCCAATCAGGACGTCGCTGACAAAGTCGTTGGTGACCCGTTCGATTCCAGCCGTATACGGCGCTCCAGTCGCACCGGCGATGATAAGCTGCTGCGCCCCGGGAACCGACTCGTTCACCAGCCAATGGCTCACGCCCGGAAGGCTCAACAGGAAACATCCCCACAGCAACCACTTCAGAAAACCGCCACTGGCCTCAAAGTTCATTCCCCCTTCCGAACGCAACCTCATGCCCGCCATGACGAACGCACCAAGCGACGCCGGGATGGCGAGATCCATGAGAAGCCCGAGAATGGCTCTGAAAACCAGTGGCGCCTGCATAACCACCTACCCGATTGCCTGGCCTTGCGCGATGAAGTACTCGATGAGCCGCAGGATGCCGGAAACGCAGATCAGGCCGCCGGCGGTCACGGCCGAAGGGAGCCAACTGCGCCCGCTCCGCCATTGGAGAATGGTGGCGACGACGGCGATGCCGGCACCCACAGGGCAGATCACATTGCACAGCCAGTTGACGGCATTGAGGAATGCGCCTTCCGGCTGCGACGCGGTCTGACCCTGCACGGCCTGGCCGGTTGCCGGCGTGGTGCCGAGGTTTTGAGCCATGCTGGCGCAGGGCGCCAGAACGGCCGCTCCGATACAGGAAGCGAGCAGGAACGCCAGCACCTGTTGGCGTCCGGCGCGCACTGTTCGCATGAACGACTTGATCATGGACTTGCCTCCTTGACGGGGAACCGTCGAAGGTGAAAGTCACACGATTCGTTGATTCGAGCAAACGGGGATACGCACCTGCCACTTCGCCAGATGAGTCGCAGCCGAAATTTGTGGATTGAGAAAGGAGGCCAGCCTCGCTTTACGGAAGCCGCTTATATATAGATGATGCGACGCGCACCATCCGCTGGCAGCACGCAGTCATCTGGCGCTTGGAACAAAAGCCAGGTACGCAGTTGTGCTTCTTTGACATTTGTGTTGCCTTGGTGAGCGTCGTAGGGTGGGTTCGGGTCATCGCAACGCCGTCCCTGCGCAAGATTGCGCCAAAAGAACCCGTTCGCGAACTTCCGATGAGGGCACGCTTGGCAAGGACCGAAATTGGTCCGCATGGGCTCCCGATCCTGAGCCGGATTGAGCGTGTGATGAACTGGTCTTCGAGGTATCCCGGCCGGCGCAGATATGAATCAAGTCTCTTGCCACAAAAGCCTGATCCGCAATGTTTCTTCTTTGACAAAACACCGGTCATCTGCGCGCAGTCATCGGATCCAGCGATGATATGTGACAAGAGTCTGGAACTCGCATCTTTCTTCTACCGCGGCCCCTCACCATCCTCAAGCCGCCCCGTCCGGCCGGATATTGCAACAAAAGCCTGGTCCGCAATTCTTCTTCTGTGACAAAACACCGGTGATCGAAGAGCGCCCATCGGATTCCAGCGACGATATGTAACAAAAACCTGGTACTCGCATTTTTCTTCCTTCCCCAACCCCTCACCATCCCGAAGTCGCCCCGTCCGCCCGGTATTGCAACAAAAGCCTGATCCGCAGTTGTTCTTCTTTGACAAAACACCGGTCATCTGCCAGCGCCCATCGGGCCCAGTGACGATATGTGACAAAAACCTGGTGCTCGCATTTTCTTCTTCCGCAGCCCCCTCACCATCCCAAATCGCTCCGTCCGCCCAAATGTTGCAACAAAAGCCTGGTCCGCAATTTTGCTCATGTCTCATTTTCCTTCGGTCGGTCACGGCTGTACGCCCGCTCCAACCCGCACTATCTGCTCTCCGCAAGCCCCACACGGGGGGGCGTCACCCTGTCGACCCGTGATGTAGCCAGGCTTACCCCGTATTGGCTCACCGAAAACCCCATACGCTAGCCGACTTTCCGTTCCTTATTCAGTCTCAATGAGCGATTTGGCGGAGATAACCGGCCAATAAGCTGCGCCACCTGATCCTGTCTTGTCTGGGCAGACCAGCCAATATCCGCCTGGTGCCTAGGAAACATAGATATTGATCGTGTCGACCAGTTATTGCGCGGCCACCTGCGACCGAATCTCGGTTGCTGAATCAATATTGGCGATGAAGGCCATCGACTGCTTCTCCATTGGCATCATCTTTGCTGTCACATGACAGATGTCACTTGCGCGGAAAACGCCGGGCGGAGAGAATAAATTTGAGACTTTTCCTTTGCATTCACCTGACTCTCAAATGAGAAGCTTCTTCGACATCGCGCTCGTCGGCTTGCAGGGGTACGTAGTCCTCTTTCTGTTGCTGCATGACTGGGTTCCGTTAGGCCGCCTGAACGACGATGCTGCGAAGCGACACACGGATCCACTGGCGGAGGTGCTTTGGACGACCCTCGTCGCTGCCGTTCCTGCAGCGATCGCATTCTGGGGAACGGCGACCCGGCTCCACGCGGCATACCCGGAGTGGCTCCGCTTGCTCCTCTGGATCACTTACGGTGTATTGTTCGCCGGATTGCTCAAAGCGTGGTGGATACCCTACCTCTTCCATCCGGAACCGGCGCGAGCAGAGCGGTACAGGAGGATCTTTGCACGCACGCACCGCTTTCTGCCTGAGCACAATGGCATCGCGCCAGACACTCTGCACGTCTCGTTTCACATCGCTACGGTGCTGGTACTAGCGCTGCTTGCGGCCCGTTAGCAGCAAGTGATCAGAGTTCCTGCTTGTTTCAAGTCAAAATAACCATTCGCTTTATCGATGGCAGGTATGGCTGGATCAGCCGCTCCACTGCGCTTTTGAAGAGGCAGCAGCTATTCCGTCACGTTCCTCTTCCGCACACACGAGCGGCCTCCACGCCGCTGGCATGCTTGGAAGGGTAAGGGATCGGTCGTTCTGGCCGGTATGGCAAAATCATCCGTGAGCGCACAGGCGGAGATTTCCGGCCAACGTTACAAAACTGGCTGAATGCCGGAAACCCTGATCGGGCGCGGAGCTCAGAGGTGTTTTATTATTTTTCAGATGGGTCTCTTACCGTTTTGCAAGGTCAGCCTAGCTAGAATGCGACGCGCGGTTGCGTACAGAAATGCTGATGATCTTGAGAGACTAGCCAGCCTTCCCTGCTCATGTCTTGAGCGAACCTGTCGATCTCAGGCTTGCCAACACTTTGACGAGCAACCCAAGCGCTGCTATCAGGAAGAAAGCGAACACGGCAATCCCCGCAGTGTTCACGCGGCCGGTCGACAATCCGAGCATCAACTCGCCGGCCAAGACCGAAAGTCCAACCGTCATTGCGAGTATCAGGGTGCTCGCCGACAGCAGATACCCGAGTGTGTCCCGCTTGAGAAGCAGGACGCCTACGAAGATGAACAAGGGCACCAGGAGACCGAGGTCGAGTCCTTGATCGACCATTGTGTAGTAGCCAGTGGAGTTGGCGGGCATGGCGCTGGTGCCGATGCTCGGGATGATCTCACCCAAGCATTTGAAGAGGAGCAGACCGCCCACGGCGAAGGAGAAGCTCGTGGCCGTGACGACGGGGAAGCGCTCCGATATTTGCGCGCGAACGCGAGCCAGATCCATCCCCGCAAGCACCATCCCAAGGGTGCATAGACTCAAGGCGAAGGCGCCAACATAAACCAAGAAGTACGCATTGAACGCCCAGTCGAACGTCCAAAGCAGGTACTGATAGAGGAAGCTCGCGAGGCTTCCAATAAACACGACCGTGCCTCGCAACGACCCAAGCAAATAGAAGACAAACGACGTAATGAGGACGGGTATGCCAACGAACAGGCGAACGAAGTCCCAAGGCATCCCGCCGGTCACGAGCGTTCGCAGGCTGTACCGGTAGACGCCCGCATCTTGGACCTCAACGGTTTCATCTCTAGCCGTCGTAACGGTCCGATAGCGATCATGCCTGTAGGACAAAGTCCCTGCGAAGCTCGCAGCGAGCGACAGCAGGACGATAAGGACGGTGAACACAATGATCAGTCGTTTCAGAAGCGGACTCCTCGTGACGCAAGCGTCTCATAGTCTGGCAAGGCTTCACGTATTTTCGTGTTCAACTACCCCAACTGACGACTTCAGAAGGGCAAACCGCTCATTGACAGGCGATCATGCGCGATTGTCGGGATTACTCCTGAAAAACGCCGATCGCACCAACGATACTCAAAGGGTTTCCCCCATCGATTCGACGGGGATCCTTCCGGTTCCAAAGGCCTCGTTCGCCTGTGACCGCGTCCCGCTTTCGCGCGACCGGGACAGAGTTTTGCCACAAGAGCCTGGTACGCGAGTTTTCTTCTTTCCCAAATCTCTCACATCCGGAAACCGCCCCGGCCGGCCGCATTTGCAACAAAAGCCTGGTCCGCAGTTT
Organism: uncultured Acidobacteriota bacterium; assembly: GCA_963808795.1. Taxonomy (GTDB): domain Bacteria; phylum Acidobacteriota; class Terriglobia; order Terriglobales; family Acidobacteriaceae; genus Telmatobacter. The sequence goes on from CAWEGL010000002.1 coordinate 39,883, forward strand.
TTCTTCTTTGACAATCGCCGGTTACTCGGCGCTGCACCTCATCGTACGACGAAATGCCATAAAAGCCTGGTCCGCAGTTTTGCTTCTTTGCCAAAGTGTATCCATCTTGCTTTGGTCGATCACCGTCTCTGCGCTGATTCGGAGCAGCACCCCGAGGGGAGCGCACTCGATTTTAGAGGTGCTACTTCGCTGTGTCATTGGCGTTCAGCATTGGCCGATTGGTTGAGGCCGTTCCCGTCGTGCGGAACTTGTGTCTTCTCTGAACCTGGGATGCTCGCTCCGGCGGACTTCTCAAACACAATGTAGATCTCCGTGCCGGCGGGAACGCTGACAACGATGTGCTCCAGAGTAAGCATTTGCATGATCTGCTCGTCGCCGGCGTTCCCGATATTGTTCGCGACCTGCATCCGCAAGAGGTCGTTTTCGCTGAAGGAGCTGTTCACGCTGGGCGCTCCCACAATCATCGCCGCCGTCTCGCCAATACCCGACAGGGAGCGAACCAACATGTTCTTACCGCGTTGCCGCCCCGTGACTTTGCCCTTTACGGCCTGAAGGTTCATGTCTGCGGCTACGGCGGCGATTGGGACGGTCGAGCCGTCCGGATAATCCAGCGAGGAGAATTCGATATTCACGAGTCCCGACGGATCCGCCTGCGTAATCTTGCCAACGGCACGGGTTCCCGCCGGAATGATGATCTCTCCATCGCGCTCGTAGTTGTACTCGATCACGGCGACGACAGGCGCATGTACAGCCGTTGTCGCCATGGATTCGAGGCGCGCCGCCACATGGTAGCCGGGGACCAAACCGAGATTGTCGGGAGACGGCACCGCGTTCATGTTCCCCGAGCGGAGTGCAGACTGTTCATGCGCTGTGAAGACGAGAGATGGGGCATCCAGCGCATCCACGGCCTTTTTCCCCGCCTGCTGATCCCCGGAGGAGTAGCTTCCGTAAGGCGGGGGTGCCCACCGAGATTGCGCATTGGGAGCGGTGTTCGGTTCATTGAATTTCCCCACCTCGCCGAGAGTTCTGGGATTGAGAGATGCATTTGCTCCGACCCCTTCCTGAGACGTCTGCGGATTCTCAGGCGATTTTGTCCGCTCGATGTCGGTAGCGTCCACTGTGCCAGGCTCCGGCGCGCCATTTGGAGTTGGCTTGACCTCGTTGTTAGGCAGCAGGTTTCCGCCCGGACCCGCGGTTTGCGACTGTCCCAGATTAGGCTTGCTGGCTTGTGCCGGCAGTCTCCTCTTGAGCGTTCCCTTGGTTGAAAGGAACGCGACCATCCCAATTCCAAGGACAGCGATCGCCCCGAGGACAATCAGCATCGTTGCCAAATTGCCGCCGGCTGAGCCACGGCTCTTCTTAAGCACAAATGGCCGTTTCGTTACCGATCCGAGCGGCGCCTCCTTGTCCTCAGCGGAAGCAGTTCCGGGGTCTACCCTTTGGACCGCTTCATCCATCTGCACCGTCTCTGCCTGACCCATGGTCCACCTCATTTCTTGAACTGATTTCTTCTTTCACTGTCCGGGAGCGACGAAGGGCAACTGGAGCAGCAGCGGGTGATCCACAGCGCTGGCCGTGCCCAGATCCAAAACCAGATGGTCCGCGCTCTGCTTAAAGCTCGGCCGCGAAAATTCCACGGCGCCGTCCGCCCGTTGTCCGGGAGCGAGGCGTCGAGCAGTCAAGCGATACCCGGCCACCGGTACCTCGTCAGCCAGAACCTGATCTTTTCTCTTCTTCTTGCTTGCATCAAGATTGGGACCTCTGAGCTCGACCTGTGGCGGAAGCACCTCGATCCAGTGATCGGACGCGTTCTCAATCGAATAAGCGGCCAGCATAACCGGTCCCCGCTCCTGGACCGCTCCCAGAGCACCAAGGATCGGCTTTCCGATGTCAGTTCGATCCGAATCCCTTGCATTCTTGCTGTAGCCGGTTGACCAGTCCGGACTTGCAACCTGAGACTGCTGTTTGAGCGCCAGGTCGATCGCCGCGGGTTTGGCCGTCGGATCGGGATCGGTTGCGGAACTCCCGGCAACCTGATCTGTCGATCCGATCAGGAAACTCTGCCTCGGCTCATAGTTCACAACGAAGTCAACTGGGATCCTGCTGTTTGCGCCGTCCGACAGCAGGCGCAGGCTGATCTCCTGCCCCGATTGAAGGGCGATGATAAGATTGCTGGTTGCGATCGCAGCAGTAGTCGGCTTAATAAAAACGAGCCGCGGACTGTCCGCTGAATGCTCGACCTTGAACAAGGTTGGTGCTCCCACGGCGACTGAGGTCACTGTATCGGGCAGGCGAATGGTGGTCGTAAAGAACGGGTGCAGGTGTACGTCGGTCACCGTGCTGGCGGAGATCGGCAGATCGATGATTGCGGGATCCACCTGCTGCGTTCCCGCTCCAGCCTGATCGATTTGCTGCGAGCAGGCAAAACTCGTCGCGATCGAAAAGGTGATGACAACCACGATGCCGAATCGATTGGTTTTCATTTCAGTGTCCTCCTTCTGGTCCAGACGCCACCTGGCTCGCGTGATTGAAAAGATTGCGCCGGTAGCGGCGACGGACGGATTGCACGTATGTCACGACATCGCGATTACTGTAAGAGAGTCCTCGCTGAAGAACGTGCTGGGATCCACAGTAGTAGGCCGCCACGGCGAGCCGCATGTCGCCGTGGAATTCGCTGAGTAGATCGGCCAGATACCGAATCCCGCCGCTGAGGTTTTCCAGGATGTCGTACCGATTGCGGACACCGTACATGGCGGCGGTGGCCGGCATGAGCTGCATCAGACCCTCGGCATCTTTCACCGACTGCGCGAGGGGATCCCAGCCGGATTCCTGCTCGATAATGGCGTCAACGAGCGCGCGGGGAACCCCATAGTGGTCCGCATAGGCGTTTGCGTAGTACATCGTTGCCTGATCTTGTGCGTGCGCGGTCGGGAGTACTGCGACGGCGAAGCAGACGGCGGCAAGCAAATAGCGATGCGAAGCTCTGATCATTGGCGCGACTCGCCTCCCGCAAGAACCAGTCGGCTCTCGCCCGGATTGATTTGGTTGATCTGGTCGGCGTATTTTGCGGCCATGCGGACGATGGACTCGAATGCTTCCTTCATGAGCAGGCGCTTGCGGTCGCCTTCTGTTTTCGCAATCAGGGGCAACATGATCTCCTTGTGCTCAGGCAGTATCCGGTCGATTCCCAGCAACTCCATCGCCATCGCGACATCGTTCATCTCTGAGATCGAGGGTGACTTCTCGAGCGTGTAAGCTCGCAGGCTCCTGGCCAATCCGGCGATGAACCGATGAGTCGCCGCGTCCGCGCTGGGTGTACGCCTTGCCACGATCGCGGCTTCCCGTTCCGCGCTGGGATGTTCAACGACGAGATAAAAACATCGCCGGCGGAGCGGATCTCCGAGTCTCCGCTCCTGATTCGACGTAAGGAAGACACAGGGGATGGAAGTGGCGCGTACGGTGCCCATCCTCGGAATCGACAGTGTCCACACGGAAAGGAGTTCGAGCAGCATCGCTTCGAAGGCATAGTCGACCTTGTCAATTTCGTCGATGAGCAGGACGCAGGGTTCTCTCTGCTCGATCGCTTCGAGCAGGGGGCCAGCCATGAAATACGCCCGGCTCGTGATTTCGCGCTTGATCTCCGCCCAGTCCGGCGTCTCGGTGCTTTTGCTCATCAGCAGGACATAGAGTTCCTGCAGGCTCCTGTCGTACTGCCCGATGGCTTTTTCTTCGTTGATGCCCTGGTAGCATTGCAGGCGCAGCAGCGGTACACGTAGTGTGCGCGCCGTAGATGATGCCAGTTCCGTTTTGCCCGCGCCGGCAGGGCCTTCCAGCAGGATGGGGCGACAGATCTGGCCCGCCAGATAAACCGCGGTCGCTGTCCTGATATCGGTGAAATAGCCTACGCTCTTCAGCGCGGTGAGGGTCTCTGATGGTGACGCAAACATCCGTTCCGATCTCCCGAGGAAGTCTCTTTCGTAGGGAGAGCGTAGGAGAGGTTCGGATTCCGGTCAAATCGCTGCAGCGGGCAAGACAAGCTCAGTGCACTGGGTAGACGTGATTGTCCGGTCCCATCCATCCCTTTTCTGTCCACTGGAATGGGTAGTTGCCGGTGAAAGTCTCAATCGTGCCCGGGGCCCGGTTCCCCAATTGCACGAGATCTTTCACGGAGGCTTGATAGTAAAGGATATAGGTTTCTGTACCGTTGACCTTTTCCATCTGCCCGTTCGTTTTCCTAAGAGTCACCAGGTCCTGCAAATGTGGGCCCCGAGAGATGTTCTTCCAGACCGCAATCGCATCTTGTTCGGTTGGTGGCGGTGGCGTTCGTTTGCAGCCCGTCAACTGACCTGCGGCAATGCCGAATGCCGCGAACAGTGTTAGCAAGGAAATGATTCTCTTCATTGCGGAGGAGGTCCTTTGCGAGATTTCATTCTTTCGAGCAGCGGTTTCATCTGTTCGAGCGTGCTTTCGAAAGCGTCCCGCGCCTCGGCCATCCCTCGTTCCGGTCCGTAGCGGATGACCAGGTGCACGATCAGAGTGCGAGCCAAGGCAAGATCCGTCAGCAGAGGCAGGAAGGGTTCAGGTGCCGATCTTCTCCAGTTCCTGAACGAAGGCAAGCATCCTCTCCGTATATTCGTCGCTGCGCGCCTTTCCCAGCTCGGTGATCCATTCGGATTCCATGTCGAACTCGTTATCCATCACCGGTGTCCCGCAGCACATTGGCTGATCCCTTTGTACCACCGTTCCCCGCCGGCTCAACTGTGGAACGACGGCGCGCGTGTGACGCCAACTTAAAGGTTCCGCCACAAGTGTGTTTCGACAGAAGGAATCGCCCCGGTCCGCAAATTGCGGTGTCGACCTTTTGGCAGACACTCTTCCTCTGGCAAGCCGGAGGGAGGGGCAGCAGTCGGCGCCCATTTGACCGAAAACCGATTTCGACCCAAGATTTCCACACTTCGCTGGGCCATGCCGGGCCCGGACAACGCAGCCTGGGAGGAACTTGAGGTTATGGGATCTGTGCTCACGATGAGGGAAGTCGAGGCGGTCGATGCCCTTTTGACCGCCGAAGAGGTCGCCCTAAAGCTAAGGGTCAGCAAGGATTGGGTCTGGGATCACTCCTCGCGGAGATTGCCCTATCTGCCAGCTATCCGCATGAGCGACGGCGCTCTGCGGTACCGGGCGAGTGGGATCGAAGAGTTCCTGAAAGAGCGGGAAAGGGCCTCGGTTCTGCGGCGCAAGCGCCGCTAGAATGGAGATGGCCCGCTTATTCCTTCCACACAGAAATCGAGGAATAAATGGGAAGCTCGTATCAGAAGGGATGGGTCAGGGTTCGCGGGAAAAAGTGGTATGGAAACTTCCGTAGAACCATTATCGATCCAGAAACCAATCAGCCGAAGACCGTTATCTCGCCGGTCGTCCTGGGCTTGAAATCGGAGATGTCCAAGTCCGAGGCCAGGGAAAAGCTTGAAGGCGAGATCGCCAGACTGAGCGGACAACCTGCCGTGGACGGAACCGTCAAGAACGGCACCGTCACCTTTGGGTGGTTCGTTCGCCACCGCTTTCTGCCACTGAAAGAGGCCGACTGGAGAGACGAAACCGCGAAGATCAAGAAGTACCTGATCCAGGCGGACCTGATCGACGCGTTCGATGACGTCCGACTGGAGAACTTCGAGAAATTCGCTCTTCAGACGCACCTCAATCAGCTGGCCAAAACCCGATCGAAGGACAGAGTGCTGCAGATCCGATCCTACATGCGATCCATCTTCGCGGAGGCAGTCGACCAGGGCTACCTCCAGAAAGATCCCGCGCGCAAAGTGAGGACTCCGGCAAACCTTCGGCCGGTCGATAAGACAACTCTCACGTGGGAGAACCTCTGGGCGGCGCTCGAAAAGCTCGAGCTTCGGGACTGGATTCTGCTGAAGCTTGAGATGTCGAACGCGTTACGTCCCAGTGAGCTCTTCGGCCTGCGATGGAAAACTCTGCGCCCTGAGCTGCCAGGCATCAGGATCGAGGAGACGACCTATAAGGGCAAGATCCGCCCTTACGGGAAGACCGAAGGCAGTCTGACAACGATCTCGATCGCTCCCCGGCTGATGGAGGAATTGTTGGACTGGCAGCGTGAGTACAAGAAGAAAGGGAAGGACGTCTCTCCGGACGCCTTCATCTTTGCGGGGCGGCACGGAGGGTTCATGGATTACAGCAACTACCGGAAACGGGTTCTCCACAAGCTGGCCAGAGAGCTTGGCCTTCCGAGGCTGAACTTTCAAATCATCCGGCGCACCATGGCAACGCTTGCCCAGGAAGTTGCCAAGCCCGAAGAACATCCAGGGCATGATGCGGCACAAGACGCCTGGCCACGACGACGGAGGTTTACATCCAGCAGTCGGAGACAGGGGTGCGCTCCACCATCAACCTGATGCACGACATGTTGATGGATGGCTTCCAAAAAGAGCGCAGAATCCAGGGCAGGCGCCTCAACCACGATTCAGTAAGCCGATGGATAGTTTTTGGAGAGAGGAGGTGCGGCCATGGTGCGGCGGCAGAGAAGAATACTCGCGCAGCGGATTTCCCAAAAATGATTTTGAAATTTGCTGCCAAAATGCTGCCAAACGGGAAGAAGCTGGTTCCGCTAAGTTATTGATTTAATTTGGTGGACCTGGTCGGGATCGAACCGACGACCTCTTCCATGCCATGGAAGCGCGCTCCCAGCTGCGCCACAGGCCCACACCGGCAGGATTGCAACTCTTATTGTCGTAGGTGGAAAAGAATTCGTCAAACCCCCGCGGGACGATTCAGGGATATGCGTTCCGCAAGCGGCGAGGCGGACCTAGACAGCTTCGGGTGCCGGTGCACGCGAGACGGGAGGAAGTTGGAGATCGAACGCAATCCTGCCAATCCCGTATGGACCTGGCCGGCACGCAGAGGCTGCGCCGCGTGGGCCGCGGCGCGCGGCGCGATACGGCTCAGAAGAGTTGACTGAGTTTGGCGAAGGAGTCGAGTTCGATGAGGCGCTGGCCCGCGGGCGCGGAATCGAGTTCGGCATGTTCGAGGACCCAGGTGTCTTTGTGGAAGAGAAAAACGGCGTGCAGGCCGGCGGCGAGAGCCGGATTGATGTCGCTCTTGGGGCTGTTGCCGATCATCCAGCTTGTATGCGGCGTGAGCTCGTGGCGGGCGATGACCTGACGGTAGGCGGGAGGATCTTTTTCCGCCACGATTTCGACCGCGGAGAAGTGGGGAGCCAGGCCGGAGCGGGCCAGCTTGTCAGCTTGCTCCGCATGGTTGCCCTTGGTCATGAGGATGAGGCGGTGCCGGGAAGCCAGTTCGGCCAGAGTCTCGGCCACGCCAGGCAGCAGCTCGATCTCCTGCTCGGCGATGGAACGCGCGAAGCCGAGAATGCGCTGGGCCTTCTCTTCCGTGACCGGGGCGGGGCTGAGCCGCTCAAAGCAGGTCACCAGCGAGCGGGTAAAGCTGGAAAGGCCGTAGCCGTGGGCGAGGATGGTTTCGCGCTCCACGGCGTTGAGCGCGCCGCGCACCTCGGCGGGCGAGTACTCGTGGTGATTGAGATAGCTGATGAAAGCCGCGATGGCGCGCTCGAAATAGATGTTGTTTTCCCACAGCGTATCGTCGGCGTCGATGAGCAGCGTTTGGCCGCGCGCAAACCGGGGCATAGATTCCATGGTAGAGCAAGCCGCCGCTGTTGGCTGCGGCCAGCTGCGCCCCCTTGAGGGCTCCGGCCCCGAGGCACACCTTCTTTGCAATCGCAATAGCCGGCGAATAGAAGAATCGTCGCGGGTGAATTGCAGGTGGCGGAAGCGAAGGGATTCGAACCCCTGATACCCTTTCGGGTATGCCGGTTTTCAAGACCGGAGCCATCAACCACTCGGCCACGCTTCCGCTCCATCCCAAGATACCACCACTCCAAAACAAAACCTACCGAGCTTCGCCGGCGTCGCTTCGGGCGGGCTGCATGGCCCCGGCCAGGTCCGATACACGAGGTCTGATGTGCGGCGTGACAGCCCGCGCCGGTGACGCGGGTTTGCAAAATCCTCGCCAGGAGTGTTTCAATTGCATCATTGAAACAGGGGTGCTCCACCCGCGTGGGGCTGAGAAATACCCTCGAACCCGATCCGGATAATACCGGCGTGGGAAGTTTTCTGATCCGAGCGGGCATTTCCCTCACATGGCAATGTAAGCTCCCTTGTTTTCAAGAAGCAAGGGGAGCTTATGCAAGTAGCCGCTGTCCGCCTCTCATCGCCGCCCTTCGTTTCCGCCCGCGGACTCCGAGTGAAGGCATTCGCTCTGGGCTTCTTGCTCGCCGTTGCAGTCGGCGCGCGCGCGCAGCGTCAAGAGCAGGGTCAGGCCTCGCCCGGTCCGGTGTCGGCAACATCGCAGCCCGCGCCGGCGCACAAATCGCAGCAGCCCGCCGCGGCGCCCGAGAAGCCGGCTCCGGTGACCACCACAGTGGTGGTGCATGGCGAAGTGCACGGCAACTATCTTCCGGAGTCGATTTCGGTGGGCGCGCTGAGCAGCGTGCCGCTTAAGAATGCGCCGCTCTCCGCCACGGTGATAACGCGCGACCTCCTGAGCGACCAGGTTGCGCGCCTGCTCTCTGACGTAGTGAAGAACGACGCCTCCGTCGGCGACGATTACGTGCCCGTGGGCTACTACGGCGATTACCAGATTCGCGGCTTTCCCATCGATCTGGCCACGGGCTTCGAGGTTGACGGCATGACCATCGCCGGCGAGCAGGATGTGCCGCTCGAAAATAAGGAGCGGGTTGAAATCCTCAACGGGCTGGCCGGCGTGGAAAGCGGCGTGACCTCGGCGGGAGGGCTGATCAACTACGTGACCAAGCTGCCGATCGCCATCCGGGCTGTGGACCTGGCCACCGATCAGCGCGGCACCGCCTATGGCGCGGTCGATTTCGGCCATTTGTTTGGCAGCCGGAAGCAGGTGGGTGCGCGCGTGAATCTGGCCGGGGAAAGAATCGTGACTTACATGAATGACACCAACGGCTGGCGCGCGGTGGGCGCGGGCGCGGCGGACTGGAAGATATCGCCCCAGGCCACGCTGAACGGCAACTTCGAGTACCAGCACAAGACGGAACGCGACGGCAGCGGCTATCAGTTGCTGGGCGGAACGGCATTGCCCGACATTCATCGCATTTATACGTCCACGATGCCGGGCGATCAGCCTTGGGGTCCGCCCGACACTTACGACACCTTCAATACCAATGCGCGCTTCGATTGGAGTTTCACGCCCTCGTGGCTGGCCTTCGCCGCCGGCAGCTTCAGCCATTCGCTCATCCAGGACAACGTGCTCTACGCCTACGGTTCATCGCTCGATCCCACGACCTATGCCGTTAACTGCCCCGGCGCGCCCAATGCGCCCTCTTACTTCTTCTGCCCGGATGGGACCTACGGCGTCTACGACTACCGCGATCCCGGCGAGCTGCGCATCGACGCCGAGGCCGAGGCCATGGTCACGGGCCACGTGCGCACCGGAGCCGTCACTAACGATCTGGCGGCCGGCGTGGTTCTCTTCCTGCGCAGCGTGCAGCAGCCGGGATTTTCGACGGTGGCAAATCCTTACTCGCCTGACGGCATCGTGCAGGACGGCGCTGTGTACACTTACGTGGGTTCAGAAAACATCTATCAGCCCCTCGCGCCGCTGCCGCAAGAGAGTCCGCTCCAATCCGCAGGCCCGCGCCGCTTGTGGGAAGACAGCCATCAGTCATCGGCCGTGGTCGAGGACCGGATGCACTTGCCGGGCCGGATACAGCTCATCGCCGGCGGCCGTTACGATTCCCTGCGCGACCACAATTATTCGCTCACGGCCACCAGCCCCACTACGCCTCCCACCATTACCGGCATGCCGGTGTGGCTGCCGCAGTATGCGGTCACCTTCAATCCCGTGCAAAACCTCACCCTCTACGGCAACTACGGCGTGCTGTTGTCGCTGGGGCCGCAAGGACCGTGGTGGGTCGATAATGCTAGCCAATTTCTGGCCCCCTTCTTCACGCGGCAGGCCGAGGCGGGCGCCAAGTACGAGCCCGGCCAGCGCATTTTGCTGACCATGGATTTCTTCCAAATGCGCGCGCCGTTCTTCTATCCCAAGGTGATTCAGGCCCCCGACAGCTTTTGCCCGGCCAGCGAGTTCGGCGCGCCCGGTGACTTGTGCTTCGAGTCGGAGGGCCGCGAATCCCACGACGGCGTGGAACTGAACGCCGGCGGAAAGGCGGCTAACTGGCTGCGGCTCTCCGGTTCGGCGGCGGCCATTCGCGCCATCTCCAGCGATACGGGCACGCCGGCCTTCAACAACAGGCAGGTGATCGACGTGCCCCACCTGCACACAAATCTATTTGCCGATCTCACCGTGCCCTTTATTCGCGGATTGCACCTGATGCCCGGCTGGAGCTACACATCGCGCAAAGAAGCCACGCGCGACGACGCGGTGAGCGTGCCCAACTACAACCTCTTCAACCTGGGCGCGCGCTACACGCCCGGCGGTGAAAAGGGCCGCATGACGTTTACCATCTACGCCAATAACATCGCTGACAAACGCTACTGGTCCGACACGGGCGCGAGTTATGGCGACACGTTTGTCTGGCTGGGCGCTCCCACAACCGTGCGCCTCGACGCGCACTACACGTTTTAGCCTATAGCTACTAGCCTCTAGCTTTTGGCCACTAGCTACTAGGTCTTTGACAGCTTGATTTTGCACCACTCTGGGGTGCCCCAGGTCTCGATTTTGAGACCTGGGATACCGGGTTGCCGATGTACAAATTAAAGTTGTCAGAGACCTGGTACCGCGACCATGTGATTGCGTAATTGACCGGGTGTAGCGCCGGTCTCCTGACCGGCTGTAGTGCGGGCCTCCCGGCCCGCACCTGTCCCGAAGCGATTACGAAATCACGTGGATCGAGCACTAGCCTCGGCCGCGGGAGATTGAAGGGATACAGCAAAAGCCAATAGCACGAAGCTAGAGGTTGAAGCTAGGAGCTGAGAATGAGCGCAACGGTGAAGGCGCACGGCATGGACGGCACGCTGGTCGAACCCGACTGGCCTCCGCTCACGCGCGATGAAGTGCGCGCCGTGCTCGGTGAATTTCCCGCTTTCGACGGGCCGGCTGAGATTCTCACTGCCAGCCCGCGGCCGTTTTCGGCGGCGGGAATTGTTGCCACGCGCGGGGGCCGCGTTTTCATCAAGCGCCACAGCCGCTCCGTGCGCAATCGCGAAGGGCTGGTTGAAGAGCACAGGTTCATCGCGCATCTGCGCGAGCATGGCGCACAGACGCCGCTGGTTTTTGCTGCACGATCGGGGGAAACGGCCATCGAGACCGGCGAGTGGACTTACGAGCTGCAAGAAATCCCGCCGGGCCTCGACCTCTACGAGGATGCGATCTCATGGACGCCGTTCCGCTGCGCGCATCATGCGCATGAGGCGGGGCAGGCGCTGGCGCGGCTGCATCGCGCCGCCGCGGGGTTCGATGCTCCGCGCCGCAAGCCGCGCCCGCTGCTGGCCGGCTTTACCATCTTCGCCGCAGAGAATCCCAGCGAGGGGCTGGAGCGCTACTTGTCCGCGCGGCCTTCGATCGCAAATCACACTGGCGTGCGCCGGTGCGCGCAAGAGGCGCTCGATCTGCTGGCCCCGTTTCACGCCCAGCTGGCGCCTTTATTGCCCGCGCTGGCGCCCCTGTGGACGCACAACGATTTGCACGCCTCGAATCTCTTCTGGAGCGATGCCGGCCACGCCGCGCAGGCCACGGCGATCATCGACTTCGGCCTCGCCGACCGCACCAATGCGGTGCACGACATTGCCCACGCCATCGAGCGCAACATCGTGGAGTGGCTCGTCCTGGTGAACGATCCTGCGCACCCCCGCGATGTGCCCATCCACTTCGATCATCTCAATGCTCTACTCGACGGCTACGAATCGGTGCGCCCGCTAACGGATGAGGAGGCCGCGGCGCTCGCGCCCATGGCAACGCTCTGCCACGCGGAGTTCGCGCTTTCAGAGGCGGACTACTTTCTGGGCGTGCTGCACTCGGAAGAGAGGGCGGCGATGGCTTACGATGGCTGGCTCGTGGGCCACGCGCGCTGGTTTCGCGGCGCCGGCGGTCCGCTGTTTACCGCGCTGCGCCGGCGGGCCCAGGCGCGCCCTGCGCGGGGAACGGCCCGGCGATGAGCTACCTTGCCGTGCACTGCCTCGAAATCGCCGGTGTGGTCACAACGGTGCTTGGCATCTGGCTGACCACGCGGCGGCTGCTCATCTGCTGGCCCGTTACGCTGGTCGCGGACGTGATTTACCTCATCGTCTTTTACCGCGCGCGGCTCTACTCCGACGCGCTGCTGCAAGTCTTCTTTATCGTTTTCACGCTCTACGGATGGTGGCATTGGTGGCGCGGAGTGGCCGCGGAGGGTGAGGTGCGCGTAGAACCGCTCAGCATGCGCGGGTGGATCGCCGGGCTGGCCGCGGGCGCGGCGGGATCGGTGCTGCTGGGCTGGCTGATGGTGCGCGTGGGCGCGGCCCTGCCGCACCTGGACGCCGCGCTGGCCAGTTACTCGCTGGTCGCCACCTGGTGGCAGACGCGCAAACACGTCGCCAACTGGTGGTTGTGGATTGCAGTGGACGCGATCTACATCGGCGAGTACGTCTACAAGCATCTGCAAGCCACGGCGCTGCTCTACGCAGGCCTGGTGCTGCTGGCTGTGCTGGGTTTGCGCGACTGGCGGCGCGCGGCGCAGGCCGCTTAGAGCACTACCTGCACCGCATTGTGCGGCGGCTCGCCGCGCAGGTAGCGGCACAACAACCATCAAACCGCAAGCAGTTCTGTGTACACCGCCATGCCCACCACCGCGTCGGCGCCCAGCGCATCCAGCGCGTCTACCTCCTGCTGGCTGCGAATGCCGCCCGCCACGATGAGCTGGCGCGCAGTGAGTTTGCGCAGGCGCGCTGCGACCTCGATGGGAAAACCCTGCATCGTTCCTTCGGTGTTCACGTGCGTGTAGAGAAACGCAGCGGCGTATGGCTCAAGCTGCGGAATGGCTTCGTCGGGCGTGAGCGCGACCTGCGCCTTCCATCCTTTAACGGCGATGCGGCCGTTCTTGGTGTCGATGCCGGCCACGATCTGTTCCACGCCGATGCTCTGCGCGAGTTGCGCCGCAAAATCGGTGTTCACCTTGCCCTCCGCCGAGAAGAGCGCCGAGCCGATGATGACTCGCTTCGCGCCAGCCTCGAGCACCTGGCGGGCGCGCTCGATGGAGCCAATGCCGCCGCCCGCCTGGCAAGGCAGCCGCTTGGCAATCTGCTCCACCAGCGCGGAGTTCTCTCCCTGCCGCATCGCTGCATCAAGATCGATGAGTTGTACAAGGGGGAAGCGCGAGAAGCGCTCGATCCAGTATTCAAAATCGTCGAAGGCCAGACGGAGCTTTTCGCCCTGCACAAGCTGAACGATGCGGCCACCCAATAAATCAATCGAAGGAATCAGCACGGAAGCCTCACGGAAACGCCAACCTGCGCCAGCTCCTGCTTAAGCGAACGAGCGCTGGAGACGCCGAAGTGAAAGATGCTGGCCGCGAGCGCGGCATGGGCCTTGCCGCGGACAAAGACGTCGGCGAAGTGAGCGACCGTGCCCGCGCCGCCGGAGGCAATCACCGGAATGCTGACGGCTTCGCTGACCGCCGCGGTCAGCTCACAGTCGAATCCCGCGCGGGTGCCGTCGCAATCCATGGAAGTGAGGAGGATTTCGCCTGCGCCGCGCTGCTCGGCTTCGCGCGCCCACTCGACCACGCGGCGGCCGGCGGGATTGCGCCCGCCGCGTACGAAGACTTGCGCGTCGCGTACGGGATCGGCGGCAGCAGGGTCGCGGCGGGCGTCGATGGCAACCACCACGGCCTGCGCGCCAAAGCTCGCGCCGATGGCGCTGATGAGCGCGGGATCGGCGAGCGCGGCGGAGTTGATGCTCACCTTGTCCGCGCCCGCTTCGAAGACCTGCTCTGCGTCGCGCGCCGAGCGGATGCCGCCGCCTACGCAGAACGGCACGAAGAGTTCGCGCGCCGTGCGCCGCACCGTGTCGAGAAGCGTCTGCCGGCCCTCGTGCGTCGCCGTAATGTCCAGCAGCACGATCTCATCTGCGCCTTCGCGCGCGTGCCGCGCCGCCTGCGTCGCCGGATCGCCCGCATCCACCAGATCGACGAACTGAACGCCCTTCACGACGCGCCCCGCGTGCACGTCGAGGCAGGCGATAATGCGTTTGGTCAGCATGGCACTCCTTTTTCCTGCCACGCGAGGAAATTGCTGAGGATCTTCAGGCCCGTCGCGCCGGATTTTTCCGGATGAAATTGCACGCCCATCACGTTCCCGCGCTCAACGGCTGCGGCGAAGGGTTCAATGTAGTGCGTGATCGCCGCGGTATCATCCGTAACCGGCCCTTTGTAGGAGTGCGTGAAGTAAACGTACTCACCCTGCTCGACGCCCGCGAGGAGACGCGAGGCAGTTCCGTTTCCTGGGCGAACTTCGACCGAGTTCCACCCGACGTGCGGCACTTTTTCCGAGCTTTCGGCAAAGCGTGTGCACGATTCCGCCAAGTAGCCGAGGCCCGGCTGCTGCGGCGCTTCGCTCGATCCCGCGTAGAGCCACTGCATCCCCACGCAGATGCCCAGAAACGGCACGCCGCGCGCGATAGCCGCGCGGATGGCGCCCGTTAGTCCTGTCGAGTCCAGCCGCTCGGTGGCGGCGAAGTGGCCGACGCCGGGCAGCACGATGCGCTCCGCCGATTCAACCAGCGAGAGATCGCCATCGCTCACGACTGGCTCCGCGCCCAGATGCCGCAGCGCCTTGAGCACCGACGTGAGGTTGCCGGCTTTGTAGTCGATCACCGTCACGCGCATCAAAGCAGTCCCTTCGTGCTTGGCAGCATCTCGCCCAATTGCTTGTCGCGCGAGCAGGCCACGCGCAGCGCCCGCGCGAAGGCTTTGAAGATGGCCTCGATCTTGTGATGATTGGACCGGCCGTACATGGTCTTTACGTGGACATTGGCCCGCGCGCCGCGCGCAAAGCCATCGAAGAAGTCGGTGACCAGCTCGGATTGCAAGTCGCCCACCAGCCGCGTGCGCACCTTTGCGTCTACAGCGAAGGCCGCGCGTCCGCTCAGGTCCACAGCGGCGATGGCGAGCGTTTCGTCCATGGGCATCACGAAGTAGCCGGCGCGCAGAATGCCGCGCTTGTCGCCGAGGGCGCGGTTGAAGGCTTCGCCCAGCGCGATGCCCACGTCCTCGACCGTGTGGTGCTGGTCGACGTCGAGGTCGCCGTCGCATTTGAGTTCGAGATCGAAGGCGCCATGGCGCGTGAAGAGCTCCAGCATGTGATCGAAGAAGCGGATGCCGGTGGAGATCGAGTAGCGGCCCTGCCCCTCGATCGTGAGTTGCAGGTCAATGCGCGTCTCGGCGGTGTGGCGCGCAATGGCCGCGGTGCGAACCCGCGCCGCCAAGCCGGCGCCTGAAGCGCCCGCTTTGGATTTCGTGGTGCTCTTCTTCGTTGTCATTGCGCCTCACTTTCAGCCCGCAGCGCGGCCAGCGTTTCGTTGAGGGCCGCGGCGGCCTGCCGCATCTGTTCGCGTGTGCCGATGGTGATGCGCACGCGGCCGTCGCAGCCGGGATCGCTCGACCTGTCGCGCACCAGCACGCCCGCGGCGCGCATGCGCTTAACAAACTCGGCGTGCCGCGCGCCGATTTCCACCAGGATGAAGTTGGCGCGGCTGGGCCAGCGCCGCACTCCCGCCGCATCGAGCGCAGCTTCAAACTCGCCGCGTGCGGCCAGCACTTCGTCCACGTACCAATCGACGTAGGACGTGTCTGCGAGCGCCGGCGGCAGGCAGGCCAGCGCCAGCGAGTTCACGCTGTAGGGCGAGAGCACGCGCCGTACCCAGCGCATCAGCTCGGCGGGACCGGCCAGCAGCCCAAGGCGCAGGCCAGCCAAGCCGTAGGCCTTGGAAAAGGTGCGCGCCACCACCAGATTCGGCAGCGCGCCCACAAGGTCCATCACCGTTTCGCCGCAAAAATGGAAGTATGCTTCGTCCACGAAGAGCACGGCCTGCGGCGCGCGGCGCGCCAGTTCGAGAAGCTGCGCGCGCGTGGCCAGCGAGCCTGACGGGCTGTTGGGATTGGCGATAGCAACCACCTTCGTGCGCGGCGTGATCGCAGCTAGCAGGCGCTCGTAGGGAAACTCGAAATCGTCCGCGGCCTGGACGGCGATGACCCGCGCATCCGTGGCCGAAGCGTAGACCTCGTACATAGTGTAGGTGGGCACGGGCAGCAGCAGCTCATCGCCGGCTTCAAGAAATGTCTCGAAGAGCACGTGAATGGCCTCATCGACGCCGTTCGTCAGCGCTGCCTGCTCCGCGCGCGCGCCGAGATGCGCGGCCACGATGGCTTCTACCGGCTCGCGCTCGGGATAGCGCGTGAGCGCGCCGGCCGAAATCGCCGCCAGCACTTCGCGCACCTTCGGCGAACAGGCCACCGTGTTCTCGTTGAAGTCCAGGCGCAGCGCGTCGCGGCTGCCGAGCGGAGGGTGGTACTCCTGCATCGCCTGCACGCGGGCGCGCGGCGCGGGAGAGAGCGATGTTACAGCTTCAGTCACGGAACCTCCTTTGTGTGCGCTCAGCTCTGGCTCCTGGGGGCGCAAGCCGCGTCTGCCCCGCCGCAGGTCGCAGGCGCGTGCGAATGGCTGCGGCATGGCCGGCAAGCCCTTCGGCCTCGGCGAGCAGCGCGGCCCTCGGTCCCAACTCCCGCACCCCTCGCGCCGTGTACTCCTGCACGGTGATGAGTTTGATGAAGTCATTCACGCTCAATCCGCCGCGCACGCGCGCCATGCCGCCGGTGGGCAGCGTGTGATTAGGTCCGGAGATGTAGTCGCCCAGGGGCTGCGAAGACCAGCCGCCCACAAAGACGGAGCCCGCATTCTGAACCCAGGCAAGATCGGCGGCTGAATCGACTGTAAGGTGCTCGGGGGCCAGCCGGTTGGTGATGTCGCGGGCTTCCTCGACCGATCCGGCGAGGAAAACGTACCCGTTGCGGCTGAGCGCCTCACTGGCCACGACATTGTCGCGGCTGCGTATCTTTGTTTCTGCCATGACCGCCCGCGCCAAGTCCACGCGTGTCGTCACAAAGATAGCCAGCGCTTCCGGATCGTGTTCAGCCTGCGCGACGAGATCCGATGCTATGCCTGCGGCCGCGCCGCGCTCGCTGGTAACGACGATCTCGGTAGGACCGGCGAGCATATCGATAGAGCAGTCAAAGGCGACCAGCTTTTTCGCAGCCGTCACGTAAAGGTTGCCGGGCCCCACGATCTTGTCTACACGCGGGATGCTCGCGGTTCCGTAGGCCAGCGCCGCCACGGCGTGCGCGCCGCCGAGGCGGTAGAACTCCCCGATGCCAACGAGATGCGCCGCGGCCAGTGTCTCGGGCGCGGGCCTGGGCGAAACCACACAAATACGCGCAACGCCCGCCACCTGCGCGGGAATTGCGGTCATCAGCAGCGTGGAAGGCAGCGGATGCCGGCCGCTGGGAACGTAGCAGCCGACGGAGCCGAGCGGGCGCACGAGCTGGCTGGCCGTCAAGCCCTGCGCCGGAGATGCGCTCCACGATTTTGGCAACTGCCGCCGGGCGAAGCGGCGAATCTGCGTGGCAGCCGTGGAGAGCGCGTCGCGCAGCGCGGGATCTAGCGTGTTCCACGCGGCGGCCATCTCTTTTTGAGTCACGCGCAGCGCGGCCACACTCTGTTCCGGCCCGCTCAGCCCGTCGAATTGCGCCGCGTAGCGCAGCAGCGCCCGGTCGCCGCGCCTGCGCACATCGGCCACGATGCGGCGCACGGCGGGCATGACCGCGTCCAGGGCCGCGCCGCCGCGTCGTTCCAGCATTGCAAGCTCTTTTGCCGTTTGTTGAGCACCGCGGCCTTTGGTGCGAAGTAGCTTCATCCACGTTCCCCTGTTTGCCCTGTCATCCTCTGAAACCATGCACGCACCAAGAACCTGTTCCGAAGGGTGCAATTGTGGTGTGCCGGATTATCTGAGCGGTTGCGCGCCCAATCGAGCCAGCCAGTCATTCCTTTTTGCTTTAAGCAGGTCCTCAACTTCCAATGGGTGCACGTCCCTTTCGAGCGCATCGAGCATTTCATATTGAAAATTAGGCTCCCCGTGAACGTTCCACTCTTCCTGGAGCGATTTTTCCTGGTGCATCCCATTGCGCAGACTAAACCAGCATCGGTTCTTAGTCGCATCCAGGTTCCGGGATACGCCTACCCAAACCCGCCCAGTCGCGGTACACCGCACGGCGTACGCGCCGAGGAGTGGTTTTCGCTCCTTGAATTTCCTGATGGCCTCTTTTCGTGATTCCTTCGACGGCATTCGAGTGTCTCCATCTTTCGTTGTACCGCGATCCACGGCGCACGGGCGCAAATACGGCACTTTCTCAAAGCACCACTTTGTTCAGCGGATACTCGACGATGCCGGCTCCGCCCGCCGCTTTGAGCCGCGGGATCACGTCGCGGGCCACGCGCTCATCGACGATAGTGTTCACGGCCACCCACTCTGCATCGCTCAACTCGGAAATCGTCGGCGCGTTCAACGCGGGAAGCACGGCCAGCACCAAGCCCAGATCTTCGCGCTTCACGTTGAGCATGAGCCCCACCTGCGCCTGCGCATCGATGGCGCCGCGCAGCATGAGCGCGATCTGATCGATCTTCTGCCGCTTCCACTCGTCCGCCAGCGCGGCCTTGCCGGCGATCAGATGGGTCTCGCTCTCCATGACCGTATCGATGATCTTCAGGTGGTTGGCTTTGAGCGAGCTGCCGGTTTCGGTCACCTCCACGATAGCGTCGGCCAGCATCGGCGGCTTGACCTCGGTCGCGCCCCAACTGAACTCCACCTTCACGTTGACGCCCTTCGCCGCAAAGTAGCGTTTGCTGGTTTCCACCAGTTCGGTGGCGATGATCTTGCCTTCCAGGTCTTCGGCTTTTTCGTAGCCGCTGGACTCGGGAACGGCCAGCACCCAGCGCACCTTGCGCCGGCTCTGCTTGGCGTAGGTGAGCGAGGTGACGCTCTCCACGTCCAGGCCGCTTTCCATCACCCAGTCGATGCCGGTTAGGCCCGCGTCGAGCACGCCGTGATCCACGTAGCGCGCCATCTCCTGCGCGCGGATCAACATGCACTCGATCTCGCTGTCGTCAATCGAAGGAAAGTACGACCTGCCGTCGGCGTAAATGTTCCAGCCCGCGCGCTTGAAGAGCGCAATGGTTGCTTCCTGCAAGCTTCCTTTAGGAATTCCGAGTCTAAGTTTGTTAGCCACGAGCCGCCTCCGTCTTCTCCGCGCCGGCCACAAGCGGCCGCGTAAAGCAGCTCACCGTGCCCTCGTGGCAGACCAGGCCGTCGCCTTCCACTTCCACGCGAAACAGCAGCGTGTCGCTGTCGCAGTCGGTTGTGGCTGAAACCACGCGCAGCCGGTTGCCGCTGGTCTCGCCCTTCATCCACAGCTTCTGGCGCGTGCGGCTCCAGAAGGTCACGTAGCCCGTCTCCAGCGTTTTGGCGTAGCTGGTGGGGTTGAGAAAGCCCAGCATCAAGACCTCGCCGGTGCGCGCATCCTGCACGATGCCGGGCACGAGGCCGTCCATCTTGTCGAAATCGATTGTAGCCGTGTTGTCGCTCATCTTTTTCCTTGTCTTGAGTGGAGTTTGTGGCATGAAAAAGCCCACCAGCGTCAATCGCCGGCAGGCTGGGGTGCTTCTTTCCGATCTCTCTGGCCGTCTACTTCAGGCCATGACAGTCCGCCGGCATGGGGGTTCCATGGTGACGGGGATGCCCGTGATGGCGGCGGCTTTGCATCTGTTCCAAAAGTAAGGGAAATCGTCTCCGGTGTCAAATGGTTCCTTTGGCGGGACGGGGGACGCAACGCCTGACGAATGCCAATCGGGTACAAAAAACCGGTTTCGAAGCTGGCACTCCGGGACCGGCTGTTTTGTTCGCTGAAGGGAACTCCGAATCAAGCGTTAGTCAAGATCTTGTGCACGATCTCGGCGTCCTCTTTGATCTCGTCCTTCTTCATGGGGAAGACGCCCACATAAACGCCATCGTGCGGCTTGATGCTCGAAAAGGCGGTGCGGAAGGCCTGCTCCACACCGCCATCGTCGTAGATGCGGCCGGCGGCCAGAATCTTGAAGGCGAAGCAGGTCTTGGGAGTTTGCCGCATCACCTTATACATGCGCGGCGGGTCGCTCTCCATATAGATATCATGGTGCATTTCCATCATCTCGCCGTTGAGGGCCTGCCTCCATTCCGTTTCGGTCCGGGTGCGGTTGTAGACGCAGCCGGAGTAAAAGTCGATGTCCCAACCCTGCTCCTCGACCAGCTCGATCACCTCCGGCTTGTGGGTCCCCACGCCGACCAGCACTCCCAGGTCGCGCGCCCGCCTGCACCACTCCCTCTCCTGGTCCATGGTGCCGTCTTGGAAGGCTTTGTCGATCTCCTCGCCACGCCTCTGCAGCGCCAGGGGCTTGAGATCTCTCACCAGCGTGGCCGCATCGTCGCCGGCCATGACCTGAATGATGAGGTGCATCTGGCCGCCCTCGGCCTGGAAGCGTGTCCAGTCGCTTTGGGCGCGTTCCACCTGGACGTAGTTGAAGGCATTGATGCCAAAGTCGCTGGCGTGGTGAAGAACCTCGCAAACGCGATCCTGCGTGTACCAATCCTTCATTGCGCTGCCGAAGTTGTTGTTGTAATGGCAGAACCCGTAAAGCGGGTTGACGCCGAGGACCAGGCGTCCGATTTCGACGTTGCCGAACTTCATTTTGGGGACCTGGACCTCAGAACTGGGTCCCGGCGTCGCGGCGCTCTGGCTTGCCGGGGCTGCAGTTGCCGGCTCCGCAGCCAGGGCAGTTGCGGCGCTGCCCATCATGCCCAGCGCGAGTGCGGCGCTCGACTGCAAGAATTCCCGACGCGTATTGGACATTAAAAATACCTTCTTTCCATCACCAGCCGAGGCGCGCCAATGTGGCGCGCAGCTTTCAATGGCGACCATGGTAGCACCGGCTGAATAGGAGCCATTGTGACAGGGATCATATTAGTCCGGGGGGAACCTCAGATCGAATCCGATACCGGTTCGGCAAGGGTTCTGAGTGACTGCTGGTTGCGGCGGTCGTAAAACCAGGTCGGCCGCGGTTGCCGCCGGTCCCGGAGCGGGTGCAGAATGGAGCCGTGCGGGCGACAGTGCGAGTGACGGCTTTGGCGTTTGCGATTTTGTGCGCTTGCGTGGTCGCGACGGCGCAATATGGGGATCGCGATTCCTCTGGCGTGCCCAAAACATCTGCGGGGGCGCCCTCACCGGAGTTGCGGATCGACATCAATCACGCCAGTGTGGAGGAGTTGATGAAGGTTCCGGGCATGACGCGCACCTGGGCGGGGCGCATCGTGCGCTTCAGGCCTTACCACGCCAAATCCGACCTGCTCGAGCGCGGAGTCCTCCCCAGCGAGGTCTATGACCGCATCAAAGATTACGTGATCGCGCACCGCGACAAGCGTTAACCCTCGCAAGCCCGCATTCCATAACTGCCCTGGCGCTACAGTTGTAGATCGCAAATTCCGGAGGGAGCCGGGGTTTCAGCCCTCGGAAAGTGCGCGAACTTACAGGGCCTAAACAGGTTGCGGAAAAAGGAGCCAAGGCCATCACTGTTTCTCCACAGGGATTTGGTTTAAGTAAGAAGTATGCGCGGAGACGACAAGCAGCAGGCAGCGATGTTCAGTTATGTAACCTTGGAGCAACGGATTCCGTTGGATCATCCGGCGCGTCAGATTCGCACGTTGGCCGACCGGGCCTTGCAACGGTTGGATGCCGAGTTCGACAAGCTGTATGCCGAGATTGGCCGTCCATCGATTGCGCCGGAGCGGCTGCTTCGGGCAACTCTGTTGATGGTGTTGTACTCGATTCGCAGCGAGCGGCAGTTGATGGAGCAGTTGCAGTACAACTTGCTCTTTCGCTGGTTCGTAGGCCTTGAGATGGACGACGCGGTCTGGGACGTGACGGTATTCACCAAGAACCGCGAACGGCTGATTTCCGGCGCGATCAGCCAGCGGTTGCTGGATGCGGTGTTGGTCGAGGCGCGTGAGCACGATTTGTTGAGTGAGGAGCATTTCACGGTGGACGGCACGCTGATCCAGGCCTGGGCCGCGGCGCGCAGCTTTCATGAGAAGTCCGATCCGCCCGCGCCGGGCGCAGGTTCCGGCTACGGCGGCGAGGTGTTGTTACGCGACAAGGTCGAGTCGTCCACAGATCCTGAGGCGCGTTTGTATAAGAAGGCCACGGCCGATAAGGCGGTGCCGAGTTATCAGGGCCATGCCTTAATGGAGAACCGCAACGGGTTGGTGGTGGCAGCCGAGGCCAGCCAGCTCGGCCGCCGATGCGGAACTGGACACGGCGTTGGCGCTGCTGGACCGGGCCGCGCCCGCCATGGGGCAACGCAGGCCGGAGCAAAAGATTACTCTGGGGGCCGATACGGGTTATCAGGAGAAGGGATTCGTGAGTGCCCTTCGGGAGCGCGAAGTTGCTCCGCACGTCAGCGAATACGTGAAGGGCAACCTGGGCAGGAACAGCTTGACAGAAGCAGAACGGGGCGACGAGCGGCAGTCGATCAGCCAGCGCAAACGCAAGCTGATCGAACGAGTCTTCGGCTGGAGCAAGTTGGACCGCCCGCTGCGCCAGACCAAGTTGCGCGGACTGAAGCGAGTGGATTGGTTCTACCGGCTGACCATCGCGGCGTACAACTTGGTGCGCATGCGGAGACTGATTCCGATTCAAGTCGTGGTCTGTTAGGGCCGAAGTGTGTCTGGAGGCCGATAAAACGGCCTTCAGGCACAAAATATCAACCGATCTTCAGCGAAAAGGGCGCTTGAAGACGCGAACAACGGCCACAAAAGCAACATCGGCCTGAGAAACGGGCCTTTTTCCGCAACCTGTTTAGGCCCGGGCTCTCTCCGAAAACGAGCAAGTACAACTGTAGTACTACGCTTCGGCCGCGGCCGCTGGAGCCGGAGCGCCGCGCTTGAGCAGGCGGCTCAGAATCACGTAGAGCACGGGGATGAAAACTAGGTTCAGCACCGTCGAGAGCAACATGCCGCCCACGATCGTGGTGCCCACCGAGCGCCGTCCCAGCGAGCCGACGCCGGTGGCGAACACCAGGGGCAGCACGCCGAGAATGAAGGCAAAGGAGGTCATGAGGATGGGGCGCAGCCGCAACTCCGCGGCTTCAATAGCCGCGTCGGAGATGGAGCGGCCTTTGCGCCGCAACTGCTCGGCGAATTCCACGATCAGAATCGAGTTCTTGGCCGCCAGCCCGATGAGCATGACCAGGCCGATCTGGCAGTAAACGTCGTTGGCGTAGCCGCGCAGCGAGACCAGGCCCAGCGCGCCCAGCACCGCCATGGGCACGGCCAGCAGAATGATGAAGGGCAACGCGAAGCTCTCGTACAGCGCCGAAAGGGTGAGATAAACCACCAGGATGCCGAGACCGAAGATGAGGAGCGCCTTGCCCGCGGATTGGATTTCGTCCAGCGTCAGGCCCGTCCATTCATAGTTCATGCCGGGCAGCATCTCTCTTTGGGCCAGGTTTTGCATGGCCGTGATGGCCTGGCCGGAGCTGTATCCCGGCGCATAGGACCCGTCGATCTCCACGGAGCGAAACAGGTCGTAGTGCGTGATCACCGGTGGTGCGGAGCTGTTGGCCGCCGTGACTAGGCTATCGAGCGGGATCATCTGGCCGGAGTTGGAGCGCACGTAGTAGCTGTGCAAGTCGCTGGCGCTCATGCGGAAGGGCTGGTCCGCCTGCACGTAGACGCGATAGACGCGATTGTTGTAATTGAAGTCGTTGACGTATTCCGAGCCCATGAAGACGCTGAGGGTGGCGGAGATCTGGGAGAGCGGTACGCCCATGGCCTCCGCTTTATCGCGGTCGATGGTCACCAGCACCTCGGGATCGTTGGCCGAGAATGTCGTCAGCAGATCGGAAAGTTGCTTAACGCTGTGGCTGGCGCTCACGATCTGGTGGGCCACGCGGTCGAGGTCGGTGAGCGAGGCGCCGCCGCGGTCCTCAAGCTCGAATTGAAAACCGCCAAAACTGTTCGTGCCCTGCACCGCGGGCGGTTGCAGCACCTCCACCAGCCCGCCGTTGGTCGCCGCCATCAGGGCCCCCAGCATGGGCTGGAGCTGCGCGACGATCTGGGCCGCGGAATGGCCGGAGGCGCCGGGCTGGCTGGCGGGAAGGGTGTTCAGAAACATCATGCCGGTATTAGCCGCCGCGCCATTGAAGCTGAAGCCCAGTAATTCAAATGCTCCGCCGATGTCGGGATCCTTCGCGATAATGGCCTCCGCGCGGCTGGCCAGCGAGGTGGTATAGGCCAGCGACGAGCCCGGAGGCGCCTGGATGATCACCATCAGGTAGCCTTGGTCCTCCTGGGGAATGAAGCCCGAGGGCACGTGCCCGTAAATCCACACGGTTGCGCCCAGGCCCGCAAAAAACAGCACCAGGAACAGGTAGCGCAGCCGCAGCGTCACGTGAATGGATTTGGCGTAGGTGCTCGAAATCCATTGCATGGTGGCGTCAGCCCCGTGAATACAGGCGGCGAAGGCCCGCGAAACCATGCGGATGTGAAGAAAATCCAACTGCCGGGGACGAGCCTCCTCGCCGCGCAGAAACAGCGCCGAAAGCGCCGGCGAAAGAGTGAGCGCATTGAAGGCCGAGATGGCGATGGAAAACGCAATGGTCAGCGAGAACTGCCGGTAGAGTATGCCAATGGTGCCCGGGAAAAAGGAGACCGGCACGAACACGGCGATCAGCACCAGCGAAGTCGCGACCACCGCGCCGGTCACCTCGCCCATGGCCCGGGAGGTGGCCCGGTGCGGATCGGAGTGCTCCAGGTGAATGTGGCGCTGCACGTTTTCGATGACCACGATGGCGTCGTCGACCACTAGCCCGGTGGCCAGCACAATCCCGAAAAGCGTGAGCGTGTTGATGGAGAAGCCGAAGACTTTGACGAAGGCAAAGGTGCCCACTAGCGAGACCGGAATGGTGACGGAGGGAATGATGGTGGCGCGCCAGTCGAGCAGAAACAGGAAAATCACCGCAATGACGATGGCCACGGCCTCGCCCAGAGTGATCAGGACCTCGCGGATCGATTCGCCCACTGCGGTTGTGGAGTCAAATCCGATGGCGTATTCCAGCCCCGGCGGAAAACTCTTCGAGAGCTGTTCGAGCGCGGCCTTTGCGCGCCTGTCCACGTCCAGCGAGTTGGCAGTGGAAAGTTGTTGCACGCCGACGCCCATGGCCTCATGGCCGGAAAAATAAAGCGCGGAGCTGTAGTCCTCGGCGCCCAACTCCGCATGGCCGATGTCCTTGAGGAGCACCAGTCCGTTGGAGGAGTTCTTCACGATAATGTTGTCGAACTCGGCAGCGCTGGTGAGCCTGCCCACCACGCGCACCGGAATTTCGAACTCCTGGCTCGGATTCGCCGGCGGCTGGCCAAGCTGGCCGGCCGGAATCTCTACGTTCTGCTCTTCCAGCGCGCTCACTACGTCGCTGGCGGTAATGCCGTGGGCTGCCATGCGCGTCGGGTCGAGCCATAGGCGCATGGCGTAGGTGCGCTCGCCGAAGATCCTTATGTCGCCCACCCCCGGCACGCGCTTGAGCGCATCCACCACGTACACCGAGAGGTAGTTGGAGATGAAATTGCTCGAGTAGCGGCCGTCCGGGGAGAAGAAGCCGGCGCCGAAGACGAAGTTGGTGGCGGCCTTGGTAATGGTAATTCCAGTGGCGTTCACGGCCGCGGGCAGGCGCCCCTGCACGCTGGCCACCCGGTTCTGCACGTCCACCGCGGCAATGTCAAGGTCGTAGCCGGTCTGGAAGGTGACGTTGATGGTGCTTAAGCCGCTGCTGGTGCTCGAAGAGCTCATGTAGCGCATTCCCTCTACGCCGTTGATGGCCTCTTCGAGTGGAATGGTGACCGCCTGTTCAACCGTCTGCGCGTCGGCCCCCACATAAGTGCTGGTAACCATGATTTGCGGCGGCGCCAGCGTGGGGTACATAGCCACGGGAAGATTGGGAATGCACACCGCGCCGGCCAGAATGATAAGCAGCGCGCATACCGTGGCGAAGATAGGCCGGTTAATGAAGAAATCGACAAACAAAACGGTCTCTCTTTTCTTTTATCCGCGCGTGCGCAAGCTATTGGCGCGGCCGTTTGCCTATGCGTAAGGCCGCCACTGGCGCACTCCGCCGCCGCCAACCGCTCAACCCGAGAGCGGCCGAACCGGCATGCCGTTGACCAGAAACTGAGTGCCGGAAACGATCACCCGCTCCCCAGCGCTCAGTCCTGAAGAGATGGAATAGTTGTTGCCCACGGTCTGCCCCAGCGTTACCGCCCTTTCCTGGGCTACGAAGCGGCCGCCGGTTTCCTCGATCACGTAAACAAACGACAGCCCGCTCTGGCGCACCACCGCCAGCACCGGGACCACGGCCATGGGTTGCGTGCTCCAGATGATGTGCGCCTGGATCATCTCACCGTTGCGCAACGCTTGCCGCGCCGGCCGCACCGCAGCCTTCACCAGAATCCCCTGCAACGTGCTGTCCACCTGGGGCGAGATGAAATCGATGTTCGTCTTCTCGATCAAATTGCCGCTGTTGTCCTCGAGATCCACGTCCAGCCCCATGCGCAACTGGCTGGAGCGCTCCGTGGGCACGTAGATGTACGCCTCCAAATCGCTGTTCTCGTCCACCGTGGTCAGCACCGTGGGCGATGAACCCGTGGAGACGAAGTCTCCCACGTGCACCGGAATGTCGCCCACCACGCCCGCGTAGGGCGCGCGGATGGTGTAGTAGTCCAGCAATTGCTGCTGCGTTTTGCGCGCCTCCACCGCCGCCTCGTAACTGGCTTTGGAGCTTCGATAGGTCTGCTGCTCCTGCTGGTTGGCCTGGCGGCTGATGATCCCCGCGTCGAAGAGTTTTTGTTGCCGCGCCACCTCGATGGAGTTGTAATCGTAGAGCGCCTTGTCCTGCCGCTCGGTGGCCAGCAGCGACGCCACGGCCGCCTGCTGCTGGCGGGAGTCGATCGTCATCAGCACCTGGCCGGCCTTTACCTGCTCCCCTGAGTGCGCGAGGATCGCGGTCAGCGCGCCGTTCACCTGCGGCGCGATCGTGGTGGAGCGCCGTGACTTGATGGTGGCCACGTACTCGCTGCTCTCAGCCACCGGCGCCAGCGTCACCGTGACCGTGTGCACCGGCATGGCCTGCATCCCCATCCCAGCCGCCGCAGCCGGCTTTTTCTGGCAGCCGCTCGCCGCCAGCAAACCCATCAAGATCAAGCCACCTATCCCATAATTGCGTTCGAACGTGCTCTTCGTCACTCGCTTTTTCCTCTGCCCGGGACCGCCCATCGTGGAGCTCCGGGCGGCGACGGAATCCTTGCCTCACCGTTCTCTATAGGGTTTCCCCAGCCGTCCGGTGCCAATCCACCGCCCTTCACCGGCACTTTCCTTCCGGAAGCCGTGACAAGCTGGAAATGAACGTCATCTTCGCCCCACCGGAGAGCCGGCAAAAGCCGGAGGCGCGGCCGAACTTCGCGCCATCTGCACACACCCCCAGCTCGATTGACGATCGTGGCTGGAGGTCGTCCGCTGACCCGCAAAAATTCGCTGCATAAGAACTTTCGGTGATTGGCCCGCTGGCTCCCGGCCATCGACGCTGAAAAGAGCGCCTGTCGCGGCAGCCGGCCCCAAAGTTAGATTCATGCCCAGCCCCTCATCAAGAATAGCGCAATCCCCATGACGGCTTCCGCGCCACACGCCGCAATCGCCGCAGCGGAACCGCCGCCCATCGCGCTATCTGAGCCTCTGCCCGGCCCTGCCATTCAATGTGCCCCTGTGCCCGCCGTCGGCCAAGATTCTGGCGATGGCGTCGAAGGGGCGTGTTCTTGACCACCCCTAAGCGGCTGCCTCCAGCGGTTTTTAGACAGATCTTTAGAAAAAGATGAGTCGCGGCACAGGTCGCGCCGCGGGTCGCAGCCCAAGTTGTTGGGAAAGACAATTGTGGGGCCCTTTCGGAAGGTTTGAGAATTGCATGAGCCGGGTTGTGGAAAACTGCGGAGGCCGGAAGTGCGCGATCTGGTTCTGAAGTCCGGCTGGGAGACGTTTCTCTTTGCGGTTCCCTTTTTGGGACTCCTCCTGGCCGGGCTTATCCGCCTCGACGAGCTCATCTCCACCCCAAACGGCGTCTTAACGGGCACAGGCGGCCAGCCGGTTTAGACCACGACGGAGAGCCGCTGCTGACCGACCCGGACGGACGTCCGTGGCGCGCCAGAAACAGCCGGAAGCAACCAGAAGGATTCTCCAGGGCGCGGCAGGAGGCGCGAATACCCGGGCCAGCCCCCAGAGGTTGGCAATCAAGAGTCGGCTCTTGGCCGTGGTTCTGTCTTTATAGCATTGATAATAAACAGCTTACAAAGGAGACTCTGCTGGGGTCGCAGGCCGTGGGTGAAGGCGGAATCGCCGCCAAAATCTACAAAAAAATAGTTGACCTGAAGGGTAGCCGGGTATACATTCAATAGAGCCTTCCATTATAGGGCTGTATGGCGTGTGTTTATCTGCGCCTTTATCTGCCATTTCCTGCATCAAACATTGAGTGAAGGCTATCGCTGCGGGTTTGGCGCGCCGGTCTTCCCTGGAAGCATGAAGACTCGGCACTTGGAATGCGAAGGCGGTAATGCGGGGGCCCGGATGGGCCGATGGTTGTTTCATAACCTGCGATTCTGCGTCAAGATTTTGAACTGGACGCAGATCTTGTGCGTCTAAAAGATGAGAGTGGAAGGGTGGGGTGGCCGTTGTATGTTATGGTTCCCCGGCTGCACTGGCGGGGCCAAGAAGTTCCGGGCGGGCAGCCAACCTACTCGAAGGAGAGATTTGCAATGCGTTCTGATTTGGTATTTGGGGCACTTTCTCATGTGTCCAATCGCTACCAGCTCTGTCAACTGGCTAGCAAGGCAACCCGCAAGCTCCACAAGCCGAACACGCGGCTGCAAGACACCACCAATGAGGTTTTGTGCCGGTTTCAGACCGCCAATCCCGGCTCTGCGGTGCCCGAAGAGGCGCCCACGCCCCAGCCCGTCGAGCGGCGTCGCGCCGCTTGACGCTGTCTTCTTGAAGCGTATAGTCGAATCAGGCAACGGATTTAAGACAGTTTCCCGTCCAGGACGGCCCCTCTTCTCCGGCATTTTCGATACTCCAAACGAGTGCGGTGAATGCTTCAAGGCTGGTCCGCGCCGGCAGCGTCTTTGAAATCTCGCCTGACCTATTCCCGAAGTCCATCTCCCGCCTGAATCCCCACACTCACATTCCGGCCGTTTGCAGGTAAATATGACCATCGCTGAACTCAAAGAAAAGAACATCACCGAACTGAGCCGCATCGCGCGCACCCTGGAGATTCCGGGGACCAGCGGCCTTCGCAAGCAAGACCTGATCTTCAAGATTCTTCAGGCCCAGAGCGAAAAGGAGGGTCACATCTTCGCCGAGGGCGTGCTGGAAATCCTGCCCGACGGCTATGGCTTCTTGCGCTCGCCCGATTACAACTATCTGCCCGGCCCCGACGACATCTATGTGTCGCCGTCGCAGATTCGCAAGTTCGACCTCAAGACCGGCGACTCCATCAGCGGCAACGTGCGCCCGCCCCACGAGGGCGAGAAGTACTTCGCCCTGGTGAAGATTGAGGCCATCAACTTCGAGTCGCCGGAAGAAACGCGCAACAAGATTCTCTTTGACAACCTCACGCCCCTCTATCCCCAGGAGCGCGTCAAGATGGAGACGGTGAAGGAAGGCACGAGCGGCCGCGTGATGGACCTGCTCACCCCGGTGGGCAAGGGCCAGCGCGGCTTGATCGTCGCTCCGCCGCGCACCGGCAAAACCATGCTGCTTCAGTCGATCGCCAACTCCGTCACCACCAACCACCCCGAGGTGGTCCTGATCGTGCTCCTCATCGATGAACGGCCGGAAGAAGTCACAGACATGCAGCGCTCGGTGAAGGGCGAAGTGATCAGCTCCACCTTCGACGAGCCGGCGGCGCGCCACGTGCAAGTGGCCGAGATGGTCATTGAAAAGGCCAAGCGCCTCGTCGAGCACAAGCGCGACGTGGTCATTCTGCTCGACTCCATCACCCGCCTGGCCCGCGCCTACAACACCATCGTGCCGCCCTCCGGCAAGGTGCTCTCAGGCGGCGTCGATTCCAACGCCCTGCAGCGGCCCAAGCGCTTCTTCGGCGCGGCGCGCAACATCGAGGAAGGCGGCTCGCTGACCATCATCGCCACCGCTCTCGTGGACACCGGCTCGCGCATGGACGAAGTGATCTTCGAGGAGTTCAAGGGCACCGGCAACATGGAGATCATCCTCGACCGCAAGCTGGTGGACAAGCGCGTCTTCCCGGCCATCGACATCCAGCGCTCCGGCACGCGCAAGGAAGAGCTGCTCATCCCCAAGGACGATTTGTCGCGCATCTGGGTCTTGCGCAAGGTGCTCAACCCGCTCTCGCCCGTCGAGGCCATGGAGCTGCTCATCAGCCGCCTGGAAAAGGTGCGCAATAACGCCGAATTCCTCTCCAATATGAACCAGTTGTAGCCGCCGGACGATCTTCCGCTTGGCTGCGATGCCCGCGCCCGCAATCCGTCTATCATGCGGCAAGGCCATTCTGAGGTGACAGGGCTCTTCAAGAAGGCCCGGCCGTGAAGCTGCCCTTGCGGCTGATCTCGCCCGGCGCGAATTGATCCGGATAGCACCAGACCCACGCTTCACCAGGCTCGATGGAGCGCATCAACGGATGCTTGGTTTCACGGAAATGCCGTGTGGCGTGCCTGTTCTTTGACGAGTCGCAGCAGCCCACGTGGCCGCAGGAGAGGCAAAGCCGGAGATGGACCCACGAGTCTCCGGTCTTGACGCAGTCTTCGCAGACGCGCTTGCTGGTGCTGGTGATCTTGATCTGGTCGAGGTGAGAACATGCCTCAGGCATGGTGAAATCCTCCTCAGCTTGCGTTTCGTTCGCGCTTCATTATGTTTCAACCCCCAAGTTCGGCCGTGCCATGGTGGGCGCTCTGGCAAAACTCAAACACCCCGGCGCTCGGAGAGCTTGCCGCGCGCGCATCGTCGCACATCGGCAGGAACTCGCCGGTCCCGGCGGCGAGCTGAATATATTCCTTTCAAAATCCATCCTAAAGGAGCCTTCTCCCGCACCACCCTCCCTTGGCTCATTTAGGCTCGCCCTTCCTGCGCCATAGCGGTTATTCCAAATCACCGAAAAGCAGGAGAGGCGCCGCACATCCTTTGCACCCCACCTCAGCAGCCTTTTTTCGCTTCGCAATCCGGAGAGGATGGGCCATCGAATTTTCCGGAATAGACCAGAACTGGTTGCATAAATGGGATTTGAAAGGGCACGGAGGGGAACCCTCTGGGTCCCGTGCCGCAATGGCCGCATAAAACGCGGGCTTTAGCCCCTGAGAGGCGTTCCTCGCGCACGAGGTGGCATTTATGCAACCAGCTCCAGGGTTCCCACGAGTCACTGTGCAAGCTACTTGATTGCCGCGACATGGAGGGGGATCGCGAGACTCCCGATGCTGCGGCTCGTCGGCGGCGGCGGCGCTTGTGCCTGGGAGCAGGCAGAGGGGCAAGAGGACAGGGAAGAGGAGGGCGGCGGAAGGTAACACAAACGATGTATCGTGGGGGTCTTCGAATCTCATTGAAAAGCTTCAGTCGTTCAACGTTTTTAGCTTAAAGCGCGTGATCGGAGGCTGGTCTTGAGTACCACTTGCGTAACCACGGGTAATCGCACCGGTAACGATGAGAATTAACTAAAGGACTGAGACATAGGAGCGATTGCAAGTGCAACTGGCGAGCTTGCATGTCATCGTTAGAGCATGGCAGGAACACGCGGAGGTCAAATGAAACGCGCTCCGGCCGAACGCCACTATCGAAGAATCGGGTGACACTATGAAATTGAACTCGATGCTGCATATCCCCTTGGCGTCAGCCTACCTTTGTCCGAACTGCGGTTGCGTTGGTAATTGCTCAGGAAGGTGCCCGGCCTGCGCCTCGACTGCACTGCTTGGCCTGGCGAATATCCTTGACCGGGAACCTGAAGAAGCTACTCAGCCGCAATTTCCATTTTGCCTCTCGCCTGCTGGCCAATATGCCCCCCCTTTACCTCCACCCGCGGTCTTGTTTTTTGGGAATTCTGGCTTTGTAGCGGGTGAACCGGTAACAGAAGGTCGAAAGTGAGCATACTGCCAGCCGTAGCAGCAGCGGCACTCGGAGGGGAAATGCGGGAGACGGTCTTTGTTTTCCGCCTCTTCCACAACCTTTCCCGTTCGCCCCTCCGGTTCTCGTGCTGTTGGGCGCTCGGCGACGGTCATTTGCCCGCTAGAGCAAATTCAGAGTTGCTGTAAGGTGAGCTGATGCGGCTCAGCGGCTTTTTCCTCTCCGGGGTCCCCAGCAACGGGTCTTCGTCGCTGGGGTGGAAGTAAAAGCCACCCTGCACGTTCTCGGCGGCGCTATAGAAACTCTGAATTTGCCTTAAAAAGCCCGAATTCCCTTTATCGCTCGCCGCAAACCGATCCCTGGGTTCTATGTGGGGCATCTGGTCACATTCGCGCTGAACCCCAATCTACGTTGCACCTGCTCCTGCATCTGTGCTACGTTTTCCCCCAATGTGGCGCACGCGATGAGGAAATTTGCTTGGCTCCTGCTGGCGGGGTTCGCTCTACCGGCGCTCGCGGCGAAGTCCGTCACCGTCGACCAGATGAACCAATGGCTGACCGGAGCACGGCGTAAATCCGACACCAAGCTAGCCCGGGAAATCGCCGGTCGGCGGCTGTCCGAACGCGCCACTCCAACAGAACTTGCGCATTGGCAGGCCGGCTTTTCTGCCGCCCACACCCGCGATGCATTGCTCGCGCTCGCCGATGCTTCGCAGTTCTTGGCTCTTCCTCAAAACCAGATCTTGAGAACCCCGCCGCCCGGCCTCCAATCGCAGGTCGCCATGCTTTCTAGCGCCGTCAAATATGCGGCCAAAACCATCAGCAAGCTACCCGATTTCTTCGCCACCCGTGAGACGCTCTATTTTGAGGACATGCCGGAGCAATCTTCGAATCCGCAATCAATTAGCGTGCCGGGGGCCTATGTGATGACTGGCGAATCGCGGAGCCCTTCGCCCCGGATCACCCCCACCTCTTCGGGTGAAAGCGAGCAATCTCTGCCAGCGCCTGCGCCGCTCCATCTTGCCAACCATTGGAGCATCGTGGTCACCTACCGCGACGGAACAGAGGTACCGGCCGTAAACTCCGCCGTCGAAAGTAAGCCCCAAACTGCGGAAGGATTCACCACCAGTGGAGAGTTCGGACCGATTCTTTCCGTCGTTCTTGGCGACGCGGTCCACGGCAAACTGGAGTGGGGATACTGGGAGCAGCGGTCCCCGAATCCCGAAGCCGTTTTCCGCTACTCAGTGCCGCGGAGTCAGTCGCACTACACTGTGCTGTTCCCTAATTTTCACCCGTCCATCGATTTGCATCCAGCTTACCATGGCGAAATCGCCATCGACCCCGCGACAGGCGCCATCCTGCGCCTGACCGTGATCGCCGACCCCAAACCGCCCTATCAGCGGTTCCAGGCGGACATGATGGTGAGCTACGCGCCGGTCGCGATTGGCGGCAGAACCTACATCTGCCCGGTGAAGGGCGTTGCGATTTCTAAGATACCGGTGGCGGAAGCGACTCCCGATCCCAACTATTCCGGCCCCCTGCAAACGCAACTCAACGATATCTCGTTCACCAACTATCACGTCTTTCGCACCGACATGACCATCCTGCCTTAGATGTGGAGTTTCTGGAGGTTGTTTACACGAAGGCAAAGTTTTGAAAGGGCACGACCTCACTCGCCGCGGCGAGCGGAAAAACTCGCTCTGCGAAATGTTTTGTAAAAAGGGCACGACTTCACAGCTTGCGGAAAAACTCGCACGGGCGGTAGGCCGGGACTGGTAGGCAGGGACGTTAGTCCCGGCATAACGGCCACAGAATCAGCGGGGCCTAAACAGGTTGCGGAAAAAGGCCCGTTTCTCAGGCCGATGTTGCTTTTGTGGCCGTTGTTCGCGTCTTCAAGCGCCCTTTTCGCTGAAGATCGGTTGATATTTTGTGCCTGAAGGCCGTTTTATCGGCCTCCAGACACACTTCGGCCCTAACAGACCACGACTTGAATCGGAATCAGTCTCCGCATGCGCACCAAGTTGTACGCCGCGATGGTCAGCCGGTAGAACCAATCCACTCGCTTCAGTCCGCGCAACTTGGTCTGGCGCAGCGGGCGGTCCAACTTGCTCCAGCCGAAGACTCGTTCGATCAGCTTGCGTTTGCGCTGGCTGATCGACTGCCGCTCGTCGCCCCGTTCTGCTTCTGTCAAGCTGTTCCTGCCCAGGTTGCCCTTCACGTATTCGCTGACGTGCGGAGCAACTTCGCGCTCCCGAAGGGCACTCACGAATCCCTTCTCCTGATAACCCGTATCGGCCCCCAGAGTAATCTTTTGCTCCGGCCTGCGTTGCCCCATGGCGGGCGCGGCCCGGTCCAGCAGCGCCAACGCCGTGTCCAGTTCCGCATCGGCGGCCGACTGGCTGGCCTCGGCTGCCACCACCAACCCGTTGCGGTTCTCCATTAAGGCATGGCCCTGATAACTCGGCACCGCCTTATCGGCCGTGGCCTTCTTATACAAACGCGCCTCAGGATCTGTGGACGACTCGACCTTGTCGCGTAACAACACCTCGCCGCCGTAGCCGGAACCTGCGCCCGGCGCGGGCGGATCGGACTTCTCATGAAAGCTGCGCGCCGCGGCCCAGGCCTGGATCAGCGTGCCGTCCACCGTGAAATGCTCCTCACTCAACAAATCGTGCTCACGCGCCTCGACCAACACCGCATCCAGCAACCGCTGGCTGATCGCGCCGGAAATCAGCCGTTCGCGGTTCTTGGTGAATACCGTCACGTCCCAGACCGCGTCGTCCATCTCAAGGCCTACGAACCAGCGAAAGAGCAAGTTGTACTGCAACTGCTCCATCAACTGCCGCTCGCTGCGAATCGAGTACAACACCATCAACAGAGTTGCCCGAAGCAGCCGCTCCGGCGCAATCGATGGACGGCCAATCTCGGCATACAGCTTGTCGAACTCGGCATCCAACCGTTGCAAGGCCCGGTCGGCCAACGTGCGAATCTGACGCGCCGGATGATCCAACGGAATCCGTTGCTCCAAGGTTACATAACTGAACATCGCTGCCTGCTGCTTGTCGTCTCCGCGCATACTTCTTACTTAAACCAAATCCCTGTGGAGAAACAGTGATGGCCTTGGCTCCTTTTTCCGCAACCTGTAAAGGCCCTGAGGCGTGCCTTCCGGGAATTTCGACCAGAATCAGTTCTTTTTCCGCAACCTGTTTAGCCCCGGGTTACCCCATTCACGTGTTCGCGGGGAATGGATTCGACTCGCCCGACGCCGCCGAATCCGTATTCTTATCTCTTTTGTTTCGTTTACACTAGGGGAGTGGCAGAAAGCCAGCCCAACGTCCGGCCTCGTCCTGCCGGTCCAGCCCTTCGCTTCGTGGCCGCCGCTCTGATCGTGCGCGCCGATGAGGTTCTGATCGGCCAGCGCCGTCCTGATCAGCCCATGGCCTCGCTCTGGGAGTTTCCCGGCGGCAAGATTGAGCCCGGCGAGAGCCCCCAGCAGGCGCTGGCCCGCGAGCTGGCCGAGGAACTTGGCATCCACGCCGACATCGGCCCTCCCGTCACGCGTATCCGCCACCACTACCGCCATGGCGGCGCCGTGGACTTGCAGTTCTTCACTGTCCGCGAGTTCACGGGCGAGATCGACAACCAGATCTACCAGCAGGTCCGCTGGGTCAAGCTCGGAGACCTGACCGGCTACGACTTCCTGGCGGCGGATCGCGGGTTGATCCGGGATTTGGCCGCCGGCAAGCTGCTGTAAAGGCAGTTCACAGTCGTTAGTTGTCAGTCGTCAGTCGTCAAGTGCCGCGGGTTTCCAGATTTGTAGCGCCGGTCTCCAGACCGGCTGTCGTGCGGGCGTCCACGCCCGCACCCCAAACCCAACTCCATTTCTTCAGCCCCGCCCGTTCTGGATTGCTCATCACATAGCGGACAGCGCGCTCGAACTCATCTCCGTCTCGAATCAACCGGTCGTAGTACTCCCGCTGCCAAAAATCCCCGCTGCGCCCCAGAATCCGGTTCGCCATTCTCGCCGTATACGATTTCCAGCTCCGCAGCACGACGGCCAATTCCCGTCCCGGTAGCAACCGGCAGACGACATGAACATGGTTCGGCATGACGCACCAAGCTACCAGACTATACCGCTTTCCATCCCAGAGGCGCAGTGCGTTCGCCACCAGCTCACCGATCCGGGGATCGCGAAGAAAGCACGCGCCCATACCACTGTCGAAGTATTCTTCGATTTTTGCCGGACTGTATTCCGCGACCAGAACCTTCTGACCCGGCAGCAGATGCGCGCCGGAACGCTTTGCCGCCTCCAGAATGCGGTGGCGCTCCGTCATCTTCTCGAGTACAGGCCGCGGCAAGGAGTCTGCGAGATGGAACGTAATGAAGTACAGTCCTGATTCCTTCTCCCAATGGGGCAGGCGGCCACGCTGTCGAATCAACACTTCTCCGAAGCCAGGTTGGACCGCGCCTTGCACGGTGGCGGCGGTTGCGGGT
Organism: uncultured Acidobacteriota bacterium; assembly: GCA_963808795.1. Taxonomy (GTDB): domain Bacteria; phylum Acidobacteriota; class Terriglobia; order Terriglobales; family Acidobacteriaceae; genus Telmatobacter. The sequence goes on from CAWEGL010000002.1 coordinate 76,696, forward strand.
CGCGACGGAGAGACTGGCTTGGCCATAGGAGTGGATTTTACGCCGGCGGGAGAGATGCGGGCGTGGACGCCCTCACGACAGCCGGTCTGGAGGCCGGCGCTACATATCTTTGGCGGCAGCGCGGAAAGTTGGATTACGCAGCAGGCTCAGTACGATTTGGCGCAGATTCCCGCGGACGGCATTCGGCTCAAGCGGCTGGCCGGGGCGTGAAAACCATCTGCAACAGACCTGCAAAATTCTCTTGAGATAAACGCGCGCGTTATTGAGACTTCTCATGAAGTCTCAATCTTTTCGTCGGTATCCCCAGCCTTAGTAACTGATTCTTGATCGAATCGATGATTTCAGAGGATTCGGAAACGAAGAGAAAATTCGCGTGGGAGGTGTAATAAAAGACGCACAATCCATTAGAAATCAGTGTGCTCATCTTCTCTGCCATACATACTTCTTTACAATCGTTGAAGCCAAAGCCCTGGTCGAAACAGATTAGAAAATCGGGGTGGTGCTCTTCAAATACTTCGATGATGAACGGCAATGGAGCGTACTTTTTAGTCGGCTTTCGAGCAGCGTTCGTTATACGTGGAATTCCGGTGCAAGGGTCAAGGAATATGGCGAACGGATGCGGCACCGAATCATGAAAAATTGGGATTCGCGTCATCCGAGTATAGTCATCGCGAATTTCCTTAGGTACAAACCTCTCGTCGGCGTAGATCGGCGCTATAGAAGAGAGATTCTCCGCCCAGAATCGCTTGACCAAATCGTATGAATCACCAAGGAATTCCTGATCCATATTGCCCCCTCAGTGCCCGGGCATCATCCCCCACAGCATTGCCAGCGTCATGCCGATCACAATAATGCTGGTGCCCCAGGCGATCCAGTTCCACAGGCGCGAGTTTTTGTGCTCGCCCATCAGGTCGCTGCGGTTGATCAAGAGCAGCATGAGAATGATGACCACCGGCAACAGAACCCCGTTCAGCACCTGGGAGAGAATGGCCACGTTGATCAGTTGCGAGTCGGGCAGCAGCAGCACGGTGACGGCGCCGCCCACAATCAGCAGCGTGTAGAGCCAGTAGAAGAACGGCGCTTCCTTGAAGTTCTTGTCCACGCCCGATTCCACGCCCAGCCCCTCGCAAACCGTATACGCCGTGGAGATGGGCAGGATGGACGCGGCGAAGAGCGACGCGTTGAAGAGCCCGAAGGCGAAGAGGATGAAGGCGTAATCGCCGGCCAGCGGGCGCATGGCCTCGGCAGCGTCCGCGGCCACCTGGATGGCGCCCATGCCGTGCACGAAGAGCGTGGCTGCGCAGGCCACCACGATGAACCAGGCGATGATGTCGGTGAAGAAGCAGCCCACGATCACATCGAGACGCGAGGCTCCGTAATCCTTCACGGGAATGCCTTTCTCCACCACCGACGATTGCAGGTAGAACTGCATCCACGGAGCGATGGTGGTGCCCACGACGCCGATGGCCATGTAAATGTACGCTTTGTCTCGCCAGACGGACTTGGATGGCAGTTGGACGGTGGCCATCAGCGCTTCGTGCCAGTTGGGCTGCGACAGCACCCCGGCAAAGATGTAGGCGATATAGACCAGCGAAGCAACCAGGAAGATTTTTTCCGTGCTTTTGTAGTCGCCACGCAGCACCAGCGCCCACACCAGCACCGCGCAGATGGGCACGGAGATGAACTTGGCCACATGAAACAGGTGCAGGGAGCCGGCGATGCCGATGAACTCGGTCACCACGTTGGTGTAGTTCACCACCACCAGCAGCACCATCAGCACAAAGGTGAGGCGCAGCCCGAACTCCTCGCGGATCAGGTCGCTCAGTCCCTTGCCCGTCACCACCCCCATGCGCGCGCACATCTCCTGCACCACGATCAGCGCGATGGTGATGGGAATCATGGTCCATAGCAGCGTGTACCCGTACTGCGCGCCGGCCTGGGAGTAGGTGAAGATGCCGCCGGAGTCGTTATCGACATTGGCGGTGATGAATCCGGGGCCGAGAACGGCCAGAAAGAGCAGGATCCGGATTCGCCAGCGCTTCCACATGCCCGAGGGGTCCTAAGGTGGATTCATTTCAGTACTGCTCACACCACGAGGTTTCCTCACTGACCATAACAGGCCGAACGGGGGCAATGCGAAAAAGGCGCAAAAAGGCTGGAGGAAAGTTTCCCGGCCAAGTGGAGCATGGCGGCCTTCGCCATCCAGCGGGCGCGGCGTGCCTTTGAGGGGCGCCCTGCCCACGGACCTCCATGATAAAATCCCCTTTCGCAACGCAACGCCACAACACAATGCATGAGATGAGGTAGTCATGGAACTGGGGTTGAATCATAAGGAAAACGAACTGGACCGCCGGGAATTCATTCGCCTCGCCCTGATGAGCTCTGCGCTGCTCGCCGGGTCGAGCCAGTTACTGAAAGGCGAGGAGACGGCTCCGGGTTCCGTTGCCTATTCCGGCAATTTGCGGGCCCTTCCACCTGGAGCCGTGCGGCCGGAGGGCTGGCTGCGCGGGTACCTGGAAAAGCAGGCGGCGGAACTGGGGTCCAAGCTGCCGCAGGTCTCGTGGCCCTTCACAAATGCGTATTGGGCTGAAGAGCAGGAAGGCGAATCCTGGTGGCCTTGGGAGCAGACGGCCTATTGGATCGATGGAGCAACCCGACTGGCCCTGGTGCTACAGGACGAAGAGCTTTTGGCACAGACGCGAAAGCCCATCGAGTACACGCTCTCCCATGCCGACACGGAGGGTTACCTGGGGCCGGAGTTCTTTGAGGAGCCCACCGGGGATTGCCATCGCTGGCCGCAGAACGTCTTTTTCCGCGCATTGTCGGCTTATGCGGATGGGCAGCCGCTGCAGAAAGCAACAGCCATGCGTATCGCAGAGGCCATGCAAAGGCATTACCTGTCGGACGATGCGTCCTACGGAAAGCCGGTAAGAAACGTCACCAATATCGAAGATATGCTGTGGTGTTATGAAAAAACCGGCGATCCCCGCCTGCTGGCCCTGGCGGAGAATGCATGGCGGGAGTTCATGACGGTGGCCGGCGATCCGGACCATGGAGACTTGTCGGCGATACGCGTGCTTATCGACGCGCCGATCGACTCGCACGGCGTAACCTATGCTGAAACCTCGAAGCTGCCGGCCATTTTGTATATGTACACGGGCAAGGACGAGTATCTGCGGTTCGCGCTGGGAGCGCAGCGCCGGGTTCTCGATCACCACATGCTTATCGACGGCATTCCCTCCACTACGGAGTGGTACCGGACGATCACTCCCCTGGATTCTCACGAAACCTGCGATATTAGCGACCACACGTGGTCGTGGGGCTACATGCTGATGGCGACCGGGGACGCAAGCTGGGCCGACCGCGTGGAACGCGCCTGTTTCAACGCCGCGCCGGGAGCCATCAAGAACGACTGGAAAGCGCTGCAATACTTTTCCTGCCCCAACCAGTTCCTGGCGACGCTCAACTCAGACCACAATTGGATGGAGCCTGGCGGGCGGCTGATGGCCTATCAGCCGAACCCAGGGCAGCATACGGCCTGCTGCGGCGGGAATGTGCATCGCATCTTTCCGAATTATGTGATCCGCATGTGGATGAAAAGCAACGACGGCGGTCTGGCAGCGGTTCTCTACGGCCCATCGAAGCTGGAGACCACGGCGGGCGCCGACAACCAGCCGATTGAAATCGTCCAGACAACGAGCTATCCATTCGACGAGAAGATTCAGTTCACGATCCATGCCGGCCGCGCGGTAACCTTTCCTCTTTCATTGAGAATTCCCGCGTGGTGCGGCAAGCCGCTTCTCACGGTGAATGGCGCGCCGGTGGATGCCTCGCAAAAGCGCAATGGATTTCTGATTTTGCATCGCAGCTTCAATCCCGGCGACGTGGTGGCGCTGACTTTGCCTATGAAAGTAGCGGTTACGCATTGGCCGCAGAACGGGATCGGAATCGAGCGCGGGCCTCTGGTGTATGCATTGCATATTAAGGAAGACTGGTCCACGCGAGTCGAACCCAAATACACGACCGCGGAGTTTCCAAGTTGGGAAGCAACTCCGGCCAGCGCGTGGAACTACGGGATCGCGCTTGACCCGGCGAAGCTGGCTAGCGAGGTTGAAGTGAAGAAGATGCCGCTGACGCCGAATGAAGCGGAGGATCCGTGGGTGAATCCGCCCATTGAGCTTACGGCGCCGGCAAGGAGGATCGAGGACTGGGAACTCACAGTCAATGCGGAGGATCCGAGCCAGAAATTCACTCCGCCCCTGCCGGATTTGAGAGCCAGCAAAGTCAGTGCAACAGTCGAGCGTATTTCTCTGGTTCCCTACGGCTCGACGCAGTTGCGGATCACCATTTTCCCGGCCGTTCGCGGCTAACGCATTTCTCCTTCTGCTGTATACCGGAGGCAACGACCTCAAGTTGCGATTTCCTCAAGAAATCGCACCCTTGTACATCGTCGACAATGGGTAAATCTGAAGGAGAAATGCCGTAGGGCCTCGCAGTCTGGGGCCGGCGCAATTCACAGCGCGGGAAAAACGACAGCATCCTCAATCTTCCATGGCATCGGGACATTGCGGAGACCGCAAGGAAAGGAAAACGCGCATGAGTCCATCCCATTTAAACGACAATTTGCCGGCGCGGCGCAAGCTGCTTGGCACTATGGTTTCCGCGGCCGCGTTGCTGGGGCTGAATGCCGCCGGAGCCTCGGCCAGTTCTTCAACCGGCGCTGCGCCCATGCCCCCCGAGCCGGAGCCTGCCGGATCGGAAGAGCTCTTCGCGCTGGCCCGCCTGCGCAGCTACAAGAACCGCCGCTCCTCCAGCTGGGACCGTACCGGCGGAAACGACGACTGGGTTGCCGTCGAGCCCGGCCAGGCGGCCACGCTGCTCGACATCGCCGGCGCGGGCGTCGTCACCCACCTCTGGTTCACCATCAATTCACCCGACCCTATGCACCTTAAGAACCTCGTCCTGCGCGCCTGGTGGGACGGTGAATCCTCACCCTCCGTCGAAGTCCCAATCGGCGACTTCTTTGGCCTCGGCCTGGGCGAATATTTCGTCTACCAGTCGGCTCTGTTGGCCGTGGCGCCCATCAAGGCCCTCAACGCTTACTTCCAGATGCCCTTCGCAACCGCTGCCCGCCTCACGCTCACCAACGAGGGCGCGGTCCGCACCAGGAACCTTTACTTCGCCATCGACTACGTAACCCTCCCCGGCCTTCCCGCCGGCCTGGGTCGCTTCCATGCGCAATATCGCCAAGCCGCTCCGTGCAAAGCCGTGGTGAGCGACGGTAAAAATCTGACCGGCCGCGATAACTATGTCTTCTTAGAGGCCGAAGGCAGAGGGCATTTCGTGGGCGTCACCGAGGCCGTTTTACAGAACCAGAACGGCTGGTTCGGCGAGGGCGACGACATGATCTTTATCGACGGCAGCCCCCTGCCCGTCATCAACGGCACGGGTACGGAAGACTTTTACAACGGAGCCTGGGACTTTGGCCTCCAGTCCTTCGCAAACCTGCACCAGGGCGCACCCTACATCGTGGATCCCGAGCGCATAGGCGGCCGCTACTGCCTCTACCGCTGGCTCATTGAAGGCCCTGTTGCCTTCGAAAAGTCGATCCGCGTGACCATCGAGCACGGCACGGCTAACAACCGCTCCGACAATTTCTATTCAACGGCTTACTGGTACCAGACGGAGCCGCACGCGGCGTTTCCGCCCCTGCCTGCGCCGGCGGATCGTGTTCCGAAGGTGTTTGCGGTCGAAGGAGGGACGGCCACGGAGAGATAATCGTAGCGGCGAGGTTATCGGCGGGTTACCCTAATTTTCCCTTGACGGCCATATCGACCGGGAATAAGATGGGCTCCGCAATTAGAGATGAATATTCGTAATATTTCAATACCTAACCTGCCGGCAACGCAATACCACTCATTGCCGGGAAAAGTGGAGATGAAGCCATGAAACGCAAGGTTTCGATTCTGCAGAATGCGGGCGTTGTGCATGCGTCGCTCTTTGTGTTTGTTCTGATGCTAGCGCAGTCGCTAGCCGCACAAGCCGGAGCCACCTATTATGTGTCGACCACTGGTAGCGATGGCAATCCCGGTACGTTCGCCGCGCCTTGGTTAACCATCCAACACGCGGCCGACGCAGCCACGGCGGGCGCCACGGTGAACGTCATGGGGGGAGTCTACCACGGGTATGTCAGCTTTCCGCATTCCGGAACGAAAGGGGAGCCGATTACCTTCCAGAGCGATCCCGTAGTGGTTGGGACTACCGTACAGGGTGCGGTGATCGACGGGTCTAATTTGACCGTGTCACGCAGACAAGGCCTCATCACTATCGCGGGAGACCGCAGCTACATCACCGTCCGCGGATTTGAGCTCAGGAACCTTTCCACCAGTGATAGATTTGCAACTCCGTGCGGCGTCTGGATCACAGGCTCGGGCACTGGCGTCCACATTGTGAACAATGTCATCCATAACATTGTGACCAATACGCAGCAATCGGGGAAGAGGCTGAGGGGCGGCAACGGCTGCGGTTTGTTCGCTTATGGCACGTCGCAAACTCCTATCAGCCACCTGGTTGTCCGTGGCAACGAACTCTACGACCTGCGCACCGGGCAAAGCGAATCAATGACCCTGAATGGGAATGTGACCCATTTTATAGTCGCCGATAACCTCATTCATGACAACTCCAACATCGGCATCGACATCATTGGATACGAAAGAACAGGTCCCATTGGCTACGACCAGGCTGGATGGGGGGTGGTCGAGGGAAACACGATCTATAACATCAGCGGAATTGCGAATCCGGGTGAGATTCATTCATACGACGCCGACGGACTATATTGTGACGGCTGCGCCAATGTCACCTTCGAGCGGAATATGATCATGCAGGTCGACTACGGGATCGAGACGACCAGCGAAAATCAAAGATGCTTGGCCAGTGGCAACGAGTGGCCCACCGGCGTGGTAGGTGTCGGAACCCCCGCCATAGGTACGTATCCGTGTTACGGCATGGATGTTACGGTGCGTAATAACCTCTTCTATTACGAAAATGCCTGCGCCATTTCCATCGGCGGTTACGCGCACGCGACTGATCGCGGAGGCGGGAGCAATGGAGGGGGCAGCAGCTACCACGACGTCTTCGTCAACAACACTCTATTCGACAACGGCACCCAACCCGGGGACGCTTCTGAGGGCACCCCGCGCGGCGATTTCCAGATTCAGTACCAAGTGGGCCGCGCTCAAGGGGATATTTTCGAAAATAACCTCATCTACGAATCCGCAGCTTCACCTTACTCCGCTTCTCCCAATAGGTGGATCAATAGCTTGGTCCCCTTTACTCAGAAATACCCTCTAGGGCTGACCTACCCTCCCCCACCGGCGACGCTCAATTGGAACCTGTACGGCTCGGCTGCGGGCTACCGGGAAGGAACGTCAATCTTGTGGGGTGGCGTAGGCGACTACAAGAATTTTGCCGCCTGGCGGAGCGTCAGCGGGGAAGATGCAAACTCCATCAACGCTCATCCCAAATTCTTCGACGAGAGAGCTACGCCTCTAAACCTCGATATCGCTCCTTCTTCGCCGGCTGCCGGCGCGGGAAGCACCCGGCTCTCGTGCAGCGTTGGCTGGTGCGATCCCAATGGCAGTTCACCCCGCTCCATCTATGGCGCCACCGATTTCCTCGGGAATTCTCGGACGAAGAACTCAAGCATTGACATTGGCGCCTACCAAAACACTGGACATGCAATTTCCAACTCATTGACCGTGAATCTGGCCTCGGGGGCATCCACTCTCCACCACGGACAGGCGACCACCCTGACGGTTAGGGTTAAAGCCGTTCCCGGCGGCGGCGGCACGCCCAGCGGTACGGTGAGCATCATGAAGGGGGCAACCTTGCTGGAAACAGCAAGGTTGCTGCCGACCGGCGTCAACTCGAGCGCGGCAAGTATGCCCCTCAGTGCGCGGCAGCTCGCAGACGGCGACAACACCTTAACGGCAGTGTACTCGGGGAATTCGATTGCGCCGTGTTGTAGCCCATCGGAACCGCCAGGAGGGACACAAACCCCGATTCCGGTTTACCCCAAAGCAACTTCGGCGCCCATCACCGTGACGAGGGTGTCCCGGCTGTAGTTGAAAGCTGAGCGGCGGTTCTGTACGGTTCTTGGAGTCATTGGAGTGGGTCGCAGTTCAAGTAGGCCCATATGATCGCAGACGCCGTTCGTCCCGGTGTTCGTTCGCCGATCAGGCGGTTGCCGCCAGCACCGGCTCGGCCAGCACGGGGTCGGTCTTGTCCACGCTCAGGCTGAGCAGGCGCTCGACCACGTCGGCCGCGCCGTAGCTCTCGCGGCCCGGCGCCAGGAACTGCGCAATCGAGTTCAGATCGTCGCCGACCGTCACCAGCGGCAGCTCAACCGCGTCGTCCTTGCGCGTCTGCGCGTGTCCGATGTTGGCCAGGAGTGCGTTGCACAAGCACTTGCGCCCCACCGTGTCCTCGATCTTGCCGCCCTTGGCCACATAATTCTCCACCGGCTCCGCCGAGCAGCGGTAGCCGATCTTGCCCTCGCCCGCGGCATAAGGCTCGCGCAGATAGCCGAGGTCGCAGACCCGCTTCCGTTCCGCGTAAATCTTGAACGCCGACGAGGTGCCCTCAAGCTGAGCCACCTTGAAGGGAAAGCCCGTGGGCGAGGCCAGCGGATCGGTATACACCTCGCCCCTGCCGGCAACTGCCTGGGCCAAAAGCCGCTGCTTCAGATCGGCCCTCATGCCCGATTCGCGGCTGAACGCAAACGCGGTTCCCACCTGCACGCCCGTCGCCCCTTGGTCCAGCGCCTCGCGCAGCATGCCCGCGCTTCCATAGCCGCCCGCCAGCCAAAAAGGCACGCCCAGCGCGCGCAGCTCCGCGATGTTGACCCGGTCGCGCTCGCCATAGACCGGCTCGCCGGCGGCATTGAGCTGAAGCTTGCCCCTGGGCGGCGCATTGTGGCCGCCCGCCGTAGGGGTCTCGTTCACAAATCCGTCCACGCGCCCGTTGGCGCGCCGCAGCATGGTCGCGGCCAGGACGTTGGAAGAGACAATGGCCAAAAACCTCGGCCTTTCGAGAGCCGGCAGCGGGCCCTCAGCGAACTCCGCCGGATCGAGCTGCATCAGCGTGTCCAGATCCACCAACTGCCCCTGCGCCGCCCCAGTCACGGCCAACCGGTACTCGGCCGTGCGGTAACCTGCAAATGCATCCAGCACTCCGGGAATGTGCAGCGGAATCCCCGCACCCATCAATACGTAGCCCACCCCGGCCAGCATGGCTCCATAGATCGACGCCAGGTGCGGCATCTGCACCTTCTCGAGGAAATTGATCCCCACCGGGTTTTTATGACCTTCCCGCGCCAGAAAGACCTCAACGAAGTTGCTCACCATGCACAGCTCGACGAGCCTGCGCGAATCGCGCTTCTGGTGCATGGGAATGGCTGGGTACGGCGTCCCGGCGGGTTTGCCCCCGGGAGTAAAGTACTCCTGCCAGATCCGCCGCGCCATCTCCTGAAACGGAAATGCTTCCAGCCCCCTGCGCATGTTCCCGCCCTGGTCGCCGTCCGCCAGTCGGCGCACAAAGACCGAATCGAGCGCCGTGCCCGACACTACGCCCAACTGGCCAAGCCTTGAGACAGCCTGGGCGAGGCGCCAATTCGACACACCGACACCCATGCCGCCCTGAATGATCTTGGGAAACTGGGGCATCCCTAAATTGTTTCACAGATTTCGCTGCATGTGCGGCTTTTCTTAGGAATTTACGGCAGACCCCAATTACCAAGGTCCTCTCAGCATCGCACCCTGTGTCTCCTTCCCGCGAAAAAGACCCCTTGGCCAATGCGGCCTTACTCACGCCACCTGGTGAACCGAATACCAGCGGCGACCCCCGAAGATCCTCTCTCGCCGCCAAATGCGCAAGGATCTAAGGTGTTCCCTTAATCCGCCTTACCCGCTACAGCTTCTCGCGCAAAAAGGCGATCACATGCTCGGCCTGCACCACGCCCACCATGCGCTCCTGGGCGTCCACCACCGGCAGCGCGTGCAGATTGTACTTATCGAACATTTCGGCCAGCTCGTTCTGGTTCATGTCCTGCGGGCAGGAGAGCACGCGCGGCTCGGCCAGCACAATCAACCGCGTCTCCGGCTGCGCCATGACCAGCCGCGCCAGCGGCACCGACCCGCGCAGCACATTCTTTTCATCCAGCAGGAAGACCTCCGTCACGCTCTCCGGGTCGCCGTCGAAGCCGCGCAAGGCCTGCACGGCTTGAGCCACGTTCGCGTCGGTGCCCACGGAAACGAAGTCGGTGGTCATGCGCCCGGCCGCCGAGTCCTCGTCGAACTCCAGCAGCTCCTCCACCTCCTGCCGTTCCTCCGGCTCCATCTCCTCCAGAATGGCGTCGGACTGGTCCTCGGAAAGCTCGGCCAACAGGTCGGCAGCCGCGCCGGGGTCCATCTCCTCTACAATGTCGGCGATCCGTTCCTCGTCCAGCTTTTCCAGCAGCGCCCTTTGCAGTTTGGGCTCGACCTCCTCCAGAGCCTCGGCGGCCACCTCCTCGTCGAGCGAGTTAAATACAGCTTCCCGCTCCGCCGGCGCCAGCTCTTCGAGAATGTCAGCCAAATCGGAGGGGTGAATCTCGGCCAGACGCTCGTGCTCGATGCGCAGTTTCACGCGCCGCGCGGGATCGACCTCGATCACGTCCACAAAGTGCCAGGGGATGCCGTGCGCCGCCAGCTTGCGCGAGAGCGCCTCCAGCTTGGCGCGCGGCAGCAGCCCCTTGAAGATGCGCCGGAAGGCCCCGCGCATCCCCACTTCCACCTCGGCTACGCGCAGCAGATGCGCCGCGCCCCTGCCCATCCACTCCAGGTCCACGTCGTTGACGCGGACTACTTTGCGCCCGTGGATATCGATGATCTGGCGGTCCACCAGGTCCTGTTGCAGAAAGAGATAGTTGCCCTCATCCTTCAGTGGAGCCAACGCTGCCGGAGAGCGCAGCTCCAATGTCCCTGCGGGCGTCTCCATCACTTCCTGCGAGGGCACCATCGCGAGGCCGGTGCGTGTCTTCAGCACCAGCCCGGCTACCTTTCCGGCTTCCGGTCCCGTAGCCACGGCAATATCCTTGAGCCGCCCGCGCAAATGCCCCTGCGCATCGGTCACCGGTGTGCCCAGCAGCGCCGTCAGGCTCACGCGAGTTGTGGTCCGCGGCTCCATGGGTCGAGTCTATTCCCTCGCCCGCAGTTTACGCTCCCGGCTGCCCGTTTCGTCGTAACCGTCTGGAAAAACTTCGCCTTAACCCATCCATTTCCCGGCGCCTCCGGCTTGACACAAGCCCATCCAGACGTGAAACTGCGAGCTAGGTTGCTAGAGCGTGTTTCATAAATGGCTTCCGTGGCTCGCCGAGCTCCTGGGACCCGGTTTGTTGCCGGGTCCCACCTGAGATCAGCCATCCGCATGGGGTTTATGAATCACGCTGTACGGCGTGGAGGGGCTTAACCCGGCCCGCTCCGGTGAAGGTGGATTTCAGTCCCGGTGAGCGCACCCAGCAAAGGACGGCAGACAATTCGGCTCAGCTCCACCATGGAAAGCGTTGGCGCGATCGAGGCAGCCGCGGAAAAGCTGGCCGCCGAAGCCGGCCTCGACGAGGACCAGCAATCCCACATCGCCATGGCCGTGCGTGAAGCCGCTATCAACGCTGTCCTTCACGGAAACGAGTACGACCCGGCCAGGCCCATCGACGTAGCCTTCGAGAACACCGGGACGGACCTGGTCTTCACCATCGCCGACCAGGGCCGGGGCTTCGATCCCGATGCCCTCCCCGATCCGCTGGCGCCTGAAAATCTTCTTCGCGGCGCCGGCCGCGGCATCTTCCTTATCCGCTCCCTCATGGATGAGGTACACTTTCGACAACTGCATCCCGGAACCGAGTTGACGCTGGTCAAACATCTGGCGCCGGCGACCGATAAAATTTAATGTGCTTGCGCGGAGAAGGGCAAGGAGGTCGTTTGCTCCTCGCCCCGGCCGGGCCGATTGCGAGTCTTCCTTCAGCCCGCGCCGCGAAAGTGCTATAACCTAAGTACCGACAAGGAGGAATTTCCGTGGCACTAGCTATTGCTTCCCGTGAAGTGGACGGCGTCACCGTTCTGGACCTCAGCGGCCGCATCACATTGGGCGAGGGCAGCGTGCAGTTGCGCGACGCCGTTCGCAACCTGCTCGGCAAAGGACAGAAGAACATCTTGCTCGATATGGGCGACGTCAACTATATCGATAGCTCGGGGTTGGGCGAGCTCGTTAGCGCCTATACCACGGTCAAGAATCAGGGCGCCGCCCTAAAGCTCCTCAAGCTCACCAAAAAAGTGCACGACCTGTTGCAGTTGACCAAACTCTATACTGTCTTCGACATCTACGATGACGAGGCCACCGCCATCGCCTCTTTCAAATAGCTCTGCTCGAGCCGGACAGCAAAAGGCCATCCCGGTGTGCGGGATGGCCTCTTTTGCCTGCGCGCCGCCGCGCTTCCGTTACAGCGGTTTTCCAGTTGCTGTAAGGTGAAGCCGCATCCGCCAAGTGGCTTTTTCCTCAACCGGGGTCCCCGGACGGCAGATTCTCGCCGCTGGGGCGGAAGTAAAAGCCACCTTGCACGGCGTCAGAAATGCCACACACTCACTGGAAAACCGCTCTAAAACTTCACCGCGGGCACCGCCTGCGCGGCCGGAGCAGCCTCAAAATAAGCATTGTTCACGTGGTAGCCCGCAATCCCCGCCCACATGCTGTTGGGGAATTGAAGCACAAGCGTGTTGTAGTCGCGCAGCGCGTCGTTATAGCGCTTGCGCGCCACGCCGATCCGGTTCTCCGTTCCCGCCAGCTCGTCCTGCAAGCGCATGAACTGGTCGCTCGAACGCAGTTGCGGATAATTTTCAGTGAGCATCAGCAGGTGTCCGATGGCCCCATCGAGCTGGTTGTTGGCGGCGATCTTAGCGGCCGGTCCCTGCGCGTTCAGCATCCCCGCCCGCGCATTGGCAATATCGCCAAAGACCGTGCTCTCTTGCTTGGTGAATCCCTTCACCGTCTGCACCAGGTTGGGAATCAGGTCGGCTCGCCGCTCCATCTGCACGTCTACCTCCGACCATGCAGCTTTCACGTCCTGGTCTTTGGCCACCATCTGATTGCGCGCGCTCACATAGCTCGCCACCACCATCAGGGCCGCCAAAAACAGCACGCCCACAATCCCCAGCGTCACGATAAGTCCACGACCCATACAGTGTTTTTTCTCCTCCCGTCCCCGCCTCGCGGAAACCCTACTCTAAACTTGGCCTTCACCCTCTGGCGCGCGGCCCCGGTTTGGCTTCGGCGCCATAAGCTGCAACGTCAAACCGGCCGATTCTTATCCTGTGCCCCGGATCCGGTCCGGCAAAACGGCGTCTAGTTAGATGCTAACGGCTCTACCATTCTCCTCCGGCGCCGCCGCCGCCAAAGCCCCCGCCCACGCCGCCGAAGCCGGCAAAACCACCGCCACCGCCGCCACCGCCGCCAAAGCCCCCGCCTCCGAACCCTCCACCGCCGAAACCGCCTCCGAAGAAGCTGGAGAACAGGCCATAGCCCAGCAGCAGCCGGAAGATGGAGGACCCGCCGAAGAAGATCAAGACGAAGAGCAGCAGAATCAGCTTGCCGAGAATGGCGCTGTGATGCGTCTGGGCCGGCGCCTCGGCTTCCTGCGCCGGCAGCGCATCCATATTCAGCGTGACCTGAGCGTCGGCGGCAATCACCTGCGCGATCTCGCCCACGCCCAGCATCACCGCGCTGTCGTAGTCGCTGGCCTTCAGATACGGCACCATTGCGCGGCCAATGTCGCCCACCTTGCCGTCGGGCAGGATCCCTTCCAGCCCGTATCCCACCTCGATCCGGTACTTGTGGTCGTTGATCGCCAGCAGCACCATCGCGTACCGGTTCATCCCCTTGTTTCCCATCTTCCAATGGTCTTCAAGATTGTTGGCGTAGTCGGCCGCATCGTCCCCGTTCAGTGTTTGAACGGTCACTACGGCGATCTCCGCATGAGCATTGGAGTGGTCGAGCTGGGAGCAGATCGAGTCCAGCCGCGCCGTCGCCTCCGGCGACAGCACGTGCGCAAAATCGCTTACGTAATCAGTGGGTTGGGGCAGGCTGGCGACGCTCTGCGCGGAGGCCGGAAGGATGAAAAATGCGAAAAAAGCCGCCATCAAAGGCGGCAAAACGGACAGACGTGCGCGACGGACAAATTTCATTCCTTCTCAATTGTACGCGGACGGCGCTCCGCCGGTTCCCGCGCCCACTGGCACTACACTGGGAGAACAAGAACAATGAGCCAGGACCAGATTTCTTTACCGCCCATCGCCCCCAAGCACCACACCGAAACCCATCTGCATGACGCAGTTCTCGCCGACGACTACGCCTGGCTCCGCGACCAGGAGAATCCCCAGACAATCTCCTACCTCGAAGCCGAAAACGCCTACGCCGAGGCCGTCATGGCCCCGCTCGCCGGCCTGCGCGAGCAGCTCTACGACGAGATGCTCAGCCATATCAAGCAAACCGACGTCTCCGTCCCCTACCGCGATGGCGCCTGGTGGTACTCGACGCGCACTGAGGAGGGCCTTCAGTACGCCATCCATTGCCGAACCGCCGCGGCGGGCAAGCCCGGCTCACCCGCCGCGCCCAACGCCGATGCTCCCGAAGAAATCCTCCTCGACGGCAACCTTCTCGCCCAGGGCCATCCATTTTTCGCTATCGGCGACATCGACATTACCGACGACGGCCGCTGGCTCGCTTACACCACCGACACCAAGGGCTTCCGGCAGTACACGCTTCACATCAAAGACCTCGCCACCGGCGAAACCCTCCCCGGCCCCCCGCATCCGAGCCAGGTCGAGCGCGCCGGCTCCGTGGTCTGGGCCGCCGACAACCAGACGCTCTTCTATACCGTCGAGGACGAGCAGCAGAAGCGCCAGTACCAACTCTGGCGGCATGTGCTGGGTGCGCCGCACGCTGAAGACGTACTGGTCTATCAGGACGACGACGAGCGCTTCAACCTGGCCGTGGGCCGCACCCGCGACGGCCGGTTCATCCTCCTGGAATCGGCCAGCCACACCACCACCGAATCTTGGGTTCTGCCCGCCGATCAGCCCGCCGCCAGCTTCGCCCTCATTGCGCCGCGCGAAGACGAGCACGAGTACTCCGTCGACCACCGCAACGGCCTCTGGTTCATCCGCACCAACGACCGCGGCCGCAACTTCCGCCTCGTCACCGCGCCGGTTTCAACGCCCGGCCGCGAGCATTGGTCCGAACTGATTCCCCACCGCGACGCCATCATGCTCGAAGACATCGATCTCTTCGCCGGCTTCTTCATCGCCTGTGAGCGCGAGGACGGCCTTCCCCGCCTGCGCGTGTGGCGCTTCAGCGGCGACGGCCCGCACGCCGTGCCCGCCGGCGAAATTGCCTTTCCCGAGCCGGCCTACGACGCTCATCCCCACATCAACCGCATCTTCGAGACCACTGCCTTCCGGTACGCATATCAATCGCTGGTCACGCCCAGCTCGGTCTACGAATACGACGTTGCCTCCGGCGCCTCCACGCTGCTCAAGCAGGTTGAGATTCCCGGCGGCTTCGACCGCGCGCTCTATGCCAGCGAGCGCATCTATATCATCGCGCCTGCCGGCGACGGGATCACCGCGCCTGCCGGCGACATCACTGCGCATGCCGGCGACGGGGCTGCCGCGCCCGGCGGAGTTGCCGTCCCCATCTCGATCGTTTACCGCCAAGACAAGCGCGAGCCGGGCCTCAATCCTCTCTACGTCTACGGCTACGGCTCCTACGGTTACTCTTTGCCCCTGGGCTTCAACTCCAACCGGCTCAGCCTGCTCGACCGCGGCGTGGTCATGGCTTACGCCCACATCCGCGGCGGCGGCGACCTGGGCAAGCCCTGGCACGACGCCGGAAAGATGCTCTTGAAGCGCAATACCTTCACCGACTTCATCGCCTGTGTCGAGCGCCTCACCGCCGCGGGTTACGGCGACCGCGCGCGCGTGGCCATCGAGGGCGGCTCGGCCGGCGGCTTGCTCATGGGCGCTGTCGTCAATATGCGCCCCGATCTCTTCCGCGCCGTCGTTTCTCATGTTCCATTTGTAGACGTGATGAACACCATGCTCGACGCTTCCCTGCCCCTCACCGTTCCCGAGTACGAAGAGTGGGGCGACCCCAACCAGGAAGAATTTTTCCGCTACATGCTGAGTTACTCGCCTTACGATAACTTACGGGCCGCGAGTTATCCGGCGATGCTGGTGAAGACGAGCCTCCACGACAGCCAGGTGATGTACTGGGAGCCAGCCAAGTATGTGGCCAAGCTGCGCACACTCAAAACCGGACGCAGCCCGCTGCTGCTCGTTACAAACATGCAGGCCGGCCACGGCGGGGCAAGCGGACGGTACGACTATCTGAAAGAGATTGCGCTCGATTACGCTTTTGTGCTGAGGGAGTTGGGAATGGTGTAACGCGGCCCGGCATCCCAAGTCTCGATTTTGCGGCATGGGAAGGCGCGGCGTGAACCACCAGCCTACGCGCCCTTCAGTTCCGCCAGCGTCTTTTCGAGACTCGCGGCATCCTCCACGTTTAGCGCCCTCAGCGCCGGATCGATCTGCTTGAGCAGCCCGCACAGCACTTTGCCTGGGCCGACCTCGATGAAGATTTCCGCGCCGGCGGCTTTCAGAGCCCCTACGCAATCCACCCAGCGCACCGTGCCCGTCACCTGCCGCACCAGCGCATCGCGCGCGCCCTCCGCCGTCGTCACCAGCTCCCCGCTTACGTTCGCGGCCACCGGAATCCGCGGATCGCTCATGGTGAGCCCGCCCAGCACCCGCGCCACTTCTTCCTGCGCCGGCTGCATCAGCGCGCAATGGAAGGGCGCGCTCACCGGCAGCATTACCGCCCTCCGCGCGCCCCTGGCCTTGCACAGCGCCGACGCCTTTTCGACTGCGGCCACGGCGCCTGAGATCACCGTCTGCCCCGGCGAGTTCAGGTTCGCCGGCTCGACGGTAAGCCCGGTCTCGCGCGCGGCTTCCTCGCAAGCCTCGGACACCTGCGCCGCGTCCAGCGCGAGCACCGCCGCCATCGCTCCCTGCCCCGCCGGGACGGCCTGCTGCATGGCCCGCCCACGCGCCTTCACTGCGCGCACCGCATCGGCGAATGCGAGCGTTCCCGCCACGACGTGCGCCGACCACTCGCCGAGCGAGTGCCCCGCGGCCAGCGCCGGGACGACCCCGTGTTGGGCGCCGTGCCCGGCGAGCACGCGCGCCGCCGCCACGCTCACCGCCAGAATCGCCGGCTGCGTGTTCTCGGTAAGCCGCAGCTCCTCTTCCGGCCCCTCAAAACAGAGCCGTGAAAGTGCAATCCCCAACGCAGCATCGGCTTCGGCAAAGGTTTGTTGTGCAATGGGAAATCGTTCGGCGAGTTCGCGGCCCATGCCCACAGCTTGCGAACCCTGCCCCGGAAACAAAAACGCAACTTTGGCGGTCATTCCAGAAAGGATTGTATCGCTTCAGTACCGGCGTCCCGAGAGGAGCGGCTTCGTCTTCCCCTGCCGTCAAGCCCGGCGCTACGTCTTCGCCCGCTTGTAGAACGGCAGCGAAACCTGCTTGGCGCGTACGCGGTTGCCCCGCACATCGATCAGCACATCCTCGCCGCTCTGGGCTACCGTCGCCGGCATAAGCGCCAGCGCAATGTTGGCCTTCAAAAACGGCGCGGGCGAGCCGGAGGTAACCGTGCCAATCACTTCTCCAAGAGTTGAAAGCACGGAGTACCCATCCCGCCCGATGCCGCGCTCGACCATCTCCAGGCCCGCGATCCTGCGCTTCGGTCCGCCGGCCGCCTCCACGGCCACGAGCGCCTCGCGGCCGATGAACTCGCCCTTGTCGAGCTTGAGCCAGCGCGTGAGGCCGGCCTCGAAGACGTTGATCTCTTCCGAGATCTCGTGCCCGTAGAGGCTCATCCCGGCTTCCAGGCGCAGCGTGTTGCGCGCGCCCAGACCACAGGGCCGGATGCCGAACTCCGCGCCCGCTTCGAGCAGCGCGTTCCACATCTTCACCGTGGTCGCCTCGTCCGACGAAATGTAGACCTCGAAGCCGTCTTCGCCCGAGTAGCCGGTGCGCGCGATCAGCACGTTGGGAATGCCGGCCACCGTGCCCCACGTGAACCAGTAGTTTTTGATCGCCGCCAAATCAACCTTGGTCAGCTTGGCTAAGGTTTCGAGCGCGCGCGGCCCCTGCACGGCCAGTTGCGAGTAATAGGCTGAGTAATCGCTGATGTGAATCTCCGGCCATCCGCCCACCTGCCGGCGAATCCAGGCGAAATCCTTGTCCTTGGTGCCCGCGTTCACCACCAGCAGGTAGTCATTCTCGCTCAGCCGGTGCACCAGAATGTCGTCCACGAACGTGCCCTGGGGCGTGAGCAGCGCGGAGTAGTGAGCCTGCCCGTCCTTCAGCCGCGATGCGTCGTTCATGGTGATGTGCTGCACCGCGGCCAGCGCGCCCGGCCCGCGAAACTGAATCTCGCCCATATGGCTCACGTCAAACAGGCCCACCCCGGTGCGCACCGCCATGTGCTCGGCAATCAAGCCGCCGCCAGAACCGGGGCCCCCAGCGACGGGTCCTTGTCGCTGGGGTGGAGGGCCGGGATACTCCACCGGCATATCCCATCCCCCGAAGTCCACCATCTTGGCCTTCAAGGCGCGGTGCGTGGCGTTGAGGGCGGTCTTTTTCAGCGGGGGTGCGGCGGTGGTGCTCATGCGGATTCCTTTCGACGAAGCGGCCGTTCCTTGCTTACGATAGGGATTTAGCGCCTCTGGGGTCAAACGCGGCTGCCCGGCGCTCGCACGAACGGGAAAAAGTCCCGGAAAGGAAAATGCGCGATGAACTATTTCCGTGGATTTGTGCTGCTGGCGGCGGGGTGCCTCGCCTTCTACGAGGCTTGGAGGTTCCGTACCGGAGATCGCGCCTTTTGGGCCTTGGGATTGGGCCTCGCGGCCATCGGCATAGGCATCTGGCGAATCACCCGTAAACCGGACCGGCCGCAGCTACGAGCCGGAGGTCCGCACGAACCTAATTGAGGTCGCGGCGAAGGGATCTCTTAATTGCTCCGCGCCTTGGCCGTCTACTTCCTCCACGCCTTCCAAAAAGAAGTGACGCCCAGATAGAGAAAAACCAACAGAAGAACCGCGGAGCCCAGGAACTCTCCGTGTTCCGGGCCTTGAGCCCAACTGGCTCTATGAATCCACAGCGAGCGCGCAAAAACCACCACGAACAGGAAGAAAAAGACCCCGACGACCTCGAGCCAGATGATTCCGCCCACGCGGCGGAAGGGTCGCAAAAAACCTCCGATGCCGCGCGCTACACCGCGGCCGGTTTGCCCGGCTCTTCGCCCCGCGCCCCGGCTCACTCCAGTACCGTCCGCAACTTGCTGATTCCCTGCCACTTGAGCTGCGGTTTGCGCCTGCCCCGACATCGCCTGTCCGGCCACACGTCCCGCCACGCGCAATCCGATGCCTAGAACACGCCCGATTCTCTGCGGCTTCATCCCGTTTATGATGGTAGCAGCGATGGATTATGAAGCGTCTCTCACCGCCGGCCGGCTCTTTGATTTGCGCTCCAGCGGCAGCGGAAGTAATGTAGAGAAATCGCAAGCCGCAACCCGCGCATATCTTTTCCGCGCTGGCCGCAGTTTCTGGAGGTCGCAGTGACATCCCGTTTGCGTGAACTCATTCAGCAACTGGGCGAGGCCATCCACGAGTCGGTGATCGAAAGTGAGCAGATCGCCGGGGTTGTCCAGGACATCCGCAAGTACGGCTTTGACGTCCTGCTCATGCTCGAGGCCACCATCGGCCTCAATGAAGTCACAGCCAAGAGCGGTGGGGACGCCGAAGCGGGAACGGAACCCAGCGACGCAGACGGAACCTTCACCCAGAACGATTTGCACTTTTTGCACTCGCTTCGCATCTCGGTCGAAGGCGAGTCGGATGACGACGCCGGGGCGGACGGGGACGGCAAATAGGCGTCCTACCTCTAAAAAATTATTGCGTTTCCGCGCAGCCTCACAGACCGCCGATGCATCAAGATTCTGTTGGCACGAATACAACCGCTTCGCTCCGTCAATCATGGGGAAGATTCAGGGGCGGATCAAGCAATTGTAAGCTGCGAATAGAGATCGGAACTAATTCAACGCACAGGAGAGTAACTGAATGGAGGCCATCGGATTGTTAGTCACTCTCGAAGCACGCCCAGGCAAGGAGGCCGATGCAGAGACATTTCTGAAGTCGGCTCAGCCCCTCGCGCTGAATGAAAAGGGGACCCTGAAATGGTATGCGATCAAACTTGAGCCGGGGAAATTCGGCATCTTCGACACCTTTGCAAATGAAGGGGGACGCAATGCCCACTTGAGTGGCGAGATTGCGAAGGCGCTGATGGCTCGGGCCAACGAATTGTTCGCGACTCCACCGCAGATCGAAAAAGTGGAGATTCTTGCGAGCACGCCTTTGAAGAACTAGGCGGGAACTGAGTTTCTAACGGCCGGCCGCCGGCTTTCGGCTGCCGGCCCTGGAGGTAACCCATAAATGGCGACCATTCAGATGAGGGTGCGGCCCGAGGATCTCTCCCAGATCCCCAAGGGCCAGGAAGTGATTCCCGAGCCCGGGATTCTGGTGATTTTTGGAGCTTCGGGCGATCTGACCCGGCGCAAGTTGCTCCCTGCGCTCTTTCATCTCCGGCAGGCCAACCTGCTGCCGGAGCATTTTGCGATTGTGGGCGTGGCGCGGCGCCCTCTGGGCGACGTCTTTGCCCAGGATATGCGCGCCGGGATTGTCGAGTCCGGCGGCGTGGAGCCGAACGACGCCAAGCTGGACGAGTTTGTCCGCCACATCAGTTACTATCCGTTGAACTTCGACGATCCGGCGTCCTACGCCGGACTGAAGGATGAGCTGGACCGCATCGACAAAGAGCGAGGTATCGGTGGCAACCGGCTTTTCTATTTAGCCACGGCATCGGAGTTCTTTGCGGGAATCGTGGAGAATCTGGGCGCGCAGGGCATGGCCCAGACCGACAATGGCTTGGCGAAGGTTCTGATCGAAAAGCCCTTCGGCCACGATCTGGAATCGGCGCGCGAGCTGGACCGGCGCGTGAACGCGGTCTTCCCCGAGAACCAGGTCTTCCGCATCGACCACTACCTGGGCAAAGAGACGGTCCAGAATTTGCTGGTCTTCCGCTTCGCCAACGGCATCTTCGAGCCAGTGTGGAACCGCAACTACATCGACCACGTGCAGATCACCGTGGCCGAAACGCTGGGCGTCGAGGGCCGCGGCCCGTTCTACGAGAAAGCTGGTGCGCTGCGGGACGTGATGCAGAACCACATGATGGAGCTGCTGGCCATGATGTGCCTGGAGCCGCCCTCGAGTTTTGAGGCGGATAGCTTGCGCAGAGAAAAGCACAAAGTGTGGCGCGCCATTCACCCCGTGCCGGTCAAAAACGCGGTTCGCGGACAATATGGGCCGGGCATTGTAGCCGGCCAGCACGTAGTGGGCTATCGCGACGAGGAGCGCGTCAATCCCGAATCGTCCACCGAAACCTTTGCCGCGCTGCGCATGGAGATCGAGAACTGGCGCTGGGCCGGGGTCCCGTTTTATCTGCGCACCGGCAAGCGGCTCAAGAAGCGCGCCAGCGAAATCAGCATCCAGTTCAAGCAGCCTCCGCTGTTGATCTTCAATCGCATGGCCGTCAGCGGTCCCTGCCAGGAGATTCTGCCCAACCTGCTCACCATCCGCATCCAGCCCGACGAGGGCATCGCGCTGCGTTTTGGGGCCAAGGTGCCCACATCCCCGGCCATGGCGGTCTGCCCGGTGACTATGGATTTCGACTACGAGACGGCCTTCGGCAAATCCAGCGCCAACGGATACGAACGCCTGCTCCTGGACGCCATGCTCGGCGACCAGACTCTGTTTCTGCACCGCGACGGCGTGGAAACCACGTGGAGCCTCTTTATGCCCATCCTCCAAGCCTGGGCCGTGAAGGAGCCCGATCTTTTCCCCAACTACTTTGCCGGCTCCTGGGGACCCGATTCCGCCGACCGCCTGCTGGAGCGCGACGGCCGCGCCTGGCGCAACGACATGGGACGCCAAAGCTAGAAGCAGGGATGACAGCGTTTCTCCAATTGGCGTAAGGCGATGCCCGCACCTTCAAGGGGCATTTTCTTCAAGCAAAACCCTCGATGACGACTCCTCACCGGGGCACGTTTAATCTAGGGCGAGATCTCTGATCCCCCACCTCCCATCCCTTTGTCCATCGCCTCGTTGGCTAGCTGGTCGGCCTCCTTGTTGCCGCCGCGCAGGGTATGGAGCATCTCGAAGCCCTCCAGCCGCGCCGCCCGCCGCCTGGCTTCCTCCCACAGCGGACGCAGGCCGGGATTTTTCACCTTGTACCGCCCCTGCATCTGCCTGACCATCAGCTCCGAGTCGGAAACCACTCGCAGGCGGCTCACCCCATGCGCCAGCGCCCAATCCAGCACCGCCAGCAGCCCCTGGTATTCGGCGTAGTTGTTGGTCTGCGTACCCAGAAACCGGCTCAGCCGCGCCGCCACGCGCCCCTCGGCGTCTTCAATCACGGCGCCGTAGCCTGCGGGGCCGGGGTTGCCACGCGACCCGCCATCGCAGTGCGCCGTAAACCACTTCCCGCCCCCCTTGGCCGCCAGCGACGATCCCCCAAACAAATCTCCGTTCATCGCTTCCTAGTGTAACGGGAGCCAGTGCGATCCGGCCGGCGCGGCGGCCTGGTGAGCGCTTTATCGGATTACCAAAGCGGTCACTCTACGTCTATCTTGATACGCACATTCTCTATCCTCCAGACTGGAGATTCGATGGCAGCGGATGCGGTTAGTTCTCCCTTTTTACCGGTTCAGGGAAGCGCGTCCTTCGCGTGGCCAGGCGTGCGGAGGGTACAATCCTCAGCAGGTATGGCTGCAACGAGGGCGATGGGCGGAGCGGACCGGGATCGGGGCAGCCGCATGCAGGAACGCGAGCAGGCGCGCGCGGCGGAAGCGGACCTGATCCGCGAGGCGCAGGCCGGTTCGCGCGCGGCCTTCGACGCCTTGGTGCATCAGTACGAACACCAGGTCTTGCGCCTGGCCCTCCACCTCACCGGCTCCGAGCACGATGCCGAAGATATCTACCAGGAAGCCTTTCTGAAAGCCTTCCGTTATATCGGAAACTTCCGCTTCGAGTGCTCCTTTTACACGTGGATCTACCGCATTGTAACCAACCTCTGCCTGGATCAGTTGCGGCGCCGCAAGACCCGCCGCGAGGACCACGCCGTGGTGGTCGATCACTCCGGAGATGAGATCGACCTTTTGGCTTCCGTCTCCGACAACCGCTCGTTTTCAAACCCCGCCCGCGAGCTCGACCGCAAGCTCCTGGGCTCCAAAATCCAGGCGGCGCTGGAAAAGCTCACTCCGCGCGAGAGGATGGTCTTCGAGCTGAAGCACTACCAGGGACTGCGCTTGCGCATCATCGGCGAGATGTTGCACACCACGGAAGAGACCGCCAAGAACACACTCTTCCGGGCCACCAAGAAGTTAAGAGCGCAATTGGCGGATTTGCGCTAGAGATCGTTTGTCCGGGGCGGAGGACCTTTGGTCCTCGCGGTTGAAGTTACCCGTTGGACTGGGAAGATTTTGAACCCGGATTGTTGGACTGATTTTTTGAGGCTGAAGGACGTGACTATGAATTGCGAAATTGCACACCAATGGATTGTTGCCCTGGCTTATGAGGAGCTCTCCGGCGACCAGGAGCACGAACTGGAGCGGCATGTGGCTGCGTGCCCGCAATGCCGCGAGGAGCGCGAGCAGGTATGGGCGCTGAAAGCGCTGGTGAATGCGCATCCGGCGCTGGAGCCGGAGCCGAATCTGGTGGCGCGCGCCCGGCTGCGCCTGGACGCGGCTCTGGACTCGTTGCCGCCGAGGCCCTGGTATGAGCGGCTGGGCCTGCTCCTGAGAAGTGGCTTTGCGGCCTTGCTGGCCGCGCCGCTGGCCGCGTTGCTGTTGCTGGCGGCTGGAGCCGGAGCCGGAGGCTTGGCCGGCTACACGTTTGCGCAGCGTCGAGCTGTCCACGTTGTGCGCGCGGCCGCATTCGTGCCACCCGTGCGGGTCGCCGCTGTCGTCAATACCCAGCCGCAGCCGGAGTTGGCGAATGTGTCCAGCGTTTCGCGCATCGTCCACCAGCCCGGCAGCAATGTCATAGATGTGAGTTTCAACCAGTTGGTGCCCCGGCAAATCGAGGGCTCCCTGGACGACCCCGCCATCCGCCAGTTGCTGATGCTGGCAGCTCAAAACTCGTCATCCGCCCGCGTGCGCATCGACTCGGTTGCGTTGATGGCCGCCGATTGCCGCGCCAGCCTCGATTGCCAGCCCTCGGGAATTCTCGATGCCCTTATGGTCGCCCTGCGCTACGACAGGGATGCCCAGGTCCGCGAGCAGGCCCTCGAAGGTCTCGATCCTTACGTGGCGCAGAGCATGCGCGTGCGCGACGTGGTTCTGGAGGCCCTTCTGAACGACCCCGACCCGGCAATCCGTTCCCAGGCCATCAATTTGTTGGCGCCCGTGGAGGCCGATACCAGCGTACGCCAGGTCCTCTATTCGGTTTCCAATTCGGACGTCAGTCCCCAAATCAGGAATGTTTCCCGAGAGATGTTGAGCCAGGTGCCACAGATTCAATAAAACTGTCTATCCTTCCGGAAACCGCGCCGTCAGACAAATGTGCGGGCCGGAGCAAAGGCAACCGCCGGAGATGAACAGATGAAACACTTTTTGAGGCCACACACAAATATTCACCCTCCCCGAAGATTCCCGCTCCTTGGCTGGGCCCTCCTCATTTGGGTAGGCGCGGCCCTGGCGATGACGCCGCCTGCGGCTGGCGCGCAGGCTCGGCAGGTGGCGCAGCTGCTTGCAATTCCCTCCCCCTTACTGGCCGGCGCGGAGGGCTACTTGGGCGTGGACGTCTCCGACGTGGATGCCGGGAAGGAGCAGGCTCTCAAGCTTAAAGAGGCGAGAGGCGCGGTAATCACGCTCATCGATCACGACGCTCCCGCGGGGAAGATTGGGCTGAAAGTGAACGACGTAGTGATCCAACTCAACGGTCAAATCGTTGAGAACGCCGCGCAGTTGCGCAGAATGCTCCGTGAGATTCCCCCGGGCCGCAATATCTCCATCGAGATCAGCCGCGACGGCAATATCCAGACACTGGCCGTGGAGTTGGCAAACCGCAAGGTCATTGAGCACGAGACGTGGGACCGCATCGGTGACGGCGGTGACGTGTTCAGCCCCGCGCCGGGAATGGGAATGCTTGCAGGCAGCGGCGGCAACACTTCTTTGCTGGGCGGATTTCATTTCCCCTTCTTCGGCAGCAGCCTTAACGTGGGTGCGATGGTTGAGCCGCTCACCTCGCAGATGGCCGAGTATCTGGGCGTCGCGGGCGGGGTAATGGTCAAGCAGGTGGCGCGCGGCAGCGAGGCGGCTGCGGCGGGCTTGCACGCCTTCGACGTGATTCTCAAAGTCGGCCCGGAGTCGATCTCCACCTTGGCGGACTGGGGCCGGGCCCTCCACGCCAACGAGGGCAAGCCGGCGCAGGTCACCATCCTGCGCGACAGGAAGCAGCAATTGTTGACCCTCCAAGTGGACTCGAAGCATCACCGGGGAGCGGTTGACGGCAAAGAACCGTTCCGCGCAGGCAAAGGATCGCTGATGGCGGAAAGCTAGCCCCGGAATTCGACCTTCCTTCTGCTTGCGCTCTCTCCTGCTTTACAGCCATTTGCGCGTCAAGAAAACCTCCTCGCCCTTCTTGAGATCGCGCAGGACCGCCGCTCACAATTTCACGTTGACCATGGCCGGCTCCGCTCAAGCGCCGCGAAAGCGGCGCCCAGGAGTTGCCTCTTCGCAAGAAAAGGCCGCCGCGCACGGCGCCCGGCAAGGCAAGTGTATTGTGGAATTAGGGCTGTGGTTTTCCGGATAAGGCAGTTTCAATGGCACTTTTTGATGATTTGCGGAATGGAGGCACGATCATGCACGGCAGTAGACCGTTGCTGGTCTTGGCGCTCCTGGTTGGCCTTCCGATAGCGGCGCGCGGACAGGATGCCAAGCAAATTGTCGAGCAAGCTGTCCAGACCGAGTTGGCGGCCAGTGAAAACGATCACACCACCTGGCTCTACTACGAGGTGGATCGCAAACCCGCCAACACGCTGGTGCAGTGGGTGGCCGAGACGCACCAAGGTAACGTGCGGCGCGTGCTCCAGCAGAATGGACAGCCGCTCTCTTTGGCCGCGCAACACGCCATCATCAATCGCTTTGTAAATAATCCTCAGCTACGGGACAAGCAGCGTAAAGCAAGTCAGCACGACGATGAACAGGCCGCGGAGATGCTCCGCCTTTTGCCCAATGCGTTCATCTGGACGATTACCAGCAAAGACTCGCTCAACACCTCGCTGTACTTCCGGCCCGACCCCAATTTCCAACCCCCCGACTGGGAGACGCGCGTGTTTGCGGCCATGGATGGGACCATGGTGGTCGACAATGCCCAGCACCGCATCGTCAGCCTCAAGGGCCGGCTCATCCATGACGTCAAGTTCTTCTTCGGACTGTTCGGCAACTTGGAAGCCGGCGGCACTTTTGACGTCGAGCGCCGCGAAACCGGCAATTCCGAATGGCAGATCACCGAGACCCACATACACATCCAGGGCTATGCGCTGCTTTTCAAGAACATCTCCCAGGTGGAAGACGACGTGATGTCGGACTTCAAGCAGCTTCCATCAGACATCACCTTCGAGCAGGCTGAACGGGAACTGATGCGGCAGCCTGAAAAGCCTGAATGACCTTCGTGGAGAGCGCCGGCCGTAAAGCCAGCTCTAGCGGCTGAACAGCTTCAGGTCGATGCCGTCGGCCATGGCCTTGTAGCCGGCGTCGTTCGGATGCAGATGGTCGCCCGAATCGTATGCCGGATTGAAGCGGTTCGGGTTCGCAGGATCACGTGTGATCTGGTCGAAGTCGGCGACCCCGTCGAAGGTCCCGCTGGTGCGGATCCAGTTGTTCACCGCCTCCCGAACCTGTTCTCCCTTGTCAGAGGAGTACCCAGCTCCGCCATACGGAGTCAGCGTCGCCCCGTAGACCTTCATCCCGTGCTCGTGCGCGGCGTCGGCAATCTCCTTGAGCCCCTGCTCCAGTTGCTCGGCGGTCACGTTGTCCTCCGGCGCGGTGAACCTTGCCAGACGCCCGATGTCGTTGATGCTTTCGAGCACGATCACGTACTTGACCCCGTCCTGCGCCAGCACGTCGCGGTCCAGCCGCGCCAGCGCGCTGGGTCCGGCCCCGTCGTTCAGCACGCGGTTGCCGCCTATGCCTTCGTTCAGAACCGCCACGTTCTCCAGGTTATGGTCCTGCTTCAGCCGCGCCGCCAGCACGTCGGGCCAGCGGTCGTTCCCATTGCGGGTCGAGTGCGCGCCGTCGGTAATCGAGTCGCCCAGCGTCACAATCGCCCGCGCTCCATCCACGGCCGGCACGTCGATTCCGTCCAGAAAGTACCACGACTCCACAGTGGTGGCCTGCGCGAGCGTATTCGCCGCCACCTGGTCCCCGCTGGCAAAATAATTATCCTGATCGGCAAAAGAATGGTAGGTCTCGGCGCGCATCACCTGCGCCGGCAGATAGAAGCTGACCGCCACGTCCGAGAGCGGCTGCACGGCCAGCTCCACGGGGTCGGAGTAAGCCACCGCTCCCGGCGGAATGCTCACGCTTTCCGCGCCGCCAAACGTCAGCGCGTGGTCCGTTCCGGCTTGGATGGCGCCGCCGCCCGCGCTCACGGCTACATGCGCGTCGCCGATGATGAGCTGATCGAGCCCGAATTCATTCGTAAAGCGTACGCGCAGCTCCTGCCCGCCATTCGAAACATGGACGATCTCGCGCAGCGTGTCCCCGCTGAAGGGAAGCATGCTAAAGCTGCCTTGCGCCAGCATGGGCGACGTGGCCCACGTTCCCACCCACTGCGCCCGCTTTGCCGCCTGGCCGCTCCCCGGCGTGCTCGCCGCCAGCAGCAAAACGCCCAGTCCGGCAGCGCCGATCCAACCTCTCATCCATTGCCTAAACATTGAATTGCAGACCTCCCGTCGAGTCTCGTGCGATTGCACCCGAAGTGTACCACGCCCGTTGCAATCGCCCGCCCTCAGCGCCGCACTCCAATCCGCGCCCCAACGGCCGGGAAGGTCTGCTCTCCGTTTTTTATGCGCTCTCCAAGCGGAGCCGCAGGAAACTGTACTCTAAAAGCCTGCCGCAACCTCCGCCCGCTCCGCCTGCGCCACCTGCGCTTCGGCCAGCTCTACCGGCTCGCCGTAGTGCGCGGCCACGATTCCCGCCGCCCGCGAGCCATCCAGGTACGGCTGCACCGCGGCTAGCTTGATACCCGACTCCGCCGCCATTTGCGCTACCTGCGTCTGGCTTGAAACCGACTGTACCAGCGCCAAAATCGCGCCCACAATCGTGCCCACTGCCTGAATCGTCGCCAAAGCATGTTGCTGGCTCGCCGGGTTCACAATCTTGGCCGCCGCCAGCACCGCGGCGTTTACCTGCTGCTCGAGCGTCACCACCTGGTTCTGCAGTTGCGCCAGCGTGCCCGCCGAGGGGTTGGCCAGATAAGCCTTCGCCTGGCTTACCAGCAGGTTCGAGGCCGTGTCGAACCCCGTGGTCGCGGCCGTAAAAATGGGCGCGTCGGCAGGCGCCAGCAGCGCCGCCGTCGAGTCCACCGTCGCCACCGCGCTCTGCAGCGATGGCGTCCAGTTCACAATGTTCTGCGCCACGCTGATTCCCGTGCAGCCCTCCATCCACGGCAGCGGGATCAGCAGCGCGATCAGCATCCACGCTCCCAGCTTCGCTTGCTGACTTGCTGACCGGCTAACTTGCAGGCTTGCTGCCTCGCTGGCTTGCTTGCTGGCTGCTCCGGGGTCCTTCGCCAAGAGCCCCAACAGCGCCGTGGCCAGCGCGCCGGCCAATGACACCACGGTCCCCGTGCCCGCTTTGCCCAGGGTCACGCCCTGCTGCGAAAGCACTCCCGCAATCGTGGCGGCCGCAATCAACAGCCCAGCCGCCGTCGTCTTCGGATGATTCCAGATATTGGTGATCGAATTCATGCGGAAAAACTCCTTCGAAGTGTTTTTCGTTCATTGCGTTTTTTGCGGCCCGACCTGCTTCCGGCCGCGCCTTCGCGAGCCGCGGACAGCGCGGCTCTGGTCCTGCCGCGGCTCCGGTCCTGCCG
Source organism: uncultured Acidobacteriota bacterium (assembly GCA_963808795.1). GTDB lineage: Bacteria > Acidobacteriota > Terriglobia > Terriglobales > Acidobacteriaceae > Telmatobacter. Next base: position 106,055 of record CAWEGL010000002.1, read on the forward strand.
CGAGGAGCCGCGAAGTGCTTGCATGTCTTTACTGGAGGGATTACAACCGGAATCCGCCGCGCTCCCACTAGGCCTCGTGGAGCGCTCTCGGGCTTCTCCTCAAAACTTCACGCCCAGGCTGCCCAGAAATGTCTTTACCTGCGGCCACGCCGCCACGAGATCGGTGGCCGTCTGGATGTCCAGAGGAATGTTGAGCGGATTGGCGGCCGCGCCGGCAAGGTCCATCAGCGGTTTATCCACGGCGTCCACCAAGGTAGCCAGCGCGGCGATCACCGCCGGCGCCGCGTGCAGTGATTTGTCCGCGCCGGTCAGCCATTTCAGCGCATCCTCGGCCCCGATCTCTACGCCCTTTTCGACGCTCACAAGAATCTTCGCCATCTCCATCGACTCTCTTTCTGCCCAGTCGCCCGTCACCAGCCGCACCCGGCGTGATTGTTTAGCGGTTCCACAATTCTTGGACCGTACAGCGGTTCCAGAGTTGCTATACCCCGAAAGCAACGCTGCCAAGTGGCATTTTCCCCAAGAAAATGCCACCTTGCACGATACTCAAAAGGGCACGGAAACTCTGGAACCGCTCTAAATCCGCTCGCGCCCGGCTGCCTTCCGCTTCAGGAGGAGCCGCGCCGCACGGACTCGAAATGTACGTTCATTGTGGAACCGCCCTCAAGCTGCTCTCAGGGTCCGGATGCTGCCGTGGTTCCGGTCTGGCCATCCGGCGGAGAGCCGCTCGCGCGCCAACTCCAGCGGCCCCGCGCCCCGGCGCCATCTGCGAGGGAGGGCGTACTCATTCGCCCGGCGCGGCACGTCCGTTGATGGTTTGGCTATCCTTAAGGCTAGCCCATCGCAAGCATATCTTTAGAAAGGCGGAGTTCGACTCTAAGTAATTTATAATCTGATATTTATATCCTGATCGGCCGGCTAGCCCTCTTGACAGCCCAAAATTCCGGCCAAAATCGCCCCATCCACGGCCAGTCCTTATTCCTTATTCCTTATTCCTTATTCCTTATTCCCTATTCCCTATTCCCTATTCCCTATTTCCCGGCCCCTCTTCACATACCGCCTTCCGCGCACCTCGTACTCCCCGCTCGCCACCCTGGCGATGGCCTGGCTGTAGGCCGCGTGTTCCTCGGCAAGAATCCGCTCCGCAAGCGTGTGCGCGTCGTCGGTCTCCAGCACTGGAATCGCTCGCTGCACTACGATCGCCCCGTGATCCAGCTCCTCATCCACAAAGTGCACCGTGCACCCGCTCACCTTCACTCCGTAGTCGAAGGCCTGCGCCTGCGCCTCCAGCCCAGGAAACGCCGGCAGCAGCGAGGGATGAATGTTGAGAATGCGCTCGTGAAACGCGGCCACAAACTCCTTCGAAAGCAGCCGCATGTACCCCGCCAGGCAAATCAGGTCCACGCCGTGCGCCTTCAGGCAGGCCATCACGTCGGCGTCGTGCTCGGCCCGCTTGCGTCCCTTCGACTCAAACACCGCTGTCGGCAGCCCCAGATCCTTCGCCTTCACCAGCCCCGGCGCATCCGCAACGTTCGAGATCACCACCGCAATCTCGACGCCCTTCAGCCTGCCCGCGCGGATCGACTCGGCAATCGATAGAAAGTTCGACCCGCGCCCGGAGAGCAGAATGCCCAGGCGAAAAAACGAAGCGGGAGGCGCGTTAGCTTGCGAATTGTTCAAAGAAGAGTCCCGTTACGGCCACTCAGCCAGCGACGCCGCGGAGCGGCTAGCTCCGCTAGAGCGGTTCCAGAGTTCATGTGCCGTTTTGAGGTTCGTGAAATGTGGCATTCTCTTAAGGAAAATGCCACTCGGCGGTGTGCTTTCTGGGTACAGCAACTCTGGAACCGCTGTAACTCCGCCAGCGCCGCTAACCCCGCTGCCTTTTACGTGTACTGCACCCGCCGCTCGCCCTTCACTACCCGCCCGATCACGTAGAACTTCTCTTCGGCCCGGTCCAGCAGGTTCTTCGCGCGCGTGAATTTGACCGCAGGGATGACCGCGATCAGCCCGATCCCCATGTTGAACGTGCGCATCATCTCGTCCTGCGAAACCTGCCCCAGTTCGCGCAGATGCTCGAAGATGGGCAGCACCGGCCACGACCCGATCTCCACCTGCGCGGTCACGTTCTTGGGCATGATCCGCGGCAGGTTCTCAGTAATCCCTCCGCCGGTAATGTGCGCCATGCCCACGGTAACCCCCGCCGCCGTCAGCTTCTGAATCACGTGCAGATAGCTGCGGTGCGTCCTCATCAGCGCCGCGCCGGCCTTTTCCCGGATTGCGGTCACGTACTGCGTCGGCTTGTAACCGCCCACCTCGAATAGCAGCTTGCGCGCCAGCGAGTAGCCGTTGGTGTGCAGCCCCGTCGACGGCAGCCCGATCAGAACGTCCCCCGGCTTGATCCCCGCGCCCGTAATCATCTTGTCGCGGTCCACCGCGCCCACGATAAACCCCGCCAGGTCGTACTCGCCGCCCGCGTAAAATCCCGGCATCTCCGCCGTCTCGCCGCCAATCAGCGCGCATCCGTTGGCTCTGCAGGCGTCGGCCAGTCCCGTCGCCACGCTCTCCATCACCTCCGGGTCCAGCCGCCCGCTGGCCACGTAGTCCAGAAAAAACAGCGGCGTCGCCCCTTCGACGGCGATGTCGTTCACGCAATGGTTCACCAGGTCCGCGCCCACCGTATGGTGCAGTCCCAGCTCGAAGGCCACCTTCAGTTTCGTGCCCACCCCGTCAGCCGAGCTGACCAGGATCGGGTTCTTCCACCGCTGCAAGTCCAGCCGGAAGAGCGCTCCGAACCCTCCGATCCCTCCCAACACGTTGCGGTTAAAGGTCTTCTGCGCCAGAAACTTGATGCGCTCCTTGGCGCGACTGCTCCGGACTGCATCCACTCCGGCATCGCCATAAGTCACGGATTTGAGTGTGGTTTTGTCAGGCACGGTATGAGCTTTCTTTTGAAGAAGCTACTTCGGCGCAGAGAACCGGAAAGTTGAATTTTAGCAGGATTTGCGTCCAGCATCTCCCAAAAGTCGGCGTTCAGGGCCTCTACCTCCTTCGGCGAGCCGGATCGCACCCCCCGTCTTATAGCTCCTCAAGAAAGAATGGAAAGCCTGCTTGACATTCCGGATAACTCAAGCTACGCTGATATGGAAAGTCAGCTTTACATGACCCCATCCATCTCAAACCGCGTTAAGGAACTCCGCACCGCCCTCGGCTGGACCCAGGAGCAGCTCGCTCAAGCTGCCGGCGTCTCCCGCCAGAGCATCAACTCCATCGAGCGCGACCGTTATGTGCCCAGCCTGGAGCTGGCGCTGACGTTTGCACGCATCTTTACATGCTCGACCGACGAAATCTTTCAACTGGAGAAGAACGTATGAACCACCCCGTTCTCAGCCGCATTCTCATGCTCGACCACGTTGCCGACGAAAGGTTCCGACAGCATCAACGCCGCTCAACCAGCGCCGCGGCGATTGTCGGTATGCTCACCCTCTTTGCCTTGCTCGAGTACGGCCTGCTCGTCGAGCACCGCGTCCCGTGGGATCTGGTCTCCGTGATCTATGCCATGGGCGCGGCAAAGATCGCCTTCATGCTCTGGTACCGCTTCAAGAACTAGACCACTTCAAGGAGTCTCTCCATGTGCCTCCACCGCCGCCAACTCGATCCCCAGTCCCGCCGCATCTATGCTGCCGGAAATCTCTGTCTCGTCTCCAGCCTCCTGCCCGCGCTTTTTTATGAGCATGGCTTCGGCCATCACCACCCGGTCATCTTCGACGGCTTGCGCTTTCTGCTGCTCGTTTGCGCCGTCGGCCTGCTTTTCTGGTCTGCGCGCCGCAACTGCGGCTGCGCTTCTCGCTCTTGAAAGGAATTCCTATGTCCGCGCTTGACACTTGCAGTCTGAAAAAATCTCTGCCGATCCTCATCGCCCTGCTCATCGTGGCGCAGATCGACCTGGCCAGCGCCGCCGGCTGGCCCGGTGCGCTCTTGTCCCTGCTGCATCTTACCGCCGCGCCGGACGACATGTGCCGCGGTGCTTGCGCAGGCATCGGCTCGTCCATCGACGTGCTGGCTGGTTACCAACTCGTCCGCGTGTGGGCCAGGCGCGCGCTCGTGACCGGCCGTGATTCGCGGCCCGACTGACGCCCCGGTTTTCTATACTGGCTCTGTGAGCACTCCCATTCGCGCCCAATCCCGTGCCCTCCAAACCCGCGCCGAGCGCCTCTTTCCTGGCGGCGTCAACTCGCCGGTCCGCGCCTTTCGCGCCGTCGGCGGCGCGCCTCCCTTCATCGAGCGTGCTGAGAGGGCCTACCTCATCGACGCCGACGGCAATCGCTATATCGACTACTTCGGCTCCTGGGGTCCCATGATTCTCGGCCACGCATTTCCGACCGTCGTCGAGGCCATCCAGTGCGCCGCCCGCAACTCCTCGAGCTTCGGCGCCTCCACGGCTGCCGAGGGCGATCTCGCCGAGCGCATCCTCGCCTGCTACCCAGCCATCGAGAAGCTCCGTTTCGTCAGCTCCGGGACTGAAGCCACCATGTCCGCCATCCGCCTGGCCCGCGCCGCCACCGGCCGCAAGATCATCGTCAAATTCGAGGGCTGCTATCACGGCCACGCCGACGGCCTTCTCGTCAAAGCCGGCTCCGGCGTGGCGACGTTTGGCATTCCCGGCTCCGCTGGCGTCCCCGAGGAGATCGCCCACCTTACCCTCGCTTTGCCCTATAACGACCTCGCCGCCGTCGAAGCCGCCTTCGCCGCCCACTCCAACTCCATCGCCGCCGTCATCGTCGAGCCTATCGTCGGCAACGCCGGCTGCATCCCCCCGGCCCCCGGCTACCTCGCCGGCCTGCGCGCCCTCACCGCGCGCCACGGCGCTCTTTTCATCGTCGATGAGGTCATGACCGGCTTCCGCGTCGCTCTCGGCGGTGCCTGCCAGCTTTACTCCCTCTCGCCCGACCTCGTCACCCTCGGCAAAATCGTCGGCGGCGGCCTTCCCGTCGGCGTCTTCGCCGGCAAGCGCGAGTTCATGGACCAGCTCGCCCCGCTCGGCCCCGTCTACCAGGCAGGAACCCTCAGCGGCAACCCGCTCGCCATGGCCGCCGGCCTCGCCACCATCGCTTATCTCCAGAATCACGCAGCCGAGCTCTACCCCCGTCTCGAATCCACGGCCCGCGCTGTCGCCGATGGCGTGGCCGCCGAGGCCGCCCGCGCCGGCGTCCCCCTCACCACCAACCGCGTCGGCTCCATGTGGACCTGGTTCTTCAACCCCGGCCCAGTCACCAACTACGCCCAAGCGGCGCAGTCAGATGCTGCCGCCTTCGGGCGCTTCCACCGCGCCATGCTCGACAGCGGCGTCTGGCTCCCGCCCTCCCAATTTGAAGCCGCGTTCCTTAGCACGGCCCACGGCGACGCCGAGGTCGAGGCGACCCTCGCCGCCGCGCGGGAAGCCTTCCAGGCCGTCTGAGCTTCGCTGGCTTGGCAACCCGTCGCCAACTGGCCTGGCAACCCGTCCCAAAATTGACCCCCATCCCCGCTTAACGATAGAATCAAAGAGTTTGGCGAGAGCGCACCCCAACCGGGTGTGCGGGGTTTGCCGGGCTTGCCGTCCTTCAGGACGTTGCGGCCGGCCTCCCGATGCGGTTCACCTCTGGTTCCGCCCCAGGCAAACAGCGATTTTGAGGTTGCGCGCCGGTCAGATGTCGAGGCGCTGGAGGATTTGTTATGTACGCAGTCATTCGCACCGGCGGCAAGCAGTACCGCGTCGCGCCAGGCGACGTGTTGAAGATCGAAAGCGTCCCATCCGAAAATCAGGCTGTCGAGTTCAGCGACGTCCTCGCGGTCTCCGGCGAGCCCGGAACCCTGGCCAAGCCCTCCGCCGCCAAAGTCACCGCTGAAGTCCTGGGCGAGGGCCGCGGTGGCAAGATCCTGGTCTTCCACTTCAAGCGCAAGAAGCAGTACAAGAAGCTCAACGGACACCGCCAGAACTTTACCGAGGTGCGCATCAAGACCATCGAGGCCGACGGCGTCACCTACACCGCGGCAAGCTAGCTTTCAGCTCTCAGCCTTCAGTTTTTCCTCGTGAGGGCCGGAGAAGCCGATTTTTGAGATGAACTAGCTGATAGCTGATAGCTAAATTTCAAAAGGGAGATTCGGCAATGGCACACAAGAAAGGTGGAGGCAGCTCCACGAACGGACGCGACTCCAATGCCCAGCGGCTGGGCGTGAAGGCTTTTGCCGGTCAACTGGTGACTGGCGGCTCCATCATCATGCGCCAGCGCGGCACCCGCATCAAGCCCGGCCCCAACGTAGGCATCGGCTCTGACGACACGCTCTTCGCCAAGGTCTCCGGCCGCGTCAAGTTTACTGACCGCGGCCGCCACGGGCGTTTCGCTTCCGTCGAACCCGTCGCAGCCGAGTAGTCCCGGCTAACCTTAATACTGTTCACTTAGCGAACCTTGCGGCATTCTGCATGAGATAAGGACAGGAAGCCGCTGAGGACACGAAACAGTTCGCGAGAATCTCGCGCGATTTACTGTTTTACAGGGAATGTACGGGTTTTTGGCGTTGGTTGCAAATCTTTGAAATCATGGATGTTAGGTTCGAAATACTGGGATACTTATTTAGTATAGCGGCGGCTCCCGATTCTGCAAGTTGTTGAATAGAAGTCTGTTGACTGGCGTTTGCTGGCGTGCAGGAGGAAATTTTGCGCTCTTCCGGGGAGCTGGCCGGCTGCTTCCAGAGCGAAACCAGAGTAGGCGTGCCCTGTTGAGCCCTGTGCAAGTCGCCGCTCCTTGGGGTCGCGTCGACTTGAGTGCCACGGTTTCGGGGTATAGTCACTCTGGTTTCGCTAGGGGCCGGCGGGAGAGGCGCGGCGACGGGGTTTGGGCTGGGCGCATCCGATCTGGGCGGGTCTGGTGTGGGCGCGGAAGCCTGAAGGGCGGATTGGGCAATACGTTCAAAGTTGGAAGCGGTGGATGCTCAGTGGTGCGCGAAGTCACCGGTTCTATCGCTTGGCCTATCGAACTCCCTGGCCTATCCGGTTTCGTGTGAACAATACGCTGATCAGTGTGAACAATAGACCGCTCAGTGTGAGCATGAAGGCAGAAGGCTCGGGGACCGTGGTGCCGGTGGTGGTAAGGGCCCAGGTTCCAGGGGTATTCCTGTTGTATGCAAACTGCTCTTGGTAGCCGGGGTATCCGGTTAGCAGAACGACAGCTGGCCCCGCGCTGTCGTCGTCGAGAGCCGGAGGCAAGAAGAGTGTTGATATCTCGCCGTAGTATGTCTCCGCAAATACGGTCCATTGGGTGGGAATGCCACTTGCGTTTGTGAGAAGGTCAATTAAGACACCGTAGAAGCCAGGCGTGGATGGGGCGATGGTGTTCACCCCGTCTGAGAAACTGAAGGACTCGGGTACGATGCCGGGGACAGAAAAGTCACTAAAATAGATAAGCGGGGAGGGCACGGTAAATGAGACCGTGACAAAGGTATAACCGCTTTCGGCGGATGTGAATGGATTTCCAGTGTAGGTGTAGGTGGTATCGGCGCGCGCCGAGGGGCTGCCGATGGCCGTGAATAGTAATACTATGGGTATCATCCACAAAAATTTTCGCATTTTCCAAATCCTCTCTGGCAGCGTACGAGCCGAGGAAAGGCACACCGTCATAGATATAGAGCACGTTCGTCGCCAATCTCGATTCGCTGAAACGAAGCGATTTGCTAACACCTCGCGCGGCCCACACTGCAAATGAATGCACACTATGAGCAAAATATTACCCATGCGGGCCGTATCTGCAGCATGGGGCAGGTGGCCCGGTCAACAACCGCGACGAACTGCTCATGAGCATTGAGACGCTGTGCCCCGTTCATCGCGTTCTTTGCGATGAGCGGGCGGGTGACTCATCCTCGCGTTCATTCTACGTCCGGCATTGACTGTGGGCGCCTCATCCTTTCCGCGCTTCTTGCGGCTTGGGTGGGAAAGCACGATCGTTCGCCTTTCTGTAAGCGCACTCCTTCCGGCAGTTGGTTTCCCCGCCCGAACGCCGTCCATTGCGATTCGATCTCGACCGTTCCCTTCACCCCGGTCACGTAGTGCCGGAAGCTCGACCACTCCCAGTCTTCGGGCTTCTCGACCAGACCGCGCACCACCGGATTGCGGTGAATATAGCGGATCACCTCGGAGCGGGCCCTCTCACCGCGGACGTTGCTATCGTAGTAGCGATCCTGCCAGAATTTCTTGCGCGATCCTCTCAGTTTGCGCGAAGTAATCTGCTTGACGGCTTTGAGAAACTGCGCCAGCAGAATCCGCGGCGGCTCATTGACGAGCAGGTGAACATGCTCAGGCATCAGAACGTAGGCATAGACCCGCGCCTGATGCCGCGCGCGCGTCTGTTCCAGCATGGCCTCGAACGTCTCCATGACCCCTGGCGCTTCAAGCAGCCGAAGACGGTGAAAGCAACTGAACGTGATGAAATGCAGTGCTTCCGCCTGCTGAAACCGCTTCAAGCCGCTCGGCATGAACCCATCTTAGACCCATACCGCCCGCTCATCGCAAAGAACGCGATGAACGGGGCACAGCCTCTCGCCGCTCGGCGTACCTCTTCTCGGCGTTTGACCGGGCCACCTGCCCACCTGCCGGATTCGTCGCGTAACCCGGTGCGGCCCGGTTGGCGTCCATCCAGACATGAAGACAGTGGGCGTGAAGACGGCGGGCGTGGGGAGGGTGAAGATCCGCTATCGGTGTCCGTGCTGCGGATTTAGGACGCTGGATGCGCCGGGGGCGCTGGGGTTGTGTCCGGTGTGCTGGTGGGAGGACGACGGGCAGGACGACGAAGACGCCGCGGAGGTACGGTTGACTGTGAACGGGCAACTGAGCCTGGAGGAGGCGCGCGAGCACTACGCGCAGTGTGGAGCGGCCGATCCGCGGTTTCTGCCTCACGTTCGTAAGCCCCTGGCCACTGAAATGTAGCCTGCCCTAACGGCCTGTGGCAGAAGTCGAAGTCTTGGAAAAACCATCCCTCAGCGGCTAAAGCCACGCTCATTTTGCGGCTACCTACGGCACGACTGAAGTCGTGCCCTTTCAAAGCTCGACTTACACCACGTGTTGCTAGGAAATCTCCCGGATGCAGGCTTCATCGTTTTTTGAGCAGAAGCGCCCAATCCCGCTGCGCGGGCCATGCGTTGTCGTCAGGAGGATCAGGCGAGGTCCAGGACGGGCCGGTAACGTCTTCGGCAAGCGGAAACCGTTGCCCGCTGACCGCATTGAACCACTCCCCGCGATAGGTTCCCGGCTCCAGCTTTACGGTCACTTTTCCCCCATGGGGCAGGTAAATCGCATAGAGTTTGCCCGGCTCGGCAAGGCAATAGTTTCCGTGATCCACCAGTTCATCGTGGGGATTGGTCTTCCACCACTCGAAGCCGGTGAAGAAATCCACGATGTGGCCGTAGCCCACAAACATGGTCTGGGTATCGTCGCCGCGGCCGTTCATCCAGCCCCCGCCCGTGTCCGGCCAGATGTTGGTTCCGCGGCGGGCGCTCTCTCCCGCGGTCTGGTATGCGCCGGCCATGTAAATATCCCATGCGGTTCTGCGCAGCACATCGGCGGAGTCGGAGCCGGGGGCGGCCCACGGCGGATAATGATCTTCGTAGCCGTACTCTTCGTTGGTCTGCGGGATGATGCGGCCCGTCTGCTCCTGCAACTTGCGGGACTCAAGCATCAGGGCGTGCTGATTGCGCGACCAATCCTGGTAGGAGGTGAACCCGAACCAACTGGAGGCGCGGTCCTGGTGAATGGTGTGGCACCGGATGGCTGGTGGCCAGATGGTGATAGGGATCCCATTGCTCGATCAGTGTTCCGGTTTCGTGGGTCCACTTTATCATCCCGATAGACAATCGAGATCGTCCCCCAGGTCCCAGGTGATGTTGGAGAATGCGGCCAGGCGGTCCACCGCATAGCGGATGTAACCGGCGTTCGTCCTCGCTGCCGGCCGCCGGATGCACGCGGCCATCGTTCATGTCGAGCACCAGGGAGATGACCATGCCGCGGTCCCGGGCATAGCGCAACATGCGCTCGAACTTTTGCCAATAAGGCACGTTGAAGCGCGAGTAATCGAAGCCGGGATGGCTGAAGTCGTTGGCGTCCTGCGCGGGCCAGGGGGACAGAAAGGCAGGTCCAGCTTGGCCCCGATCATCACGGGCTCGCCGAAAAAGGTGTTCTCGCGCCCGGCGATGGTCACGCGCATCCGGTTCACCTTGAGCGCAGACCAGGCGGTCGATGCTGTACTCGATGGTGCGCTCGTCGCGCCAGCCCATCAGCCAGTAGGCGGTGGTTCCGTTGAAGAAGTAATGCTCGCCCGTTCCTTCCCAGATGAAGTGCCACGGATATGCCGGATCGACGCGGAGCGGGCCGCGCCGGTGCTGGTCAAGAGCCGTGAACGCGCCGGAGTAGCTCTGCGCCGCGGCGCCGGCCTTGAAGGTGACGTGGAAGGTGTACTTGCCGCTCTTCGACGGCATGAAGCGGATACGGTAAAGGCTGCCGTCGGCCGAATCGCAGAACCCCTCCACCGCGACCTGTTCCCTGGCGCCTGCCGGCTCAAAGTCTCCGGAAATCGACGCCTCCGTGAAGGGATTCTTGACCGCCGGCGCAGCCACCTTGGCCGTGACTTCGACGAAATCGTAGACTGCAACGGCCGGCGCGGATTGGGTAAACACAACTGCCGCGGAGCTTTCGGCATGGAGGCCGATCCCAGGCCAAACCAGCAGCAGCACACAAAAAAGCCAACCTGGGAAGGTAGCGCTCTTGCTGCCCATTTTTACCTTTTCGCGGCGATCTTTCCGAACCATTTGCCTCGACATCCCTTTCTTGCCAAGCGGGCAGAAACCCCGGCAACCTGACTCCATGAGATGAATTCTGTTACTTTTATACTCCATACGCTTGATTCGGTAAGCCGTTCCTCTTTAGGTCCCACCCGTGCAACCGATTGGCTGTCCGGTTTGACCCTGCCAGGAAAGCCCCTTACCATGAATTCAGGTATTCCCATCGGCCACGCGGCGCTGATACCGCGAGCAGCAGCCTGATGCGAGGGTGGTTGCAAGGCGGTAGGCGGCGGGGTGCGGGCCGAAGGATGCGCGTAAACGCCACGAAGCTGCGCGGGGCGGGGTTGGATTTCCGGAGCCGCGCCGGGCGGGGGTTCGATCCCCGGGGTAGCAGTTAGAGCGGCTGGCCGCGGCGAGCCGGGAAGGCGAATCGTTGAGTTCCACAGACACCGTCGAAGACAAGTCCCAACCCGAGGCAGCCGAGACGGCGGCCACGGAAGGCGGGAGCAGCCAGGAAAGCGGCGAACCCGAGGGGCACGAAGGGCACCAGCACGGTCCGGTGCTGAACCCGGAGTGTACCCAGGAGCTGACCATCGATGTATCCGCCGAGGAAGTTTCAGCGGCCTATCGGAGGGTGACGGGAATCTACCGGAAGCAGGCGAAGATACCGGGATTCCGGCCGGGGAAGGTGCCGGAGTCGGTGATCCGGCGGCGCTTCGCGGCCCAGATTCAAAAGGAAGTGATCGACACGCTGCTGCCGGAGCGGTTCAACCAGGCGGTGCGGGAGAAGGGCGTCCGCCCCGTGGGACAGCCGCAAGTGACCGATCTGAAGATCGAGGACGGCGCGCCGCTGAACGTGAAGGCGTTCTTCGAATATATTCCCGATTTTTCGATTGAGGGCTACCAGAGCGTGACGGTCGAGAAGCCGTCGGCGGAGGTGACCGAGGAGGAGTTCCAGGAACAGCTCGCGGAGTTGCGGGAGTCGCGGGTGACGATAGAGCCCGTGGAGGAAGAGCGCGGGCTGAAGGACGGAGACTGGGCGCAGATCAGCTACAAGGGGCAGATGGAGGCGGCGGAGGAGGACGGCGAGCAAGCCGCGGGAGCCGATCCGATCACAGGCGAAGATACGCTGGTGGAGATCGGGGGCAAGGATACGCTGGAGGCGTTCAATGCGGCGCTGCGGGGGGCCAAGCCAGGCCAGGAACTGAAGATCGAAGTGGTGTATCCGGCCGATTACGGCGAGCGCAAGCTGGCCGGCAAGACGGTGGCCTACGACGTGGAAGTGAAAGGGATCAAGAAGCGCACCCTGCCGGAGCTGAACGACGAATTCGCCAAGGAGATCGGGGCATACGCGAGCTATGCGGAGTTGGAGGCGCAGGTGCGCGAGCACGTGGCCGGACGGAAGCGGCGCAGGGTAGAAGAGGAGACCAAAGGTAAACTGATGACGGCGCTGGGAGAAAAGTTTGCCTTCCCGGTGCCGGAATCGCTAGTTCAGGAGCAGATCGATACGCGGCTGGAGCGGGGCCTGCGGGCGCTGGCGGCGCAGGGGATGTCGCCGGAGCAGATGCGCAAGCTGGACTTTACGCGGCTGCGGGCGGCGCAGCGGATGAGCGCGGTGGCGGATGTGAAGACGCGCATCCTGCTGGACCGCATCGCGCATGAGGAAAACATTACCGTGAGCGACGAGGAAGTGGACCGCGAAGTGCAGATAGCAGCCATTCAGGCGCGCGAGCCGGTGGATGCCCTGAAGGGGCGATTGACGCAGGATGGCGGGCTGGCTAGAATCCGGGAACAGTTGCGGCAGGAGAAGACTGCCACGGCATTGTACGAACGGCTGACGGCGTAGGGCAGGCAAGCAAGTGCATTCCAGGTCCCGGCGTTGTCAACCTGGAAAGAACAGCAGGCGGGAGCACGAGAAGGCTAAAAGCTAGAGGCTAGCAGCTAGGAGCTGACAAGGAATGGCATTGGTTCCCATGGTGGTGGAGCAGACGAGCCGGGGCGAGCGCGCCTACGACATCTATTCACGTCTGCTGCGCGACAATATTATTTTTCTGGGCACGCCCATCGACGACCAGGTGGCCAATCTGGTAGTGGCGCAGATGCTGTTTCTGCAAGGCGAGGATCCGGAGAAGGACGTTTCACTTTACCTGAACTCTCCGGGGGGCTCGATTACGGCCGGTTTGGCGATCTACGACACCATGCAGTTCATTAAGAACAGCGTGGTGACATACTGCATCGGGCAGGCGGCGAGCATGGCGGCGTTTCTGCTGCTGGCGGGAACCAAGGGCAAGCGTTTCGCGCTGCCTAACTCGCGCATCCTTATCCATCAGCCGTCGATGGGGGGGTTGAGCGGACAGGCCACGGACATCGACATCCACGCGCGGGAGATCCTGCGCATCCGCGAGATCACCAACAACCTGATCGCGCGGCACACGGGCCAGCCCCTCGAGCGGATCGAGCGCGACGTGGAGCGGGACTTCATCATGAACGCGCAGCAAGCCAAGGAATACGGGATCGTGGACGAAATCATCGACCGGCCACGGGTGTAGACGGCCGCAGGAGAATGAAATAAGCTCGACACAGTTCGTTCTGGGGGCAAAAAAGCATGAAACCTCGCATAGGGCCGGAAGAAGCGTTGCGCTGCTCGTTCTGCCACAAGTCGCAGGACGCGGTGGCCAAGTTGATCTCGTCGCCCAGCGACTACCCTCGCGCCTATATTTGCGACGAGTGCGTGGCTGTTTGCAACTCGATTTTGGAGGACGACCGCGGCGAAAATGCTCCCGCGGCAGTGGCCGGCCACCTGCCCAAGCCGCAGGAGGTGAAGGGCTTTCTCGACGACTACGTGATCGGGCAGGACCAGACCAAGAAGAAGCTGGCGGTGGCGGTCTACAACCATTACAAGCGCGTGCAGATGAACCGCACGCGCAACAATGAGGTAGAGCTGGCCAAGTCGAACATTCTGCTCATCGGTCCCACGGGGTCGGGCAAGACCCTGCTGGCGCATACGCTGGCCAAGATGCTGGACGTGCCATTCGCGATTGTGGACGCGACCACGCTGACCGAGGCGGGGTACGTGGGCGAGGACGTGGAAAACATCATCCTGAAACTGCTACAGGCCGCCGAGGGGGACGTGACGCGCGCGCAGCAGGGGATCATTTATATCGACGAGATCGACAAGATCGGGCGCAAGGACGAGAACCCATCGATTACGCGGGACGTGTCGGGCGAGGGCGTGCAGCAGGCGCTGTTGAAGATTCTGGAGGGCACCGTGGCCAACGTGCCGCCGCAGGGCGGGCGCAAGCATCCGCACCAGGAGTTCACGGCCGTAGATACCACCAACATCCTGTTCATCTGCGGCGGGGCCTTTGTGGGCCTGGAGCGCGTAGTGGGCCGCCGCGTGGGCAAGAAGGCGCTAGGCTTCAAGTCCGTGGATGCCGAGGCCGACGCCGCCACCACCCGCTCCCACCGCGATACCGAGCTGCTGCGCCAGACTGAGCCGCAAGACCTGATCAAGTACGGCCTGATTCCCGAGTTCGTGGGCCGGCTGCCGGTGATGGGCGTTCTGGACGAGCTGGACGAGGCGGCGCTGATCGAGATCCTCACCAAGCCCCGCAACGCCATTCTCAAGCAGTACCAGCGGCTGTTCGAGTACGAGAACGTGCGGCTGCACTTTACGCAGGAGGCGGCGTGCTCCATCGCGCGCGAGGCGCTGGCCCGCAAGGTGGGGGCGCGCGGATTGCGCATGATTCTGGAAGAGCTGATGCTCGATTTGATGTACCACCTGCCGTCGAACAAGCGGGCCCGTGACCTGGAGATTACGAAAGACATGGTGGAACGGCGGGATCTCTCGCTCTGCCTGCTGGAAAAAGCCGGATAGCACTCAGGCCGCGGTTTCGAGAGCGTGCGCCTTCACGCCGGACCTCCTGACGGAGAGCGCCGGAGCCCTATAGCGCGCCGCCCGCTTCGCGAAGGTTCCTTGTAGATGAAGAGAATTGTCCGTTGTTCCGTCTTTCTTTTGCTAGCCTGTTCTGCCGCATTGGCCCAAAACCCTGCACACAGCGGTTTTCGCGCCTTGCAAGTGGATGCCGGCAAAATTGCTGGAGAGATTCATTCGTTCCAGGGCATGAACGGCATGCCCGCCCCGGTGATGGCCGGGCTTCCCGGCCTGGTGCGGCAATATAGGGAGCTGCGCGTCAGCCAGGTTCGCACCCACGATGTGATGGGTCCCACTGACATCGATGCGAAGTTCGAGTTCACAAACAAAGACCTGGCCGCGTTGATTCCCGACCCCGTGCAGCGCGCCGGCGTAGTCAAGGCGGGCAACGCCTCCATCCTCTTCCCCGACGAGAACGCCGACCCCGAGAAGCCCGCGAGCTACAATTTTGGCCCCACCGACAAGATGCTGGCCGCCATGCATGCCAGCGGCGCGGAGGTCTATTACCGCATAGGACGCAGTTGGGGCGCCGACACCAATCCGCCTGCCGATTTCGACAAATATGCCGACGTGGTCAAGCACATCGCCATGCATTACAACCAGGGCTGGGCATAACGGCTTCCACTACCGCATCCGCTACTGGGAGTTCTGGAATGAGCCGGACGGATGTCTTTTGGACCGGCACGCCCCAGCAGTTTTATTCGCTCTATGAAAAGACGGCCCGCGCCTTGAAGTCCGTTGATCCGTCGCTCAAGGTGGGCGGCGACGCCATTGCGCAACCGGCTCTGACGACGGTCCTTACCGCGAGGGCTTTCATCGATTACTGCGCCGCGCACCAGGTGCCGCTCGATTTCTACTCCTGGCATACCTACGCCAATTCGAGCGCCGATCCCTACGATGCCGTTCGGCTGGCCAGGGAGATCCGCCGCGTCCTCGACGCGCACGGATTTCCCAAGGCGGAGAGCATTCTCTCGGAATGGAATCTGAGCGCCGACTTCACTGAAAAGGAAAGGGCTGAGCTCGAAGGCATGCACAATGCCGCTTACATCGGCGCGGTTCTGAGTTATTTTCAGGACGCACCGCTCGACCACGCGCATGTTCTATCGCGGCGACGCGGCCTGGATGGGACTTATTCGACCTGCAAGGGCGGTATTTCAAGACGGCCTATGCGTTCAAGGCCATGGGCAAGATGATGGATACGCCGCGAGCGGATAGCGGTCGCGGGCGCCGATACCTTCGGTTTTGCCGCTCTGGCAGGCCGCTCAACGGATGGCAAGACCGTTCAGATTTTTATTGCCAATTACGCGATTTCTCCCGATTTCAAGCCCAAAAGCAGACCGTATCTCCCTATCCGCGCAAACATCGTCTACCGCGACAATGCCGGCTACAACCTGGCGGTCGACAACTTGCCTTGGGGCAATAAGGCGTACACCGTCAAGCGTTATCGGATCAGCAAGACCCAAAATCTGCAACTGGTCGAGGAGAGATCCGAAAGCGGCGGCAGCCTGAGATTGTCCAATTCTTTCCCCACCGATACCATCGATCTCATCGTTCTGAAGCGCAAGTGATCTGGCCGGGCGCCCCAGCTCCCGATTCTGGGACCTGGGAGAACACAAACCCCAATGGCCCGTCACGAATCGCTTCCTGCCCGCCTCAGAGCTTCCCGTGGCTCCCGTCGCAATAGGGCCGGTCGCCCGTGTGCTTGCATCCGCAGAGGTAGACGGTTTCAGTTTGCGCGGCTTGGAATTTGACCGGGGTGAACTCGCTGCCTCTATGCGTGCCGTCGCAGAAGGGCTGATTGGCGCTGCGGCCGCAGGCGCACCAGGCATAGGTTTTGCCGGCCTCGACGTTGACGGCGTAGGGGCCGCGTTGTGCAATGGTAGGTTCGGGCATTGGGGACTCTCCTTGAACGGGGATTATGGAATGTTGCCGCAATCCAATTTTACTCGGCGGCTGGCGCGGCGATTGCCGGGCTGACCGGATTCGGGACAAGGAAACTGTGGTGCCACTGCTGGTTGGCGCCTTTCCGCTGTACAATCCCAACAAGGCCTCAACCGGCCTCGTACGGGGAGGGGGTTGCGTGCATCTAATTTTTTAAAGGCGCCTTCATGACTGTATCCCGCGAAAAAAACGAGCCGCGCAAGCTGCCCATGATGCCCATCCGCGACATGGTCATCTTCCCTTATATGATGACGCCCTTCGTGGTGGGACGGGAGTCGAGCGTGCGCGCGCTGGAAGAGGCGCTGAACGGCGACCGCAAGATCTTTCTGGCCACGCAGCACGATGCGTCGATCGACGAGCCCAAGGCCAAGGACATCTACCAGGTGGGGTCGATCTGCAACATTGTGCAGAGCGTGAAGATGCCGGACGGCAACATCAAGGTGCTGGTGGAGGGCGTGGAGCGCGCCAAGAGCGTGGAGGTAAACGACCGCGACGGCTTCTTTGTGGCCACGGTGCGCATGGGCAAGAGCCAATTTGAGATGACGTCTGCCGCCGAGCAACTGATGCAGCGGGTGACCGCGCTCTTCGAGCAGTACGTGAAGCTGCAACAGTCGCTGAACTACGAGACCATCATCGCCTCGGTGCGCATGGACGAGCCGGCCAAACTGAGCGACACCATCGCCGCCAATCTGCAACTGGGGATCGAGGAGAAGCAGGAGCTGCTGGCCATCTTCGACCCGGCGACGCGGCTGGCGCGCATCGCCGACGTGCTGGACATCGAGATCGAGAAGCTGGACCTGGACCGCAACATCCAGTCGCGCGTGAAGCGGCAGATGGAGCGGGCGCAGAAGGAGTATTACCTCAACGAGAAGATCAAGGCCATCCAGAAGGAGCTGGGCCGCGGCGAGAAGAGCGAGTTCGACGAACTGCGCAAGAAGATCGAGGCGGCGGGGATGCCCAAGGACGTGCTCGACAAGGCCATGCAGGAGCTGAAGAAGCTGGAAGCCATGCCGCCCATGTCGGCCGAGTCGACGGTGAGCCGCAATTACATCGACTGGCTGCTGGCGGTGCCATGGAAGAAGCGGTCGAAGGAGACGCGGTCCATCGATTACGCGGAGAAGGTGCTCAACACCGACCACTACGGCCTGGAAAAGATCAAGGAGCGGATTCTGGAGTTTCTGGCGGTGCGGCAGTTGGTGAAGAATCCGAAGGGATCGATCCTCTGCTTCGTGGGGCCGCCGGGGGTGGGCAAGACGTCACTGGGGATGTCGATCGCCAAGGCCACGGGACGCAAGTTCGTGCGGCTCTCGCTGGGCGGGGTGCGGGACGAGGCGGAGATCCGCGGGCACCGGCGCACGTACATAGGCGCCATGCCGGGCCAGATCATCCAGCACATGAAGCGGGCGGGGACGAAGAACCCGGTATTCCTGCTCGACGAGGTGGACAAGATTTCGTCGGATTTCCGCGGCGACCCGGCGTCGGCGCTGCTGGAGGTCCTCGATCCGGAGCAGAACATCACCTTCCAGGACCACTATCTGGACGTGGACTACGATTTGTCGCAGGTGCTGTTCGTGGCCACGGCCAACGTGCTGCATACGATTCCGCCGGCGCTCCAGGACCGCATGGAGGTGCTGCGGCTGCAAGGCTACACGGAACAGGAGAAGCTGGAGATCGCGCGGCAATACTTGGTAAAGAAGCAGCGCGAGCAAACGGGGTTGAGCGAGAAGAACGTCGCGTTCAAGGACGAGGCGATTCTGGAGATCATCCGCTCCTACACGCGTGAAGCGGGGGTGAGGAACCTGGAGCGGGAGATCGGCAACGTGTGCCGCAAAGTGGCGCGCAAGGTGGTGAAGACCGGCGCCAAGCAAAAGGAAGAGCTGACGGCGGAGAATATCGGAGAGTTCCTGGGCGTGCCCAAGTTCCGCGACTCGGAAGTGCACGAAAAGAGCGAAGTGGGCCTGGTGACCGGGCTGGCGTGGACGGAGGTGGGCGGCAGCATTCTGACCACCGAGGTGCAGGTGCTGGACGGCAAGGGCAAACTGACCATCACGGGGCAGTTGGGCGACGTGATGCAGGAGTCGGCGCAGGCGGCGCTGGCCTACATCCGCAGCAAGGCGCAGGCGCTGGGGCTGCGCCGGGAGTTCTACCGCAACGTGGACCTGCACCTGCACGTCCCGGAGGGAGCGATTCCCAAGGACGGGCCGTCG
This sequence comes from uncultured Acidobacteriota bacterium, assembly GCA_963808795.1. Classification (GTDB taxonomy): domain Bacteria; phylum Acidobacteriota; class Terriglobia; order Terriglobales; family Acidobacteriaceae; genus Telmatobacter. Next base: position 124,940 of record CAWEGL010000002.1, read on the forward strand.
GCGGGGATCACCATGGCTACGGCGCTGGCCAGCGCGCTGGCCAGGATTCCGGTGCGGCGCGACGTGGCCATGACGGGCGAGATCACGCTGCGCGGGAAGGTGCTGGCCATCGGTGGCTTGAAGGAGAAGCTGCTGGCGGCGTTGCGCGCGGGCGTCTTCGAGGTGATTCTGCCGCGCGCCAATGAGAAGGATTTGGCCGAGCTGCCCGACAACATCAAAAACACCATGAAGCTGCACTTTGTGGATTCCATGGACGAGGTGCTGGCTCTGGCGCTGGAGAGCCCGCTACCCACGGCCGTGCCCGCCGAAGCCGAAGTGCTGGCCGCAGTGCCGCAGCCGCCGGAGGTTGGGAGCGGCCAGGCAGCGCCGCAATAGCGGGCTTCGCATTGCCTGGACTTGCGATGCACTACACGGCACAATTTCTGCTTTCAGCGACCGCGGAGGAGCAGTTTCCGGCGCCCAGCGTGGCGGAGATTGCGTTTCTGGGGCGCTCGAACGTGGGCAAATCGAGCCTGCTGAACGCGCTGGCGGGGGTGACGGCGGCGCGGGTATCGAAGACTCCGGGACGGACGCGGGCCATCAATTTTTTCCTGATTGCAAACCAAGAGCGGGGGCGGAAACTGGTGTTCGCCGACCTGCCGGGGTACGGCTACGCCAAGATCTCGAAGTCGATCTCGGCCCAGTGGCCGAAGTTCATCGAGCCGTACCTGAAAGAGCGCGAGACGCTGCAGCTGTGCGTGTGCCTGGTGGACGCGCAGATCGAGGCGCGGGCGGCGGACCGGCAGTTGCTGGAGTGGCTGCGGGCGGCCGGACGCGATTTTGTGGTGGCGGCGACGAAGACCGACCGGCTGAGCGGGAACGAGCGGGCGCGTAATTTGGAGGCGCTGAAGAAGGGCCTGGGCGTGGAGGAGATTTTCGCGGTTTCAGCGAAGACGGGAGCGGGGATCGGGAAGCTGTGGGCGCGGATTGAAGAGGCAGGGACGTAAGGCTAGGGACTAGGGACGGTCAACGGTAGGCAGTGAGCGGGAGCCATTTGTGCCGCGTAGCAGGGTGCCTTGCGCCTTCCCGATTGGCTGAGCGCAAACAGGAGCCCTCAACCAGCCAACGACAAACCAGCCAACGATCCATTGCCAACGGGGAACAAAAGGCCTATGCTGCGCGTACACGGCATAGGAGGGCGCAAGACATGAGTGCAAGAGCGAACTGGGCGGCGACGGCTGCCGGCACCGCTGTGGGTACGGGCGGTTGGATTTTGGGGCTGGGCAAAGTGTTGTGGCGGGCCCACCCTCTATGGGCGCTCTTCTTTCTCACTCTTGTTGTCACCGTCGTCACCCTGGTGCTCGTCGAGGAGCAAGTCCGCCATGGCGCCAGCCGCGCGCACAGCTAGGTTTTTCGTCACCACCTCATCAACCCGATTCAAGAGCCGTTGGCGCTGCTCGATGCGCCCGGCCCGCCGCTCTGCCGAGATTGCCGGCATACCTTCTCTACTCAACCCAGGTTTACCCCAAACAGCGGGGCAAGCTTCGGTTGCGTCCCTTTGCCGCCAAAATAGGGAGCAAGGAACCGTCCAGGCAAATGCAAAGCGCAGGCTGGCGGTCAACAGCGGTTCCACAATAGCTGTACCCCGGAGTCACTGCTGCCAAGCGGCATTTTCCTTCAGAAAATGCCGTCCTCCGCAAACCCAGAACGGGCACGGAAATTGTGGAACCGCTCTAGGCTTTGCAGGAGCCGGCAAATTCACTATGGCAAATTTACCGTATGGTAGCTCCCCAAGGCCCACTTAAGCGAAAGGTTACAGCCCCGCAGTTCTCATCTCGTGGTAGGCATTATTGAATTGTGGGAAACGACTCGATCTTGGGAGTAGAATCAGAACGTCAGGAGAGGGGGTCTCATGGGATCAGATCCAAAGCCGCCGCGGCGCCGAGCCTATCTCGCACGCCGCTTCCCGCCAACTGTTGATCAGAAGATTGCCGAGCGTTACGAGGTAACTCGTAATCCCGTTGACACGATCTTGCCGGAATCGGAGTTAGCCCAAGCCGCGCAGGGATGCGACTATTTATTCATTTCGGCCATGGACAATATGACGCGGAACGTATTCGCGGCGCTTTCCGGGAACCTGAAGGCTGTGGCCACTCTTTCGGTGGGTTTCAATCACATTGACCTGGAGGCGGCGCGGGAGTTTGGAGTGGCGGTTTTCTATACTCCGGGAGTGCTTTATGAAAGCTGTGGGGAGTTTGCGCTTTTATTGTTACTGAATGCGGCGCGGCGAGGTTATGAAGCAGATAGGCTGGTACGCTCCGGCGCATGGAAGGGGTATGATCCCTCGTTATTGCTTGGCATCGACCTGTACAAACGTCGCGCGGGGATTCTAGGCATGGGGCAAATCGGAAAAGCGATTGCCCGGCGGCTGATTGCCCTGGGAGTCAAACTGCACTATCATGATGTGCGCCGGTTTCCTCCAGATCAGGAGATGGGCGCCACGTTCCACGAAACGGCGGAGGATCTCTTGCGGGTGAGCGACTTCTTTTTCATCTGTGCTCCGGGCACCCCCGAGATGAGGAGGTTCCTCAATCGCGAGCGGATCGCGATGCTGCCGGCCGACGCCATTGTGGTGAATCTCTCTCGCGGGGACGCGGTGGATGACGATGCTCTGATCGAGTCCTTGCGCTCCGGGCATCTGTTCGCGGCCGGCCTGGATGTATTCGCGAATGAGCCGCACATCGATCCGCGCTACAGAGAACTGCCCAATGTATTTCTAACTCCACATATTGCCAGCGGCACTTACGAAACCAGGGAAGCCATGGGCTCGCTTCTTCTTGAAGGACTTGCGGCATTCGAGAAAGGCGTGAAGGCGGAGAACCAGTTATGCTGACTAATACATCACAATCCCTTTCGCAACTGAATCTCGCAGACAACGGCTTATTCCGGCAGCAATGCTTTATCGGCGGCCGGTGGGTTGGCGAGGAGCAGGAAGGCACGCCGATTTACAACCCTCATGATGGAAGCGTCTTGGGCACAGTGCCGAGTTTTGGCGCTAAGGAGACGCAGGAAGCCATCGACGCGGCCGAGGCCGCCTGGCCCGGCTGGCGCGCTCTGAGCGCGAAGGAGCGTTCTGACATTCTGTCGCGCTGGGCCGATCTATGTATCGAGCATCAGCACGATCTGGCGCGCATCCTCACGCTGGAGCAGGGGAAACCGCTCGCCGAGGCGCGCGGCGAGATACTCTACGGCACTTCGTTTATCCAATGGTTCGCCGAGGAAGCCAGACGAGTCTATGGCGACACCATACCCGCGGATTCGCGCAGCCGCCGCATTGTCACGCTCAAGCAGCCCGTGGGTGTGGTTGCGACCATCACGCCCTGGAACTTTCCTAACGCCATGATCACGCGCAAGGCGGCGGCCGCACTTGCGGTCGGTTGCACGGTCGTAGCCAAGCCGGCGCGAGAAACACCCTTTTCAGCATTGGCCCTTGCGGAGCTTGCGCAGAGGGCTGGGGTTCCGGATGGGGTGTTGAATGTCATCACCGGCAGCGCGGCCAAAATCGGCGGGCAACTCACCGCAAGCGAGGTGGTGCGCAAGGTTTCCTTCACCGGGTCCACCGAGGTAGGACGCATTCTGCTGCGTCAATGCGCTGACACCATTAAGAAGGTGTCAATGGAACTGGGAGGCAACGCTCCCTTCATCGTTTTTGCTGATGCGGACATCGACAAAGCGGTGGAAGGCGCGATGATCTCAAAGTTCAGAAACACGGGCCAGACGTGCGTCTGCGCAAACAGGATTTTTGTTGAAGATGCGATTTATGACCGCTTTACCGAGCGCCTGCGCGCCGCAGTTAAACAACTCCACGTGGGCAACGGACTGGAGGAAGGGGTAACGATCGGTCCACTTATCAATCAAGCGGCTGTTGACAAGGTGGTGGAGCATATCGACGACGCCACGGCGCGCGGCGCGAAGATCGTTGCAGGCGGTCATCACCATCGCCTGGGCGGGCTCTACTTTGAACCGACGATCCTTACCGACGTCGATTCTAAGTCGAAGCTGATGAATGAGGAAACCTTTGGCCCGGTGGCGCCGCTCATCCGTTTCAGTTCCGAAGAGGAAGTCATACGGATGTCGAATGACACGGAATTTGGGCTGGCGGCTTACTTCTATACGCAGAACGTCAACCGCATCTGGCGCGTTGCGGAAGCTTTGGAATATGGAATCGTGGGAATCAACGAAGGTCTCATCTCCAGTGCGGTTGCACCCTTCGGCGGGGTCAAGCAATCCGGCCTGGGGCGGGAAGGATCCAAATACGGGATCGAGGATTACCTGGAAATCAAGTATCTCTGCTTCAATATTTCCTGAGTTATCGCCATTTTGGAGGAGTTACACATGGGATTAGAAGGTCGAGTTGCAATTATTACCGGCGCGGGTAGCGGATTCGGCGAGGGCATTGCAAAACTGTTTTCTGAGCGCGGCGCCAAGGTTGTGGTTGCCGACATACGGCGCGAGGGCGCGGAACGCGTAGCGTCGGAGATCATAGCCGCCGGCGGGGAAGCCGAGGTGTCAGTTACCGACGTGACTCGCAACGACGATGTAGCCGCAATGGTCAAACTGGCTCTGGACCGCTTCGGCAAGGTCGACATCATGGTCAATAATGCCGGGACGACCCACAAATCCCAGCCCATGCTGAACGTGGACGAAAAGACCTTCGACCGGGTATATGCCGTGAATGTGAAGAGCATCTATCTTTCGGCCAAGAACATTGTTCCTGTCTTCGCCAAGCAAGGTTCCGGAGTTATCATCAACATCGCCTCGACGGCGGGGGTACGTCCGCGGCCGGGACTTACCTGGTACAACGGTTCCAAGGGCGCGGCCATTATTCTTACCAAGTCCATGGCGGTGGAATTGGCGCCCTTAAAGATTCGCGTGAATGCAGTGAATCCGGTGATGGGTGAGACCGGCTTGCTATCGGAGTTTCTTCCCGGCGAGGATACACCGGAGACGCGGGCCAAGATTATCAGCACCATTCCCCTCGGCCGGTTATCGAAACCCATTGACATCGCCAAGGCGACGGCATATCTGGCCAGCGATGAAGCCGACTTCATCACCGGAGTGTGTATGGAGGTCGATGGCGGCCGCTGCGTCTAAGAGAATTTTGTACTTGGGGGCCAGGTGAAGCGCTATGAGATTGCTGTCATTCCGGGTGATGGCATCGGGAATGAAGTTGTGCCGGAGGGAATTCGCGTCTTAGAGCGGGCAGGCTCTCTGTTCGGCATGGAGTTCGCGTTCCGTCACTTCGATTGGAGCTGCGAGCTTTACAAGAAGCATGGGCGCATGATGCCTGAAGACGGCATTGCGCAGTTGCGGGATTCCGACGCCATCTTTTTCGGGGCGGCCGGTTTTCCCGGCGTTCCGGATCATATCTCACTTTGGGGCTTGCTGATTCCTATCCGGCGCGAACTGGATCAGTATGTCAACCTGCGGCCCGTGCGCCTGCTGCCTGGGGTGGTGGCGCCGGTGCGGGCGAAACCCGGCGAGATCGACTTCTGGGTGGTGCGTGAGAATTCAGAGGGCGAATATTCGCAGGTGGGCGGCCGGATGTTTGCCGGAACTCCGGAAGAGATCGTCGTCCAGGAGGCTATTTTCACGCGCCGGGGAACGGACCGGATTTTGCGCTATGCCTTCGAATTGGCGCGCAAGCTGGGACGCAACCACGTTACGTCGGCAACCAAATCCAACGCCATTTTTCACTCCATGCCCTTCTGGGACGAGCGTTTTGCGGCTATCTCAGCGGAGTATCCTGACGTTCGCACCGATCAATATCACGTAGATATTTTGGCCGCGCGGTTTGTGATGTCGCCGGAGCGCTTCAGCGTGGTGGTGGCCAGCAATCTGTTCGGCGACATTCTGTCGGACCTCGGCCCCGGAGTTACGGGCACCATTGGCATCGCGCCATCCGGCAACATCAATCCGGAGCGCCGGTATCCCTCGATGTTCGAGCCCGTCCACGGCTCCGCACCGGACATCGCCGGCAAGGGAATCGCCAATCCGATCGGACAGATCTGGTCCGCCGCCATGATGCTCGACCATCTGGGCGAAAGCGAGGCTGCGGCGCGGATCGTGGGAGCGATTGAGCGCGTTTTGGCGGGCCCGCGCGAGGCGCTGACGCCCGATCTTGGAGGCAAGGGAACGACCGCGGGCCTAGGACAAGCAATTGCCGCTGCGCTCGAAGGCGCTTGAAGCATGCCTCGCGGCCGCAAAGAAGGGCAGGTGAGGAATATTCACTTTCCCTGCTGCGCAAGAGCCTTTTCTACGAGGTGGGACTTAGCATCTTCAAAAGGCAAGAACAGCCTCGCGGACGGCCCGCGCGCGCACGCCCTCTTTCATGGCGTCCGCAGGAGCAAGATCTACCTTCACGCCGAGCAGGTTAGTCAGGTGATTCTCAAGTACGCATCTACAGGGGAACCGCTGTAAGGCCTGTTAATCGTTGCAGGAAAGCGTTCAGGCCGCCGCTTCTCTCTTTCCAGGACGGCCGCCGCGCCTGCCATTGCGCTTGGCGGCTGCAGCTTTAGCTGCGCTTCTGGATTTTCCGCCCTCTGCTCCGAGGCGGCTGGCCATCCATTTTCTGGAACCGAGAAATCCTTCGAGAAGCGCCGGCAGGTACAGGTCAGCATCGATTCTGGGGAAGTGGATGCCGAACCCGGAGGGCGAGATTTCGATGGCGCTCAACTGCGCCGGAGTTGCGTTTTCCAGGCCTTGCGCATTACGCGGTGAGAAGCTTACATCGACATTCGTGTTGAGTTGGACGACGATGCGCCCGATACGGCGGTCGAACCGCGCTGTGACGGCGTGCGGCAGCGAAGATCGCATTTTGCGGCCACTCCGGGTCGCAGAGTCGAACTGGTCAAGCGGTACCATGAATTCTCTCCCATGCGCTGAGAAGCGTTGCCAGGTTCTGAATCAGCCCACGCTCGATTTTGGCAATGGCGCGCCGTGAAAAGCCGTAGTTCTCGCGAAGCGTGACGCCGCCTGGAGTGCGGTTCAACTCAAAGACGGTCTCATGTCCCTGCCCGATGACGTGCACGTGCGCCGGGTGATGATCGTTCGGGTAGACAACAACCCGCAGAGCGCCAAGCCTCAGCACGGTTGGCATTCACGGAGTATAGCATAAACCTAAGCGCTTTGGTTTATCGAAATCTCGACTAACCGACAATGTAACCCTTGCAATCATGGAATCATCGCTTCAAATCTTATATATTACGGTCAACAAGTAAACCTAGTAGCTTGAACGCATAATTTGTTGATTTAAGTTCGAAGTTGTGGCAATGTAAACGTAAAAATGGCGGCTGAAATGAGCTACCTCCCGCCTGAGCAGGTCAATTCTCCGAAGGCCCGATTGTCTTCTATCGATAAAATCGTGCACGACGATGGTGAAGGAAGCTGGGTCGTCGCTGCCCTCACCTACGATGGGGAAAGCAACCATGGGATTCGTTGGAACGGGAACGACGACAACTCGCTTGGCTATCCCTCGATCCGAAACTACCCAGTGTGGTTCATCGTTCCTCAATTTTTCGCTCCGACAGTCGAATATATGGCGAGGGAAAAAGCCGCAGGTCGCGAAGTTGGCCTTCCGCTTTGAACTGAGGAGCTCGGGCGCCAATTGAAAGCCAAAGGCTATAAGGTCACAATCGAGATTTAGCCCACTCAGAAATAAAAGCCCCGGCAACATGCGCCGGGGCTCCTGGCTTCGATCACTGCGGTTGTCAGTTACTGGACAGCGCCACGCCCGCGGCCTTCTCCTCGCTCACGCTTTCGTCCGCGCTGACCGGGCGGTAGAAGAGCTGGTTCTGATCTAGGTAGACCTCGAGGAACGCCGGGCGCTCGGGAATCTGGCCGCCGATCAGCGCCTCCGAGAGCGGATCTTCGACGAAACGCTGCAAGGCGCGGCGCAACGGGCGCGCGCCGTAGCTGCGATCGACCAGGGTCTTGTCGAGAATCCACTTCTTGGCCTCGTCGGTAACCGAGATGGTGATGGCCTTCTGGGCCAGGTTCGTGTTCAACTGCTGCACCAGCAGCTCCACGATCTGAAGCAGGTCGGCATCGTTGAGGGAACGGAAGAGAATGACCTCGTCGATGCGGTTGAGGAATTCGGGGTTGAAGGTCTTCTTCACCTCTTGCTTGACCAGCTCCTCGACCTTTTCGCTGACCAAGTCTTCGCGGTCGCTCTGGAAGCCGAGGCCCTGCTTCTTCATGAGGTGCCGGGCGCCGATGTTTGAGGTCATGATGACGATGGTGTTCTTGAAGTCCACCGTGTTGCCGAGGCCGTCGGTCAACTGGCCGTCCTCGAAGACCTGGAGCAGGATGTTGAAGACATCCGGATGGGCCTTTTCGATCTCGTCGAGCAGCACCACCGAGTAGGGCGAACGCTTGACGCGCTCGGTCAACTGGCCGCCCTCTTCGTAGCCCACGTAGCCCGGGGGCGAGCCGATGAGCTTGGAGACGGAGTGCTTCTCCATGAACTCCGACATATCAAAGCGGATGAGCGCCTTGTCGGAGCCGAAGAGGAAGTTGGCCAGGGTGCGGGCCATCTCGGTTTTGCCCACGCCGGTGGGGCCGAGAAACAGGAAGCTGCCGATGGGCCGGTTCGGCGACTTGAGGCCGGCGCGCGAACGGCGGATGGCGCGGGCCAGCGCGCTGATGGCCTTATCCTGGGAGATGACGCGCTTGTGCAGCTCTTCCTCCACGCGCAGCAGCTTCTGTGTTTCTTCTTCCTTGATGCTGGTGACGGGCACGCCGGTCCAGCGGCTGACTACGTCCTCGATGTCCTCGCGGTCCACGATGCCGGCCGCCGATTCGTCGAGGTGATACTTGTCGCGCAGAGCGCGCAGGTTCTCGCGCTCCTTGCGCTCCTCGTCGGAGTAGAAGCGCGCCTTCTCGAACTCGTGATTGGCGATCGCCGAGTCCATGCGGTGGACGATGAACTTGATGCGTTTTTGGACCTCGGTGATCTCCTCGGGCAGCGAGGTCTGGCGCAGCTTGACACGCGCACCGGCCTCGTCGATCAGGTCGATAGCCTTGTCGGGCAAAAAGCGGTCGGGAATGTAACGGCTGGAGTGCGCCACGGCGAACTCGACGGCGGCGTCGGTGTAGCTCACCGCGTGAAACTTCTCATAGCGGTCCTTGATCCCCTGCAGGATCTTGATGGCGTCGCTCTCGGTGGGCGGCGGGACCTTGACCGCCTGGAAGCGCCGCTCCAGGGAGCGGTCTTTCTCGATGGATTTGCGATACTCGGCCGGCGTGGTGGCGCCGATGCACTGAATTTCGCCGCGGGAGAGAGCCGGCTTGAGGATGTTGGCCGCGTCCAGCGACCCCTCAGCCGAGCCCGCGCCCACCAGCGTGTGCAGTTCATCGATGAAGACGATGGAGTTCTGGTTCTCCATCAGTTCCTTCATGATGGTCTTCAGCCGCTCCTCGAACTGGCCGCGGTACTTGGTGCCGGCCACGATGAGGGAAAGGTCGAGGCCGAGGACGTGTTTATCGGCCAGAAAGCTGGGCACCTCGCCGTCGGCGATGCGCTGGGCCAGGCCCTCCACGATGGCGGTCTTGCCCACGCCGGGCTCGCCGATAAGAACGGGGTTGTTTTTGGTGCGGCGGCAGAGAATCTGGACCACGCGCTCCAATTCCCCTTCGCGGCCCACGAGAGGATCGAGCTGGCCGTCCATGGCCGCTTGTGTCAGGTCGCGGCTGAACTCGGCCAGCAGGCTCGATTCGCGCTGCCGCTGCTGCGGAGGCGCCTTCTCCTGCGTTACGCGGGCCAGCTCGTCACGAATCAGCGCCAGCTTGAGGCCGCGCTCCTGCAGTATCTCAGAGGCGAAGCACTTCTCCTCGCGCAGCAGGCCCAGCAGCAAGTGCTCGGTGCCGATGTGCTTGTGCCCCAGCCGCTCGGCTTCTTCCGCCGCGTAGGCCAGGACGCGCTTGCACTCATTGGAAAGCGGCAGGTCAACGCTGGTGGAGACCTTTTCGCGGATGGTGGTGTGCGCCTCGATCTGCTTGCGGATGGACTCCACCGAAGCGTGCGAGCGCAAAAAGCGGTTGGTTAACGCCTTATCCTCGCGCAGCAGGCCCAGCAGCAAGTGCTCGGTCTCGATATAAGGCGAGCCGAACTGGCTGGCCTCATAGCGCGCGAAGAAGATCACTCGCCTCGCCTTCTCCGTGTAGCGTTCGAACATCGTCGTCTCCCTTGTCCAGGCTATCGGCTGAAGTGGCTGTCCGGTTCACTGGCACCCCAACGACGAAGACCTGTCGTTGGGGACCCCGCTTCCGGCCTCAGCCCAATCCGCACGCGCCCCTCCTTTTGCTTCGCCGCCGGAGACGCATGGAAAATGCCCCCAATCTCCGAACCGCTCTAGTGGATGGCGCCGGGCCAATTCAAGCCCAACCGTCTCCGGCTCAGGGGATGCCGGCAGACACCCATCCTCCCCCTTCGGCAGCCTGTTCAGCAAGCTTTCCACGCTGCCCCTTACCTTACTAAGACTCAAAAACCACCCCAAAAGGTGCCTTTTCTTCAGATATTTCCCGGCTGCGGCTCCGTTCCTGGAGCGGCTGCCAGCGGCGTCAGCCGGCCGCCCTCCAACCGCAAAGCGCGCGTACAGCGCGCGGCCAGTTCGAGGCTGTGCGTGACCAGAATCGAGGTGAGCCTGTGGCTCAAGTGCAGCCTCTCAATCTCGCCGAAGACCCGGCCGGCGGTGACGTCGTCCAAGTCGCCGGTAGGCTCGTCGGCCAGCAGCAGCCGCGGGTTGTTTACCAGGGCGCGAGCCAGCGCCACGCGTTGCTGCTCGCCGCCCGACAGTTCGCCGGGCCGGTGCGCCGCGCGCTCCTCCAAGTCCACTTGCCTGAGCCAGTCCGCCGCCACTGCCAACGCCTCCGCTTTCCTCACGCCGCGAGCCAGCAGCGGCAAAGCCACGTTTTCCTGCGCCGTAAACTCCGGCAGCAGATAATGGAACTGCCAAACGTAGCCGATCTCCCTATTGCGAAAGGCTGCGGCCTCGCGCGCCGTGAGAGCGGCCACATTGGTTGACGCGCAGTATACCGTTCCGGAGGAGGGAGCATCAAGCGCCCCCAGAATGTGCAAAAGGGTGCTCTTTCCCGCGCCCGAGCGGCCCACCACCGCCACCATCTCGCCGGCCGCGACCTCGAGGTCCAGCCCCTCGAAAATATCCAGCGCGCCCCTTGTGGTCCTGTAGGTCTTCTTGAGTCCCTTTACCTGGATGATCGGCGCCGGCTTGTCCCCTTCCCGCAGTTCCGGCTCCCGCGCGGCGCGGGATGCCTGAGGAGCGGCCGCTGGTGTCGTTTCCATCATCCGGTTACGTACAATTTTACAGGAGCGGGACAAATACAACACAATCCCCCATTGGTGGGGGCGGAGCGGCGGGAGGGGGGTTGTGCAGCCCGGTCTCGCGGCAGCCTTCAGCGCCTCATCGAGAAGGTGATATAGTCGATTTCAACCCGTGAAATCACCATCATTTCTATTATCTTTCCTGGTATGGGCAACAATTTGCGCAAATTTTTCCGGCAGGGCCCTCTCGCAGCAGTCTTACAAAGATCACTTTTTTGCGCACAATGAGGCCATGACGGCCTTGCAGCCGGGCTGGCCCACGCCGCTGGTGGAGGCTGATCCCCGGCTCGCGCAGTACTACCGGTTCGCTTTTTCCAACGAGTACACAGCCGCCGGAACGCAGACCGTAAGCTACGGCGACGGCCGGGGAGGCGGCGTGATCGGCTGGAACCATATCGAGGCCGACTTCATCCCGCCGTCCTACATTCAGCACAACTCCACGGCCAGCGACGGCTTCGGCGACGCCTCCGCCCTGGTCAAGTTCCGCATCGCCTCCGCCAATGCCCAGCACGGCAACTTCATCGTGACCGCAATCCTAGACCACAGTTTCGCCACCGGCAGCGCCCAGAACGGCGCGGAAACCGATTCCTGGAGCCCGAACCTGGCGGGCGGGATCGGCCTCTCCAAGCGTTTCAGCGTGGAGTCGCAGTTGGGCGGAACCTTGCCCACGGGAAAGATCGCCGCCCAGGGCCGCTCCATCGCCTGGAATGCGCTGGTGCACGAGCACCTCACCGAACATAGTTGGCTGGAGTTGGAAGACAACGCCACCTTCTACTTCGCGGGCCCCCACGACGGGATGATGCAGAACTTCATCACCCCGGCGGCCTTCTATGTTTTCCGCGCCAAAGATTGGTCCCCGGCGCATCCTTTCTACGTCCTCACGGGCGGCATGCAGATCGCCACCTCGGCCTTCCATACTTACAACCACAAGCTGATCGTGGAGATGCGCATCCTGTTCTGAGAGTCCGGTGGACGACCGCGCTACGGGAAGCGAGTGTTGAAGTAGCGCGGCTACCGCGTGATTTCGTAATGAATAAACTGTAGCGCCGGCCTCCAGACCGGCTGTCGTGCGGGCGTCCTCGCCCGCACTTGCCAGACGTCATTACCAAATCACGAGGTCTGAATAGTAGTTCTTCTGGGTATTTCCGCTTGACTTTTGATTCGTTTATAAACGAGAATAAGGTAGCGTACGAGATTCGCCATTACCTGACGCAGGGCGGTACCGGCTGGACTGGCAGCAGAGGAGCGAACGATGAGAGACAGAACCCACGACGAAGCCATGGCGGAATTGTTGGAGAAAGATCCGGCCTATGCGCTGGATCTACTCAACAGCATTCTCGAAGACGGAGAACAGGGCGAGCTGCTCATCGTCCTGCGCCAGATGACCAAAGCCTTCGGCGGCGTGAAAGGTGTAGCGAAGAAGGCGAAGCTGAACCCCACCCAGCTCTACCGCACGCTCTCCGAACAGGGCAACCCCGAGCTGCGCAGCCTCGCCGCCATTCTCAAGGCCATGGGCCTGAGATTGGCGGTTGAAAAAGTACGCGCAGCGTGAAATCGATTCTTCGCTGACATGCCGAATGGTCAGCGGAGTCGGGCGACGAAATGATCGCGTTTACAGAGCTGATCGTGGGGTATTCATAAACATCTCATATATCTGATGAGAATAGTCACGATGGGCGACCGAATACATATCTCTCCCATACACCGGAGTTTTATGAAACTGCTGCATGAGACCATCGATCTGCGAACTATTCCTGTCCGCATAGCAGTATCGATTAGCGACTCTAACCTGTGAAAGATTTATATCGCGGGCGTCCGGCTCAACGATTTGCCTCGTTCGCGTGACTTTTGGGCAAATGTGCAGACAATGCAAAGGGGAGAGTGGGAGGATTATCTCGACGTCTTGCTCATGCACTCCGACCCCGCATCGGGCCTGCGTTTTCTCGTCGCGGCAAAATGAGACAAAAGCGGTGTCGGAAATGATGAATGGATCCGAATCGTTTGTCATTATTACATCCCAATCCCCTTGGCATATCACTGGATCAACAGATTCAATTGAGCGCTCAACTGTTCCGACATACCGTTGTTGAACGGCTTCGTCCGTTCTAAGCTTGGCGAGGTTCCGTTTAAATATGCGTTCTAGGTCTGATCTTCGGTAAATCCTTGATGATTTCGGAGATATCGCAACCTCGATATTCCAAAAGGCTAGGACCGTCAGCACGTACTGCTCATTGGCGAGAAATTTCTCAAATGCAGATTCCAGTTCGCCTGCAAGAGCCGTACTAAACCGCTTTCTAACGATTGAACGATGAAACATCACCTGTAGGTATCGCGTAAGGCTCTGTTTGTCCTCAGCTCTAAACTCATACGCGTCGGAACATAAGGAATTAAGTATTGTATTAACCGGATTCTCGACCTCAGATGCCAATCGCTCCTCTAGCATCTTTTCGCGATTTTCATCGGCTGGGTCGTCAAAATGAAATTCTTCGGCAGTGGCCGTCTCGGGTGAAGCCTTCCAGTATGGTTCTCTTCCCGCCTCATAGCGCCACAAGCGAGGTGATTGTGTTATCTGGTCGAAGTAAGCAAACTGCTCAAGCAGCCTCTGGGGCACAACATGAGACTTCATTACTCACCCTTTGCCGGCAGCTTCAGCCCCAGCTCCTTCATCGCCATCTGCAAGTCGGCCCACGCTTCCTTCTTTTGCCGCGGATCGCGGAGCAGGAACGCCGGGTGATAGGTGACGATGAGGCTCATGCCGCGAAAGGCGTGCACGCGCCCGCGCAACCCGGCCAGCGGCTGGCGCGCGCCCAGCAGATACGTGGCCGCCGTGGCGCCCAGCGCCACCAGGACCTGCGGCCGCACCACGTCGATCTGGCGGAACAAAAACGGTGAGCACGTGTTGGCTTCTTCCGGTTCCGGAGTGCGGTTGCCCGGCGGCCGGCACTTGACGATGTTGGCGATGTAGCACTCCTCGCGCTTCAGCCCCATGGCGGCGATCATGTTGTTCAGCAGTTGCCCGGCGCGGCCCACGAAGGGCAATCCCTGCGCGTCCTCGTCGGCGCCGGGACCTTCGCCCACAAACATCAGCCGCGCGGCGGGGTTGCCCTGGCCAAAGACAATGGTGTGGCGGCCCTTGTGCAGCGCGCAGCGGGTGCAGTCGCCGAGGTCTTCGCGAATGATCTCGAGCGCCGCGGCGCGCTCCGCCGGGGGCACGGCGGGCGCCATCTGCGGCGGTGCTTGAAAGCCTTTGCGGGTTTTGATGGCGGATTCCTCTCCGAAGAAGTTGGTCTGGGAGGTTGAGGCTGGAGGCGCGGGTTGAGCGAGTGCCGGGCTTCCCTCCCAGGTCTCAGAATCGGGACCCTTCGACGGGCTCAGGGCAGGCTCTTGGGCACCCGCTTCAGGGTCTCCCACCCTTTCACCCAAAGGCGGGCGAAAGGATGGGGCACCCAAATTTGGGTTTGATTCTGCGGGGTGATCCGCGAGCAGCGCGGGATCGATGGGCCGGCGGTAGAACTCGCTAAGGCCGAGGTCGCGGTAGAAGCGAATGCGCTCGAGGAGAGCGCCGCGGAGGGCGGGATCAAGCGCGCGCGGCAAGGGCGTTCACTCCACGATCAACTGGCGGCGCGGCGCACCGGAGGAGACGCTCTCGCCCAGCACGTGGTCCTGGCGGGATTTGATCTCCTCGCGCTCGTCGAGCTCAATCATTACGGAGCGCGGGCGGCGGAGGATGAGAATTTCATCGAGAATGCGGTCGGCGAGCTGGCGCTTGGGCATCCGGGGCATCTCGACGGCGGTCACCGGAGTGAGAAACGTGACCGCATTGGTGTCGGCCTCGATGCCCACATCCTTGCCGGACACGTCGTTCACGACGATGGCGTCAGCACCCTTCTTGAGCAGCTTGGCGCGCCCATTTTCTAACTGGTTCTCGGTTTCGGCGGCGAAGCCCACGATAAGCTGGCCGGGGCGGCGGCGGCGCACCACTTCAGCCAGAATGTCCTCCGTGGGCTCAAGCTCCAGCGTAAGCGTACCGCTGCGCTTGAGCTTTTGCCCGGAGACCTTGGCGGGGCGATAGTCGGCTACGGCGGCGGCCTTGATGACCAGAGTGGCTTCGTTCATGCGCGCCAGAACGGAGTCCCGCATCTCGTCCGCGGTCGTGACCCTGACGAGTTGGCCCGCCGCGCCCAGCGCCGGGGAACGCAGGTTTGACGGCCCGCTGATGAGAATCACTTTGGCGCCGCGGCTTTGCGCGGCTTCAGCCAGCGCATAGCCCATCTTGCCGCTGGAGCGGTTGCCGATAAACCGCACCGGATCGACGGCCTCGCGCGTACCGCCGGCCGTTACCAGCACCACCTCGCCGGCCATATCGTGGCGCTGGCCGAGCGTGCGCACCACTGCTTCGGCGATCGCCTCCGGCTCGGCCATGCGCCCCGCGCCCACCATGCCGCAGGCCAGCTCGCCTGTTCCCGGCTCCACAATCCGCACCCCCCGTTGGCGCAGAATTTCAAGATTGGCTTGCGTGGCCGCGTGGTTCCACATGTTCACGTTCATGGCCGGCGCCGCCAGCACGGGCGCAGTCGTGGCCAGATAAAGGGTGGAGAGAAAATCGTCTGCAATGCCGTGAGCGAACTTGGCCAGAATGTTGGCCGTGGCGGGAGCCACAACCAGCGCGTCGGCCCATTGCGCCTCGGCGATGTGATCGATGCCGTTCTGCTCAGCGGAAGCTTCGCCCGTCTCCCATTCGTCCCACAGGCTGGTGATTACTTTGTGGCCGGTGAGCGCGGCAAAGGTGAGCGGCTGGACAAAGCGGCAGGCAGCCGCGGTCATCACTACGTGGACTTCCAGGTCCCGCCTCTGCAAGGCGCGCACCAGTTCCGCCGCCTTGTAGGCCGCGATTCCCCCGGAGACGCCCACGGTAACCCGCATAACCCGATTGTAGTTCAGGGCTCAGGTGTCAGGTTTCACGAGTCAGGTTTCAGGTGTCAGGGATCTGCAAGGCCCCAACGAATCAGGTTGCAGTAATGACTCGTCTATGACGGTCGAAACGGGGCGCCGTTCTCCGCACCACAGGTTACCGCCCCTGAACCCTGAGCCCTGACACCTGACACCTGAACCCTGTTTTTAGGCAAGCAGTATGGGGATGGCCGGACCTTCGACCAGAGGCTTGTGGACCTCGGCGTCGGGCTTCACGTAGGCGATCTTGCCGGCATCGATCTCTTCCTGGGCGATGCGGCAGGCCTTGGTGGATTGGCTGGGGATAAGAGCATGGGACCCGCTCTGCAACTGGCGAGCCCGGCGGGCGGCCACCAATACCTTGCGGTAGTTGGAGTCGAAACTGGTCTCAATCTTCATCGAAGTTCTCCTCGAAATTCAGTTCCCGCTGACTGGAGTCGCCGAGAATGCCGAAAGCCTCCAGCACCGGTTTAAGCCGCTCCTGCGAGTTCGATTGCAGGCAGGCCGCAGCCACCTCCAACACCCGGCGCGAGCGGTAAGCGATGGCCTCGCCATTGCGATAGAAGCGCTCCGCTAGCACAATGGCTTCCAACTGCGCCACCGTCCGGTCCAGGATGTCGTTTATCAAAATATACCCGTACTCGCAATATTTCTCAATCTCGCGGCTTGCCTCGCCCAGCCGGCGATAGAGTTCGGCTTCGTCCATCACCCCCTCCGCGCGGCTGCGATTGCGCAGCCGGGTGCGCAGAACCTTGGGGGTGGGAGGCAGAACGAAGATGCTCACCGACTCGGGCATCTTGGCGCGTACTTCAGCGGCGCCTTGCACATCGATGTCGAGAAGAAGATCGTGGCCCGCGGCGCGCGCCTGTTCGAGCGACTGCTGGGCTGTCCCGTAGAGGTTGCCGAAAACCTCGGCGTGCTCCAGGAACAGACCTGCATCAACCATGCGCTGAAACTCTTCCCGGGTGGTGAAGTGGTATTCGCGCCCCTCCTCCTCCGAACCGCGCGGCGCCCGCGTGGTCCAGGAAATGGCGAAGTCTACGCCGCTTACCTGCTTGCGCAGCTCGCTGACCAGCGTGCTTTTGCCTGAGCCCGAAGGCGCCGAAATAATAAAAAGTATGCCTGCCACAGTTGTTCGATACCTTTCAATTCAGCGGACAGTGAACGATAGTGAGCGCGAGTGCGAGTGCAAGTGCGAGTGTGAGTGCGAGTGCGGGTGTGAGTACGAGTGTGAGTGCGAGTGCGAGCGCGAGTGCGAGTGTGAGTGCGAGTGCGAGTGTGAGTGTGATTGCGAGCGGTCATTGATCAGTGCACACTGTCCACTCCCACTCACACTATTCACTCCCTTCTCGTTCCCTTGGTCCATTGGTCCCTGCCTTACTTACTCCACGTTCTGAACCTGCTCGCGGGCTTTTTCGATCTCCGCCTTCATGGCCAGCCCGAGCTCGGTGACGCGGGTTCCCTTGCCGCCCACACCGGCGGTCTTGGAAAGCAGCGTGTTGGCTTCGCGGTTCATCTCCTGGAGAAGAAAGTCGAGTTTCTTTCCTGCTTCGCCGCCGGCTTCGAGCAGCTCGCGAAAATGGCCGATGTGCGCGGCCATGCGCGTCAGCTCCTCGGAGATGTCGCTGCGTTCGACGAACACCGCAACCTCCTCGAGCACTCTCTGGCGGTTGAACTCCGCTCCCACGGCCGCCGTGAGCCGCTGGCTGAGGCGCTCCTGATAGCGCTGCTCGATCTCGGAGCGCAGCGCGGCCACGGCTTCCGTGGCTACGGCCAGCCGGTCCAGCGTGGCCAGCAGAATCGCCTGCAACGCTTCGCCCTCGCGCGCGCGCATGGACTTCAACTGATCGAGCAAAGGGCCTATTTGCTGGAGCACGCTTTCCGCTAGAACGGCCAAGTCTTCGTCGCCGCGGCTGTCGCCTTGCAACGCGCCGGGCAGGCGCAGCGCAATGTTTAGATCCGGCTCGCCCGTGAGCCCGTGCTCCTCGCGCGCCTCCGCAAAGGCGGCCAGATACGCCGACACCAGCTCGCGATTGTAGCCGCCCTTCTGCTGCGCGGCGCGATCCACCGTGAGCGCCAGCTCCACGTGGCCGCGCACCAGGTTCTCCTTCAGCGCCTTGCGCAGCTCCGTCTCCACAGCGTCCATGCCGGCGGGCAGCCGGAACTGCAGATCGAGAAAGCGGTGATTCACGCTCTTGAGGCTGAGCGTGTAACTGAGCTGTTCGCCGCCGGGCAAGGGCGCGCGCGCCTGCACCCGCGCAAACCCGGTCATCGAATACATAGGCATTCCTGCTTCTCCTCACGCGCGGCCGAGCGCCGGCATACCTGGTTGGGGCTCCGGCGCGGGCGGGTCTGGCGCCAGCCCGTCCGGAACCTGAGTTTCGGGCAAATCGATGAACTGTAATTGGTAGAGCTTTTGATACGTGGGCGAGACGCTGAGCAGCTCTTCGTGGCAGCCGATGGCGGTAATGCGCCCGCTTTCGAGCACGGCGATGCGGCTGGCGCGGCGAATAGTGGAAAGCCGGTGGGCAATGACCATGACCGTGCGGCTCCGCATCAGGTTGGCTAGCGCCGCCTGCACCAGCGCTTCGCTCTCGGAGTCCAGTGCGGACGTAGCCTCATCAAGAATAAGAATCGGTGCATCCTTCAGCAAGGCGCGGGCAATGGCCATGCGCTGGCGCTCGCCGCCGGAGAGCCGAAAGCCCTTCTCGCCGATCACCGTATCGTAGCCCCGCGGCATGTGCAGAATGAAATCGTGCGCCAGCGCGTTGCGTGCCGCCTCCTCCACCAGCGCGGCCTTCACCTCCGGCCGGCCGTAGGCGATGTTGTTGCGCACCGTATCGTTGAACAGAATGGTCTCCTGCGTCACCTGCGCAACCTGGCGGCGCAAAGAAGCCAGCGTCAGGTCGCGCAGGTCGCGGCCATCGAGGAGAATGCGCCCCGAGGTTACGTCGAAGAAGCGCGGGATCAGGTTAACGAGCGTGGATTTGCCCGCGCCGCTGGGACCCACCAGGGCCAGCACCTCGCCCGCCTGCACCTCCAGATCCACGTTGTGCAGGATCTGGTGCTCGCCCTCTTCAGTCGAGTAGGAAAACCCTACGTCGTCGAATCGGATGCTCTGCCGGAAGGATCTGCAGGCCGCGGCGTGCGGCCGCTCCTTCACGTCGTCGTCGGCGTCGAAGAAGGTGAAGATCGACGCCGAGGCGCCCATGGCCTGCTGAAAGTTGTTGTAGAAGAAGGCAAACCTGCGCACCGGATCGTAAAGCTTGAAGAGCAGAAGGATAAACGCCGCGAACAGGCCCATCGACATGCGGCCGTGCTGAA
Organism: uncultured Acidobacteriota bacterium; assembly: GCA_963808795.1. Lineage (GTDB taxonomy): Bacteria > Acidobacteriota > Terriglobia > Terriglobales > Acidobacteriaceae > Telmatobacter. Next base: position 144,594 of record CAWEGL010000002.1, read on the forward strand.
TCTCGTTGCGCCCGATAAACAGCATCAGGGCAATGGCGACCGCGCCGATCGCGTCCATCAGCGGCGAGCTGATGGACTGGACGCGTACGCTGCGCAGGTTGGCCCTCAGCAGCCGGCGCGCTGCGTCCTTGAAACGCAAAATCTCCCACAGCTCGGTGTTGAACGCTTTCACAATGCGGTTGCCGGTCACCGTCTCGTGCAGGATGTTTTGCATCTCGGCGAGTTTGTCCTGGCCGGTGCGAGTGCGGGTGCGCACTTCCCTCCCGATCCTGCGCGCGGACGTGACCACAACGGGAATGAAGAGTAGCAGCGCCCAGCTCAGCTCGCCTCCCAGGCGGATGACCAGCGCCAAGCCCACCAGAAAAGTGAAGAATTGCTGCAGGAACTGGCTGATGACCGAACTGATCGCGATCTGCACGCGGTCCACGTCGTTGATGAGCGTGGAAAGGATGGTTCCAGTGGTGTGCTTATGAAAGAAGCTGGCTGAGCGGCGCAGCGTGACTTCGTAAAGATGATTGCGCAGGTCGGTGATGGTCCCGAAGCCGGCGTAGTTCACCAGATAGCTGCCGATGTAGTCGCAAAAGCCCTTGACCACCGTGGCGGCGATCAGCGCAAAGGCCACCACCGTCCAGGCGTTGTGCAGGTGCAGGAAATGGGGAATCACGCTCCGCAAGTCGATGTGCCAACGCGAGTGCGGGTCCCCTAGGATGATGGGGCCCTCGGGCGCGTTCGGGTTGAGCACCTTGTCGAAGATAGGTTGCAGCAGCAGAACCCTGAAGTTGTCCAGCAAGCCGACGGCGGCCAACAGCACCACGCTGATCAGCCAGGGCAGGGAGTAAGGAAGCCCATAGCGCAGAAGGCGAAAGAAGTTCTTCATGCCCGCCGGACCTCTTGAGAGCGGTTCCAGAGTTCATGTGCCATTTTGACCTTCGTGAGATGTGGCATTTTCTTAAGGAAAATGCCACTCGGCAGTGTGCTTTCTAGGTACAGCAACTCTGGAACCGCTGTAGCGGAATCGGGCTCCGGACCCAGGCGCCGGAGTGTTGCGCGTATCGCCATCCCCGTATTGTATCCGGATCGTATCAGGGGCTGGCGCCGTCTGTCCCGGCCGCTGGCGCGGAGCGCCGTCCGCAGGACCCTGGCAGCTTGCTTGCCTGTTGCTATCATAGCCACGTGAAGCGCCGCGCCCTGAGAACCATTCCCCGCGATTTGAGCACCGTTTTCCTTGATCGCGACGGAGTGCTGAATGAAAAGATGCCCGAAGGCCAATACGTTGCCGCCTGGGAGGATTTCCACGTCTTGCCCGGCGTGCCGGACGCGCTGGCCCGGCTCAACCGCGCGGGGCTCCGGGTCATCGTGGTCTCCAACCAGCGCGGCATCGCGCTGGGCCTCTACTCGGCCGCCGATGTGGCGGCCATGCACGCGGCCTTTCAGCGCCTGTTAAGCGCTCACGGCGCTCACGTGGACGCCATTTATATTTGTCCGCACCAGCAGGGCCAGTGCAACTGCCGCAAGCCGCTGCCGGGGCTCTTCGAGCAGGCTCAGGCCGACTTTCCCGCCATCTCCGCCGCCACCAGCGTCATGATCGGAGACACGGCCGCCGACATTGAATTCGGCCGGCGCCTGGGAATGGCTACGATCTTCATCGCCGGCGATCCCGCCCGCCGCAAACCCGGCGCCGGCAAGGCTGGCGAAGTGGCCGGCTTCCGTTTCGGCTCTCTCCCTGAGGCCGTGGACTCCTTGCTCACGATGCTGGCGCGGCGCTAACGCGCTCAATCCGGCCCTCCGATTTGCCCCCGCGCTCCGATTCTCATCGGGTATTTCAACCCAGGGCGGCCGGGCTCCAGGCTGTCGGATTCCAGGTTTGACCCTGACGCGGAATCTCTTTATGATGAACAAGTTGACCATCCGGCTCCGGAGCCCTGCGCTTTCGCGCCAGCGTGACGCAGGTAAGCCCTGCGCGCTGCGCTCCTGTTGCCCCCTCGTTCAATGGCAGGACAGCTGACTCTGGATCAGCATATCGGGGTTCAAATCCCTGGGGGGCAGCCAATTTAGAATCAAGCACTTACCTCCAAAATAAGCCCGCACGGAAGCACTCATCATAGGTAGCGTTAAGTCCTTTAAAGGCGCATTTGGGCGCATGCGGTATGGCACACTTTACGGCACACCTTTGGAACACGCGATCACGCTAACGCCTTCCCAAGCTCAGGCCTTGCCACCCTTGCGCAAATCGGCAAGATTTTCATCGTCCCTCTCAAAAACGACGTTTCGTTCCCTGAGGTGCGCGAATATGCGGTTCAGGCATTCCGGCGCTGCGCCGATGATTGACGGCGGGGAAATGCCTGCACGCTTGTAGGTGCCATCGAGTACGCAACGCGCGACGCCGGTGCAAGTGTAGCCCGTGGTTCTCGACATGGAGCTCATGCGTTTCTCCTTGTCGTAGGCAGCGAAGAGCGTGTAGGAGAATTTCTTTTCCACTCCGCTCTCGTATCCATGGAGATTGATTCGCATGATCGTGAACTCATCTTGGTCATCACCCGGCTTCCATGCGTCTGGTATCCAGGGCTTTCTCGTCTCCTGAAGTTCTTTAATGTAGGCGATGTGACCGGGATAGCGAAGAAGCCGAAGTGTCGGATGCGGACCAGGCCTTTGGGCAGCACATGAAGAAGAAATCTTCGCAGGAACTCATCTGCGGAAACGGTCATAACCTTCTTCTTGCCGCCATGGGCTTAGTCTCGCCAGCGGAATGATACGCGATCGTTTTCGAAGGCCACGAGCCGATGGTTGGAGATGGCGACGCGATGGGTGTAGCGCGCCAGGTAGTTGAGAACGTGTTCGGCGCCGCCGAAGGGTGGCTTGGCGTATACGACCCAGTCCTTGTGGCCGAGTTGCCAGAGGAAGCGGCTGAATGCCCCAGGTGAGGCAAGTTGCTCGATGGACTTATGGAACTGGAGCCTGTCCTGTTTGAAGAGTTCCCGTAGTTCCTCGCAGAACTTGCCGTAGAAGACCTTGCTGAGTGCTTCAACGGGCAGGAAGAATCGGCGCGACGAGTCGACCCATCTGGAACCATCGAGGGCAAGGCCGCCGGCGGGGACGATGTAGTGTACATGGGGATGAACTTGGAGGTTCTGTCCCCACGTGTGGAGCACACCGAGGAACCCGATGTCCGCTCCGAGGTGCCTGGGGTCGCGTGCTAGTTCGAGCAGAGAAGCGGCGCTGGTGCGGAAGAGCAGATCGTAGAGCAGCCGCTTGTTCTGGAGGACCAGAGCGCAGAGTTCGTGCGGTAAAGTGAAGACGATGTGGAAGTAAGGCACAGGCAACAGCTCAGCCGAACGCGCGGCCAGCCACTTGGCGCGCACGTTGCCCTGGCACTTCGGGCAGTGCCGACTTCGGCATGAATTATAGGAGGCAGTCAGATGGCCGCAGCGGACGCACTTATCACGATGACCGCCCAGTGCCGCAGTGCGGCACCGGACGATGGCATCGAGCACCTTGCGATGCACCCATGCAAAGTGTTGCTTGTGCTTTTCCCAGAATCGATTGCCCACTGCGCGGACGATGTCGGCCACCTCGAGGGTGGGCCGGCTCATCGCTTCATCAACCTCCTGGAGCGCTTCACTTCATCGGGCTTGGACACCTCGATGGCTTCCAGCGGACTGGGAATCGCTTGCAGGTGACGCCGCGACAGGTGCAGGTAAACCGTCGTGTGTTCAAGCTTGGAGTGTCCGAGAAGGACCTGGATGGTGCGCAGATCGGCGCCGGCCTCCAGCATGTGGGTGGCAAAGCAATGCCTCAGCGTGTGCGGAGATACATGCTTCTTGATGCCGGCATGTTTAACCGCGTGGGCGACAGCGTCCCAGACGATCTTCTCCGTGATGGGCACATCTGCTCGCCAATTCTTCACTGTGCCTGGAAATAGAAAGGTCTTTGGCTTCATCCAGCGCCAATACTCGCGCAGTGTCTCCAGCAGCTTCGGGGTCAGCAGCACGTCACGTTCATGACTGCCCTTGCCGTGAACATGAATGACCATACGCTCGCTGTCGATATCGGAGACCTTGAGATGACACAGTTCAGACCGGCGCAGTCCGGTCGCGTAGAGAGTCATCAACATGGTGCGATGCATCAGGTTCCGAGCCGAATCAATCAGCCGAGCCACCTCTTCCGGGCTGAGTACAGTCGGCAGCTTCCGAGGACACTTGGGAAACGGAATCTCATCGGGCAGATACGGTCGGCGAAGGGTCTTGACGAAGAGAAACCGCAGAGCCGAACAACGGCTCTGGATGGTCCGGGGTGACAGCTTCCGGTCGCGAAACAGATGAACCTGGTACTCACGGATGTGGCTTGGGCCAAGGCGCTCGGGCGAGCGATGGAAGTACTTCGCAAAATCTTCCACCGCGTGGATATAGATGGTTGCAGTTCTCTGTGAGTAGTTGCGACGCTGGAGCTCATCCAGCATGCGCTGCCGAAGATGGGTCACGGTAAACCTCCTGTGACCCAAGGCTTACACCGCCGACAACGGCCGGGGGACAGCCCATGCAGCAGCGTCCGTCGCGCCAGCGACTTAGTTCAAACGCCGTTTGCGCCGGCGATCTTCAATCGCAGCATGAGCCCTGAGATCTGAGTCGTCATGCCGTCATGTCGGGACAAACGAGAATCGAAAGTGGCTCCCGGAATGCGCCCGGCAGCGGGCCATCAATGAAGTGAGTCAACCAAGTGCGGAGTACAACGTCTGCCGCGATATTTGATATTCGGCCGCCAGCCTGGCCTTCTTTTCCCCTGCCTCGACGCGCTTGCGTATCTCTGCGATCTGCGCCGGCGTTAAGGATGGCTTCCGCCCCTTGTAAACGCCGGCCTTCTTCGCGAGGGCTATCCCCTCCCGCTGCCGCTCCCGAATCATCGACCGCTCGAACTCGGCCACAGCGCCCAGCAAAGAGAGGAGTAGGTTCGACATCGGCGAATCCTCGCCTGTGAAGGTAAGATTCTCCTTCACGAACTGGACATGAACACCTTTCTTGGTGAGGTCGAGGACGATTCTCCTGAGGTCATCGACGCTTCTGGCGAGCCTGTCCATGCTGTGAACGAGCAGTAGGTCGCCTTCCCGGAGGTATTCGAGTGCGGCCTGCAACTGTGGCCGGGCCGTATCTTTTCCGGAAGCCTTGTCGGTAAACACCTTGTCCAGATTGACTCCCTCAAGCTGGCGATCGGTGTTCTGGTCAAGGCTGCTTACCCGAATGTACCCCACCCTCTTTTCATGTCTTTTCGCCGCTGTCATCTTGACCTCCCAAGCAAAGTGTCTAGTTAGAGTCTAGACGTTTTGCGGAAAATGTCAAGAAAATAAGTAATGAACCCTAGATGGACGCGTATAGTGTCAAGCTGAAGTGTGAGTTTGGAGTGTACCCTAAGCAGACACACTCAATGGACCTGGTGGAAACGCGCCGACATTGCATGAAGCAGCTCGTCTACCTGATACCACTCGCACCCTCATTGAGCATCTAGCCTGGCCTGCCCGGCAATTTGTACCAGTGAGATTGTTAGTGTAGCGCAGCGGGAGAGGGAGATATCTGCCCGTCGCAGTAGTAGGCGGTGTGGGAAAGTGGGAAGCGTTGTTTGCTTTCCACTTTTCCATGCCGCTGGGAAGCTTCGGTCTGCCATGCTGCTGGCGCTGGTGGCCTGTAGCCCAGCGCGAAGTGTGGCCGTTCCGTGTTGAAGTAGACACGCCAGCGTTCTGCCAGCACCCGCGCCTCCTTCAACGAATAGAAGATTTCGCCGTTCAGGAATTCGTCGCGCATTTTCGAGTTGAAGCTTTCGCAGTAGCCGTTCTCCTAGGGAGAACCGGGCTCGATGTAGAGAGTTTTGGCCCCGGTTTTCGCCAGCCACTTGCGCAGTTCCTTGGCGACGAACTCCGGCCCGTTGTCTGACCGAATGTATTCCGGAATGCCGTGGGCAATCATCACGTCGGCCAACACCTCGATGACCTGGTTGCTGTTGATCCGGCGGCCCACATAGATCGCCAGGCACTCCCGCGTGAACTCGTCAATCAGGTTCAGAAACGCACCGTCCTTCCATTGTGCGTGAAGGCGCTCATGAAGTCGTAGGACCAGACGTGATTCGGCCGCTCCGGCCGCAGGCGCACGCAGGAGCCGTCGTTGAGCCACAAGCGGCCGCGCGGCTTCTGCTTCTGCGGCACCTTCAGTCCTTCGCGGCGCCAGATCCGCTCTACGCGATCCTTGCCCACGTTCCAGCCCGCTTCCTGCAGCTTGATAGTGATGCGTCGATATCCGTACCGGCCATATTGGCTGGCCAGTGCGATGATGGCCCGGGTCAGCGCGTCCTCGTCGTTCCGCTGCGTGGGCTGGTAGCGCTGCGTGCCGCGTGGCTGGTGAACCAGTTGGCACGCATGACGCTCACTTGCCCTTGTTGCTTCGCATGTTCTACAGCGGTGCGGCGCCGCTCCGGGCTTAGAAGTTTCCCCGGGCGACGTCCTGAAGGATCTGCTTGTCCAGGCTGAGCTCAGCCACCAGACGCTTCAGCTTGCCGTTTTCCTGCTCCAGCTCCTTAAGCCGCTTGGCCTGGTCCACCTTCAGGCCTCCGTACTCCTTGCGCCAGCGGTAGTAGGTCTGCTCGGTTATCCCGGCTTCCCGGCTGGCCGCCGGTGCCGTCTTTCCGTTCGATATCGCCACTTCGATCTGCCGCAAAATGTTCACAATTTGCTCAGGCGTATGCTTCTTGGCCTTGCCCATTCCATGCTCCTTCCATACCAGTTTGCCTCATCCCAACTGGTACAGAATTTGCCGGGCACTCCAAGCCGGGTGTTAAAAGATCATGACATTACGCCGTCGATGAGCCGCCCGGGCAACTGCTGGGACAACGCCTGCTCGGAGACGTTGTTCGCTTCGCTGAAGGTGAAACGGCTACACGGCCAGCGTTTTGAAACCATCCGCGAGGCCAAGGATAAAATCATCGCCTGGCTGCTCTGGTATAACCGAACACGCATGCACTCGACGCTGAACTATGTCAGCCCCATGCAGTTCGAGCAAAACTGGACGGATGCTACGGTGAAGATCGCCGCCTAAGTGCGTGGCGATCGAGGCAGGCCGTGGAAATGACGGTTTGTGAAAAGCCCGGAAAACGATGGTGCTGTTTTCCGCCCTTCCCACAATCCTTGGAAATCGATGAAGCCGATTCCCACATTTCCACCGCCACAACTACCACGAGGATGAATTTAAATCCTCAAAACCCGGCCGGTTAAGAGATGCGCAATCTGAGGGCAAGGTCATCTCGCTCTTTGGTTTAGCAGGAACAGCAGGGCAACCTTGACGCCCTTGGCGGTAAGCCGGTAGGCATAGCGGCTACCATCGCGTTGCAGTAAGCCGTGGCCTTGAGCTTGCGCAAATCGTAGCGGAGCTAGTTCAGCCCAAAGGCATGGGGAGAGAGTCGAAAGCTGGTCATCTGTGCCTGGATCCCCACGGCGTAATCACCGTCGCGCACGACGCCGACTACTTCTCCGACCATGCCTCCGGGCGAAAGCGGATAGGATAGAACACCGTGAGCGCACATCACCAGAAGAACCGCGGACCTCAAAATCGGATGACCACGGTACTCGCTTCCGCGATGCAGAAGATCAAGGGCAGTCCATTCTAGCGAGTTGTACGGATGCTGAGGACGCCCCCTGAATCACGTGGAAAGTTCGCCGGGCGGCCTGTTCGCCCATCGCGTTCTTGGCTGTCACCACCACCTCGTTGTGGTCCGGGTTCAACGTAACCGCCCAGGTGAAACAACCATGGGAATCCAGCGGGATAACCTTTCCATCGAGCTTTACTTCTGTGCCGAGCTCGGCGACGCCGAAAACCTCAATCAGGCCGTCATCCGAGATCACGGTGGATCCTTCCGGCGGGTTGGTTTGCACCAGCAGGCGCGGTGAACGGTCCAAGTCCATCAATTCGCGGAGGGCCTGGGCTTTGGCACTGTATAGCACCTCGGGGCTCTCGGTAAAATCGTTCACCTCCCGGATGACACGGCCCGCAAGCTCCACGCCGCGTTGGGCGGGATCGATCCGGGCTGCCGCCGGCCCTAGTTGCGCCTTGATTCGGGTAATCTTATCCTGCAACAGCCAGAGGTATTCATAATCCTGGAGACCATTGCGTGTGGCTTCCCAGCGAACCGAATCGATGAGGCCTCCCCTTTTCGGGTAGACAACCCAGGCGTCGCCCACGCCGGTATCGATCTGGTTCATAGTCTGATAGGGATTGTCGGTCCACTGGTTGAAGCCCCAGCTCAGGAATCCGGTCAGGCCGAGGCGATAGTTGAGCCAGGAAAGGATCCGCGTCTCGATCAGCGGGAAATCGATGAAGCGGTTCGGATAGCTGTCGTAGGCCATGGCCATGTAATACCAAAGCTCCTTGCCCTCGCGCTGGGCTTTCTTGTAGGTAGGGAACCAATGGTAGATGTGGGGAAGCTTGGGAACCCAGACCTCCAGGTCGTCCCGGAAATCAGTGGCTTCGATGGCGTCAATCCGCCGCAGCGCGGGCGCGTACTTGTGGACGAGTTCGGCAGCGTTCCGCCAGTCCGAAACGGCCCAGGCTGCCGGTTCGTCGGCAATATGGAACAGCGTTTTATTGAGCCACCCCTTCTCGCGCAAATGTTGCTCGAATACGGGCAGGAACTGGGGCAGATACTCTTTGCCCTTGATCCGGACCGTTTTATTGGCGCCTGTCTTAACCGCCGGCCAGTCGCTCAGCGCGATGCCGTTTTCCCAACTGGGGTTGTGGTGCGCCACGAAGCCGGTTTCGAGCGCGTCCATGTGGCCGGTGTTCCAAAAAATCTCGGCCCAGCGGTCGAAACGGGAGAAATCGAAGGAGAGCTTACCGGAGCTCGCCACGGTGGCGCGGATTGAAGAAAGGTCCACGAGGAAGACGTTCTCGCGATGGGATGCCATGTTTTCGGCATAGACCCTCAAAACCTCGTAGAAGCTTTCGGAGTACGGTTCGCCGGCGCCATGGAGGTGGGGGAAGCGGCGCGTAGAGTACCACTGGGTCATCATCAGGTGGCGCTGCTCCGGCATCCGTGGAGGGTAGACCGTCAGCGACACGGGCAGGGCGGCCAAGCCGCGATCGGACTTGACCGAGACGGTACCTTTGTAGAGCCCTGGCTCGGCATCCGTGGGAATCGCGATGGTAAGCCAGACGCTCTGACATCGGTTCGGCACCAGCGATATGCTGCGCTCCTCGGAGAGGTAATCGGGAAATTGCGCCGGTGCCAGCCGGGTGAGGTGAGTCAGACGAGCAATGGGGGTGTTCTGGGGCACCGGCACACTGCCGACAAAGTTCCAGCGCACTGCGCCCACCGGCAGTGAGGCGGATCCGTTCTCGCACCTCAGCCGCGACACCTCGATCGTGACGTTCGACAGCGCGGTATGGGAAGCCAGCACGCATTGCGCGGAGAGGGTCTCGCCACGAATACCGAATACGTCTACCGCCCCCCTCGGCAGAGGGGTATCGTATCCGTCTTCGAACACACGCACGAGGTCGCTGGCGGCGAACCAATCGAACAGGGAAGTGCCAGTGCCCTTCGCATTGGTGAGCGTGCGCACGCCGAGGGTGTCGTAAGTATTCTCCGCGCGCTTCTTCGTGGTTAGCCCCGAATATGCTGCCAGGGCGTGAAGCGGTCTGGCCAGCAACGTTGAGAACGCCGCGCTACCGGCCAGAAATCCGCGTCGTGAAAGATGCAGTTGTTTCATATCGCCCCCATGAATTGTTGTCTACTCATTGAGTAGTTTTGGCCTGTTTTCAGGAAGCCAGGACGAAGTTGGGGAAGTCCTCGAACACCCAGTCGTTCTTGAGGCTGCGGTAGATGACTCCCAGGAATTTGCGCGCCAGAGCGATGTTGGCCTTGGCGCCGCCGCTCTCCACAGGCGTTCTGGAATCGGCATGGCCAATATCTTCCGGCTGCTCAAAATGAATAGTCTGCCAGCATGCGGGGCCGTGCGCGGAAGCAGCGTTCAGCCCGATGGACGCAACTTTGTTCCGCGGCTCGGTCTGTGTTGACGCCAACTTGCGGCATTTGTAGCATCGCTTTAAATGGAAGCTGTCAATTCGCAGCTCACGGGCAGCGTATCCGCCGCATCCGCCAAGCGTTTCTCGCGGAGACCCTGGCTCGCGTTCGGGGCGCTGATTGCCGTCAACGCGATGTGGGCCTTTCAATTCGCCGGCGCGCGCTTCGCCACTGAGAAACTTGGCGCGGTATTGGTGACGCTGATTCCGCTTGCGCTTGCGACGCTGCTTGTGGCGCCATTTGCCCGGTTGAGCCGTGATATTTTCTGCAAGGAAAATCAGCGCGCACTCATCGATGTGGTTTTGCTCGGCACGCTAGGAGTTCTCCCCGCACAACTCTGCGTGGTACTTGGCGTACAGAGGACACTCGCCTCAAATGCCAGCGTGCTGTCATTGACGGTGCCTGTTCTGACGGCCCTGAGCGCTTCCCTGTTCCTTCATGAAAAGATGACCAGGTTAAGATGGTGGTCATTTCTCATCGCGATCCTGGGCGTGTGCATGATCTCCGCGAAAGACATCCAGAATGCCCGGCTGTTTCAAATGGAATATGTGGCAGGCAATTTGCTGGTGCTGGCCAGCTGTGCCGGAAGCGCATTCAACAACTCCTACAGCCAGCGCGCTCTTTCGAAACTGTCTCCAGCTCAGGTGCTGGTGTTGAGCTTTATTGTTACAGACGTCGAACTCCTCCTGATCGAAGCATTTACGAACCGCAGCGGATGGATGCAGCTTGCTCACTTGCCGCCGTCGATATGGTGGACTCTGTGCCTGATTGCGGTGTTCAGCCTTGGCGTTTCGATGTTGCTGTATTTCTCAGTCATTCAATCTGTGGAAGTTATGAAGGCGGCGCTTTCGGTGTACCTGCTTCCGGTGTTCGGGATTTTGTTCTCAGCGCTTCTTTTAAAGGAGAGGCTGACACTCAATCTGGTAGCGGGCGGTGCACTGATTTTCATGAGCTGCTTTCTGGTGACGATCTATGAAGATAAGCAACGATTGCGCCAGGCGAATGCAAAATGAGCGTATTCTCGATCGAGGGCATAGTCCCGGTTATTCCGACCCCATTTAGAGAAGGGGGAGATATAGATTGGACGGCGCTCCCGGGATTGCTGAGCTTTGCCGTCGGAGCCAGGGTTTGCGGCGTATGTTTGCCGGCCTTTGCGAGCGAGTACTACAAGCTGGCCGATGTGGAGCGGGGCGAGCTGGTCAATCGAGCTATTTGCACGCTGAATGGCAGGCTTCCTGTGATCGCACAGGTCAACCATGTCTCTGCGGGTTATGTAGTGGAGGCAGCCAGGGAATTTGAACGCGACGGAGCCAGTGCGATTGCGATTGCGGTTCCGCGAATGTTCGGGCTGCCGGAGCGCGACATCCTCCGGTATTTTGACCGCGTTCTGGAGGCAATCACGGTTCCATTGATGATCCAGGATTTCAACCCTGGCGGCGCGACGGTGAGTGCCGAGTTTGTGAAATCTCTCCACGAGCAGCATGGACATTTTCGGTATTTGAAATTGGAAGAACCGATGATGTCGGCCAAAGTGCAGTCCATTCTCGAGGCGACGAGTGGAGGAGTGGGCGTGGTGGATGGCTGGGGCGGCGCATACATGCTTGAGCTGATGGATGCCGGCATATGCGGAGTCGTGCCGGGACTGGCTGTTTCAGACCTGCTGCAGATGGTTTGGGAGAGCGCGCGCGCCGGAAACAAGGAATCGGCTTATGAATTGTTCCAAGGAGTATTGCCGCAGATTGCCTACAGCCTGCAGAGCCTGGAGTTTTTTCATCACGCGGAAAAGGCCCTTCTTGCAGCGCGGGGCGTTCTTTCGGATACAGCGGTGCGGGACGCTACGCTTACTGTGCACGATGTAGATCGAAGGCATATTGATTTTCTGAACCGCAGAATTGTTGAATTGGCTGCAAAGTGTAAGGCTCATGCGGAAGGGAGTAAATGATGAAACGGGGCACGGATGCCGTCTTGGCGGGTGGCACCATTGTTGACGGCACGGGTGCTGCGGCGTATTCCGCCGACGTCGTCATTCGGGGCGGCCGGATCGCAGAGGTGGTGAATCGCGCAGCCGGCATGTCTACCGCTGCGAAGAACCCGGGCTGCGAGGTGATCAACTGTACCGGCCTGGTGGTTTCGCCGGGTTTCATTGACGCACACAGCCACTCTGATCTTCAGGTGCTGCAGAACAAGACGGAGAAGCTGTTGCAGGGAGTAACCGCCGAGGTTGTTGGAAACTGCGGGTTTTCGCCTTACCCGCTTCCCGATGATCCGGGGGTATTGCGGCGTTTCGCGAACGGAATCCTTTGCGGCGATGAAACGTGGGGGTGGGAATCGGCGGGCGATTATCTGGCGAGCGCGCAAGAGTCCCAGGTTGCGACGGTGAAGTCGCTTGTGGGACACGGGTCACTGCGGATTAAAGTTGCCGGAAACACCAGCAGAGCGCTGACGAGCAAGGAAATGGATCGTATGTCCGGGCTGCTGGACGATGCGCTGAAGCAAGGCGCGGCGGGTTTCTCGTCGGGTCTGATGTATGCTCCGGGATCGGGTGCAGGACTCGAAGAGCTGACTGACCTCTGCCGGGTCGTGAAGCGCAGGAATAAGGTCTACGCGACGCATATGCGAAGCTACTCCGCAGGGTTGGTGGATGCCGTACAGGAGCAGCTTGCGATTGCGGAGGCATCGGGATGCCGATTGCAGATATCGCACTTGCAGGCCGCCGGAGAAGACTACTGGCCGCTGCAGCAAATGGCGATTGATGCAATCGATGATGCCGCAGCTAGAAGCATTGATGTCGCCTTTGACGTTTATCCGTGGCTTGCCGGATCGACGGTGCTCACGCAATTGCTTCCGCAGGATGCGCTGGACGGCGGCATTCCGAATTTGTTTGCGAGGCTTCGTGATCCCGCGCAACGAGAGGCCATTCACGGCAGGATTAAGCCCGAAGCGCGCTGGAACGGGGTGGTAATCACGGCTGCTGCGAAAGACGAAGCCACTCTGGTGGGAAGATCGGTGCAGGATATTGCGAACGAGCGAGGGATTGATCCTGAAAGCGCAGTGATGGATATTCTCCTGGAGCAGGAAGGGAACGTAAACATTGTGGAGCACTGCCAATCGCCGGATAATCTCCACGCCCTGCTTTCGCATCCGCTGGCAATGGTGGTTACTGACGGCGTTTACACGCGAGGGCGATCCCATCCGCGGCTGTACGCGACGTTTCCTCTGCTGCTGGGCAAAATGGTGAGGGAGCGGAAGTGGCTTGGCCTTGAAGAGGCGATCCACAAGGTGACGGCCAAACCTGCGGCGACCTTTCATCTTGATGATCGTGGCCGGATTGCGAAGGGTTATGTGGCCGATGTTACGATCTTCGATCCTGAGGGCGTCAACACAGAAGCAACGTATGAAGCGCCGGATGTTGCGCCAACCGGCATTCGGGCAGTCCTGAGGAGCGGAACGGTCGTGGTCAACCACGGCAGAGCGGTGTGCTGATGAAGATACAGGAGATCGACACCCCCGCGGTTCTTATCGAGGCGGAGACGCTTGACCGCAATCTTCGCCGCATGGCGGATTACTGCAAGGCCCATGGTCTAGCGCTGCGGCCGCATACGAAAACCCACAAGATGCCCGAAATTGCGAGCCTGCAGGTGAAGTATGGTTCAACGGGCATTACCGTAGCGAAGCTGGGCGAAGCCGAGGTGATGGCAGACGCTGGGTTGAGCGACATTACGGTTGTGTATCCCTTGTGGGGCGAAAGCAAGTGGAAGCGACTGACGGAACTAGCTAAGCGGGTGAAGATTGCGGTCACCATGGATTCACTGGCGGTCGCAGAGGGAATTTCGAAGGCAGCCAAAGCAGCCGGCGTTGAGGTTGGGATTCGCCTGGAGTTTGATACGGGGCTGTGCCGTTGCGGGATGCCGCTGGAAGCTGGCTCGATTGAGACGGCAAAGAAGATACGCACGCTACCAAATCTTCGCTGGGAGGGGATTTCTGTGTATCCCGGTCACATTATGGGAAATAGAACGAGCCGGGAACAGGACATCGCCGCCGAGAATAGCAGGCTCGATCGTTTATACGAACTGCTGGATGCGGCGAGCATCCCTTATCCGCTGGTCAGCGGCGGCAATACTCCGGCCGCATTCGAGAGCCACCGATTTCATGGAGTGACGGAGATTCGGCCCGGAACCTACGTGTTCAACGATCGCAATACCGTAGACGCGGAGTCGGCCAGCTTTGATGACTGCGCTGCGACAGTGCTGACTACTGTAGTGAGCACCAGCGTGCCCGGAAGAGCGATCATTGATGCGGGGAGCAAGACGCTTTCGGCGGATGCGCTACTTTCAGGAGAAGAGAGATATTTCGGCTATGTGCGGGAACATCCGGATTATTTGCTGGAAGAATTGTCAGAAGAACATGGGCATCTGGCGGTGCCGGCGGGAGCGCCAGTCCGGGTGGGAGAGTTGCTGAGAGTCATTCCGAATCATATTTGCCCATGCATTAATCTACACGACCATGTCTATCTGGTCTCAGAAGACCGGGTACTTGATCGATGGAGGGTTGCGGGCCGGGGGAAGGTCGCCTGATCAAGCCTTGTCCAAAATGCTGGACACAATTGATGGAGCCAAAATGAATTGGTCTTGATTGTGGAAGATTGCTCGGGAGAGACTGTGCACGTCGGAAGTCAATGATGAAAGAGGGATTGCATGGGCCGGAAAAAGATTGCCGCTGTGGTTTGTTTTCTTTTGATGGGGTCAGTTGCCTTTGCTGACCACAATCCGCTACTTCCGAGGCCGCAGCAGATCCAGTATGGCTCCGGAGACGTTCCTCTGCGGGCGGTGATGATTGAATTTGCCGCACCCCCGAATCAGGATGATCGTTTTGCCGCCGAAGAGCTTTGCAAATGGATTCGGTCGCGGACAGGGCAGGAAATTTCGATCGCTGCTTACGGGAACAGCGACAAGGGAAAGCTGCCGATAATTCTTGATCGGGACGGAGGGAAGGACGTACCGCTGGCGCTACCAGGAGAGAAGCCCGGGCCTGATTCGCGGGAAGCATATGACCTTAGCGTGACGGCGACATCGGTGAAGATTCAGGCGCGCTCCTCAGCCGGAATCTATTACGGAGCGCAAACACTCAGGCAGCTTATTGAAGGCGGAGGCGCACAGGCGGTGCTGCTGGAGGTGGAGATCCACGACTGGCCGTCGATGGCCTATCGGGGGACGATGGTGGATATCAGTCACGGTCCGCTGCCGAAGGAGAAGGAGATCGAGCGGCAGCTGGATTTTCTGGCGCGCTGGAAGGCGAATCAGTACTACCTGTACAGCGAAGACAGCATTGAACTGGCTGGGTATCCGCTGCTGGATGCGGGAGCGCGGCTAAGCCAGGATGAGGTTCGGCGGATTGTCGCTTACGGTCGCAAGCGGCACATCGATGTCATCCCGAATTTTGACCTCTACGGTCATGAACATGATCTCTTCCGTATCGAGCAGTACTCGGGGCTTTCGGACGAGCCGCACGGGACTGAGTTCAATGCAGCAAACCCGAAAGTGACTGCACTGTTGACAGATTGGGTGAACCAGTTCGCGGAACTGTTTCCGAGCCCGTTTGTAAGTATTGGCTTTGACGAGACGTTTCAAATAGCAGGCGGCGACCCACGCCAGCGGGGCGGCGGCGCAGCCGGCGCAGCTGTTTGTGAAGCAGCTTTCGACTGTTGCCGGCCTTTTCAAGAGGCGGGGAAAGACCGTGATGGCGTATGACGACATCATGGTGAAGTACTCCGCAGGTGATTCCCCAATTGCCGTCGGGGCTGATCGCCGTGGCATGGTATTACACTTCGGAGGATCCAACGTATAAGCGGTGGCTTGGCCCGCTGATCGCGCACCACATTCCGCACGTCGTTCAGCCCGGAGTGACGAGCTACGATGACATTGCGCCGGATTACGACACCACATTTGAGAACATCGATACTTTTCTCGCTGCCGGGCGCAAATCGGAAGCGATTGGCCTAGTCAATTCAGTGTGGGCGGATGATGCGCAACTGCTGTTTCGCATGTCACTGCCGGGAATGGCGTACGGGGCGGCGGCGCCGTGGCAATCTGTTCCCATGGACCGTGCCGATTTCTTCTCCGATTATGCGCGGCAAATGTATCCTGCGGCCGCCGCTCCGGAGATTGCTTCAGCGCTGGGCGATATGACGGTTGCGGAAACCGACATTAAGAAATTGCTCGGAGAGGAATCGATGTTTGGCTTCTGGGAGAATCCGTTCTTCCCGGCCTATTACAAGAAGCTCGCCGCGCATCGGGAAGATCTGCACGAGACGCGAATGCATGCCGAGGCCGCGGAGACAGCGCTCTATCAGGCTGAGGATGCCGGCGCTGATAAGGCAACAGTGAACAGCCTGATGATCGGAAGCGAGATGCTGGATTACGCGGGCGAAAAGTTCCAGACGGCGCTGGAACTGACCGACATCTGGAACAGCTTCGGAGGCAAGCGGCCCAATGACGACCGGTGGTGGAATGAGTGGGGTTCGAGAGTAACGTATCCGGACCACTCGTTGGTGGCTGACCTGATGGACGGGATCACCGACCTAAAGCCGGCGTACCGTGCGGAGTGGCTAAAAGAGTACAAGCCTTATCGACTGGGCACTGCGCTGGGGCGCTGGGATGCGGAATACCAATACTGGCGGCGCGTGAACGAGAAGCTGTCTGAGTTCGACGACAGCACCCACGCTGGTGATATCCTGCCGCCGCTGGATCAAGTGATCGAAAGCCCTCAGCCCGCCTGGGCTCCGGCCTCACAGTGAAGATATTGGTGCGAACAATTGGACCTGCAGAGAGAAGACCCAATGAGAGCTGGCAATTTGATTCAGTCGCCTTCCCGGCGCACATTCCTGAAGGCGGCGGCACTCGCGGGCATCGAATGTTCCATGCGAGGCGCGCGTGCGCTGAGTCCTGATTCGTCAGGCCGGATATTGGCGTATGTCGGGACAGATACGAAACCTGTGGATGGCGCCGCGAACGGGAAGGGTATCTACGCATACGAACTGGACCGCAGAACCGGAGGGCTGCGGTTGCTGAAGCTTGCCGCTGAAACGGTCAATTCCTCCTGGATCTGTATTCATCCTTCACAGCGATACCTGTACGCGGTGAATGAGGTATCGGACTACGAGGGCAATAGCGGGTCAGCGAGCGCATTTGCGATTGACCGGGTTAGCGGCGACCTGCAGTTCCTGAACACCGTGAGCTCGCATGGCGCGGGGCCGACGCACATGAGCGTGGATGCGACGGGAAAATACGCCTTCGTGGCGAACTATTACGGCGGGAGCATCGCGGTGCTTCCGATTCGAACGGACGGATCGTTGGGGCCCGCTGTCTTTGTCTATCGGGATGAAGGCTCGCTCGGCGCACTGCACGCGAGCAGCGCGCCGAAGGGCAGCTTCGCGATCAGCGGCCATGACGCACCACACGCGCATATGATTCAAGCCGATCCTTCCAATCGTTTCGTGCTGCAGACCGACCTCGGGCAGGACAGAATTTATGTGTACAGGTTCGACAGCCACACAGGAAGGCTAACGCCGGCCAACACTCCGTTCTATTCGCTACCGTCCGGTGACGGGCCGAGGCACTTCGTATTTCATCCGAATGGGTGGTGGATGTATTCCATTCAGGAAGAGGCTTCAACGCTGGTTTTTTTTCACTATGACCCGGCTGCCGGGACACTGGCCGCGAAGCAGACCGTTTCAACATTGCCGCCCGGATTTACCGGGACCAATTTCTGTTCCGAGGTGATAATCTCGCCGGACGGGCTGTATCTATATGCCGCCAACCGCCTGCATAACTCGATCGCGGTATTTCGAATCGCAAAAGACGGCATGCTGACCCGTGAAGGAGAGGTGCTGACGGAGGGCGATTATCCCAACGATGTGGTGCTGGATCCGAGCGGGAAAACAATTTATGTATGCAACCAGCGCAGTGATCAAATCACGGTGTTCCGGCGGAATGAACAGACGGGAATGCTGGCCTTCATGGGAAAGTATCTTCCGCTCGGAACCCCCATGTGTATGGCATTCCTTGGTTAAGGAACCTCTGCACGGTGGGATACGAACAGAAGCGCTGCATCAACTTTACTCGCCGCAGATTATAGTTCCGACCCTCAATGAAAGGTTATAAGTGGACGCCACCAATTACCGCAAATTAGTGATTGTGCAGTAGACGGAGCCATGCACCAAATGGTGGCTGCCGTGTGACGGGCTCTAACCTTGGTAACATTTGGTAACATTCGTTCAAATCAAACTGTGGAGGCGAGATGGACACTGCAGTGGCATTCGGCAAGAACAAATTGCTATTGACTTTGCCGGACGGCCCGATATATCAGATCCTCCGAGCCCAATCGGCACGATCGCACGCAAATGCTCGGGAAGAGATCGACTCTGCCCTTGATAGCCCGATTGGTGGCGCTCCACTGAGCGAAGTGGCGGCCGGAAAGAAAACAGCGGCTATTGTTGTCTGCGACATTACTCGACCAGCGCGCAATGCGACAACTTTGCCACCGGTGCTTGAACAACTGCACCGTGCAGGCATTTCGCCCGCCGGTGTCACTATTATCATTGTCCCCGTTTGCGATTGATATGCTCTTGAGGCGACGGTGAAGGTGGTAGGGTTGAAGTTTTTCGCGATCGGAAGCAGACCGAGAGGAGGGGGGGGTTGAAAGAACGAGTGAATGCGGTGAGGAGTTCGATCTTACTTGTGGCTTGCGCGTTGTTCCTGCTGTCGCTTTCCAGGGAAGCCAAAGCAGATCAGTCGCAGAACAGGTGCAAGGCTGATGAAGTTCACTGGACGATTGACGGGCCAAGTTCAGTAAGTCTTGACTGGAGGGGCGGTGAATCGACCATTCACTATGGCCTGACAACTGCCTATGGCCGTTCAGCCCGTGGGAGCCAGCCGAGTCCGACGCCGTTTTCGTCGCCCGGCCCATTCCGCCAGGTCTTGCTGAAGGGGCTAAAGACAAACACGACCTATCATTACGCAATTGGCACTTGCGGAGACCATACGTTTCACACTCCGCCGCCGCCCGGGAGTTCGGGGTTCTTCTTCGATGTTGAAGGAGACATAGGAGCTTCAACGAATTACAGGGATGTGATTCCGGACCAGAAGCTGGTTGCTTCACAGCTGCCCGCGCTGGTACTGGTCGTAGGCGACCTGAGTTACGGAAATCCAAACGGGCAGACCGCAGTCGACCAGCACTTTGATGACATGATGTCATGGTCCCAGAACACCGCTTATATGCCGGCATGGGGAAACCATGAGTGGGACACGCCGAACCTGGATGATCTAAGGAATTACAAGGGCCGCTTCCTATTGCCGCACGCGCAGGCTTCGCCCGGCGCACCAGCGGCGGGCGGCCACGGACAGGATTGGTCCTGGTTTGACTACGGCATCGTGCGGTTCATCGCCTATCCCGAACCTTATTCTTCGGCTACCTGGCCCGCATGGTACAAGAGGGCAAAACAGATTATGGACCAGGCGCAGTCCGACCCTAAAATTACATTTATCGTTACGTTCGGACACCGGCCTCCCTATACCTCGGGATACCACAAGAGCGCAATGGCATTGCGAAGCGAGATGACGAAACTGGCCGAACATCACAGTAAATATGTGCTGAACGTGAATGGACACAACCATGATTACGAGCGCAGCTATCCCGAGCATGGACTGGTAAGCGTGACGGCAGGGACCGGCGGCTCGGAACTGGAAGAAAGCCACACACCGTGCCTGTTTCGCGTCTGCCCGAAGCCGTCATGGTCGGCTTTTCGAGCAATGCACTTCGGCATTCTTCAGTTTTCCTTTTCGGACTCCCACATCGAGGGATCGTTTCTCTGCGGTCCAGCAGGCGGCGGCGAGAATGATGTGCAATGCACGCCGGATGAGGTAATCGACCACTTTACGATCGAGGCGCGGAAGTAGTACCGCGCCTGACAGGGAGTAATTCACGACAGCGGCCCAAAGGCACGCAGAAGTCAGTGCAATGTCTACGCAGGTTTAGCCGCCGAGGGATGCATTTGATGCCTGTTAACGGTTAAACGCAATGGCTGAAAGCCACCCGGTGTGACTGAAAATTGTTGCACTGGTGTTGTACAACATTTTGCAGGTAAGTTTCTAATCTTCCGTTTTCCAATGGCGAGGCATTACAGGAGTTCAAGGAATCCGCGTGCCGAATTCCTAGGCGGAAGGGAGCATATCTTAAAGCGCCCTTTGGCGCCTCGTTGCGGCATGATTTCCGAGAAGAGGAGGAATTATGAACAAGCTGTTGCTATCCTTTCCCATCACAGCCCTGGTGTTCGTGGTGAGTCAACCGCTCTTGGGACAAGGACCGGTTGTTTGGGTACCATCGAGCACTTTGATAAGAGTCTCGCCGACGGAAAACCCGGGCAGTGGAACTGCAGCACAGATTTATGCGGCCCGCGGCGAAATCCAGTCATTCCAGGTGGCCGTCCATGCATCCGCAGCCGGTCTCGCGGATGTGACCTTCTCGGTGACGGATTTGGCCCACTGTGTACGGAGCGAAGGCGGTACTCCCAATTGCCAAACGATTCCTCAGGCAGATTTGGTCCTCTTCCGGGAGAAGTACATGAAAGTGCGGCATCACAGCCCCACCCTGAATGGGCCGCCCAATCTTCCGATCACAAGTATTGATACATTTCCGGATGCGCTGATTCCGTTCATTGATCCATTAACGGGTGAGCCTCCGAGAGGAGGGATCTACGTTGCCGAGCCCGTTGAGCTTGCGGGAGGCCAGAACGTGGTCTTCTGGGTCGATGTTAACGTTCCGAGTGGAATCGAAGCAGGAGCATACAAGGGAAGCTATACCGTCAAGAGCGACAAAGGATCTGTGCAGGGCACGGTAATCGTAAGGGTGTGGGATTTTACGATGCCGCGCAAGCCGTATCTCAAGTCCTCTTTTGGTGGGCGAACAGATCCACCGGGGACGCAGGATGAGCTTTTGCGGAACAAATTGATGCCCCACTACGTGGACCCAAAGGCAGAGCCTGGACTCATTAAGAAGTATGGGCATTTTGCAACGGGCATGCAGTTCTTCGATGGGGTGGGCTATGGACACTGCACGCCGACCGCACCCCCGACCCTGGCCCAGGTGGAGGCGGAGAAAGCATTACAAGCGCCGGGTATGTACCTTTATGACTATTCAGGCGACCCGGAGAGTTCGTGCACGGATGGAGCCTTTTATAAGTCAGTGATCGCCTGGGCGCAGGTGCTGCACAAAGCGGGTATCCAGCACCTCGTGACACAGCAGCCAGTCCCCCAGCTCTACATTGACGCCTTGGGAGCTGGGCGCTCAGCGGTGGACATCTGGACGATGCTGCCGCAAAACTACAATGCTGCCCAAGCTGAAGTTCCGCCTGCCGTTTCGTATGTACTGAAGAAGGGCGATGCTGCCTGGTCATATAACGCCCTGGTGCAGGATTCCTATTCACCGAAATGGGAGCTTGATTTTTTGCCGCTTGATTATCGGATACAGCCGGGGTTTATCAGCCAGAGCCTGGGGTTAACCGGAATCTTGTACTGGTCTGTTGACGACTGGTCAACTGACCCGTGGGTTAATCCGCAGAGCAACGAAGATCCCGATTATCCGGGAGAGGGAATATTGATTTATCCAGGGGCGCCGGCGGGTCTGAAGGGAGTCGCCCCTTCCATGAGACTCAAGTACCTGCGGGATGGCGTGCAGGACTATGGATATATCCAGATATTAAAGAACTGCGGATTGGGAACCTGGACGCTGAAAGAATCGCGCAAGGTTGCGCGCGATTGGACAAATTGGACTCGCGATTCGGCTCTCTTGGAGTCCGTGCGTATTGAACTGGGCAATAAGATTACGGCTTCCGGCTGCTCAAAATGAGGTGCGCGGAAGCGGCGTTGAGCAGGATGGACGGAACTTTCTAACAGGGCCTATTTCGTGTTGACACCACTTGCGGCATTGTCTAGCCTAGCCTCGTTTTCGTTAGCGCGTGTCGGAGGCTGAGAAATGAAAAGGAACTTCCTGCTTTTTCTCGCTTGGCTTTTGTGTGGGGCGATGCTCGCCCTGGCACAGGAGACCGGCTCTGGGACCATTGAGGGCACGGTCAGGGATCAAAGCGGCGCGGCGATTCCCAATGCCGGTGTGACGCTCACGCAAACGACCGCCGGGCTCCAGCGCACCACCAAGACGAACAGCGTCGGCTTTTATGTCTTTCAGGCGCTGATCCTCGGACCCTATTCAATTAACGTCACGGCACCCGGCATGGAGACCTATGTTGGCACCATGACCCTGCAGGTGGGCCAAACGGCGCAGGTGGACGTACCGATGAAAGTCGGCTCGAGCGCCACCACCGTCACCGTCTCGGCCAACGTGACCCCGCTCATTGACACGAGCAATGGCACGCTCTCGGAGACCGTCGACCACACGCGCATCGAACAGATGCCTTTGAACGGGCGCGATGTGACCACCCTGGTTCTCATGATGACGCCGGGGATGCAGAACAACGTCGGCGCCTGGTACACCACCAACGGCGTAATCCGTTCCACGAGCATGACTCAGGACGGGGCGACCCTGACGAACCTCGACTATGGGGGATACTCGCAGAAGCTGCCGGGCTTGGACTCGATCTCGCAGTTCAAAGTCGAGACGAGCAATAGCTCCGCCAAGATGGAGACGCCGGCCACCATCATCCTGTCCACGGAACACGGCACGAATCAGTTGCACGGTTCAGTCTTCGACGCCAACCGGAGCAGCGCTTGGGGCGTGGCGCACGAACGTCAGGAAACCTGGTCCACCGCTCCTTTTTATCTCCGTAACGAATTTGGAGGTTCGTTGGGCGGGCCTATCCGCTTTCCCAAGATTTACAACGGCAAAGACAAGAGCTTTTTCTTCTTTTCCTATGAGGGCAGACGACAAAAGCAGATGGATACGGTCGTTACCACCGTGCCCACTGCGGCGATGCGCGGAGGGAACTTTAGCGGACTTGTCGATGCGGCGGGCAACTACTTCCAACTCTACAATCCCTACACCTCGACGGGGGTGTATCCGTGGACGCGGCAGCCTTTTGGCAATGGGATTCCGGGCGACCCGGGCAACAACATCATCGACCCGAGTCTTGAGAGCCCCGTGGCCAAATACCTGTGGGATAACACGCCCCTGCCCACACTTACGGACGTGAATCCGCTGGTGGCCAACAACTTTTATGGCTCTTACCCCGACTTCCAGAACGGAAACACCACCACCTTGCGGCTGGACCACGCGTTTTCCAAGAAGGACCAGGCGTTTCTCCGCTTCACGTATGGGACCACCTTCGAGCAATATCCGGCTAGCGATCTTGGCGCGATGACGGAGCCATCTAACGGCGCTTTCAACGTAGACATTTACGAGGGCAATGATGTCGTGGGGGCGGCGGGATGGACCCACACTTACTCGCCCACCTTCTTAGGTCAGACGCTGCTTACCTACGGGATGGACATGGAAGCCAACATCCCCTCCTCAAGGGTGAACTACGCCGCCCAGTTGGGCCTGCCGAACCCCTCAGGGTTCCCGTGCTTTCCGCGGGTTTACGACACAGGCTTCGAGCAGTATGATTGCGGCCTCAACACGCACGTCGCCAGAAGCTTGGTGATGACCATCGAGGAGGACCTGACCAAGATGATAGGCCGGCACGAGCTCGAGTTTGGCGGCGAACTCGCCTTCGACTTCGACAACACGCTCCCCGACCAGCAAGAGTCCTCCGGAGTAGTAGATTTCAACACCGGCGCTACGGAGCTCTTTGACCCCTCGCAAGCGCCCAATACAACCTACGGAGGGCTTGGCTACACAGGCTTCGAGGGGGCGAACATGTTTCTGGGGGTCGGGAAATACAACGAGTTCATCAACCGCTTGAACTACTTTGAGCACAGCAACCAGAAGATCCTGTACTTCCAGGACAACTGGAACGTTGCTCGCCGTCTTACCCTGAATATGGGCGTGCGCTGGGAATACACTCCTACCCTCCATGAAGTGAATAACAGCCTGACCTCCTTCGATCCCACGACGGGTGCCGTGGTGCTGCAAACTTCGCTCGCCAACATGGAGAAGTATGGCGATGTGTTGCCGGAGGTTTGGGGGGGCTACCAAGCCCTTGGGATGAAAATGGAGACGCCGGCCCAAGCCGGGTATCCGCAGAGTCTGGTCTACAACAACCCTTACGACTTCAACCCGCGGCTGGGTTTTGCTTATCGCATCACGTCCGGCAAGCACGACAGCGTCATCCGGGGCGGTTACGGGTTGTATTCCTACCCGGACGAACTTGAGGGGCTGTTCGGGCTCAATCAATGGATGGCTCCCACTACGGGCTTTCTATCTTACGACCCGGACAGCAATGTCTATCAGAGTCCTGATGGGCTTCCCAATTACACGCTCCGTTATGCGCCTCCGGTTGTCGCCGGTGTCAATAGCGCGAATGCGCTCAGCGAGGGGGCGGCAAGCCTGCCGCCGGGCAGCGCGGAAGCCTTTTGGCCCGATCCCCACTTGCCGACCAGCCGGGCGGAAGAGTGGAACCTGACGTACCAGAAAGAAATCGGTCAGAAGAACGTTCTTAGTCTCACCTACGTGGGGACGCACGCCTTCCGGCTCCCCCAATATGTTGACGACGACTTTTATCCAAGCTCCTTTGACTGGTACCTGCAAACCGGCCAGCCGTATCCGGACGACTCTAACTGGTCGCTCCCCTACAACATCGAGCACAACAGCGAGATTTATGGAACCGTTCAAGAGCTGGAGCAGACGGGATGGTCAAATGCCAACAGCTTCCAGGTGGAACTCCAGCACCAATACGCGAAAGGGTACGCATACCAAATCTTCTACGTGCTGGACAACGCCTTCCGGGCTGCCGGACAGGGCTGGGAAACTAGCTATGTAATGCCGCCGTTCATTTTTCCGCCGGGATCCATGGGGGCTGGGTACCTTGACACCTGGAATAACTTCCACGAGGCTGACAAGCTTCAGAATTATCAACGCGACACCACTCTTCCCCAACACCAGGTGAACTGGAACTGGGTTGCGGATCTTCCCTTTGGCAGGGGCAAGCTGCTCGGCAGCAACGCCCCCGGCTTCCTGAACGGACTGATCGGCGGGTGGCAGCTTTCCGGCGATGGGACATGGTATAGCCGGTGGGTTCAGCCGGATGGCGGTAATTGGGGTACCTTCAATGGCTTCAAGACTTACGGCAAGCACAAGGTCGTGGATTGCACCAGCGGGGAATGCTACAACCAATTCCTCTGGTTTAACGGCTACCTGGATGCGAACATCATTAACCAGCCGGGCGGTATCTCGGGGGTTCCCTCGAATTACAAGCCTTACGAGGCGCCCTTGATTCCGGAGCCGGCCAACCCGCAGGCGAACGATCCGCTCGCTCCTTACTACGACTCTAATACGGTGTGCATGAATATCGCCGCCCGAACCTACACCACCCTCGCCCCCGGCGATCCCTGCATGGTCACGGGCGGAACACCCGGCTATTCCATGACCAGCGCGACAGTTTATGGCGGCTGGTGGGAGTCCCGCTACTGGAATCCCTACCACTACCGCGAGGTCCTGCGCGGTCCCAACGAGTGGAACATGGACGCCTCCGTGTTCAAAGTCTTCCCGATTGGCGAGCGGTTCAAGCTGCGCGTAAATCTGGACGCCTTCAACGTGTTCAACCGGCCGGGCACCAACATGCCGAGCGCCACCAGCGGCGAGATCGACACTACCACCAGTGACAATATCGCTCGAATGATGCAACTAACCCTTCGGCTGAATTTCTAACAGCGCCAAATCCTTGATGTCTCGTGGGAAGCAGCCACGGCGGCTGCTTCCCACGAGCTTTTCCAAACCAATGATCTCAATCGACCTCATCGCCGCTTGCCTTTGATAGAAGCGGACCAACTGTTAAGACTCAAGTTATTTCCGAATCAACTCATCAAGGAGACTCCATGAACAGGCGAGCTATTCTAGCAGGGCTGGCGGTGGGTGTCCCGGCGGCAAGCCAACTACGAGCGGCAAGGAACATGGCGGCCATGCTCGGAGATCGTGATCCGGCGCCCGAAGCCGAACGGTCTCAGCCCGACCTGGCACGCTGCCGGACGTGGCATATCGGCGGGAGGGGAGCGTCGGACTCGAATCCGGGCACCGCGCAACAGCCGGTCCAGACCGTGGCAAAGGCGGTTTCGCTTGCCCAGCCCGGCGACTGGGTGGTTTTTGCGCCCGGAACTTATCCCTGCTCGAAGGTGCAGGTTCCCGATGGCGCCGAGGACCGGCCCATTATTCTGCGTTCGGCGCAGACGGGAAAGGCCATCTTCACCAACGACGGCACGCGAGACATTCTGCGCTTGGGATCTTACAACACCATCGACGGCATCCAGTTTCATATGACTTCCGGCAACCCCCAAGGGTCGGGAATTTATATCGAGCGCAAGCGGCACAACATCATCCGGAACTGCCGGTTTCACGCCTGCCAAGTGGGCGTTAAGACGCGGAGCACGCACTACCTAAGTATCAGCAATTGCGAGATGGCTTTTTCCGGGGCCTATGGGATACACACTAACGGTGGCGGACAGGATGTCGAGGGCCAGTGGGATCCTACAGATGAAAACCGCTATGTGGTGGTGCGGAACTGCTATCTGCACGACGCAGGATGGAACGTTGAAGGCACCGAAGGGTACGGGTTCACAGCCAATGGGGCCCTAGAATTCCTGACAATTGAGAATTGCCAGATCGACAACAACACCGGCGACGGCATTCTGTATGAGGACTGGACTATCCACTCCTCGGCGCGCTACAACGTAATTCGGGGGACCGGAATCGCCGCCATCTGGATTGACAATGCCAGCATGAGCATCTTTGACAACAATTACCTGGAGGCCAATAACGTGGCGGTGTGGCTTTCCGGCGAGGCAAGCAGCAACCGGCATCTGGACGACTTCATCGCCATTCGCAACAACATCATCGTCCACAACGACTGGTCCGCCATCAGCCCGAAGGTTTACGGCAAACAGATACTGCTCATCACTTCCAATACGCGCGACGTCTATTTTGACAACAACACAGTGGCATTTAACAACGGCACGCGCGTAGTGGGGCTGGAGAACCAGCCTCCCTGGGACGCATTCAGCAATATCTGGTTTCGGAACAACATCTTCTGGAAGAACACGGGCGGGGTAGGGGCCGACCCGGGCTTGGACATTAACAAGAGTCTGCACTTTCTGGACAATCTCTGGAGCGATCCCAATGCGGGCGACTCGCAAGCCAAGACGGGCGACCCGCTTTTTGTGGACCCGGATGCGCACGGCCCGGAAGGGTACAAGCTGCGGAGCGGCTCGGCGGCCATCGGCCAGGGCCTGTTGCTGTATGAGAACCCGGTGGACTTCTGGGACGCGCCCCGGCCACACTTGTCGACGACCCGGAAATACGATCTTGGTGCCGCTCAATACGGGAGCAGGGGGGCGGCGCACATTGGCCTCGATCTCACCACGTTCCCCTACGAGGTGCCACGCTTCAAGCTGCGATTCAAAGCCAAACCGGAGCTGTAATCCGTTCCGTGCCGGCTGCTGGTCGGGCCAGTTGGGCGGGCGCCGGGGTTCCAGCTTTGGTTATGAGGTAGGAAGGAGACTACGTTCGCTCCGCCTCGGATGGTGCCGAAGAATCTCGACTTAAACCACGGGCTGCTAGGGATCGCGAGCAACTATATTGATCAGCCATAAGGTCGTACCGCGAGTGGCGCGCAGGAACAGCATGAAGGCAGAGAGGTGGATGGCGTTGGCGGCGGTTGTAGTGTCGTGCCCCTGTGGGTATGGGGAGCATCGGCCGCCGCTGCCGCGTCGCCAGCACGCGCAGTACGAGAGCGGGAGTGTGGTGCTGCGAGAAATGCAGATCGGGTTCGCGGCGACGCCCGATGCGGAGGATCAGTTTGCGGCTGGGCAGCTGCAGTCTGTGGCTGCGAAAGGAGAACGGTCGGAGAGTGTCGATCGTCGCTTATGGCAATCAGCCCGATGGTGTGCTGCCGATTGTCGCAAAAAACAAGTGGCGCGGTGATCAGGATGGCAAAGATTCCGCTGGTCTGGCGGATGCAAAGCAGCTCGCGAACTGATCTTCTACCACTATCAATTCGAAAGTGACGGAGAAATGGAGAAATCATGAGGAACAGAAGAGAATCAGAAAGGCTCCTGGAACATAACAAACAATACATCCCGGGCGGGGTGGTGTCCGTCAACCGCGCGACTAAGCCTGAAATCTCGTTTGTACGGGGCGAGGGAGCTTATATATGGGACGCCGATGGGACTCGGTACGTCGACTATCATGCTGCTTTTGGACCGCATTTTCTGGGACATAACGATCCGCATGTCAACGAGGCTGTACTGCGGGTCCTGCGCGAGCATGAAAGCCTCTTTGGTTCCGGAACCACCAGATTGGAAGGGGAACTCGCCGAATTGATCTGTACCCTTGTACCGGCAGCCGAGTCCGTCCAATTTCTGAACACCGGCAGCGAGGCGACCTATCAAGCCATCCGGCTCGGACGAGCGGTTACAGGGCGAAGCCACATTATACGAATGCAGGGGGGCTACAACGGATGGCATAACGACGTGGCGTGCAATCTAATGACGCCTCTTAGCGAGTTGGGACCAAGAGTCTCTCCGGGTGAATATTCCTTCAGAGCTATAAGCGCAGGGATTCCGGAAGAACATCAGCGCCTGGTTCACAGCGTGAATTTTAATGACCTCGAGTCGGTGCGATACGTTTGCGAGCTATACCCTGTGGGCGCTCTGATTACCGAGCCCATTCTTCAGAACATCGGCATCGTCAAGCCCGAACCTGGCTATCTGTGTGGGCTGCGTGAGTTGGCAGACGAGTTTGGATTTGTTCTTATTTTCGATGAGGTAAAGACGGGCTTCCGCCACGCGATCGGTGGCTATGCCAGCCTCGCTCAGGTTACTCCTGACCTTATCGTCTTTGGAAAGGCACTGGGCAATGGATATCCGATCGCTGCGCTGGCGGGGCGCCGGGAAATGATGAACCGTTTTGTCGATCCATCGTCGGCGCGGCGGGTTCTTCTGGCGGGTACATACAACGCGCATCCTATTCCCACCGCCGCTGCAGTAGCAACGATCGAGCGCCTTCTCATGAATGACGGCGAAGTGTACCGGAAGACGGAAGAACTCGGGGAGCGAATCCAGAAAGGGCTGGAAGAGATTTTCGCCACACTGGATATTCCTGGAGTGGTTGCGCGCCAAGGATCAGCCTTCTGTTGGTATTTTATGGATCACTGCCCCAAAGACTGGCATGATCTGGCCGAGCATCACGATTTCGAGACCGACACCGCTTTCCGGGCCCTTTTGGTGGATCGCGGCATCTATGTATTTCCCTTGTCGCCCAAGCAATGCTCAATTTCTGCGGCCCACTCCATAGACGATATCGACCTGACGTTACGGCATATGGAGGATGCGCTAAAGGAGGCCTTAGAAGTCACCGTAGAAAAAGCTGGCCTCTTCCCGCCAAACGATGCAAATGCATGAGCGATTCCTAAAGGAGGAAGGGCGTGACTTTGAAGAAAGCCAGTAGGAGAGAAAGCAGGACAATCAGCAGCCGCGTCGCACCGACCTCGCAGCCTGCTGGTGTTGTCGGCATGGGACTCATGGGCACGAGCATCGCCGCATGTCTACTCGGCGCAGGGCATAGTGTCGTATGCGTAGGGAGAAATCCTGCCCACCTGAGAAGCGCTCAGAAGCGGCTACTCCATCTGCTCAGGGATGGTGCAGCCAAAGGACTGATTCGAGTAGATGCTGAGAAGCTGATGAGCCGCGTCACGATCTCCGTTGACTTCTCCGCGCTGAGTGCAGCGAAAATCGTGGTCGAATCCACCGTGGAAGATCTGGCTGTAAAACGACAAGTGATTGCTGCAATCGAAAAGGCTGTTAGCAAAAATGCGCTGATTGCAAGCAACACTTCGGCCCTTCCGGTTACGGAGTTGCAGCGCAATGCCGCTCATCCGGAACGCATTCTCGGCCTGCATTGGGCTGAGCCTGCCAATATCACCCGATTTATGGAAGTGATCTGCGGAAAGCACACCTCTCTCGCCAATGCCCAGCGCGCTGTGCGCCTCGCCCGCCAATGGGGGAAGGAGCCATCGCTGCTCCGCAAGGATATCCGAGGATTCATCACCAACAGAATCATGTATGCCATGCTTCGCGAGGCGTTTTACCTCGTGGAAAACGGATACGCGTCTGTTGCCGATGTCGATCGCTCCCTGCGGAACGATCTTGGCTATTGGATCACTTTCGCCGGCCCCTTTCGCTTCATGGACCTCACTGGCATTCCCGCTTATGAGGCGGTCATGAAGGACCTCCTGCCCGACCTGAACTGCGCAACCGAAGTGCCTCGGCTGATGCGCAAGGTGGTGAATTCCGGCGCTCGCGGCGTAGCCAATGCGAAAGGGTTTTATCGCTACACCCCACGGCAGGCAAAACAGTGGGAGGAACTCTTCATTGCGTTCACTCATGAGATTCGTGAACTTGCGGAACGGTATCCGGAAGACGTCGGCGACAGGGGATCGGCGAAACGGCCTCTGAAAGCTTGAGCCGGATACCAAGCCAGGACCTGACGACCGGCTTTTTGCGACGGGGATAGACGCCGGGGGCCGACAACAAGGCGGCACGAAACTCCTGTGCAGAGGAACGGACAGAAAGAGGGTAGCTTACCAAAGAGCGCGAATATTGCTATGATCGGGTGACGCTGTCCAACATACTGGACACGGCCGGGAGTCGCAGGTATGGCAACTGAATACTCCGTTCCTTCCGTCACGCGCGCCCTGAACATTCTAGAGCTGCTTGCGCAATCGCAGCGCGGTCTTACTCTCTCCGACATTAGTAGGAGACTGGGCCTGCCGAAAAGCTCGACCCACGTTCTGATCAGGACACTCGAAACAGCAGGTTACCTTAGAGGCAGTAAGGCCAACGGCAAGTTCTGCTTCGGGCTCAAGCTGATCAGCCTGAGCAATATGGCGCTCGAAAACCTCGATCTGCGTGAGCAGGCCAGGCCGTTCTTGCTTGGCCTCATGGCGCGCACCGGACTGACCGTTCATCTTGCCATTCTGGAAGGGGCAGAGGCGGTCATCATCGAGAAAATCGAGGCTCCGGGATTGCTGCGGCTGGCAACATGGGTGGGTAGACGGCTCGACGCCAACAGTTCGGGTGTAGGAAAGGCGCTTCTGGCGTTTGGCACAGACGAGAATGCCGCTCCACGACTCACTCGCCTTATGGCGAGATACAACAAGAATACGATCTTCTCTCCAGAGCGGCTCGCACGTGAGCTGAAGAAGGTACGGGAGCTCGGTTATGCCTTTGAAGACGAAGAAGGAGAAATCGGTTTTCGTTGCATCGGCGCGCCCATCTATGATTCTGGAAATCGGGCAGTCGCAGCCGTCAGCATTGCCGGAACTACTTCGCAGATAACGGATGATCGCGTTGCGAAACTTGCTTCGCTGGTTAAAGCCACGGCTGGCCGTATTTCCGCCCATCTCGGCAGCAGCGTGGATGTTCCTCCCGCGGATGCCAGCACCCGCCTGGTTCGCAAGCGAAAGTCAACAAACGGCGCACCAGCCATTTCTTAGCTGTTGACTTCTCTTCCCTGGCGTGAACCAGAAGCTGCCTTCTGCGGCGGTAGCGAGAAACTCGCCGGGCCAGGTTCGTACCATAGGGTCACGTCCAGCCCTTTGGACGGTTTCCTCCTTCCTCCCGGCTCTTCCGTTGACATTGCTAAATGGCCGCTGCCATCATCCTGCTACGTTCTGCTATGAGCATTGAAACCGAGGTAAAACATTCCATAAGAAACCCGTTCCGCCTATTCCGTGTGATGGTGTACATTTGCTTGGGCCTGAGCGTCAGCCTGGGGTCCTTATCCGGAGTGGCGACATGGGCGCAGTTTACAACTGCCCGCCTTACCAGCACGGTGGTCGATTCCTCCGGCGCCGGAATAGTGGGGGCGAGCGTCAAAGTAGAGGAGTTGGGAACCAGCTACAGCCAAGCTTCGACTTCAGGAACTGCCGGAGAGTTTCTCTCTCCGAGTCTGCCCGTAGGCACCTATCAGACCACCGTCACGATGACGGGATTCCAAGCTTTTACACAGAGCGGGGTTGTGCTCTCCACCCGCCAGACTGTGACCGTGCCGGTCAAGCTGAAAGTTGGATCCGTTGCTCAGAGTGTAGTCGTTACCGCCAATGCATCCCTGGTCACCCTGGACTCGACAACACCGAATCAACTTATAAACCAAAAGGAAGTCGCCGGGCTTACTCTAGATAATCGGTATGTGCAGCAGTTGGTTTTTCTTGTGCCCGGAGCGCAAAACGTAACCGCCAATTACTGTGCTGCAAACTGTGAAGGAGGTGTGTTCCCAAGCGAGCAATACGCGAAGCTGAATGGCGCTGGCGCAAATGGCGTTGGTTATTATCTCGATGGCGCTACTTATAATGACACATACATTAACACGAACCTACCCTTCCCTAATCCAGGCGCACTTCAGGACTTCAATGTAATGACCGACAATATGAGCGCGACCTACGGCGATGCTATCGGTGGCGTCATGAACATATCGCTCAAGTCCGGGAACGACAAACTCCATGAAGACCTTGGCGAGTTTTATCACAACTCCACATTCGATGCGAGAAACTGGTATGCACAGTCTGTCAGTCCCCTGAACCAGAACCAATTTGGAGGAGATGTTGGTGGGCCCATTCTTAAGAGCAAGCTCTTCCATTTTGGCAGCAATCAGGGTACGAGATTTAACGCCACTAATAATGGGCAAGGTGCATTTGTACCGAACGCCGCTGAACGCACGGGCGATTTTTCCGACCTGCTCCCCGGCTCACCGATTTGCCAACCGTATGGCACCTGTGTCCAGTTGGTGAATCCTTCTACAGGAGCCCCGGATCTCAATAATCAGATCCCGGTTAGCCCTATCGCAGCTTATATTCTCAAAGGGATTCCGCTTCCGAACGGGGAACAAATGGGAATTCCGGCACCCCCTGGATACCCGAACGATAACCTATACTACAATGGTGCGCCCGCAGTTCAAAACACAGATGAATACCTTGTAAAAGTGGACTATAACTTCACCAAGAACCATCTGAGTGGTCACTATTTTCGACAAAGTTACACCCAGCCCCTGGTCGTGCCACCTTCCACAAATTCCTTGGAGATGGCGGGCAACGCGGAAACTCTATTTGACAATAACGTGAGCTTGGTGGATCTCTATACGATCACGCAGCATCTTGCGTTAGGTAGTTATTTCGGATATACAAACATTGATGGTCACACGTATTCCTCGGCCCCATTCACGATGGCTGATGCGGGAGTCAATATCGCGGAGCCGCCGAACGAAGGGGGCGGAGATAACGGCGGACTGAACGTCAGCGCAGGCACTTTCGGACTGGGCAGCGGAACCTATGGACAGTGGACTCGGGGCGACCAGTCCCTGCGTGAGATTGCTTCTTGGATTAAAGGCAACCACCTGATTCAATTTGGTGGCGAACTGGTACGACTCACCCAACCCATGGCAAACAGCTTCCAGGAGGGGGGAACATTTCAGTTTAGCAACGCGCTGACTGGCTACAACATGGCGGATTTCGAAGTGGGGGCCGTCAGTAATTTTATCCAGGGAGGTGGTTTATATCTTAACTTCACCGGGATCAACTGGAGCGCCTTCATTCAGGACGACTGGAAGATGACCTCTCGGCTGACGCTGAGTTTGGGGCTCCGTTGGGATCCATGGATCCCTTCCAAAGATAGCCTCGGGCGGGTCGCATGCTTTGAGCCGGGTGCGCCTGAGTCTGTGCGCTATCCAAACGCCCCCCCGGACCTGATCTATGGCGGCGCAAACCATGATCCTGGGTGCCCGGAAGCCGGTATTTTCACAGACTATGCCGATTTCGGCCCCAGACTTGGCCTTTCCTATCAACTTACACAGGATGGCCGGACGAACATTCGTGGCGGCGCTGGATATTACTATGAGCCACCGAATTCTTTGATTTATCAGCAAATCGTGGGTGTACCGCCGTTTGCTCCCGTGATCACTCAAACGGATGTGAGCGTGGCCGATCCTTACGGAAGTGCCGGGGTTACCAATCCGTTTCCGGAGGAATTCGGTCCTCGGAACCCGGGCTCCAACGCGACCTTTCCCTCCGGGGCCATAGGATTTTCACAATTACAGGACCCACATCTTCGCATGCCAATGATCTTGTCTTACAACGTGACGGTCGAGCATGGCGTCGGAAAAAACTGGATGCTCCGTACCGCTTACGTTGGCAATGATGCACACCGTCTATACGGCACTGGGGACCAGGAAAGCGGCTTGTGGCAATTGAATCCTGCCATCTATATTCCGGGCAATTCGACGGAGGCCAATACCCAGCAACGCCGAGTCTACCCGAATTACGGTTCGATTGGACTCATTAATTCGGGCGTGCACAGTAACTATAATGCGCTGCAAGTTACGGTGGAGAAGCGCTTCACGACGGGTTTCTCACTTTTGAGCAGCTTCGCCTGGGCGAAGGCCATGCATGACTTCGCACCGAACAAGAACACTTCGTACCATACGAACAGTTGCACCTGCGGCCGGCATTTTGACTACGGGCCGTCCGACGATGATCTTAACAAAGTATTCAAGATTAATGGGGATTATCAGACGCCGCAAGTTCATCGTGCAAAGGGGGTCAACGCCGCCCTTAACGGATGGGAAGTGACGGGGATTGCCAGTTGGTATCCTAGCGGCAATCCGTTTAGCATCATGAGCGGAGTCGATACCTCCTTCAGCGCGATCGGCGCTGACCGGGCTGATCTAATCGGCATCTCGAATATCAAAGAGGCTTTGACCGGCCACCGTCCGCATCCGGGTGTTGTCGGGCAGTGGTTCAATCCCGCCGATTTCACCGCGAACGCAGTGGGCACGTTCGGAGACACCGGGAAGAATGCGCTGCGCGGACCGGGATACTTCAATACGGATTTTGCCGCAATTAAGAACACGAAGATTGGCGAGCGCGTATCGGTCCAGTTGCGCGCGGAATTTTTCAATGCCACCAACCATCCCAATTTTGGCGCGCCGGGTAATTATCAAAACAGCCCTGGCTTCGGTCAAATCGGGGGAACATTGGGATCTAACGCATACGGCGGCGCAACATCCTATGGAACAGCCCAACCCAGGATTGCGCAGTTCGGGGCGAAGATGACGTTTTGGGAGTGTCCATCGATTCCAGGCGGGCTTTTCACGTTACGGGCTGTAAGGCGGCGAATACCAAGGGAGGTTGTGGGAGGTTCGCAAAAACAATGGGCATAAATTCGTTTCGCAGAGAGTTCCTGAAGGTGGCAAGTACTGGTGTGGCTGGAACTGCAGCCGGGCTATTAGCTGGGCCAGCCG
This sequence comes from uncultured Acidobacteriota bacterium, assembly GCA_963808795.1. Taxonomy (GTDB): domain Bacteria; phylum Acidobacteriota; class Terriglobia; order Terriglobales; family Acidobacteriaceae; genus Telmatobacter. The sequence continues at coordinate 180,090 of CAWEGL010000002.1, forward strand.
CACATTCGAGTCCCGCACCTGCGCAGGGGAGTCCAAGTGCTGCAGGTTTCAACGTTAAGGTGTATGGCGCAACAGGCAATGGCATCACCTTGGACACCCCCGCGATCAATATCGCAATTGAGTCTGCGAGCGTGAGCGGCGGCGGAACGGTACACTTTCCAGCAGGAACCTACCTTTGCTATTCGATTCGCCTCAAGAGCAATGTTGCGCTGTTTCTTGAGCCAGGGGCAATCATCCTTGCGGCGAGCGTACCGGTGGAAGGCAGGTCCAGCGGCGCCTATGATCTCGCGGAATCGAATGCTCCATGGGAGAATTACCAGGATTTCGGGCACAACCATTGGCACAATAGTCTGATTTGGGGCGAAGGATTACGGAACATAGCAATTCTCGGGACGGGCTTGATCTGGGGTAAAGGACTTAGTCGCGGGGCCGAAGAACTGCCGCACGCGGAAACTCTGGGACAGGGAAATAAGACCATCGGCTTAAAAAATTGCCGTGACGTCGTGCTGCGCGATTTCTCAATTCTTGAGGCCGGTCACTTCGCTATCCTTGCGACGGGCGTGGATAACCTGACGATTGACAACCTGCTTATTGATACCAATCGTGACGGAATCGACGTTGACTGCTGCCGGAATGTACGAATCTCCAATTGCAGCGTCAACTCGCCATGGGACGACGCGATCTGTCCGAAAAGCTCCTATGCGCTGGGGTATCCGCGAGCAACGGAAAACCTGACCATCGCCAACTGCTATGTTACGGGCGCCTATCAGATGGGGACGATGCTCGATGGTTGCTGGAAGCGCTGGTCAGATCTGGACGCCTCGCAGCGGGCCAAGGTGCGTCCGTACTTTCCGAAGGAATACAACGGCAGCATTAAGCTCGGAACCGAATCGAATGGCGGCTTTAAAAATATCGCGATTTCGAATTGCGTGTTCGACCGATGTAAGGGGTTTGCCGTGGAGAGCTCAGACGGCGCCTTGGTTGAAGCTCTTACATTTTCCGGCATCACGATGCGCGACTGCGCAAACACGCCTCTGTTTGTGCGCCTGGGGGCCAGGATGAGAGGACCGGCAGGTCGGCCGGTGGGCCGAATCAGGGGCATTACGATGTGCGACATTGTGAGCTACAACTCAGCTTCGCGGCTTGGCGGCGGAGGTATTCTCAGCGGGATTCCCGGCCATGCGATCGAGGATGTGAAGATTCACGATGTTTATCTCGAGCACCAGGGTGGTGGCACAAAACAAATGGCCGCCCTCAACCCTGCTGAATCCGTGAACGATCAGCCATGGCCCGATCCCGACATGTTTGGCGATGTCCCGGCGAGCGGATTCTTCCTACGTCATGTAACCAACATTGAGTTCACAAATGTGGAGATAGCTTTCGCCAAGCCGGACGCGCGATCGGTGTTCTGGATGGCATATGTGGATGGCGCCGATTTTTTCAATGTAAAGACGCCGCGTGGGCTGACCGCGCCTGCCTTTGATTTACATGATGTTCAGGACTTCCGTGTTTTGGCGTCGCGGAATTTGGCGGACGTGTCCTTCAAGACGGTTCACCGGCGCTTGATCTAATAAGTGAGCCTGTCAGTAGCCAAAGGAGAAATGATGAAGATTTTATGGGGAGGTGCCCTCGTAGGCCTCAGTGTCATCTTCGGCGCGCAGAGCCAGGGATGGGGACAGACGACGATGCTGCCCTCAGTTATAGAGACTCTGCAAAAAGCAAGCCCGGTACAGCCCGCGGCCGTGACCCAGTTTCAACTGGAGCAGTATCTTATGGCGCGTATTCCGCCACTGCCCAAACCTTCCACGCCGCAAGAGTGGACTGCGCAAGAAGCAAAGCTGCGCGCGCATATCCTCAATGACATTGCGTTCCATGGCTGGCCCCAAGCGTGGATAAATTTACCGCCGCGATTCGAGCAGGTGGGAGTCATTGAATCCGGCCATGGATACCGGATCAGGAAACTTCGCTATGAAATTGTGCCCGGGTTCATGTCGACGGCCCTGCTGTATGAGCCAGAGACAATATCCGGTCGAGTGCCGGCAATTCTAAACGTGATCGGCCATGAGCCGGAGGGAACCGCAGTTGAATACGAGCAAAAGCGGTGCATCAATTTCGCCAAGCGCGGCATTGTGGCGTTGAATTTGGGCTGGATGGGGTTCGGAGATATGTCTCAGCCAGAAAACGCGCACGACTATGCCGCGGACCTTGATGTCGTGGGATCAAACGCTCTTGGGCTTTTTTATCTTGCAATGAGGCGTGGCCTCGATTATCTGGCTACTCTACCAGAGGTTGATCCGTCGCGCATCGGCGTAACCGGGCTTTCCGGAGGCGGATGGCAGACCGTGGTGCTGAGCGCGCTCGACCCCCGCGTAGCCGTTTCCGTTGAGGTTGCTGGAATCGGTTCGAGGGAGTCGAACCTTACGAATCCGAAAGACACTTATGAAATCGAAGAGGACGCTCCAGATCTCATGAGGGCGTTCGATTATCCGGAATTCGTCGCCATGCGCGCGCCCCGTCCTACGATGCTCATTCATAACGCCGTGGATAGTTGCTGTTTCAGAGCGCCTCTGGTGAAGCCTTGTATCTACGACAATGTAAAGCCATTTTTCGCGATGTATGGGGCGGCGGATAATCTTGCCTGGCACGAGAATTTCGTTCCGGGCGTGCACAATTATCAGCTCGATAATCGCATTCAAGCGTACCTGTTTTTCACTGAACATTTTCATATGCCGGTGGCGAACGGCGAGATATTCAGCGATGCTGAGATTCGTACGCCGGAACAACTGGCAATTCAGGTGCCGGCGAATAACCAGACCATACTCGGCCTGGCACGGAGTTTCGCGGAGCAGATTCATCACAGATCAATTCCGGCTGAAAGCGCTGGACGCGAGCATTGGATGCATGACAAACGCGCGCAATTACAGGGCGTGGTTCGCTTCCACTCGGTTCGTGTTGTTCGCGCGTTGAGGATGGCGAACTCGAAAGGGATGGACTTCCAGAGCCTTTCTTATCGTTTTGATTTGTCCAATGGCCTGAGCGCGACGGGCATCTGGCTCAAGCAAGACCACTCTCCTGTGGAGGAGCCGGTGACGATCGTGCTGAATGATGATGGATACAGGGCAGCCGGGCAGGAGGTATTCGATAATCTCACCAGCGGCCATGACGTGCTTGCGCTTGACCTGCTGTTTACGGGCGCCACACGCCCCGATATGCCTGACTCCAGTGATTGGGAAGCGCTGGTTGACAGTAGCGGCGATCGCTGTCTGGGTCTGGAAGCCACTCAGCTCCTTTCGATAGCCCAGTGGCTACGCTCCGGACAGCACGAGAAAATCGAGGTCAGAACAACAGGGATACGAAGCCAGGTCATCGCGCTTGTAGCGGCCGCATTGGACCCCGATGCCTTCAACTCGCTTACAACTGGAGACGGAATGCACAGCCTGGCATATCTTCTCAACAAGCCGGTTCCTTTTCGCGCGGCGGCAGACCTCTTTTGCCTGGACCTCTACATGGATTTCGATATCGATACCTTGAGCGCTCTTGCATCTCCGCTGAAGATCACTGAGTTGAGCTTTGTTAAGCAGTAAGAAACCTGATCTGCCGATGTAGCGGGAGGGATTAGGAATGCAAGCGGGCACGCCTAATAGGAGATATGACAAGAGCGTAAGCGCTATGGCAGTCTGCCTGCTGGCCGCACTCAGTGCGGCCAGTTATGGGCAGACCACCAGCCTGCCAACCGTGGAGCAGGCGCTGCAGACCCCGATTCAGTCCTCTGCCGTGAGCGTATCGGAGATGCGGCGGTTCCTTATGGCTCGCATTCCGCCGCTGCCGAAGCCTACCACCGCGGCGCAATGGAAGCAGGAGGAGGCGCGTATGCGCCAACATGCCCTGTAGGATGTTGCGTACCACGGCTGGCCGCAGTCGTGGGTAACTTCACCTCCCAGATTCGAGCAGGCGGGAGTGATTGAAAGCGGGCATGGATATCGAATTCGCAAACTCCGCTACGAGATCGTACCCGGCTTTCTCTCGACCGCGCTTCTCTATGAGCCGGAGAACACCAGTGGGAAGATTCCAGCAATACTCAATCTGCTTGGCCATGAGCCTCTGGGCACAGCTGTCGAGTACGAACAAAAGCGCTGCATCAACTTTACCAAGCGCGGGATGATCGCGCTCGATCTCCAATGGCCCTCATTTGGCGATTTGTCACTAATCGGCAACCGGCACGATTTTGGGGCACAGCTTGATCTGGTCGGAGCCAACGACCTGGGTTTCTTCTATCTTGCAATGCGGAGAGGGCTGGACTACCTCACAACCTTACCCGAGGTGGATGCCACTAGGATCGGTGTAACTGGCCTCTCTGGGGGTGGATGGCAAACGGTAATTCTCAGCGCGCTCGATCCTCGCGTTGTCGCTTCGGTCGAAGTCGCTGGGATCGGATCGCGGGAATCCAACCTGACGCGCCCGCATGACACGGACGAGGTGGAAGAGACCGCACCCGATCTCATGCGCGGCCAGGACTACCCCGAATTCATCGCAATGCGCGCGCCTCGTCCCACTCTGCTGATCCATAACGGAGTGGATAGTTGCTGTTTCCGTGCGGCGCTGGTCAAGCCGTATCTTTACGACAATGTGAAGGCGTTCTTCCGGCTGTTCGGCGCTGCAGATGCATTGCAGTGGCACGAAAACTTTGATCCTGGAACCCACAATTACCAACTCGATAATCGCGAGCAGGCGTATCGCTTCTTTACCCGTGAGTTTCATTTACGAATCTCAGAAACGGAGCTATTCAGCGATGATGAGATTCGCACCCCACAGGAACTGGCTATCGCCGTGCCGGCCGATAATCTCACAATTCTTGGCTTGGCGCGAAAGCTCGCCGCGCAGATCAAACGGCGGCCGATACATGCCGCGGATATCCCTGCCGGACGGGAAAAGCTGAAATCCGTATTGCGTTACGAGCCGATTTCGACAACGCAGGTGCTACGGGTAACAAACGGATTAGGCTATGGCCGTGACTTTGCCTACCTTGCATATCAGTTCGGCTTCTCCAATGGATTGAGCGTGACAGGCATATTGCTACAGGAAAAGAGCGCTCCTGCGGCACAGCACTCAGTAATTGTGCTAGATGACAAGGGATTTGAATCCGCCGGAGAAACTGTGGCACAGCACGTCGACAGAGGGGAGCAGGTGCTGGCCATGAATCTTCTGTTTGACCGAGCCGCCGCGCCCGGCGCTCCTGATCCGACGGACTGGGCCATGCTTGCAGATGGGGCCGGCGCCCGCCCGCTGGGATTGGAGGCAGCACAGACTGATGGCCATTGCGAAATGGCTGCGGATCACCGGGGGCGTTTCCTCGGTTCATGTGCAAACGGATGGCATTCGAAGCCAAGTGATCGCTCTTGCAGCAGCGGCGATCGAGCCTGAGGTGTTCGCCAGCATTGAAAGCCGTCATGCAATGAGGAGTTTTTCCTTCCTCCTGGACGCCCCGGTTCCCATTCACTCCGCTCCGGAGTTGTTCTGTCTGGATTTATACAAGGATTTCGACATCGATTCGCTGCAGGCGCTCGCATCTGGTGTCAAGGTGAACATAGTGAGCCAGGCGAACGCCGCCGGCCCCTGGAAACTTAAGGGCTACTGACCACGAAACGGGTAGATCGTTTTGCCGCTGGTCATTTCATCGCGGTGAGCTTCCAGCTATGAGCGCCTGTTCCGGCCGGAATATGAATCCGCCAGATGGAGCCCGAGAGATCTAAAGAACTAGTGCTTGTCTGCCGGCCATCGATCGTGAGTTACAGTTTGCCGGGTAGTGTCCAGAGTTTTTCGCACTTTCGATCTTCCGTCTTATTCAGGAAGGTTGTTAGGTTGGGGTTGTTTTGCTTCTGGCCCCCATGGGGGCCAGAAGCAAAGCGGTCAGGCGATGGCGACGACTTCGGCCAGCCGGTCCATCTGCAAATAGCGTTTGGTGCCCCACCTGGTTGCCGCCACATGCCGTAGCCGCGCAGCCGCCAGCATCAGCGCGGACTGGCCGTCGGGAAACGCGCCAACCACGCGCGTTCGTCGCCCGATCTCCCGCATGAGCCGCTCCAGCGGATTGTTGGTCCGCAGGCAGCGCCAGTGCTCCGGTGGCATGGCGTAGTAGCTGAGCGTTTCGTCGATGCCGTTCTCGACGATCTCTGCCGCCTTGGCCAGCCGCATAGCGCGCAACTTCTCCACTACCTGGCGGGCTTTTTCCTTCGCTGCCTGGGCGTCCTCCTCGGCGTGAATAGCCTTCAGCATGGCAGCCACTTCCTTCACCTTGCCGGTCGGCACCGCGGTCCAGACGTTGCGATAAAAATGCACCACGCAGCGCTGCCACTTGGCCTCGGGGAAGAAGTCCGCGAGGTTCTCCACCAGTCCCAGGCACTTGTCGGAGACGAACAGCTCGACGCCCTTGAGGCCGCGCTGCTTCATCTCGCGCAGGAAGCAAGTCCAGCTCGCCGTGTCTTCCTTGGCGCCTTCGCTCACCGCCAGAATCTCGCGGTAGCCGCTCTGCGCCACGCCAGTGGCCACCAGCACCGAGACGTTCTTCACTTCGCCGCCCCAGCTGCGCTTCAGCCAAAGACCATCGAGGAAGACATAGGGAAAATCGCCCACCAGAGGACGCTCCCGCCACTCGTTGATCTTGCCGTAGATCTTCTGGTTCAGATCGCTAACCGTCGAGGCCGAGACCCGCGTGCCCCACAGCGCCTGGGTGATGTCTTCCACGCGCCGCACGCTCACTCCGGCCAGGTACATCTCGATCAGAGCCTCTTCAACGGACGACTCGCGACGCCTGTAGCGCTCGATGATCGCCTTCTCGAACGGCAGGCTGCGAAGCTTCGGAACGGTCAGCGTCACTTCGCCGGCCTTGGTCTGCAGGTGCCGATCGTAGCTGCCCGCACGTGTGTCCTTGCGGCCCTCCGTGCGCTCGTACTTGCACGCCCCGCACAGCCGGTCCGCCTCAGCGTCAAGAAGCCCGTTCAGCGTCTCCTCGACCGTTGCCCGAACCACCTCGTCCAAATGCGCCTGGATGCGCCCTTCGTCGATCTGCACCACCGGCCCTGGCACCGCCTTCATGCCGCCTGCAGGCTCCAATCCCGCTTCCATGGTTGGCTCCATCGTCCTCGCCTCAGAGGTCTCGCTCCTTCTGCTTGTACCAACCTCCCAAGCATAAAACCCGAATCAAATGTGCGAAAGAAATCCTACGTTATCCGCGTCTTTGTTTCTCCGCATGTCATACAATTCGGAGTACCAGCCATCAACGGAGCCTTCTCCGGCTAGGTTCGCGCTCCACCAGGGGCCGGGAGGCGGCTCCAGATCAGGTTCCATGTGTGTCCATCCATGGCTCTCAACATCCAAAACTCCCGCAGCCACGGCCTCTTCAAGACCCTTCCGCGTAGAACTATAAGCCTGATGCAATCCGTACAGGTCAGTAAAGTTCCTGATCCAGGGTGACACAATGCGCTTCGATGCCCTGTTCACGTAGCCGGAAATTACCATGGCGCTTGCGACAGCGTGGTGCTGCTGCAAAGGCTCGATCAGGTCTTTGCGAATCATCTCCTCACTTGGTTCAAGGTAACGCCAGTAGGACAAGAAGCCTTTGTCGGCTATACCCCAGTCATCCAGCTCCAGAATCACCCGATGCGCGTAATCCACATCCGGCAGCGCAGCATGGCCCATCTCCCATACCAGCGAGCGCAAAAGCAGGCTTCGCCAGAATGGAGAAATGCAGAGTTGCGACAGATCAGGAACTCCGAGCCATATGACAAATGCTGACTCGTTCAGTTGATTCACCGTCAATACAGGATGTCCGCCCTGCGCAATGAGGACCTGTGCGCTTGTGGCGGCACCCAGAGGCGGACAGAGTACTCCCAGTTCTGGGATGGCATGTTAGTGCCGGAGAGCCCGCGAACGATGAAGTGAGCACCTATCAACCGGAAGGTGTCAGTCGAGGTATAAAGCGATTTGAATTGCACGCCGAGCATCCTGTCCAACACAGGATCAAGCACACGTGAGTTGAGCGCGATCAGCCCGGTTCCGGCATTGATTGCCTGCTCGACTGAATCAAGATCCTGATCACTGTATGACGCCGAGTCCGCGAGCCAAATGATCGTACTGTACCGGGCATTTTCAGCTCGATTCAACAAATAAGAGGAGTCGATATGTTGCTGATCCAGCCGGAGAATGTCAAACGGAATTGCCCACGACTTCAACAAGGCCGCAACAGGCTGGAACCGATCCCGCCCGCTCTGGACTAAGGTTGCGTATGGATCGTGCCAAGTATCTACGATGAGCAGAACGCAATGCGGCTTGTCATGGTAAGAGGGCGGGGTGGCCTGGGCGGCACCTGAGATCCCGGAGAAGCAAACCAAGGCCATACACAGAGCTAAAGCCGCCTTTACTCTGGAATTCGTCGGCGCAGTACCAAACTTCGACGCCATCGTGCCTCCCTTTCAGGGCCAAACCGCGAGGCAGGTCAGAAGCCTGTTTGCGGAGAAATCGTTCAAGTTACTAAATCTGGAAACAATGTTCCATCAAGTCGTCCATAAACATGGACGAAATCTGATAAAGACCCGAGATTAGAATGGACTTGGAGAACGTGACTGCGTTACGGTCGCACCCAGATAAAATGCGCGGTGTGTGCGCGCAAGAGATTTGATGCGGCCAACGAGACAGCCCGTACATGCTCTCCACACCCGCGGGGCATCTATCACTGAAGTGCATGTGACCGCCGCATCGAATAAGATCCATTTAGGAGGCAGGAAGGAGGTCATCTGCGATGGCCGCTAAAAATTTGCCCGTAACCGCAACCGGAACGCCTCCGGGCCCCGAAACCGGAGTTCGCCAGGAGAATGACACTCCGACGTCCACGAGGTCGGGAGCGGAGAGGCTTTTGTCCCTCGATACCTTCCGCGGCTTCACCATGTTCTGGATTGTCGGTGGCGGCATGCTGGCAAAAGCATTGTATACGGCGAGCCACAATGCTGTTATGGCCGCCATAATCCAGCAACTGAACCACAGCCCTTGGTTTGGCCTGCGGTTCTATGACTGCATCTGGCCCTGCTTTATGCTGATGGTGGGCGTTTCCATTCCCTTGTCGATGGCTGCGCGCGCGCGGACTGAGACGCATTGTCAGCAGTTACAGCACGCATTTCGCCGGGCGGTCATCATATTCCTGCTCGGCTCCGTGCGTGAATCCATTTCTTTGGGATCGCCATTTCTTGTTGAATTGAGCAGCGCCCTTCAGCCGATCGCTATCGCCTATTTTGTGGCATTCTTGGTGGCCCGCAGATCCTGGCGCTTCCAGGCCGCGCTGGCCGGCACAATCCTGGCGGTGTACGCCTGCGTAATTGCATTCGTCCCGGCTCCAGGAGCACCAGCAGGGTCCTATGCCTTCAATCACAACCTGGTGCACTCAGTGGATATCGCGGTCCTCGGGCAACACCACTGGGACATTTGGCCGTATCGCGACGAGGGCTGGGGAACGGTCCTGGTCGTCATTCCATCCATCGCTACCACGCTCATTGGGCTCTTGGTCGGCGAACTGCTAATGATCTCTCGTTCGCTGAAATATAAGGCCGGCGTTATCGGCGCGATGGGCGTCGGGCTGCTTATTTTGGGATTCGGGATAAGCCCGTGGATTCCGATTGAAATGAAGATGTGGACAACATCCTACGGACTCGCCTCTGCGGGGGTGGCCTGCCTCGAATTTTTATTCCTTTTATGGCTCGTTGACATGATCGGGTTACGGAAATGGAGCATCGTATTTGTCCCGTTCGGCAGAAACGCCATTTTCATCTACATGCTCACCAGCCTCATCTCAATCAAGGCGGGAACCGATGTGTTCACAGCCCCTATAGCAGCTCATTTGGGCAGCGGGTCACAACTTTTCGAGGCTGCTGCGGCTCTCGCGGTTGAATGGCTCATCCTGTTCTGGATGATGCGGAGAGAACTCTACGTCAAGCCGTGATGCTATTTCCATACGCGAAGCATCACAACTGCTCCCTGAGGAACTGTGCCAGTGTACGAGCCGTACAAAATGCCGAGGGACTTGTGAGCCCATAGATCGCGGACTGTGGGTGCCGGAGGTGGGTGATTACCTCCAGCCACCCAGTGGCGAGCCGTGAGGCTCGTCCCTACCGCGACGCCTGCATTGGCACTTCCGAGCAGTTTGCTCGAGGCGAGGAAATGCGGTAGCAGCCAATCGAGACAATGGATGTAACGTTCGCAGCTGACTCTTGGACCCGAATGACCTAACAGTGAGACCACTGTTCGCAGGTGTTTCATTGCGACGGATCGGCACGGATTGAAGCGGTTACTGCTGACCCGTGGAACTTGAACCGAGATTTAGTTCTTGGCGATAACTGGCGCCTGCACTTCCGCTCTGAATAATGAGCCCACTCGCGCGAATGCGTACGGACCATCGCGCACGAGGAGGACGTTGGAGCCGCGCCGGAGTCCCATCGTTGCCGAAGCGATGGCATCGTCGAGACTGCGGAATGCTCGGCTATGGAGAAATCCGATTTCCTGCTCGTTGACTCCGGGCACGTAGAAGAACATTTCGCTGCGGAGTCCAGAGATGGCGAGCTTTTCTAATTGCCACTGGTCGACCGCGACAGGAGAGGTTGCGGTTTCGTCGAGGAAATTCTTGAACGACGTCATGCTTCGGAGCGTTGCAGCGAATTGCTTTGAGCCTACCCCCTCGGCGCACTCGGAAAGAACCAGGACTATTCCGCCTTCCTTCACGAGGTGTTGAGCAGCAGTAACGGCCTTAATTGTCTGATAAAACGTGAGGTCGAGTGGAAAGCCGGCTGCACAAGTGATCACCAAGTCGGCCGGTTCCTTTGTGTGTTCGAGACATACTTCTTCCAAAAAGCGCACACCGGCCGCGTGAGCGACGACAGGATTGCCCGCAAATACACCGGAAATCTGTCTGTCTCGTGTCAATGTCACGTCGAGGATGAATTCATGGTTGACCATCTTTGCGATCTCGAGCAATTCAGTGTGCAGTGGATTCGCTGAGATCGATCCCTCTGTCGCCAGAGGATCCCGCATGAACTTCGGAGAATGGATCGCCTTAATTGTTGCCTCGGCAGCAACTCCCGGCGCTACGAGTTTCCGTCCTCAAGAGAAGCCAGCCATCAGGTGCTGCTCGATAAGCCCCAACGTTATGCGAAGGTTGGCAGCGACGAAATTCTTGTGAATGAGCACTGGAGTTCCGCGACTCGTGGTTCCGAGATCGCAGTGCCGGGCGTTTCGGCGTGCATCATTGCTGATGATCCTGTGGGAATTTGCGATTTCAGATCCAACGATTTGGTCGACTTCCAACTCGGTGGCGACGCGATGGAGGCCGGTGGCAATAAGAACGGTAATTCCGCTGCGCTCGATCCCTGCGCGATGAAGCCTCTCGAGGAGCGGGGGAAGAGTGACGCGGTTGGGCGCAGGGCGAGTAATGTCGCAGACAACGATTGCGACTTCCCTCTTTCCTTTTGCCAAGAGACGATCGGGTCACAGCCTAGCGGTTGGCCCAGCGCATGGCTCAACGCCGACGTTACGTCGGGGACCGGTGCCACACCTTTGCTTTCAACAATTGTCGAGTTGAATTCGTCGGGAAGTGAAACGTCGAGACCCGTTTTGCCAAAAGCGAATCTGGTCTTCATATGCGAATTCCCCATGCGACCATGTGCTGCCGTTGTTCACCCAATCCGTCGATTCCAAGCCGGATGACGTTGCCGCCGGATAAGTAGATAGGAGGTTTTTGGCCGAGGCCGACGCCAGGAGGAGTTCCCGTTGAGATGGTGTCGCCGGAATAAAGAGTCATGAATTGGCTCAGGTAGCTAACGAGACAGGAAACACCGAATACCATGGTTCGCGTCGATCCATCCTGATACCTGCGGCCATCGACTTCGAGCCAGAGGCGGAGATTCTGAGGGTCGGGGACCTCGTCCGTCGTGACAAGCCACGGTCCGATGGGACCAAAAGTGTCCGCACTCTTGCACTTGACCCACTGGCCCGTTCCCTCCAGTTGAAATGCTCTTTCGGATAGATCATTCACGACACAATAGCCGGCCACACAAGAAAGAGCATCCTCTTTCGACACGTACTTTGCCTTTGCGCCAATCACGACGCCAAGTTCGACCTCCCAGTCCGTCTTTTCCGATCCCTTGGGAATCTCCACATCGTCGTTCGGGCCGCAGACGCACTAGGTAGCCTTCATGAACACGACTGGTTCCTTGGGCACCGCCATTCCGGACTCGGCCGCATGCTCAGAGTAGTTCAGTCCGATGCAGATGAACTTGCCGACTAAACCGACACATGCGCCGAGTCTGACGCCCTCCTCAACAAGCGGAAGGTCCTCGCAGGAGATCTTTCTCATACGCTCAAGGGATGCTGGCGAGAGCGCAACACCTGCAATATCTGAGACGATCGCGGAGGGGTCGCGAATCCTTCCTGCGTTGTCAATTACACCGGGTCGCTCAGCGCCAGGCACCCAAAACGAACCAGTTTCATTTCCGCACCTCTCCTGCCATGCCCATTCTTTGCATGGCCTTGACCACTCAATGTTCAGTTGTCACCCAGAGGAATTCCGATGATCGAGAGGAACTCTGACATTCCGGTGATACCAAGGCGGCATTATTCCTCCTTCCGGACAGCTTCGATGCGTAGTGTACCGGTCCGGGACCCTTTACAAGGGTAGGCCGCTCCTGAGCGCGGATTCCAGACAAGGTTCAACATTTTGGACGCTTTCTCCAGCGGACACTAAACCGCGTATTGACACTCCCTGCTCCGAGTGAGAAGCTACAGGCGGGAATTCCGAACCCGCTAATTCCTTTCGCAAAGGAGCAGACGTCGCATCCATGGGTAAGACAGTCGTCAAACATCCCGACAAGGCCGCCAGCACCGGCACGTATTCCGCCGGATTGTGCAATGATGGATGGCTCTTTGTGAGCGGTCACGCCTCGCAGGATTTGAAGACGGGCGCAGTTATCAGCGGCACCATCGGAGAGGAAACGGAGCGCACTCTTAACTCCATCGGGAAAGTTCTCAAGGAGGCCGGCTGTGGCTTTGAGGACGTGGTGAAATGCACCTGCTACCTGGCGCGAATCGAAGACTTCGACGGTTTCGACGCCGCGTATTCCAAATTCTTTCCCAACGCAGCCCCGGCGCGCACCACGGTGCAGGCGGTGCTTTGGGGCGGCCTGAAAGTGGAGATCGACGCCATCGCCCACATTCCTGCCGGCAAACAATAAGCGAGGCTTTGCGCCGCGTGCCTTTAGTTTCATTCACACTGCTCTTGAACCGAAAAGGAAAAGCTTATGCGTTTCGGTTTTCTGTCATTCCTGCGGCTCAACATGCTGCTTGCCATTGCCTTGATACTGCCGGCGTGTTCCGCCAGTGCGCAGACCGCAAATTTGGCTCCAACTCCGCCAATGGGCTGGAACAGTTGGAACCATTTCGGCGCCAAAGTTACAGACGCTGCCGTGCGCGCCGCCGCCGATGCCATGGTGGCCAGCGGGATGAGGGACGCGGGCTACGTCTACATCAACATTGACGATTCCTGGGAAGGCAAGCGCGACGCGCAGGGCAACATCCATCCCAACAGCAGATTCCCGGACATGAAGGCCTTGGGCGACTACATCCATTCAAAGGGCCTGAAGTTCGGGATCTATTCCTCCCCCGGCCCCAAGACCTGCGGCGGTTACGAAGGCAGTTACGGCCATGAGCAGCAGGACGCCAATACCTATGCGAAATGGGGAGTGGATTATCTGAAGTATGACCTGTGCAGCTATATGGACATTATGAAGCTGCACGACCCGAATCAGGACCCGCGCAAGGCCCAGGCCATGATGGAAGCCGCTTACGCCAAAATGCACGAGGCGCTCCTGAACACGCATCGGCCGATCGTCTACAGCCTTTGCCAGTACGGCGTGGATTACGTCTGGAAGTGGGGCCCAAAGGTGGGCGGCAACTTGTGGCGCACCACCGATGATATTCGCGACAACTATCGCAGCATGGCGCTGATCGGCTTCTCGCAGGCGGGTTTGGAAAAGTATGCTGGGCCGGGGCATTGGAATGACCCCGACATGCTGGAGATCGGCAACGGTGGGATGAACGCGGATCAGTACCGAACACAAATGAGCCTCTGGGTGATCCTTGCCGCACCTCTGCTCGCGGGCAATGATCTGAGCAAAATGGACGCGACGACCAAAAGTATTCTGCTGAACAAGGAAGTGATCGCCGTCGACCAGGACAAGCTGGGAATTCAGGGGCACCGCGTTGGGCCGCCGCAAATATGGGAAAAGCCGCTTAGCGGCGGCGCGGAGGCCGTCGCGCTTTTCAATTACGTTACGGACGATGAAGCCGAGCCGTTCACCCTGTACTTCAAGGATGTTGGATTCACTGGCCCCGTCCATGTGCGCGATTTATGGGCGCACAAGGACCTTGGAGTACTTTATGACTCCTACACCGTCACGGTGCCGCAGGGCGGAGTGGTGATGCTCAAGCTCTGGAAATAGTGCCGCAGGCGCCTGTACAGCGGAATGGACATAAGATTTTTCGCGGCCGCTTGTAGTATTGACGGTGCCTTCCCGCGCCCGTCACATCTCACCTGATGGAAACCTCCACGTCGCAGCTTTCCTGCAGTAACGGCGTTTCGACCAGCCCCTCGAAGAAACTCCCGGCGTAGTTATCGAAACCGAAATACTCGACCGCAATCTTCGTAACATGGCGGATTATTGCCGAAATCCAAATGGCACGATACGATCTGCTTTATAACCGTCACTCTGGCTCAGGCGCTCGCAAATGGAACACCCGCTTCGGTACTTTCGGGCGCAACACTTTGATCGGTCCGGGCTCGCAGATCTGGGACCTCGCCTTTATTGAGCGGAACAAGATCACCGACCGCCTGACGACGGAATTCCGCGGCGGATTATTCAATGCATTCAACCACACCAACTTTGGAAAACCCGGCACAACCATCGGGACCCGTACCGCGGCCATCATCTCCTCCAGCTCCGCCCCCAGGGACATTTAGTTAGCTGTCAAGTTCCTGTTATGATGCTCAACAGCGATCCACGAGACCCGCGCCGAAAGCGGACCTCTACTATTCTGCTGAAAACGCAAATTCACCTATTTGGGTGGGGTCTAAGCGATGAACACCATTGATCTCAGAGGCCGTTGCGCCGTTATCACCGGCGGGGCACCAGGCATCGGGCTCGCCATTGCCAGGCGGCTGCTTGCATCGGGAGCGTTCGTCTCGCTCTGGGATGCGGATCTGCAGTTTCTCCGTGTGGCTGTGGATGAGTTGCAAGCGCAAGGCAAGGTCCACTCCTGTTCTGTTGATGTAACGGACTCCGACGCGGTTCATCAGTCGGCGGCTTCCACTCAGCAATTTCTCGGCAGTATCGATATCCTCGTGACCAGCGTTGGCATCACCGGACCAAACGCGATAGGCTGGGACTATCCGGTCGAAGCCTGGAGCAAGGTCATGGTTGTAAATCTGAATGGGCTCTTCTACTGTTGCCGCGCGGTGATCCCTTACATGATGAAACAGGACTATGGCCGCATCCTGAACATCGCCTCGATTGCCGGGAAGGAACGGAATCCCAATGCTTCCGCGTACAGCGCTTCCAAGGCGGCCGTTATTGCTCTTACAAAATCATTGGGCAAGGAACTCGCGCGGCATAACATCGCCGTCAACTGCATCACTCCCGCCGCGGCGCGTACACGCCTTTTCGAGCAAATGCCCAAGGAACATATCGACTACATGCTTTCCAAAATTCCGCAAGGGCGATGTGTAAAAGTGGAGGAGATTGCTTCCATGGTCGCCTGGCTGGTGAGCGAGGAGAACTCCTACACAACCGGCGCTGCCTTCGATCTGAGCGGAGGCCGAGCCACCTATTAGTATGCGTCTGCTATAGCACAATCCAGAATGCTGAACGCTAACGCGAAAGATGCGGGATTAATTCTTGATATTGAAACATCAGCGGGTGAAACTGAGTTTCAATCCGCACGTAAAAACAACGGGGCGGAGCGCAATGTGCCCGGAGAGGAGAACGATGAATCGGATAGTGACGGGACTGCTGGCGGTGGCATTGCTTGGTTCGGTTGGATACGCCGAACATAGCCCGCTTTTGCCGCGCCCAGAGCAGATCCAGTACGGGTCGGGAAATGTCTCGCTTCGCGCGATGGAGATTAGGTTCGCCAACCCACAGAACCAGGCGGACCAGTTTGCGGCGAAAGAACTTCGTTCGTGGCTCCGCGAGCGCACGGGTCGCGAAGTCACCATCGCCGCTTACGGCAACAGTAGCGACGGCGCGTTTTCCATTCTTCTGGACCGTGAAGGTTCGACCGATCATCCCTTGGCGCTGCCGGGCGACAAGCCCGGCCAGAATTCCTTTGAGGCCTACGATCTTTCAGTAACCCCGCAGGGCGTGAAGATTCATGCCCGCTCGTCGGCGGGCATCTACTACGGCGCGCAGACTCTGCGGCAGCTCCTGGAAGGCGAAGGCCCACAGGCTGTGCTGCCCGTTGCTCAGATTCACGACTGGCCCTCGATGGCCTTTCGCGGAACCATGGTGGACATCAGCCATGGCCCATTGCCCCGCGAGAGCGAGATTGAGCGGCAGCTTGATTTTCTGTCGCGCTGGAAGGAGAACCAGTATTACCTCTACACCGAGGACAGCATCGAGCTAACCGGCTACCCGATCCTGAACCCAGACGCGCGCCTATCCCAGGACGAGGTCCGCCGCATTGTCGCTTACGGGCGCAAGCGGCACATCGATGTGATCCCGGCGCTGGATCTGTATGGGCATCAGCACGATCTGTTCCGGATCGAGAAGTATTCGGAGCTGTCGGATGAGCCGCACGGCACCGAGTTTGACGCTCTCAACCCTAAAGTGCTGTCCCTGCTTGCGGACTGGGCCAGCCAATTCTCTGATCTTTTCCCCAGTCCCTTCGTCAGCATCGGTTTCGATGAGATTTTTCAGATCAAAGCTGCGGCGCAATCGGGAACCGTAGTGGATCCAACCGCGATCTTCGTGAAGCAACTGACAGCGGTCACAAGTCTGTTTCAGAAGCATGGAAAGCATGTGATGGCCTACGGCGACATGCTTGTGAAGTATCCGCAGATCATTGAGGAGCTTCCTCCCGGCTTGATCGCGGTCGCCTGGCACTCGACCTCTGAGGACCCAACTTACAAGCGCTATCTTGGTCCTTTGATCTCACACCATATTCCGCATTTCGTGCAGCCCGGCGTCAAGAGCTACGACCAGATCACTCCCGATGATGCCACCGCGTATGAAAACATCGATACCTTTCTGACCGCAGGTAGACATTCCGGCGCGATTGGACTCATCAACTCCGTCTGGTCGGACGATGCGCAGCTACTCCTCCGCATGTCTTATCCGAGCATGGCCTATGGGGCCGCCGCCCCCTGGCAATCGGTTCCCATGGACCGCGCCAGCTTCTTCTCCGATTACGCCCGGCAGATGTATCCCGCCGCAATCGCTCCACACATAGCTTCCGCGCTGTCGAACATGGCGCAGGCCGAGACCGATATCCAAAAGGTGATTGGTTGGGAGTCGATGCTTAGCTTCTGGGAGGACCCGTTCTTCCCGGCCTACTATAAGACCCTACCCGCGCACCGCGAGGACCTGCATGAAACTCGAATGCATGCCGAAGAAGCTGAAACGGCGCTCTACCGCGCGTTGAGTCTCAGCGCGGATCCCGCCTCGGTGAACAGCCTGATGATTGGCAGCCAGATGCTCGATTACGCGGGTGAGAAATTCCAGACGGCCATCGAGCTTACCGATGTCTGGAATAAGTTCGGCCCAACACGGCCCGACAGCAACCGGTGGTGGAATGAATGGGGATCAAGAGTCACTTACCCCGATCATTCGTATCTTACGGACCTGATGGACAGAATCACGGACCTGAAATCGGCCTATCGCGCGGAATGGCTGACCGAATACAAACCTTACCGTCTTGGGTCCGCACTTGGACGCTGGGACGCCGAGTATCAGTACTGGAGAAACATCTACGAAAAGCTAAGAGAGTTTAGCGACAGCACCAAAACCGGAGACGAATTGCCGCTTCTCGATCAGGTGATTGAAGGCCCTCAGCCTTCCTGGGTTACGGTTCAATAGGACGGCAGTTGAGCGAGAGAAACAACGCGCGTCGCGCGGCTTTCACGACCATTAATGATTGGTGACACAATCGATGGACCTGTCCTTCGACCGGACCGTTGCTCCAGGGCTGCTGAAGAGCCGCGAGGAACGCGGCTTCATCGCGGTAGAGGTGCTTTGCAAAACCGGCCAGGGGGCTCGCGGCGGCGCCTTGGCGCCACAACGGCCACGCCGCGGCATCTCGCTCTCGAACCATCCGGCAAAATTCACGCGCCGCAGAGGCGACGGCGGCGATCTCCGGCGATCTCCGGCGATTGCCGATAGAGTTCTGCAAGATAGGGCCGCGCATCTTCCGGTTCTTTCAGCAGCAGCCAGGCAATTTGCCGCGCAGACGTGCGGGGCAAGACAGGGACAGATAGCCTTTTCACCTTCGGCTCATAGAATTGATCAATTTTATGTAACCAGCGTCTGTATTTTCCCCTGCAGCCAGCCCCTGCAACCGATTAGCCCCGGCGGCATAGTTCCACTTTCTTGGCTCGCTGCAGGGCTGGGAAATTCTGGACCATCGGTACGGCCAAAACGGGGTGTCTTCGCCGGCGACGTCCGTGATCACGATCGTTTGCGGCATACCTGGCCGCTGCCTCGCGAGGTGTGCCGGCCTTCGGCATTCGATCGGCGTTTCTCGAAAGCAAAATCGAAAATAACCGAAGGAAAGAATGAACTTCGCCTCTCCTTTAGCAGATGGCATCTGTTAACTGCCATCGGAGGAGAAAAATGTTTGGTAAATCTAGAAAATCTAGACTCATCGAAGCTCTCAACGCTGTGCGGCGAGACTTCGAAACTGCCGTGCTTCGCACAGTTGAAGCCCATCCCGAATGGCCGTACTGGCGTGTGGGGGAACACGCCGGCGTGAGCGAGGCAACTGTGCTGAAAATTGCACAGGCCAACAACATCAGCCGGCCGGCCGGGCCACGCCCGCAGACAGTGAACCCGGAAGAAGGGGGGCTCTGATATGGCGTGGAAACATCTGAAAGCCGCAACGGAGTCCACCCTATACGACAGGCAGGGCTCTCTTAAAAACATAATGTACAGGATATGCTCGTTGGTACGTAAAGACGGCCAGCAGCATGCTGGGTGGTGCACCGCCAGCGAGGAGTACATTGCCCAGACGACCGGGTTCTCGCTACGGCAGGTGCAGCGGGCGGTTGCCCAGTTCAAGAAGGACGGGGTATTCACCGTCCGTACCTACCGCAAAGGCGGGAAGGAATTCAACCACTACAAGCCGAACATGGATTTGTTCACCTCACGGAAGCGGAGTCCTCTGGAACCGGTGCTCGTATCGGAAACTCTACCGGACGACACAGAGGCGGATGATGAAGATGGCACCCGCCAGGATGGCGCATGGCCACACGACACCGTGTCGCCGACCACCCGACAGGATGGCGGTGAAGTCTGTACACCCAGTGAAGAAGAAAGGAGAGAAATAAATGCAGCCGACAGCATTTGCAAAACGGAGCTTCGCTCCGCGGGCAAAGGCCATGCTGTAGCAGTTTCTACTACTCAAAGTTCTTGTGAAGAGTTTTCTTCCCGTTCAGAGTCTGAGCCTGAATCTGAATCCAGCTCCAAGTCTGTCTCCAAGTCTGTTTCTCCGCTCGAATCCGCAGCTAACGCTGCCCGCTCCAAGGAAGAGATGCTTGCCGCTTTGGTTGCTCAGAGGGAGCCGCTCCCGCCGCCGCCCGCGAAGGAAGACATTGCTCCTCCCCCACAGACTCGCCGCCCCCTCCCCACGACGCCGTATCAGGTCGCCAAGGCGCTGGTCGAAGAAACCAAGAGAAACGCATTGGACCCCTACCTCAGGGCATATTCGTTGGCATTCCAGTTCGCCGGCTACCTCGAAGAGCGGAAGGCCAAGGGCGAGAATGCCTACGCGTTCAAAGTTTGGCCAATCATGTACACGGCCGACTTCATCGATGCCCTCAACCGCGGTTGGCTGTTCAAGGATATCGAGGACGCCATTGACGCCGCACAGACGACGAAGTATCGGTTCCTCTGCTGCACTCCTCGCCGGCTGTTCGAGAACGGTGAGTCGGTCATGAAGCTGGTGCACGTCTTGCGCCGCACGGGGAAGACGCTGCGGCAGAAGCTGGGAAACCGCTACAGTTCCTGGTACCTCGACAATGCTGGCTCGCATGCCGTTCAGGAGATGAAGCAGGTCGTTGAGGATGAGGTCGCCGAGGAACAGCGTTCAGCTGAAGAAGCGCGCCGGCGTGAGCGGGAACTTGACGACGATGTCCCGATATTGACGCTCAAAACCACTGGCAAATTCCAGTGCATCGTGCCGGGCTGCCCTTATCGGTTCGATACCCGGGAACTGATGCGGCGCCATTTCGATGACTGCTTCGCCAAGGCCGTTGAGGAAATACCCACCGACCCTCAAGATGTGCTCGATGAGGAGTTCGCGGATGCATTCGATGACGAGTGCGGCGTCCTACCGTGCGCGATTTACCCGTGGCTTGAGGAAGATGACGCCCAGGGACGTTGGGAGCAGTATGCTCCAGAAAATGCAGATGGCGGAATGATGTTCAATCCATGGGCTGACGAGGATGCCGCTTGTGTGGCCGGAACGGAGGCAGACCATGAACTCTGAACGGCTGTTCGTCGTCCGAAAGGTATGGGAACTTGTGGAGCTTTGTGCTGATCAGCGGAGGCGGCGCTGCCGTTGGGTGAACCTGCCTGAGTTTCGCGATGCGCTTGATAGCTGGCAGATCGGCAGGAAGGAAGCGTACGCGGCCCTGCGGGAGCTGGAGGGAAGGAACTACCTCCTGACGATGACCCGCGGGGAGGATGACGAAATCGCGGACATCATCCTGACCCCGCCGACCTACCGTTGCCACGCTTGTCGGCTCATTGTCAGCAGTCGACTGGATTGGGAAGACGATCTGCCCGGCTGCCCGCGCCACGGGTAATCAAATGCTTGCGCGACGTACTATCCACTACCATCGAGCCAGCGGCCCCCCGAAATCAGGCACGGCGATGCGCTCAGTTCTTTGCCTGCCACGACCTACTTTCCCAGGGATAAGTCATTTTCCAAGAACCGCACCAATCACCAGGTGCACTGCTAACTTTCTCTTTAGCTGCGTCGATTTCCTGTGGTTCAAGTACCTGCACTTCCGTAAATCCCTGTTTCCGAAGCTTCGCGGCGAATCCCTCAACTCCGTTGAAGAGGTAAAGCACGAAATCATCTACGGAAATGAGTCCCCTCGTGCCGGCATGTTCGGCATACCAGTACCTGACAACAATCTCTTCATCGGGTAGACCCTGAAGCTGATGCCTAAACGCTGATTCACATTCCGGAAAGAATCGTTTCCTGTCTGGATGCGCTAAATAAAACAGCGACGCCGCTTCCTGAAGCGTTTTCGGGTGATTAAATGCTGGCATGACATTGCCATCTTTCGCTTGCGGCGACCGATACTCCCATAGCTCTGTCCGGCGCTGTCTGAATTCCTGGTATTGCTCAAGACGCCCAATCTCATTCAAGTATTTCGGCAAACAGGAAAGGCAGGGCAGCACGGTCTTGTGCACCTGGTCATATTGAGGTTCCGGTTGACCATTAAGCAAGGCGATCCGGTCATCCAAAATGTGGTTGCACGAATAACGAACACTCAGATGACGGATTTTCTCCACCATTTGAAAAGGACGCAGATCATCCGGACCTTCCGGTTCAGTGTTTTCATCGTCGGGATCGTAGATCGAAAACTCGTAAAACCGCCCGACAATAAATTCGACGGATCGGGTTTCTTTGTTCCACCGCGACAAGTACGCACTACCAGGGCGAATCTGCCCAGCGGCCAACCTCTCCTGAAGCCATTGCTCTGCTTCTGTTACATCCTCGTCCGTCGCAAGATAGCAAGATGCGTACGCAATCGCTCCCTTCCAGCGATAGAACAACGCGCCGGCACCCTCAACAACTTTATGCTTGTAGGTCGCTTTACCTTCACTGTCTTCTTCCCTATCGACACTTTCGGAGTAGCCACACTTCCGACACTGTAGGTACTCTTCAAAAGTGCGGCAATTATATTCACGATCTGCTTCTTCAAATTTGCACTGTGGACATTGCTGATAATCCGATACGCTTGACATCTGTTTCGTTCCTTTTTAGCTGAATGATTTACCTGTAAACTAAGATCGCGGCTGAGCCGTCTTATTTGGAATACTCCGAATCTGACGGTTTCTTCGGTGAATAAACGTAAGCTGCTTAATATTTGTGGCGAGCATTCTGCTGGCCCGTCCCAGGCATAAGCGGCAAACGGCTCTCAATGAATGCGCGCCTTATTTGAAGCCGCAGGCTTGCCCAACTCATTGTTACCGTCTTCCATGTTGCCGCGGGCAAATCGGAACTCGGCTGACTGCTCCTCCCATTTCAGTTTTTCGAACTCGACCTTCCCAGAGGCACTACGCCGGAACATTTGCGCGCCGAAGGTCGGGACTCCATCAGGGCCCCAGATCGCGACCATCAGCGCCTCAGCGCTACCAGGAAGCGGGTGTTGCAAGGAACCCGTCACAGAATGCCTCTGAGTTTCGTTGGCAGCCCAGGTATCCGTGATCATGATTGCCACGATGGCATTGAGCTCTTTCATTCCGGAACTGATCTGGCTTATGACCCGGCCCTTTTCGCGCGGATCTTCGCTCAACCCCGGAAAGCGGACTGAAACCATATCCTCAGGATGCAAAATGTGAACAAGCGGTGACCAGGTTTCGCCTGCTTCGATTACTGAGCGCGCCCTACTCAGTGCGTTCTCAATCACTTCCGTAACTTCATCGTTCATATCACCGGTGTTCCAATTGCTCCCTGGGATCGACAAGTTCTTCTGCCCTTCAAACGACATAATCATTCCTTTCACTTGGTTGGATTAGTTATTCATCAACTGACCTTGCGACTCCAGTCGTGCAGTCTCAATGGCGGCTCGTGACCAGTTCATGCTGAACTGTACGGAAGAATGCCCCGGCGTTCCCGTAAGCGCGCCGGGGCAGGTGGTACCAATTGACGACGAATCACGCGCCGTACAGGGCACCCTGCATCACTAACCCGACATTCTCCGTCTCCCGATTGGGACCCGTCTCAATTCACTTCGTACTGGGCCGGCCGCCCGGTTTCCCATGGGTACTGCTTGCTCCAGGGACCGCTCCAACGACCGGGCGCCACTAGCACCTTCTCCTTCGCATCCGCGAATTCTTCAGGGGTGGCAAGGAGATGGATGGCAGTGAATCCCTGGCGCATCAGCTCCGCTCGAAACGGCTCCTGGCCGCCGAAGAGGTCGCCCAAGGCGAAATCATTAAGCACAACGATCCCGCGGGTGCCCTCGTGCTCCGCGTACCAGCTCGTGATCACAAATGTGCGGTTCGGGCTCTCAAATACGACTCCCGGCACCCGGTGCCGATTGCACAGATTGCCGATCGACGCAGTGACTTCGGCGCAGGCGCGAACGGCACACTTTGATCTAGGTCCTAACCCCATGTCTTTCCTCTTTCGTTGTGTTGGTTGTTCT
Source organism: uncultured Acidobacteriota bacterium (assembly GCA_963808795.1). Taxonomy (GTDB): domain Bacteria; phylum Acidobacteriota; class Terriglobia; order Terriglobales; family Acidobacteriaceae; genus Telmatobacter. The sequence continues at coordinate 203,776 of CAWEGL010000002.1, forward strand.
TTGCTCTTAGAACGAGTCGGAATCACCGTTGGCGCTCTTCGGCGAAGATGCCCCAATACCTGGAGCCGCAGGATCGATCTTGCCGCAGATTGCCGCTGCCTCGGTCTGGCTGAAACCAGCTTCGAGCCATGGGAACCACGGCGCGCAGTAGCCCGGTACCTTGCGGTTGATTACTGGTGAACCGAGACGACGCCAATGAAAGAGGATGCGACGGTACCAGCTTGGGTCAAGCTGATACTGGTTGTGTTCTTCAGGACACTCCATTGAGCTAATGATGTTGCTAACCATGTTGCCTTCGAGCCAATCGCACTTCCCAATCCACCTGTCATAATTCTCAGGGTCAACGTAGACCCTGTAGATAGTTCCGAATTCATCCTTGCCGTTCTCTGAAATCCAAATGTAGCCGTACTGGTTGTTGCCTAGGTCGGTAATCTTCCATTCGTACAGTGTCATTAGTTATCTCCTTGTGAAGTTCCGTTGTCTTCTAATACTGCGTATCAAGCTGCTTCACCAGGTCGCCGGTCGTAATAATTGTGGGTCGAGAAGCATCTACAACCGGAACTTGGGTGCGGGCCGTCATTCCGAGTTCGTGCGGCCCATCAGGCCGCGCCTCCATGCATGTCCAAGGATCCGGCACGTTCGAGCATGACGCTCGCGGAGAACATTTTTGTTGCGGCCCAATATCTGAGAGCGAGACAACCGGCGAGAGCAGATCTGCAATCGCATCGTCCGCGTCGGATTCGATCTCGAAGGTTCCCCACGCATTCCTTTCGCCGTGAGCCTTTACGGTCCAGCGGCGGTTGCCCTCCGCATCAAGCTTCATCACCTTGTTGTAGCGCCTCGTCGGTGTGGAGAAAGCAGCGCCTTCTGGCCGGCCAGGCCCCTTGCCGGCCAGAAGGGCCTCGATCTTGCGCTTTTCCGCCAGGACGACCAGGGGAAGACGGTCGCCGAACTGTTCCAGGACTTGGAGCAACTGAACGAGGACCTGCTTCCAATCAGGCTCCGCGTTCAACTCGCTCACGGACAGATCAAGCTTGTCGGGTGCCGCCGCGACCTCTTCAGGCTCTGCTACAGGAGCTGCGGCAAACAGGAAGCCTTCCTCGGCAGGCCGCACACCAGCGGATTCAGATTGGTTGGATTGATCACCACGCTGCTGTCTGACGCGCTGTTGTCGTTATTCGTTACGGTACTGGAGTCGGCGGCGGTGACTGCTTCCTCAAACTCCGCGATGATCGCGCCTGCTTCGTCATTGCCGGATGTTGGCTTGACCTCTGATAGATCCCCGAGGGCATTGCGGAGCAACCCATCAAAATCATCGACTAGTTTTGCATCAGCCCTGAGGGCCTGCTCAATCGCTTGTTTGGCGACCGTGCGGCTAAAGCCAAGGTTGACCAGAGCGGAGGTAGCATCACCCCTTACGGCGTCGTCAGGATCCTTATCTGTTACTACAGGGCTTGATGATCCGGCTGGTCCACTCGATGAACCCGAACCAATCCGTTTCTGCCCATTACTCGGCAAGAGGCCTTCAAGTTCCTTTTGCCGCTGGCGGTGATCCCACACGCGCAGAATGGAGGAGCAAAAGCCAATCGCCAATAAGTACGCCTCAAAGGTGGTTATACCGGGCAGTAGATCGGTGCGGGCCCCCGGATTGTTATAGCGTTTCCGCATCTCAATTAAGGCGGGGTGCAGAACATCCTTCGCTTGCCTGCGAATTTCAGCAGTAACCTTGTCTCGTTCTGCTACTAATTGCCCACAGGTGCCCATGGTTGCCCGGATGTGCTTATCCAGATCGGCGGTCGAGACAGTTGCAACCTCCGTTACAGTAACGGAGGTTGGTGCGACCGTAACTAATGCCGTACTCTTTTCAAATACTGGTAACAACGCCGCCAGCGGATCAGCCTCCCCCGTTGGCGGTAACATAGGTTGCTCGATACGGTGCTCCATAGTGTCCATCACTAAGCGTGTCTTAACCTATGCAACGTGTCAAGCAGATCGCCTGTTGATAACTATTTCCCTAAAAAGCCATGAACACATGTATAGCCCCGTATCTATAAATAATTTCCCACAATTTACTTATAAGCATGACCGAGACACAATTGTAAGTGAGTATTAGACACAGATGGACGCTCTCAGCTCCTTCACCAGCCGGGGCACAACCGAACTTCTAACGGGTACCGTGAAGGCGTAATGTGCTTCAGGTAATAAATTGCCTGGGCTTCGAATTTACCTCGGAGAACGAACCGGCAGGGAGGCGCAAAGAAGGCCGTGCGACTCGACCAGCTTTGGTTGGGGATCACGACGTTTTGCGATTGAGGAGGGTGCAGGCCCAAGGTTCAGGATTTCGTGACATCACTTGTCGAGCAGGAGGAAGAGGAGTAATGGATAAGCGTCACCTTTTAAGGTCAGCCCGCCACGAAGCCGGCCACGTCGTGCTGGGTTTATTCCTCGGCGGCAATTTCGAGAGCGTTGAGATAGCCCTCGACGACAACCCCCTCCCACTCTCAGGAACGGTAGCGGACACATGCACTCTAAGTCAGAAGGTTGGGGGTGCCGTCCGCAAGTTATATGTAGATGACGATCACGCCAACATCATTGCTTTGATGGGCGGTGCAGCGGGCACGAAAGTGAATCGCAAGAAGCCTGGTGCCTTTACCTTCTTCGATATGCTCACGGGTGGCGAGGGCGACTACCGGGCTGCGAAGGCTGAAGTGACGCCTCGTCACATTCAATGCTTCGCTCGGAAGGCCAAGCGTTTGGACGGCTACCTGAATGAGTGTCACGTGTTTGCCCACCAAATCATTGTTAAGTACAAAGATGTTCACACGGCGTTGGTGGACGCCCTTATGACGAAAGGGAGTTTGACTTACAACGAGTGCAAGAAGATCTGGGATGAACGCAACTAGCATGAAACCCAAAGATAAGGCTGGGCGAATTCTCCAATTCCCTGAGCTCATCGACACCGTCGAGGCGGCACGACTTCTTCGTAGGCCGCCGACAACGCTGAAGCGCTGGCGGTATGAGGGTGTCGGTCCAGACTGGATCGAGGTCGAGGGAAGGGTGATGTATGATGTGGCTGTTCTCCTCGAATACATTCGGGTGAACACACGAGTTGCTTCCGTGCGGGCAGCTGGGGAGTAAACTCGTGGAAATCTTTCGAAAGAAGAAATCGAAGTACTTCTGGTACGACTTCACGGTGCGCGGTGAGCGTTTTCGTGGATCGACCAAGGAACGCTATGAAATTAGGGCGCAGAAGATCGCGGCCCTCAAACTCGCTGCCGCCATCAGTGGTAGCGACCCGCTCGATAAAAAGGCGCCCACCCTGCGAGAGTACTCCAAGGATTTTCTCGTGTGGGTGGACACAGGACGGCTCGAAGCCGGCAGCCGGCGCTACTATCGCAACGGTTGGCGGCTTCTGGAGAAAACCAGGATCGCCGGCAGGCGCCTGGATCAGATCACGAAGGATAATATCGAGACGCTGAGGTTTCCCGGGTCGCCTTCGAACGGCAACAACGCATTGCGCACTCTGCGGCGCATGCTGAACCGAGCCAAGGAGGAGAAGTTGATTCGCGAGGTTCCAGACTTCGCGTTGTTTAAGGAACAGGGACGCTCGCTTCGGCTCAATGACGAAGCGGAGCGGCGGCTTTTGCCGGTCGCCGAGCAGCCGCTCAAGGACATCATTGTCGTGATGAGGGATACGGGCATGCGCAACGTACGGGAGTTGTATCGCATGCGTGTGGAGAACATCGATTACGATGCCCAGACGATCACAATCCCCGACAGCAAGACGAAATCCGGAGTAAGACCGGTGCCTCTGACCGATCGCGTACAAAAGATTCTGCGGACGCGATGTCCAGGGCGAACGGAGGGTTGGGTCTGGCAGTCTCGGTACAAGGGCAAGCGGATTGGAGCGGCCATGGTGAACCGGCGGTGGGTCCGGGCAAGGAAGGCAGCAGGATTGCCGGACGATCTGGTGCTTTACTGCGCCCGGCACGACTATGGCAGCTTCGTGTTGAGCAAGACAGGAAACCTCAAAGTGGTGATGGAACTGATGGGCCACCGGGATTATCGCTCGGCGCTCAATTATCAGCACCATGGAATCGATGGGGCGCGTGAACTTTTAAACTCACGGCACACTTTACGGCACACCGCCCAAAACAGCAACCCGGTAAGTGCATGAATCTAAATTAGATGCTCGCCAGAAAAGAGCTTCGAAGCTGCAGACTCTGGATCAGCATATCGGGGTTCAAATCCCTGGGGGGCAGCCAATTAAATCAACAACTTAGCCGACCATCGCTTTCCGACTGTGACGTAAATTGTGGCGTAACTCGCCACGCTGTGCTTCTCCAGCTCGCAATTCGTTGCGTTCGTCCACCAATTCTGCAGGTCCCTTCCTCTCGGGATGCAGGTAGCGTTGTGTTGCCGTGACGCTCCGGGCGGAGGCAGCATGGCAGGATATGCCGGAGTGTATTCTTCCGAATACCGCTTCTTCATTGCCGCAAGTCCTTTTCCTCGCAGAGTCGCGCCGCAAAAGACTTCAGCGGTTCAAAGTTGCGGACACAACTTGGCGGCTAAAGACAGATTGACTTCCGCTACGACCTTCTCGACAGCGATGGGCAAGGCTTGTTGCAGCTCCTCAGTCATTTTCGTGCCGAGCGTGAACGGGTCGGCAACCTCGACAGCGAAGATCTTAAGGCGTGAAGGCATGGCCAAGCCCAGTTGCTGGCCAAGCTGGAGCGTCTCGGCGACGCCTAGAAAATGCGGCATACGGCCGGGCAGCGAACTCAACTGCTGCGGCGTGATTTCGTGGATGTGGCCGGGCGCAGCGCGACCGGTTTGGATGGCGTCAATGAGAATGAGCGTTTCATAGCCGACGATGAAATCCAGAAGCGCCAAGCCCATTTCCATCGTCTCGCGGACGTCTACAGCCGGCAGTGGCGCCACGCGCCGGCGGACTTCACGGGCGGCGAGGATGCCGATGGCGTCGTCGGTGAGGATGTCGTTGCCGAGGCCGAGCACGAGGACTTTGGCGTGGTTGGTGTTCATGGATGGCCCGCGGCGGGATCAGTCCTGTCGTAATTCCTGAACAACTTGCCGGTTGCAGTCGTAAATCCTCGCGATCAGTGGCAAATGGCCGGGCAGGCTGTGTGTAGCGCAACCCAGGCACGGGTCGTAGGCGCGGAAGGCCATCTCGATCTTATTGAGCAAACCTTCGGTGACCTGGCCGGCTTTGATCAAACCTTTCGCCGCTTTTTCCACGCTCATGGCGATGCGTGCGGCATTGTTGGCGGTGGCAACGATCATGTTGGCCATGGTGATGCAGCCTTGTTCGTCGGTCCGGTAATGGTGGAATAGCGTGCCTCTCGGCGCTTCCACCACGCCCACGCCTTCCTTGGGAACGGTGGTTGGGACGCGCCGAATGTCGGGGCTGGTGATCTCGGGATCGTTTATCAGCTTCTCCATCGTCTCGGCGGCCTGAATCATCTCTATTACGCGCGCCCAGTGGTTGGCGAGCGTGTGGTGAACCGGCTTGCCGCCTAGTGTTTTGTAGAACTCCTCGTACGCGGCTTGTGCCTTGGGCGTGGCCATTCCGTCGGCGGCGTTCAACCGCGCCAAAGGCGCGACGGAGTAAATGCTGGTGCCGGGACCTTCGGTGAAGCCGCTCCAGCCACGCGGCTTAAGGTATGTGAACTTCATGTAGCTCCACGGTTCCACGTGTTCGGCTACAAAGTCGAGGTACTGATGCCCGGCGAACTTATAGATCTCTTTGCCGGTGCAGTCCACAACCCGAAGTTTTCCGTCGTAGAAATTGACCTTGTTGTTTTCGTCCACCATGCCCATATAACAGGTCTGGTGGGTATAGGCGTCCGAGGTGATCATCTCTACGTACTCGGGATTGCCGAGAACGATTTGCCTGAACACGGCCAGCGTCCACTCGGCGAACTCGACGCCGTCTTGGGCAAGCTGCTTGAACTGGGGCAGGTCAACGGGGTCGAGCGGCTTGCTGACGCCGCCGGGCAGGCCGAGTACCGGATGAACCACTTTACCGCCGAAATAGGCGATGAGCTCGCGCAGGCGCTTGCGCGTAGCGATGACTCTTTTGCCGGCGTCGATCCCGACCTTGCCAATTACGCCGATGATGTTGCGTTCGGCAGCGGGCGCTTCCGGCCCGACGATGAAGTCCGGCCCGCCGAGCACGAAGAAATGCAGCGCGTGGTCTTCGAGCATGAAGGTGTTGTAAACCAGCTCGCGGATTTTCCGGCCCGGAGAAGTCGGCTCAACTTGGTAAAGGTCGTCCAGGCATTTCGTTGATGCCATATGATGCGCGGTCGGACACACGCCGCAGATGCGGCTGGTGATTTGCGGCATGTCCTCGGCAGGCCGGCCGAGGCTGAAAACCTCAAAGCCGCGCAGTTCGGGCACTTGCAGGTAGGCCCGCTCCACATCGCCCTTATCGTCGAGGTAAATGTCAATTTTGCCGTGGCCTTCGAGCCGCGTAATGGGGTCAACGGTGAAGCGGCGGCGGCCCATCTGGTAGGCGGCGTTGGCGCGGGCCGAACCCTCATTGAATAGGTCTTTGACCACTTGTTCCATATCCGGCCTTTCATCCCGCCAGAGGCAGGGAGGCTTTGCGCCGCAATAGACTCTTCGCCAGTCCGTAGCGGTAGAACGTGCCGATAGGATCAGGAATGCCGGCGAGCACCGCGCTGATTTCCTTTTCTTCCTTGCCGGCGACGTTGGCGCAGAGCGACGACATGATTTTTAAACCCTGGTCGTACACACGCGACGTGGGGCCGGAACAGCCGGTGCAGGGCATTCCGCCGCAGGTGCAGGCGGCCTCGCAACCGCTGCGCGTGGCCGGTCCCATGCAGACGACACCCTGCGCAAGAAAGCATTTGTCAGGATCCATCAACACCTGGTGCGGCCGTTTGAACCCGGTGAAAGAAAGATTTGTCGGCTTGGTGGCCTGGCGCGGGCACTCCTCGCACAATGCGACGTCAGGCGCGATGACCGAGCCTTTGGGCGGCAGATTGCCTTCCAGCAAGGCGGTCACGGCGGCCTTGGTGAGCCTGGGCGTGGGCGGGCAGCCGGGCACGTAATAATCCACGTCCACCACCTGGTCGAGCGAACGGACGACGTTGTGCAACGCCGGCAGCGTCGGCTCGCGGCTGCCGTCTGAAGATTTCAATTGCGGGCGAACCCTTTTCTCGTTCACCACGGACGGCGCGTCTTCGTAACTGAACTTGAGAATTTGCTCGCGCGAAAACTGATTGGCAAGACCGGGAATGCCGCCGCTCACCGCGCACGCCCCATAGGCGATCAGGATCTGGCTCTTGCGGCGCAGCAGCCGCGCCATCTCTTCCTGCTCGGTGGAACGAATGGCGCCGTTGAGCAGGGTGGCGGCGATGGACCCGTCGGGCATGGCTTCGATGTCTTTGTATTTGAAATCCATGGCCACCGGCCAGAGCACGATATCCACCTTTTCCAGCACGCCCAGGATATCTTCGGCCATGTCCACCACGGTTTCTTCGCAACCGCCGCACGAGGCGCACCAGTAAAAGGCAACTTTGGGTTTAGGCATGGGCCACTTCCGTCTCTGACTTTTCCACCACCGCGTGTTCCAGGGCCGTCATTTCGCGATCCCACTCTTCAAACCGCTGCGGCAAGCCCAGCGGGCCAAGCGAGCGAATCTGCTCCACCATCTCGTTGACCACTGTCCTGACACGTTCTCCTTCCGAGGCGGAAATCCATTCCAGCCGCACGCGCTGTTCCTCGATGCCCATGCCGGCCAACATGCGCTTGAGCATCGTGAACCGGCGCAGCGTTTTGTAATTACCCTCGACGTAATGGCAGTCGCCTATGTGGCATCCGCCGATGAGCACGCCGTCCGCTCCTTTGGCCAACGCGTCCGCGACAAACTGCGGGTCCACGCGCCCTGAGCACATGAGCCGGATGATGCGGACATTGGGCGCGTACTTGAGGCGCGACACACCGGCCAGGTCGGCGGCAGTGTAGGTGCACCAGTTGCAGAAGAACGCGACGATGCGCGGTTGCCAGTTGGGGTCAGACATAAGACAGCATTCCTTCGATTTCGCTGAAGATTTCCTCGTCTTCAAACAGGTGTTGCCGGATGGATCCGCTCGGACACGCGGCAACGCAAGTGCCGCAACCTTTGCACAGCGCTTCGTTGATGCGCGCCTTTTGCGTCCCTTCGTCATACGCAATCGCCGAGTATGGGCACAGCGGTATACAGGATTTGCAGCCGCTGCAGTCGGTCTCAACAATATACGCCGTGTTGGGCTCCTGCTCGATGTAACCCTTGTCAATGAGCGCCAGCGCCTCCGCGGCCGCCGCCCCTGCCTGTGCGATGCTGTCGGGGATATCCTTCGGCCCCTGGCAGCAGCCGGCGATAAATACGCCGTCGGTAAAGGTGCTCACCGGCGCGAGTTTCGGATGCTTTTCCAGGAACCAGCCTTCCGTGCCGCAACTCATGTTGAACAGCCGCCGCACGTCCTGCACGTCACTGTGCGGTTCCATGCCCGAGGCCAGCACGATCATGTCCACCGGAATGCGCCGCACGAATCCCGCCAGCGTGTCCTCAACGCGGATCACAAGCTTGCCTTCCTCTTCCGGCGAGAGCGCCCAGTCCGTCACCTCGGCCACCCGGCCGCGGACGAACCGGATGCCGTCGCGCAGAGATTTGTCGTAAAACTCTTCGCAGCCCTTGCCGGGCGCGCGGATGTCCATGTAAAAGATGGTCACGTCCGCGTCGGTATGTTCTTTGAATAGTTGCGCCAGTTTCATGGAGTGCATGCAGCACGTGCGCGAGCACCAGCGGTTGGTTTTCATGTCGCGCGAGCCCACGCACAAAATGAATCCCGCGGTTTTGGGCCTGCTCCCGTCGCGCAAGATGATTTCGCCCGACGTGGGGCCGGAACTGTTGACCAGCCGCTCCAATTCGAGCGATGTGACGACGTTCGGATACAGGCCGTAGCCATACTGCGGAATCCGCGCGGCATCGAAGAGCTTGAAGCCGGTGGCCACAATGATGTTGCCGACTTTGATTTCGATCAATTGCTCTTTCTGGTTGAAGTCAATCGCCTGCCGGTCGCCACAGGCTTCGAGGCAGGTCTTCTTGCACTTGCCGGTCTTAAGCTCGATGCAGCGCTCCGGGTCAATGACCACCACCTGGGGCACGGCCTGTGGGAAGGGAATGTAAACCGGCTTGCGTTTGCTCAACCCGACATTAAACTCGTCCAGAAATTTCGGCTCCTTATAAACGCACGCATTGATGCATTCCTGGCAGCCCACACACAAGTCCTCATTCACGTAACGCGGTTTGCGCTTCACCGTCACCGTGTAATTGCCCACGTATCCCTCGACTTTCACGACCTCCGAGTAGGTCCAGAGCGTGATGTTTTCGTGGGAGCGGACGGCGGACATCTTGGGCGTCAGAATACAAGCCGCGCAATCGAGCGTGGGAAAAGTTTTGTCAAACTGCGCCATGTGCCCGCCGATACTCGGCTGGCGCTCGACAAGAAAGACTTTTTTGCCCGCGTTGCCGAGAGTGAGCGCCGCATGAATGCCGGCAATTCCGCCGCCGACCACCAACACGTCGGGGTGGATGGGCACTTTGGTGGTTTGGAGCGGCTGGTGGAAGCGAACCCGATCCACGGCGGCGTGCACCAGCGCCTTGGCCTTAGCGGTGGCCTCGGCGTGGTCGGAATGCACCCACGAATCGTGTTCCCGGATGTTGACCATCTGGAAATAGAACGGATTCAGCCCGCCGGAAGCCACGGCGTTGCGGAAGGTATGCTCATGCAGCAGCGGCGAACAGGACGCGACCACCACGCGGTTAAGCTTGTGCTCGCGGATGTCCTGCCGGATCAACTCCTGTCCAGGGTCGGAGCACATGTATTTGTAATCGCGCGAAAGCACCACGCCAGGAAGCTGGCCCGCATACTCCGCGACTGCCGGGCAGTCCACGATGCTGCCGATGTTGTGGCCGCAGTGGCAGATGTAAAAACCGATGCGAATGTCGCCGTGGAGATGGTTTGTTTTCATGGCAGTTTCAAGCGGCGACCGGCGCCGTGGAGGTTCTTGTTTCCGGCAGTGGCTTCATCGGGACAAAATTCCGGTGCAACCCCAGTTCCCGCCAACCGATCCCGAAGGCCAGTCCCATCAGTTGCGTAAAATAAACGGTTGGAATGTGCGCCTTTCCCCAGCGTTTCTCAATCTGGTCGTGGTAGGCGTCAAGGTTGAATTGGCACAGCGGGCAGATGGTGGCGATGACGTCCGCGCCGCGCCGGACGGCTTCCTCCAGCAGGATGTAACACATGCGCAGTCCGGCCTCCGGTACGGTACCCGTCAAACTGCCGCCGCAACATCTGGTCTTGAGCGGATAGGGAACAATTTCCGCACCCAGCGCGGCCAGAATCTGATCCATGGTGGTGGGATTCCACGCATGATCGAACGTCGCGTAGGGACGCACCACCTGGCAGCCGTAGTAGGGTGCGACTTTCAAGCCCTTAAGCGGCCGCACCACTTTTTGTTTGATGGCTTCCACGCCGATATCGTGGAACAGCACGTCGAGCGGATGACGCACGACGGTTTTGCCGGTGTAAGTGAGGTTGGCGGTTTTCAACGCCCGGTTGACATCCTCGCGAACTACCGGGAAGTCGGCGACGTTGTGCTTGGTCTTGTTGAGCACCAGGTAACACGCACTGCACGGCGTCAACAAATCTTCCGGGCCGGTCTTCTCGGCGATGGCCAGGTTACGGGCGGCGAGCACGCAGGCTTTCTCTTCGTCCACAGACATGTAGGCGGTGGCGCCGCAGCAGTTCCAGTCGTCCAGCTCGTTGAGTTCCACGTCGAGATGCCGCATCACCGGCAACAGCGATTCCTCGTAGGCGCGGCCCAGGCCTTTCAACGAGCAGCCCGGAAAATAGGAGTACTTCATGCCACTTCCTTTCTGTCGCCGGTACCGATCGTGGCAAGCATGGCGTCAAGTTCGGCCTGTCGCTCGATGCGCTCGTGTTTGATGACGAACCGTCCCGTTCGGATCAAACGCGGTCCCAGCCGCCAGGACTTCAACACCGCCCGCTTGTTGGCGCGGAAAAACAGTTGCATCACCAGCAGCATCTCAGTGATTCGGCCCTTGCGGGAAACCATTTTGGCAAATTCTCTGGCCAAAATGGGAATCGGCATGTGCTTGGGATACACCTGTTCTTTGATGGCGCGCTGCTTTAGGGCGTACATGATGTCCGTGATGCGAATCTGGCGCGGACACTCGACCGTGCAACTGTAGCAGGAGGCGCACAGCCAGATCGTGTTGCTGCGGAGCACCTCGTTTTTAAAATCGGCGCGCACCAGCGCCATGACCTGGCGCGGCGAAAAATCCATGTAGATGCTTAACGGGCATGCCCCGGAACAGGTGCCGCACTGGATGCAGCTCGGCAGTTGGTCGCAGCCGGCGACATTCATGATCTCCCGGCCAAAACCAATGACCCGGTCGGCATCGTACTTGATCGTGCGTTGGATTTCCATCGAATGCGACTCCGTATCTTCAAAACCGTGCCGTCAGCGAACACCACCATGCAAAGCATCCATGCCGCTTCCCTCGGATGCAGATAAAGGCTCACTCCTGCAACCAGCAGCGCTCTCGAAATGGCTCCGGATGGAAGCGGCTGGCGCGCTACGCCGCACGGCGCAACTCGACAACAACCCCCATTTCCGGATGGTTGTTAGCATGACCAGATACCTTCGCTGTATCTCCGCTGATTGAACCCTGTAGATAGAACGTCACCGGCCGCTCCAGATCAGTAGGTACGCGGCCACCAAAGTAAGGACTCACGCAAACATCCGCGTAGAGTTCCGGTCCGTCCCATGTATAAGACCCTGCATAGGTGTGGGCAGGATCGCCGCCCAGAATCTCGCCGTCGCGCAACACCGCTATCCCCTCACCCTGCACCCGTCCTGCGGTGAAGTGCGCATACCAGAGGCCTTCCATCTTGCACCTCCGTATTGTGAAAAAGTAGTTCTGGCTATGCAGTATACTCTTATTCCATTTTGATGATCGACTTTCTTTGCAGCCGTAGCTCTTGTTGCCTTGAATGTGATGCCAATCACAATTTAGGGACATTGCCGGGAGCCGGACACCAAAGAGTCCAGCCAAAACCAGTGTGTCTGGCGATATCGACGATTTGAAGTCCCAGGAGTCGCCCATGCCGGGCCAACTGCCATTGGACTTATCCCCATTTTAGAGACAGACAGTTTTGGCGTTTTTTCGTGTTTGGTGGAGTCCACTGTTTTACCCGTCCTTTCAGCCGGCAGACTAATCATAGCGCTAGCTTACTTACCGGCTGAGGTTATTTCTTTGCGTGCAATCTGGAGATATTCGATGGTATACGGAGCTATGCAGGGCGTACCCGCGCTATAACTGGAATATTCAGCGGTTCGCCTCCACAGCGGATACCATAGTCACCGTATGAAGGAATGCGGGACGGAGTTTTGGCCTGTGCCGGCACTATTTTCAACCAAGATAGCCAGTCTGCGCGCTCAATACTCAGCCATGTATCATGGCTCACTTTGAAAGACAATTGGTCTGCTTGTTCGGCGTGGTTGCCTGGACGAGAACGATGTCTGGAGCAGTTTCAGCTACTGGATGTTTAACGGTACATAAGTGCAATGGAAGCCTTAAGAATCGATTCTCCGTTTCTCAATTCGCCCATGAGGACGAGCCTGGAAGTACCGTGGCGGGACGCCTGCCTATTGAACCTGAAAAATCTCGCCTGAAATGGAAAACTCGCCTATTTGCTTGTCCCTCGCCGTGGCGGGCCCATTTGCGTTGTAGTAGGAATCTGCGATCATGCCCTTGCTGTCATCGGCGAAGAAACCGCCCAGCCCTGCGCGCTGCGGATTGGCGCTCGCCGTCCAACCGAACCCGGCAATCGTGACCGTGTACTTGTAATTCGGGTCGCGGGCTGGATCGTACTTCAGCTTGCCGGTTTTCCACTTGGGCGACTTCGCACCTGCAACCAGCTCAGCGAGCGAACATCTCCGGTTAAAGAAATTGTCGCATTCAGTCTCCAAAGAACCAATCGCCTCCAGGAACATCACCGCAACCTTCTCCTCCGGCTTGAGCGGGATTTGAACGTCCTGCATATCTTTCACGACGACCACAGCGTGGGTGGTGATGGGGCCATAGCTTGAAGCAGCGTGGGACGGGGCCGCCACCCCACCGGCCGCGCCTGAGCCTGCGCTGAAACTAATGTCATCGAGCGCGAAGTCATTCCAGGGCGCGTCCGTGTTCAGGTCCAAAAGGATCAGGTCCGCGGTTTGGCTGGAACCCGAGTTCCACGTGAACTTGTAGTTTTGCCACTTACCTCCGTTGTCGGGAGGGTACTCCGGAAAGTTGTTGCTCCCAATAACTCTGCCGTTGATCTTCAGTAACAGGTGAGGCAAGGATGAACTGTCGTGATCTACCTCGGCTCCCCAGTAGGAAAACGAGTAGTTAGTCGACGGCGTGACGGAAACAATCTCCTCCCAAACAGGCAATGAGGCGTTGGTGGCCCCGTTCACAATCATCAACTTCCCAGTTCCCGAAGTATGATCGCCGCAGTTGCACCAATCCCCAAAGGCTCCGGTTGCTGTCGACGGGTTGGCGCCGATTGTGTAGGCGCCTGGACCCGATACATCGCCGAGCGCGTATCCGGTCGTAAAACCGGTGTTGCCGCTTTCGAAGTCGCCGTTGATCACCAGATTCCCGCCCGTCTGCGCCCCCGCACTCTGAGCCGTCGCCATCAACGCAAGCAGCCCCATTACGCCGCACAGTGTCCATCCCAGATGAGACTTCACATCTCCTCCTCTTCTGATAGAACCGGCCGCCTCTGCCTCCCCCGGTTGGGGGGCGAAGCGCGATAGACCTCAACTTAGGGAAACTGTTGCACCCGCGTCTGCGCGGTTGATAGCTCCCTGCCGGAATCCGCTCAATCCGCGCAACTCTTCGGCTGGTTGCTCGACCCGTGCGAACGTCATTAAGGAAAAAACCGGCTAATGCTCTAAACCGGAATTTCCGTTTTACCATTCGGCTGTGAGCAAATATACACCCATCTGTCTCCGCTCGCGATCATTTTTGCATCCGTTTCCATCCCCAATCCCCGGGCGTGCCCGGCTAAAGCGCGGCGATGCAGACCGATTGGCTACCGCTCGGCCTGCAGCAGTTTGCGTTTGCGTTCCACGCCCCAGCGGTAGCCGGCGAGCGAGCCGTCAGCGGCGACCACGCGATGGCAGGGGACCAGAACCGCCACGCGATTGGCGGCGCAGGCCCGGGCCACCGCCCGCGTGGCCTTGGCGTCGCCCAGCTCGCGCGCTAACTGGCCGTAGCTGCGCGTCCGGCCCCGTGGAATCCGCCTGAGCGCCTGCCACACGCGCAGTTGAAACGCCGTTCCCCGCAGGTCGAGGAACTCCGTTCCGGCCTGGTTTTGGCTGACGGGAGCGCCGCCGCTCACGTGCTCGACTGCTTTCCCGATCCAGCGCGAGAGCGCCGGGTCGCGGCGCAGCGTGGCCGCCGGAAACTCGGCGCGCAGGCTGGCTTCGGCCTCAGCCCGCGTGCGGGCCAGCGAGAGCCAGCACAGGCCTCGCTCCGTTGCTCCCACGATTACCCATCCAAAGGGCGAAGGTGCGGAGCACCAGCCGATCCGCTCGCCGCGGCCGCCGCGGGCGAAGCGCGCGGGCGTCATGCCGAGCTGCGCGCCCTCGTAGGCGCGGCTGGGCGAGCTGAAACCGGCGTTGTAGATAGCATCGGTCACGGAATCGCCTCGCTTCAAAGATCTGCGCAGTGCGCCCGCCCGCAGCGCCCGCTGATAAGCGAGGGGGCTCACGCCCATTTGGCGCTTGAAGAGGCGCTGCACAGTGAAAGGGCTCAAGCCAGCGACCCGTCCTAACTCTTTGAGCCGCACCGGCCGGTCGAGATGCGATTCGATGTGTTCAAGAACCCTCTCCGTCGCGCTACGGCTCTCGTCCAAAGGGCTGCCGCACGCAGTGCCCAAAGGGCTGCCGCACGCAGTGCCCAAAGCTCTGCTCCACGCAGTGTCCGGCTTACAGCGCACGCAGGGACGAAAGCCCGCTGCCTCCGCCTCAGCCGCAGTGCGGAAGAAGCGCACGTTTTCGCGTCGCGGCCTGCGGCTCGCGCACCCCGGCCGGCAGAAGACGCCGGTAGTCGTCACGCCGTAGAAGAAGCGTGCCTGCGGATCGCGGGCGAGAAGCTGCCGCCACGCCGCCTCAGGATCGATTGCAACCGCGGGCGCGGCCGCTGGACTGGACGCACGGCTCATGGCGATGAGACTCCCCGCCTTAGAGTTGCCCGCGTTGCCGGATGCGGCTGGCTATAGCATTTTCGGAAATGGTGTAGACCGAAACCGCGACCGCCGGGTGGATTTTTCCTCAAGAAAAATCCACATCCACTGTTCTCAACAGTCCACAGTATTTCCGAAAATGCCGTAATGCTGCTCATGGACTCCATCGTGGCCGATGCGCCGCGTGCGCGCCACCCGATTCTTGCGCCCAATTCGGATGGTCACGCGAATATCCGTTCTCCCTTGCAACCGGCCTTGACAACCGCTTTCCTCAAGGTGTAGCGTAACCCCGCTCCCCTCTGTGCATCCTGCATTTTGGAGAAGAATTGCCAATTCGGCCCGGGTTTGAGCGGCCGCATTCGCTGGACATCCAACCAGGCCAACCCGTGGAGGCGTCGCCATGTCACTTAAGTCGCTTGCCCTTGCTACACTCATCCTCTTCCTCTCGCTTGCGGGTCTTGCCCCAGCGCAGGAGACCGGCCCCTACCAGGTCATCAAGATTCAGCTCGTCGACGGCGACGGCGGTTTCGACTATGTGACTGCCGATCCGGACGGCCGCAATCTCTACGTCGCGCGTTCCGGGCGCACCGGTCACATCGGTGTCTTCAACCTGGATACGCTGGCCCAGGTGGGCGATATTCCCGGCACCAGCGGGCACGGCGGCGCCGTGGATACGGCAACGGGACACGGCTTCGCAACTTCAAAGCCGGTGACGATGTTCGATGCCAAGACCTTCGCGATCATCAAGAAGATCGACGTGGCGGGCAATCCCGACGGCTATCTGAACGACCCCTATAATCACCACTTCTACGTTCTCAGCCACTCCGAGCCGAACATTACTGTCCTCGACGATCAGGACGGCTCCATCCTCGGCACCATCGACATCGGGGGCGCGCCTGAGGAGGCGGCGACCGACGGCCACGGGAGAATCTACGTGGACATCGAGGACAAGGCTGCCATTGCCGTCATCGACGCCGGCGCCATGAAAATGGTCGGACGCTACGATCTGTCGAGCCACGGCGGCGGCTGCGCGGGGCTGGCGCTCGACGCCAAGAACAACATCCTCTTCGCCGCCTGCCGCGAGAAGAGCAACATGATCATTCTCTCGGCCACCGACGGACACATCATCGCCGATCTGCCCACCGGCGTGGGCTGCGACGGCGTCACCTTCAATCCGGAGACGATGGAGGCGTTCAGCTCGCAGGGCGACGGCACGATTACGGTCGTTAAGGAGAGTTCGCCGACGAGCTTTGCCGTGGAGCAAACGGTTTTTACACCGGCGCGGGCCAAGACCATCACGCTCGATACAAAAACCGGCAATCTCTACTTGATTACAGCCGAGTACGGCCCCACGCCCGCAGCGCCCTCACCCCCCGCGGACGCCGCGCCGCCCGCAGGCCGTGCGAGATTCATGCGCGGGCCACGGCCCCCGATGATCCCGCACTCGTTCCAGATTCTCGTGGTCGGGAAGAATTCAGACGCGAATTAACGGCAAACCGGCACACCTCCGTACCGGAACCAGGCGAAATGGCTCTAACGCAATTGCATCTTTAGCAGCAGCGTCTCCGCTCGCTTGAGGTCTTCCTCCGTATCCACGCCGATGGTGTCCCGCGGGGCATCGGCCACGTAAATCGCAATCCCGTTTTCGAGCAGCCGCAACTGCTCGAGCCGCTCCAGCGTTTCCAGCGGCGAAGGCTGGAGCGCGGCAAACCGTTCCAGCGCCGCCTTCCGGTAGGCATAAATCCCCAAGTGTTTGCGGTAGCCCATGAAGCCGGTTTCATCGCGGTCGCAGGGAACCGCGGCCCGCGAAAAATAGAGGGCGCGGCCGTCGAGAGCCGTCACTACCTTCACGGCGTTGGGATTGGCGAACTCGTGGGGCGGGCAGTGGACCGCCAATGTAGAAACCTCGACCTCCGGCCGCTCGAAGAGGCTGAGCAGCGGCGGAAAAAAATCCGGCGTCAGTGTCGGTTCGTCGCCCTGAATGTTCACGTAGATGTCAGCTTCGATCTGGCGCGCCGCCTCGCGCACGCGGTCTGAGCCGCTGGGACAATCCGCCGAAGTCATCACTACGGGAATTCCACGCGTGCGGCAGGTTTCGGCTACCTCGTCGGAATCGGCAGCCACCACCACCGGGTCCATCAGGCCGCTCGATTGCGCCGCGCGCCACACCCACTCCACCATGGGCCGCCCGGCAATCGTGCGCAGCACCTTGCGGCTGAGCCGCGCCGAGCGAAGCCGCGCCGGAATGATGCCCGCGATGCGGAACGTGCTCATGCAGCCGAGTTTACAGGAATGCCCCGCGGATTCATCCTCGCCGCTTCCCCAGCCGCCGCAGCGCCCTGAGCCGGTTTGACCGTGCATCCGGCCCCCCGTATCATCGAACCTGGGGATGCCGCGCGAACCCGCTTTCGCCCGTCCCAGGCCAGCCCATCCGGCGCGCCTTGCCGGCGCCCCTCTGGCGGAGTAGCTCAGTTGGTTAGAGCGTGGGATTCATAACCCCAAGGTCGGCAGTTCGATCCTGCCCTCCGCCACCATTCTTCAGCGTCAAGCCGTTTCACCTCAGCTCACTAGTGCATTTTCGATTCACTTGTTGACATTTGCAGGTCGTGCAAGGTGGCTTTTTCTTGAGGAAAAAGCCACTTGGCCTCCAGCTTTCTGTAAAGAGCAGAATCGAAAATGCTGTAGCGCACTTAGCCGGCGCCGCCGGCGATCCACTCGCGGTTGAGAATGCGCATGGGATTCTCTCTCCCAGCCAATCGCGGCCTGGATTCCTACTGCGATGAGTAAGTGATGTTGTCCGACAGCGGGGACGTCAGCCATTGCACCAATGTCTGCGCGTTGGCGTCCTTCGGAGATACAAGAACGTCCGCGAGCGGCCACTCGATGCCGATGGCGGGATCCCTGTAGAAGATCCCGGACTCGCCCCGGGGATTGTAAATTCCGGTGCACTTGTACTGCACCTCGCATTCATCGGTGACCGCGCAGAAGCCGCGGGCAAAACCGTAGGGCGCGTAGATCTGCTTCTTGTTGTCGGCCGAAACCTCCATGCCGAACCACCGGCCGAGGGTCGGCGATCCCTTGCGGACGTCGACCGCGACCAGAAAAGCCGCGCCGCGCGTAACCCGCATCAGCTTGCTCATCCGCGGATTCCACTGAAAGTGCAGTCCGCGAAGAACCCCTCTTGCCGATCGCGAGTGATTGTCCTGCATCCATTCGACCGGCAATCCAAGATCGCGGAAATTATCGGCGCGATAGGTCTCCATGAAAAACCCGCGGTCGTCGCCCATCACCTTGGGCACGATCACCACCACGTCTCCGCCAATATGCTTGCTCTCCAACAGAAACGGCATGAACAAATTCCCCTTCCACAGAACCGGTGCAACCGGTTTATTCTTCGCTGCCGCCTCTTTGCGCCACGCTGGCGGCGGGACGACGCGCGCTCAAAAGCGCGATTGAATTTTGTGGCGGACGGCTCTCCGCCGGCCGCGAGCCGTAAAACTCCTCAGCAAAACTTCTTCCCCAATAATTTCTTCCGTTGACCGGTGATAGTGTAGCAGTTCCAGAAGAACCCCTTGAGCACGGCGGCTTCAACCCATCCCATGGTCTACAATAAAACCTAGGCTATAGTCAGAATTCTTCGCGCGCCGCGCGCTATAGCAAAACCAGAGATGCTGTATCCCGATGCTACGAAGTTCAAGTCGCCGCGACCCCAAGGAGCGGCGACCTTGCACAAAACCTGAACAGGACACATCTTCTCTGGTTTTGCCGTAAATCCACAAGGAGCTGCACTTCCTATGGCGATTCCTGCCACGCAACTGCGTCCGGGCATGATCATCAAGCACAACGACCAGTTGCATCTGGTCTTCAAGGTCGAGCACCGCACGCCGGGCAATCTTCGCGCCTTCATCCAGGCCAAGCTGCGCAACCTGAAATCCGGGGCCATGTTCGAGCATCGCTTCCGCTCCGCCGACGCCATCGATAAAGTCGTCGTCGATGAAATCCCCATGGAGTTTCTCTACGCCGACGGGGACGATTATTACTTCATGAATCCCGTCGATTACGAGCAGACCATCCTCAAGAGCGCAACCCTGGGCGATGCGGTCGAGTACCTGACCGCCAACCTCCAGATCAAGATAAGCTACTTCGACGGTCAGCCCGTGGGCGTCGAGCTGCCCCAGACCGTCGATCTCGAAGTGGTGGAAACCGAGCCCGGCCTCAAGTCCGCAACCGCCTCCAGCGTCACTAAGCCCGCCAAGCTGGAAACCGGCCTCGTGGTCCAGGTCCCGCCCTTCATCAACCAGGGCGAAAAGATCCGCGTGGACACCAGCGAAGGCGCGTATCTGAGCCGGGCGTAAATCGAGAGCCGCCAAAAGCGGAACGGCGTCCATTGGGACGCCGTTTTTTTGCGCGAGAAATCCACGCCCTTCCGAATTGCGCCTACCTGCCATCCGGCAGCCTCACCAGCCTTGCCTCCAGCAGCGCCTCAATCGGCTTCAGCGCCTCCAGCACCGCTTCTGAAACCGGCGCGTCCACCTGCACCACGGCCAGCGCCTTTACGGGCTTCGCGGCCAGATTCGGCCCCAGGCGCTCGCGGCCCAGCGCGAAGTTGGCGATGTTCACGCCCTGCTCGCCCAAAATGGTGCCGATGCGCCCGATCACGCCCGGCACATCAAGGTTGCGGCACACCAGCAGAGTGCCTTCGAGCGGCGCTTCGATGTCGATCGCGTCGAACTCCAGCAGGCGCGGTTGCTCGCCGTGGATCACGGTAGCGCTGGCGCGGCTCGCGCCCGCGGCCGCGTGCAGCTCGATCGACAGGACAGTTGCGGCCCCTCCGCGATGGCTCGCCCGCTTTTCCTCGTGCACCCGGATGCCGCGCTCCTGGGCCACCGCCGCCGAGTTGATGCGGTTCACGTTCTCCGAGCCCTCCAGCAGTCCGGCGATGGCCGCGTTGCGCACCAGCTCCGTCTTGGCCTCGGCCAGCGCGCCGCCGTAGACCAGATGAATGGCCTCGATGCCGCTCTTGCCGGCCTGCGCCACGAACGACCCCAGCCGCCCCGCCAGATCGATATACGGCGCCAGTTGCATGTACTCCTCGTGGCTCAGCGAGGGCAGGTTCACGGCGTTCTGCACCACTCCCAGCTTCAGATATTCGCGCACCTGCATGGCGATCTGCACGCCCACCGCCTCCTGCGCCTCGGCCGTCGAGCCGGCGATGTGCGGGGTCAGAATCACGTTGTCCAGCTCAAAGTAAGGCGAGTCCTTCAGCGGCTCGTGAGCGAACACATCCAGCGCCGCGCCCGCCACTTGCCCGCTCCTGAGCGCCTCCGCCAGGGCCGCGTCGTCCACCAGCTCGCCGCGCGCGCAGTTGACGATGCGCACGCCCTTCTTCATGCCGGCAAGGGTCTTGGCGTTGATAATTCCGGTGGTCTGCGGCGTCAGGCCCACGTGCAGCGTCAGATAATCAGCTCTCGCAAAAAGCTCATCGGAAGAGACCAAAACAATCCCGTTCTCGCGCGCCACGGCTGCGGAGACAAACGGGTCGGCGCCGATAATCTCCATCCCGAAGCCCCGCGCCCGCTTGGCCACTTCCAGGCCGATCCGCCCTAGTCCCAGAATGCCCAGCGTCTTGCCGCGCAGCTCCGTGCCCTGCAAGCGACTTCTTCTCCCACTTGCCCGCGTGCATGGTCGAGTTGGCCGCAGGCACCTTGCGGGCCAGCGCCAGCATCAGCCCGATGGTCAGCTCCGCCACGGCCACCGCGTTCGCTCCCGGCGTGTTCATCACCACGATGCCCCGCCGCGTGGCCGCATCGGTGTCGATGTTGTCCACGCCCACTCCGGCGCGCCCGATCACCCGCAGCTTGGGCGCGTGCTCCAGCAGCGCATCGTCCACCTGGACCGCGCTGCGCACCACCAGCGCGTCGGCCTCGGCCAGCGCCGCCGGCAAGCCCTCCGGCAATTGGTCGTGCGTCACTGACCTCCCATCCCGGCTCGGCCGCAAACACGGCCAGCGTCGCCGGAGAAACCTTTTCCGCCAGAACGATCTTCATCGCCTCTCCCTTGCCTTTTGCCCGCTTTCATACTCGTCAAAGCGGATGCCGTGCTTCTCGCACAGCAGATCGAACATCCGCACCACCGCCGCGTGCGGCTTGCCTTCGCCGCGCTCGTACTTGGTCACCGAGTTGGGATGCACCCCCAGCCGCTCGGCCATCTCGTATTGATAGAGATCGAGCTGCTTGCGCGCGATCAGCAGCTTTTCTCCAAAGGTCAAGTTCCGTCATTGAAGGACTGCTCCAAGCTATCAGCTATCAGCTTTCAGCTTTCAGCCATCAGCCTAAAAACAATGAGCGATAGCATTGCACCAAGCTCTGGTCTTACAGCAGGTCCGGCCCAGGCAGGAATGAGCTAAAAGCTGAAAGCTAAGAGCTGAGAGCTGCCTTCGCATACACCTTCTGCGCCGCCGCCACGCCCTGTCCGAACTCCACCTTCAGCCCCAGCGTGTCCTTGGCGATGTGCTCCATCGCGCCCAACAGCGCCACCGTGTCGAGATAATCGAAGAACCCCAGGTGCGCCACGCGGAAAATTTTGCCCTTCATCTCGCCCTGGCCGTTGGCCGCAACGATGCCGAAGCGGGCTTTGAGCGCCTTGATCACGTCGCCTGAGTTCATCCCCTCCGGCACCGCAACCGCCGTGGCCGCGGCTGCCGGCGACTTGGGCGCAAACAGCGTGAACCCCAGCGCCACCAGCCCCGCGCGCGTAGCCGCCGCGTTCACCTCGGCGTTGTCAATCAGCGCCTCGCGGCCTTTTTCCAGGTCCCCGCCCCCTTGCGAGGCGATGTAATCGAGCGCGCCGCCCAATCCCGCCACCAGCGCCACCGGCAGCGTATAAGCGCTCTCGCCCTTCACCTGGTTTTTGCGCTCCTTGCGCAGGTCGAAGTAGAAGCGCGGGTTTTTGGCCGTCTCCATCGCCGCCCACGCTTTCTCACTCACGCCCAGGTACGCCATCCCCGGCGGAATCATCACCGCCTTCTGCGAGCCGCCGATCACCACGTCGATCCCCCAGCCGTCCACGTCGAAGCGCGTCGTCCCCAGCCCGGTAATCCCGTCCACCACCAGCAGCGTGTTGGGCGCGATCTGGCCGCGCAGCTTTGCCACCCCCTGCACGTCGTGCCGCACCGTCGTCGAGGTCTCCGTGGCCTGCATGTAGACGGCCTTGTGCTCGGGCTTCAGCGCGGCCCGCACCTGGGCCAGGTCGAAGGTTTGTCCATAGGGCGCCGTCACCACGTCGACCTCGCAGCCGAAGGTTTTCACCAGACCCACCCAGCGCTCGCCGAATTTTCCCGCCGACAGCACCAGCACGCGGTCCCCCGGCGAGGTCAGATTGGTGACCGAAGCCTCCAAGGCCCCGGTTCCCGAGCTCGCCAGCAGCAACACGTCGTTTTTCGTGCCTATAAAAACCTTCAACTGCGCCAGAACCTTCAGCAGCAATGCCTGAAACTCCGGCGTGCGGTGGTGCATGTCCGCCGCCGCCATGGCAAACTGTGCCGCCGGAAGCAGCGGCGTCGGTCCCGGTGTATAAAGCCTCGTCTTGCGAATCATGTCCCTCCTCCTCGCTGTCGAACGAAATGATGGCTGTACAGTGCGCCGGCAAGTAACAATCCCACGCTCGGCGCCGATCACAGAATACACACTTTTGTTGTTTATGTGAATCCAGGCTGTGCAAATCCGACCGCTTTTTCGTCCTGCCCCGTCCAAAACGGAACCGGAACCTGTAGTGTTTTCACAATTGGTGTAAACCGGAGCCGAAAAGGTCAAGTGGCGTTTCCCTCGGCCGGGGTCCCCGAGTCGCTGGGAACCCCGGAGCGGAAAAATCCACTTGGCTGCCGTAGTCTCCTCTAAGCAAGAGGAGAAATGCTTTAGCGCCGCCCTCCACCGCCGTGGAACCCGCCGCCGCCGAACCCTCCGCCATGGAAGCCGCCGCCGCCAAAGGCACGGCCGCCGTAGAAACCGCCGCCGCGAAAGCCGTAGTAGCCTCCATAGAATCCACCCCACGGATAGAGGCCCCAACCGAACGGGTTCCAGAACGGTCCTCCGCCGTAGGCGAATCCCATCATGTAGGGATCCCAATACCAGCCCGGATAGTAGCCACCCCAGCCGCCATACTCTCCCTCCATCTGGCTATAGGCTTCGGCCTCGTACTGGGAGCGCAGCTTGCTCCAGTTATAGAGTTCGTCCTTGGCGTCGTCGACGTTGAACTTGACGGCTCTCGGCGTCGCGCCCGGCGTCATAGCCATCTCGTGGCTGCCCTTCACCTTCTTGTACCTTCCATCGCGAACCTCGACCTCGGCCTGGCCGGAGAACACCAGCACCCTGGCAGGATAGGCGGTGAACTCGTAAAAGCCCTTCTTCACAAGCTGTGTGTTGAAGCCTCCGTCCACGATCTCGAGATCGTTCTGGGGGTGAATCTGGTCCACCTCCACTCCCGCTTCGCCGCGCACCAGCTCTACCTGGGTATGAACGATGTCGGGCGAGATCATGCGCACCGCGCTGTGGTCATTCACGCGCAAAAAGACGCCTGGCGTCAGCAGTATCTCGGCCTTGCCCGTCTGCGTGGCCAGCACCTGGCCCGGCTCCATGCTGATGCTGCCCAGGTTGCGGTCGTTCAGTAATCTGCCTTCAAGATGCGCTGTACCTTCTACATAGTTCAACGTGCCGGGGAGGGGCATCTCTTGGCCGTAGTTTGCTGTGTCCGGAACGTCCGGCATGGCTGCGAAAACGGGAATGCACGAAACTCCCAGGCCCAGCAATACGATTGGAATTGCCTTTGATAGAGTTCTCATCGCTAAACTCCTTATCTAAATTTTTCACTTGTCTAAATGCAGCGGGCCGGAAAAAGTTGCGGCGCCGGCGCGGCGCGCGCCAAATCGATTTGTATGATGTCAAAATAGAAGATGCCGTATGCGCTTTCCTGCGCCCTTTCAACGTTCTGCGCGGCAGCTCTTTTCTGCCGCGGCTCAAAAATCGCGAATCGGCGCGCGCGTGCAGGCGGCAATCCAGAAAGGAATCCATGACCGAAGCCGGCGCACTCGAAGCCCTTATCAGTCAGCAAATTGTCGTCGCCATGAAGGCCCGCGACCCCGAACGCACCGGCGCGCTGCGCCTCATCAAGAACGCGCTCAAAAACAAGGCCATTGAGAAGCGCGCCGCGCTCACCCAGCCCGAGAGCGAGCAAACGCTGGCCACGATGATCAAGCAGCGCCGCGACTCCATCGAGCAGTTCGCGCGCGGCAACCGCCCCGACCTGGTGGCCAAGGAGCAGGCCGAGATCGTCGTCATCGAGGAGTTTCTGCCCAAGGCTCTCGACGAGGCCGGTCTGACCGCCCTGGTTTCAGAAGCCGTGGCCGAGCTGGCTGCCTCGACAGGTCACAAACCGGCCCTCAAAGAGATGGGTGCGGCCATGAAAGCCGTGCAGGCCAAGCTCCAGGCGACCGGCCTACGCGCCGAAGGCCGCGTCCTCAGCGAGTTGGTGAAGAAGGCGCTGGCCGGCTGAGGGGCCTTTGCCGCTGCGCTCAGGGCGGCGAACATTCCGTTCCCGCGCACTTTACGGCAGTTGGAGAACCGCTCGAGACCCGGCGGCGGGATCTAAAAGTGGCTGGGCATGGGAGCCGGTCCCTGGTAGACGAGGCTCAGGCCCCAATCCATGTCGGAGGGAAAATCGGGCAGTTCGATTTCGCCGATGTTATCCGCTGCGATCACCCCGCTCCCAACGTTGCTCCAGGTTCCGGCCCGCGGATCGAACCAGCGCGCGCGATACAGGCTCATCACTTTGGCGCCCCGCACCAGGCTGCGCGGACAGCCTTTCTCGAAATAGGCAAGAAAGATCTCCTGGTCCGGCGTGCGCGCCGCGTAGGCCCAGCCCTCATACCCCTTCAAGGTTTGGGTGGCGTTGGGAACCACCCAGCCGCGATCGGGAACCAGTTCCTGATAGCGCCTGCCGACGGAAAACAGGAAGGCGCGCAGATACTGCATCTCGCCGCCCGAGGTCCACTGGAAGGCGTCCCACATCTTGGTCGGCGCAGTAGGCTCGATGTCCGCACCCCAGATGCCTTCGGCGCCGTACACGTGACCGGCCAGCCCGCCGGAAAGCACGTTCCCATACATCGCCGAGCGCACAAACTGGTCGTCCAGCGGCGTGCCGCCCTTGGCTCCGTATTTGTAGCCGCCATTCTGGCCGCGCGCGTCGAAGTATCCCGCGTAGTAGGGCTCGCCGTCCAGCGCCGGCCGCGGATGCGCGTCGCGGTAGATCTCCGTCAAGTACCAGTAGTATTCGTGCTCGCGCTTGTTCCCTGTCTGGTGCAGCGTCACCCACGAATTCTCGCCCCAATTCACCAGCGTCGATGGATTGGAGTTGGCCGAGAGCAACGTGCCGAATGGCGGCGGCCCGTATTTTCGCAGGACCAGGTGAATCGCTTCCAGAAAATCCGCAACCGTCACGCTCTCCTGAATGATGTCCAGATGAATGGGGCTGAGCACGGTGCTGTTGGCCTGGTAGCGCGTCCAGATGTACTGGATGAAGCGCGCATAAGACTCCGGCCAGGAATAATACTTCTTCCACACCTCGCTGGAGTCGCGGCGCGACACTTCAATGAACGGAACGAAACCGTTGGCGTTCAGGTAGTCGATCTTGCGGTCGACGTACTTGAAGTACTCGGGATTGATGCGGTCGAGGTCGGGGAAGACGTTCTCGTACCCCGGAACCTTGCCCGGAAACAGAAACGGCCGGCCGCCCTCGTTGTCCATGTTTTTGGCGCTGCCGGTTCCAAACTCCTCCCACGCCGAGCGTATGGTCATCCCATCTTTGGTCTCGATGTGCCAGGGAAGCCCATCCGTCTCCCAGTTGGGAAACGCCGCAATCATGTTGACCCAGTTGTAGCCCTGAGCTTTGCGGTAGCGCACGTAATCCTTGAAGCCGGCCTCGGGGCCGATGGGCCGATGGCGATCGTCGTCGTACCAGCGAAAACGGTTGGTGCCCGCCGAATACCATGTATCGCCGAGCACAAAGAACGGTTCCCCGTCGGCCGTTTGCAACGCGTGCCGGTTGGGCGTGGACTCAAGAAACCCGCGGCGCAGTGGGTTTTCCTGCTTCTCCTGCTGGCTCCACTCCACGGCAATCAACGAGCCCTCCTTGCCTGCCAGGCCCGCGTCGAACGGCTCCGACCCGCTCTTCCAGCGCCACGTACCCGGAGCCGTGGCCACCACACGCACGCAAAACTCCTGGCCGCCGTTCCAGAACCCATACACGCGCTTGTGAAATCCAGGCCCGTCCAGATCCACCCACACGGTGACGCCGGTATAGGGGTTGGAGAAGGATTTCTGCGATTGGAAGGAGAGTTCGTGCTTTTGCCACAGAGGAACTGTTTCGGCGTCAGCCGGCTTTGCGCCGGCCGCGAAAAGCCGCGGGACGGCTCCCATGGCTGCTGCGCCCGCACTCGTCAAGACAAACCGGCGGCGCGTCAATCGGTCTCTTGTCACGTTAGCCTCCACACTTCGAGCGGCAAAGCTTTGAGAATCGAATGAGTGCTGAATCAGTACACCTTCATATCACGCCGGACTTTGCACGGACAAATTGAGCGGCGTCTCAAGCTGTCTCTGCGCCGCCAGCGGCAGCCTTTGTCATCGCGTGCATTCGCTTACCGCAAAGCCACGGGTCCTGTCTCCTGTGGGGATAGGGCAAGGCCGTCTCATGCCCGCCGCAGCGAGCTCGCGACGCCTTGACTGCTTCCTGTTCACCCGGCTTTTCTTCCCGGCTCGAGACGCAATCGGCGCGCTTGCAAAGACTTTTTGTGCCCGAAATTCGCGAATTCCAAACACAAAGAACATGAAAATGCCAGAGGTGGTTTCGATTTCTTCATGGGATCTTATCCGTTTTATGAGATATTTAGATCAATAGCACCCTTCAGCGGGCAGGCCGGTGCTGTGCGTGTCTGTACACAACACAATTGCAGCTCCGGCGGCAGCCTTCATTCAGACAGCCTTGCGCGGCTGGCGACTCAATCTGCGTAGTGCATCCGGAACGGCGGCCGGTATTCCGCCGCAACGCATGGCGCTTTCGTATGCTCATGCTTCTTGGGAGTGGAAACCGCATGTCATTTCGCGCCTTCAAATTACTGCTTTTTCCCGCCGTTTTTGCAGTTCCCGCCCTGGCACTCGCGCAGCAGCCCGGCGCACCCGCCACCCAAGCCCAGATTGCCGCCCTCCAACAGGCCGTCCAGAGGGCCCAGTCCGCCGGCGACAACGCCTGGATGCTGGCTTCGGCCGCCCTGGTTCTGCTCATGACCGGCCCCGGTTTGGCGCTCTTCTACGGCGGCCTGGTCCGCCAGAAGAACGTCCTCGGCACTATGATGCAGAGCTTCGCCATGATGGCCCTGGTCACCATTCTCTGGGCCGTCGCCGGCTACTCGCTGGCCTTCGGTTCCGGCAACCTCTTTATCGGCGGCTTCCAGCACCTTTTCCTGCGCGGCGTGGGCCTGGCCCCCAACCCCAACTACGCCCCCACCATTCCTGAACAGACCTACATGGTCTACCAGCTCATGTTCGCCATCATCACCCCGGCGCTCATCACCGGCGCCTTTGCTGAGCGCATGAAGTTCAGCGGCATGGCGGTCTTTCTTTCCCTCTGGTCGCTGTGCGTCTACTGCCCCATGGCCCACATGGTGTGGGGCGTGGGCGGCCTGCTCAACGCCACCGGCGGCCGCATTCCCTCGCTCGACTTCGCCGGCGGCACGGTTGTTCACATCACCAGCGGCGTCTCCGCCCTGGTCGCGTGCCTCTATCTGGGCAAGCGCGCCGGCTACCCCAATACCGCCATGCCTCCCCACTCGATGGTCCTGAGCTTTATCGGCGCGTGCCTGTTGTGGGTGGGCTGGTTCGGCTTTAACGCCGGCAGCGCGCTCGGAGCCAGCGCCCTGGCCACCAGCGCCTTCGTCAACACCCAATTCGCCACCGCCACCGCCATCCTCGGCTGGACCATCTTTGAGTGGCTGCATAACGGCAAGCCCACCGCCCTGGGCGCCATCTCCGGCGCCGTCGCCGGACTGGTCGCCATTACCCCCGCCTCCGGCTTCGTGCAGCCCTTCGCCGCCTTGCTCATCGGCCTTCTCGCGGGTTTCTTCTGCTCCTTCATGGTCTTCAAGGTGAAGAGCATCTTCGGCTACGACGATTCCCTCGACGCCTTTGGCGTGCACGGCGCCGGTGGCACCCTGGGCGCCATCCTGACCGGCGTCTTCGCCACCTGCGCCATCAACCCCATCTTCGGCGATCACGTTCCCACCGGCGGCGTCGACGGCCACTGGAGCCAGGTTCTCCATCAACTCGCCGGAGTGGGAATTTCCTGGGGCATCTCCATTTTTGGTACTCTGATCCTGCTCTTCGTCGTCGATAAGATCGTAGGGCTGCGCCTGGCGCCCGAGGACGAAGCCGCCGGTCTCGACCTTTCCCAGCACGGCGAGGAAGGCTACGACTTCAACACCTAACGGAGCTTTCAGCTCTCAGCTCTCAGCTTTCAGCTCTCAGCTAGATGCTAAGAGCAAGGAGCTAGAGACTTGCGGTCAAAAACCAACTTCCTCGCTTCGGGCGCGAAAAGCTCGCGGCGAGGAACCAGGAGCTGAAAGCTGATAGCTGAAGGCTGAAAGCTCAGAAAACTTCCGGCGGGCGCAGGCCAACCAGCCGCTCCGCCTGATACGCTATCCCACGAGGCATTCTTTATATGCTCAAGATTGAAGCCGTTCTCCAGCCGTCCAAGCTGGACGCCGTCAAGGATGCGCTGCTCGAAGCAGGCATCGAGGGCATGACCATTCTGGAAGCCCGGGGCCACGGCCGCCAGAAGGGCCACACCGAGTTCTACCGCGGCCGCGAGTACACCGTCGATCTCCTTCCCAAGGTCAAGATCGAGATGGTGATCCACGACGATTTGAAGGAGAAGGCCATTCAAGCTATCGTCGGCGCCGCCCGCACCGGCCGCATCGGCGACGGCAAAATCTTCATCAGCCACGTCGATGACGCCATCCGCATCCGCAACGACGAGCGCGGCGAAAGCGCGCTGTAAGACAGATACCCGCGAGCCCGTGCCCGGCGCTTGCCCGCCCGCTTGCCGGCCCCCGCGCGCCCTCTCTCCGATACGGTAAACTGGTCTGACCTCTCAATCCGACGGAGGAGGGCCCCCATGCATCCACGCCTCATCGCGCCGCTTCTTGTTTCCCTCTTCATCGTTCCCGGCCTCGCCGCGCAGGACACCCGCAGCGTCGTCGAGCCGGCCTTCCCCCCGCTCTGCGCCACGCTGACCACCCGTCTTGCGGCCAGCGGCCGCTCTCTGCCGCCAACTGACGAGCGAATGCTGGACACGGTTCGCATCCAGAACGCCATCGACCGCTGCGCCGCAGGCCACGGCGTGCTGCTCAACGCCCACGGCCCGGACGACGCCTTCCTCAGCGGTCCCGTCGAACTCCGCCCCGGCGTCACGCTCATCGTGGGCAAGGGCGTAACGCTCTTCGCCTCCCGCGATCCGGCGCTTTTCGCCATCTTGCCCGGCAGTTGCGGTGTGGTCAACAACGCCCGCCCAGGCTGCAAGCCGCTCATCTCCGCTAATCACGCGCCCGGCTCCGGCGTGATGGGCGAGGGCGTCATCGACGGCCGCGGCGGCCAAACTATGCTCGGCTCAAAATTCTCGTGGTGGGATCTGGCCGAGCAGGCGCGCGCCGGCGGCCACCAGCAGGTGTTCCGCCTCATCGTCGCCGATTACTCCAACGACTTCACGCTTTACCGCATCACC
Organism: uncultured Acidobacteriota bacterium; assembly: GCA_963808795.1. Lineage (GTDB taxonomy): Bacteria > Acidobacteriota > Terriglobia > Terriglobales > Acidobacteriaceae > Telmatobacter. The sequence continues at coordinate 233,952 of CAWEGL010000002.1, forward strand.
CTCAAGAACTCGCCTAACTTCCACGTCGTCTACGATCACGGCGACGGCTTCACGGCCTGGGGCGTCAAGATCGACACGCCCCAGCGCCTCGCCCGCAACACGGACGGCATCGATCCCGGCGACGGCGCCCGCAACGTCACCATCACCCGCAGCTATATCCGCGACGGCGACGACAACGTGGCCATCAAGGGCGGAGCCGGCGGCGCCACGGACATGACCATCAGCAACGATCACTTTTATTGGGGCCACGGCATGTCCATCGGCAGCGAGACCTACGGCGGCGTCAGCCGCATCCTTGTCACCGATCTCTCCCTCGACGGCCCCGATAACGGCATTCGCATCAAGTCCAACGGCTCGCGCGGCGGCCTCACTGAGAATGTGGTCTATAGCAACGTCTGCATCCGCGACTCGCCCAACCCCATCACCCTGGACACCGCCTACACCGCCTCCGGCACGCTCACCGGCAATCTGCCGCCCACCATGCGCGCCATCACGCTGCGCCACGTCCGCATCTCCGGCGGCGGCACGATCACCTTCAACGGCTACGATCACACCCACCGCATCGCCGTCTCGCTCGACGGCGTTCAAATCACGGATCGCGGCCATTACTCCTACAAGCTGGATCACGCCGACATCACGCTCGGCCCCAGCCCCACGAATCTGCGTCTGCCCAAAGGCGAAGATTCGACCATCAAAGGTACGCCACAGGAAGGCCATCCCGCCTCATGCGCCGCCATGTTCGTGCCGTTCCCGAAGTAGAGCGGATGGCGCCGGCAATGGTATTTTCGGAAATTGTGTAGACCGAAACCTCGGCTGCCGGGTGGATTTTTCCCCAAGAAAAATCCGCATCCACGGTTCTCAAAAGTTCACAGTATTTCCGAAAATGCCGTAGAAGTGGAAATCAAAATAAGATCGAGGGCAGCCACGCGCCGGCGGGCTGGTTGTAAAGGCCAATGGACATCAGTGTCATGGGCTGCACCACGCGCAGGCCCTGGGCCAGGCACCAGCGGAAGAGCGCGCTGTCGCGTGAGGGCACAAGTACGCCGGGCCCGCCAAAGGAATCGGCGGACGCCATCAACGCCTGCAGGTCTAAGTTGGTTTCGGCCGTGGCGTGTCCGAAAAAGGACAGCGAAGAGGCGTAGCCGGTGATGCGGCCGCCACGCTCCACCACCAGCGCCGTGCCTTGCTCGAAGGCGTCGGCAAGCTCGCGGCCCCGGTCGAAGCCGTGCACCTGGCGGGCCAGAGCGTTGCAGGCGTCCAGATCGATCGCCTGCGCGGGCCGTACGATGCATCCCGGTACGCTTCTCTGCGCCGTCCGGCCCTGCATGCAGGCCAGCGGTTCGCGCACATCGAAGCCCAGGCTGATGTAAAGCGATAGCGAGCGGTTGTGGAAGGCTGCTTGCACCAACCGCACGCCGGCGAATCCCCGCTCGCTGGCCCTGTTCAGCACGTCCTGCATCAGCTTGCGTCCCACGCCGCGGTTCTGCTGCTGGGTGTCGATGGTGACCGGACCCACCCCGGCGATCGAAGATCGCTCGTCGAGGCAGTTGCTGCCCACGATGCAGCCGTCGGCCTCCGCCACGACGGCGTAAAAGCCGGGATGGGAGAACATCATCGAGAGCACATGGATGGGGGCCTCTGGTCCCGGAAAATCACACGGAAATCCATGCATTTGATTGATCGTTGAGAACGCATCGAAACAGATCTGGCCGCAGACGGCCGCATCCTCGGGCCGCGCCGGGCGAATGGTGACTTCATCTGCTGATACCTGGGCCGGCATATCTTGACCTCCGGTTGGGGAGTCTTAAGTATATTAATTTCCTTGAGGATCAGAAAAGCTTATTGCGTGACCATCGGCACCAAGAGGGGCCGGCTCTGGCTTCAAACAGGCTCTACCGCCCTCCCGGCTCTACCCCTGCGGCTTCAAAACTCCCGCTTCCGGCCAAGATCGCTTATCCTTGTAACAATTCCTTCTTGCTTCGGCAGGCCGAGCAAAACACCTCATGAATCCAGGTTCATTGGCGGTTGACGATCTACGGGAGCAGTATCTCAGGGAGATGGCGCTTGTGCGCCAGACCTGCGAGCGCACCGGCGACGGCACCGCTGCCATCCGCCGCCGCTCGGCGGTGGTGGACCGCATCCTCGTGGAGATGTGGCGCCGCGCCTTTGCCGGCCTGCCCGCGCAGAACGCCGCCCTGCTCGCCCTGGGCGGCTACGGCCGCAAGGACCTCTTCCCCTACTCCGACGTCGATGTGCTCTTCGCCTTCGCCGACGACAAAACCGAGGAGCACTCCAAGGAGGCTGTCCGCGCCGTCATCCAGGGCATGTGGGACGTCGGCCTGCGCGCCAGTCCCAGTTCGCGCACCGTGAAGGAAGCCGGCCGCTTCGATCCCGACAATCTGGAATTCACCCTCGCTACCCTCGAGCGCCGCTTCCTGGCCGGCCAGTTTCCTCTTTACCAGCACCTCCATCAGGTTGTTTTTCCCGGCCTCGTCCTCAGCGAGTGGAATACCATCACCCAAAAACTGGGCGAGATCGCCCGCGGCCGCCACGCCAGGTTCGGCAACACCATCTTTCACCTCGAGCCCAACCTCAAGGAGTGTCCCGGCGGCCTGCGCGACTACCACCTCGCCGTCTGGTTCGCCATCCTCTTCCATCTCAAAGAAACCAAGGAATGGCCGCGCCAGCGCGGGGGCGTTTTTCAAAGCGCCCGCGGCGACGCCGAGGCCGCCTTCGATTTCCTGGCCGCCGCGCGCTCCTTTCTTCACTTCCGCTTCGGCCGCGACAACAATATCCTCGACTGGCAGTCCCAGGACGAGGCCGCCGCGCTCTCCATCGGCCTGGAAACCCGCGGCACCGCCGATCCTTCCTACTGGATGCGCACCTATTACCGGCACGCTCGCGTCATCTATCGCCGCGCCGTCCTGCTCATGGAGCATCTGCCCGCACCGGTCAGCTTCTATCGTCAGTTCCGCCGCCGCCGCGCCCCCATCGCGGGCACCGATTTCCTCCTCGACCAGGGCCGCATCGACATTCAACCCGGCGCCCAGTTCAACGACACCGCCGCCATCCTGCGCGTCTTCTCCCTCATGTCCACCCACGGCTACACCCTTTCCCAGGCCGCCGAGGACCGCATCACCGACGCGTTGCCCGTCCTCGCCATCCACATTCCCGAGGGGCCCTACCTCTGGAACGCTCTTCGCGAGGTCCTGCTCGGCCCCCACGCCGCCCACGCCCTGCGCACCATGCACGCTCTGGGCGTCCTGGAGATGCTCATTCCCGAGTTTCATGGCATCGACGCCCTTGTCATCCGCGACAGCTACCACCGCTACACCGTCGATGAGCACACCTTTCTGGTGATCGACAACGTACACGGCTTGCGCCAGCCCACGCACGAGTACGAGCAGCGCCTTGCCCAACTCCTGCCGGAGATCGACCACCTGGACCTGTTTCTTTTGGCCCTCCTGCTCCACGACACCGGCAAGGCCCGCCGCAACGGCGAGCACGCCGCCCAAAGCGTCGAGTTGGCCGACAGCTTTCTCGCCCGCATCGACTTCGACACCGAGGAACGCGAACTGATCCTCAAGCTCATCCGCGTGCATCTGGAGATGTCGGCCGCCATGCGCCGCGACATCTTCGACCTCGAAAACGTGCGCGCCTTCTCTGAGAAGATCGGCAGCCCGCAGCTTCTCAAAATGCTCACCATCATGACCTTCGCCGACATCAAGGCCGTCAACCCCGACGCCCTCACTCCCTGGAAGGCCGAAAACCTCTGGCAGTTCTACATGTCCACCTCCAACTACATGGACCGCTCGGTGGACGAGGCCCGCTACCATTCCGCCATCGATCCCACCCTGCTCAACCGCATCCGTTCCATGGTTCCCGCCGGCCAGCACGACGGGTTGAAGCAGTTCCTGGAGGGGCTTCCGCAGCGCTATCTGCAAACCCGCCTGCCCGAGCAGATTCGCAACCACTTTCAGATGGCTCTCAGCCTCGACGGCGACCCCGTTCAACTCGACCTGCGTCACAGCCGCCAGCTCTACGACCTCACCGTCATCACCCGCGACCGCCCGCGCCTGTTCGCCGACGTGGCCGGCGCCCTGGCCGCCTGGGGAATGAATATCGTCCGTGCCGGCGCCTTCTCTAACGATGCCGGCGTCATCGTCGATAGCTTCCACTTCTCCGATGTCTTCCGCACCCTCGAGCTCAACCCCACCGAGAAGGACCGCTTTCTTGAGAACATCCGCGACGTGGTCGCGCAAAGGGTTTCCGTCGAGCAGCTTCTCCAGGCCCGCCGTCACCTCAACCACCCCAGCCACATTCGCGTGGAAGTGGCCACGCGCCTGGAATTCGACTCCGAGTCCTCCACCCACTCCACGCTCTTGCAGGTGGTCGCCCAGGACCTGCCCGGCTTGCTCCGCCAGATCGCGCTCACCCTCAGCTCCCACCAGTGCAACATCAAGATCGCGCTCATCGACACTGAGGGCGAAACCGCCATCGACGTCTTCTACCTCACCAGCCAGGGCGCCAAGCTTACGCCCGAGTCCCAACAAACCCTCGCTAAAGACCTCACTGTGGCTCTCGATGCCATGCGCGCCTGACGCCGCCCGCGCACAAACCCTGCACCCCGCGCCAAGCTCGCGCATCGTAACAGCGGTACACTATATCCGTGGAACGTCGGCACGGAATGCTCATCCCCAGGAGGAATCATGCCGCAGAATTTACTCGAACAGTTGCGCAAGTACACCGTAGTCGTCGCCGACACCGGCGACATCGAGGCCATGGAGAAGTTTCGCCCTCAGGACGCGACCACCAACCCCTCATTGATTACGGCTGCCGCGCAAATGCCGCAGTATCAATCCATTGTGGATGGCGTTCTCCTCGACGCGCGCAAGGAACTGGGCGAGAGCGCAGGCGATCAGGCCATCGCCAACCTCGCCTTCCAGCGGCTGGCCATCGCCTTCGGCAAAAAGATTCTCGCCATCGTTCCCGGCCGCGTCTCCACCGAGGTGGACGCGCGCCTCTCCTATGACACCACGGCCACCATCGCCATGGCGCGCAGCATCATTGCCCAATACGACGCGGCGGGCATCGGCCGCAACCGCGTGCTCATCAAGATTGCCTCCACCTGGGAGGGCATTCGCGCTGCTGAGGTTCTCGAGAAAGAGGGCATTCACTGCAATCTGACCCTGCTTTTCGGCCTCCATCAGGCCATCGCCGCCGCCGATGCCGGCGCCACCCTCATCTCGCCCTTCGTGGGCCGCATCCTCGACTGGTACAAGAAAGATACCGGCAAGGACTACCACGGCGCCGACGATCCCGGCGTGCAGTCGGTGACCCGCATCTACGACTATCTCAAAAAATTCGGCTACAAAACCGTGGTCATGGGCGCCAGCTTCCGCAACATCGGCGAAATCTGCGAACTGGCCGGCTGCGATCTGCTCACCATCTCGCCGCAACTGCTCGGCGAGCTCGAAAATACCCAGGGCGAGCTGCCGCGCAAGCTCAATCCTGAGGCGGCAAAGACCCAATCCATCGAAAGAATCGCCATGGATAAGACCGCCTTCGACCGCATGCACGCCGCTGACCGCATGGCTAGCGACAAGCTGAAGGAAGGCATCGAGGGCTTCTCGGCCGCGCTCGTCAAGCTGGAGACGCTCCTCGCCGGCCGCTTGGCCGAGCTCGAATCGCGCGCCCACGCGGCAGTGTGAGCCGGCCTTGCAAACTGCCGGTTTGCCTTTTGACTCTTTGGTCTGAAACTGTCCGCCTCAGTCCCGCGCCCGTTCCGCGGATGGCCGCGCCGCCTTCTCCACAACCCATGTGATCAGCCCCGTGGGCACAATCCGCACCAGGCGCGACGTAATCCGCCCGCTCCAGTTGGGAATGACGGTGCGCCGCCCGCGTTCGAGCGCATCCACGCCCTGCCGCGCCACCTCTTCCACCCCCTGCACGCGTCGCTTGAACGCCCCCGCCCGCGCCACCTCGAAGAACTCGCTCTCCGTAGGTCCAGGGCAAAGCGCCGTCACCTGCACCCCCAACCGCGCCACTTCGGCTGCCAGCCCCAGCGCGAAAAAGCGGTCGAAGACCTTGGTAGCCGCGTAGGTCGAGATGTACGGAAGCGGCTGAAAGCTGGCCGTCGAGGCCACGATCAGCACCCATCCCCGCCCCCGCTCCACCATGCGCGGCACGAAGAGCCGCGAGAGCCGCACCACGGCCTCGCAGTTCACCCGCACCTGGCTTAATTCCTGCTCCACCGGGCTCAAATGAAACGCCCCATACTGGCCCAATCCGGCGTTGTTGACGAGCACGTCCACGGCCAGCCCCGCGCCCTCGGTGGCGTCGTAAATCTGCTGCGGCGCGGTGGGATCGTTCAGATCGGCAACCACAATCCGCGTCTCGGTTCCCTGGGCCGCCAGTTCCGCGGCCAGCGCCTCCAGCCGCTCGCGCCGCCGCGCGCTCAGGATCAGCTTCGCCCCGCGCCCCGCCAGCTTCCGCGCCAACGCGGCCCCGATCCCTGAGCTGGCCCCGGTCACCAGCGCCCATCGATCGCGAAAATCATTCGTAGTCATCGGGATTCATGATAGCGGAGCAAGCGGGGTTAGCGGGGTTAGCGGGGTTAGCGGCGTTTGCATAGTTCCCTTAGCATTCCGCGACAGCCAGACGGGCGCGCGAAGCGTCCTAACACCGCTAGCTCCGCTAACTCCGCTGTCTCACCGCAGCAGCTTGAACGCGTGCATCCATTCGTTGTGCAGAAACCCGGGGATGCACCACAGCACACACAGAGGCTCAATGGCGCGCGCCGCTTCCGCTGCGCCCATGTCCGCCGTTTCCCAGCCCAACTCGTCCAGAATCCGGCTTACGGTCTTCTTTGCGCCTTCGTCGTTGCCGCAGATGAACATGGTCGGCCTGCCGCCCGCGAACTCGGGATCGACCATCCGCGGGCTGCCTACCGAATTGAACGCCTTCACCAGGTGCGCGTCCGGAAACTCCCGCTGCAACTGCTCCATGAGCGACTCGTTCCTATTCGTGTATAACCGCAGCACGCCCTTCTCCGGCGGCGCTTCCTCAATCGGGTTGCAGGCGTCCATCACCGGCTTTCCATTCAGATTCTCCGCCCCGGCCAGCCGCAGCGCCTCCGCGGCAGCCTGGCCCTTCACCGCCAACGCCAGCACTTCGCCGAACGCCGCCGTCTGGGCAAATGTGCCCGTCGCGCCCTTCGGGTTCTCGCTCGCCCACTCCTTCAGTTTGCCGGGCGTTCGCGAGCCCACCATTACCGCATGTTCATGCTTCAGAAAGCCGCTCGCCAGCGTCTTCGCCACCACGCCCGAACCCAAAACCCCAATCTTCATCGTTCCCTCCTTGACCGAAGAGATGAAGGCCCGCCGAACAGGATGCAGCGAGTCTCGCTTAAAACTCGCGTTTCGACTTTGCCTTTGACCGCGTCCGGCCCGCGCCGGCTTTCTTCCCGCTCTTGCGGTTCTTCTCCACGCGCAGCTTCCAGGCCGCGTGCAGCGCGCCGCGCAGCGAGTCTTCGTCGGCCGCGGCCAGCCGGATGTGGGTTGCGCCGCCGCGCCCCCAGCCGCCATGAATGGGCAAAAACAGGTCTGGCCGCTCGGCCAGAAACTCCGCCTGCTGCTCCGGCGTCAGCATCAGGTTTCCATACCCTTGCTCGACCGAGGCCAGCGTGGCAAAGATGCGGCCTCCCACGCGGAAATCCGCCGCTCCCATGTGCGAGCCTTCCTCGGCGCCTTCCAGGCTGAGCGCGATACGGCGGAAATCCGATGGAGTCATTGAATTTTTCCCGGCGTTCATAACTCGTTATTTGAAGTGACCTCTGGCCGGGTGCGCCATCCTTTCCGCAGCTTTATCGCGGAAAGGGTGGGACGGCAAGCTAGAAGCTAGGAGCTAGCTGCTAGAAGCTGTTCTTCAAACTCCTCGTTCAGCCACTTCGTGAACGCCTCAAACTCTTCGTCGCGGCCCAGAAACTCCCGCACCATCTCCCGTCCGGGCTTCGCGCCGCCTTGCTCCAGCACCGTCTTCCGGTAGCGTGCGCCTGCTGCGCAGCCCAGCAGGTCCTGGGGATCGAACTGCGCAAAGAAGTCCAGCGCGATCACCTTATCGAAGGCATACGTATAGTAGTTCGACGAGTAGCCGGTCAGGTGCCCGAAGCTCGCATACATGCGGTTGCCCTCCAGCCACCGCCAGGGCTGAAACCGCTCGTAAAGCCGCCGCGTCTCCGCATCCAGATCGATCCCCGCCGGGTCCTGGTCATGCAGATCGAGCGAGAGCGTGGTGTAGTAGAGCTGCGAGCGCACCCAGTCCGCGCGCCCGAACGCGCTCGCGCGCTTCAAGTCGTGGATCAGCTTGGCGGGAAGGATCTCCCCCGTTTCGTAGTGCCTCGCGAATGCCCGCAGCAGCTTTTCGTCGCGGAAAAACTCTTCCAGCATCTGCGAAGGGACCTCGATGAAGTCTCCTTCGGTCGCGAACCCTGAGATTCCCGCCCACTCCGTGTGCCCGCCCAGGATGGCGTGCATCAGATGTCCAAACTCGTGAAAGAACGTGACCACGTCGGAGTACTGCATCAGGCCCGGATCGCCGTCTACGCCGCCGGGGTCCCCAGCGGCGGGTGGCTCGTAGAGCCGGGGCCGCTGGGGTGGGCCGCCGGCGAAGTTGCAGATCAGCGCGGCCTCCGGCAGGTAGCGCCCGCGCACCCCGGTCACCACCGAAGCGGCTGAAAACCACTTGTCCTTGCCCTCGCGCGGGTGCATGTCCAGGTAGAAGCGGCCTGCCAGCCGGCCATCCTCGAAGACCTCGAAGACCGAAACCGCCGGGTGCCAGCCGCGCGCCGCCGCGGGCCGGAACTCCACTTTGAATAGCCGCGCCGCCGTCTCCAGCACGCCCGCCTCCACCCGCGCGTAAGGAAAATACGGCCGCACTGACTGCGAGTCGAACGCGAAGGCCGACCGCCGGAACTGCTCATTCCAGTAGGCGCGGCCGGCAATGTCAATGGCTTCCAGTCCCGGCTCGCTGCGGCAGGCAAATGCAAGCACCTGTATGTGTTCGTGGCCGCCACCCTCGCGGCTGGCCTCATCCAGCCGGGCCAGAAACTCGCGCACATGGGCCGCCGAACCCATCATTTGGTCGGCCGTCGCCAGGTCGGCCCAGCTCCGGAAACCCAGGATGGTGGCGATTTCCTTCCTCGTGGCCAGCAAATCCAGCAAAATCTGCTTGTTAGCTGGGTAGGCGCGGGTATTGTAGGCCGCGAACATCCGCTTTCGCAGAGCCGCGCTCCTGGCAAATGTCATCACCGGCTGCATGTCAGGCTGGTCGGTCGTGAGCGGGATCCGTCCCTCCGCGTCGGGCGGGTGTCTCGCAATGTAGTCCTCCGGCAGCCCCTCCAGCTCTTCCGGCGTTGCCTCGATGGTCTTCGCGCCCTCCTGGATGTTGCGGCTAAAGTCGAGCGAGAGCCCGGTCGCTTTTTCGTGCAGCGCTTGCAGCCGGTCGCGCGTGGCCTCGTCCTTGTCCACGCCCGCCAGGCGGTAGCTCAGCAGCGTGCGCTCCACAAAGTGCCGGGTCGCCGCGCTCACGCCCTCCAGGCTGATGGCCGCAAGCGCCTCATAAATCTGCCGGTTAAGGCTCAGCGCGCTGGCGGCTATGGCTACCCGCTGGGCCTCCGCCTGCGCCTGGTCGCGGACCTCCTTTTCGCCCGCCACGGAGTTCAGAATGCCCGCCTGCGACCCGGCCAGGCTCAACTGTTCCAAGGCCGCATCGTAAAGCCTCAGCGTATTTTCCGGCGTCCGCGGCCCTTCCACGGCCAGCAAAGCCCCGAGCGCCGCCTCGTGCGCCGCCAGCCGCGCTCCCACCCAGGCCGAAAGCGCTTCGGCGGACAACCCGCCGCCCGCCTTCCAGGCATAAAGCTCCTCGGTTACGGCGGCAGGAAAAGTCTCTATGGGCATCGCGATCAATGTCCTCCAAATTATTAGGTTGCCATACGCAGCCCGGTTCCGGCCCGGCTCCCCGCAGCACCGGACAAAAAAACGGCGGAATGGTTGCATCCTAGGCCAAACCCATCTAAGATGCGTCAATTAAAGGGAATGTCTCACGTAAAGGCAATGTCTCACGCCGCATCCAGCACGCTTGATTCTCCCGCTGTGCCGCCGGCCGCTCCCCGGATGCGCCTGGCCAAGCTCTGCGTGGCCGTCCAAGGCGCCACCCCGGCGGATTTGCTGGAACGGGCTGAGAAGGCGCTAAGAGACGCTAAATTCATCGAGTTACGCCTCGACGCGCTCGCCAAGCCCGCCGCCGCGCTGCCTCCACTCAAGACCTTCCTCGCCCGCCGCCGTGACGTCACTGCCATCGCCACCTGCCGCCGCAAGTCCTTCGGCGGGAACTTCGCCGGCTCCTTGAACTCGGAGCTCGATCTGCTCCTCAAGGCCGCCGAAGCCGGCTGCCAGATAGTCGATCTCGAGGTCGAGTCGGCCGAGCAGACCACCCGGCCGCAACTGGCCAAATTCCGCGCCGCTCTTCGCGCCGCCGGCGCCGCCCTGCTGGTCAGCTTCCACGACTTCACGCGCACCAAGGGCCTGGATCAGGCCGCCAGCCGCATTGAGGCATTTCAGCCCGATTTCGTCAAAGTCGTCTCCACGGCCCGCACCCTGGCCGACAACCTGGCCGTCCTGCGCCTCATTGAAGACCGCTCGCTCTCCTCTCACGTTGTGGGCATCGCCATGGGCGAGGAGGGCCTGGTCAGCCGCGTCCTCGGCCCCCGCGCCGGCGCAGCCTTCACCTTCGCCTCCCTGGGCGACGCTCCCGGCCTTGAAACCGCTCCCGGCCAGGTCTCCGCCCGCACCCTGCTCGACCTCTACCGCGTCGACCAGCTCGATCAGGCCACGCGCATCTTCGGCGTCGCCGGCAACCCCATCGCCCACTCCCTATCGCCGCTCATGCACTCCATCGCCTTCCGCCGCGAGAACGTCAACGCCATCATGCTCCCCCTCAAGGTCAAGGCCCTCGCCGACCTGCTCACCCTCATCCGCGAACTGCCCGTGAGCGGCGTCGCCGTCACCATGCCCCTCAAGCAGGAGGTGCTGCCCCACCTCGCCAATATGGATCCCCTTACCGCCCGCATCGGCGCCTGCAACACCCTGCGCACCGGCGCCGACGGCAAGCTCTACGGCTTCAATACCGACGTCGCCGGCGTCGTTCGCCCCCTTGAAAAGCGCCTCAAGCTCAAGGGCGCGCGCATCCTCGTCCTGGGTGCTGGCGGGGCGGGCCGTGCCGCCGTCTTCGGCCTCGTCGAGCAGGGCGCTGAGGTCTTCGTCGTCAACCGCACTCACCCCACCGCCGTCGCCCTTGCCCGCAAGGCCCATGCCAAGGTCCTCAAGCACGACGTTCTGGCCAAGAGCCGCTTCGACGCCATCGTCAACACCACCCCCTGCGGCATGGCCGGCTTCAAGCAGGCGCTGCCCATCCAGGAAAACGAGCTCAACGCCCCGCTGGTCTTCGACTTGGTCTACAACCCCCTCGAAACCCCGCTCCTCAAGCTCGCCCGCGAGCGCGGCCTGGCCGTCATCGGCGGCCTCGAAATGTTCGTCCAGCAGGGCGCACGCCAGTTCGAAATCTGGACCGGCAAGCCCGCCCCCGAAGACGAAATGTTCCGCGTCGTCGAGCTCGCCCTGCGCAGGCGCGTTGAGCCCGAAGCAGTTCCGCGCCCCCGTTCTTAGAACCTGTATACAAACTCGACGTCTTGAAAGGGCACGGCTTCAGCCGTGCCGATAATGCCCGCAAGATGAGCGCGGCTTTAGCCGCTGAGGGAATGCAGGCTGCGAAATTAGGACACTACCCTGCGCCTGCGTGATGTGACGCCGCGCACAGGCGGTCGTATACTTGGGACGGTAATTGTAGTAGTGGTGGAAGAATGCCCGCAAGGCGCAGTCGGAAATGTCTGGATGACCGCGCGCTCAGTTGAAACACCCCGCATTGGAATCCTGAGCTCCCGTTCCGTTACCCTTTCATGTGGACCGCTTTTGCGGAAAACTTTGCGGTCGCCCGCGGCCCGACCTGGACGCCGGGGCGAACAACCCAAATACGGAGGATGTATTTCATGTCGCTGGCTTTGCTGGATCAGGCGCCTGCTCAAGAAGCGGGCAAGACCTCAACTAAGTATGTGTATTTCTTTGGCGGCGGCAAGGCCGACGGCAACGGCAAAATGAAGGATGAGCTGGGCGGCAAGGGCGCGGGCCTGGCGGAGATGACCAACGCGGGCTTGCCCGTGCCTCCCGGATTCACCATCCAGACCGAAGCCTGCCGCGAGTACATGCGCGGCAAATTGAACCCGCAGATCGACGCGGAGATGTACACCGCGCTGGGGCGCCTGGAAAAAATGCAGGGCCAGCAGCTGGGCGCGGGCGAGAATCCGCTGCTGGTTTCTGTCCGTTCCGGGGCCAAGTTCTCCATGCCCGGCATGATGGACACCATTCTGAACCTCGGCCTCAACGATCAGGCCGTGGAGGCGCTGGCCAAGCGCAGCAACAATCCCCGTTTTGCCTATGACTCCTACCGCCGCCTCATCCAGATGTTCGGCGACGTGGTCCTCGATATTCCCAAGAAGAAGTTCGAGCACATCTTCGACGGCGTGAAAGCCGGCGAGAAGGTCAAGTTCGATTACCAGTTGGGACCGGAGGCGCTCAAGAAAATCATCGCGGAATACAAGACGCTGGTGAAGAAAGAGACCGGCAAAGACTTTCCGCAGGCTCCGCTGGAACAACTGGCGCAGGCCCGCGACGCCGTATTCCGCAGTTGGCAAAACGAGCGCGCCAAGACCTATCGCCGCATAAACCGCATCGACGACTGGCTGGGCACGGCGGTGAACGTGCAGTGCATGGTCTTCGGCAACCTGGGCGACAACTCGGGCACCGGCGTGGGCTTCACGCGCAATCCGGCCACCGGCGAGCACATGTTCTTCGGCGAGTACCTGATGAACGCGCAGGGCGAGGACGTGGTCTCGGGCGTCAGAACGCCGCTGTCGATCAGTGAGCTCGATAAGGCGATGCCCAAGGTCTACGAGCAACTGAAAGACATCACGCGCAAGATGGAAAAGCACTACCGCGACATGCAGGACTTCGAGTTCACCATCCAGGACGGCAAGCTCTACATGCTGCAAACGCGCAACGGCAAGCGCACCGGGCTGGCCGCGGTGCGGGTGGCCATCGACATGGTGCGCGAGGGGCTCATCACGCAGGAGGAGGCCGTCCATCGTGTAGAGCCGAACCAGCTCTACGACTTCCTGGTGCCGCGGCTGGTTGAAAAGGGCGAAAAGATCGAAGTGCTGGCCACCGGTTTGCCGGCTTCTCCGGGCGCAGCCGTGGGCCAGATCGTGTTCACCGCCGAGGACGCGGTGAAGCACCACGCCAAGGGCGACTACAAATCCATCATCCTGGTGCGCGGCGAAACCACCCCGGAGGACATCGCCGGCATGGAAGTGGCGAGCGGAATTCTCACCTCGCGCGGCGGCATGACATCGCACGCCGCCGTCGTCACCCGCGGCATGGGCAAGTGCTGCGTGGCCGGCGCCGGCGACTGCACCGTGGACGAGGCCAAGAGGGAGCTGCGCGTCAAGGGCAAGACCTTCAAGCATGGCGACTGGATCTCGCTGGACGGCACCACCGGCCGCGTGATCGCCGGCCAGCTTAAGACCATTCCCGCGCAGCCCGACGATCCCGATCTGGTCAAGTTCATGGCCTGGGTCGATCCGGTGCGGCGGCTGGGCATTCGCGCCAACGCCGACATTCCGCGCGACGCCAAGCAGGCCCGCCTCTTCGGCGCCGAGGGCATCGGCCTCTGCCGCACCGAGCACATGTTCTTTGCCGAGGACCGCATCGGGCACATGCGCGCCATGATCCTGGCCGACAACGAGAAGGACCGCCGCGCGGCACTCAAGAAACTCCTGCCCATGCAGCGCGCCGACTTTGTGGGCCTCTTCAAGGCCATGGAGTCGCTGCCCGTCACCATCCGCACCATCGATCCGCCGCTCCACGAGTTCCTGCCCAAGCGCGAGGATCTGCTCGTCGAGATCACGCACTTGCAAGACACCAAGCCGCGCTCGCCCAAGCTCAAGGAGCTGCGCACGCTGCTGGCCCGCGTCGAGGAGCTGCACGAGATGAATCCCATGCTCGGCCTGCGCGGCTGCCGCCTGGGCATCACCTTCCCGGAGATCACCGAGATGCAGGTCCGGGCCATCATCGAGGCCGCGGTCGCGGTCAAGGCCAAGGGCGGCAATCCGCATCCCGAGATCATGATCCCGCTCATCGCCACGGTCGAGGAGATGCGCAACCAGACCGCCATCGTCCACCGTGTAGCCGATGAGGTCTTCAAGGAAAAGGGCGTCACCGTGGACTACCTCGTGGGCACCATGATCGAAATCCCGCGCGCCGCCCTCACCGCCGGCCAGGTGGCCGAGGAAGCCGAGTTCTTCAGCTTCGGCACCAACGACCTCACCCAGACCACCTTCGGCATCTCCCGCGACGACATCAACAACTTCCTGCCCGCCTACATGAAGTACGGCATCTTCAAGCAGGATCCCTTCGCCACCCTCGACCAGGCGGGCGTGGGGCAACTGGTGAAGATGGCCACCAATAACGGCCGCAAGACCCGCCCCACGCTTAAAGTGGGCATCTGCGGCGAGCATGGCGGCGATCCGGAGAGCGTCAAGTTCTGCCACCGGGTCGGGCTCAACTACGTCTCCTGCTCGCCCTTCCGCCTGCTCACGGCGAGGTTGGCGGCGGCGCAGGCCGCGCTTGAGGAAAAGCAGAGCGGTTCCAGCCAGCAAACCGGGAGCAAGTAACAACGCAACCCCGCAACAAGCTACGGGCGCAGCCAATCGGCTGCGCCCGTGGCGTTTTTGCGCACCCCGATGAGCAGTTCCCTAATTCACTATTGTATCGACTTTTATGTATAATTTATCGATAAACACTAAAATACTATTGACAATCGATAAAACAAGGGTATGATTCTGACTATGAACGAGTACCTCGACGGATTCAACGCAGTCAGCGCCGAAACCGCGCTGCTGCGACGCCCAAAGCGGCCGTGAGGTGCAAGAGCTTTTGGAAAGGAGCATTTATGCGACCCGAAAACCAGGCAAAACTGCAAAAGATCGAGAAGGCCAGCGTCGTTCTGCGCGCGATATGCAAAGTTCTGATGGCGCTCGTAGCCCTCGTGGGAATTGGTTGCATTGTCAGCGTGGTCTCCGGAGCCGGAGGCATCAACTACGGGGGGAATGTGATCTTCGGAACCGCCGGCCTGACGCTCGGCCACCGTCTTGCTCTGGGCGCGGTAACCGCTTTGACCTGGGCGGTTCTGCTCAACTGCTTCTACCGCCTTCATCGGCTTTTTGGAAGCTACTCTCGCGGAGAAGTTTTCACGCGTGAGTCTGTACGCCACATGCGCCAATTCGGCATCGCCTGTTTGCTGTGGGGCGTCATGAACTTCGTGTGGGCCTTATCGCTCGCCCTCTCGTCGCATCCGCCGATGACGTTCCAGGGCCATGCTGACGCGCTCGTCATCGGCGCCATCGTCATCGTGATCGCATGGTTCATGGACATGGCGGCCGATCTTCACGAAGAGAACGAACTCACCATCTGACAGCGGAGAGGACAAGATGCCGATTGTTGTCAACGTAGACGTGATGCTGGCGCGGCGCAAGATGCGGCTGAACACTTTGGCGGAACTCGTGGGGATCACACCGCAGAACCTCTCCGTTCTCAAGACCAGTCGCGCCAGGGCTATTCGCTTCAGCACCCTGGAACGTTTGTGTGAAGTGCTTGATTGCCAGCCCGGGGACCTGTTTTTCTTCGAAAGGAATGCCGATCGTTCCCTGCCGCCACCGGTCTAGAGCCGCCCGGCCGGGGCTTCAACTGTCTTCGCCGCCGGCGTTACAGCAGATTCAGAGTTGATGTAAGGGAGCCCGATGCAGCCGCGTGGCTTTTTCCTCAAGAAAAAGCCACCTTGCACGATCTTGGCAGCAGAACGGGAACTCTGAATCTGCTCTGCTCACCCGTTTTCAGGGCGGACCACGGGCGCGCGAGCCGGCGACCCCTGCGGCGCCGCGCGCATATATTGCGCCGGCCAGCTTGTCTGCGCGCCCAGAGCCTCAGCGGCGTGGAGCGGCCAGTAAGGATCGCGCAACATCTGGCGGGCCAACAGAACCACGTCGGCCTCGCCCGCGGCGATGATGGCGTTGGCCTGTGCGGGCTCGGTAATCAAGCCCACCGCGGCCGTGGCAATCCCCGCCTCGCGGCGGATGCGGGCGGCGAATGGCGCCTGAAAACCGGGGCCGGCGGGAATTTGTGCGTTGGGAACCATGCCCCCGGAGGACACATCCACCAGGTCAACGCCCAGCTCGCGCAACAGCCGTGCAAGGCGCACCGATTCGTCCGCGGTCCAGCCTCCCTCGGCCCAGTCGGTGGCGGAGATGCGGACGAAGAGCGGCAAGTGGGCAGGCCACTCGGCGCGGACCGTTTGGGCGACCTCCATGAGCAGCCGCGCGCGGTTCTCAAAGCTGCCGCCATAGCCGTCGCCACGCTGGTTGGCAAGCGGCGAAAGAAACTCGTGGAGCAGATAGCCGTGCGCGGCGTGGATCTCCACGAAGTCGAAGCCTGCCTTGAGCGCCCGCCGCGCGGCCTGGCGAAAGCCCTCGATCACGGCGTCGATGCCGGCGCGGTCCAGCGCCCTGGGCACAGCGTAGTTCGGTGCGAAGGCCAACTCACTCGGGCCCACCGGCTGCCAGCCGCCGTCCTCGGGCATCACCCAACCTTCGCCAACAAAAGGCGACGCGGTGCTGCCCTTGCGTCCGGCGTGGGCCAGTTGAATGCCGGCCCGCGCGCCCTGCACGTGCAGAAACTGCACAATGCGCGCCAGACCCGGAATGTGCTCGTCCTTCCAGATCCCATGATCGGCGGGCGAGATGCGCCCTTCGGGCAGGACGGCTGAGGCTTCCATAATCACCATACCCGCGCCGCCCTGGGCGCGGCAGCCCAGGTGGACAAGATGCCAATCGGTGGCGAATCCGTCTTGACAGGAGTACTGGCACATGGGCGAAACGCCGATGCGGTTGGCAAACTCAACCGAGCGTAGTTGGAAGGCAGAAAAAAGTGGAAGGTTCATACCTCAATGGATAACCGGAGACACGCTGCGGCGTAAAGCCCGCGGCTATTGCTTTTTGAGCACCGCGGCGCCTTGTTCGTCCTCGATGATGGCCCCTTCGAGCTTGCGCAGGTTGGCGGCCTCCGTGTCCGGAATCTCCACCTGGCGCACGATATATTCGCGCGCGTAGTGGAGCACGTTGCCCTTGATCGTGGTTGCGGAGCGGTAGCTGGCGAAGCCGACGTCGACATTTACCGCATCGGGAGTATCGACCGCCGCGTAGCCGGGAGGCAAAGTGATGTCGAAGCTCGATCGCCAGCGGCCGGGGTAGCCGATCTCGATGGGATAGCTGTGCTTGGCGGTCTGGCTCGCGTCGGGCACGGCGCGCGCGTCGCTGCCGAAGACGCGCGGGCGCACCAGGATCAGCGAGCCGGCGCTGTGCAAGTAATTGGCGGCGCTCAGGTGAAGACTGAGGGTGAGCGGCTGGTTCAGGCCGCCGGCCTGCTGGAAGGCGTAGTCCTTCAGCGTGAGGCCGGGAAGATCGGCGCTCAGGGACGTTTCCATCTGGCGGCGCACATCGTTGGAGTCGTTGTCCTTGAGAAAATAGCGCTCGTTGGCCGCCTCGCCGCCGGTGAAGACGCTGGTGTCCGTGCCAGTGAGCGTCCCGTCCGCTGCCAGAACGAAGGAGCCCGTGCGGTCGATGCCCGCCGAATCAGGCGGCAGCACGGGCATTTCGAGGACCTGGCTGTTGGCGCCGTCGGCCAAATTGCCGTACGCTCCCTGCAACTGCCCCCGGATGAGCCCCACGGGCGTCTCCTCGTCGGTGGGATCGAAGATGAGCAGGGTCTTGCCGGTGACCGCCTTCACCCGCGCCATCAGCCGCGGATCGTTTTCGCCCTCCGGCAGCTCGATGGCGGTGACCATGTGGTCGCCCACAAGCGAGGGAGCGGCCGGGTTGATGACGCCGCGCTCGCTGTCAACGTCCAGATAATAGGCGCGGATGCCCACGGCCTTAAGCATGGCAATAAGCAGCGTGGTCTTATCCTTGCAATCGCCGTAGCGGTTGCGGAAAATTTCGCTTGCGTAGTGCGCCTGCCAGCCTCCAATACCGGTGACCACGATGAAATAGCGTATATTTTTCTGGATGTACTCGGTGATCCGGCTCAGCTTGGTGTAGAAATCGGGCGCTCCGGCAACGAGCTGCTGGGCCGCAGCCGTAATCTCCGGCGTTGGGTCGGCGCGGCCCGCTTCCAGCTGGTCCTGCCACTCGCCGATGGCCCGCCATTGGTTGGCCACTCCCTGGGCAGCAGTACTGCCCCACATGACGTCCGTGCGCGCCGCCAGAGCCTCCAAGGGCGGTGTGGCGCGCAGATTTTCCAGATCGAGAGCGGGCATATTCTTGATCTCCCAGCGAAGATCGCCGGGACCAACCTCCACCGGCTTCACCGGCGCATACCGGCTCCATGAGTCCGCATAATGGCCGCCGGAAGGAAGAATCAAATCGAGCGACTCCTCCACCACCGGAATGGGAAGTTGGATCTGCCAGAACTCCGAGCTCATATAAGGGCGCAGATGCTGCTCGGTTTCGCACACCACCACCGCGCCCGGATCGGCGCCCGGCGGGATCACCGTGCGGATGCGTTCGGTGAATTGCAGGATGGGCGCATCGTAGGCGCCGCTATCGATAAAATCCGTCTTCATGGCCTGAAACTGGCGCCCGCCGGGAGCGATGGTCCAGGAACGGAGGTAGTCCAGTTTCAGGTCTACATCGTACTCGGCGTAGCAATGCGCATAGCTCCGTCCCTCTGGCTGGAGAATGCGCACCGCGTAACGCGACTGCTCGACGGCGCGATTG
The DNA here is from genome assembly GCA_963808795.1 of uncultured Acidobacteriota bacterium. Lineage (GTDB taxonomy): Bacteria > Acidobacteriota > Terriglobia > Terriglobales > Acidobacteriaceae > Telmatobacter. The sequence goes on from CAWEGL010000002.1 coordinate 252,949, forward strand.
TCGCTGTCCACCGTGATTACGCGGGTGTCCGAGAGCACAACCGCCGCCGCGTCGCCGGCGTTCGCCGGCGTCGGTATTTTCGCGGCGTCGAGCGCCCATTGCGGCGCGGGCTCTTTGGCTGCGGCCACGGATGCAAGCCCTAAAAACGCCGCGCCAACCCCAGCCGCCGCGTAAAGGAAGGATGGAACGAAAACGCGCAGGCGCATCAGTTGCCCTTCACCGCCGGAGCCGCATCGAGCACAATTTCCTGCTGGTCAGCCGCGGCCACCTTGGCGTAAAAGCCGTGCAGTTGCTGGTAATCTTCGGGCTTGACCAGTGTGAACCCGCGCACAAGCTGGCGGGTGATGGTGATCTGCCCCGGCGCCTTCTCTATCTTCACGGCATACGCTGCCTGTCCCGGCCAAACGTTGGTGCCGTCTTGGGGCGCGCCCTCCACGGTCACGCCGGCGGGCAGATGGTAGGCGATCTTGTCGATGACCTCATCGCCGTAGTGCATATCCACCTGCTCCAGCCGCTTGGCCTCGTTCACAAACGGCTCTTGCGTGCGGGTTTCAAAGAAGAAGGCGGGCAGGATAAAGGCCTTACCCGCTGCCGTGCCTATCGATCCCTTGGCATCGACAACGGCGACCAGGTTTGAATTCGGATCGTCGAACGCAAGAAAGTGATCGACATGCGCTTCCACGCCAGCGGGAACCATCGCCTGAAACTCGTTGTCAAACTTCTTCTTGACCTCGGAGATGTCGTTTTCGAGCGCCAGTTGCCGCCAGCGTATGGCCTCCTGGCCGGTCATCGTAATATAGAACACTCCGCTTACCCCGCCGTGATCGTCCAGCGTGATGTCTCCGGTGCGCAGCGTAGTGTTCTGGGTGTAGTCCTGAGGCGGAGTGTTGGTAAAGCCGAGGCCCTGAGAGCTCTCGCGCAAGCCCACGGTGTCGGAGTGATTCCAGCGCACCATCCCGAAGGGACACGTTTTTTCGCCGGGATCGAGCAGAGTTTGCTTGCCGCCAATGTTCAGGATCACCAGCATGTCGTCAAATTGGTCGGCGTCGAGATAGGTGGGATCGAAGATCCCCTGGTCGCGGTCTTCCACCTCGACGGCGTAAGCCTGAAGGCCCGCGGCGCGGGCCATGGCCAGGTAGAGCATGGCGATGTCGTTGCTGGACCCGCTCTTCTGCGCCCAAGTGTCTTGGGCGCGCTTGGCCGCCTTGATCTTCAACTGCTTGAGTTCCGACGCGCTCTTTTGGCGCGTGTAATCGGTATTGTTCAGCGCCTGCACGGCGGCGTAGAGCTTTTGCGCCTTCACCTGATCGCTGTCGCCCGGAGCGACGATGCCGTCTACCGCGGCCTGAATGGCTTTGGACGGATCGGCGAAGCGGCTCACATCTTTGGCCCATTGCTTGCCGGTATCGACCCAGAATTGGCTCCCTTCGCCGGCATACGAGTAATAGAACTGCACCTTGTATAAGAGGCTGCTGATGGGCGGCATCCACTCCTCATCCGGAATGGGCGGAACATTGGTCACGTCCACGGTGAACCGGCCCGTTGCCGGGGCCCTATCGAGGATCACGCCCGGAGGCAATCTGACCTCCCAGAGAAGATTATCGAGCAGGTGCCCCTTGGCGTCCTCCAGATAGGAACCGGTCATGCCTCGTTCGCCCGGCACATATCCCGGCGTAAATGCCGCATATGGCGTGAACTCGTAGTGCGCCTTGTGCACCAGGTACGGCCGCTGAATCTCCCATCTCGGCGATGAGTAATAATTCTCGCCGTAGCCCAGGTCGTAACTATATTCGAGGATGCTGCCCACTTCCACGCTGGGCAGCGTGAAGACCTTGCGCTCGATCTGCTCGTTCCCGCTTTTGGCGATCAGCAGATCTTCCGGCTTGACGGTCAAGGGAATTACGGTTCCGTCGGGATGGATGGTCCTGCCCCGGATGTTATCGATGGTCTCGCCGCCCTGGAGATAAGGTAGCTGGACCGTCGCCAGCTCCTTGCCCTTATCCGTGAGCACCTTGATGCGCGCATAGTAGCTCTGGGTGTGCAACGGATCGTTGGCGTTCTGCACGATGTCAAGGTAGACCGCCGCCGCCCCCGGAGCCATGGGGTCGGAGGTCATCTTCAGTTCCGCCTCAGTGGGCTGCTGGAATTGAATCTGCTGCGCGAGAATCGGCGCAACGCACAACAGGCCCAGCGCTGCGCCGCGGAAAACGATGGAAAACCGCATGGATAACGCCCCCTATAAACGAACGGGCAAGTCTAGCACAAAAAATAAAGAGATGCGCTCGCGATTTCCTGCGCTGGCGCAAAGAATCCGCCGAGGCCAAGAGAATTAAACGCGTGCGGCGGGCAACGAAGAAAAAGCTCGGCTCCCTCTTTCGCCAGCAGCCCTAGTTGTTCCCGATCGGCGGCTGCAACTTTCTGGCAAAACCCATGCAAGTCCTGGTATTTGCCCTGTGCCTCGTCAAAACTTCATCCCCTTCGATTTCCACATCCGGGCTGATCCCAGAGCTCGTAGTTTTCTGGCGCCTATAGCATTTTCGGAAATGGTGTAGACCGAAACCACGACTGCCGAGTGGATTTTTCCCAAGAAAAATCCACATACACGGTCCTCAACAGTCCACAGCGTTTCCGAAAATGCCGTAATTCAAGGGAGTGTCCCGAGTCCTTCGCGCTTTCGATCTTCCTTGGGACTGAGGAGGCTTGACGAAATAAGGTTGTCTTTCGCAGCTAACCCTCATGAAAGTCAACAGCAAAGCGGTCAGACGGTGGCTTGGACTCTCCCCTCCGAATGAATTTCATCTGAAGATTAAACGAAATCAATTCAACCTCTCCGTTCCGTGGCCGATAAAGTGATCAGTTTCAGTGCTGTCAGTCCTTCCATCTTCGTGAATGCCTGTCAGGCCAGAGAAAGCTCTGCGTCAATGCACGAATGAACCGGTAAGGAACCGTCTTCGGGCACCTTGGAGAACACTTCCATGCAGGATCAGGATGAGAACACCCCCATGCAAGATCAGGATGTGATTCGTGAATTCCTAGTCGAGAGTCATGAGAACCTCTCGCGCCTGGATCAGGAACTGGTTGAACTGGAGAAACGCCCTCAAGAGACGGCGTTGCTGGCCAGCATCTTCCGCACCATTCACACCATCAAGGGCACGTGCGGCTTCTTCGCATTTTCAACCTTGGAGCGGATTACCCATCAAGCCGAAAGCCTTCTCAGCCAGTTGCGCGATGGGAAACGGGAACTCACGCCGTCTCTGATCTCGCTCATCCTGGAAACGGTCGACGCCACCCGCAAGGTGCTGGCCTCCATCGAAGCCAGCGGAGAGGAAGGCCAGGACCGATTTGAAGACCTGGCGGAGAGGTTGCGTCAGGCTGCGCATGCGCCGGCGGACGCCGGGAGCGAGCCCGGTTCCAGTCTGGCGCCCGCTCCACTGGCCGAACCTCAGGGCGAGAGTTTCTCCTGCGCTATCCCCGAAGCGCTGAAAGCCGAAACCAACGGCGTCAAGCCGTCCGCCGTGGCCGACGCCAATATCCGGGTGGGAGTCGGGCTTCTGGACAAGCTTATGGATCTGGTCGGGGAGCTCGTGCTTACCCGTAATCAGATCCTCCAGTTCAACACCGACCGGGAAGATGCCGCTCTCAATACCACTTCACAGCGCCTGAACCTGATCACCACGGAGTTGCAAGAGGGCGTCATGAAGACGCGCATGCAACCCATCGGCATGGTCTGGAACAAGCTGCCGCGCGTGGTGCGCGACATGGCGGTGGCGCTGGGAAAGCAGATTCAACTGGAGATGGACGGCGCCGATACAGAACTCGACCGGACCATCATCGAGGCCATCAAAGACCCGCTTGTGCACCTGGTACGCAATTCGTGCGACCACGGCATCGAACCGCCTGAAGTCCGGGCGCGCGCCGGCAAACCGCCGCAGGGAAGACTTTCGCTGCGCGCCTATCACGAAGGCGGGCAGGTCAACATTGAAATCGCCGATGACGGGGCGGGGATTGACGTGGCGCGGGTCAAGCAGAAGGCAGTGGAAAAGGCGCTTCTGCGATCCGAACAGGCGGAGAAGCTGAGCGATCGCGAGGCGCTGAACCTGATCTTCCTGCCCGGCTTCTCAACCGCGCAAACCGTAACCAACGTCTCCGGACGCGGCGTGGGCATGGACGTGGTGAAGTCCAACATCGAAAAGATCGGCGGCGTCGTCGATATTTTCAGCCGGGCCGGCGAGGGCTCGACGGTCAAGCTCAAGATTCCTCTTACTCTGGCCATCATTCCCGGCCTGGTGATTATGAGTGGCGGGGAGCGGTTCGTTATTCCCCAGGTCAGTTTGCTGGAGTTGATTCGCCTGGAGGGGGATTCCAAGGAAAAGCACATCGAGCATGTGCACGGAACTCCGGTCTATCGCCGGCGCGGCAGCCTGCTGCCCATTGCCTACCTGAATCAGGTGCTGGGCTTGAAAACGGCCGAGCGGACTGAGGCGGTCAACATCGTGGTTCTGCAAGCCGAAGACCGGCAGTTCGGACTGGTGGTCGATGGCATCAACGACACTCAGGAGATCGTGGTCAAGCCTTTGGGCAAGCAGTTGAAAGGGCTCACGGAATACGCCGGCGCGACCATCATGGGCGACGGCCGCGTGGCCCTCATCCTCGACGTGCTGGGCATCGGCCAGCGCTCCGGAGTGCTGGCCGAATCCCGGGAGCAGGCGCGCGCGGCGGTGGAACAGAAGTCGCAATCGGACATCAAGCAGCAGCGGCTGCTCCTGTTCCGGGCCGGCGCCTTCGAGCGGCTGGCCGTTCCGCTCTCTCTGGTCGCCAGGCTGGAGGAGTTTCCCTTGAGCTCCATCGAGTCCGCGGGCGGAAGCCAGGTGGTGCAGTACCGGAATCGCATTCTGCCCCTGGTGCCTCTGCGGGCGCTGCTCGAACCCGGCGCGCCCGGCCAGGAGCAGGCGCCCGATCCCCTTCAGGTGGTGGTCTTCAACGACGGCGACCGCAGCGTGGGAGTGGTGGTCGACCAGATACTGGATGTCGCCGAAGAGGCCGTCGTGGTGCGCCAGAAATCCAGCCGCAAGGGACTGCTCGGCTCGGCGGTGGTCAGCAAGCGAGTCACGGATTTCCTGGATCTCAACGAGGTCATTCACATGGCCGCCGAGACCTGGTTCCAGGGCAGAGGCGGATCCGGGACCGGCAAGACCATCCTCGTCGCTGACGCTTCGGCGTTCTCGCGCGGTCTGATCCGCAGTTCCCTGGACATAGCCGGTTACCGGGTCTTGGAGGCCGCAGATCTGGACGAGGCGATTCGCGAGATGAAGCGGCAGCCGGCAGATGTCGTGGTCGCGGCGCTGGATCTTCCGCCCCAAGGTGCTGCGTCTCTTTGCGCCGCCCTGCGCGGGCGGCCGGAGTGGCAGCGAATTCCGGTCCTGGCGTTGACGGATGCGGCCGGACAAATCAAGTTATCCGCCGCCCAGGCCGCGGGTTTCGAGGACTGCCAGGATAAGTTCGACCGGGAGGCCTTGCTGGAGTCGGTGGCGCGGCTGGCATCGGCGCAGGCTGCCCCTGAGGCTGCGCCCGCGTTCACAGAGGCGGAGTTGGCCTCTGTGGCAGAGGAGAGATAACCAATGACGAGCGAAATCGCGGCCCCGAAATCGGAGTTTGCGCAGACCAGCGGGCAGTTTTCAACGTTTTTCGTGGCTGACCTGTTCTTCGGAGTGGACGTCCTTCGCGTTCAGGAGGTTTTGCGCTTCCAGCAGATGACCCACGTGCCGAAAGCTCCGCAGGTTATCGAGGGGCTGATCAACCTGCGCGGACAGATCGTCACCGCCATCGATCTGCGGCGGCGGCTCGGCTTGCCGCCTCGCGCCGGCGGCCAGATGCCCACCAACGTTGTCATCCGCACCGATGACGGCGCCGTGAGCTTGCTGGTCGACGAGATCGGAGACGTGCTCGATGTGGATGCGGCTACCTACGAACGGCCTCCGGAGAACCTCGATCCGGCGGCGCGGGAGATCATCCATGGAGTCTACAAGCTGAAGGACCGGCTGTTGCTGGTGCTCGATACGGGGCGAACGGTGGATCTGGCCGTCGAGAGGGTGGCGTAGCGCCTGCCGCTGCAAGCAAAGGCATTCAGGCGCCGGCTGCAACCCGGAGTGCAAAGGGGAAATCGGATTGGCTTTCACGTTCTTTTTTCGCGACCAACAAGTCCTGGAGCAGGTCGTGGAGCACTCGCTGCCCGCGATGGCCGGCCGCAACCATCCTCGCATCTGGGATGCAGGCGCGGCCATGGGGCAAGAGCCGTATACGCTGTCCATCCTGTTTGCCGAGCGCATGGGACACTTCGCCTTCAACAATCTTCGTATCGACGCCACCGACGTAGAGAGCACCGGCCAGTTCGCCCGGATCATCGAGGCGGGCCTCTACCCGCAGGAGGAGTTGTCGCGGTTGCCGGAGGGCATCCTGGAAAAGTACTTCGAAGCCAACGGCAAGCCGGGCCACCTGCGCGTAATCGACAAGGTACGGCAGCGAGTCGCCTTTCGATGGCACGATCTTCTTTCCTTCCAGGAAATCGGCCATGATTACTCGCTGGTCCTGTGCAAGAACGTGCTGCTCCATTTTCAGCCCGCGGAAAGAATTGAAGTGCTGAAGATGTTTCACCGGGCGCTCGGGCCGGGCGGTTTCTTCGCCACCGAGCAGACCCAGGAGATGCCAAAGGAGCTGGCGTGCCTGTTTGAGCGGGTGATTCCCGGCGGACAACTGTTTCGCAAAGTGGAGGCCGGTGCATGCGAGTCGTGACGTTAGCGAGCAGCGGCCGGATGTATACCTCCCAGGTTTACCTGGTGCTCGGCGACGCGAGCCAGTTGGAGGATGTGAACACCCTCGTGGATGTGGGCGCCGATCCGGCTATCTTTGCGAGCATCGAGAAGGCGCCCACCGGGCTCGGTAAATGGCCCGTGGAACAGGTGGTGCTGACCCACAGCCATTCCGATCACTGTGCGCTGCTGCCCGAGGTGCGCACGGCGTTCCGCCCCAAGGTGTGGGCCTTTTCGCCGAATCTTGAAGGCGTCGACGGCCTGCTCAGCGATGGCGACACTCTGCGCATGGGCGACGCGGTCTTCGAGGTGATGTACTTCCCCGGTCACAGCAGCGACTCGATCTGCCTGTACAACCAGACGGAAGGCGTGCTCTTCGCCGGCGACTCGCCGCTCGTGATCACCTCGCCGGGGAGCAGTTACGAGGCCGGGTTCCGGGCGGCATTGGAGAAACTGTGCGCCCGCGATGTGCGCTGCATCTACTTTGGGCACGGCCCTCCGCTGACCGAGCGCTGCAACCAGAGGCTGCGCGAATCCGAAAGGCTGGCCGCGGCAAGCGCGCCGGCTGGCGGAAGGCAAAAAGAACTCAACAATCAGGCGCCGGTGGCGGCGAAATAACCAAACAGGAACACAGAGGAGCAACGACAATGGCAAGGCAAGGCAATAACGGTCATGGGGCTCGCCCCGGCCGAGCAACGTCCACCGGCGCCGCCGTATTGGACCGCGAAGAAACGGATATGCAGGAAACGCAAACGAGGAACCCACTGCAGGAAGAAATTCTTAGGGTATCCTCCGCTCTAAAGCAAGGCCGCCTCGGGGAGCGGGCGCAAGTCGGCCATTTTGAAGGTGGCGGCCGAACCATCCTGGAAAGTCTGAATGAGATGCTGGACGCGGTAATCAAGCCGCTGAACGTATCCGCCGAATACGTGGATCGCATCTCCAAGGGCGACATCCCGCCCAGGATCACCGACACCTACAACGGCGACTTCAACGAGATCAAGAACAACCTCAACACCTGCATCGACGTGGTGAACGCGCTGGTCGCCGACGCCGCCATGCTGACCAAGGCGGCCGTGGAAGGCAAGCTGGCCACCCGCGCCGACGCCTCCAAGCACCAGGGCGATTACCGCAAGGTCGTCGAAGGCGTGAACGCCACGCTGGACGCGGTCATCGGACCGTTGAATGTGGCGGCGGAGTACGTGGACCGGATCTCCAAGGGCGACATTCCGCCCAAGATCACCGACACCTACAACGGCGACTTCAACGAGATCAAGAACAACCTCAACACCTGCATCGACGTGGTGAACGCGCTGGTCGCCGACACCGCCCTGCTGACCAAGGCGGCCGTGGAGGGCAAGCTGGCCACCCGCGCCGACGCCTCCAAGCACCAGGGCGACTACCGCAAGGTCGTCGAAGGCGTGAACGACACGCTGGACGCGGTCATCGGCCCGCTGAACGTCTCGGCGGAGTACGTGGACCGGATCTCCAAGGGCGACATCCCGCCCAAGATCACCGACACCTACAACGGCGACTTCAACGAGATCAAGAACAACCTCAACACCTGCATCGACGCGGTGAACGCGCTGGTCGCCGACACCGCCATGCTGACCAAGGCGGCCGTGGAGGGCAAGCTGGCCACCCGCGCCGACGCCTCCAAGCACCAGGGCGACTACCGCAAGATCGTCGAAGGCGTGAACGACACGCTGGACGCGGTCATCGGCCCGCTGAACGTGGCGGCGGAGTACGTGGACCGCATCTCCAAGGGCGACATCCCGCCCAAGATCACCGACACCTACAACGGCGACTTCAACGAGATCAAGAACAACCTGAACACCTGCATCGACGCGGTGAACGCGCTGGTCGCCGACACCGCCATGCTGACCAAGGCGGCCGTGGAGGGCAAGCTGGCCACCCGCGCCGACGCCTCCAAGCACCAGGGCGACTACCGCAAGATCGTCGAGGGCGTGAACGACACGCTGGACGCGGTCATCGGACCGCTGAATGTGGCGGCCGAGTACGTGGACCGGATCTCCAAGGGCGACATTCCGCCGAAGATCACCGACACCTACAACGGCGACTTCAACGAGATCAAGAACAACCTCAACACCTGCATCGACGCGATCAACGCGCTGGTCGCCGAGACCGGCGCGCTGATCAAGGCGTCGGCGGAAGGCAAGCTGGCCACCCGCGCCGACGCCGCCAAGCACCAGGGCGACTACCGCAAGATCGTCGAGGGCGTCAACGAGATGCTGGACGCCATCCTGCTGCCCATCGGCGAAGGCAACCGCATTCTGGCCCAGATCTCCAATGGCAAGATCGACGAGCTGATCGCGGAAACCTACAAGGGCGACCACGAGAAGATGAAGCGGGCGGTCAACAACGTGGCCGTGGTGCTGCAAGGGCTGCAGAAGGAGTTGGGGCGGCTGACGGCGGCTTCGCACGAAGGGCAACTCTCGGAGCGCGGCAAACCCGAGCAGTTCCAGGGCGCCTACGCGGGCATCGTGAAGGGCGTCAACGAGATGCTGGACGCCATCCTGCTGCCCATCGGCGAAGGCAATCGCGTGCTCACGCTGATACGCGGCGGCAACCTGCGCGAGAGGGTCGAAATCGACTGCAAGGGCGACCACGCCAAGATGAAGGATGCCATCAACGGCGTGCATGCCTGGCTCACCGATCTGATCGCTTACGTCACCAAGGTGGCGAATGGCGATATGTCCGCCACCATGGCCAAAGCTTCCGACCAGGACCAGATTCATGAGTGGCTGGCGCTGCTCAAGACCAATATCAATGGTCTCATTGCCGACACGGACACACTGGTCAAGGCGGCTGCCGAGGGAAAGCTTGGCACCCGTGCAGATGCCGCCAGGCACACCGGCGACTATCGCAAGATCGTCGAGGGGATCAACAAGACTCTGGAGATGGTCGTCGAGCCGCTGAAGGTTACCGCGGAGAACGCTGCGGCGCTGGCGTCCTCGTCCGAAGAACTGACGGCGGTCAGCCAGCAGATGGCGGGCAACGCGGAGGAGACCGCGACGCAGGCCAACGTGGTGTCGGCGGCCAGCGAAGAGGTCTCGGCAAACGTCGCCTCGGTGGCTTCGGCCTCTGAGGAGATGCAGGCTTCGATCCGCGAGATCGCCAAGAATGCCAATGAATCGGCCCGGGTGGCCAAGAATGCGGTCAGCGTGGCGCATTCCACCAACGAGACCGTGAAGAAACTGGGCGAGTCCAGCCAGGAGATCGGCAACGTGATCAAGGTAATTACCTCGATCGCGCAGCAAACCAACCTGCTGGCTCTCAACGCCACCATTGAAGCCGCGCGCGCCGGCGAGGCGGGCAAAGGCTTCGCGGTGGTGGCCAACGAGGTGAAGGAGCTTGCCAAGCAGACCGCCAAGGCGACTGAAGATATCGGTCAGAAGATCGAGGCCATTCAGGGCGACACCAAGGGGGCGGTCACGGCGATCGAGGAGATTAGTACGATCATCAACCAGATCAACGACATCTCCAATAGCATCGCCTCGGCGGTGGAAGAACAGACGGCGACCACCAATGAGATCGGCAAGAGCGTAACCGAAGCCGCCGCAGGGGTAGGCGACATTGCCAAGAACATCGGCGGCGTGGCCCTGGCGGCCAAGAACACCACGCAGGGCGCCAACGACACGCAGAAGGCGTCGCAGGAGCTGAGCCGCATGGCGGCCCAACTGCAAAAGGTCGTTTCGAGGTTCACGTTCTGATCGAATCGACCGCCATGGACGCGGCTTGAAGGATCGAAATCATCCCTCAGGCCGCGCCCCATCGCTCCTCGGAGAACTACAGGTGAATTGATGGCAAAAGCATTGGTCGTGGACGATTCAAGGGCCATTCGAATGCTCCTCGCCAGGACCCTGAAGCAGCTCGGGTATGAGGTCCTGGAGGCTGCCAACGGCAGAGAGGCCCTGGAAGTGATTGCAGCCGAGAAGAGCGCGCTGACGCTGGTTCTGGCGGATTGGAATATGCCGGAGATCAACGGCCTCGATTTGCTGAAGCGTTTGCGCCAGGATCCCGCCCTTGCTTCGCTGGCGGTGGTCATGGTGACCACGGAGACCGAAATCGACCGCATCGCGGAAGCCCTGGAAGCGGGGGCCAACGAGTATGTGATGAAGCCGTTTACTGAAGAAATTCTCGCGGAGAAGCTTCAGCTTGCGGGAATCCACCCTTGAGAAGTGCGCCATGCCCGCGGTGAATAAGCAAATTCTCCAGCCTGGAGAGCGGATTCGTGTACTGGTGGTGGACGACTCGGTAGTCATCCGCCGCCTGGTCACTCACGCTCTCGAGGGGGATGAGGAACTTGAGGTGGTGGGAGCGGCAGCCAACGGCGCCATCGCACTGCAACGGATACCGCAGTACAATCCCCACGTTCTCACGCTGGACATCGAGATGCCCGAGATGGACGGCCTGGAAACGCTGCGCCGCCTGCGCCAGGACTATCCTCAACTGCGCGTCATCATGTTCAGCACGCTCACCGAGCGCGGCGCGGCCATTACCCTGGAAGCGTTGACTCTCGGCGCCAGCGACTATGTGACCAAGGCTTCGAATGAAGGGTCGCTCGATCGCTCCATGGCGCGCCTGCGGGAAGAACTCATTCCAAAGATCAAGCAGTTCTTCGTTCTGCCGGGACGAGGCCGCATCGCGGCCGGGCCGGCGCCGGCCGAGGTTCAAGCGCCGCCGCCGCTCGGGCGCCTCAAGCCAGTCCCGCAGAGCACGAAAGTGCGGCCCAAAGTCGTAGCCATCGGAGTTTCTACTGGGGGGCCGGCCGCTCTGGGCGCCATCTTGCCGCAACTGCCGGCCGGGTTTCCCCTGCCGATTCTGATTGTGCAGCACATGCCGCCCCTGTTTACGCGGTTTCTTGCCGAGCGTCTTTGCTCTTCTTGCCGGCTGATCGTCAAAGAGGCGAGCCAGGGCGATCAGGTGGAGGCCGGCAAGATTTTGATTGCGCCAGGAGACTTTCATCTTAAGGTGGCCGGCAATGGCAGTGGAGCGCGTGTGCGCCTGGATCAGTCGCCGCCGCAGAACTCGTGCCGGCCCGCGGTCGATGCGCTCTTTTCCTCGATCGGCGAGGCGTATGGCGGCGCGGTCATTGCCGTCATACTCACTGGCATGGGTCAGGATGGGCTGCGCGGCGCCGAGATCCTGAAGGCTCAGGGCGCGACCATCCTCGCGCAGGACGAGGCCTCCAGCGTGGTGTGGGGAATGCCCGGCGCGGTAGTGAATGCCGGCCTTGCCGACTCCGTGCTGCCGCTCGACCAGGTCGTGCCGGAAATTTTGCGCAGGGTGGACCGGGCCTACAGCGTTTTCGATTCTGCCCTTTACAGCAATCATGCAGCCGAGCGGCTTTTTCCTTAGCCGGGGTCCCCAGCGACAGGTCTTCGTCGCTGGGGTGGAAGTAAAAGCCGCCTTGCACGATGCTGCAATGTCAACGAGTGAATCGAAAACGCTCTAAGGGAGCAGATGGATGTCTGGCCAAGCCTCAGTCGCGGTGATCAATCCGAAGAATTACAAGTTTCTCCAGGAGCACGTCTATTCCTATGCGGGCATCGTGCTTGAAGAGGATAAGCACTACCTCTTCGAAAGCCGCCTCGCGCCCATCGTCAGGCAACTCGGCCTGGAGTCCATTGACGACTTGTGCGTGCTCATCCAGTCTTGCCGTCAGCCGGAGGTTAACCACCGGGTGGTGGAAGCCATGACGACCAACGAGACCTACTTCTTCCGCGATCCTTCCCACTACGACGCCATTCGAAATGTTCTATTGCCCCGGTTGATCAAAGAACGTGAAGATACCAAGAAGTTGCGCTTTTGGTCGGCTGCGTCCTCGACGGGGCAGGAAGCCTACAGCCTGGCCATGCTTCTCATAGAGGCGGGGTTGAGCGGCTGGGACATTCAGATTCTTGGCACTGACTTCTCCTCCCAGGTTGTCGAACGCGCCCGGTCCGGAACCTACCAGCAGATCGAAGTGAACAGAGGCCTGCCGGCAGCCCTCCTCATTAAGCATTTTCGCCGTTCAGGCACCGACTGGCATTTGAGCGGTCAGGTACGCCGTATGGTCAGTTTTGAGCTCATCGACCTGCGCAAAAGCATGCGCGCCCTTGGACCTTTCGATCTGGTTTTCTGCCGCAATGTCATGATCTATTTCGACGCCATGACAAAGATGAACATCTTGAAAGAACTCCACGGCACTCTGTTTCGCGGCGCCTGGCTGCTTCTGGGCGGTGCTGAAACCGCATTTGGCGCCGGAGAGTTTTTTGAAAGACTGACCGTGGGAAATGCAACCGTGTACGTCGCACGCTGAAAGGATGCCTATGCCGGCCGACTCGATCGAAATACATCTGGGCGAACTGGCGCAGATCGTGGAATACGTGTTCAGTACCATGGTGGGCCTGGAAGTCAGCGAATCCGGCCAGTCCTGGATCCCTGGCGCGGACCGGTTGACAGCGACTATCCATTTGGCGGGCGATTGGAAAGGAGCGTTGGCGCTGGAGTGCGGCCGCAGGCAGGCATGCGCCTTCGCAGCCCGCTTTCTTTCGATGGAGAAGCCCGAGACCGTGGATGACGTGGTGCGGGATGTGCTCGGCGAACTGGCCAACATGATCGGGGGCAATCTAAAGTGCGTCTTGGCGGGCGGGCTCAGGCTGTCCATGCCCTCTGTCGTGGACGGCGCCGACCACAACCTGCGTGTCTGCAGGGCAGGGCACAGGGAGCGCCTCGTCTTTGAGTGCCTGGAGGGCGCCTTTTCTGTCGTCGTGCTAAGGGAAGAGAGGAAGACGGTCAGATTTCCCTAGCCCTGATCCTGTTTATTTGTGTACGCCTTTCCGCGACGCAGGCGCATCCGTGGCGACCATTACGAGACGTGTGACACGCGAGTTCTCTTGTTCAAGGCGGCTTTCATCCTCCTTCTCCCGGCAGTTCACCAAACCGCTATGGGACTACATCGTTACCAACCGATCGGCCGCGAGTTTGACCATGCGTGACTTCAGCATTGTTTGCTCAACTGAATGCATGGAGGCGCCGGGCTCATAAAGGATGGCGGCCAGATTGGGATGACGCCGCAGGTATAGCCGGGTGTGCTCTACGCCGGATACAAAAAAGGCGGTGGATAGCGCGTCGCTGGCGGCGCTCGATTCCGCAATGACAGCGGTCATGAGCATGCCTTCCACGGGCGCGCCGCTGCGCGGATCCAGAAGGTGGGAATAGAGCCTTCCGTCCAGAAGGAAGCATTGCTCGTATCCTCCGGAGATGGAGATCGACAGGTCCCGGAGCCGCACCGAACATGCCTCCTTTCTGCGATCGAGAGGATGACAGACGGAGACTTGCCAGCCCTGCTCGCCGGGAGCCGCGCCCAGGGCGTAGATGCTGCTGGTGCCGCTTGATACCAGCGCCCGCGCGATGCCTCCGGCGCGCAGCATGGCTACGGCGCGGTCCACAGCATAGCCTTTGCCGATGGCGCCCAGATCGAATTCGATCCCAGCTTGGTCGAAGGCGGCGGTTCGCGCCGCGGCATCGAGCTTAACGTGGCCATAGCCTATGCGCGCAAGCGTCTGCGCCAGTTCCGGCCGCGCAGGCATGCGCCCGCACTTTTGAAAGAATCCCCACAACTTCATCAGCGGTCCAATGGTTATATCGAAAGCGCCGTCCGTTTCCCGGCTGTAACGAAAGCATTCTTCAAGCAGGCGGAACAGCTCCGGAGTTACAACCACGCTTTGGCGCGCAGCTTCCCGGTTGATCCCGCACAACTCGCTCTCCGGCTGGTAGTGGCTCATCAGGCCGTCGAGGCGGTCGATTTCCTGGAATGCCCGGTCAACCACCTCCACCAGGCGTGGGGCGCTGGCTCCGTAGACAACCATGGAAAAAACGGTTCCCATGGCAAAGTGCGAAGCTTCATGGCGGGCCAGTGAGTGGTCCGTTGCGTTCGTCTTGCGGAGATGCGGTGGAAGCTGTTTCCGGATCCGGGTGGGCGTGGTATCTTTCATGCGAAAAATACGGATAAGTGAATACGAGGCTGATGTAACTACGGCATCTTAGGAAATAGCGCAGCCTCTGCTGCTCGCGAAGCTCTTGGACCGGGCGCAACGGCCCACATTGCCCGGGCGCGGCCTTTCACTAAGCCAGGCCGGCCGGCGCTTTCACCTTGCGAAATTCGAAGCGAGCTTTGGAAATGGGCGGGCCCGCAACCTCAATACGGCTGAGGTCAGGCGAGCCGACGCCCAGACCCTCGGCCAGCAAAAGCATGTTGTCGGCGGTCTCAAAGGGAGGCGTCCCGCGGTCGGCCAGGGGATCGAACCCCATGAGCGCCACGCCCACGGCATCGGTGGAGACGCAGTTGGTTCCCGCAATCAGCAAGCCGGGATGCACGGGAACATCGAGGCGCGGATCGGGAGTCTCACCGCCGGTCATGGTGTAAATACCGTCAATGAGGGCGAGGTCAATGGGCCGGGCCGCCACCAGGTCCGCAACCGCTCTGGGCACGCGATAGCCTCCCTGATACAAATAGGGCGAACTGGCCTTCACCAGCGGAGGCGCGCCTTTGGAGGGCAGGCGGCTGCCGGAATGGATCGGGAAACGGCCGCTGCGGGGATTATGGCCGGGCTCGTCCTCAGGGGCATACTCGCCATAGATGCTGCACGGAGTCATGCCGAAGCAGTTCTTCATCGACAGCGTAATGCCGGCCGTTCTGTGCTCCTTCATCTTGCCCACGGAGACGAAAACATCGCAGTCCCTATAGGAGTGATTGAGATCGTAGCCGGTAAACAGCAAGCCGCCGTGAGGGACCATGAAGCGCGCATAGGTCTTGCCGCTGCCCAGAAAGTTGGTGTTCTCAAACTCCACGTGGGACGCGGCATTCTGGAATTCCGCCGGTTGCCAGCCCGCGGCGATCATGAACTCCTGGAGCGGCTCGACGGTTGCCCAAGGACTCTCTAGTATGCGGATGCGCTGCGCCCCGGCCCGGCCGAGTAGATAAACCAGGGCCCCGACCACCTGGGGGTGAACCCAATGGCTCATCCCCGGCGGCAGGTAGCCAAGGCGCGCGTCAGCCGTTCCGGTGAGGTTGATCTTGATGGCCACGGTCTTGCCGCTGACCAGCTTCTCAATGCCCCCCAGTTGATCGAAGAGGGTAGACATTACTTCCACCACCCGGCGGTCATATTCGGGACAAAGTCCGACGGCCACGCGCCCTACTGGCGCCTGCTGGGCGGCAAGAAGCGCGGGCCGCGCCATATAGGCGCCGGCCGCCATGCTCATGGCGCCGAGAAATTCTCTACGGGAAGATTTCATCTTCATGATCACACCAACCTCTCAATCTCCACCGCGCAATTCACTGAAAACGTGGGGAGATCAAAACTCGTTCCGCCGCTGGCGGCAGTGCCCTCGATAGCAGCCGGGGTTTGCGCATCGGAACTCAATAGCCTGGCTGCCGGCGCCTTGCTGTTGACCCAAAGTGTTACATATTTTGCCGGTCGATTTTCATAGTTGACAATCTGGACGAGCTCCCGGCGGCGATCGGGATCGATGCTTGTGTAGTAGTAAGCCGTGGTTCCGGTGTTGTAAAGCCGCGCCAAATCGTACTCGCGGCCCACCAGGACGTGAGTATTCCTGGCTAGCTCATAGGGGTCGGTATAGCCGCTGGTGGGCACCGCGATTCTGCCTTTGCCAAGGTCGTAAATCCCATAATCAAAGAGCCAGTCCGCGGTGTGGGAAGATAAGCCCGCCGGGCCCCAGTAGGTGGGAGCCACCACCAGACCACCCTGCTCGACAAAAGCGAGCAGTTGGCGATGCTGTTCGGCGCTGGGCGCTTCTTCATCCACCCACAGAATCGCCTTCAGCCCCGTTAGCTGAGTGGTCAGCGCATCTCCGCGATCCAGAATCACGAATTGAATCTGGCGCCGGTTGAGAAGGTTGAGCACCTCTCCGCCCTTGTACGCGTTCCGGTCCCGGAAATCGGAAACCACCCCCAGAACCCCCATGGGTTGGTAGCCTTGCCAGGCCGCGTGCCGCTCAAAAAAGGAAACCGCCTGAGCGATGCGTTTCCAGGTGTTCATGGCCTGCGCATCCCCATTCAACATGCCCATGCGCAGGTTGACGTCCAAAGATAGAATCCAACGTGCGCCAAAAACGCAGCTATCGGCGATGGTCAGGCAGTAATCTTCCACCGGCAGCATGCCGGGAGAATCCGGCAGATCGATATCCAGCCACAGAGACTTTTTCGCAACCATATGTTGCGCGAGCAACGCGAACCAACCGTTGGAATTGACCCAGGGGTTACCCGTCGGCCCGCCCAGCCCCGTGTCTCCGCGCATCGTCGGCAGGTTTCCTCCGGGCCAGACGTTGCCCGTGGCGCAGAAGATCTCCGTGGCGCCATCCCAGTCCATGCTATAGCGCGGGAATTCGAGAATCGCGGGCAGCTCCAGGGCATGGCTTGCGGGGCCCTCCAATAGGACTGCATCGAGGCCTGCGGCGCGCCCTGCCGCCGCGGCAGCCGCTCCATTCGCTTTTGCTGAAACCCGGCCCACAAAGCTGAGTCCAAGCCTGCGGCCTGCATCCATGAGAGGTTTCAGCGCCGTCTGTTGAGCTTCGTCCTCGTCGCCTCCGGAAGCCCAATCGACGATCAGGCAATTGATCGGCGTGTCCTTGAGCAACTGTAAGGCGGAGGGTTGAGCCCAGCCATCAGCGGCCTTGTTCAGCTCCGCACTGCCACTCGTTGAGCTGTCGAGCCTCGCCGCTTCCATCGGCCCGCAGGGCCAGTTCATCGGCACCCACTTCGGATTTAGACTCATGTCCCGTTCCCCATCTCGATCCCAGGATATTCCCGGCTCTGAGAACTGGCCCGATAAATGGCTCTGTATCCCAACAAGTTACTTGGAATCAACGCTTTCTAGCACTTATCGATCGGTTCTAAACATTCGCCGCTTGTCAACAAATCAACAGCGGGAGCGGGCGCCCCCGCGCCAATTCCCAAGCGCCGTTCGCATTCATCTTATCCTCCCGGCGCCTGCAAGGACTGTCTGTGCGCTACATCACACTTTGGGAAAGAGGCATCAACCGTCACTTACTTCACAAAGAACCTGTGCCCTGCCAAAACTCCATCCCCGCCCAACACTGAGAATCACTGCAAGGTATGATACGGCTAACTCGAGCCGAAGGACAAGATTGCGATAGTCCGATTGGGTGAAGCATCTCCCGTACTCAACTCTTTCGTTTCGAGCGACTTCGCTGATGAATGCAATCTACTTTGCATCTTTGACGCAACGGAATCCGAGCGTGCCGGCGCGGTCGATGCTGGGCCCCATCAGCAGATACTTCCCGTGCTCATCCAGCCGGTAGGCCTCAGGAAAATACCACCGGCTTCCCTGCGGCTGGTAGTAGCTCCCGCCGCGCAGGATCGCCGACCGTGTGTGCTCATCGGCGAACTCATCGGTCCATTGCCAGACGTTTCCGGCAAGGTCCATGACTCCGAATGGACTTGCTCCCGCCGGGTGCGCGTTCACGTCATCGGGGCCGCGCAACAGGCGTCCCTTGTCGGGCGCTGGAACGGCCGCCGCGTTCCACTGGTTCCCCCACGGATAGGTGCGGCCGTCTGTGCCCTGCGCCGCGTATTGCCATTCCCATTCGTGCGGCAGCCGCTTGCCCGCCCATTTTGCATAGGCCCGTGCATCTGCGAGCGAAACCCACGTCACCGGCTTGTCACCCCATCCCTGCGGGTACGTTCCATCCTTCCAATCCTTGAGGAAATTGTGGCCGTCTTGCGGCTGATAATGGGTGGCGTCAACAAACTCCTTGAACTCCTCGTTGGTGACTGGATATTTGTCCATGTAAAAAGGCTTGATCTCCATCTCGTGATCGTGCTGGCGCCGGGCTGAGTTCTCCCACGAGTATTCGACATCGACTCCGATGTCGTTACCGCCTTCGATCATGACTCCGGAAACCCGGAAATCGAACCGTCCGCCCGCAATGTAAACCATGCCCGCAGGCGCGGTGGTTGCGAGCGGCGTCGGCGGAATGGGCACGATCTGCTGCGCAAGCAAGCGCCACTCGTTCGAGTAACTCGCAAGCGGCCTCTCTGCCAGACCGTGCATGGTGTTCATCCCCTGCTGCTCGCCGGCCGTCAATTCGCCGGTAGCCAGAATCGCCCCGTATCCTTGCGGCCCCATGGTGAAGCTCAAGGTTGCCGTTGAGCCATGAATCTCGGGTTGTAACTCATCCCCGTGCCACATATCGTAATAGTGAAGTCCGGGTTTCCAGGCGACCTCGATTTCAGGCCCTGACACTTCAAATTCATTCCGGTTCACGATGGTCCAGAGCGTTTCCGTCTTTCCCGGCCACTTGCTGGCAAACGCGCCATACTGCAGCATGGGCGCAAAGGGTTCCCAATCGGGGCTCTGGAGCAATCGCCAGAATTCCCGTTCAAGAGTGGCGATTCGCCGCAACGCCTCAGCGTCGCGGGCGTCTATCTGGTTCCAGATTCCCCAGATATTCTCCCAGCTTTCATAGCCCACGCCGTTAAAGAAGGCGTATTGGAGATTGTCGGCCTTGTTGCGATTCCATCGGTCGCAGACGTTTACCATATATCGCCGCTCCAGCCATTTGTTCTTGCTGATCATGGGCTCAAACGGATACCGCCAATATCCCCAGCCGAGGTTATTCCAGGCAATGGCCGGGTCTGCCTCGCCTCCGTCTCCGCCTTCGGGCTCAAAAACAATTGGGTCTCCGGTCTTGTCCGAGGCTGTCCGGTAGGCAAAAGGAACTGCGTCCATGGTGTCGCCATTGATCCCGTCGGCTCCGATCTCCGCCATCAGCCTGGCAATCGTCTCCCAGTCCGGAACCCCTTCAGGCCGCGTTCCCTGGTCCCAGGGATTGTACGGAAAAAGCACGCGCACGCCATGTTTGTGAAAGTCCTCCACCATGGCCCGCAAACCCTCGATCCCTCCCGGCATGTCGCGGATCAAGTCGAATTGGTTGCGGTCATCGATTCCAATGTTCGGATAAGTGGGCCAGATCAGCACCGCGTCAATTCCGCCGTAGCGCTTGTTCAGGTCAGCCAGATAGCGGCTCACCGTATACTTACCTGTCTCGGGATCGTAGAAATAACGGTCCTGCGCCATCATCTGGGGTTGTATGAAGGCCTTCTGCGTCCATTGGAGCTCCGGCCGGTCATACTGCGATCCGTTGTAGCCCATGCGGATCAGGTGTTCATCACGCCAATGGAGAATGTCCTGGAGCCATGCTTTCTGGGCCGATTCGGAAATCGATCTCTCGCCTCCCACTGCACAGCAATGATCGCTCGACGCAGCCGGATTCGCCGGCCCGGGAATCTGCTCGCCCTGGGGCGGATACTTCGTATCCTGCGCCCACAACGACGCCCCTGCCACAATGGCGAGCAGGGCCAGAATCCACGGCTTGTATCTCCACCTGCCTATCTTCCTCACTTGCCACCCCGCTTGCTCAATCGAGCACTTACATGAAAATCACTCCCCTCAATCATATTCTGTGATAAGCCTGAAGCCGGTTCCCCGCCAGGAATTCGTCGTTCCTTATAGTCGCCCCATTGAATACCCATCTGGCATAAAAGGGGCATGGGACGGCCAGCTCGCAATTTCGCAAGCGAATCCCGAATAATGCGGAACGGCATCGGGTTCATCGTGACCAATCTGGAGACTCCGAGCCGGGCGGTAGTACGGTTCTATAACAAGCGCGGGACGGCCGAGCAGTGGATCAAAGAGGGGAAGCAAGCGGTGAAGATGACGCGGTTGAGTTGCCATCGATTCCGGTCCAATGAAGTTCGGCTGTGGCTGAGCGTGATCGCATACAACTTGGACAACCTGTGGCGGCGGCTGGTGCCGGCGAAGGGGATCGAGACGTGGTCCTTGACGAGCTTACAGCAGCGGCCGGTGAAGACCGGCGGCCGGTTGTTAAAGCATGCTCGCTACTACTGGCTGCTCCTGGCGGAGAGTCATCTGACGTGGCGCATGTTTGGAAGCATACTGCGGCAGATAGAGGCTTTGCCGCTGCCAGCCGGATAGGCGCGACAGCCAGGCGAATCCAATCTGGACGACGGAGCGGAGTTGAGGGAGGGGTGTCTGACAAATCGCTTCGAAATGGGGCAGATCATGGCTTTTGGGTCCCAGAGGCGGCCCAGCCGGGCACTCCTGGGGCCTTGGTGTTGGAATGGATGCAAAAAAGATCGCGAATAGAGGCAACCTGTGGTACGCTGGCTCGCAGCCGAAAGGCAAAACGGAAATTCCGGATAAAGCGCGCTAACTGAAGGCACTGGGCGCAATGGCCTGAATTTGGGTAGTGGAGAGGAAACGTATGAGCATCTGTCAAGGGCTGTATGGCTACGACGGAGACCTATATGGCGCATGGAAGGGTGAAGTCGGGGATGACCGGCTTTTCTACTCGCATTTCAACGGAACTAAATGGGCTACTCAGGGAAGCATCGCCGGCAATAGCAGCGTTGGACCCGCCCTTGCCGTTTTCGGCGACTCAATGTACGCCGCGTGGAAGGGCGAGCAGAGCGATGAGCGGATCTTCTTCACCAAACTTAGTGGGTCGACCTGGATGCCGCAGACACAGATCCCCGGTGTGGCAAGCAGCGGCGGCCCGTCGTTGGCGGCCTTCGGCGGCAAACTCTACGCGGCGTGGAAAGGGGACAGCAGCGATCAGAACCTCTATTACGCCTCTTACGACGGCTCGGGGTGGTCAGCACAGGCGCAAATCCTGGGGGTAGCGAGCAGCATCGGCCCCGCGCTGGCCGAGTTCAGCGGCAAACTCTACGCCGCCTGGAAGGGCTCTGCCAACGATCAGCGGCTATGGTACGCGACATTCGACGGCTCGGGGTGGTCGGCGCAGGCGCAAATTCGGGTCGCAGTGAGCAGTGTCGGGCCGTCGTTGGCGGCCTTCGGCGGCAAACTCTACGCCGCGTGGAAAGGGGACAGCAGCGATCAGAGCCTCTATTACGCCTCTTACGACGGCTCGGGGTGGTCAGCACAGGCGCAAATCCTGGGGGTAGCGAGCAGCATCGGCCCCGCGCTGGCCGAGTTCAATGGCGACCTTTATGCTCTGTGGAAGGCTTCTGACGGCGATCAGAACCTCTGGTACGCCTCATTTAACGGTACGAAGTGGTCGGCGCAGGCGATCGGCCCCGGCAACACCGGACAGGACCTGCCACAGAACATCGGCCTCAGAATGCAGTACCAGGAGACGAAGGATTGGTGCTGGATTGCGGTAGCGACAAGCGTTAACCACTTTTACAATCCCTCCAGCACTGCTACACAGTGCGGCATTATGACCACTGTCGGACAGACGATCAATGGATTCTCCGCAAGCACGAGCGCCTGTCCTGATGCTGCGCACATCGCCTCCGATCCAGGGTTGGCCGCTATCTTGGCAGACCCGTATACGGAAGCCGCGCACAACGTCCTCGACAATCCCAGCCTCGGTATACCAACCGAGTACATCAAAACCGGCGGTGTGGCCGACGCGCTTAAGGTTCACGGCAATTGGAACGGTCCGACACTGTCTTCCATTACGCTCGCGCAGATAAACACCGAGATTAGCGCGGGGCGTCCCATTGCCGTGGACATCAAATGGAAATCGAAAGGACAGCATTGCGTCGCGATCACTGGGGTACTGAACGACATGCTTTTGATCTGCGACCCGATTTTCGGCGAAACAGTCATGCAATACGAGTTGTTCCCGACTGCTTACCGGGGTGGGGCTTCGGTGGATAGCGTGTGCCTGACCAAAAAAGGGTCTTGACAAATCGGTCAAAACGGTAAAATGGGCGCGCCCGGTACGTGCCACCGGCAGAACACGCGAAATGGGAATACGCCATGAAACACGCTGTACCGCGATTCTCCAATTCCGGTGACGCACAGAAAGCAGTGTCCGCCTTCAGTGCCGTGCGGCCGGCGCCATGCCGGGGTGCCAGGAGCGGACAGCGAGAATCCGCGAGTGAACCCCTGGAGCGCTGTAATAACCCACTTCGGCGTTGGTCCGGTAGAAATACGCATCGCCAGGCTTGGCGGCATGCCGCCCTTCGATTCCGTTTATTCCTCCTCCGGCCACGATCGTCCCATGGCCGCTCAGAACCAGGTAGATCTCTTCGGCGTTGATGTGATGGTGAGGATGATTGGTGCCGCCCGGATCGATTTCCATCAAAAAGAGGCTGGTCACAACGTGGCCGGCATCAAAGCGGTCGCGCGTGCCGCCGGCTGCTCCCAACAGCAGGCGAAAGTGACTCGTATCCGGATGGCCATTCACGTACTCCGGCTGCACGTCTTCTATATTGGCCTTTAAGGGTTGCGCCGGCAGCGGAGAATTTGCATATCCCTGGGTGTGGAAGCCCATAACTACAACGGTGAGGGGCGCGGCGGACGCGTTCTTCAGGGCGTGCGCAACGGTGGCCGGAATATAAAGAAAATCCTCCTTCTTGAGGGGCACATCCTGATCCGCGTATCTTGCGGAGCCGGCTCCGTCCAGAACCACGTAAATCTGGTCCTCCTGCGCATATTGCACGCTTGCGCAGGAGCCGCGGGGATCGACGATCGCCTCGCCATAACGAGCTACGCTGCCCAGGATTGAACCGTCGGTGGTTATAGGCGGACTATGCGGATCCCCCTCGCCGAATAGAGGCTTGTAATGGCAGGTCGCGGTGGTGATGTCCGACGGCTCTTCGGGCGCTGTGACGGCATTGCGATATAGATAGGTGGGATCAATCTTCCACTCCTGCGCGTGAATGAGAAGTGCGCAGAAAGCGGCCGTCATCAATGCGGCGAATGCCCAGAGTGTTCTTGTTGCTAAATTCATAAGAAAGAGCTCTTTGTTTTCCAGCGTGAGGCAGATTACATAGAATCTCGAACCTCTGTCAAGCCTCTTTTCGCTCGCTTCAAATGCCGGGGATAAATCCGTGCTTCGCAGGATGCCCCCTCCGGCGGCCGAGGCACAAACCACGCGCTTGCCCGCATCCATCATGGCGTACAAGCGAAAAGCACAGGTAAGGATAAGAAAATCGGCCGGCCGTGCGCCGCCCCTTGCCCGGCGAGTTTCCTACCGCAAACTCTCCACCGCCGCAGGGTCCATGTCAGTGTAATCCTGGTTTTCGCCGCCCATGCCCCAGCAGAAACTGTAAGCGCGCGTGCCCACGCCGGCATGAATCGACCATCCGGGAGAGATGACCACGTCTTTATCGGCCATGACGATGTGGCGGGTTTCGGCGGCTGGCCCCATGAAATGCATCACGCGCGCATCCTTGGCGACGTTGAAGTACATGTAAATCTCCGAGCGGCGCATGTGCGTGTGCGGCGGCATGGTGTTCCAGTTGCTGCCCGCCGCCAGGTGGGTCACGCCCATCACAAGCTGGCAGCTTCGCGCGCCCTGGAGATGAATGTACTTGCATACGGTGCGCTTGTTGCACGTCTCCACGCTGCCCAGCTCCGTGGGCGTGGCTTCATCTTTGCGCACCAGCGTCACCGGATAACTGGTGTGCGCCGGATAACTCAGCAGATAAAAGATCGCGGGCGCATCTTCGCTTTTCGAAGCAAAGGTCACTTCCGCATTGCCGCGGCCGATATAAAGCACGTCCAGATTTTCGAGATCGTAACTCTTTCCCTCCACGCGAGCCACGCCGCTGCCGCCGATATTGAGAACGCCCAGTTCACGGCGCTCCGTGAAATAGGTTGCGCGCAAATCCGGATCGGTGAGCAGCGCCAGCGGTGCGCCCGCCGGGGCAGCGATTCCCACCACCGCGCGGTCAAGATCCACATAATTCAAATGCATCTTGCCCGGTTCATACAACGAGTTCAGCAGAAACGTCTCGCGCAACTCTTCGGTGGTCATGCGCGGATAGCGCACAGCATCGGCCATTAACACCGTCTTCATTTTTCCTCCCGTTCATCGTCAGTCTGCTGTGGAAGTTTCGCATTGAAAGGGCACGACTTCAGTCGTGCCGTAAAGCCCCAAAAGTCAACGCGGCTTCAGCCGCAGAGGGATGGCTGTTCCCAAACTTCAACCTTTACCGCAGACTGTTAAGTCCATTCTATCGTTTGGCCTTTCCGCCATCGTGCGCGGGCATGGCCGGCTTCGGCGCCTGCTCTAACAGCCACTTCGCCAGCTCCACGCCGGCGGCGTAGTTATCGTATTCGGGGGGCAGTTTGCGCCCGTCGGTGTACTCGTTGTAGAGCCACGGATCGACCATCGCGTACACCGTTCCCTTCCCGTACTTGGCCACGGCCATGAAGATGTCGCCGCCGTGTGTGTACACGGGAACGGCCGGAGGCTGGACGGAAATGGTGCACACATCCTTCACATACGCAGTGTGCGGATGATGGAAGATCGGTCCGCTTGCGCCGATATAGAACCTGCCCATGGCCCAATCCGTGCCGGTCACGTGCATGCGCAGCACGCTGTTGAAGTGAATCCCGAATTTCTCCGCCACCAGGTTGAAGTGATCGAGATCGGCGAACGATGTGTCGTTCTCCATGATCGCGAGCACGCCGCCGGCCTTCACCCATGCGGCCATCTGCGCCGCATCTTCGGCGTTGGCAAAATGTGCGTGCGGATTCTTTTCGAGATTGTCGGGGGAGGCGATGATATAGACCTGTGCGCGGCGAAGGTTATCGAAAGTGGGCTCCGCGTAGAGGGTGGCTGTGCGCGCGCCGAAGTTGCGGAAGATGTGGCCGAAGAGCGAGTAGCCCGCGTTGCCCTGGAAATTCCACTTGTAGTGGAAGTAAATCTCGTGGCCGAATGCGTCGAGCTGCTGCTGCGAATTGAACCAGCCGTCCAGCATCACCGTTTCGCCGCGGCCCAGCTTGGCGTTCTCGGCATTCTCCATCTCCGTACTCGCCAAAATAAACACGCCCACCCCCATGGGATCGTTGGTGATTGTCTTCTCGCCGGTGTAAAAGGCGTAGCTTCCGTCGTGGTAGGGATTTCCTCCCAGGTCGGTAGCTTCCACGGTTCCGGCCAGCGACACAGCGCCGCCGGGGCTGGTGATGATGAAGCGGCGGAGAATGCCCCTATATCCGCGCTCGGCGTTGGCAAGATAGCGTTCCGGAAGATAACCGCGCCGCACGCCCTTGGCCAGAGCGTAAACAAACAGGCAGGATGCCGATGCTTCAGGAAAGTTGCCCTGGGCGCCCGCCTTGTCCAGCACCTGATACCAGAGGCCGGTCTTGGCGTCCTGGTAGCGGGCCACGGCCGCGGCGTCCTGATTGAGGATCGCAATCAGCAGCCTGCGCCCGGGATCGTTTTCAGGATACGAAGGCAAAGTATCGACCAGCGCCGCCATGTACCAGCCCATGCCGCGTCCCCAGGCCTCGGAAGACCGGCCGGTTTGCTTATTCGCCCAGCGCTCCCGCTTTGACTCATCCCATCCCTGGTCGATCAGTCCGGTTTCAGGATCGCGCCCGTGCTCCTGAAGGAGGACGAATTGCTTTGTGATGTCGGCGAAGGCCTCCGGATGGTGAAACTCGCGCGCGTACTCGGCGTAGAATGGCTCCGCTTCGTCGATGCTGTCCGGCGTCATCTCATCGGGATGGGCCTGCGCCGCCCAGAAACCGCCCGATGCATTGCGCGGTTGATGTTCAAGCTGCGTGTAGAGCACGGTGGCGGCCTGGAAATACCGCTTGTCGAGCGTGACGCCATACAAAAACAAGAGTTGCCGGCCGAGCTGCATATCGGTGAGCTGGTGAGCGCCGGCTTTCAAGTAGGGCAGGGAGCCATCGGCGCCCACCAGCGGATCGACGGAATGCTTGACGTAGTTGTAGTAGGGCGCATCGGCGGTATTCAGCCACAGGGCCTGCACGCCCGCCAGCAGCGTGGCCTGGTCGTGGGTCCAGGCCAATGGAGCGCCGGCGGGTTGAAAATGTCCATCGGGCCAGCGCCCCATGGCCGCATTGGCCGCGCGCACCGGCCAAGGCAATTGATCGGCCTGCGTGGCGGCCATCGCGCAGCTGCACGCAGAGAGCAACAAAATGCCTGCAAAAAAACGGAAGCATCTCATGAAAATTCCACGTTCTTTCTGAGCCGCTTGTTTCCAAGCCGGCCGGAGGCGTTCGGGAGAACGCTGAACCAGTTATATTCTTTCTCCTATTGCTCGACAAGCTGATTGCAGACAGCGGAGTCTGGGTGTTCCGCGGTTCTCATGCGGCCCGCGTCTTCACGCTGTTCAGCGCCGGCACGGCTTGCTCGCCGGTGGCGGCGTGTAAGAGGAACGGGGGTATACCAGGCCGCCAAATTAAAGCGGCCGCTCATGGCGAGCGGCCGCTTTGGTTTGCAACTTCTCAGTCATCGCAGAGGCTTGGGACCAACCCGCCCACTCCAGCCATGAAGCGCGAAACTCAGAACACGAGCCGCCCGCCGATCTGAATCTGCCGCGGCAGGCTGTTCTTGCCAGTTGCGGTAATGTAGCCAAAGGTGCTGGAAGTCGGAGTCAAATTCGGCACGTCAAAGATCGCGTGGTTGAGCGTATTGAAGGTTTCAAAGCGAAGCTGGAAGTACGACGATTCCGTAATCCTGAAATTTTTCAGGATGGAGGCGTCCAGGTCGTTGTAACCATCCATGCGCGCCCAGGACATGGTCTGCGGCAGCGTCCGGTAGTGGTAAGCATACTGTCCGTTAAAAAATGCCGAGCCGTCACAGGGCTGCCCTGAGGATGGCGTGCAACTTTTGCCGCTGCCGGTGACAAAGACACTCGGCGCATTGACGATGGCCGGGGTGCCCGAGCCCACGGGGCTGGTATTGCGCGGCTGCACCTTGATGTCTCTCAAGGTCTCGCCCGGCTGCAAAGGAATGTCTCCCGACCAATAGATGGGGGCGCCGCTCTGGAACTGGTAAATTCCATTCACCACATAGCCGCCCAGAATCTCATCCCAGAGCCTGCTGCCGCCGAGGGTATACCGCCGGCCGCTGCCCACGGGCAGTTGGTAACTGGCGCCCAAGGTGAAGTGGTGGGTGTGGTCAAAGGGCGAAATCCGCTTCTCCAGAAAATTGTCCTCGTCGTTGAGGCGCGTGTCCCGCTCGATCAACTTGGAGAAGCTGTAGTTCGCGGTCAGGGTCAGGCCGTACATGGCGCGTTGCTCGAGATGGAGCATGCCGGCGTTGTACCACGATTGCCCGAGGGTCTCGTTGTATTCGTCGATGGCGTTGCTGCCAAACTGCGGATAGGGCGTGACCAGGTCGCTGAGCGGAACGGTGGATTTGTTGAGCGAGCTATTGAGCGGGATAAGGCCCGCGAAGGGGTTGGGCACGTTGGTGCCCATGGCGGTGGCGAGGTTTTCATCCAGCCATGGATTCGTCGTCAGGTACTGCGTCTCGGTGGCGTTGATGTTCTGCTCGGTGACGTCGAGATGCAAGGCGTGGTTGCCCACGTAGATGGCCTCAATGAGCGTGTTGTTGCTGAGTGTGTGCTGGATATCCAGGTCCCAGCGCTCGGAATACGCATCGTGTTCCACGGGGGCGAGGAAGCTAATCGATTCGCCGAGGAAGGTGCTTGCCCCGGCCGTGGATCCGGCCGGCTTCACGATCCCGCTCGGGTACGGATTGGCAAGCGACAGTGGCGCGTCTCCGGACGGGCAGGTGTTGGACGCGGTTTCGCCCGAGGAGCAGTTGTTGAAGTAGCTGTTGTTCGATGACGCGTAAGTTGTGGAGGCGCTGAAACCGGACGAGAAGGTAAGGGCGTTCGAATTTGGACTATCGGATGCTCCCAGTTGGAGCAGCGTCGGCGGCTGCACAAATACGCCGAAGCCGCCGCGCACCACAAATTTGTTGTTGAGCCAGGGCGGATTATAGGAAAAGCCGAAACGCGGGCTCCAGAAACCGCCGCTGTCTGCCACCTGATAAGGCGCTCCGCCTGACCCGCCGGGGAAGGTCAGTCCGCCCAGGGTGTTGAAGGTGGATGAATTGACCGTGAGGGTGGTGTCGCCCACGGTCGCAGTGTCCCCGCTATTGTAGGTTGCCCCGGAGGCGTTGTTCGTGGCGGCGGGGTTGAATCCGCTGATCGTGCGGCCGAACTTTTCACCAAAGGGCGTGTCCAAGTCGTAGCGCAAACCCAGGTTCAAGGTCAGACGCTTATTCACGTGCCAGTCGTCCTGCGCGAAGAGGCCAACGTAGTAGGAGCGATAGTCGGCCTCGGACTCCAGATCGAAGCTGTCGCCGCCGGTGGTGGCCAAACCGAGCTCGAACGACGCCAGATCGGCGCCAAACGGCTGCGCCGTGCCGCTGGTGCCCGAAGTCATCCAGTTATTTCCGAAGGTGAAGCTGCCGGAGGGGCTGCCGGAGGCGTCGAAGTTGCGGATTCGCATCCGGTACTGGCGGCCGTCGAAGCCGATCTTCAAGGTGTGGTTGCCCAGCACCTTGACCACGTCGGCGAACAGTTGGTAGCTGGTGGTCGGGTCGTAGCCCGGCCCCGCCGTATTGTTGAAGTCCTGGTAGCTGCTGCTGTTGAATTTGATCACTGGCAGCTCCACATAAGGGCTGGCCGATTGCAGGCCGGCAGGAAACCCCATCTGCGTGGGACTATAGGTGGACGCGGGCGAGTCATGCGCCTCATAGAAGTACGTCCAGTTGAGGCGTGTATCGATCACCGTGGTGGGGTTCACGGTGTACACGTTGTCCAGCGAGCTTCCCCAGTTTTGCCGCACCAGGGTCGAGCCGTTGGTTTGATTGCCGAAGTAGTCCTCTTTGATCTGAGAACGGTAATTGTGCCGGTAGTCGAAAAACAGATGATCGTTCGAGCTCAGGTTGTAGTCCATGCGCCCGAACTCTTCGGTGTAATCGTCGACGCTGGGGGCGTTGCTGATGTAGTTGTCCGAGCCGTCCGCGCCCACGCCGGAGGTGTTGTTCGCAGGCGGAAACAGGTTGAGGTAATTGACCGCGATGGGGTTGAGGGTGTAACCGGCATTGGCCACGCCCGCGCAGTAAGTCGATTGGTTGGTGAGGCAGTTGTTGGGTACCGGCGTGCGCCCCGACGTCTTGCCCCCGGAATACGTGCCGGTGCCGGGCTCATAGAGCTGATAATTCGAGCCCAGCGCGAGCAGCGAGGAAAAGTCGCCTTCCCGCTCGGCATCCGTCGGCACGGTGGTGGTAGCCGTCGCCGGCGTGGAGTCCTTCAGGCCTTCCCACGCAAAGAAGAAGAAGAGCTTGTTCCTGCCGTTGAGAACTTTTGGGATCAGGACCGGGCCGCCCACGGACAGACCGTACTGGTTGAAGTGGAAGACGGGCGTCGGCTTGTCGCTTCGATCGTTGAAGTAAGTATTGGCGTCGATGCCCGAAATTTGGCCGAACTCGTAAAGAGTGCCGTGCAAGCGGTTGGTGCCGCTCTTGGTCACCTGATTGATGACGCCGCCAATGGTGTGCCCGAAGGAAGCATCCGTGGCGAACGGCTGGACGGAGACTTCCTGCACTGAATCCTCGGTGGGGCTGAAGGCCAGCGATCCGAGCATGGTCTCGTCCGGGGAGCCGTCCAGCAGCACCTCGCTGGTCTGCAAGGGCGTTCCCCCGATGCTGAACGAGTTCATGTTGTTGTTGTCGAAGGGGTGCGACTGCTCCGGGGCGGCTTCAGTCTCCACGCCGACCGAGAGCTCCGCCAGCATGGCCGGCGCGCGCCCGTTCAGCGGCAGATCGGCGACCGAAGAAGTTGGGATCACGTCCCCGATGGTCGCGTTCTCCTGGTTCAGAAGCGGCGCCGCGGCCGTCACCGTCACCGTTTGGCTGGCCGCGCCTACGGTCAGGTTAAGGTTAACGGTCAAATGCTCCTGCGATTGCAGCGCGATCCCGCTGCGGGTCAGCTTCTGAAACCCGCTCTTGGTCACCGTGATCGAGTACTGTCCCGGCAAAAGAAAGGGAACCACATATTGGCCGGTGTTGTCGCTGGTGGTCCGGCTGACCGCTCCGGTGCTGGTCTCCCGCACCTCCACGCTCGCCCCCGGCACTACCGCTCCCGTCTGGTCGGCAACCGTGCCGCTGATGGTGCCGCGAAACTCTTGCGCAGCTGCGCCGTGACAGACAAGTAAAAAGCTACCCATCAACAACAAGGAAAACAGAGCCGGGGTGACTCTCCACATGCCGGTCCACAATGCGCGCGATTCCGGTGCTCGCCTCAGACCATCGCGTTTCCGGCGCGCGCTGGCCCCGCCGGGTTGTTCTCCAGCATTTAAATGCGTTGCGCCCGCAGTCGTTAAGCCCTTTACGCATTTCCGTTCACGGTTTGCTGTCGATTGCGTCATCGTTTCCCTCCGTTATTTCACTGCTGTCTGCCCGCATCCAGGCGGAATCCCAATCTGTCTTGCTCGTGGATTTTGCAAACAGAGGTCAGACCACATTAAAAAGCGGATACAGTTTCGTTCACCCAGACAAAATTGTCAATAGAAAAGCGCAAGCCTCCCGGCTCGCGCGGATCGTTGCTGGTAAGTTATTCCAGAAGAAAGAGTTAGTTTGCTGTCTACTGCGCGCTTGGATTCTGGTCAGGCCCTGCTTTCGTCCGCTTCGCGCACATCCGCTAATCCGCCCGGAGGGGGCTTCTCGATTTTCACGGAAGCAAAAGCCGCCCACTCTCGCCAGGTGAAAAGGCCGGACCACTAGAGGTGAAATGGAATGCGGCCTCGCTATCGGAAGTGGCTGTGAGGGCGGGAACCCCGGTCAATTCGTATGCGCCCTGGCATCAGCGCGGGCTGTTTCCGGCTGCATCGAGCCCGGAGTTGCCTTGCGCTCTGCTGGGTGTTCCACCCCTTGTGCGGCTTGCGCCATGCGCAGGTGCTGCTCCATGAGCCTGCGCGCCTCGAGCGGCTTGTGCGCTCGAATGGCGCGGTAGATCTCGCGGTGCATCTCCGCCGACTCCCGCAGGTCGGTCGAGCGCTCCACGGTCTTGCGCCGCTTGTCGTAGAGAGCCGTGGTGATGGTTTCGATCACCGCCGCCAGAATGGGATTGCCCGAAGCTTGCGAAATGATGCGGTGAAACAATACATCGTGAATCAGGTAATCCGAGGGCGTGTCCATGGACGCGAACATCTCGCCCACTTCCTCGGCGAGAGCCGTGTGGTGCTCTTCCTTGCCGCGTTCGGCGGCCAGCGCGGCCACCTGGCTCTCCAGGAGGATGCGGGCCTCGAACATCTGCCAGGATTGAAAACCGTGCAGCGCTCCCATGAGACTGAGAGAAGCCTTGTCGAATTCGGCCGGGCCATCGGCCACGAAGGTTCCCACCCCGTGCCGCACCTTCATCACGCCCATGGCGGCCAGGTAGCCGATGCCGGTGCGCAGGCTGGCGCGGCTGATCTTCAGGGTGCGGGCAAATTCGCGCTCCGGTGGGATTTTGTCGCCCGGTTGCAAGGTGCCGTTCTCAATGAGGGAACGGATGTGGTTCACCACATGCATGGTGCGATGTGTATTTGGCTCATCGCGCTTGGTCCGGGCCAAGAGGGTACCTTCCTGTAATCTTAGTTACCAGCAGCAAGATGAGATTACCACCGAAAAGTGCGGAGCGGAAAAAACGCCGCCGCCCCATGAGAAAAACCCGCCCCGGCCAAGAGCATGTATATACTGACTTGTGGTCTGACCTCATTCCCGGTTAGAATGCGGATTGTTTTCTGCGTAAGATAAGGTGAAAGCCATGCTGCTCCACGAAGATCGACTGTTTCCCGCCGAAGCCTCGACGCGCACCATCGCCCAGGCCCTCTACGCGCACGTTCGCAACCTGCCCATTATCAGCCCCCACGGGCACACCCAGGCGGGCTGGTTTGCCGCCAATGAGCCGTTTCCCGACCCCGCCACCCTTTTCGTGCAGCCTGATCACTACGTCTTCCGCATGCTCTACAGCCAGGGCGTGTCCATGGACGATCTGGGGATCGGGCAGCCGCAGGTGAAGGAGCCCCGCCAGGTGTGGCGCATCTTCGCCAGCCACTACTACCTCTTTCGCGGTACGCCCACGCGCATGTGGCTGGACTACGCCTTTCAGGAGCTGTTCGGGCTCGAAGAGCGGCTCTCGGAAAAGACTGCCAACCTGTATTACGACACCATAGCGGAGAAGCTGCGCACTCCCGGGTTTCTGCCGCGGGCCCTCTACGAGCGCTTCAACATCGAGGTGCTGGCCACCACCGATTCGCCCTTGGACCCGCTTAAGGGTCACCAGGCCATCCAGGCTTCAGACTGGAAGGCGCGCATCGTGCCCACCTTCCGTCCCGACTCGGTAGTAGATCCGGAGTTCGCGGGCTTTGCTGAACGCGTTGCCCAACTGGGCGAGCAAAGCGGCGAGGACACCGCGACATGGAACGGCTACCTGAACGCGCTGGCCAAGGCGCGGCTCCGTTTCCGCGCGCTGGGCTGCACGGCCACCGATCACGGCCATCCCACGGCGCAAACCTCCGACCTTCCCGCGGGCGACGCGGCCAAGCTCTTTGCCAAAGTGCTGGCCGGGCGCGCCGCCGCCGATGAGCAGGAGCTGTTCCGCGCCCAGATGCTCACCGAGATGGCGCGCATGAGCCTGGAGGACGGCCTGGTGATGCAGATCCACCCCGGCAGCGTGCGCAATCACAACCGCCTCATCTACGAGCGCTACGGCCGCGACATGGGCGCTGACATTCCCAGGGCCATCAATTATGTAGACGCGCTGCGCCCCTTACTCGACCGCTTCGGCAACGAGCGCCAGCTCAGCATCATTCTCTTTATGCTGGACGAGTCCACGATCAGCCGCGAGTTGGCGCCTCTGGCCGGACACTACCCGTGCTTGCGCCTCGGTCCCCCCTGGTGGTTTCATGACAGTCCTGAGGGCATGATGCGTTTCCGCGAGCTGGCCACGGAGACGGCAGGCTTCTACAATACGGCCGGTTTCAACGACGACACCAGGGCTTTCCTTTCCATTCCGGCGCGGCACGACATGGCGCGCCGCGTCGACTGTGCCTTCCTGGCCAGATTGGTGGCCGAGCACAGGCTGGAAGAAGACGAGGCCTTTGAAGTGGCGCACGAGCTTGCCTACGGGCTGGTCAAAAAAGCTTACCGGCTCTAGGGCTGGTTGCATAAACGGGGTTTTGAAAGGGCACGGATTTATCCGTGCCGCACAGACCGCATAAAACGCGGGCTTTAGCCCCTGAGGGATGTTCCTCGCGCGCGCTGCGGCATTTGCGCAACCGGCTCTAGGGCCTGTGAACACTACTGGGATGGATGGCATTCCAGTGGCGTTAGCCGGCTCTAGGTTGGCGGCTTTGCCGCTCGGGGAGCGTCTGTAGTTATCGCCGCGCAAGCCCGGCGCCCGGCAGATGATCCGGCGATCGAACCGCCAAGGAGAAGGTATGGAGGGCAAATCGCAGACCGGCGCACCGGCCGGGGAAACGGCCACGCTGGCCGAGGGCATCGGGCGCGTGCGCTGGACCATCTGCGCGCTCCTGTTCGCCGCCACCACCCTCAACTACATGGATCGCATGGTGCTGGGCCTGCTCAAGCCCACCATCCAGCACAGCATCGGCATGTCGGAACTGGACTACGCCTACGTCGTAGACGCTTTCCAGATTGCCTATGCCATGGGCATGTTGGTCATGGGCCGCTTCATCGATAGAGTGGGCACCCGCATCGGTTACATGGTAGTGATGTGTGTTTGGAGCCTCTCCGCATGGGGCCACGCGCTGGCCAACACGGTGTTGGAGTTCGGCATCGCCCGCTTCTGCCTCGGCTTCGGCGAGTCCGGCAACTTCCCCGTCGCCATCAAGACCGTCGCCGAGTGGTTCCCGCAAAAGGAACGGTCGCTAGTCACCGGCATCTTCAATTCCGGCACCAACCTGGGCGCAATGATCGCCCCGCTGGCCGTGCCCTGGGTTGTGCTTACCTTCCACACCTGGCACGCGGGCTTTCTCATCACCGGCGTCTTCAGCACTGCCTGGATCGTGGTGTGGTTCTTCTATTACCACAAGCCTGGCGAGCATCCCAAGCTCCGCGCCGCCGAGTTCAAATACATCGAAGAAGGCATGACGGAGCCGCCTAAGCCGGCCACCCCATGGGTCAAACTGTTTGGCTACCGCCAGGCCTGGGCGTTCGTGATCGGCAAGTTCCTCACCGACCCCATCTGGTGGTTTTATCTTTTCTGGCTGCCCTCGTACTTCACCACCAAGTTCCAGCTCACGCTTTCCACTCTCGGGCTGCCGCTGGTCATCGTCTACACCGCCGCCACCGTGGGCAGTATCTTCGGCGGATGGCTGCCCGCTCCCTTCCTCAAGCTGGGCATGACGGTCGCGCGCGCGCGCATGGCTGCCATGCTGGTTTGCGCCTGCGCCGTGGTTCCCATTTTTCTCACCGCTTATGTGAACAACGAATGGGCCGCCGTCGGCCTATTGAGCCTGGCCACCGCCTCGCACCAGGGATTTTCCGCCAATCTCTTCACCACCGTCTCTGACATGTTCCCGCGCACTGAAGTTGCATCGGTCACAGGCATTGGCGGCACGGCCGGCGCCATCGGCGGAGCGCTCATCGCTCCCGTCGCCGGCTATGTTCTCCAATACATGCACACCTATGCGCCCCTCTTCTTCATCGCCGCCAGCGCCTACGTTGTGGCCTGGCTTCTCATTACCGTGCTTGCACCGGGATTAAAGAAGGCGGAGTTAGCCGCATGAGCCTTTATTGCGCCGTAGGAAGCCCCGAGACCGAATTGTCCCCGCGGCAGTTGCAAGAGCTGCTCGCGGAAAGCCTGGCCGAGCTGGGCGCGCGCTCGAGCGTGCTTGCCGTCCCGCCCGACCAGAGCCGCGAACACTCCCGCGCCGGCGAGTTGACGCGCTACGCCTGCGAATACTACGGCGCCAGGCTGAAGGCGGTGCTGCCCGCCATCGGCACCCATACTCCGCTGCGGCCTGACCAGATCGCGCGCATGTTCGCCGGCGTGCCCGCGGAGCTGTTCCACGTGCACAACTGGCGCACCGATGTCGAGACCCTGGGCGAAGTTCCGGCCCAGTTCGTCCGTGAACAGTCCGAGGGCAAGTTGAATTTTCCGTGGCCCGCGCAGGTCAACCGCCGCATCTCGCGGGGCGGCTTCGATCTCATCCTCTCCATCGGCCAGGTGGTGCCCCACGAAGTCATCGGCATGGCCAATTACACCAAGAACATTCTTATCGGCACGGGCGGACCCGAGGGCATCGACCGCAGCCACTACCTGGGCGCCGTCTACGGGATGGAACGCATCATGGGCCGCGCGGAAAACCCCGTGCGCAAGGTGCTCAACTACGCGGCCGATCGCTTCCTCCGCTCCTTGCCCATCGTCTATGTGCTGACCGTGGTTGCGCGCGGCAAAGACGGCGGGCTGGCCGTCCGCGGGCTGTTCATCGGCGACGATATCGAGTGCTTCCTGCGCGCCGCCGAGTTGAGCCTGAAGGTCAACTTCGAGATCCTCGCCGAGCCCATTCAAAAGGCCGTAGTCTATCTCGACCCCAACGAGTTTCACTCCACATGGATCGGCAACAAGGCCGTCTACCGCACGCGCATGGCTCTCGCCGACGGCGCAGAATTGATCATTCTGGCGCCCGGGGTGCGAGAGTTCGGTGAAGACAAGGGCATCGACGCGTTGATTCGCAAGTATGGCTATCGCGGCACCCCGGCCACGCTGAAGGCGGTGAGTGAAAACGCCGATTTGGCCGGCGGCCTCAGCGCCGCCGCGCACTTGATCCACGCCTCGTCGGAAGGCCGCTTCAGGATCATCTGGTGCCCCGCGCGCCTCAGCCGTGAAGAAGTGGAGAGCGTGGGCTACGAATTTGGCGATCTTAAAACCATGCTCGGGCGCTACGATCCCGCGCAGCTCCGCCACGGGTATAACCGCGTGGAGGGCGAAGAGATTTTCTTTGTCGCCAATCCCGGGATGGGGCTGTGGGCGCATCGCAGCCGCCTCTGAAAGACAGGAAACCATATGACTCATCAAGGACTCAAACTGAGCAAGTATTCCATGGGCACGGGTGACCGCTTCGCACACCAGGCCAGGGCGCAGTTGCAGGCCTGCGTGCAGGCTCTGGCTCAAGGCGTGGAAGTCATTCCTGTTTGGAACAAGTCGAATCGCGAGCACCTCATCATCGGCTCTGAACCGGCCTCGGTTCGCCAGGCCGCCGATGCCGCCGTCCAGGCGCTCAACTGGAAGCTGCCCTACTACTGCGACGCCGATCACATCACTCTTGAAACCGTCGGCCGCTTCCTGGCGCCGTGCGACTTTTTCACAATCGATGTGGCCGACTTCATCGGCCAGGCCGCTCCGACCGCCGAGATCGAAGCCTTCGTCAAGCGCCATCCCGAGCTTCAGGGCAGCGTCGAGTTGGCGGACGCGGACGAGGCTTTTCAAATCACTCCGGAAATCCTGAAGCAAGCCGCGCAAAAGTTTCTCGCCGCGGTGAACAAAGCCGGCCAGGTCTATCGCGAGATCGAGAAGGCCAAGGGCGCGGGCAACTTTTTGCCCGAGGTCTCGATGGACGAAACCGACCGCGCGCAGAGCCCCGCGGAGCTGCTCATTATTCTTGCGGCCATCGCCGATGAGGGAATCCCCGTGCAGACTATCGCGCCCAAATTCAGCGGCCGCTTCAACAAGGGCGTGGACTACGTGGGCGACGTAGCGCAATTCGAGCGCGAGATGGCTCTCGACGTGGCGGCCATCGCCCACGCGGTCACGCAATACGGCCTGCCCGACAATCTCAAGCTGAGCATCCACTCCGGCAGCGACAAGTTTTCCATCTATCCCGCCATTCACCGGACGATGAAGCGCTTCAACTGCGGCGTGCACCTGAAAACCGCGGGAACCTCGTGGCTTGAAGAGCTGATCGGGTTGGCGGAGGCCGGCGGCGGCGGACTCGCCCTGGCCAAGGAAATTTATGCGCAGGCGTTTGCCCACCGCGCGGAGCTTTGCGAGCCCTACGCCGCGGTCATCGACATCGACCCGGCCAAACTGCCCTCGCCCGCCGAGGTACGCGCCTGGTCGCCGGAGCAGTACACCTCCGCCCTGCGCCATGTGGAGAGCGCGCCGGCCTATAACAGCAGTCTCCGCCAGTTGCTGCACGTGGGCTTCAAGATCGCCGCTAAGATGGGACCACGCTATCTTGACCTGCTGGAGGCCAACCAAGCGGTGATTGCCAGGAACGTGACCGAAAACCTCTTCGCGCGGCACATCGCTCCGGTGTTTTTGGGAGTCACAACCGATGGCGGCGCGCAGGCCCGCATCGCGGATTCATTGGTCACGGAGAAAGTATGAAAGCCAATCTTTTTAGTCTCGAAGGCAGGACCGCGGTCGTCACCGGAGGCAGCTCCGGGATCGGCCGCGCCCTCAGCCTGGGTCTGGCCGAGGCCGGCGCGGATGTGATCGCGACTGCCCGCCGCCAGGCGCAGGTAAATGAGACCGCCGGCGCCATCGAGGCCCTCGGCCGCAAGACACTCCGCCTCACCTCGGACGTTTGCGACCGCGGCTCGCTTGAGAAGCTGCTGGCCGCCGCGCTTGAAGCCTTCGGCAAGGTGGACATCCTGGTCAATTGCGCGGGCATCATCAAACGCGCGCCTACGCTGGACTTTCCCGAAGAGGAATGGAATGCCATTCTGAACACCAACCTGACGGGAACGCTGCGCGCCTGCCAGGTCTTCGGCAGGCCCATGCTGGAGCGGGGTTACGGACGCATTGTCAACATTGCCTCGCTGAACAGCTTCGTCTCGCTCAGTGAGGTGGCGGCCTACGCGGCCAGCAAGGCGGGCGTGGCCGCCCTCACTCGTTCGCTGGCCGTGGAGTGGTCAAAGAAAGGCGTCACCGTGAATGCCGTCGCGCCCGGCGTCTTTCGCACTGACTTGAACGCCAAGCTGCTCGACAGTTCGCCGCGCGGCCAGGAACTGCTGATGCGCACGCCCATGGGCCGCTTCGGCAAAACCGAAGAACTGATCGGCGCCACCGTCTTTTTCGCCTCCGACAGCTCTTCCTTCGTCACTGGACAGATTCTGGCCGTGGACGGCGGCTTCCTGGCCAGCGGAGTCAATCAATAGCTCTCCGCCAATAGCTCTCCGCGCTGGGCGATGGTGCGGGATGCGATTGCGCGCCGAACCCTTTCAGAATCTGTCCAAAAACTGCACTCTACTCGTTTATCAAAACGCTACCAAAGCCCCGTGCCCCGTCCTTTCGCCTTTTTACTGGCGAAAGGGCGGGACAGCACGGACCCTGACCAAACTCACAAGTAGTTTTTGGACAGATTCTCAGAACTCAGAACGGAGCCTCAGGCTTTGCGGCTCCGGCAAGCGGCTACGCCACTGCCCCCGATGCCGTCTGCTCCTCGGCGTCGAGCTTGCTCCCGACCTCGGCCGCGGCCTGCGCCAGCACCCGGTGGTGGATGGTGAATAATGCCAGTTCCAGACGGTCGTCGACCCCCGTCTTGTCGTAGATCGAACGCAGGTAATTCTTGATAAC
The DNA here is from genome assembly GCA_963808795.1 of uncultured Acidobacteriota bacterium. GTDB lineage: Bacteria > Acidobacteriota > Terriglobia > Terriglobales > Acidobacteriaceae > Telmatobacter. The sequence continues at coordinate 292,162 of CAWEGL010000002.1, forward strand.
CTGCTCGGTGGTCTTCAGCCGCAGCGCGATCTCGCGGTTCTTGCATCCCTGCACGATCAGAGCCACAATCCGCATCTCCTTGGGGGTCAGCCGGTCGCGAACCCGCGTGCCGACCATGTCTTCCTCGCGCGCTTCAGGCGGCATCACTTGAGGCGGGATCCAGGTTTCACCCGCGGCGACACGCCGCACACAGTCCCCCAGCGCCGGCCCGGTCACGTTGCGAAAGATTACCCCCCGAAATCCCATCTGCAGGTAGGCGGCGGGTGCTTCGGTGTTCTCGGCAATGACGATGCCCCGGCTGCCCATGGTCTCAATCAGCATCTGCAGGCGCGTAAAATCCGGCCGCAACGACGCTGCGAATAGGGCGATGGATCCGGGAAAGGTCGAGATGGCATGGTACATGCGCTCCAGATCCGCGCATTGAGCAATGATGCGCAAATCCTCGTCCATCGCCAACACTTTGGCGGTGCCCGCACGGAAAATTGCCTGCGAATCCGCTAGGATGATTTTATTCATGTCTTGTGCCCCGCCCGCTCATCATTCCCGTTGCAACCGTTGGGCGCCGCTTCGCCTCTCGTCTTCTTCGTCTTCTCAAACGCCCCAGACCGACGCTCGAACTCGGCGGCTTACTCTTTCACCCTTTGGTCACTATCGGCAATTAACTCCAGCGTCTTGCTAGTGTCCCAAATCGATACACTGTAACCTGTCCCGACTTCTTTCCTAGTTGAAGGGCTTTCCCTAAGTCAATTATATATTTCGATATTGCAGGGGTGGCGAGTCAAGTCTGTCAACCCCCGGTGCAACGCCGCCAAGCCCTCGAAGATGCCGTGCAACCACCAACCTGACGTGGTATGACCACTGAACTCCTCGCGGAGTATGATGGTTGCGCAAGCCATCCCTCCCTCCGCGAGGCATCTGCTATGCGACGGAAATTCTCGCCTGCAGCGGTTCCAAGGTTGCTGTACCCGGAAGGCACACTGCGGCGGGCCCAGTGGCATTCGCAGCGGCGAATGCCACCCTTGGTTACCCTCAAAATGGCACATGAACTCTGGAATCGCTCTAAACCACTGTTTTTTGCGCCGGCTTTGGCCTTTGCCCTGGTTGCCGGCTTACCCATTTCGTTGCATGCTTCCGCCGCCTGCAATCCGCGCGCCTACGGCGCCAAAGGCAACGGCATCGCCAAGGACACGGCCGCCATTCAGAAAGCCATCGACGTTTGCGAGCGGCAAGGGGGTGGCACGGTCGAGCTTACGCCGGGCACGTATCTGAGCGCACCCATCGTGCTCAAGAGCAACATCACCCTCCAGCTCGATAAGGGCGCCACGCTGCTCGGTTCGTCCGATCATGCGGATTATCCCGCCATCACCGAGTTTCGCGCGCCCGGCCTACAGGCGCTGGTGAGCGCCGCCAACGCCGTCAACGTAGCCATCACGGGCCAGGGCGTCATCGACGGAGCCGGCGAAAGCTGGTGGAGGATGGCGCGGACCATCCGCGACGCGGGCGTGATGGGCAATCCCCACCCCCGGCCGCGGCTGGTTGTCTTCGATCACTGCCGCCGCGTCCGCGTGGAGGGCGTCACCATCCAGAACTCGCCCATGTGGCAGTTGGTTCCCTACTACTCCGACGGCGTGGTCATTCGCAACATCAGGATTCTTGCTCCCGCGCATTCGCCCAACACCGACGCCATCGATCCCTTTTCCTCTTCGCACGTGGTCATCGATCACGTTTACGCCGACGTAGGCGACGACGATGTGGCCATCAAGTCCGGCGAGCCCAACTCGACGGGGCCTGATTCGCCCAGCCGCGACATCACCATCACCGACTGCACCTTTATGCACGGCCACGGCCTGTCCATCGGCAGTGAGATCGCTGGCGGCGCCCAGGACATCACGGCCGAGCGCATTCGCTTCGAGGGCACTGACAACGGCATCCGCATCAAGGCCAACCGCGACCGCGGCCACGACGTAAGCCATCTGCTCTTCCGCGGCATCGAGATGAAGAACGTGCGTTACGCGCTCATCATCAGCGAGTACTATCCCAAGGTTTTGCCCCCCGCCGGCGAAGCGCCGCAACCGGTCACGCGGCTGACGCCGCACTTCCACGGCATCGTGCTCGAAAACGTGACCGTCACGGGCAGCAGAACGGCAGGAGTGATTGCGGGGCTGCCCGAGGCGCCCGTCTACAACCTGGTCCTGCGCGACGTGAAGATCAGCGCGCAGACCGGGCTGACGGTCGCATACGCCAGCGTCGAGGGCCAAAATGTGGTCATCAAAGCCAGCCAGGGACCGCCGCTCGTAAAGCTGGCGGGAGCGCATGTCTCGTTGCATTGAAGCGCTTGGTTCGTGCAGGAGATGAGGCCGCAGCCACGGTTGCGGCCTTTTTGCAAACTGCTTTCCCGTCCTCGGCCGCGCTCACTGGCCTCCGCCCAGGATCGATCCCACGATGCCGCCCAGCAGCCCGCCGCCTATCGCCGCCGGAGCCGCCGCCCCGGCTTGCCCCTGCGGCAGGTACTCGCCGATCTGGTGCGCCAGCCGTGCAATGGGCAGGGTTTGCAGCCATATCCGGCCCGGCCCCGCCAGCACCGCCAGGAACAGCCCATCCCCGCCGAAGATCATGTTCTTCACCCCCGGAACCATGGTGATCTGGAAGCCCACTGTGGTCTGGAAGGCCCCTACGTGCCCTGGGTGCACGCGCAGCACCTCGCCCGGCGCCAGGTCCTTCACGATCAGCTCGCCCGAGAGCTCGAGCCACGCCGTACCCTGGCCGCCCACGCGCTGCAGCAGGAAGCCGTCGCCGCCGAAGACCCCCGCGCCCAGCGACTGCTGAAAGCCCACCCCGATGGTCACCTGCGGCGTGGCGCAGAGAAAGCCGTGGCGATGGACCATGTAATCGGGGCCCTGGCCCAGCTCAATGGGCACAATGTGTCCCGGCAGCTTGGTGGCGAAGGCCACTTCGCCGGGCGCCTGCATGGCCCGGTACTCGGTCATGAAGATGCTGCCCCCGCCGGCCACCCGCTTGATGACGCCGAAGAGGCCGCCGCCTCCGCCCATCTGCGTGTGCGTCATCAGTTGGATCGAGCTCGTCATCCAGGAGAGCTCTCCGCTCTCTGAAAACACGCTCTCGTTGGGGTCGAGCTGCACCTCCAGCACCGGCATGGTCGTGCCCTGAATCCGCGTCTGCATGGTTTCCGCCTCCTGCTAGTTGGTAGTGACTCAGCTTGAAGCTGTCTTGAAAGGGCACGACTTCAGTCGTGCCGTAAACGGTCCGTAATGAGCGCGGGCTTTAGCCCCTGAGGGACGGCTTCCCTCAAGCTGAGTTACTACCTGTTAGTTTCAGTGTATCCGCCCCATCCCGAGGCCTTCCTCAGAAGCCCCGAGTGTCCCGCCTTCGCCGCCCGCCCCAGCCTCAGCGCCCGCGCGCCACGCGCCGGTTGTGCAGCCACTTGGCCACGCCCAGCGTCAGCAGCATGCCGCCGAACGGAATGCACATCAGGGCCACGATGAGCGCGAACCAGCCCGCATCGGTGGTGGCGCCGTCAGGCGTATAGCCGCCCAGCACCGTGACCAGCAGCACGCCCGCCACAATCCCCGCGCCCACCATCGAGCCGCCCCATCTGAGCAGTTGGCGCGTGCCGTCGTCGGGCTGGTTGGGATCGGGCATCGTTCTTTACGGCTAACCTTTCGCGGCCGCCAGCATGGCGTACACGATGACCCCGGTGACCGACACGTAGAGCCAGATGGGGAAGGTCCAGCGGGCCACCTTGCGATGCGTGGGAATGCGGCCCGAAAGCGAAAAGAAAAAGGTGACCAGCACCAGCGGCAGCGCCACCATGGACAGCAGAATGTGGCTGACCAGGATCGTCAGGTAGACGATGCGGGTAATGCTATGGCCGGGGTAGTGGCTCTCGCCGTGCAGCGCGTAGTTGCCGACGTAGCTGACCAGAAACAGCGTGGAAAACCAGAACGCGGTGATCATCGCCCTGCGGTGCGCCTTGATCCTGTGCGCCTTGACAAAACGGAAGCCCATCACCAGCGCCGTGGCGGCGCAGCCGTTTAGCACGGCGTCCAGCCCCGGCAGAAATGTCAGCTCTTTGTCCGTCACGTCCAAGGCGGGGTGAACGTAGATCAGCCAGAAAAGAAAAAGCGTGGCCGCCGCGCTGATGAGCAGAATGGCGGCGATGGCCGGGCCTGTGCCGGGTTGGGATTTCGCTGCGCAGGCTGCGGTGGTCATGGGCTCCCTTAGTGCTTCGCGATGGCGCAGAGCATGAGCGTGGTGAACAGCAAAGGCAGGTAGAGGACGCTCACTTTGAGCAGGTCGCGCGCCAGCATGCGGCTCTCGCTTTCCGTGCGCACGCGCAGGATGCGGGCAAAGCGGATGGTGTAGCCCAGATAAATCAGCCCCAGCGCCGCTGCCAGCACTGCGTAAACGCTCCCGGTCAGCCCCAGCCGCCACGGCGCCAGGCTGACGGGAATCATCAAGACCGCATAGAACAGCGCTTCGATCACGGTGGACCAGCCGTCAGGCTGAACCACCGGCAACATGCGGATCCCCGCGCGCGCGTAGTCCTCGCGGTAGAGCCAGGCGATGGACATGAAGTGCGGGAACTGCCATACAAAAAGAATGGCGAACAGCGCCACCGCCGGCCACTCGATGCGGCCGCGGGCCGCGGTCCAGCCCAGCATCGGCCCCATGGCCCCCGGAAACGCGCCGATGAAGGTGGCCATGGTGGTCACGCGCTTGAGCGGCGTGTAGACGGCCACGTAGGTGAACGCCGTCAGCATGGCCAGGGACACGGTGAGCAGGTTGGTGTGGAGCAGCAGCCATAGGGCGCCCAAGGCCACCGAGCCCAGCCCCGCCGCGATCCCCTGCGCTAGCGAAAACCGTCCCGCGGCCAGCGGCCGGTCGGCGGTGCGGATCATGCGCGCGTCCGTGGTCCGCTCCAGAGCCTGGTTCAGCGCGCCGGCCCCGGCTGAAACCAGCCCGATCCCCAGCAGAGCATCCAGCAGGCCAGGCTGCACGCTCGAGATCCCCGACTGCATCGATCCCAGGTAGAACCCTCCCCAGCCGGTCACCAGCACCAGGCCCACCACCTTCACCTTGAACAGCTCGCGCAGATCGTGGATGAGCGTGGCCGTGGCCCCCGGGCTGGGCGCATGAAGGCTGGGCGCATGAAGACTGGCCGCGTGCAAACTGGGCGCGTGCAGACCGCCCTCCACGCGCGCGGGGTCTTCCATCGGGTGCGCGGCGAGTTCTGCCGGTCGAGCGGCCTGGGAAGCAGGAGTCATGGGGACGGATATAGACCTGGGCGCCCACGCCGGGGAGGCGGTGGTCTCCTTTCATGATAGCAAGCGCGGATGCCGGGCCTGGGAGCCGGGTGGCGGGTCAGCTTTTGCTTCGCAACGTCAGCTTCCCAGTTCTCGACCGAATGGACAAAAACCTATTGAAACTTCACATTTATTGAAGACTGCATAAGTAATGTCCTGTCCATCGCGCCGGAGGCGCAGAGTTTGTTAGCCCCGCGTTTCAGCGTGGGGAAACGAGATTCCACAACCTGGGTACGGAGTCCCGTAGGGACGGTGCAAGGACATTTCTTTTGCAGCAATCAATAGCCCCTGAGGGGCTTTGCTTAAAAACCCGGACTTTGGGGGCAACGGGAAGAATTTTTGGGCAGGGACTCGACTTTTGGGCAAGAGCCGAATTTCGCAGATTTGCTGCCGAATTGAATCGGGCTGACCAGTGTTTACCAGAACATAACTTCCGGTTTGCCGGCCATCCGCCCGGAAGCCGGGTAGCGCATCCCCCGCAGTCAGTGGATTAAGCGGGAACCTGATGGCCGGCGCGAGCGTACAGGATAGCGGAGGAGTTCTATGCGTCAACCCATTTTTGAGGTGATACCGGCGATCGTTCTGATGGGCGCTGTTTCGCTTACGGTCCTGAGCTTCGGGCAGAATTCGGACTTTAACCTGAACGTGCACGCCATTTCGCATGTAACGGCAAAGGATATTGGGCTACCGGCATATCCGGGAGCGACGCCGTTCAAGGAAAAGGACAGCGACTCATCGTCGGCGGACTTGCTTTTTTGGCTGAACAGCTTTCACTTCAGCGTAAAGGCAGCGAGCTTTGTGACCACGGATTCACCGCAGCACGTACTTGAGTTTTATAGGAAGCCACTGGCGAGATTCGGCGAAGTGCTGGAATGCGACCACGGGAAGCCGGTAGGCTCGTTGACCGTGACGAAAAGCGGGCTAACGTGCGGCGAACGCAAGAGTGGAAGTATGACGGTGAATGGAAGCGGCAGCGATCAAGAACTGCGGGCGGGGACGCCGGAGCAGTTCTGGATGGTTGCGGTTGATGGCGCCGGGAACGGGAAGACGAAGTTGGGGCTGGTGGCGCTGGTGCTTCCGAAGGATGAGGACAGGAAGTAGGCTGCTTAAGATCCTCGGGTTCAATGAGCGCGTAATCCAATGCACTCAGCGAGGCAAAAATCTGGAGTTCTGGGCGGTTGACCGGCCTGGGAAGCAGGAGTCATGGGGACGGATATAGACCTGGGCGCCCACGCCGGGGAGGCGGTGGTCTCCTTTCATGATAGCAAGCGCCGATGCCGGCGCCTGGGGCTTTTTCGCCGGACCAGCGAGGGCAATCGCACGAACGACCAGGTATGTGCTGAAACGGGCCACGCCACCATCAAAGTTTCGATTTCCCCTTATTGTGTACGTAGCCCCTTTTAGTATTCCAAGTACTCCATGACGCGAAAGGGGCGTAAATCACGCTTGATATTCGTAATGGGGTTAAGTATCATGGCTGCATGAGGCGTAAGAAGAAATTGCCGGAAGAAGCACGTGCCTTCTTTGTTGAAATGGGGCGGCAGGGTGGAAAGATCGGCGGCGCTATTCGTGCTTCGAAAATGACGCCCGAACAGCGATCAGAGAACGCGAGAAATGCAGTGCTCGCGCGATGGGCAAAATTTAAGAAAAAAGCGGAATCTGGGGCATAGGGAAATGCTATGCTTGGCCGATGGAACCATCAACGAAACCGGGGAGCTTGCGATGCCAGAGAGAAAAGTCAAGATTCCGTTCCCAACGCCAACAAGTCCTCTGAAGGAGGGCATCGAAGTCGGCGTCAAAGAATCCACAGAGCGTTGGACCGACGTCACCCTAGAAGACGGTTCTGTTTTACGCCTGAAGGCCAGTGTGATCGGGGCCGTTCGGATCGTCGACGAATTTGATCCAGAAGGCAACCCCATGTATGCGCTAAAGGCTGGTCAAGTTCTTGTAATTGCTTCGGCCCCAGACAGATTGCGTAAACCGCAAGTGGGGAAGGTGCATTAGTTATGAAAGCGAAACGCGGCGTTCAACCTCATGCAAAGATTTACTTCTCTGTTATGCTTACGACCGTGACATGGCTGTATCCAACGACAGCGAAAGCGGAACAACCCAAGCCTCAAATCGTGTCGAGCGTCAACTCAATTGTTGCGCGCACAATCGGGAGCGGGGTGGCTCAAAGCAAGCTTATCCTCAGCGAGAATGTGAAACTGTGGATTCAGTTCCAGATTCTTCGGCGAGAATGGATTGCCAAGCGCGGTGCGACCTCATCAATCAATGAAATGTCAATGCTAGAACCGTATCAAAAAATCATTGGGATGGGTGAAAAAGCCGTCCCATTGATTCTTGCTCAACTTAGACAAGAGGGGGATAAACCGGATCAATGGTTCTGGGCCTTGCGGGCCATTACGGATGCAAATCCGATTAGGCCGGAGGACCAGGGCGATTTTCGAGCGATGGCCAAGGCGTGGATCGAGTGGGGCGCAGAGAAGGAATCCTTAGAATATGCCGGGTAGTTGGCCAGCCGACAAGTTACCTGGCTTGACAAGTTCTACGTGTAGAGTGACAAGTCCTGACGACACAACCTACAATTGCATCGCTTGGGCCGCCAGCACCAATTCTCGATGGTGGTGGCCTGACGATCGCGGCATTGGCTATTGGCCTATTGCCGAAAGGCAGGTCAAAGTTGAGTGTTTCGTAAAAGCATTTGAGGCGCTTGGTTACAAGATATGTTTGAACGATGCCCTTGAAAAGGGAATTGAAAAGATCGCGATTTTTGGCCACAAGACGCCCAATACGGATGCCGTTCCCACTCACGCCGCCCTACAGTTAAGCAACGGAGAATGGACGAGCAAACTGGGGCCGTGCGAGGACATCATTCACCCGGACCTCAATGCAGTGAACGGACCAGCCTACGGACGTCCTCTTGTCTTTATGTCGCGAACGAAACCGATTTCATCAACTCCACGCTAAAACCCCACTACGAAGAATCTTGGCGATTTCAATAGGAACGACGTATCGGACGGTGAGTTGCCAATGGGGCTCCGTAACCTTTCAAGCTGGCCCACCGGCTCCTACGCCTACAGAACCAGATCGACGGTCTCGATATCGACCAGCCCATCGCATCCGTAGATGGCCGGAAGCACGCGCCCGGCGGGGTGGGCGCGCCGCAGCGCGGCCACTTTCTCCGTGCCCGAGCGGTAGGCCGGCAAATACATCCGGCCCAGCAGAGGATGGCGTCCCCAGGCGCCGGAGAGCTTATCGGCGCGTTCCTCGGTCACCAGAAAATCGCGCCGCAGCGCAGCCGCGACCTCCGCCTGCGGTCTCGCTTCGCCCCAGGTCATATACGACGACTGGTTCTTGGCGTCGTCCTGCAGCAGGGCCAGCAGCACGCCGATCTCGAGGTCCTCGTCGGGCAACTGATCGACCTCCGTGACGCCGTGGGCGATCAAGATAGCGTTGTTGGCTAGGCCCTCAAAGAGCGTGGCGGCGCGGGTGTTCATGGTCAAAACCGTGGCCTCGAAGCCCGCCTTGCCGCGCACGTACAGGTCTTGCAGGTAGGCGAAGGTGGTCACGTGGCCGGGCACCACCTCGTGGCTCACCAGCTGCTCAAACTCGGGATAGGAGATCTGGAGCGAGGCGTTGATTTCGTAGGAGGCCTCGTATTGCGGCGCGCCGGCGGCGGTGCGCGCGCGCCCCAGGTAGTTCATGGAGCCCGAGAACCACGCCTCCTTGATGGGCAGAAAGCGGATGTTGGCGCGGGGCACGCGCGCCAGCTCTTGGGGAAGGTACGGCGTCAGGTTTTTCGCGCTCAGGCTGTCGAAATGCGCGATCACGGCCTCGCCCAACGCTTTAACTGAGGCCATCGGAGCCACGCGGTCCCGCCGCCACGCATCCACGGCCCCCAGCAGCCCGCCCGCCTGCAACGGATCGTAGCCTGCGCGGCCCAGCAGCTCGGCCGCGCGCTCCCGCTTGGCCTCCGGCCGCGAGGGTTCCGGCGGCTTGCCGGTCGAGGCCTCGACCGCGCGGGCATAGGGCACCGGATCGCCCTTGCCCACGACTTCCATGGCCAGATCCCACATGGTTTCGAGACAGACGGCTAGCCCCGTCAGATAAGCGCCCCGCAAAGCCTCCATCTTTGCCGCCTCCGCGCGCAGGCCGGCGATGGCCTGGGGAAAGTTCACCGCGCGCAGGTACTCGTCCACGGCCTCCCGGTCGATGCTCTTGCCCGAGACGCCGCCGGACTGGCGCAGGCGCGCCGCCGCGGGATGCGAGTAGGCTGCCGGAAGCGGCTCATCGGAGAACCAGGAGTCGGCGATGAACCGTCCCGTGCCCGAAGCGCACATCACATCGCCGCCCCACAGGGTGTCGATGCCCAGAACAGCGTCGGCAACGTACTTTCCCGCTTGGTCCATCACTCCTCCTTCTCCTTTTTCAGGGCGCCGAACCAGACGTACAAGCAAAGGCTAACAAAGAGCAGCGCGGAAAGAGATTGCGAGGGGAAATCGTTCCCATAGAACGGAGTTTGAATCAGGTTCTCGCGGAATCCCGGGATCAGGCGCAAGGCCGCGCCCAGCACGCCCCCGAGCGCGCCGCCAGCCACCAGTCCCGAAGCCAGAATCACGCCCCGCTCGCGAATCCGCCGCCCCGGTTCGCCCCCGGCTTTTCTCGCGCGCTTGTTCACCAGGTAGGAGAGAATCCCGCCGGCGAGCACCGGAGTGGTGAGCCCCAGCGGCAGATAGATGCCCAGCGCGAAGACCAGAGAAGACGCGCCCAGCATCTCCAGCACCACCGTAATCATGGCCCCGGCGCCGAAGAGCAGGTAGGTGACCGGCTGGCGGCTCATGAAAGCCACCGCCAGGGCCTTCATGATGGAAGCTTGGGGCGCGGGCAGAACCGGGCGCAGGTCGCCGGGCGCGGCCTGGCCAAACTGGAAGGTGTGGGCCAGCATAACGATGGTGAGGCCGGCGGCGGCCGCCGCGGCCAGAATGCCCAGAAACTTTACCTTCTCCTGCGCCGACGGGGTGGAACCGAGCCAGTACCCGGCCTTCAGGTCGGTGATGAACTGGCCCGATACGCACAGCGACGTGCACACCATCGCCGCGATGGCCATCACGAAGAACATCCCGGTGTTTCCTGAGAGGCCGAACTTGAGCAGCACCACCGCGGAGAAGATGAGAGTGAGCATGGTCATGCCCGAGGCCGGATTGTTGGCGACCGTGGCGATGGCGTTGGCCGCCACTGAAGCAAAGAAGAAGGCGAAGATCAGCGTTAGCGCCAGGCCCAAAAGCAAAATCGTCCAGGAAACGTGGAAGCTCCCAAAGAAGACGGCCACGGCCAGCGCGCTGGCGGCGAGTCCCAAAAGAATCGCCAGCGCCGGAATGTCGCCGTCGGTGCGCTCGGCCTGATCGGCCTGGCTGAGATGGAAGGCGCGCATCGCGATGCGGAAGGAGTTGGCAATGATGCGCAGGGATTTGACCACGCCCAGAATGCCCGCCGTGGCGATGGCGCCCACGCCGATAAAGCGCACATAGTTGGTGTAGATTTCCTGGGCGCTCATGCCGGCCACGGGAATCGTGCCCGGATAAACGGCGGCGTTCATATGGCTGCCGAGCAGCCAGATCACCGGGATCAGGACGAAGTTGGCGAGAATGCCGCCGGCGCAGAAGACCATGGCGCTGCGCAGGCCCATCACGTAGCCCAGCCCCAGGATGAAGCTGATGGCGTCAAAGCTGAAGACCATGCGCCCGCGCTCGGCCAGGGCGCGCATCAGCGGCACGAATTGAAAGTTCAGGTACTCCTTCCACACATGAAAGGTGGTCACGAAAAAGTCGTATGCGCCGGCGATGGCCGTGGCCTGGAGGAGCAGCTTGGCCTGCGAGCCGCCCTTCTCGCCGGTTACCAGTACCTCAGTGATGGCGGTGGCCTCGGGGAACGGAAACTGGCCGTGCATCTCGCGCACAAAGTAGCGGCGCAGGGGAATGACGAACAGAACCCCCAGGCAGCCGCCGGCCAGGCAGATGAAGACGGTCTCCACCGGATGGGGATTCAGGTGCAGCATGTAGAGCGCGGGAACGGTGAAGACCGCGCCGGCCACCACCGCCGCTGAAGCGCCGCCGATGCCGATGAGGATCACATTTTCAAGCAATGTAGAGCGGCGCGCATAGACGCGCGCCAGGCCGATGGCCAGAATGGAGATGGGGATGGCCGCCTCCATTCCCTGCCCCACCTTGAGCGTGGAATAGGCCGAGGCAACCGTAAAAATCACGCAAAAAAAGACGCCCCAGAGAATGGCGCGCAGCGTGAGCTCGGGCTCGTGCGTTCCGGCGGGAACCACAGGCGTATAGGATTCGCCGGGATTGAGCGGCAGGTAGGCGTTTTCGGGAAGGGACCTAGCTTCGTTCTCGCTCATCGATGGATCTTCTCCCCATCGGCCACTCTTGACGGACCGGCGCCGCAGGCGCGGCGGGCGTCACGGCCAGCCCTGCCCCTCCACGGCTGTCTCCAAGGTCTGGAACGCGCCCGGCATTCACCGCTCCGCAATGTCAGGCAAGGCGCAATCATTTGCGTTAAGCAGCAACAGTGTACCTCCCGGAAGTCAAATTCATGGGATACGGAGGCGGCTTGCTGGCAGAGCTGGATTGCGGGTGGGAGCGCCAGCGGCGGTTTGTGCGCTGTGCCCGCGGGCCGCGCCTGATGACGTTCCTCGCTCTTTGCTGCACGGTGCTGATCGTCACTTCGTTTGTCAACTTTCCCTGGCTTGCGCAGATTTTCCCCAGCTCCGGCGTACAATAACTTTGCTGCTCGCGGCGGATTTTGCCCATCCGCTCGGCGCTCTACCCTGAACCGGCGCGCTCACGCGTGCGGTTATCCTGATTACAGAGGATTGAATGAAAGTCGCTCCAGACCCGCATGTGCCCATCGGACGTCTGGCGCTTTTGACGGTTGCCGCGGTCGCGGTTCACGGCTATCACCTGGGCGTGGAAGACGGCGAGATCTACATTCCCGCCGCTCGCAAGTTGCTGCACCCTCATCTTTATCCTTACGCCACCGAGTTTTTCCTCTCTCAGGATCGCCTGTCGCTCTTCGCGCCCATCCTGGCCTGGACCGCGCGCCTCACCCACCTTTCCATGGACTGGACGCTCTTTCTCTGGTACATCGCCACCATGTTCGCCACGCTGGCCGCCTGCTGGCTGCTGGCGGCCATCAGTTTCCACTCTCCCAGGGCGCGCTGGTGCGCCGTGCTCGTGATCGCCGCCGTGGTTTCCATGCCCGCCGCCAATACCGGCCTGCTGCTGATGGACCCTTACGTCACGGCGCGCTCTTTTTCCACTCCGCTCACGCTTTTCGCGCTTGTGTGCTTTCTGGAGCGGCGCTATGTTCTCGCCATCCTTATCACTGTGCTAACGGCCGCCGTTCATCCCCTGATGGCCGCGTATCTCGTCTTCCTCGCCGCCGTTATGTGGCTTGCCGAACGATCTTCCCCGGTCCGGCAGCGCAAAGTTCCAGCCCTGGCTGCCTTTTGGGGCGCGCTGCCCCTCGGCTTCCATTTCGGTCCGGCGCAGGGACCCTACCGCGAAGCCCTCTACGCGCGCAACTACTTCTTTCTCTCCAACTGGACCTGGTACGACTGGCTCGGATTGCTGGCGCCGCTCGCCTTCCTGGTCTGGTTCTGGAAAGGCAAGGTGCGCGGGACTACTCCCGCTTTTGCGCGCCTCAGCTTCGCGCTCATCCCCTTTGGCCTGGTCTCCATCCTGGCCGCCGCCGTCATCTCCAGCACCCATCGAGCTGGACATGTTTGCCCGCCTCCAGCCGCTGCGCTGCTTTCACCTCATCACCCTGGTCTTCATCCTCTTTTTGGGCGGCGTGATCGGCGAGTATTTTGCCAAGGGACGTCTGTGGGTGATTCCGGCGCTCTGCGTGCCGCTGGCCGCCGGCATGTTCGTCGTCGAGCACGAGACTTACCCCTCCAGTCCGCACATCGAATTCCCCGGCCGCGCCACCAGCTCCAATGCCTGGATCAACGCCCTGCTCTGGATACGCAGCCATACGCCCACCGATGCGGTCTTCGCCGTGGACTCCCGTTACTTCAAAGTCAAAGGCGTGGATGTGCACGGCTTCCGCGCCATCAGCGAGCGCTCCGCCCTGGCCGACTACTACAAAGACAGCGGCGTAGTCGCCCTCTTTCCCAGGCTCGCCACCGCGTGGAAACAGATGAGCAGCGCCACCTATGGGCTGAACCATTTCAGCCAGGCGCAATTCATGCGCCTGGCGCGCGAATACCCGGTCACCTGGACGCTGATCCACGGCCCCGCGCCCGCCGGCATGGACTGCCCCTACCAGCAGCGCGGCTACGCCGTCTGCAAAATTCCCGATGCTCCCGGCCTGGCCCATGCGCCGCCCGCAGCGCAATAAATATCCTCCGGCATAGCCGGAGGCTTTATGGTTGACAGCCCCTCAAAGGGGCCTGTGTAGAAGCGCTCATGCTGGCAGCAGCCCGCCACCCGCGCCATAGGCGCAGTGGTTGTTAGCCCCGCGCCACTCGCGCCATAGGCGCAGTGGTTGTTAGCCCCGCGCCACTCGCGCCATAGGCGCAGCGAATGTTAGCCCCGCACCACTCGCGCCATAGGCGCAGCGGTTGTTAGCCCCGCGTCACTCGCGCCATAGGCGCAGTGGTTGTTAGCCCCGCGCTTCAGTGTGGGGTTGGCGAGACCAACAATTGATCCGGAGTCCCGTAGGGACGGCGCCCATGCTCCGCGCCCATCGAGCATTTATGCGAGAAGAACGGAAAAACGCAAACCGGGAGCGACTTCCGCAAATGTCAAACCTCTACTGCCATCCCGGCAATGCCGGGGCTTCTCCCAATCGAATAGCTTCGCGCAGCGTCGCACTCACGCCTTCAGCGTAACCACCGTGGCGTTGCGCTGCGCTCTGATCGAAAGCTCCGCCGCCAGGAGCGCCTCGTCCAGGTTCTGCGCCTCGTGGGTGCGGTTCACGATGTCAGCCACAAACTGCGGCCCGAAGGGCAGCGGCATGTTGTTGCAGTCGATGTACCGGGCCCGGTTTTTGTCCACGATGAACAGGTTGTTCCCCTTCGCGCTCACCGCTACGTTGGCGTATTTGCGCACCTCGATGTACCCGTCCGTGCCCAAAATGAACAGCCGCCCGTCGCCCCAGGTTCCCAGCCCCTCGGGCGTGAACCAGTCCAGCCGCACGTAGCCCAGCCCGCGGTCGCCGCGCAGCACCATGTCGCCGAAGTCCTGGAACCGCGGATGCGCGGGATGGCGCACGTTGGCGATCTGCGACTCCACCACCTCGGCCTGCGTCGATCCCGTGAAGTACAAAAACTGGTCCACCTGGTGCGAGCCGATGTCGCACAGGATGCCTCCATACTGCTCCGGGTTCCAGAACCAATCCGGCCGCGCCGCCGCGCCCCCGTTGTCGCCCGCGCGCTGCGCAATCTGGTGTGGCGCGATGTTGATGGTCTGAATCACCTTGCCGATCGCCCCCTGACGCACCAGCACCCCCGCATACACCGCCGCCTTCACCTCCAGCAGCTCGCTGTACATGATGGCGTAAATCCGCTGCGTCTCAGCGATGGTCCTGCGCACCTCGGCCAATTGCTCCAGCGTCGTTATGCCCGGCTTGTCCGCCAGAAAGTCCTTGCCGTGCCTCATGGCCCGCACCGCCAGGGGCGCGCGCTCGTTAGCGATCTGCGAACTGAGCACCAGCTCCGCCGACGGATCTTCCAGAATCTCCTCCTGCGTCCTGGCCATCTTGACGCCGGGAAACCGTTTGGTGAAAGCCGCCAGCTTGTCCGGCTCGCCGCCCCACGCCCCTACCAGCTCGCCGCCGCCGCGCTGGATGGCCCCGATCATCCCGTAAATGTGGTCGTGGCTCATCCCGCACACGGCAAACTTGATGTGATACTTCGACGTCTCTTCGGCCTGCGCGGGCAGCGCCACCTCTTCGATCGGCCTGCCTCCACCCACGCCGCCCAGCGCCATCGCCCCTCCCTGGCCGCCGCCAAAAGCCATCGCCCCATCCGGCAATCCCGCCATCATGGCCATCGACCCCATCCACCCCGCCTGCTTCAGAAAATCGCGCCGCTGCGTCGGATTCCCGTTCATCGTTTCCCCCATCCGGCCCCCATCTAGTACCGCGACCGTGTGATTGCGTAATTGACCGAGTGTAGCGCCGGTCTCCTGACCGGCTGTAGTGCGGGCCTCCCGGCCCGCACCTGTCCCGAGGCGATTACGAAATCACGTGGATAGAGTACTAGCCTGACGCTTGCATCCCGCCATGGCCGCGCGCTTCCCGGCCGGATTCATCCCCTCATTCAAAATTCCAGCGGGACGCGTCCCGCGCTCCCGAGCCGCATCGATCATAACCCTCTTCGCCCCCGGCGTGAACGGCCCGGCTCCGCGCGATTCCGTCCCTCTGCGAAAATGGAGACGTGCTTTCGCTCCAGAATGCCGGCAAGCGCTTCGGCCCGCGCGTCTTGTTCCTTGAGGCCGACTGGCTCATCCGCGGCCACGAGAAAACCGCCCTCGTGGGCGCCAACGGCGCAGGCAAATCCACGCTCATGAAGGTGCTGGCCGGCATGGAGACGCTCGACTACGGCGCGCTCCAGCGGACGCGCGGCATGAGCATCGGCTACCTGCCCCAGGAGGGCCTTCGCCTCACCGGCCGCACCGTCTTCGATGAGTGCCTCAGCGTCTTCGACGCAATCCACGCCATGGCCCGTGAGGTCGAGCAACTGGCCGCGCAGCTCGCCGAGCTCGACCACGCGGGCGCGGAGTACGAAGCCGCCGCCGAGCGTTACTCCATGCTCCAGGAGCGATTTCACGCGCTCGACGGCTACGCGCTCGACGCCCAGGTGGGCGCGGTCCTCACCGGCCTCGGCTTCGGCAAGGACGATTGGTCCCGCCAGACCGACGAGTTCTCGGGCGGCTGGCAGATGCGCATCGCCCTCGCCAAGCTGCTCCTCGCCAAGCCTAATCTTTTGCTATTGGACGAGCCTACCAATCACCTGGACCTAGAAACTCGCAACTGGCTCGAAGGCTATCTCAGGACTTATCCCTTCGGTTATATCCTTTGCTCCCACGACCGTTATTTTCTCGATGTAACCATCGACCGCACGGTGGAGATATGGAATAAGCGGCTCACCGTCTATCAGGGTAACTTCACCAGGTATCTCCAGCAGAAAGACGCGCGGCGCGAGCAGTTAGTGGCCGCTTACCGCAACCAGCGCGAGCAGATCGAGCGCCTGGAGGCCTTCATCAGCCGCTTTCGTTACCAGGCCACCAAGGCCAGGCAGGTGCAGTCGCGCGTCAAAGAGCTGGAAAAGATCGAGCGCATCGAGATTCCCGAGGAAGAGCCCGCCATTCACTTCAAGTTTCCCCAGCCGCGGTCCTCGGGGCGCATCGTCGCCGAGGCTGAAGGGCTGGCGAAGAGTTACGGCCCCAAGCCGGTGTTCGCTAACGTGCGCTTCTCCATCGCGCGCGGCGACCGCGTGGCCCTGGTGGGCGTGAACGGCGCGGGCAAGTCCACGCTCATCCGTCTGCTCACCGGCGCGGAGTCGCCCACGGCGGGCGAGGTGCGCCTGGGCCACAACGTGGTCGCTGAGTACTTCGCGCAGGACCAGTACAAAGTGCTCGATCCCGAAGCGCGCATGCTCGACGACATCGGCCGCGCCGCGCGCCGCGTGCCGGAGGCCGAGCTGCGCTCGCTACTCGGCTGCTTTCTCTTCTCCGGCGAAGACGTCTTCAAGCCCCTCGGCGTGCTCTCCGGCGGCGAGCGTAACCGCTATGCCCTCGCCCGCATCCTCGTCTCACCCTCCAACTTTCTGCTCCTCGACGAGCCCACCAATCACCTCGACTTGCGCGCCAAGGACGTGCTCCTCGAAGCCCTCGCCGCCTTCTCCGGCACGGTGGTCTTTGTCTCCCACGACCGCTATTTCATTGACGGCCTTGCCACGCGCGTCCTCGAAGTGGAGAACGGCGCCGTGACCGCCTACGAGGGCAACTACGAAGACTATCTCCGCCGCAAAGAAGCTCTCGCCGCCGGAGCGGCTTCAGCAGCAGCCTCAAGCGCATCCGCCGCCTCTAACTCTGTCGTCCTGAGCGACGCCGCGAGAAGCGCGGCGGAGTCGAAAGCCTGCCCTGAGCGGAGATCGCGCGAGCGATCGGAGTCGAACGGGGACCCGCGGTTATCTTCGCTTTCGCGAGATCGCGGTGCGGCCGGCGTGCCCATGGCCTCTTCGTCAAACACGATTGTCATCGAAGGGGGCCCAGATCCAGGGCCGAAAGAAAAGCCCCGCCGCCTGAATCCCATAAAGCAGAAGCAGATGGAGGACCGCTGCGCCTTCCTCGAAGAAGAAATTCCCCGCGTCGAAGCGTCCATCGCCCACACCGAAGAGCAGCTCGGCGTCTACGTCTCCGCCGTCGAAACCCCGCGCCTCACCACGCTCGCCGATGATCTCCGCGCGCAGCTAAGCACTCTCATCGCCGAGTGGGAAGAGCTGACTGTGCAACTGGAAACTGCCTAAAGGATGCTTAATGCTAAATTTGGGAGCTTAAGCGACCGCAAGGCGAAGGCCACGGCGAGACTCAGCAAGATAGGCCTCACGCTCGATTGCGGCTCGAACATTGACCTTTGCTCCGTCAAGGCGAATTCCAAAAAGTTTCAAGACCTCGATTGCGACGCAAAGAGATAAGAGGAGGAGAGAGCTAAATGCCATATAGGCCACGACCGCCCTATGTACTTGCTCGAGAATTGCACAAATTTTCCCCTGAGCTTCTGGGTCGAGGCGCGCGATTTTCAAAGCGATTTGCGCTGAAACGTCTATGTAATCACTGTCCTTCTTGGCGCGGGCGATCTCAATCTGTGAAAGCACGTAAGTAAGGAATGAGATCCGATGCCCGAACCGAAGCAGGCCACAGAGAAGTATCTCAAGCGCGCGGTAAGCTTCGTTGTCAAACTGAAGTTCGCCGCTCATACCAAGTTCAAAGAGCTGGAAGCGAAGCTCGAAGATGCGTTCGCGCAGGAAATCCAGCATTAGCTTCCTGATGCCGAGGGTCCAAATGAAATACGCCCCACAGACCGCCGCGACAGCGCTTAGAAGATAAACGGGTGTCTGCATCTCAAAAATCCTCCGGGCTCGTTTCGCCCCTCTCGCTGAGATGGCTTGAGCGTCTGCCAGCATCGATGAGCTTCTGCATCTTGGAACTTTCGCTCGAGACTCTCTTGATGTGCCGCTTCCGAAGAAATCGCTCCCCCGTCGCCCAAGTACCGGCGCCAAGAAATAAGCCCCAGGGGAGCAGGAGTCCAAACCAACGGTTCGCCTTCAAATCTGCGATCGCCTTGAAGTTCATATCGGCAACCGTCTGCCTACCAGCGAGTTCCCGAACAGAAAAATAAGCACAGGCGCAAACGACGAGAACACAAAGAAATCTCATCAAGGCCTGCCACCCTAGCGAGACCGCCTGGACCAGACGCATTCGAAACTCGTGATCGAGTTCTTTGTCCTTGCGGCTAGCCATCGAAATAATTCTACCCCTTAGCACCAAAATTAGTGCATTTTGACCCGACACGCGTGTTCCGTTGGTAACCTGCTTTCGTCTCAGCTGCAAAGGCGCTGTCCCTGCTACCCGGTCGTCGATAATCAAAGGACGATGGCCCCTTATCTGAAACCCCGAAAGCCGGCCGCAGCGCCTCGCCGGGTCAGAGACACCGCCCTCGCCCCGCCCCTCAGATCTGCGAGCAGTCCAGCGGGCTCAGGATCTGGTTGCTGATATTTTCCACAATATTGTCGAAGCCAAACTGCGGGCCCGTCGACAGCTTCTTCCACGCCGCGCTGCTCATCTCCGCGTTCCACTTCGCGTCCAGCTCGTCCATGTCGGTAAAGTTCAGCATATAGGTCATGTTCGGCATCCGCGGGCCGATAAGCATGTCGCCGAAAAACAGCGGGTGGAAGCCGAAGCTCTTGAAGATCGCGTACTCGCCTGCCTTGAACATCTCCACCTTGCGCACGTGTTCCCCGTCGCTGGGGCTTTCGTAGGTGCGCAGTTGAAAGAGGCGCTTGCCCTTGGTGGCCGTCGCGGCCGGCGGCGTCAGCCGCGGCCAGCCCTCGAACGACGCCATCAGCGACACCTCCACGCGTTGAAACGGCGGGTTCGCATCGGTCGCGTTCCAGAACGGCGCCGCCGCCTCCAGAAACTCCTGGTCCTGCCGCAGACGCAGGTCCATCCCCACCAGCGTCTCCAGCGATCTGCCCGGAATCAGCGCGTAGTACGTCGGGATTCGCGGCCCGATCGTCAGGCTGAACACCCCGATCGGACCCAGCCCCATGCGCGTCGCCGCCGGAATCAGCGCTTTGCTGTAGTAGTTCTCGGTCAGCGTCAGCTCCTCTCCTCTTTTCAGGTGGTAGCGGCGCAACTGGTAAAACTCGCGTCCCTCTCCCTGCGGGATCGGGATCTGCGCCGCGGCATCATTGGTCAGCGCCAGCGCTGAGCTGGCCAGCGTCGCGGCAAGAAATTGACGGCGTTCCATAAGTGACCTCCTGTTTACCTGTTTACCTGTTTACCTGTTCAATAGACCGCTGTATTCAAAAAATCATTGTAAGGCCGCGCCTCCGCCTCCCGCTCGCCCCATCGCGCTGGCCGCCGCCCTCGCGCGCTTTCCAGCCCAGGCCCCCCGTCTCCCCCGCTGCTACAATCAAAAGGGCCGCAAGCCGCCCAATTGAACCGCTTTACGATCCGCGAACGATGACCCTCCGCCTCTTTAATACCCTCTCGGGACAGATAGACCCGCTGGTTCCCGCCGACGGCAAGGCCATCCGCATGTACGCCTGCGGACCCACCGTCTACGACTACGGCCACATCGGCAACTTCCGCACCTTCGTCCAGATCGACGTCCTCCGCCGCTTCCTTCACCTCATCGGAACCCCCATCTTCCACGTCATGAACATCACCGACGTGGACGACAAGATCATCCGCAACGCCGCTCAGGCCGGCCTTCCCATCGCCGCCTACACGGCCCGCTACGAGCAGGCCTTCTTCGAGGATCTCGACGCCCTCCGCGTCCAGCACCCCGAGCAGCTCGCCCGCGCCACCGAGCACATCCCCCGCATGGTCGAGCTGATTCAAAAGCTGGCCGCCGCCGGAGCCGCCTACCGCACCGACGAAGGCAGTTGGTACTTCCGCCTCGCCGCCTTCCCCGAGTACGGCAAGCTCAGCAAGAAAGACCTCTCCGGCATCGAGGACGGCGCACGCGTCGATCTCGACGAGTACGAGAAGGATTCCGCCCGCGACTTCGCCCTCTGGAAGGCCGCCAAGCCCGGCGAAACCTCCTGGGACACGCCCCTCGGCCGCGGCCGCCCCGGCTGGCACATCGAGTGCTCCGCCATGGCCATGGAATACCTCGGCGACAGCTTCGACCTCCACGCCGGCGGCGAAGACCTCATGTTCCCCCACCACGAAAACGAGATCGCCCAGAGCGAAACCGCCACCGGCAAGCCCTTCGCCCGCCATTGGATGCACGTCCGCTTCCTGCTCGTCGATGGCCGCAAGATGTCCAAGAGCGAAGGCAACTTCTTCACCCTCCGCGACCTGCTCCTCAAGGGCTACAAGGCTTCGGCCATCCGTCTCGCGCTCATCTCCGTCCCCTACCGCCATCAGCTCAACTTCACCTTCGAGGGGCTCGCCGACGCCGCCAACGCCATCGACCGCCTGCGCACCTTCCACCAGCGCCTCACCGCCGCCAGCTACCCGCCCGGCCAGAATCCCTCCCTCCAGGCCGCCGCATCCCAGGCCCGCACCGGTTTTATCGCCGCCCTCGCCAACGACCTCAACACCGCCGAGGCCCGCGCCCCCATCTTCGAGCTCATCCGCGCCGCCAACACCGCTCTCGACCAGGGCCAATTCTTCTTGGCCGACCGCGACGCCATCCTCGCCGCCCTCCAGGACTTCGACGCCGTATTCGACGTCATCGAAGACCGCGACGCCGAGCCCACCCGCCGCGCCCTCCAGTGGGCCGCCGAGGCCGGCCGCCAGGCCGATGTCGCGCCCGCCCTCCTCGCCAGCCAAGCCCTCACCGACGAGTCCATCGAGGCCCTGGTCGCCGAGCGCACCCTCGCCAAAAAACAGCGCAACTTCGCCCGCGCCGACCACATCCGCAACCACCTCGCCGAAAAAGGCGTCCTCCTCGAAGACTCCAAAGACGGCGTCCGCTGGAAACGCAAGTGAGCAGGAATCATCGCGAAAATGAGCAGGAATCGTCGAACGAATCCGAACTTTGAAAGGCCACAACCTCACAGGCAGCGGAAAAACCCGATCCGAGCAGGGTCTTGTAAAAGGGCACGGCCGGGGAACCCACCCAGCGGGTGGGTCGCGGGCCGAAAGCGCCCCCAAAAACGACTCCGGGCTTTAGCCCCTGCGGGCCGCTCGCTCCACCTGTTCAAAGCCTCCAAGAGAGATCGCCGGCCTTCTCGATGAGCGCGTATAGCTCCCACCCGTTGTAGCCAGCGGCGGAATTGGTTATATTCTCCAAGCAGGCCCGAAACCTCAAGGCCTCCCGCAAGGACGCGCCACCATGGAACCCAACGAAGCCCAGGAACTCAAGGAGCAAGCCGAGCACGGATCGCATGAGTCCGCGCTGCGCCCCGTAGCCTTCACCATGAGCGTACTGGCCGTGCTGGTCGCCGTCACCACCGTCCTCGGCCATCGCACCCACACCGAGGCCGTGCTCGACCAGAACCGGGCCACCGACCAGTGGAACTTCTACCAGGCCCACAAAATCCGCGCCAATGACACCGAGCTCGCCGCCGATCTGCTCTCCGCGCTCTCGGTCTCGAACAAAGACGCCGCCGCCAGGCTTTCCAAGGCCTACGCCGATCACGAAAAGAAGTGGACCGCCGACCTCGCCGACGCGCAGCAAAAAGCCCAGGCCCTCGAAGCCAAAGTCGAGCAGGCCGAAGCCCGCGCCGGCCGCTTCGACCTCGCCGAAGCCCTCCTCGAAATCGGCCTCGTCGTCACCTCCGTAACCCTCCTCACCCGCAGCCGCTGGTACTGGTACCTCGGCCTGCTCTTCTCTCTCGCAGGCATCCTGTCCGCCGCCTCGGCGTTCCTCATCCGGTAGCCCCAATGCTGCTCGCTTAACGGACTTGCCGGGTGCCCATCTCCGGATTTTCGGACATGGGAGGGGGCGCGGGTCGCCCGACTCTCAGGACAGCAAACTCACCTCGACCAGGGGTGCCCCATCCTCGCGGCGTCTTTGTTTTTGCCGCTAGGGTGGGAAACCACGCGGCGGAAGACCCGGGATAGCACCATCCTCAACCGGCCAAACTCCGGTAGCTCCCTCCTTCGCGCGTTCTTTGCGCGCACACGGCACAGCACGAACTCTCACGCCGCCGTCCGCCTCCGCTTCTTCGGCGCCTGTACTTCTGTGGAGCGGGCTGCATCAAGCCCGCGAAGCGGGCGATATAAGGTAGCCCCAGTCGCAAGACTGGGGACGATGGCACAGCCCCGCCCCATAGCCCGCTTCAGCGGGCGTAAGACCTATTGCCATATGTATCGCTCATCAAACTCCACACCGTGGTTCTTGAGCAACTTCAGAAACTCCTCCTGAAACGAAATGCGCCGGTGATGCTGTTCCTGCTCCTGAATGTAACGAACCACGGCAGCCCGCCGCGACTCGCTGACGCTGAACGCTCCGTATCCGCCTTGCCAAGCGAACGAACGCCGCTGAGGCCACCGCTCCTTCGCCCAGCGCGAGGAGTTCGCTTTAAGGATCCGCATGCAATCTGCCACCGCGAGATCGGCCGGCAGGCGGGCCAGCAGATGCACGTGGTCGGCGGTCCCGCCGATGGCAATGGGAACGGCGTGCAATTGGCGGAGGATCCCGCCCAGATAGGCGTGCACGTCAGGGCGTATTTCGTCCGTGAGCAACGACGCGCGGCCGGATGTGGAGAATACGGCATGAACCAGGATGTTGGTGAAGGTGTGCGCCATTCTTACGCCCCTCCGGGGCTGCAACCCTGAACCCGAACCCTTATACCCCAGGCTCGCGCCATGGGGCTACCATCTTGTGCCCATGCTGGGCTGGAAAACTCACAAAGACAACTCAAAAGAACTCATAAAGACACCTCAAAGACGACGGCGCCGTCCTGCGTCATAGCCCGCAACGCGGGCGATAGAAGGTAGCCCCAGTCGCAAGACTGGGGACGATGAGACCACCACGCGCCCCAGCCCGCTTCTGCGGGCGATAGAAGGTAGCCCCAGTCGTGAGACTGGGGACAATGGCACCGCCGGGCCCCCAGCCCGCTTCTGCGGGCGATAGAAGGTAGCCCCAGTCGCGAGACTGGGGACAATGGCACAGCCCCGCCCCCCAGCCCGCTTCTGCGGGCGATAGAACCTCGTCCCAGTCGCAAGACTGGGGGACGATGGCACAGTCCTGCGCCCCAGCCCGCAACGCGGGCGAAAGACGGTAGCCCCAGTCGCGAGACTGAGGGACGACCGGACCGCCGCGCGCCCAGCCCGCAACGCGGGCGAAAGACGGTAACCCCAGTCGTCAGACTGGAGATGACTACGCGCCGGCAATCGAAGCGACCCCCGAAAAGCGACCCTGGAGAAGCGGCCGCCGAGATCGAGTCCTTTGGTACCGGCCGGCAGCGGCAGCATGAACGCATCCTCCCCGGTCCCTCCGCCGCGGCATCCAAGCCCGGCGCGCCCCAACATGAGCTACCAAATTGAACGGGAACTGGCGCCCCGCCAAGCTCTTAGGCCTGGTCCCCCGGTTTCACGTGATCTCCCGGTTTCAATCGAATGAAATTGTTTGTTTCTCGTCCGCTGCGGATAAAGCCGCGTACCACCGTTCTGCCAATTGAGGAGTCCGGTATGTTCATCCGCACGGCGTGATAAGAACGCTCGTTCGGCGCAAAGGCCATGAAGTGGTTTGGCAAAGCAGGAGCCGAAGAGACAACGTCGAACATCCGCCAGGGGTACCACGATTTGCTATCGCCAAATCCGATCTCTGTGCCAAACCCCGTCCGCGCCACCCACTGCCAGAAGGCTCGTGGCCGGCTGTGAGCTGCCCGGGCGATGCGCCCCATAGTACTACCGAGCTTGACGGCGTTGCGCCGCCGTTCGGCGGGACGTCCGTCCTTGGTCCGGCAGAAAAGCGTCCCAAACTCCTGCAAGGAGTCGTCGGAGGTCAGGTAAAACTGAAAAGTGATAATCTTAGACGGAATGTCCGCATGGGGAAGGATCTCGTATCCGCGCCGATCGATCTGAAGGTCGAAGACCGAAGAGAAATCCCGTGCGCCGTCCGCAAAAAACTTGAATTTCTCTTTCGGGATTGCGCCCGGAGCCGAAAATTTCTCCAGCAACGCACGGCAAAATCGATCGCTTTGCAGGAACGCCTGTAACTCACTAAAGATCGGTAGCTCCTGAAGATTTGGGTACGCCAATCCCGACCACTGCTTCTTTACAGTCCCATATCCGGTGCCCGGATAGGCCGCCGCTGCGAATTGTTCCGGCGTCGGAATCGCAGCCAGCAGTTTGGGATAAAACGCGGCCGGGAAAATCTCGGAGATGACGATGTGTTGAAACGGATCGTGGCGGATCCTGGCGCTCTCAATCTGACCGAGGATATGTTCAAAGACCTCTTGCATGGCTTCATCCCCTCCTTAGCAGAGAATTCCGCGCGTTTCGCGCAAATCTGCCAGCCGGGGTTGCTAGAAGGCGCGCACGCATTGAGACCCGAGTCGACTCCGGCAAGCTCTCCTCACCGATTACCTGAAAAAGTGGCCTCTGATCGATCGTGCTCCCCCAGCCGCTGGGGTTACGTAAAAACTCGGCAATCCTGATCGTGCGAACGCCCGTTGCCAGCGACCACTCCTCGAATGCCCGCTTCTCCGACTCCTTCTCCCCAAGAAATTCATCGAAAAGCAAAAGACTGCCGGTCCCCAACAAAGGCGTTAGCCAATTCAAAGCACACAGGGTGGACGAGTATAGATCTGCGTCCAGCGACGCAAGCGCTACTCGCCCTACCCGTGCAGCCAGCTCACGCGTAAGCGATTCCTCAAAATACCCTTTTACGATCTCGACCCCTCGGATGCGAGGGGGCTTGCAGGCGAATGTACCAGCCTCGGCATTCTCGAACTTCTCTGGAAGGCCCTCAAATGAGTCGCACGCGAACATGCGCTTATCAGAACGGCCCAAAGCGCGCCGCAGGGTGCGCGTGGAACGCCCATCCGCTACTCCAAACTCGATGATGTTGCCGGGGACATGCCGCACAAGCTCGACGGCCAACTGGAGCACCCAGTCCTTTGAGGGAAATGTGGTGCGCTGGCAAAGATCTTCCCACATGAGGCTGTTCACGCTCATCACATGGAATCTCCTTTCTGGACCAGCACAAACTAATTATGCTAGCGGGCGGTCCGCTCTTCAACCTGGAACAAAGGTGAGGTACCCCATTCTCCGCTTGACCGGGCCCAAGACCTATCGCGATAAAAATCGTCCGTCGAACTCCACGCCATGGTTGGTGAGCAAACTCATGCCCCGCTTTCGGACCTGGGATTGCACGCCCCTCACGCCGCCGTCCGTTTCCTCCCCTTCGGCTCCGCGTGGGGAACAACGGTCCGCTCGGGCGAGCGCAGCACCTCCTTGAGCTTCTCGGGCAGCGCGGAGAACGGAACAGCGCGCGCGAAATCCCCTTTGGTCAGCTCGCGAACCTCGCCCTCGTCATTCGTCAATGGCTTTCGCGTCAATGGTTTTCGGCTTGCCATGCTTGCGCGCCTCCCTGTCATTTGCCTTCCTGAAGCTGATCACCCGAATTCCGTTGTGGGTTGGGATAAAACAGAGCACATGGAGCCGCCTGCCCACATATCCAATGCCCACCACCCGGTCCTCTCCTTTGCGGACCTCGCCGAAGTAGGAAAGCTGAAAGGAAATCGAATTGGGCAGCCTCGTCGAAGCCCAGATCGCGTTCGCGGAGATTGCGCTCGTGTTTCTGCGGATCGAACGTAATTTCCACAACGTAGATTGTAACCTGAATCGGGCGCGTGGCCCGCTCTTCAACTCAGAGCAAAGCTGCGGGCGTCCATCCTTCGCTTGAGCGGGGTCCCCAGCGACCGGGGTCCCCAAGAAGCGGTTTCTGCTTCTTGGGGTGGTAGCGACAGGTCTTCGTCGCTGGGGTGGGAGCCGGCAACCCCGCATACCGGGCCCCCGGCGTCTCCAGGTAGCGCTCTTGGGACCTGAGAGTTAATTCCCCTGTTCACCCGAACAACTCACTATGCGATCCCAGCCTCGCCAGTCGCAACACATTCTCATCGGTTTTCCGATAGATCAATAGCAGGTCGGGCTTCACGTGACACTCGCGATAGCCGCCCCACTCCCCGCTCAAATCGTGGTCGCGATGTCTCGGTTCCAGGGGCCTGTCATTGGCCAGCGCCGCGGCGACTGGCACGAGCTCGTCATCCAACGTCGCCCGGTGCTGTCCCTTTGCCTCTCGCTTGTAGTCACGCTTGAACGCGGAAGATCGTTCAATCGTTCGCATGGAGATCGTCCATCAGTGCCTTTACGCTCCGGAACCGCTTGCCCTTGCCAGCCTCCAGCTCGGCAATCGCCTTACGCGTCGTCGCATTGGGAACCCGCACCTCAAACGGCAACTGCTGCTCATCGGCCACGCGCAACATCAGCAGCCGGATCGCATCCGAGATCGACAGTCCCATCGCCTCCAGCGCGTCCGCCGCTCGCTCTTTCGTCCCCGTATCGATGCGCGCACGCACATAGGTATCCGCCCTCGCCATATCAACCCTCCGATTGAATTGTAGTCACAATCGGACTACAAATCAAGTGGGCTGGCCGGGCGCAGGACGGCAGACCACGGACCCCCACATGGCCGGCAGACTTCCCTTACAGGTCCGCCGCTGCGTCAGAACCCCGCTAGCTCGCTGACCCCACGTCCCTAGTCCCCAGTCCCTATTCCCCAGTCCCCAGTCCCTATTCCCTAGTCCCTAGTCCCCAGTCCCCAGTCCCTATTCCCCAGTCCCCAGTCCCTATTCCCTAGTCCCTAGTCCCCAGTCCCCAGTCCCTAGTCCCCAGTCCCTAGTCCCTAGTCCCTAGTCCCCAGTCCCTATTCCCTAGTCCCTAGTCCCCGACCCCTGACACCTGACACCTGAAACCTGCATCGAGGCACTTTGCCGCCGTCACGTTGCAAAATAGTGCGCAATTCTCTATTCATAATTTGTCTAATCCGCGCAATTGTCGGTAGATAAATATTCCCGGGCATGCAATTACTGGTAAGATCCCTCGCCGCTTCGCGAAGCACCGGGCCAACATTTGGCGCTCCGGCCTGAACTTCTAAGCCAACATTTGGATTCCCACCGTCTCCCTCTAAGCCAACATTTCACGGCACTTGGCGGCTTCCCACTGCCCAAAAGCGCGGCCATCGCCATTTTCTTCGCGGCCCAGGGCAATGACCTCGCGCTCTTCCTTTATTGCGATGTGCAGAAGCGTTTCACGCCTGGACGCCAGGCTTGCTCCCCTGGACGCCGATCCTGCCCCTTGCCATCTCCAATGCGGGAACGGCCTATTTCTTCAGCGGCTTGCGGGCAAAGTAATAGAGCGAAAAGGCCAGCGCGGCGAAGGCCGCCACGGAGACCCACTGGTGGTCGAGGAAGGTGTGCGGGAGGTTGAGGATGTCGCCTTTGTCCACGGTGGTCTCGTAGAGCTTCAGCCCCACGCCGAGCAGGCCCACGATGCCCCCTGCGGCAATCAATCCAGAGGCATACAACGATCCGGGGGAGATTTCGCCTTCGGATTCAGCGTCGCCGCCCGATTTCTTAAGGGCCGCGTCCACGAACCAGCGCACCATACCTCCCACAAAGATAGCGAGCGTAGTGCCGATGGACAGATAGGCGCCCACGGCGAAGGGCAGAGAGCGGATGCCGAGCAGCTCGATGCCGATGACGAGAAAGACGCCCAGCATGACCAATCCCCAGGGCAGGTTGCGGCTTAGGATGCCGCTGATGACCGTGGCCATGAGGCGGGCCTGCGGGGCGGCGGCGCGCTCGCTTCCGATGCCGGGAATCCATTGCACCTCGATGCGCTTGTCAGTGGGCGAGTAAAGATACTTGCCGTTGGCGAGCTCGGAAGAACCGATGGCGTTGAGGACGATGAAATCGTTGGCGCGGCGCATGGTGATTGCATGGCCGGGGCCCTGGACGGGAATCTCGGCGGGCAGGTTACGGACGCTTCTCTGGATGGAGATGCCGGGATGGGGCGCGGAGAGGTTCCAGGGCTGGGAGGCGGCGTGGAACTCCTGTAGGCCGCGGTTCATGAGCTGGAGGGTGAAGCCGATGGCGACGGTGGAGACGGCTACGCCGATGACGAGGGCCAGTTGCTGGAGGCGGGGCGTGGAGCCGACGAGGTAGCCGGTCTTGAGGTCCTGGGAGGTGTCGCCGGCGTTGGCCGAGGCGATGCAGACCACGCCACCAATGGAGATGGCGAGCGCGCCGTAGGCGGGGGCGGTCCAGCCCTGGAAGAGGAAGATGGCGGCGGTGGCCATGAGGGTGGCGATGGTCATGCCGGAGATGGGGTTGGCGGAGCTGCCGATGAGGCCCACAATGCGCGAGCTGACGGTCACGAACAGGAAGCTGAAAACGATGACCAGCAGGGCCGCGGCCAGGTTCGCTATCCAGCCGGTATAAGCGCCGGGAACGGGCTTGAACTGGAGAAAGACGAACATGCAAACAATAAGCAAGATGGAGCCGGCGACGACCGTGCCCATGGAGAGATCGTCCTCAGTGCGGATGGGCTTGGCGACCGTGGCTGCGCCCTTGCGCAAGCTGGTGAAGCCGGAGCCGAGGGCGCCGAAGATGGTGGGCAGGGTTTTGATGAGGGTAATGAGGCCGGCGGCGGCCACCGCGCCCGCGCCGATGGGCCGCACATAGGTGGCCCAGAGGTCGCTGGGGCCCATCTGCGCGATGGGCACCGTGCCGGGATAGAGGGGATGAGTAAGGCTCTTGCCGAAGAAGTAGATGAGCGGCATGATGACCAGCCAGGAGACTACGCCGCCGGCAAAGAGCGTGCCCGCGACGCGCGCGCCGATGATGTAGCCAACGCCCAGGTACTCGGAGGTGGCGTCGGCCTTGATGGAGGCACCCTTGAGGATGTGTTCGGGGCCGAAGTCGGGCTGGTACTCGGGCGTGCCGGGCCAGGCCTTGAAGATGAACTCGTTCTGGAACAAGGTGTAGAGTGAGCCGAGGCCCAGGCCCATGAAGACGCGGCCGGCAAAGGAGCCGGCGCGCTCGCCGGCGATGAGCACGTCGGCACAGGCGGTGCCCTCGGGATAGGTGAGCGTGCCGTGCTCCTCGACGATGAGCTGGCGGCGCAGCGGGATCATGAAGAGCACGCCCAGCCAGCCGCCGATCAGCGCCAGGATGAAGATGCGCGAGTATTCGAGATCGAAGCCGAGAAAGATGAGCGCGGGCAGCGTGAAGATGACGCCGGCAGCGATGGACTGGCCGGCGTTGCCAGTGGTCTGGACGATGTTGTTCTCAAGAATGGAGGCGCGGCCGAAAGCGCGCAGAATGCTGATGGAGAGCACCGCGATGGGGATGGAGGCGGCCACGGTGAGCCCGGCTTCGAGGCCCACGTAGACCGTGACGGCGCCGAAGACGAGGCCGAAAAAGCTGCCGAGCAAAATGGCGCGGAGGGTGAATTCGGGACGGGTCTCGTGGGGCGGAATAAAGGGCTGAAAGTCGGGCAACGGCGCCTCCAGTCGCTGGGGAACGAAATCGGCGAGAAATCCCTGAAGGGCGAGTGTAGCAGCGCGGGCAGGGGCATTAACAGAGCGGAAGTGAGCGGAATTCTCTTGGCGAGAATCGTTTTGTCCGATAGTGTATTGAGCATCGCATCCGGAGCAGGATGGAGGAGTGTATGGCAGACGCGGGCCTACCGCAAGTGGAGAGATACGGCGCGACGGCTGGGAACGCGCCGGGATACGCCGGCCTCGAGCGGGGAGAAAAAGCCGCCGTGAAAGCTGGCCACGCCCTCGAGGACGAGGCGGCTGTGCGGGCCGGCGCGGCGGGACCGGGCAGGCGGCTGCTCTCGCTCGACGTGCTACGCGGCCTCACCATAGCGTTCATGATCATGGTGAACAACAACGGCGGACCGGGCTCGTGGGCGCAGATGAACCACTCCGCGTGGAACGGCTTGACGGCCACCGACCTGGTGTTTCCGATTTTTCTCTTTGTAGTGGGCGTCTCGATTGTGTTTTCCTGCGAGGCGCGACTCGCCCGCGGCGCCACGCGCGCGCAACTGGCCATGCACACCACGCAGCGGGCGATCATCCTGTTTCTGCTGGGGATCGTGGTGAACGGATTTCCCTATTTCCATCTGGAACACCTGCGGATTTACGGGGTTTTGCAGCGCATCGCCATCTGCTACCTGATCGTGGGGCTGTTCTATTTGTGGGACCGGCGGGTGTGGACCAAGGTGGCGGTACTGGCCGGCGCGCTGGTGGGCTACTGGGTGCTGGTGCGGTGGGTTCCGGTGCTGGGAGCGGGCATGCCGGGGCGGGACATTCCCTTTCTCGACGGGAAGATGAATATCGTGGCCTGGCTCGACCGGCATCTGATGCCCTATCACCTATACGAGTTCGCACCCCAGCACAACACGCGCGATCCCGAGGGACTGCTGAGCGATATTCCGGCCATCGGCACGGCGCTGCTGGGACTGCTGACCGGGCTGTGGCTGAGTAGCGAGCGTGTGATGAAGACAAAGACCGTGGGATTGGCCGCAGGCGCGGCGGCCTGCCTGGCATCGGGCTATCTGTGGTCCATCTGGTTCCCGCTGAACAAGAAGATGTGGACCAGCTCCTATGTGTTGGTGGCGGCCGGCTACTCGCTGGCGCTGTTCGCGCTGGTCTACTGGGTGATGGAGCAGAAGGGCTGGGGCAGGAAGGGATGGAGCAAGGGAGCGGCCTGGCCGTGGCTGGTCTTCGGGTCGAACGCCATCACAGCTTACATGATCAGCGAGCTGCTGCCCGACGCGCTCGACACCATCCACATTGGCGCGGGCCGGCGGCGGATGACCCCGCTGCTCTGGACGCACTTCCACATCTTCGCGCACATTCACAATGCGGGCTGGAGTGCGTTTGCCTACTCGGTTTCGTTCACCGCGGTCTGCTTTATCCCGGTGTGGGTCATGTACCGGAAGAGGATTTTTGTGAAGGTGTGAGGCGGTTGAAGGCGAGGCTCCCGATCAACCAGTCGATGGCCGCGACTTCGTTCTCGATGGCGACGCGCAGCAGCACGCTTTCAAGCGGGAGGGAAGCGGGGATGGATGCGGCCAGGTCTCCCAGCCGCACGCGATCTTTTTCCGTGGTCAGCAGGGCCGTGGCGCGGACGCTGTGGGCGGCGTCACGCAGGCAAGCCAGGTCATGGGCGTCGTAGCGATGGTGGTCAGGAAAGGCGATGCGGCTGGCGACGTGCAGGCCGGCGGATTCCAGGCCGGCGAAGAACTGGTCCGGCCGGGCAATGCCGCAGAAGGCGGCGACCGGACCGCTGATGGGCGGGGCTTGCATGGTGCGGCGCAGGCGCCACAATTTCCCCTGCCAGCCCAGCATTCTGACCTCGGCTTCGAGATCCGGGTCATCGGCGGGGATGGCGATGACGCCGGCCCGGCGCAAGGAGCGCAACGGTTCGCGGAGGTTGCCGGCGGGGAGCAAGTGATCGGTAAGGTCGTGGCGGTTCACGAGCAAAATATCAACGCCGCGCGCAAGCTGGCGGTGCTGGAAGCCGTCGTCGAGGAGGTGAACGGCGGACTCTGCTGAAGCAGGCCGGTCCGCCTCAGCCATCAGACCTGCGTGATAGCGCCGTGCGGCCACATAGACAGGTACGGCGGTTTCGCGAGCAATGAGGAGCGGCTCGTCGCCGAAGTCAGCGGCTGCGCCGTTGAGATCGACGCGGGCCGGGGTCCGCGTGCGGCGGCCATAGCCGCGCGAGAGCACATCGACGCGCAGGCCGCGGGTGGTGAGCGCCTGGGTCAGCGCGATGGTAAGTGGCGTCTTGCCCGCGCCGCCAGCCGAGAGGCTGCCAATGCTGATGGCAGGCCAGTGCAGATGGCGAATGGGTTCGAGCCCCCAGCGCAAACGCAGCTCGCGGAGCGCGACCGCGAGCCGGTAGGCGGGGACGAGAGGCCAGAGCAGCGGGCGCGCGGCGGGAGTGTAGCTCATGGCGTGCGCTCCCTGCCAGCATCAACGGCGAGCAATTCGCGAATGGCTTCAACGCAGCGGGCCGTCGCGCCGGCCGCGCGGTTGAAGACTTCCCTGGCGCGCGCGCCCATGGCTTCGGCGGCGGCACGGTTTTGAAGCAGCTCGATCAGCGCCTCGGCCAACTCCTCTTTCTGTACGATGCAGAGAGCGCCGTGCGCGCGCAGTTCTTCAGTGATGGCGCGGAAATTGGCATAATGAGGTCCCATGACGACGGGGACGCCAAATTGGGCGGGTTCAAGGGGGTTGTGGCCGCCAGCCGGAACCAGGCTGCCGCCGACAAAGGCCACGGAAGCAAGCGAGTAGACGGAGGCGAGCTCGCCGATGGAGTCAAGCAGGACGATTGCGCCGGGCGCGAGCGCTTCTGGATGCGCCGGCCAGGCGGAGCGGCGAACCCACGGCGCGCCGGATCGTTCGACGAGCACGGCGACGGCGGCGAAGCGCTCGGGATGGCGAGGCGCGAGGACGAGGACAAGCTGGGGATCGGCAGCGAGCAGGCGCGGCCACGCCGCGAGCAATGCGGCTTCCTCGCCCTCCATGGTGCTGCCGGCCACAATCAGCCGCAAACCTCCGGCCAGCGCCTTCAGTTGGAAGGTCGCGTCCGCCTCCTGGGCGGCGTGCACGTCGAATTTCAGATTGCCGGCCACCAAAACCCGCTGCGGCGGGCAGCCGAGGACGCGAAGCCGTTCGGCGTCGGTTTCGCTCTGCGCCAAGACGCAGCTCAGCCGCCCCAGCAGCGAACGCCACAGACGCCGGAGCCTTCGGTAGCGAGGCCAGGAGCGGTCGGAGATGCGTGCATTGACCACCACGATTGGAATTTGGCGGCGGAAGCAGCCGCTCAAGAGGTTGGGCCAGAACTCGGTCTCAGCCAGAATCAGCAGACGGGGCCGCAACGCGCTCAGGTAAGCGCGCACCGCCCAAGGCAGATCGAGCGGGCAATAGAAGACGCGGCCGGCCCCGAAGCGCTCGCGGGCCAGCACCTGGCCGGTGCGCGTGGTGGTGGAGATGAGCAAGCGAAAGGCGGGAAAGGCGCGGTCCAGTTCGGCGGCGAGCCGGCCCGCGGCCAGCACCTCACCCACCGAGACGGCATGGAGCCAGATCACCGGGCGGTCCCTGGCCTGCGCCGAGGCGGCCAGCCCCTTCGGAACCCGGCCCAAGCGCCGCAGCAGCCCCTCACGGTACTTGTGCGTCGTGGCCATCCGCCACAGCCACCACGGCACGCCGGCCACCAGCGCCACGAGCAGGGCCAGGTTATAGAAAAACAGGACCATAGGCAACGGATCGCCGCCTCACGCGGTCTAACCCTCAAATGATACAGTCGAGCACGATGAGGGCTTTGCGCACAATTCCCCTGCTTTTG
The DNA here is from genome assembly GCA_963808795.1 of uncultured Acidobacteriota bacterium. Lineage (GTDB taxonomy): Bacteria > Acidobacteriota > Terriglobia > Terriglobales > Acidobacteriaceae > Telmatobacter. The sequence goes on from CAWEGL010000002.1 coordinate 326,122, forward strand.
CTGGGGCTGGCGTTGCCGGCCATGGCGCGTGACCACACGCCGCCCCCGGTCGAGCCCGCGACTTCCTTCCCGGCGGTCGAAATTCACAAAGACGAGCAACTGGCCATCGCCGTCGTGCCCTACGACACTAAGGAACAGGAATCCATCTTCCGCGTCGATTATCTGAAGTACGCCGTGATTCCGGTGCGACTGATCGTGACCAACACGGGCGACCGGCCCATCTCACTGAGCGACGCGCGGATTCTCTTCGAGACGGCGGGCGGGCATTACATCCAGGCCGCCGAGCCGGCGGACGTGGAGCGGCTCATGAACCCCCACGAGCCCGGCTCCTTGCCAAGGCCCAGCCCCATTCCCATTCCCGGCGTCCACCTGGGGCACAGGAACAACAACGACAGGAACGTCGAGGCGGACTTCAACACCTTCGAGTACCAGGCGCTGGTGGTGGAACCGCACGCCACGCACGCCGGCTTTCTCTTCTACGTTGTGCCGGAGCTGGACCATCCGCTCGACGGCGCCCACATGTTCATCGACAGGCTGCGCGACGCCGATGGCCACCAGTTGTACTACTTCGAGATACCCTTCAACAAGTACTTGCAGTCGGAGTCCGGGCAGAGCCACTGACGGGCGCAGCTGGCGCGGAGGCGCGCCGATGCTTCCAAAACTGCTCTATTCGTAGTAGGTCGCCGTGGTGGCGTCGGTCTCCCAGATGGTGCAGTCCTTCACGCGCACGCGGCCCGCGGTCATACCGGCGAGCTGCCGGTTGGTCTCGTCGTAAAGGAATTTAGCCAGGTTCTCGGCCGAGGGGTTGAGAACCGTGAAAGGCTCCAAATCGTTGAGCATCCGGTGGTCGAGGCGGCTGACGACCGGGCGCATCACCTCCTTGAGCAGCTTGAAGTCGAGAAGCAACCCGGCCTCGTCCAACGCGGCCCCGGCCAGGGTTACGCGGACCTTGTAGTTGTGGCCGTGCGGGTTCTCGCACTTGCCCTTGTAGTTGCGGAGGTAATGGCCGGAGGAGAAATCCGCCTCCACGGTGACTTCATACATCGGCGTCGGCTCGATCCTGCGCGGGGAAGCAAGCCCGCACTATCTTATTTTACTGGGAGCGGAGAATTTACGGGTTGCGGGGGCCCCGGCGATTCCGCCGGGCAGACTGGCGGGCCGCTTCGCTGCGCCGGTCCACCTGTTCGAAGAGGTTGGTCATGACGCCGATGAATGCGGCAACGAGCGCGCAGAGCGCCAGAAAGATGGCGATGGTGCGCCACAGCGATCCGTTGGCCGGCAGGCCGGGCTGAAAGCTGGAAGGGACCAGGGACATGCCCCCGGAAATCAGCGCAAACAACCCGAGGGACGCAGCGAGGATGTAGAAGTTGCGGGACATACGCAAGGCCGCAGGCCGGTGTGCCTGCTGCGATTCTACGCGGCGCCACTTCAGCCGGAAAGCTCCGCGCTTTCGACGATCATCGCGCCGGCCTTCTCAAACTCGGCCTCCACGCGCGCCACGCTCCCGTTCAAATCGATGGCCCGGCAGGCGTCGCGGACGATGACCGCGGGGAGCCCCAGCCAGCGTGCATCGAGAGCCGAGTACGCGACGCAGTAGTCGTAGGCGAGCCCGGCGAGGAAGACGCGAGTAAGGCCGCGCTCGCGCAGGTAGCCAGCCAAGCCGGTGTGCGTGGCGCGGTCGTTCTCAAAAAATGCCGAATAAGAGTCGACGTTCGGCCGGAAACCCTTGCGCAAAATGAGCTCCGCTTGCGGCAGGCGGAGCGCGGGATGAAACTCCGCGCCGCGGCTGGCCTGCACGCAGTGCGTCGGCCAAAGCGTCTGTTCGCCGTAAAAAAGCCGGATGGAATCGAAGGGCTGCTTGCCGGGATGATTGGCGGCGAACGAGGAATGATCGGCGGGGTGCCAGTCCTGGGTGAGGACGATGTGCTCGAAGCAGGGAGCGATGCGATGAATGGGCTCGATGACCGCGTCGCCGCCCGCGACTGCCAGCGCGCCGCCGGGACAAAAATCGTTCTGAATGTCTATGACTAGGAGAACGTCTTGCGCGGTGACCTGCATAAAGCCATTGTGCCAAAGAAGGCCGCGGGGGCCTTGGCCGCGGGCCGGCTGCGAACACGGCCGGCGCGGGAAGGCTTATTGCGCGCCCATCTCCTCGAGCAGCTCACGCGTCACGCGCCTGACCAGCACCTCGATCTCCGCCGGAGTGAGGCGCGCGCCGCGGCCTGTGCGAACTTTGAAGCGGCCGGCCGGCCGCGCCGCGGGCTGGGCGGAAGCAGGCCGGCTCTCCTTGCCCGCGCCGCCGGCGAAGCGGATGTCGGGCAGGCCCATGCGCTTCTTCCTGGCCAGCAGGTCGGCGGCTTTCGGCTCGGGAATGTGCAGAACCGGCGCGCCCAACTGCGCAGCCAACATGAGAATGGTGCAATAGGTATCCAGGATTTCGCAGTTCCACTCCGCCACGGTCACACTGTCGGCCCAGCAGACCACCCCATGATTGGTGAGCAGCACGGTATTGTGCTGCTTGACGAAAGGCAGTACGGTACGGGCGAAGGCATCGGTGCCGGGGGTCTCGTAGGGCGAAATCGCCACCTTGCCCACAAAGATTTCAAACTCGGGGATGATCAGGTTGGGCGGCACGAGGCCGGTGACGGCATAAGCCGTAGCGTGAGGCGGATGGCAGTGAACCGCGGCTTTGGCCTCGGGCACCGCTTTGAAGATTTCCAGGTGGAGAGAGATCTCGCTGGTGCGCGGTTTGGTCCCCGCAATCTGGTTGCCGTCAAGATCGACCATGCAGAGGTCAGCAGGCGTGAGGTCGTGCTTGCTGACCATGGTAGGGGTGCAGATGACCTCGTTGGGGCCGATGCGGTAGGAGATGTTGCCGCCGTTGCCGTCCACAAACTGGCGCAGCCATAGCTTGCGGCCCACGGCGCAGATCTCCTTCTTGACGGCCTTGGCTTCAGGGGTGGAAAACAGGCGCGGGTCGGCCGCGGGCCGGAGGTTGCGCGCCGAGGCGCGCCGGCGGCCGGTGGAATCGGTGGTCTTCGCTGAGTTTTTCACTGCTGCGCCTCGATGGAAGGATGCACTTTCCAACCCGGAAAGCGCAGGAGTTTATTCCTGATGCTATTGCTATTGAACGATAGGAGGGAATGGCGCGTCAAAAAAGCGCCGTGGCGCGGGCGGCGGATGGGCATAAAGAGAAAACAACAGCGGCCCGCACGGAGCGCTGAGCGGAAGACTCGAACGAAGCTTGTCCGCGATCCCGCGCGGCTACAAGAAGGGATAAGGCTGAAAAATCACGAGCGGGCGCGCATTGCTCCACTCACCGCGTTATGCCTTCCACTTGATGTTGCACCCCATCGACGGCCGCTGATCGGCGGGAACCGGCTGGTCCGCGAGCACCGCATCGATGGCGGCGCGCAGGTCTTTGCCCGTGACGGGAAGGCCGCTCTTGGGGCGGCTGTCGTCGTACTGGCCGCGATATACAAGGCGTAAGCCGCCGTCGAAGAGAAAAAAGTCGGGCGTGCATGCGGCCGTGTAAGCACGGGCCACGTCCTGGGTCTCGTCGTAGAGATAGGAGAAGACAAAGCCGTTCTCCTTGGCCTGCCGCTTCAGGCCCTCGGGGCTGTCGGCGGGGTGGGTGGTGATGTCGTTGGCGCTGATGGCCACAATGGCAAGCGGCTTGCCGGAGTAGTCCGCGCCCAGAGTGCCGAGAGATCTCTCGATGTGCTTCACATAGGGGCAGTGGGCGCAGATGAACATCACCAGCAGCGCTTTTTTGCCGCGAAAATCGTCGCGCCGGACGATTTTGCCAGTCGTCATATCCGTCAGCGCAAAGTCCGGCGCAATGGTTCCGAGTCCGAGCATGGTGGATTCGGTGTGGGCCATAATATACCTCCTTTGAGAGGGATGCGGTTCGGTCGGGAAGGATGCAGTACTGTCAAAATTCCAGTCCCCGGCCGGGGCAGTACGGGGAGCGGCCTTGCTCTAGCCCCCGCCACGACAGGATTTACAATCGCAGGCCCGGGTGCTAGACTACTCGCCACGAGGGCCGGCCATGCGGTGGACGATCCTGCTCAGCTTATTTGCGCTCCTTGCTGTGACTGCGGCGAACGATGCCTGCGCGCAACGCGGCGGTGGAGGCGGGCATGGCATCGGTGGAGGCGGGCATGGCTTCGCCCCTGGTGGCAACGGTTTCCGGCGCGGCCGGGGCGGCTACGGTTACGGCCGCGGCCGGGGCTTCTCGCCCTATGGATACGGCTACCCCTATGGCTACGGCTACGCAGACCTGCCCTTCGGCTCCGACTACGACGCCGGGTACGGCTACCCACCCCAGCCGGTCGTTATTGTTCAACAGCCGCCCATGTACGCGCAGCCGCCTGCGCCGCCCGTCGTCCAGCTGCCGGTGCATCCTGTGATCACAGAATACAAATGGCCTGCCGCAGACGCGGCTTCTTCCCGCTCCGCGCCCTCGACCACCTCCGACTCCGAGCCACAGGCCTTTTCCATTGTCCTCAAGAACGGTTCGATCCTCTCCGCCGTAGCCGTCTTCGCCTCTGACGAAGGCCTGCACTACGTGGACCCCGACGAGAGGCACCTGCGCATATCCATGAGCAAGGTTGACCGCGCAGCAACCCTCAAGCTCAACCGCGCGAGAAACCTGAATCTGTATCTTCCTGCCGCGCAGTGAGCCGCGCCCGCCTTACGCGCTTCGACTGTGGGTCAGTTTAATTTGGCCTTTTTCGCTAAAATAAGCCCGTCTGCCGACCCGGCATGGCCAGCCCGAAGTGCTCGTAGGCAAGGCGCGTGGCCACACGGCCGCGCGGCGTGCGATCCAAAAAACCAATCTGGATGAGAAACGGCTCGTAGACTTCTTCGAGCGCGTCCTCTTCCTCGGCCAGCGTCGCGGCCAGCGTGCCCAGGCCCACCGGCCCGCCGCCGTATTTTTGCATGATGGCGAGCAGCAGACGGCGGTCGATCTCGTCAAAGCCGTGCGCATCGACTTCCAGCATGGTGAGGGCGGCGTTGGCGGTGGGACGGTCGATTGTGCCCGAGCCGCGCACCTGGGCGTAGTCGCGGACGCGGCGCAGCAGGCGGTTGGCGATGCGCGGGGTACCGCGGGAACGCAAGGCGATCTCCGCCGCGCCGTCGCGGTCGATGGGAATCTGCAATACCTCAGCGGAGCGCTCGACGATGACGCGCAGCTCCTCTTCGGTGTAGAACTCCAGGCGCAGCAGAATGCCGAAGCGCGAGCGCAAGGGAGAAGTGAGCAGGCCGGGGCGCGTTGTGGCGCCGATGAAGGTGAAGGGCTTTATGTCCATCACGTGGGTGCGCGCCGCGGGGCCCTGGCCGATGATGATGTCGAGCTTGTAGTCCTCCAGGGCAGTGTAGAGCTTCTCTTCGAGCAACGGCTGCAGGCGGTGAATCTCGTCGAGAAAAAGCACCTGGCGCTCGCGCAGGTTGGTGAGGATGGCGGTGAGGTCGCCCTGAATCTGGAGCGCGGGACCGGAGGTCTGCTGGAAGCCCACGCCGAGCTCATTGGCGATGATGGTGGCCAGTGTGGTTTTGCCCAGCCCGGGCGGGCCGGAGAGCAGCACGTGATCGAGGGCCTCGCCGCGCAATTTCGCAGCTTCGAGGGCGATGGAAAGCAGCTCTTTGGCCTTCGCTTGGCCGATAAACTCGCCCAGCAGGCGCGGGCGCAGCTTGAGCTCGAATTCCTGTTCCTCGTCGGCGCGCGCGGCGCTCACCAGCCGTTCCGGAACGTTGTCGCGGGCGATGGCCATACTGAGGGCAGTGTAGCGGGCCGAGGTTGCGGCTGCAACCGCAGGGGGCGCCCGCGCGCTCACTGCGGCAGATCGATCACTCCAGCTACGAGTTTGTAGTGGAAGCGTTCGAACGGCTCGCTGAGACTCACAGTGAGGAGAGGCTTGACGGGCTTTTCACGGAAGAATGACGCATGCGAATAAATGCCAACAGGCGTGGAGTGAAGCCGGTCGAGCCAGACAGGATCGGTGACAGCCAGATCGTAGTGGGTGCGGCTTACATGACCCAAGCGAAAGAGCGCGCGGTTCTTTCGCTTGCCGCTCTCATCGCGAATCCACCACCAGAGGTCGTCGGGCCGGATCATTTCGAGCGACCTGTCCACTGGTCTATCCGCGAATGCGCGGTCGTATACTCTGTCCCCGTAACTTTTCAGCAACGCGGGCCCTTTGTTCAAGAACGCGGCAAGAAAACGCAGATCGCCAACGTTATCGAAACGCCGCACGGGCCGCCACGGCTTTCCCGTCACAAACACATCCTCCGGGTGGTAGTTCGAGCCGCATCCTTCGCCCAATTCCGCTTCGAATACATCCAAAAGGCGGCTTTGTGTTCCGTCCGGATAGCAGGTTTCCTGCAACGTCAAGCAGCCGGGGACCTTTCGACCCACAAGCCGGACCCACTTTTTTGTCACCAGACTGATTCCGGCGACACAGCGATGGTCATGCTTGTAGGAGTTGGCGAGGCAGAGAATCCGGTCGAAGCCCATGGAGTTGGACCCACCTCCGGAATGTGGATTAGAGATGGATAATTCTAATCCCGCCCCAGTGGTCCTGCAAATACTCGAGCGCGAGTCTGCGATGGCAATGCTCGGGGGTCGGCTCGCTGCACAACAGGACGGTCTTCTTACGGAAGCTGTCCTGAGAGAGAATCGATTCGACCTTTCGGGAGCGGATGAGATCGAGATAGGCCTCAACGTAAACATCCCAATCGTCCTTGCGCTTCTTATATGCGTCGAGGATCTCCTGCGTGGGAGCGAGCAGCGGCTCGTGCTCGTAAGCGGCGCCGCATATCTCGCGAAGGAAATAAGGCAGATCGGATTGTTTGGTGAAGCCGGCGAGCTGCGATGTATTGTTCAGACGCACATCGAGCAGGCGTTCGATCCCGTGAGCCTTCAGCGCGCCGAAGAACTCGCCGGCGCTCTTTTGGGTGAAACCGATGCTGTAGATCTCCATTGGTCCTCGTCCAACTCGGCAAACAGGGCGGGTTGTCCGCTCACCAGCGGCTTGCCGGCCTCGGCTGCGACGGTTTCGTCGGGCTCGACACGGCCGTCGCCGCGAATGTGAAGCATGGTGTGGCCGCGCTCGGCGAGGACGCGGCCGATGAGCAGGCGGCGATGGCAGTGGGCGGGATCTTCCTCGCCGCAAACCAAGGCTACGCGAAAGCGCTCGATCCCTGTTTCAAGTCGCGCAATAGCGGCCTGGAAGCGGGCATCGCCGCACATCCGGCCATAGAGGACGCGGCCTTTGGCGTCGTAGTAATCGGGATTGGCTGGGCGGCCGCCCAACTCTGCACCCAGGAAAAGATAACGGATTCCCGCTTCTTCCAAGGATCGCTGCATGAGTTCCTTGTCGAACTGCGGGACGTACTTCGAGTAGGGAGAGCTGCGCGTATCGGCCACCACGTCGATTTGGTGCTGTTTGAGAAGGGCAAGCCACTCTTCGGCGGAGTGGTTGGAATGGCCGATGGTGAAGAAACTGCTCATGCGCAAGCCCTTGCAGAGGAGAATAGCACCGAAGCAGCAGTACGGTGGTGCGAAACGTAGAACTCGCGGAGCCTCCGTTTAGACTGGTAAAGTTCCTTTGATCCTGATGGCCCACCGGTTTGGAATCCTTCGCCGCTTTCGATTCAATCGGCCGCAACGCATTGCGGCGGCCTTGCTGGCGCTCTTTCTCGCACAGGGACTGTGGGTGGCCAGCCACCAAACCCTCACCGGCCGCGATTACCAGTACGCACGCTGCGGGCGTGAGACCTGGGAGCGGCCCGAGGCCGAGCCCGGCTACTATACCTCCTGCGGCAACATTCACGACGGCATTCTGGCCTACCGGCTGGCCGGGCTGCCGCTGACGCTGAACCTGCTGCTGGAGCGGGGACTGGACCGCTTTCGCCCACCCCAGGACCGCTTGGTGCAGACCGGCGGCGAGATCGGCACCTGGGAGCTGCGCCACCAACTCACGCACGTCCTGCTGCTGTTGCGGCTGCCGTTTCTGTTGGCCGGATGCGTGCTGGGCGGATGCATCTGGTGGGTGACGCGCAGGCTATACGGCAACCGGGGCGGCTATACAGCCTTGGCGCTTTACTGCTTTTCTCCGGCCATTCTGAGAGAGTGTCTATCGCCGAATACGGAGGTGCTGGCGGCGCTGGGCGTGTACGGCGCTGTGTATACGTGCATCGGCGTAGCCCACGCCATGATGGGGCCGCGGCGCAAGTGGCGGGCGCGGATCGTGCTGCTGACCGTGATCCTGGGCGTGGCGGCGGCAGCGCACATTGCCGCCCTGCCGGTAGCGGCGCTGCTGGGGCTGGTGACCATGATGTGGGTGGCTGAGGGGCATCGCAGCCAGGCCTTGCCGGTGGTGCTCGCGGCCTCGGCCGGGGCGCTCGTGCTGCTGTTTGCCTGCTACGGGTTCTTGCCCGACGCCTACAGCTACGTTTTCCGCTCGGCGGCCGGGTTCCTGTGGTTTTCGCTGGACCCAGTGCGGCGGTTTTTCAGCGCGCTGCCCAACGCGGGCATCACCATCGCCGCGGGCGCCGCGGCTTTCCTCTACCTGGGCGTGCCCCGATCGCGCTACTTCGGCAATACAACTCCGTTGCTTTGCGCTTTGGTTTTGATCCTGCTCGTCATGACCGGTGCTCCCGGAAGCCCGTGGGTGTGGTCGCTGCCTTTTGTGCTCACCTTTGTGGGCGGGGTGTTCGCCGACGCCTACGAGACGCGCCGCGGACGGCTGGCGGTGTACGCCGCCGGCGCTATCATGGTCCTGCAAGCGGTGCTGTGCCTGATGAGCTTGCCGGGGATGGTATAAATGCGCCGCAGTCAACCTGACTGATTCGTGAGGAGGGTCTGCCCGCAAGCCGCGCGCCAGGCGTCGAAGGCGGCCAGCGCACGCTCACATTGGATGCGACGGCGCTCCTGCTTTTCGCGAACCTTCTTGCGCAGATCTTCTTCGAGCGGCTCCAAAAGATCGAAAGTGATGTTGGCGGGCTGGAAGTGTTTCGCGTCGGCGTGGGTGATGTAGTGGACCAGCGAGCCGAGGGCCGTGGCGCGAGGAACAGGCAGCGGCTCTTCACCGCGGAGGAGGGCCGCCGCGTAGATTCCCGCCAGCATTCCGGTAGCGATGGACTCGGTGTAGCCCTCGACGCCGCAGAGCTGGCCGGCAAAAAGGATGGGGTGCGGGCTGGCGGAAGACAACCGCAGATCCTTCGACTCCGTTTGGAGCAAAGAACGCCCCAAACTCCGCTCAGGATGAAAGGCTTTAGAGAGGCGCAGCGTTTCGTCCAGCAGCGCGGGCGCGCAGATGTAGGTGTTGCGGTGAATCTGGCCGTAGCGCAGGAAGCGCGCGTTTTCGAGGCCGGGAATCAGCCGTAGAATGCGGGCCTGCTCGCCGAACTTGAGGTGATTCTGGAAGCCGACGAGGTTGTAGCTCGAGGCGCGCAGGTTCTCCTTGCGCAGTTGCACCACGGCCCAGGGTGTTTTGCCGGTGCGCGGGTCGCGCAGGCCCACAGGCTTCATGGGCCCGAAGCGCAGCGTGTCGCGGCCGCGCCGGGCCATGACTTCGATGGGCAGGCAGCCCTCGAAGTACGCGAGCTTTTCCCAGTCTCTGGTTTCGGCAGCCTCAGCGGCCAGCAGCGCGTCATAGAAACGGTCGTATTCGGCGCGGTCCATGGGACAGTTGATGTAGTCGGCTGTGCCTTTGTCCCAGCGCGCGGCAAAGTAGACGCGGCTCATGTCGATGGTTTCGGCATCGGCTATGGGCGAGATGGAATCGTAGAAGGCCAGATGGCCGGAGCCGGCGAGCCGCTCGATCTCACGGCTGAGCGCATCGGAGGTGAGCGGCCCGGTGGCCACAATGGTCGCCGCAATCTCCGCATCGGGCGAGCGGAGCCGCGTTACTTCTTCCCGGATCACGCGAATCTTCGGCTGGGCGGCGATGGCCTTTGTGATCAGCCGCGAAAATTCCACGCGGTCCACGGCTAGCGCGTGGCCAGCAGGTACAGCGCATTCATCCGCCAGGGATAAGAGCACGGAGTGCTCGCGCCGCATCTCCTGCTTCAGCAGCCAGGGAGCGGTATAGGGCGATTCGCTCTTGAGTGAGTTGGAACAGACCAGTTCGCCGAAATCGGTGGTCTGATGGGCAGGTGTGAGCCGCGGCTTGCCGTCCACCATGGCGCGCATCTCATAGAGGTCCACCTGACAGCCTAGTCGCGCCGCGGTTAGCGCGGCCTCGGGGCCGGCCAAGCCGCCGCCAATCACGCGAATTTTCACGGCGCGGCCTCCTGGGGGCTTGGACCGGCAGGCGCGGCTTCACTGGCCAGCCGGATGAGTGCCTCGCGGTCCAGACGCACATTGCGCCACTCATCCAAAAACTCGGCCCCCATGGCGCGATAGAACTCGATGGCCGGCGTGTTCCAGTCCAGAACCTCCCACTGCAGGCGCCGGCAGCCCTGCTCAAGGGCGATGGCGGCCACCCGCCGCAGCAGAGCCTTTCCTATGCCCCGGCCGCGAAACTCCGGCTGGACAAAGAGATCTTCCAAGTAGATTCCGGGCCTGCCCACCCAGGTGGAGTAGTTGAAGAAATAAAAGGCGAAACCGGCCGGCTGGCCGTCCTGTTCGGCAATCAGGCAGTGGTAAAAAGGGGTGGCACCAAACCCATCGCGCAGCAGGCCCTCCTCGGTGGCCGACACGGCGTCCGGCGCGCGCTCAAATGCCGCCAGCGCGCGAATAAAGGCCAGGATTTGCGCGACATCCCCCTCCATCGCCGTGCGAATCGTGGTTGTCATGCTTCAATTTTAGAGTGTGATACAGGTCATGCCGGGCGGCGCCGCGCACACAATACAATAAAGCTGGTCTCGCGCCAGGTGAAACCGGCGCCGGCAGAGGGTGCAACCCGAAGCCGGGTTGAATCGTCCACTCGATAGAACAGAGGCGCGGTTGGCGCGCGCAGAGTGGCGGGCTTCAACCCACGCCCTCTTGTCGCGGAAGCTGGTAGGATTTAACTTTGGTCTTGGATGATTTCCCACGGTGAGACGGGCCCGCCTGGCGGCGCCTGTCAAGCCGAAGAGAAAAGGGTCGCCGGAATGTAAGAGGCAGCGGCGCCGATGGACGCCGTATGGCGCCTCATCGCCGGGAAGCCTGCACTGGAGAGACGCCGTTGGCGCGCCAGGGTTTATGAAGCAAGGATGATTTTTCGAGCTCGCGGGCAGTATCGTTCGCGCCGCTCTCAAGGAGAAGAACATGAAACGCACCCTTCCACTTTGGCTGGGCTTGCTGGCATTCGCCCTTGTCCCGGCGCTTGCGCAGCAGCCGGCCTCAACCATGGGCAAAGTTCACGGTCAGGTGCTCAATCCGACCGGCGCGCCCCAGACAAACGGCACTGTGAACCTCTCCACCGATGGCGGCACAACCTTCAAGTACACCTTCCCGGTCTCTGCGGACGGCGAGTTTTCCGGCGAGGCGGCTCCCGGCACCTATGCGCTGATCTACCGCGAACCCGATACGCCGAAGGGCAAAATGGTCGATGAGATCACGGGTGTCAAGATCGCGGCTGGCGCCGATGTAGAGCAGAACATCGACATGTCGCGGCCGGAATACATCTCCAAGAATTTGACGCCCGAGCAGCAAAAGCAGTTGGAAGAGCTCAAGAAGAACAATTCCGCGGCCATGAAGGCCAATGTGCTCATCAAGCAACTGAACGCGGACCTGAAGGTCGTTGGTCAGGATCAGAGTGACGTCGACAACGCCATTGCGGCCGCCACCCAAAGCCTGGGCTCGGGCGCTACCAAAGCCCAGATCGCCACCAAGGTGGCGGAGATCAAGACCGCCAAGTACAACGACATCATCAGCCTCATGACCAAGGACGCGGCGCTCAAGCCTGACGAGCCCATCCTGTGGGTGAAGCTGGGCTATGCGCAGGCCGGCCTCGAAAAGTACGACGATGCCATCACGAGCTATCAGAAGGCGATCACCTTGGAGAGCGCTTCCAGTAAGCCGCGGGCGGACGTTCTCGGCGTTGCCAACGCCGGCCTGGGCGAGGTCTACGCGCGCACCGGCAAGGTTGCCCAGGCCAATGCGGCCTACGATGCCTCCGCCAAGGCCGACCCCACCAGGGCAGGCCTTGAACTGCGCAACGAAGCCATTATCTTCTTCCAGAACGGGAATGGCGACGCGCAGGTCGCCGCGGCCGAAGAGGCTATCAAGATCGATCCCAACGATGCCCTGCTCTACTACCTTGAGGGCCAGGGACTGGTCCAAAAGGCCACCGTCGATCCCACCACGCACCGCATCGTTCTTCCGCCCGGGTGCGCCGATGCGTACCGGAAGTACCTTCAACTGGCGCCGAACGGTCAGTTTGCCGCCGAGGTGACTGGCATTTTGCAGCAGGCAGGAGAGAAGATCAGCTCTTCTTACCGGGCCGGCGGGCATTAGGCTCGCGCCGGGCTTGTTTGCCCGGAGGGCGTCCGCCACGGCGGACGCCCTTCTTTTTCGCCCTTCCGGCGGCCTTGTTTCCCCAGAACCCTTTGAAGAACCCGCCGGCCCGCTCAACCTTCTACAATCCATTCCATGAGTACGGCTCTGCCTAGCTACGGAGAAGCCGCCGCGGTGGTCGCCGTGTATGCCGCGCGGCTGGGCCGGCGCAAGCCCGCCGCCGAGCGTGCTGGACTCGACCAGATCTCCGGCCGGGTGCTTGCCCGGCGGCTGCGCGCTGACCGCGATCAACCGCCCTTCAGCCGCTCCGCGCGCGACGGCTATGCCTGCCGGGCGCGGGAGGCTTCGACGCATCTGCCGCTGCCCGTGGCCGGCTCGACGCGCGCCGGCGAAGTGCCGGGCGGTCCGCTTCCTAAAGGCGCCGCCTGGGAGATTATGACCGGAGCCGCCGTTCCGCCGGGCGCAGACGCCGTGGTGATGCTGGAACATGTGAAAGCCGCCGGCGGTCGAATCCGGCTGCTACCACCGCGCACAGTGAAGAAGAGCGAAAACATCGTCGCCAAGGGCGCGCAGGCGCGCAAGGGCGATGAGTTGCTTGCTCCTGGAACCGCAATCGCCGCCCCACAGGTGGCGCTGGCCGCAGCCTGCGGTTACACCACCCTTGAAGTCTTCGCCCGGCCCCGCGTGGCCATTCTTCCCACTGGCGATGAGATTGTGCCGGTCGAGTCCCTTCCTGCTCCCGGCCAGATTCGCAACTCCAACGGTCCCATGCTGGCCGCTATGGCGGCGGCGGCGGGCGGCGAGCCCTGGCTTATGCCCGCGGCCGCCGACAATGCCCAGGCCCTCGACGGCGCGCTTTCCGAGGCCTCCGGGGCCGATCTGCTGCTGATCACGGGCGGCGTCTCGGCGGGCAAGTTCGATCTGGTCGAGCCGGCCCTGGCCCGCGCCGGGGCTCGATTTTACTTCACGGGCGCGCGCATCCAGCCCGGCAAACCCGCGGTCTTCGCGGATCTGCCTTTCAGCAGGCGAAGCCGCGCCGGAAAAGCGCGCCGCCCACTGCGGCCGCTTCCGGTCTTCGGCCTTCCCGGCAATCCGGTCTCCTCCGCGGTCACGTTTTTGCTTTTTGCCGCGCCCGTTGTGGCGGCGCTGGCCGGCCGCGCCGAACTCGGTCCGCGCTTCGCTCTGGCGCGGCTGGCGGCAGACGCCAAAACCAAGCCGGACCTCACCCGCTTCTTGCCCGCCTCCTGCACCTTCGCCGCGCCCGCCGGACAATTGCCAGAAGTTGCGCCTGTATCCTGGGAGGGGTCAGGCGACCTGGCGGCCCTGGCGCGCTCCAACTGTTTTTTGGTGCTGCCCGAAGCGTCTCGTCCTCTGAAAGCGGGCGCGATCGTCCGCATTCTTCTTCCCTGAGAACCTCAATGACTGAGCCCTCGCAACTCTCGCACTTCGATGAGGCCGGTCAGGCCCGCATGGTGGACGTGAGCAGCAAGCAGCCCGCGCTGCGCACGGCCAAGGCTTCGGCCTTTGTGGAGCTTTGCGCCGCGGTGCTTGCGGCCCTGCCCACCAACCCCAAGGGCGACCCGCTCCAAGTGGCGCGCTTCGCCGGCATCCAGGCGGCCAAGCGGACCGCAGAGCTGATTCCCATGTGCCATCCGCTGCCGCTGACGCACGTGGACGTGCGGGCGGAGGTCGCCGCCGGGGGCGTGCGCATCACGGCTACGGCAGCCACCACCGGCCCCACGGGCGTGGAGATGGAAGCCCTCACCGCCGCCGCCGTGGCCGCTCTCACCGTCTACGACATGACCAAGGCCCTCGACAAGGCGATTGTCATCCGCGAGATTCGCCTGGAGGCCAAAACCGGCGGCAAGAGCGGAGATTTCAATCGAGACGCAGGCCGCGTCTGATGGCGTGGGCAAGAGCGGTTCCAGAATTCACGTGCCCTTTTCAGGGTAGTGAAAGGTGGCATTTCCTTGAGGAAAATACCACTCGGCAGTTGTGGCTCCGGGGTACAGCAATTCTGGAACCGCTGTAGGTGTCACAAGCACTCGATGGCGTGGATGCTTTGGGTCACTTCGGCGGCCAGGGGCGCAACCTCGGGATAGAAGAGTCTGCGCTCGCGCGCGGGCAGCTCGATGAGCAGTCTCGAATACGGGGTGGTTTCGCAGCCGAGGAACGCGGGATAGCCCGCCGTGTCGGCCATCCTGCAACTGATTTTGATCAATTCCGCCGCAGTCCAGGCACCGTCGCTGCGGCGGGGGTCGTGATGGCCGGAAACGATCGGTTCGAGGTCGGAGGGCAGTTTCCAATCGCCTGTCAGTTGCAGTCCCATCTCGCAATGATCCCAGCCGAAAAGCTCCCGCTCGCCCTCGAGAATGCTGCCGGGAGGGCCGCATTGCGTCTCCAGCAGGGTGGCATAGTCCTTGGGCTGGACCACGGCCAGCGCGATACGCCCAATGTCGTGCAGGATGCCGGCGGTGTACGCAATGTCCTTGTCAATCAGCCCCACGGAAGCCAGCCGACCGGCTATGATGGCGCAGGCCAGATTGTGGCGCCAAAGGTTGCGCATGGCCGGGTAGCTCATCGCTTTCCCAAGATAGGCCCTGACCCCGACCGTGATGCACATGCCATGCAAGGTGTTGGCGCCGAGAATGGTCAGCGCCTGCAAGATGCTCGTGGAAGGGTAACGCGGGGCATAGAGAATCGAATTGGCGATGGTGAGAACTTCGCTGGCGAAGGCCGGATCGGTTGAGATCAGGTCGCACAACCGCTCCAACTGCACGTTTTCATCGCCCGCCAGTTGCAGCACGCGGACGGCGACCTGCGGAAACGGCGGCAGATGCAGGTGCGCCCAGGGCAGATTGGCTACGTTCTCGCCTCGCTTCTCCATCGGCGCCTCAGCGTCTTCCTTCCTCTATGCAATCGCGAGGGTTCGGCCGCCTGCTGGCGGTAGCATCAGCCGCTGAACAATCCAGAACCTGCCGCCGTGCCGCCCATCGCATTTACATCTTTGCAGTCTCCTTATCGGCAGGAAGGCGGCTTTTCTCTAGCTGCAATCGCCGGCGGGGACGGTGTGGTCCCCTCCTTAAACGGTACGGCGCGAACACGGGACCGCAGCGCTGCCCCGGCCTCACTCCTTTCGTTCCATGCGCGCGATGCGGGGAACCGCGATCAAGGTGATCGCAAACAAGAAGATCGAGGCGGCCGAGAACCCCAAGTGGCGGAGGCGCAGGTCTTCAAACACCAGCTTCACCGCCAGCAAGACCAGCGCGGCGTAGCCGATGCGGGTCAATTCCTTGCGTCCCCAGTGCGCGCCGCCGAAGGCCAGGGCCAGCGCCGCGGCGCAAATGGTCAGGGTGCGAATAAAAGCAAGATGATGGGGAGCGGGAATCACCCGGAGCGCGATCAGGCCCATCAGGCCCTGGATCAGCAAGGCCGCTGACGCGCCAATCGCCAGGGACGCGGAGGCAATGTGAAGAGCGTGCGGTTTCCACGGATCCACCGCCGCAGGCCTGGCGGCGACATAGCAGAGGATCGCGCCAATCGCGGCCAAGTAAACGCTCCATCCTGGCGCGCCGGGAAACCCGTCGGCGAGGGCGTGGAGGGCATAATCCAGCAGGCCGGAGATGGCCGCTGCCGCCAGCAGATACACTGTGCCGTGAAACTCGAGCGTCAGCCGGTTCAGCCGCGCGCCCAAAACCGTAGCCTCGATGGCCGCCAAGATGAGAACGGCCGTCAGCCATAAGGGCGGCAGGCACAACAGGCTGCCGCCCAGAAACAGCGCCGCGCTCCAGGTGGCGAAGACCCGGTAATTACGCCGCTCAGCCAGACGGTCGAAAACCAAAAAGACCGCCGCATAGCCGACGGCCGACAAAACCATGCAGAAAACACCTAAACCGATGGCGCTGCCGCGCGGCCCAAAATAGAGCACGCTGGAGGCGCCCAGCAAGAACGCGATCATAGTCTGAACCGTCTCGAAGACGGTGATCGTCTTCCTCTTGAGCGCCGTTTTAAGGCCCATGCTCACCGCAAAGATCAGGAACAAAACCAATCCCGGCGCCAGCAACGCCCCCCTGCCTAGGGCCGGGTACCCGGTGCGGGCGTTGGGCGGGCGGGAGTAGATGAAGATCAAGCCCCAAATGGCCGCGTCGGCGGCCAACGCCACCAGCGGCCGCACGCTCAACTCGTGATCGCGTCCGGCGGAGTACTCCGCGAGGAGGACCATGAAGAGAAGCACCGCGATGAACGGCGCTATCTGATGCGAGGCGGCCGATAAACTCAGGGCCAGCGCGGCCGCGGTCAAATTGGCCACCCAGAAGACAGGCGCCAGATCGCGCCTCCACGCCAGGGCTGAGGCCGCGATGACAAAGCCGCCCAGCACCGCGGCGGTCATGGGGACCGAAATTACTTTGAAGCGGAGGGTAAGCTCCCAGAGTAGGGGGGCCAGGATGAGCGCGGAGGTGCACGCATAGGTGGTGCTGGCAAACCAGGCGCCCACGCGCGCACGCGCCGCCCAGACTAGCCACATGATGGCGTAGGCGATGGCCACGGCGGCAATGGCCAGCTTGGGCAGCGAGCTGGATTCCGCCACGGCGCGCAGAACGTAGGCTCCGGCAATGCCGAGCATGGCCTTGCCCAGCACCGAAAACGCTCCTCCGGCCAAAGCGGAGAAGAGGCCTTCGCCCGCCGGCGCCGGCTGCACTGGAACCGCTTCCGGCGCACCGGCCGCACCGGGCACGCTGGCCGCCTGGGAGGAATGCTCAAGGGTAGAAACCCGCCCCTCCAGCGCCTCCAGGCGTGCGGCCAGCCGAGTTAGCGCGTCGGGAAGATCGCCCATCGTCTTCACCCGATCCGGTTAAGTTGTTGCGGCGCCCAGTCCGCTTTTTGCCGTTCTCAGTCCGCCAGCGCTGGGTGCACGCTCTTCTCCGGCCATGGCGGCAGCAGCTTCAACAGCACCCACAGGAAGAACAGCGGCAGGATGGTCAAGCCAATCGCCATCAGCAGGCCCTCGTGCGTCACCAGGCCCATCTTGTAGGTCGTGTACCCCAGGAAGCTCTTGGAGAACAGTTGTCCGCCAATCACCACGTTCCAGCGCATGGCGAAGACGCTGATGAGGATCATGCAGCCGGTGAAAACGTAGATGCGCTTGCGCCACATCTCCGGCAGCTTGACCACCTGCACCAGGAACAACAGAATCAGGGGCAGAACCGTGCCCAGAAAGATCTGCAGCACGATCTGCGAAAAGAACAGCTTGGTGTGCATCAGAAAGTCCAGGCTGCGGAACGATTCGTTGGCCAGGTAGATTCTGTGCACCAGGTCCAGCATCTCCAGAGTGAAGTCGATGACGAAGATATAGAACATGTACATGGCGATGGCGTCCACGCAGCGCATATCGATGGTTTGGCCACGCAGCTTGCTCAGTCCCATATAGAGCACCAGCACCGCGGCGATCCCCGAGACCATGGCCGAGAAGATGAAGACCACCGGCATCAACGGCGACGACCACCAGGGGTTGGACTTGAGCGAGCCGAAGATGAAGCCCACGTAGCCGTGCAACAGAAAAGCGGAGGGAATGCCGACCATTGTCACAATCCAGCCCACCTTCTCGTCGATGCGCAGCGAGCGCTCGCTGACGTTGCTGGAGCCGAGCGTAAGGATGCGGTAGACGAGGCGCGTGAGCCCCGTGGTCGTTTGCGACAGCAACACGATTTCGCGCCGGTAATCGAGCCAGATCTCGAAGGAGAGCACGGCCATCAGATACCACAGGTAGATGTAGCCGAACATGGCCATGGCCGAGGTGCTGTGCGGAGTAAAGTACATCTCCGGCGCGCGTAACGGGTGCCCCAGGTGAAAGAGCAGGGGCAGAGGAGCGTCCAGCAGGAAGGCCATAGCCGTCAGCAGCGCCAGCCGGTAGGTGGGCTTGACCGCCTCCACGCGAAACACCCGCTCCAGCGAGGCCAGAATGAAGGCGCCCGCCACCAGGCCCGTAATGTAGGGATACAAAACGATCAGCACGCTCCAGTAAAGCGTGATCTCGTTGGGATACATGTAACCTTCAACGCCGGTCATAAAAGCAGCTCCTAGCTTTTAGCTTCTAGCTTTTCCCTCCTCAATCCGTCCTCCTTGGCTTCTGGCTGCAATCCACAGCTAGGAGCTAGAGGCTGGAAGCTAGAAGCTGTTTTTCTCACCGCACCGATCCGTCCAAGCCGTTGTAAAAGACCTTGGCTCCCGTGGCCATCTGCGGCTTTAATATCTGCACGGTGTGGGTCCTCAGAAACTCGTGAATAGGGTCCTTGGGATTCTTCAAGTCGGCCAGTTGCCGCGCACCGGTGGGGCAGGCTTCACAGCAGGCCGTGGTCAGCCCCTTGGTGATGCGGTGATAGCAAAGCGTGCACTTGTCCGCGATCTTCTTCTCGGGATGAATGTAACGGCAGCCATAGGGGCAGGCCTGCACGCAATAGCCGCAGCCCATGCAGTACTTGGGATCGATCAGCACCACGCCATCGGGGCTGATGAACGTGGCGCCCACCGGGCAAACCTGGGTGCAGGGCGAATCCGCGCACTGGTTGCACAGCTTGGGAACGAAGAAATACATCCCGTCCGGATCTTCCTTGACCGGCGGAAATCCCTCCTTGCCGCCGTCGGGCGAAATCACCTGCGGCCTGTTCAGTTGCCAGTCCGTGCGGTGATACTCCTCCACCCAAGTGCGGAAGAATCCGTCGGGCACATCGTTTTCGGCCTGGCAGGCGCGTACGCAGTTGCCGCAGCCGATGCACTTGGTGATGTCGATCAACATGCCCCACCAATGACCGTCCATGGTGTAGTTGGGCGCGGCCTCCGGGGTTCCGGCCAGCACAGCCTTCCACGCCACAGCAGCCGCCGGCATAAGTAGGAGGAGATGACGACGAGTTATGTTCACTTCGCACCTCCCGCGGCGCTCGGCTTGGACCCCGAGCCGATGGCCGGACTGTGTGGGTTGTGACAGGTTTCGCAGGCGACGCCGTTGGCGTGCTGGGCCGCCACCACTTGCGGAAAGCCTTGGGGACGCGCCGCGCTGGCCTCGTGACAGCGAACGCATAAGGTAGCCGTGTTTAGCTTGACCGGAACTACTGCCGCCGGGTTCTCCGCGTGGCTATCCAATGCGCCGTGGCAGGCCTCGCAGTTCACGTGCGCATGCACGCCTGCCGCCTTCGTAGCCACTATGTCCGAGTGGCAGTCCGCGCAGGCCTGATGGCCAGCGAACCGCAGCGGCCGGGCGGCAATCTCGCCGATGGCCGCCGCGCGGTAATGCCCATACTCTCCAAAGGTCTTGGGAACGACGAAGACGCGCACCACCAGAAAGATCAGAAAGAGGACGACGAAAAGCCCCGCAAACCGGAAAAGATGTCCTGCATCCTTCAAAGCGCTCATTTAGCTCTATCTCCGTCCTGCCATCGCCAGCAGGTTCCGCGGCTCTGTCTCTTGCTGTGATCTGAAACGCTTGCTGCACTGAACCTACAGGAAAGTGAGGCGCGATTTATGTGCGCCTAATCACATGTAGGTGTGACCCTTCGCACTTGTAGCCGGCGCAGTTTGCCCTGCATGACCCTCGCTTCACGAGGCTCCAATCGCGCCCGTTACTTGTGATTTTTGAAGGGCTTGCGCCGGAGTTGAAGCCCGCAAAGCCTGTACCTTTGCGTGGCGTGAGCCGCGGTCCGCCGCCGGGCCGCGCGCGATGCAATCTGCAGCGATGTTGGAATGCCGTTTAGTTCACTTTTTCAGATGGCCTTGCGCAGAGGCTCAGAATTCGGTGTGAAACCGGACCGATGAGACCGCCGCCGGGCCCCGCGCCTGGTTATAGCCGGGATCGTGGATGGACTGAAAGTCATACGAAGCGTAGAACCCGCGCCAGAAGTGCGCAGTGTAGAAGCTCTCGACGATTTTTTCGCGCCCGTAGGTCAGGCCGCCGTCGCCGAGCAGGAAGCCAAGCCCGCCCAGCGCCAGATACTGCTGGTGCGCGGCCACAATTCCGTTAACGACGAAGGCGGCGCCGGCGCGGTCGTAGCGCCGATGCCAGGAACTGCCCGGCGCTAAGCCGCCGATCTCAAGGGTGCGGTCGTCTTCGGTGTAGGCGAAGGACTCGTTGTGGCCGTCGCTCCAGCCCAGACGGCCGAAGACGCCCACTTGCGGCGTGATCTCCTGCTCGAAGTTCAGGCCGAAGCCGTATTTGTGGCGTCCCTGATGGCGCGTGGCGATAATGTCGGGTGTCGCCGTTTTGTGAGCGAGGAACTCCGCAATCGCCTGCTCATAGTTGCCCATATCGGCGTGGTTGAGATAGCTCAGCAGGCGCACCGTTCCGGCGCGGTGCGCGATCCGGTTTCTGCGGGCTTCGAGCTCGAAATTTTCAGCGCGCGCGCGGGCCAGATCGGCGTCCAACTGGATTCCGTTGGCCATCTTCGGCATCAGGGTTTCGGCGAAGCGCGCCGACCAGGCGCGATCGTCGTATTCGAGGATCGCGCCATCGGTGTAGCCGCGAGTGTTGGCGGCGTAGTCGTAGGCCCCGTTGGCGTCGACAGTCCAGTTGAGGAACTGAAGATGGCTATCGGAGCCCCATGTGTTGAGATCGAAGAAATCCTCGAGATCGAACTTGCCCGCACGAAACTCGATCCGCCGCACGGGTAGGCTGGTGGACAAGTGCAGCTCGTCGCGGCCGGCGTCGACGCGGTCCTTGCTCAGCGGCACGATCTGCCGGACCATGAGCCGCGCCAGATAGGGCGCCCTGGAAAGCACCATGCCTTGGACCAGCCGCACCGAGTCCAGGTTGGTGTAGCCGGCCAGTCCGTTGGCGTTGCCGATGCCATCGCCGGTCGCGTCTTCCAGGTCTGCGAAGACCTCGGTCGTATGCGTAAGTTCGTAGCCGGTATAGAGCGTCAGCACGTGCGTGGTGGCGCTCTGCGCCCACGCGGTCAGGCTATTGGGTCCGCTGTATTTTGCGGCGAACGCCGGGTGACCCTGCAGGATGACGTTGGCCTGGCCAGAGATCCAATAGCGCCTGGCCTCGGAATGGGGAAAGAGGGTTGGGGTTGGGAGGTCGTTGAGGCCGGATGCGGCGTCCGCGGGTGGGGCCGCGGGTGCAGCGGGGCCTTGAGCTGCTCCTGCCAGGTTCAGCGCCAAAAACAGGCCCGCGAGCGCGGAGGCCAGCGCGGAGGCCGTGCGGAGGGAGCTGGAGCGCGGGCTGAAGCAGTGGGGCATGGAAGATCCTTTCGGAGCGATGCGGAGCGCGGGCAGCGGGGATACAATGGAAGCGAACTATACCCCCACACAGTAGATACCATACCGGGGGTAGGTATTGTCAAGCAAGGGAGACGAACCCATGTCTCACATGGACCGGGAAAAGGTGAAGCTGCTGCAGAGATTGAGGAAAGTGAGGGGCCAGTTGGACGCGGTGGAGCGCTCGCTCTCGACCGACGAGGATTGCGGCGCGCAACTGATGCTGCTGGCGGCGGTGCGCGGCGGAGTCAACGGGCTGATGGGTGAGGTGCTGGAGACGCACATTCGCTTTCATCTGGTGGATGGGGCCAAGGAGCAAATTGCCCCCGATCTGGCCGAGGATTTGATCGACCTGGTGCACGCGTATCTCAAGTGAAGCCATTGGATGGGGTCTCCGCAGGCTGAGGGAAAGTGCGATTCCCTACTTCACAATTACCGTGTGTGCCTTCTGACATCGTGCCATCTTGCGATTAATTCCGCCCCAGCAACCGGGGCCCGCCGCTCCACCGCAGCGCACAAGAATCGCCCGCCGGGGACCCGGGTTGAGGAAACCGCCATTCGATCTAAGAGGCTACGGTCCACACCAATTGTTAAAACACCATAAAGCCTTCATTTATTTAGCTGCAGTTGCTGCACGGCCCCGATCCACAGGGTCCCCGGCCGACGCCCTGGCGCTTCGTACTTCTCGCCAGGAGTTTTTCCGCCAGCTTTAAATTCGTATTCCGATACAAAGCCCCGGCCAGCCAACGGGGAATGCCTGGGCGCGGTTGCGACGCAGGCCCCTTGGTGGAGCCAGCAATCGTAAAGCCTCTAGCGCTGCTGAGGGCTGATCCGACCCCGGGATCACTTTGTGGTGAGCAGGCCGCGGTCGAACAGCCAGTCCCACAGCTCGCTGGGCCATGCCGCCACAGAGAGGGGGTTGTTCGGCCGTATCCCGAAGCCGTGCCCCACGCCCGCATAGATGTGCAATTCGACGGGCACGCCGGCATCCTTCAGTTTGCTATAGACCTGGGGATAGCTGGCGGAGACGCTGTCGCTTCCGCCCGCGGCCATAAACACGGGAGGCGTGTCTTTGGGGATATCGGCCTGGAGATTCATCGGGGGCGCGAACGGCGTGCCGTAAATCAGGGCCGCGAAGTCAGGCTTCGCGCTTAGCTGGTCAATGTCGTCGACCGGGTTCTTGACCGGGTCGTCATAGCGCGAAGCCGCCAGGCCGGCCAACCCCCCACCAGCCGAGAACCCCATCACACCGAGACGGTTGGGATCGACTCCCCACTCGGCCGCGCGGCTGCGCACCAGGCGGATAGCGCGCTGAATATCGGGCAGCGAATCGCCCATGGTGGTGTAGCCCGATCCTGGATCCCTCTCTAACCGGTACTTTAAGACGAAGGCCGCAATGCCGTGCTGGCTCATCCAGTCCGCCACCCGATAGCCTTCATGGGTGATCCAGAGCGAGTTGAACCCTCCGCCGGGCGCAACAATGATGCCTGCGCCTGTCGCCTTCCCTTTGGCCGGGGTGTACACGGTGATGGAGGGGCGATTGACGCCCGCGACGATCAGCTCGTCGCCCTCGATGCGGTACTTCTCGCCATCTGTCTTGCCTTCCGAGCCCGGCGCTCCGTTGGGCCAGAGGAGAATGGTGGGATGCTGCTCCGGATCGGGAACCATCCCGGCCGGCGGGTTCCCAGTGATCCATTGCACCGGCGCCGCCTGGTCCGGACCGGCTCCTCGCGCAGGCCCCGCCGCCGGCGTCTGCTGGGCGGCGGCATAAGTCCATCCGAGACAACCCATCAGTAAAAGGCTTGAGAATGCTGGAATCTTGTGCACGAGTTTCTCCTTGGCTGCAAGCCGAAGCGTAGGGATCCCGATGGCCAAATTTCAGCCGGAATTTCCATGCTGCCTGGCGGCTACAGTGCACTATACACCTACGGAGTTTTCGGCAATTGTGTGTTGTTTTCAGATCGTGCCCGGTTACCGTTCGCGGTTCCACCCCATCGACAAAGACCTGTCGATGGGGGCCCCGGCGTTCCACCCCATCGACAAAGACCTGTCGATGGGGGCCCCGGTGTTCCACCCCAGCGACAAAGACCTGTCGATGGGGACCCCCGGTGTTGGCCGCGTTAATCCGCGCTGACCTTCAAGTTGTCGCTTGGCATTCCAGCCAGTATGTCCGAAAACGCTCGCGTGGCCGCCGCGGTCATCGACCCAATGGAAAAGGTGCGGAGGGTTCAGAGCGCGGCTTTACGATCACGCCGATTCCGCGCGCAGTTCCGCGAAGGCCTGGCGCAGCCGGCGCCAGGTGGTTTCCAGGTCTTCGGGCAGGACGCGGGTCTCCGAAACGGTGGTGATAAAACTGGTGTCTCCATTCCAGCGGGGCATGGCATGCAGGTG
Organism: uncultured Acidobacteriota bacterium; assembly: GCA_963808795.1. Lineage (GTDB taxonomy): Bacteria > Acidobacteriota > Terriglobia > Terriglobales > Acidobacteriaceae > Telmatobacter. The sequence continues at coordinate 350,210 of CAWEGL010000002.1, forward strand.
CACATGGCCGGCCACGCCGGCCCCGGCCGAGCGGCCGATGTTCATGCCAAAGTTGAAGCCGTCGGGGTGGTAGACGCGCTCCAGGGCGCGCTCCGTGCGCTGCGCAAGGTCCATCAGCTCATGGGCGGTTTCAGCGGGCAGCGCGGCCAGCCGGTCGAGGTGGGCGTAGGGCATCGCCATCACGTGGCCGGAGGTGTAAGGAAACGCGTTCAGGCACACAAAACAGTGCTTGGCGCGCAGCACCAGGCCGGCGGCAGCTTCCGCCTTCTCCGGCTCCATGCCGTTGCCAATGGCGTAATCTACCGAGGCAATGAGATTGCAGAAGATGCAGCCCAGATCGCCGGGCCAGGCCCTGAGCGCGGGAGCCACCCCGGTACGGGCGGTGTCATCGGCCGCGGTGACGTAGGCATAGCGCCAGGGAGTCCAGAGGTGGTCCATGAAGATTGCGCTGCTGGCTTCAGTATAGCGAGGGAGATTCAGGGTCGTCCTGGGGCGCGGAGGCAGTTAGCGATGAGTCCTTCGCGCTTTGTGCCGGCGTTTGCAATGCGGGACGCCGTGGCGCGCACCGAAGCCCTTCGATTGACGCTACAAAGCGGAGATTGCTACACTCGTCTTCGTAGCTTCCTGCGCGGATTCCAGCAGTGAGTTGCGGCCGCCAATCGGCGAGCCGCTGCCTGCCGGGTTTTTCCCAAGGAAACCGGTGGCATTTTTTTGATTCCGGCTACGAGCTGGAACGGTGTTCCAGGGAAAGACGTTGGCGGCTCGGCGGCGAGTCATGACGGCGGGATCACGGCCTGAAGGGCTCTCCGCCGCCGGTTCGCCGTGGCGGACAGCGCGGGAGCCGCTCCCGGCGAATCGCACGAACCGCCGGGGGAGCATGGAATTCCGGAGCAGGCAGTAATGGCAAACGTCCTTAATCCCGAACCCGAGAGCATAACCCTGAACACCGAATTGGAAGTCCCAACGCTAGAGCCTGCGGCGGAGCCCGAACAACCGCCGTATGAATCCACGTCCAACCCTGAGACCGCCGAAGCAACTGCGCTGGACGCCGATACACCCCTAAGCGAACCTGAAGCCGCGCCCGCGGAAGTGGAGCAAGCCGCCCAGGCGGAAGCCGCGGCAGTGACCCCGCCGGTCAAGGAAAATGGAGAAGCCGCGGAAGGCGCCCGCGAAGGTGCCGCGCTCTCAGCGCCCGCGGCCGAAGTCGTACCCGCTGAAGCATCGGCTCCGCTCCATGCCGGGCCGCCTGTGGTAGCTTCCGCAGAAGGTGTGCCGGAAGCCGAGCCCGCAGCTCCAGTCCGAGCGCCCGGTGCGCGTGCGCCGGCCCCGCCCGCCGAATCCGCGGAGGATTTTTCCGCGGCGTTGGCCGCATTCGAGCGCGAGCAAGCTGCCGAGGCGGCCGCCGTTGAGGCTTATGGAGACAAAATCGTTTCTGGCACGGTGCTCAATCAGACGGAAAAGCACCTGGTGGTGGATGTGGGCCTCAAGTCCGAGGGGCTGGTGCCTCTGGAGCAGGTTTTGGACCACACCGGCGTGGTGAAGTTCCAGCCCGGCGACGTGATCGACGTGGTGATCGAGCGCGAAGAGCCCGAGGGCGGCTACCTGGTGAGCTACGAGCGCGCCCAGCGCCTGCGCGTCTGGGACACGATCGAAAGGGCCGCGCACGACAAAGCGCCGATCAAAGGCACCGTCGTCAGCCGCGTCAAGGGCGGACTGACCGTGGACATCGGCATAAAGGCGTTTTTGCCCGGCTCGCAGCTCGAAATCCGCCCCGTGCGCAACCTCGACGGCTACCTCGGCCAGCAGATTGACGTTCGGGTGATCAAGCTGAACAAGAAGCGCGGCAACGTGGTGGTAAGCCGCAAGGAGATGCTCGAAGAGGAGGTGAACGCCAAGCGGTCGGCCACGATGGAGCACCTCGACGAGGGCGCGGTGCTTACCGGCACGGTGAAAAACCTCACCGACTACGGCGCGTTTGTCGATCTGGGCGGCATTGACGGCCTGCTGCACATCACCGACATGAGTTGGGGACGTCTCACGCACCCCCGCGACCTGGTGAACGTAGGCGACGAAATCCAGGTGAAGGTGCTTAAGTTCGACAAAGAAAAACAACGGGTTTCGCTGGGCTTTAAGCAGTTGACCCCCGACCCCTGGCTGGACGCCTCCGAACGTTACCCGGTGGGCGCCAAGGTGCACGGGCGAGTTCTTTCGGTCACCGACTACGGCGCCTTCGTGGAGCTGGAGCAGGGCATCGAAGGGCTGGTTCACCTCTCGGAGATGACCTGGTCCAAACGGCTAAAGCATCCATCGAAGCTTGTGAAGGCGGGCGACGATGTGGACACCGTGGTGTTGAGCGTGAATCCCGTTGACCGGCGCATCTCCCTGGGCATGAAGCAGTTGCTGGAAAATCCGTGGGAAAACCTGACGGATCGCTACCCGGTGGGAACGATCGTCGAGGGCCGGGTGCGCAACCTCACCGACTTCGGCGCCTTCATCGAGATCGAGGACGGCATCGACGGCATGGTGCACGTATCCAACCTGAGTTGGGTCAAGCGCGTCAAGCATCCCTCTGAAATCGTGAAAAAGGGCGAGCGGGTGAAGGCCGTGGTCTTGGGCGTCGAACCCCAGAACCGGCGCCTGAGCCTGGGGATCAAACAGATGCAGCCCGACGTCTGGGAGACCTTCTTCGCCAATCATAGGGTCGGCGACGTGGTGCATGGAAAGGTCCTGCGGGTGGCCCAGTTTGGCGCCTTTGTTGAGATTGCCGAGGGCGTCGAGGCGCTCTGTCACATCTCCGAGGCCGGCGACCCAGTCGACGGCCACTCCAAGCTCGAGCAGGGCCAGGAGCACGACTTCAAAATCATCAAGATCAACGTGGAGGAAAAGAAGGTGGGCCTGAGCCTGCGCGCCCTGGGCCGTGAGGCCACCAAGGTGCAGGTGGAAAGCTACAAGGCGGAGGCTCACAAGCATCCGGTTTTCAGCTCCACCACCACGCTGGGCGACCTCATCAACTGGCGCAAGGGCGAGCGGTAACGGCAGAGATCAGGGGTTAGGGATCAGAAAAAGCGGCGGCCACCCTCCGGGGTGGCCGCTGTGCGTTTGGGAATGGGGAAGGTAAGATATTTTGGTTGTCAGGAGGAGAAATGAAGGTTGAGAGCGGCAGCGAGCGGCCGAGCCGCAAGGGCCGGGCGGATTGGTTTACCGGTAACGCGTGGATCGACGAGATCGCCCTCGACGCGGAGCCGTCGCGGGCGCGGCTTTACCGCGTCAGCTTCGAGCCCGGCGCGCGCACGGCATGGCACACTCACCCCCTGGGCCAAGTTCTGCACGTCCTCGCGGGAGTAGGACGAGTGCAAGCATCTGGTCAACCAGTAATGGAGGTCCACGCGGGGGACACGGTGAGGATCGCCCCCGGCGAACGCCACTGGCACGGAGCCGCGCCGGCGAACACCATGGTCCACCTGGCCCTCCAGGAGGTGAATGCCGAGGGCGTGGAAGCGGCGTGGATGGAGCACGTCACGGACGAGGAGTACATGGCCCGATAAGGCAAAACCAGGGTAGGTGTATCCCGGAGGCAAGATCGCCAAGTCGACGCGAGCAACAGCGAGCGGCGACCTTCACCCACCCCAAACAGGACAAAATAACCATGGTTTTGCCGTAGAACAGCTTCCCCGGCCCCCGGGCGCCCGATAAGCAGCCGCTCCGCCGCTGCGGTTACCACTCTTCGAAGACCGGCCGGCCGTCGCGGCCCAGCACCGAGTGCTTGCGGAAGTTCTCGTCGTCGCGCTTGGGATAGTCGTTGCGGAAGTGCGCGCCGCGGCTCTCGGTGCGCGCCAGCGCGCTCACGAGGATGTCATGCGCCACGCGGCTCATGGCCAGCGCCTCGGCCAGCCGCCGGCTGCTCTTTCCGCCCTGCGCCAGCTCGGCCAGCGTCTCCGCGCAGGCCTTTTGCTCGGCCAGCCCCTGGCGCAACCCGGCCTCGTCGCGGAGCAGGCCAGCGTAACTCCACATTGCGGTTTGCAGCCGCGCGATGATCTTTTCCACCTGCGCTTTTTCCCTCGCGGTCGGGGCTTTGGGAGCAGCGCCGGCAGTCTCAACGGCAACCAGAGGTAGTCCGTCGGCGAGCATCGAGCGCGCAACGCGCGTGCCGAAGACCAGCCCCTCGAGCAGTGAGTTCGAAGCCAGCCGGTTGGCCCCGTGCACGCCCGTGCACGCTGCCTCGCCCGCTGCGTACAGGCCGCCCAGGCTGGTTCTCCCGCCCAGGTCAGTGCGAATCCCGCCCATCAGGTAATGCGCGGCCGGCCGCACGGGGATCAAGTCGCGGCCCAGATCCAGGCCGTAGCGGGCCAGGAAGGCGCTGATGCCAGGGAACCGTTCCTGCATGTTCAGCCCGCGCACGTGGCGCATGTCGAGGTAGACCGGCTTCGGCTCGCCGCCATCGCCCATGGCCTCGCGGGCGATGGCCCGGGCCACCACGTCGCGGGGTGCGAGTTCCGCGAGCGGGTGATAGCGCTCCATAAAGCGCTCCCCGCGCTCATTGCGCAGCCATGCGCCCTCGCCGCGCAGAGCCTCGGAGATCAAAAAGCGCGGCGCGCCCGCCAGCGCGAACGCCGTAGGGTGAAACTGGTAGAACTCCATGTCGGCCAGCTCCGCGCCGGCCTGCGCGGCCAGGGCGACGCCGTCGCCGGTGGCCACGGCCGGATTGGTGGTGTCCGAATAAACCTGGCCGGCCCCGCCCGCGGCGATGAGCACGGCGCGCGCCGCCACCCGGCGCCTGCTCCCCTGCCGACCCTCGCCGGTTGCGCCCGCGCGGGCCAGCTCCGCCCCGGTCACGCGCCCGCCCACAACCACCAGCCCGGTGACCATCGTCCACTCGGCGAACCGGATGCGTTTGTGCACGCGGGCAAAGGCCGCCAGCGACCGGCTGATTTCCGCGCCCGTGGCGTCGCCGCTAGCGTGCAGGATGCGCGGCAGCGAATGCGCTCCCTCGCGCGTGCGCACCAGCTCGCCCGCCTCGCGGTCAAAGTTCGCGCCCCACTCGATCAGCTCCGCCACGCGCACCGGACCCTCTGCGACCAGCGCCTCGGCCGCAGGCCGGTACACCAGCCCATCGCCCGCATTCACCGTGTCTTCGAGGTGCAGTGCAATGTCGTTGTCGCCGTCCATCGCCACCGCGATCCCGCCCTGCGCGTAGTGCGTGTTCGATTCGTCCACCGACTCCTTAGTGACCACCAGCACGTCGCCGTAGCGCGCCAGCTCCACCGCCGCGCGCAATCCCGCCACGCCCGCGCCCACGATCAGATAGTCCACTTCGGAGGCTTTTGCCATAAACTTTGAGGCTATCACCGCTGGCGGCAGCGGCTGCACCGCCGCCAGAGTGTAAGCTGTCTAGCAGGTTACGGGAGAAGCCAAGCCGCGCGCGCTACTTGCACAGAGCGCCGCCCCCGCGCTCCAGTCTCTCGCGGAGAAGAATCCCACCGGAGGTCCGAATCGAATGCAGATCTACCGGCTTATCCCCCCGGATGCGGTCAAAATTGTCCTGGTGCTCTTCCTCTCGTTCCTCATCGGCCTGGAGCGTGAGGAGCACCACGTGGAGGGCGGCGGCTACTCCTTCGGCGGCGTGCGCACCTTCCCGCTGATCGGCCTCATCGGCTACTCGCTGGCGCTGGTTTCAGACGCGCAAATGCTGCCGCTGACCATCGGGTTTCTGGTTATTGCGGCGTTCCTGCTCTTGTCGTACTGGCACAAGCTCACCGCCGAGCGGGTCGCGGGCGTTACTACGGAGATGTCGGGCCTGGCGACGTTTTTGGTGGGGGCGCTGGTCTATTACGGGCACTTCTGGATCGCCACCACTCTGGCGGTGGCCAGTCTGCTGCTGCTGGACCTGAAAGAGGCGCTCGAAAAACTGGCCGCGCGCATCGCCCCGCGTGAGATTCTCACCTTTGCCAAGTTCCTGCTGCTGACCGGCGTCATTCTGCCCGTTCTGCCCAACCACGAGTTCGGCCCCTTCCACATCAATCCCTTCAAGACCTGGCTGGTCGTGGTGGCCATCAGCACCATCTCCTACGCCAGTTATGTGTTGCAGAAGCTCACAAAGGGCCAGGGCGGCGTGGTGCTGGCGGCCTTGCTGGGCGGCGCTTACTCCTCCACGGCCACCACCGTGGTGATGGCGCGGCGGGCGAAGAACGAGCAGCAGCCGCATCTCTTCGCCGGCGGCATTCTCATCGCCTCCGGCGTCATGTATTTGCGGCTGGCGGTGCTGCTGGCGCTCTTCAACCGGGGATTGATGCTCCTGCTCCTCGTCCCTTTTCTGGTATTGGCCGTTGTGGCCGTGGGCGCGGGCTGGCTCTGGACGCGCCGCGCCGACAAGAGCGCGCAAGCCATGCAGCCCGACCTCGCGGCCAAGAACCCCCTCGAACTGCTCACGGCATTTCTCTTTGCCTTGCTCTTTCTAGCCATGCTGGTGGCCACCCAGTTGGCCGTCACTTATCTCGGCCGGGGCGGCGTGGATACTCTGGCCGCAATCATGGGCGTCACTGACGTGGACCCCTTCATCATGGGGCTCACCCAGGCCGCGGGCACGCTCACGCCGCTGAAGGTTGCGGCTGGCGCTATCGTTATCGCCGCCGCCAGCAACAACGTCATCAAAGGCATCTACGCCTATTCGCTCGCCGATCGCAAAACCGGCGTGCAAAGCCTGGTGATGCTGGCGGGCTTGGCCGCCACCGGGCTCGTTCCCCTCTTCTGGCTGGGATGGTGAAGGGCCGGATCGCTCCGATTCGTTCCGGGACCTGCTGGTTGCCGTCGATCTACTTCACGCTGTCTTCCAGCCCGGCCCATTCCTCCGTGCTCAACTTCAGTTGCGCGGCGGCGATGTTTTCTTCGAGGTGCCGAACGCTGGAGGTGCCGGGGATGGGCAGCATCACCGGCGAGCGGTTTAGCAGCCAGGCCAGCGAGAGCTGCGCAACCGTTGCCGCGTGGCGGGCGGCCGTGCGGGCGAGGGCCTGCGCCGCAGGATGGTCCGGCCTGAGCAGCTTGCCAGCGGCGATTGGGTACCAGGGCAGAAACCCAATGCGGCGCCGCTCGCAGTAGTCGAGCGTCTCCTCGTGACGCCGGTCGGCCAGACTGTATCGATTCTGGACAGTGACGATGGGCACGATCTTTTCCGCCTCCTCGATCTCCGCCGGCGTCACCTCGCTCAGGCCGATGTGGCGGATCTTGCCCTGCTCCTGCATCCGCCTGAGCGCTCCCAGCGACTCTTCGAGCGGCGTGCGGGGGTCGATGCGATGCAACTGGTAAAGGTCGATGCGCTCCAGCTTGAGCCGGCGCAGGCTCATCTCCACGCATTGAATCAGGTAGCCGGCCCGGCCCACGAACTCGGTCTTGGCCGGCCCTTGCCGCGTGATGCCGCCCTTGGTGGCGATGACGAGTCCCGGTGGATAAGGCGCCAGCGCCTCGCCGATCAGCCGTTCGGCGATCTCCGGGCCGTAGGCGTCGGCGGTGTCGATCAGGTTGACGCCCAGCTCCGCGGCCCGCCGCAGCACCCGCTTAGCCTCGGCTGCGTCGGCTGGCTCGCCCCACGCGCCCTCGCCCACCAGGCGCATGGTTCCGTAACCCATCCGGTGCACGGGCAGATCGCCGCCGATGAGGAAGGTGGCGCTCAATTCCGCATTTGGAGCCGCATTTGGGTCTACGTTGCGCGTTTTCGTCATGGATTCGATGCTAACCGCACGGCGGGATGTGGGACAATGCGGCCAGAGCGGCGGACGGCTGCGGCGGGTGGAACCGCGTGGCGGCGCGCTGCGTATGATCCAGGGAGAGCCAGGAGAAAGCCCATGAGCACCGCCCCTTATCCCAACCCGCAAGCCGTCTTCTACCAGCAATACGAAATTGTTCGCCGCGACGAGATCGTGGGCATTCTGCTGGCGCTGTTTCTGGGCACCTTCGGCATCCACCACTTCTATCTGCGCCGAACGGGCCTGGGGATTCTCTACTGCTTCTTCTTCTGGTCCGGCATCCCTACCATCCTGGGCTTCATCGAGTGCTTCTTCATGCCCGGCCGGGTGCGCGAATTCAACGCCGTTCAGGCCGCCGGGATTGCGGCCACGCTGGGCATTCCGGTCCCGGGCTGGGGCCAGCCGCCGGTCAACGTCACGGTGAATGTTCCGCCACCGCCCGCCGCGCCCTCGCTCATTGCCTGCCCGCTCTGCCAAACCACCAACCCGCCGGGAGCGCGCTTCTGCTCCGGGTGCGGCAACGCGCTGGCCTAAGCCATACATGAGCGTACGGTCCTGTCGCTCCCGCTCTCTTCTTGACCGCGGAGCTGGGCATGGCAAGAGGAATAAAAGGCTGCAACTCTACATATTCGCGTGTCCGGCCCGCATGGCCTCGTTGAACTTGGGCTTGGTGAAGTCGAGCGCCGCCTCGAGCGCGGCGCGGTACTCATCGGCCCGCTCCATCAGCGCCGGCGTGGCCATGGCAAACTCGCCGTCGAGCTTCATCAGTCCCTCGCCGGCCTCGTCGCCCGCCATGCGCAACAGGTCGCCCTCGGTCGTGTTCAGGTACTGCGCGTCGCGCGGGTCGGCGATCCACACCGGCTGCCCCTCGCCAAGCACGCCGGAGAGCCAGTAGACCTTGCGCAGCAGGTAGCGCAGGCGCTCCTTGTCATCGGTCTCGGTAAAGAGGAACTTCTTTTGCCAGCGGCTCTAGTAGCGCGTGGTTACGGGCACGGGCTGGCGGTTGCCGGACTTCACGAATTCGAGCTGGCCCATGTCCACCGTCTTGCGCACGGCGTTGTAGACGAAGGTCTCCGCGTAGGGCTGCTCCATGGCCGGCACGATCTCGGCGAAGGTGAGCGTGACGCTGGCCGCCACCTTGGCGTGCAGGTTATGCGCGCCGCCGTCGGCCAGGTGAATCTCGCCGTGAACGATGTAGGTGTCGGCGCCCGAGGTGGAGCGGTGAAACGGCCACTCGAACTGCCCGAAGGCCACGGGCAGGCCGCCCAGCGTCACGTAGCACTCGGGGCGCGGATTGCGCAGCCGCTTGGCCTCGCCGGCCAGGTGGGACGTCATCTCGGGCAGCAGGTTCGGTTTTGAAAAGTCAAAGGCTGCGCTCAACTCCAGCTTGAGCGAGCGCCCGGCGGCATGGCTGCCGGGTAGGCCGAGCTGGAAGACGGCGGTGGGCCGGCCGTGAAAGTCGGCGCCCTGCGTAGAGGAGATCAGCACAAGGCCGGCCTGCGCGGCGGCGGCTTCGAGCGCGGCGGCAAGGGAGGATTTCAGTTCGGCGGTCATGAGTGGGAAGTCCTGGGCCGGAGATGGTTGCACACCCATTCTACGAAAGCGCGCGGACTGGCGCCGCATTTACAATGAGAAATGTGGAACCCAAGGCCTCTTCTCACATCATCCTCGCCGAACATCTGACCAAGGTTTATGCGGCGGGGAAAATCCGGGTGACGGCGGTGCGCGGCGTCTCGCTGACCGTCGAGCCGGGCGAGTTCGTGGCCATAGTGGGCCCCTCAGGCTCAGGCAAGTCCACGCTTTTCTACCTGTTGGGCGGGCTGACGAAGGCCACCTCCGGCCGCGTGGTGGTTGACGGCATCGACTTCGCCACCCTCAATGACGGCGCGCGCACACGCCTGCGCCGGCACCGCATCGGTTTTGTCTTTCAGAAGTTCAACCTGCTGCCCACCCTCTCGGGTTTCGGCAACATCGAGATCGCCTATACCGTCAGCGGGCGCAAAGAGCCGATAGACCTCAACTATCTCGATCATCTGAGCGATATGCTGGCGATCCGCGGGCGCCTCAAGCACCTGCCCTCCGAGCTGAGCGGCGGTGAGCAGCAGCGGGTGGCGATTGCCAGGGCGCTGATCACACGGCCGGCCATCGTGCTGGCTGACGAGCCCACCGGCAACCTCGACAGCAAAAACTCCGACGCCGTGCTGCAGATGCTGCTGCGCTCCAACCGCGAGCTGGGCCAGACCACCCTGATGATCACCCACAATCGCGAAGCCGCCTCGGTGGCCGGCCGGATTCTCTCCATGCGCGACGGGGAGATTGTGGGGGAGGAGAAAGGTTCCCGGTTCGGTATGGCGCTATCCCCCTCGGGCGCGGAGAATGCCATTCCCTACGCGGTTTGACCCTGTCTCAGCCGCCCGGTATACTCGAAATTGCGTTCAGCGGGAGTAGCTCAGTGGTAGAGCATCGCCTTGCCAAGGCGAGGGTCGCGAGTTCAAGTCTCGTCTCCCGCTCCAAACAACGCCGCCCGGGCCAACGCTGGCCGGGCGCGCGGCTATGGTTTGGAGGATGGGTTCAACCGACGGAGCAGGCAGCCAGCCCAAGGCGCGGTACCCAAGTGGTAAGGGAGAGGTCTGCAAAACCTTTATGCGCCGGTTCGATCCCGGCCCGCGCCTCCAATCCCTCCATCATCTTTGAGATGAATCCCCATTTCGTCCCGCCCGGCAGATGAAGTCATCCCCTGATTTCTTTTCCTGGTTCGCCACTACGCTGGAGTTCTTTTGTGGCTGCGGTTCTTTTGTGCGCGGCGCGGCAGCCTTGCCAAGGTCTGAGCTGTGCGCAGCCCGTCAGGGCCGATTTGACGCGGCTGATTTGTCATCTTGCTCAGCGCCGACCATTCTCGTTCCGTGCGCCGCAAATGCTTCTACCTTCACGGCGATGGTCTCTGCCGCCCCCGGAACAAAGAGCACGTCGCATTCCGATCCAACAATATGCGGGTGGCCGCTGAGCGCCATGTTCGCCACCAGTTCATCCGTGCCGGGCGCAGAACGGCTGCTTCGGCCATAAAGAAAAAGTCGCTCGCGCGTTCCGGAGCGGCCTTACAATGTCGATGGAATTCCCGGTGCGCCATGCCCGTTGCCCAACTGACCCTCGAGATCCGCATCGAGCACGCCCAGTCCCTGAAGGACCGGCGGCAGGTGGTGCACTCGCTCAAGGACCAGTTGCGCCAGGGCTTCAACGTCTCGGTGGCCGAGCTGGACGAGGCGGTCACCTGGCAGTCGGCCACGCTGGGCGTGGCGGCCATCTCCCGCTCCCGCGACTACCTGCACGGGCTGATCGAGGAAGTGGAGCGCGCCGCCAGCCGCATGGCCAACGAACTCGGCGCCGAGTTGGCCGATTCCTTCTGGGAATACATCGAGAACTGAGGCCGGGAGCAACCTGCCTTCAAGCCCCAGGCCTACGCCTCAGGCCGCAGGCTGCATCTGCTTCTCGTGAATCACCATCCAGTTCACGCCGAATTTGTCGCGGAACTGACCGAAACGGTGCGCGAAGAACGTCTCGCCCATGGGCATGAATACCTCGCCGCCCTCGGTCAGCGCCTTATAAATCCGCTCCGCTTCCTCGTTCGAGTCCACGCTCAGCGAAAGATAGGCGCTGCGCATGGGCTGGACGCGCTCCGGAGGCCCGTCGCTGGCCATCACCAGCGTGTCCGCGATCTGAAATTGGGTATGAAGAATGTCCGTCGTCTTGGCGCCGGGCGGAAGATTCTTGGGCTCGGGCATCTGGTCGTAGGTCATCTTCATCAGGACCTTCGCGCCCAGATGCTTTTTGTAATAACTCGTGGCCTCTTCGCACGTGCCGGGGAAGTTCAGATACGTGTGCAGTTTCATGGGTTCGTTTTTCCTTTCGGGGATTGGGGATGGAGCCTCGATTTTTTAGCTGGCTTTCCGGCTTGAGAACGAGCCGCTGCTAAAGGCTTCTCGAACGGCGGAAGAATGGGCGTAGGATCGCGCTCCTGCCAGCGGCGGTAAGTCTCGGCCAGCATCGCGGCGCGGTTCTGCTCCATCTGCTCGATCACCTCGCAGGGCGCATCCGTCTGTTCGTGGTGCGCGCCCCAAATCAGCAGCTCCAGCAGCACCGGCGCCAGCGCGATCCCCTTCTCAGTCAGCCGGTAGTGGGTGCTGCGCCCGTCTTCCTCTGCCGGTTCGGGCGCCACGATGCCGGCGGCTTCGAGCCTGTGCAGCCGGTCGGCCAGAATATTGGTGGCGATGCCTTCGCCGGAGCGCTGGAATTGGCGGAAGGTGCGGTAACTGCGGACCATCATGTCGCGGACGATGAGCAGTGACCAGCGATCGCCCAGCAGTTCCAGCGAGATGTTCACTGGACAACCGGAGCGGTGCGCCGCGATGGATTTCCCAGCCACGCAATCAGCATACTCATTTAGCTTGCATTTTGCAACCTAAAAATGCTATGTATTTTTCATCGGCGGTCTGCCCGCCCCGCGCGGTAGCTTGCGGCCACAATGGCGCCGGCCGGTAATCGAAGATCAGGAGGTCTGGATGAGCGCTCTTGCGCATTCTTCCCGCATCACGCCCTTTCTCTGGTTCGACACCAGCGCTGAGGACGCCGTCGAATTCTATTGCGGCATCTTCGAGAACTCGCGCAAACTAAGCGAGTTCAGAAGCCCGGCCGAAACGCCAGGCGGCCCGAAGGGGATGGTGCTCACCATCTCCTTCGAGCTGGACGGCCAGCGGTTCACGGCGCTCAACGGCGGCCCATTGTTCAAATTCAACGAGTCGGTTTCGTTTGTCGTTCACTGCGATTCGCAGCAGGAAGTGGACTACTACTGGGAAAAGCTCACTGCTGGCGGCAGCGAAAGCCAGTGTGGCTGGCTGAAGGACAAATTCGGCCTCTCGTGGCAGATTGTGCCCGCGCGCCTGCCCGAGCTCATAAAGCATCCCAAGGCCCTGCAGGCCATGATGAAGATGAAGAAGATAGACCTCGCCGCCCTAGAGCGCGCCGCGCAATCGTAGCCGGCGCTGCGCTCTTGAGGCGCGATGGCCGCAATCCCCCATGCGCCAGCCTACTCGGGCTTCCCCGTGTAATGCGCGCGGTGGTGGACTTGGGCGTGATCCTCCAGCGCTTCCAGGTGAGTGACAACCTCCGCCGGAATTCCCAGCTCCAGCGGCAGCCGTTCTTCGAGAGCCGTGGCGAGCGCGTGCGCCTCGCTGACCGGCGTCAAGCGCGGGAACAACAGATGCACCTCGATGATCTGGCGGTAGCCCGTGGTGCGAAAGCGCACCCCATGGTACTGAACGTTCATCTCCGCGCAGAGTGTATCCAGGCGGGCGCGAATCTTGTGGCCAGCCTCGGGGTCGGAATAGTCCAGCAATCCGGCCGCGGAACTCCACACCAGCCGTCCTCCCGACCAAAGAATGTTGATGGCGATGGCGATAGCCACCAAGGGATCGAAGGGCTTCCAATGCGTCAGCAGCACCAGGCCCAGCCCGCCGACCACGCCGAAGCTGGTCCAACTGTCGGTCAGGACGTGTTTGCCGTCGGCCTCCAGGATGAGGGAATGGGTACGGCGGCCGGTGCGGATGAGATAGTAGCCGAGGCCGGCGTTGAGAACGCCCGCCGCGAGGATTAGCGCCACGCCGGCGCCCAGGTGTTGCAGCATGAGCCCGCCCATCCACTCCCTGATTGACTCGACGAGAATAGCGATGGCCGCCACGACGATCAAAGCCCCTTCAAACCCAGCGGAGAAGAAGGTGATCCGCTCGTAGCCGTAAAGGAAATGATGGGAAGCCGGCCGCGCGCTCAAGCGGAGACTGAAGCTGGCAAACCCCACGGCGATCACATGGATCACCGACTCAGCCGCGTCGGAGAAGACGGCGGCCGAATGGGTCATGAAGTATGCCGCCATCTTGCCCGCCAGCATGGCGAAACCGACGACCAGCGACAGACGCATGGCGAAATCCGCGGCCCGCAACTCCGGCCTGTCCCTCCGCGGCGCGGGATCGGTCTCCGCTTGCATCTCCATGCTGATTGTCCCTGTCAGCCTGTTCCTGGACGGAAAGACTAGCAGTCCCCACCAGGCGCTACAAGAATCATAGGCCCGCCGCTCTGCTATCCTGATGGGTTTACTTGAATCGGGAGGCAGCCATGCCGGAGCACAGAGCGCGCAAGCATCATCAGGACCGGTTGGCGGAAGCTTTGCGGCTGGAGATCGGCGCCATGATCGAGGGTGAACTCTCCGACCCGCGCATCGACTTCTGCTATGTCAGCGAAGTAGCGCTCAATCCCGGCGGCCGACTTGGCCCGTGTATATGTGGCCATGGATAGCTCGGTAGAGGACGTTGCTAAGGCGGAGGAGAATACCATCGCTGCGCTGGAGGCGGCAAAGGGCCACATCCGCTACCAGTTGAAGGAGCGTATGGGCGTCCGCCACGTGCCCGAGATGATCTTCGTCGCCGACCGCTCCAACCGCTTCCAGGCGCGCATCGAAGAGCTGATGGAGCGCGCGCGCAGGCGGCGGAAAGCGCCGGTGGAGCAGGCCAATCAGGTAGAGCAACCGGCCCCGCTCGAGTAGCCGTATGAATCCCCCTCCCACAAAACCACAACTTGATCCGTCGGAGGCCACCAAAACGCCGCAGGCTGCACTCTGGAGGGTCCCCTAACGCGCGCTCGCGACCAGATCTTGGCGGAATTGCGCCGTCTGCTAGTCGCTCGGGGCGAATGACCGCATCGTACGCGCTGCGATTCCGCGCCCATCTGTTAGCCTTGTCCCTGTTGGCAAACCCCGGCACCCGTGCGTCTTACGAGGTAGGGAGGGTGGCGCGGCAGGCCGGTTTCGCCCCCGCATCCTCGGTAAAGCCAGGGCCTAGTGGAGTGCGTTTCATCAACGGCCTCTATGGCTCGCCAGGCGCATGGACCGCGGCTTGTTGCCGGCTCTGGTTGTAGGCGGATGCGCGGCGTTGGCACGGGAAACCGGCCTGCTGAGAGCCAAACCGGGCGCTTGAATCGGCCGCACCGCCTTGGCGCCCGTCCGTTGGAGAAGTGCAGGAAATGAAAGCTGTCTTGAAACCAGTCGTCCCAGATCCGAAAACCTGGCGCAGATATATACCCACTTGGTCCACGATCCGTGAGGTGGCTGTATTTCTGGTTTTCACCATCTCTTTCCTCTTCTACGGCGTGACTCCCATCTTCGGCGGCGACGGCCTGGGCCTGGTGGGCGCCGATGAACCCCGCTATGCACAGATCGCGCACGAGATGCTTCTCCGCTTCAACGCCGCCCACACCCTAGTTGGCCGTCTGAGCGCCTGCGTGACTCCCTATCTCTATGGTCAACCTTGGCTGGAGAAGCCGGCGCTCTATTACTGGCGGGCGATGGCCTTCTTTCGCGAGTTCGGATTTCACGACTGGAGCGCGCGGCTGCCGTCGGTGACCTTCGCCTTCCTCATGGTGGCCCTCATCTACCTGCACATGCGGCGTTTCAGGCCGGGCGGACACCTGGACGCCGCGCTCATCACCGTCGCCTGCGCCGGAGTCATCGCCTTTGCCCGCGGCGCCTCCACCGATATGCAGATGGCCGCGCCGCTGGCCATCGGGCTGCTCGGCTGGTACGCCTGGTATGAGACCGGCTCCAAGTTCTGGCTCTACGACATCTACTTCTTCACCGGCCTGGCTACCTTGGCCAAAGGGCCGGTAGCGCCCCTTCTCGCCCTTCTGATCATCGCCGCCTTCGCCTTCCTGCGCCGTGAGTGGCACGTCCTGGGCCGCTCCTTCTGGTGGCCGGGGATGCTGCTCTACTTCGCCATTGTGCTTCCCTGGTTCGTTGCCGTGCAGCATCAGAATCCCACCTTTTTCCGCGACTTCTTTCTACAGCAAAACCTGGAGCGCTTCGCCACCGAACGCTACCAACACATCCAGCCCTTCTGGTACTACCTAGTGGTCGTGGTCCTGGGCCTGATGCCCTGGGCCGTCGTCGCTGTGCGCGCGCTGATTGACGGCATCCAGACCTCGGTGGCGGAATGGCGTCTGCGCCACGCCAGCAAATCCAGGCCCGCTCCCAGCCGCCCCGGCGACGCCTTTCCTGAGTTCCTGGTGCTGTGGGCGATTATCCCCATTGTCTTTTTCTCCTTCTCCGGCTCCAAGTTGCCCGGCTACATCCTGCCCTCGCTTCCTCCCATCGCCATCCTCACGGGAGACTACCTTTTCCGCTGCCGGCAGACGGGGTTGAACCGCTGGATTTTGCTGGGCCACGCCATCTTGTGCGGCGCCCTCACCATGACCGTGCTGTTGACGCCCTGGTTTGTGTCTCACGGCGCCGAAATGCCTCCCCAGCGGGCGCTCATGGCTGCCGTGCTCTCCGCGGCCGGCGCCACGCTGCTGATTTTGATTGTGGCCAAGGGCTTCGGGGTGGCGCGCTTGCGCTTGGTCACCAGCGGCGTCTTGGTGGTCCTCATGCTCTTTCTTTACGGCGTGGGCCCGTTCTTCGACATTCCCGACATCCCCGCCACCAAGCGCACCATCCAACTCATCGACCACACCTATTCCGCGCGCCCGCTGGCCGCCCGGCTGGCCGCGCTGGCTCCGCCCGGCGAGACGGTCGCCGTCTTTCGCGTGCGCCGCGACATCGAATATGGGCTCTCGTTCTATCGCAATCGCCAGGTGGTCAACTACGAAGAAAGCGGCGTACCCACTGGACAGCACATATTGGTGGCGCGCATGATTGGCCGTGGCGGCGTGAACCTGCATACCCAGGCCGCGCTTCAAGACGATCTGGAAGGCCGCCACTACGAGCAGCTCTTCAGTTGGCCGGAGCGGGGGCTGGAGATCTATTTGGTGGACAAGCGCTAACCCTAGGGCTCAATTTGCTCTGGGACGCGACTCGTGTAAAGTGACCGGAGGATGGGTTACGATGTGGGCGAGAATGCACTCGCACGCTCCGGCTTCGGTCCTCTCCACGGGCCGGAACCGTCCTACTTGCAAGGAGAGAAGCATGGCGTTGGATGCTTCCATCGAAATTCTCGACCTGCGGCACTTTGCGGCGCCCATTCTCTGCCCTGTGCTGGAGGCCGAAGGCGAACTCTGGAAGCAGCGCCTGCACTGGGACTATCGCCCCTCCGCCAAGCTGCTCATGCAGTACCTCGACAGCCATATGCTGCCCGGCTATGTGGCCCTGGCGGCGGACCACGTCGCGGGCTATGTCTTCTGCGTCTATGAGGAAACCAAGGCCGTCATCGGCGACGTCTTTGCCATGCCCTGTCCCGCCGCCGGTCCCGCCAACGGCTCCTGCTCGGCCCGCCCTATCGAGGAAACCCTCCTCACCCATCTCCTCGAACTGCTGCTCAGCTCCCCGCAAGTCGACCGTATCGAATCGCAATTGCTCCTCCACCCGGCTGGCGCACACTCCCCAATCTTCCGCGAATCCGGGTTTCAGATCTACAGGCGGCTTTTCATGGTCCAGTCTCTTGAGGGCCGTGGGAATCCGCTCGCGGCTAACCTGCCTGGAGATCTGATCCTGCGCGGCTGGCGCGATGACGACCTGGCGCCCGCCGCGCGGCTCATCTGCACGGCCTATAGCGGCCATCCCGACGGCTTGATCAACGACCAGTACCGCTCCGTCCACGGCTCGATGCGCTTCCTCAACAACATCGTGCGCTACTCCGGCTGCGGCTCGTTCTCTGCCCCGGTTTCGCACGTGGTTGTGGAGCGCGCCAGCCGCGAGTTCGCCGCCCTGATCCTGGGCTCGCGCGTCAGTCCCCAAAGCGGACACATCACCCAGCTCTGCGTCCACCCCGCCTACCGCCGCCGCGGGCTGGCCCGCCTGCTGCTTTCCCTGGCCGCCTCCGGCTTCTTGCGCCAGGGCGCTTCGGAAATCTCTCTGACCGTCACCGAAGCCAACTCCGAAGCCATCGATCTCTACCTCGACGAGGGCTACCGCTGCGCGCACGTCTTCGACGCCGCTGTCTGGCAGCGCAATGGCTTGGCTTGAGCAGATCCTCAGCCGGCGGCCGGCTGGCTTACGGCGCGATAAAGTACATCACCCAACTAAGCACGATGGTCGCGCCCACGAAGAGCAGAAAGCAGTAGAGCCCGTAGCGGAACATCTTCCGCGGCGTCTCCCGCATGGTGATGCCGAATACCGTGGAAGCGAAGAGCGCGAACAACAGCACCGCTGTAAAGTGGGAGGGCTGGAGCACTAGGATTTTCTCCCTGTGCGCAGATTGTGGGCGTCCACGGCGGCAATCACGTTCAACAGCCCGGCCACCACGATGAACTTGGTGCCGTAGTTTTGGGTGGTGATCCGCACCATGTACCCGCCCAAGCCAAGAGCGCGGCTCACGAAGAACAGCAGCCCGTTGCCCAGGTCGCCCGCCAGCCCCAGCATCTCCAGAACGCTTTGCGCACTCGTGTAGAGCTTGCCGTGCATGGCCAGCCCCAGCGCGAACATGGCGAATATCGACGCGGCCAGCAGCGCCCCGCGCACCCATTTGCCCAGCAGAAAGTGCCCCGCGCCGGGCACCAGCCATCCCGCGATCAGAGGAAGATAAACGAACCCTTGCTGCGCTTGCTTGCCCGCAGTCGTGCTCTTGTTGGGCGCAGTTGCCATTCCTTTTTGACTATATCGCATCTGCCCGCACGGGCTTCACTCCCAACCCCTGTCTTGGTCAGATCCTCACCAGCTCCCGCTGCACTCGTCCCGTCACCCAGGCCTTGCCTGGCGCGGTAAGCATGTTCACTTCGCTGCGCACGCCGAACTCCGGCAGATAGATGCCCGGCTCGACCGAAAAGCAGGTGTGCGGCAGGATGCGGCGCTCGTCGTGGGTTTCGAGATTGTCCAGGTGCGCGCCCGTTCCGTGCAGCTCGCGGCCGATGTTGTGCCCGGTGCGGTGCGTAAAATACTCGCCCAAGCCCGCCGTGCGGATCACGACGCGGGCCGCGTCGTCGGCCTCGAAGCCGCGGATCGTGCGTCCCGCCGCGAAGGCCGTCTCCACGGCCGCGATGGCGGCGTCGCGGGCCTTCAGCACCGTCGCGAAGACTTGCTGCTCGCGCTCTGTAGCCTCCCGGCCCACTACTCCGGTCCAGGTGATGTCGTAGAACACGCTCTCCGGCTCATTCACGCGCCCCCAGATGTCGATGAGCACAAAATCCCCCTCGCGGATGGGCGCCGAGCGGCTGGCCGTGGGCTCGTAGTGCGAATCGCTCGTATTGGCGTTCACGCTCACGTCGGGCCCGTTCTCCCACACGAGGTTTTCGCGGCGCATAGCCTCGCCGAGCCACTGAACCATGTCGTACTCGGAGACCTTGCCCGCGCCGCCAGCACCAGGCCGCAGCCGCCGCCCCATCTCCCGCCAGCCCTCGGCCAGAACGGCGTCGATGGCCCGCTGCGCCACGCCGTGGCTCGCTATCTGCTCCGCGCTCAGCACCGCCTCGAACTGGCTCACCAGGTCGGCGGAGCTGGCGACCTCCTTGCCCAGCCCGCGCACAAACTCCACCGTCCCCGCATCCACCATGGAGACGTACATGATGTCGTTGTTGGGCGAGTACTGCATGGCCACTCGCGGCGACCCGGCGAGCATGGCCTCCAGTCCAGCGTGCAGCTCCTGCCAGCTTGAGTACTGGGTCTTGGCGCCGGGAAGCGAGTCCAGCCGCGCCTGCTCGATGCGGTGTACCAGCTTGCGCGGCTCGCCCTGGGCGGGCACAAAGTAGTACCACCGCCGGGTCACGTGCGCCCTCTCGTCCAGCCCCAGAATGCGCGCGGCCACCGGGTCGCGGTGGTGATGGTCGTAAAACAGCCAGCCATCGAGCGCGGCCTCGCGCAGCGCCGCCTGCATTGCCTCCAGGTTCATAGCGGCATCATACGCCGCCCAGACCTCTCCGCGGTGCATCTTGTACACGACTATGCCCCTTGAAGCAATGATGATGGTCCGGATCCGCGTACGCCATGCTGAGGGTCACGCGGATGGGCGCTTCCGGGCGCGTGGAGCTTCGCCGGTGCGCGCTTCGCGGACGAAAGGACCGAGGGTTGGGCGCGCGTTCTACTGGACGACACCGGCGGGAGGATTCGAGGAAGTCGGCAGATTAGCGGGCGGCGCCAGGGTGGTGATGTGCATGCTGGCCTCGATTTCAGGGACGGTGCCGTCGTTGACCTGCACCTGCGTGGGTCTGCCCTGGATGAGGATGCGGCGGGTGATTTTGCCGCGCGCCGGAACCAGGACGCGCTGGGTGACGGAGGTGTTGGCGGTTTCCACGGTGACGGGAACCTCGGCGGCGGCGTAGCCGGAGTTGGAAATGCTGACGGCCACCAGCCAGTTGCCGTGTTCGAGGGCTTCGGGATAGACGCTATCGATGGCGAGGTCAGGCAGGCCCTTGTCGGCGTTCACCCAGTCGGCGAAGAACCAGGAGAGATCCTGGCGGTCGCTGGCCTGTTTGAGGACATTTTCAAAGGAGCCTGAATCCGAGCCGGGCGCCTGGCCGGGGTCCGTGACAGCATCCGCGGCGGGATTGTAGGTGCGCAGAGCGGTGGAAAGGACGCCGTCACCGACGATGTCGCGGAGCATCCACAAAACATAGGCGGCCTTGGTGCGGTAGTAGATGGGCGTGAAGGCCTGGGTAAGCGGCTGGCCCGCGCTTTCGCCGGGACTGGAAGGCTCGGCCAAGGCCAGGGCGGGGCGGAAGGCCTCGAGGGATTCCAAGGCCATCTTGCGGCCGCGCTGCTTTTCGAGCCACAACGTGCCTATGAAGTAGGCAACGCCCTCGTTGAGCCAGGCTTGCGGCGACTCGATCCAGGCGTGGGTGAGGGCGTTGGCCATGATGCCATCCAACTGGTCCGGAGTGGCCTGGCCAACGGAAGTGACCAGCAGCGCGCCGGTTTCAAAGGGCAGGTCGGCAGGATCGGGCAGGTCGAGAATGGCGAGTTGGGTGCGAGGCCGCTCACCCAGCCAGCCCTGGAGAAACGGCATGACCGCAGACGCCGCGGAGGACCAGGCGGGTTCGGCGGCCGCATCGGAAGGCAGCACCCAGAGCGTGGTATTGGCAGCCTGCATCGGCTTGCGGACGGCGACAAAGAGACTGGGAGCCTGGAAGCCGAGGGTCGAGTGGTCGAGCGCGGCCGTGGCCACGCCTGGCACCTGGCCGCTGCCGCCGGTGACGGTGAGGGGGACTGAGTGTCCGTCGATGAGCGCCACGGTGGGGGCTTGGCCGTTGGGAAATTCGACGATGAGGCGGAGGCGGAAGCGCGCACCGGACAGATGCAGCTCTTGCTCGCCGATCTCGTTAAAGAGGCGCGCACCCTGGCCTAGAAAGACAGGCACGCTGGAGACCGGATACCAGACTACGTCGCCGAAGCCGCGCAAGCCGGTGAATTGGACGCCGATTTCGTCCCAGTCTGAGTGCATGGCGACGTCCTGCGGGGTTCCGATGGCGAGAAGCCGCTTGGCGGCGGGGGCGATGACGCCGGAGTACATCACGTCAAGCTGAATGCTCTGGCCGGGGGCGAGCGGCTGGGCGAGCGGGACCGCAGCCTCGTGCAACTGGCCGGTGTGGTCGGCGTCAGAGTTGAGCGTGACCACGGGAAATGAAACGTCGTGAAAGCCGACGCGAATCCGGCCCCAGTCGAGCGACGAAGAGACTTGCAGGGGGATGAGGGGAAGCGGAGCTTGGCCGCCGTTGCGGACGGTAAGGAGCGCGCGCACCGCGATGGAATGGGCGTCGGTGCGCAGATGCACGTCCATATCGTAGGCGGTGAAGACGACGGCCTGGCGCTCGGCATCGGTGACGGCGGGGACGGCGGCGATGCCGGCAACGGGCTGGGCGGCGGGTTGGGTGGCGGCCGGACCCTCAGTGGTGATGGTTTGGCCGTCCGGGCCGATGGAGCGCGAGAAAATAACCTGGCCGGCCGGCTGCTGAGTCTCGGGTGCCGGCTGGGCGGCAGCTTGCGGGGCGGAAGGCGGGCTGGCGGCCGGCTGCGCCACAGAAGGAAACGCGGCCATGACGGCCATCGCGAATGGCGCCAAGATTAGCGCCAAGAATAACTTCATGAACCCAGGCCTTTCTGTGTGCGTAGTGGTTTGGACGCGGCCGGGGCCGTGGGGAAAGCACTGGGCTGGCCGGCGCAGCGGCGCTGGCGGAAGGCTTCATAGAGCACGACGGCAGCGGCGGCGGAGACGTTGAGCGAGCTAACTCCACCGGCCATGGGAATGCGCAGCAGATGGTCGCAGGTGCGGCGGACGAGATCATGCAGCCCCATGCCCTCGCGGCCCAGCACGATGACGCAATCGCCGGTCAGGTCGAACTGGTCGTAGTCCGTCGCGGCGCGCTCGTCGAGACCTATGATCCACAGGTTCTGCTGCTTCAGGTCTTCGAGGGCGCGCGCCAGGTTGACCACGCGGGCGATGCGCAGGTGTTCGGCCGCGCCGGCGCTGGCCTTGACGGCTGCCGCGCTCAGGGGCGCGGAGCGGCGCTCGGTGAGCACCACGCCGTCCACGCCTGCGCCGTCGGCCACGCGCAGCAGCGCGCCCAGGTTTTGCGGGTCCTCGACTCCATCAAGGGCGAGGATGAGGCGGGCCGGGCTTTTGCCGAGTTTGACTTTGGCTGGATCGGAGACAAAAAGATCTTCGATGGTGAGCAACTCTTGCGGGCGGACAAGCGCGACGACGCCCTGATGGGCGGGCGTCTTGGCGAGCTCGGTCAACTGCTCGCGCGGTTGCTGCTGGACGCGAACGCCAGCCTGGCGGCAGGCGGAAACGAGGCTCTCGAGGCGGCCGTCGCGGCGCTCGCGGGCCACCAGGACGTGGTCGAAGCGACGGCGCCCGGCTTTGAGCGCTTCTTCGACCGCGTGCAGGCCGTAGAGAACTTCCATGAGGGAGATTGTAGATGGCTGAGCGGTTGCTTCTGACGATGGAGGGCGAGGACGAGCCGCCGCCGGTTCTGCGTGCGGCCTTTCTTCGCCAGCCGCTGGCGAGGCAGGGATGGGAGGCGCTGACCGCAGCCGAGCGGCGCAACCACCTGCTCGGCATCTTTTATTACGAGACGGCCGATGGCCGCGAGCGGCGCACTGCCAAGGCCGTTGAAGAGGCGTTAGGCGCGGCCGGAAGAGTCGCTCCCCGTTAGAAGTCATGGCATTTTCATATTCATGGGAACTATTTGGTAATCTGGAGAGGGGAGTCTACCGTCTATTTGAACAATATGAGATTTCAGTCCACCCAGGCATTTCTCGGCCACAATGCAGCCGCCACGGTCGACGAGCAAGCACGGCAGGAGAGCCTCGCCGTAGCCCAGGGCCTCAAACGCCAGGAAGCGGGCTTGCTCGACGAGCTGATTGTCCGCTACCAGCACCGGCTGCTGCGTTACCTGCTCTATCTGACCGGAAACCGCGAGTTAGCAGAAGATCTGTTTCAAGAAGTGTGGATGCGGGTGCTGGTGCGCGGGGCGCAGTTCAACGGGCAGGCGCGGTTCGAGACCTGGCTGTTTACTATTGCCCGTAACCTGGTGATCGACCAGCGGCGCAAGCGGACAATGGGAAGCCTGGATGAGCTGATCGAGGGTAACGGCAATGATGACCGGGCAATGAGCTTTGAGATTGCCACCGGCGATCCGACGCCGTTCGACCACTTTTCGAACCTCGAAGACCGGGAACAGATTGCCGCGGCCCTGCTGGAACTGGATACGCTGCACCGGGAGGTGCTGGTGCTGCGGTTCCACGAGGAGCTTTCACTCGAAGAGATCGCCAAGGTGACGCGGGCCCCCCTTTCCACTGTGAAATCAAGGCTTTACCGTGGCATGGCCATGATGAAGCCTAAACTGGAGGGGATGTGGCGCGCGGAGACGGCGTGAAGGCGGCGGAGCCGGTCGAGGGAGAGGCTTGCAACGGGAAAGCGGACGCCATGGATGACCGGGAGTTGATCGGGGCTCTGAGCGGGACTGGGGCCGACCGGGAGCGCGACGTGGCTTACCGCACGCGCCGGGTGGTGCTGGCGTCGCTGGGCGTGATGCAGGAGCAGAAGGCCGAGTCTAAACGCAGCCGATCATTGGCTTTGGCCTGGATTCTGGTTGTGATTCTGGCGCTGGGTCCGTTCGTCTGGAGAGTGGTGAACGAGATGATCGAGGGGGAATCCTTCAGCGATCTCGCCACCCAGTTCAGCCTGTGGGTCTGCATCCTTTGCCCGGCGCTGCTGGCAGCCGTGCTGGTGGCGGGATGGGTCCGCAACCGGCCCTGACGCCGGAAGAACCCGCCCCAAAGTTACTGCCGCTAGGCAACTTCTAACGTTTCTCTCCCGTCCATTAAAAAAGGGTTTAGGCTGTTGTCTAGCCCTTGAAATGCCCCTCCGAGGGAGGGATTGCTATGCGTGATCCACAATCCATCACTTTGAGCGAAGACGAAAGCATCATTCCGCTCTGGTCGATCATCGCCGCCGGTCTGGCGTTCGTCGTGCTTGAATACTATTTTTGGGTCATTGCTCCCCAGCACCGGCACCATCCGCCGCCGGCGCTTGGCTTTCGCCTCTACTTCAACATTTCGGCCGGCGTGCTGGTGTCGCTCTACGTCCTCATGCTCGGCTACGTGAGCAAGGACGCGCCGCGGCGGGGGATGAGCATGCGATTCTGGATGCTGATCTGCTTCGTCATCCCGGGCGGCATTGGCGCAGTGCTCTACTTCCTGCTACGGCAGCCGGAGGTTTCCCGTTGCCCCGCATGCGGCACGCACGTGCTGAGCGACTTCCACTTCTGCCCGCAGTGCAACTACCGGCTGACTGCCAATTGCGGCAACTGCTTCCGCACCGTGCGCACCACCGACCAGTTCTGTACCCGCTGCGGTCACGAACTGAGCAAAGACCATATGCCATCGCGGCTGCGTGTGCTGGGCGATTAAGCAGAAAACCCAGGTTTTCATTCGCCATCGTTCCCTGCCCGCTTTGGCTCGGCGTGCAAATGCCCAGCCAGGGTGGTGTGTGCATTGACCAGGCGGGATTCCCTTCCTGCAATCGAGATTCCAGTCCGCATGTCCATCTCCGCGCTCATTATCGACGACGAACAACTGGCCCGCGACGAGCTCCAGTACCTGCTCGACTCGGTAGGCGGCGTGGATGTGATTGCACAGGGGGAGAATGGGATCGAGGCGGTAAATCTGATCGAGGAACACCACCCTGATCTGGTGTTTCTGGACGTGCAGATGCCGGGACTGGACGGATTCGCCGTGATCCAGCAGCTCATGGAGCGGCGCCGGGCAAAGAGCGGCGCTGCTGCGGGACGAAGCGCCGAGCCGCTGCCGCAGATTGTGTTTGCCACGGCGTACGATCACTATGCCGTGCGCGCCTTCGACGTGAACGCCGTGGACTACCTGCTCAAGCCCTTCGACCGCGGCCGCGTGGTGGAGGCGGTGGAGCGGGTGAGGGCGCGGATGGCCGGAAGCCCGGGGGGATCGGGAGGAGGGACGGAGGCGCCGATAGACTCGCGGATTGATGCGCTGCTGCAATTGCTGAATCATTCGCAGGACGGGGCGCGCGGGGCGCAGCCCGCCAAGCTCGTTGTGCAGGTACAAAGCCGTCTGCTTTTGGTCAACCAGGCGGAGATTTGCTTCGCGGCCATCGACGAGGGCGTGATCCGCATCGTTACGCGCGGCTTCGAAGGGCAGTCTAAATGCCGCACGCTCGAAGAATTGCAGGAGCTGCTCGATCCAGTGCATTTTTGGCGCGCTCATCGCGGTTATGTGGTCAACATCGACCACATCCGCGAGGTGGTGCCGTGGTTCAAATCCAGCTACCAGTTGCGCATGAACGACAAGCAGCAGACCGAGATTCCGGTGAGCCGGGCGCAGACCAAGCGGCTCAGGGAACTGTTCAACCTGTAGGTCAGTCGTACCGCTCAAAGACAATCTGCTTGCGGTACCATCCGTAGCCGGCGAGCAGCTTGCGCACGCTGGAGACCATCTCGTTGAGACCGCAGATGTAGGCGTAGATGCCGAAGCGTAGCTCGCGCGCTGGAACGGCAGGATCAGGCGGAGGCTGGGGCAGCGGCAGGCCGAGACGGGCGCCGCGCTCTTCCACGATGCGGGTGACGTGCTGCTGCACGTGACCGCGCAGGCCGGTCCAGCTCTCGGGCGCGCGGCTGAGCGTGGGCAGGAAGTGGAAGTTGGGGTGACGGGCTGCGAGGGTTTCGAACTCCTCGCGGTAATAAAGACCGGTCTCGTAGCGGGCGCCGTAGACCAGCCATATCTCCTTGCCCTGGCTACGGTTGGGGCCGCTTGGAGGAAAAAGCCACTGGACATAAGCGCGGATAGGGGCGATGCCCGTGCCGGTAGCCACCAGGATCGAGTCGGTAAACGGCTCGCGGAGGGTGAAGTAGCCGTGCGGGCCGTCAACCTGGATGGCGGCACCGACGGGCAGATCGGGCAGGAGGTTGGAAAAGAAGCCGCTTTCTACACGGTTTACGCAGAGCTCAAAGCGGTTGCCAGCGGGGGCCGAAGCGATGGAGTAGGCGCGGGTCTGCTCCTTGCCGTCCTCGTCCAGCGCCAATGCGGAGACGAACTGGCCGGGGGCATAGGGAAAGCTTTCCAGACTCTCGAGGACAAAGAGGAAGTGATAGCACTGGTCAGCTTCCGAAAGGCAATCCTTGCGCACGAGACGTGCTGTATAAAGCTTACGAGCCAAAGCCGTTCTCGCTTTGCGGGGAAGATTAGAGCGGTTCCAGAGTTCATGTGCCATTTTGAGGTTCGTGAAATGTGGCATTTACTTCCACCCCAGCGGCGAAGACCTGCCGCTGGGGACCCCGGTTAAGGAAAATGCCACTCGGCAGTGTGCTCTCTGGGTACAACAACTCTGGACCCGCTGTAGGGCAGGTGCGTCCTGCCGAGATTATATGCGGCCCCGCCGGTTGGGGCGCGGGAGGGATGCGGTCCGGTTAACAGAGTCACCCGCTCCGGGGAAATGCGCTCATTGAGGGCGGCGGGATAGCATTGAATGACCTGCCAATTGGATAGACCCCGGGTAAACATTTGCGCGGCGCGCAGATCCATCAACAGACATTTGGCCTTCTTCGCGTCCTACTGGTGTTGATCCCCACCGGCCGGGTGAAATCTATCTCCTGGGCCAACCGTCGGGTCGATCTGCTGCATACCCGGGAAGAATCCCAAGAGTGACCGGCAAGGAGGCGCCGCGGCCTGCTTCGGAGGCAGCCCAGCTTCTTCGATTCGTGATCTGAGGAGGTTATGCGGGATTTCGCAGCATATTTCGCGCTCGCACCGACATTGAAACTCACTCAAATCCTCCATGCTTTTGGTTTGTTGCAGCTTCACCCAGAACGCAAGCGTTGATTCTCCAGATACGTTGGCGGGACTGGCTTTAGTGACTCCTGACTCCGTCGTACGGGTTGGTCGAACGGTCTCGAGTGTGACAGATAATCGGCGGGCTGTCTTCGGTTCGTAAACCGGTTGGCTTTTGATCGAAACGTGTGCACACCGCAGCCGGAGATTGCAGTTGCACAGCCCTAATCCCACAAACTTTGGTACTGTTTTCAGGCTGAGACGAAAAGCGTATGCTGGGGGTAACCGAATGGGCAAGTACTAGCGTACCTGACCGGAGATTACTGAGGGGGGGCGCGGGCTAACACAAACGGCGCTTGCAAACGGTCCTTGCGTACGCTATTAATCACTCAGGCTCCCCCTGGGGGGGATTCAACCGGGGGCAGAAGCATAAGCGAACCGAGTTGGAGACTCAAGCATGGGTAGATTAACGCGCTTTTTCAAAAAATCATTCTCCCTGAGACGAGCGATCGCCGAACCGAAAGTCGTCTGGACCCCGACCTCACTTAAGGAACGGACTGAGGGGCAAGCCCTCGTTGAATTTGCCTTGGTATTTTCGCTGTTTGTTCTTCTTGTTTTTGGGGTGATTGATTTCGGTCATTTGTTCTTCGAGACAATGAACGTCGAGTCTGCCGCTCAAGACGCTGCCCGATTTGCTTCAACGGGGAATCACTTGCCGAATCCGAGTAACCCAACACAAGACCTATCCAGAGTGGATTCTATCGATTCCACACTTCAGCAGGACGTAATCGGTGCGCAAATTACGAACGTTCAAATCTCAAGCTTGAACGGCGGCTCAGGAAGCGCTGGTGGACCCGGAGATACGATGACCATCATGATTTCCGCCACCACTCCTCTGCTTACGCCGTTGATTGCGGTAATGTTCCCACAGGGCCAATACGCCTTTACTACGAGCATCACGATTAAAAACGAACCCTTTCCAGCCAGCGAAACGAATTAGATGGGAGTGGAGGCATGAAGATGCGGCGACTTCTCGAAGGCATACCGTTAGCAAGATTCCATGGGGACGAGCGCGGGCAAGCCCTGATAGAGTTTGTGACTTCTTGCTTCCTGCTACTCATTCTGGTCTCTGGAGTCATCGGCTTTTCAGTTCCCATTTACGACAAACTAGTCATGGCCGGGTTAACCAGGCAGGGTTCGAACCTTGCATCACGCGGAACGAGCCTGACGGACACAGTTTCTGCATTGCTTACTCAAGGCGCCTCAATGAACATTAGCACACAGGGAAGAATCATTGTGACTGAGGTAGCCTATGTAAACGGCAAGCCCGAGATTATGGACCAAGCGGAATCGAATAGTGGCATCCAAGTCACCAGCGCAATAGGGTCCGGCTTAGGCACGACAGCCACGGTGCCAGCGGGGGCAATTCCCGTGCTTCAAGCAGGTCAGACGCTCTATGTTACAGAAGTGTTCTACGCTCTGGAGCCGATTACAGCACTCGCTAACCTATTAACTCTTCCCTCTA
Organism: uncultured Acidobacteriota bacterium; assembly: GCA_963808795.1. Classification (GTDB taxonomy): domain Bacteria; phylum Acidobacteriota; class Terriglobia; order Terriglobales; family Acidobacteriaceae; genus Telmatobacter. The sequence continues at coordinate 378,735 of CAWEGL010000002.1, forward strand.
CGTTATATGAGGCGGCGTATTTCTAGGAGGAGGTTCAAGTGCATCTCACTCGAATGGCTAATGTTACCCGGCAGGAGAACGGGCAGATATTGGTGCTATTTGGCTTTGTGGTACCTCTCTTACTGCTATTTTTGGGGTTCGGGATCGACTTTGGCTTTGCCTTTCTCTTGAAGGCCGAACTTTCCAAGGCAGTCGATGCGGAATCGCTAGCGATTATGCGAAACCTCGGCCGGGGGCAGGCGCAGGCGCTGGCGATAGGGAACAGCCAGTTTCTACTTAAATTACAATGCTACCTCAGCTCTTAATGTATGCGCCCCCCCAAGTGAATGTTTCCTTTTCTACAGACGCCTATGGCGACCCCATCGTGAACGTCAATGCCCGTGCTGAGAGCAAGACCTTTTTCCTTGACCTTCTGACATCTTTTCAGTCCCTCAACATAGGAACCACCTCTCAGGCTACGCGTCCGCCTGTCATCCTATCAATGGTGTTGGATAAATCTGGTTCAATGAACCTTAACGGTGGGGCAACCGCTTTACCTCCCTCTGTGCAGGATTTTCTTGGCTATTTCATCGAAGGCACCGATCAAGTTGGAGAAATAAGCTTTTCGTCGATTGCAACTCAGGATGTGGCAATTAGCAAGACTTTCCAAGCTCCTATCACGAGTTCTTTAAACAGTATGACGTTCGGGGGGGCGACTTTTGCGCAAGGTGGATTGCTGGATTCGCAGACGCAGGTCCAAAGCGTGTCATCGCCGCCGCCAAATGCTGTGAAAGTAGTTGTATTTTTCACAGACGGCTGGGCCAATACGAATCAGGATACCTTGGCGTGTAACCCGAATAAATTGGTGAACTATGGCGGCTGCTCTCCTGTCGAGCAGGCGGTCGGTTGGTGTAATGGAGTTTCTTTTCTGAGCCCGACGACTGGTAACTCGACCTCATGTGGGGCCGCTAATTTTCCTTCACAGCTTCTAGGGACGCAAGCAGCGCTTACGGAAACGAATATCAGCAATGATGCGATGTACCGCGCGGTCCAACTGGCCAATACGATGAGGACCCAGGGAACAACGGTTTACTCGATAGGGTTGGGTGATAAGATCAACGAGACCTACCTCCAGCAACTTGCGAATGATCCTGCAAGTCCCACGTACAACCCAGACGAGCCATCGGGAGTGGCGGCGTTCGCTCCTACGGCGAGCGACTTGGATAGTGCATTTCAGACGATCGCCTCGAAGATTCTCCTCCGTTTGACGCAATGAATTCCGTAGAGTTGCGGCTGAGCCTGGTCCAAACTACTCCTCGTATCATAAGCGAGCGCTGATTCCTTCAATTACCCACAACCTTCTTAGTCTTGAGATGGTGTTGTCGAAGCGGTACGGCTTCAAGAAGAGTACTTTGCAGCGTCGGCAGCCGGACGGTGAGCTTTCGTTACGAACACGGCGGCGAAGCTGGCAGCAGAGCCGAGGGGTGGACCAGATTGATTGAACCGGAATTGGCCACGGCGAAGTTGCCCAATGTACGGCTGGGAAGGCGATTGCAGCGTTTAGTAGAGCAGATCGCCGCAGGCTTGTGACGCAGCCTTCCATTGGACTGTCAGGACTGGGCAGTCACCAAGGGCGCCTACCGGTTTTTCCCCAACCGGCGGATGATTGCGGAGCAGATTCCGGCCGGCCGTTTTGGAGCGACGCGGGAGCGGCTCTCATGACTTGGCTTGCCTGGCTTGGTGGTACTCGCGCCGGATGTGATCAAGATCGACGATGGGCTGGGGATATTTCATATTTAACGCTTCCAGAAACTCGACGGCGATGCGAGCAATGGCAAGGTTGCGGAACCATTTGTGGTTGGAGGGGATGACAAACCAGGGCGCATGCGCGGTGCTGCACCGGGATAAGGCATCCTCATAGGCGGAAACGTAATCGTCCCAAAAGCCTCGCTCCTTGTAGTCGGCCTCGCTGATCTTCCAGAGCTTGGTAGGATCGTCCAGCCGGTCTTTGAAGCGCTCGAGTTGTTCCGCTTTAGAGATGTGCAGGTAGAACTTGAGGATATGCGTATCGTGCTCGGCGAGGCCCTTTTCAAAGGCATTGATACGCTCGTAGCGGTGGGACCAGATTTTTTCAGGCACCAGGTTGTGGACGCGGACCACCAGCACATCCTCGTAGTGCGAGCGGTTGAAGATCACCACTTCTCCCCTGGCCGGCGCAACCCTGTGCGCGCGCCACAGGAAGTCATGGGCCAGCTCTTCGGCGGAGGGCTGCTTGAACGCTGCCACGCGGCAGCCCTGGGGATTCATGGCGCCGAGAACGTGGTTGATGACGCCGTCCTTGCCGCCCGTGTCCAGCGCCTGAAGGCAGATGAGCAGAGAGTGCCGGCGCTCGGCGTAGAGCAAGTCCTGGAGCTCGCGTAGTCTTTTCCCGTAGTGCTCGATCTCCTCCGCCGCCGATTTATGACTCTTGTGCCCGTCTTTGAACGACGGGTCGATTTCCTTGAGCCTCACTTTGCTTCCGGGCGCAACCTTGAATCGATCGAAGTAATCCACTGCATCTCTCCTTTCCAGAATCCGCGAGAAGGAGGGTCCGTTTGCGATTGTCTACAGTCCCAAGATGCGGCGGTTGCGGGCGGCGTCAGCGGCGCCGCCTGCGTAGTCGTCGAAGGCGTGATCGGTGACGCGGATGATGTGGCTGCGCACAAACGCGGCGCCCTCCGCCGCGCCCGCCTCAGGATGCTTGAGGCAGCACTCCCACTCGACGACAGCCCAGCCGGGATAGTCGTACTGCGCCAACTTACTGAAGATTTGCGCAAAGTCGACCTGGCCGTCGCCGGGCGAGCGGTAACGTCCCGGCCGGTCGATCCAATCCTGATAGCCACCGTAAACGCCGGAGCGGCCAGTGGGGCGGAACTCCGCGTCCTTGACGTGAAAGGCGCGCACGCGCTCGTGATAAAGGTCGAGGAATGCCAGGTAGTCCATTTGCTGCAGGATCATGTGGCTGGGGTCGAAAAGAATGTTGGCGCGGGGGTGGTTGCCGGCCATCGAGAGGAAGCGCTCGAAGGTGGCGCCGTCGTGCAGGTCCTCGCCGGGATGCAGCTCGAAGCAGAGGTCCACGCCGGCCTCGTCGAAGGCGTTGAGAATGGGCAGCCAGCGGCGGACCAGCTCCCGGAAAGCTTCATCGATGAGCCCGGCAGGACGCTGGGGCCAGGGATGGAAGAACGGCCAGGCGAGCGCGCCCGAGAAGGTTGCGTGGGCGTTGAGGCCGAGGTTGCGGCTGGCCTTGGCGCCCCAGTGCAACTGCTGCGCGGCCCAGGCGGACTTTGCCTTCGCATCGCCGGCCAACTGCGGCGGCGCAAAGCCGTCGAACAGCGTGTCGAAGGCCGGATGGCTAGCCACCAACTGGCCTTGCAGGTGCGTGGAAAGCTCGCTGATGGCAATCCCCGCGCGCGCGGCCACGCCGCGGATTTCGTCGCAATACGTTTGGCTTCCGGCGGCGAGTTCCAGGTCGAAGAGACGGCGGTCCCAGGTGGGGATTTGTATGCCGGTGCAGCCCAGTCCGGCAGCCCACGAAGCCATGCCCTCAAGCGTGTTGAAGGGCGCTTGATCGCCGGCAAACTGCGCCAGAAAGATTCCCGGTCCCTTGATGGTCTTCATAACTCCTCCCGAAAATGTGAATAGCCTGGCCTCTAGCTTCTAGCCTCTAGCTGTCTTCTTGCCAGCGTTGGAATCATTGTCTTACTTCGCTACAGCTTCAAGCTGGCAGCTATCTCTTCCACCAACTGCAGCCTCGTGGGAAGCAGGAACGCCGGCGCCAGCTCGACGAGCTGAAAGCTAGAAGCCAGAGGCTGGAAGCAGCACTTTAAAACTCCACCCAGCCTTCCCGGCGGTTGCTCTCGATCACGCGCTCGATAAACCTCATGCCGCGCACACCGGCCGCGATGCCGGGCAGCGTGGCCGGCAACGGGTCCGCGTTGCCCTGCTTCCATGCGATGAGCGCCTCGGCAAACTCGCGGTAGAGAACGGCAAAGGCCTCCAGATAGCCCTCGGGATGGCCTGCGGGGACGCGCGCCGCGGCCAGCGCATCGGCGCCGAGGTAGGGCGCGGCGGCGTGACGAATCTCTTCGGGTCCATCGAGCCATTTGACGATGAGCCGGTTGGGGTCCTGCTGGCGCCATTCGAGCGATCCGGTTTCGCCGTAGATGCGCAGGCGCACCTCGTTGAGCTCGCCCGCGGCCACCTGCGAACAGGCGAGCGTGCCGGCAGCTCCGTTGTTCAGGCGTAGAAAGGCGCTGCAATCGTCGTCGAGCCTGCGCCCCGGCACGACAGTGCGCAACGTGGCGTTGATGGCCGTGACCTGGATGCCGCTGACGTATTCGAGCAGGTGAAAGGCATGGGTGCCGATGTCGCCGATGGCGCCGCCAGGACCGCTGCGCGCCGGGTCGGAGCGCCACGCGGCCTGCTTGTGGCCGGTGGTTTCAAGCGGGCGGCTCAACCAGCCCTGGAAGTACTCGACCGCAACCTTGCGCATCGCGCCCAGCTTGCCGGCGGCGCACATGGAGCGGGCCTCGCGCACCATGGCGTAGCCCGCGTACGTGTGCGTCAGCCCGTAAGGCAAGCCGGAAGCAGCCACGGCGGATTCAAGCTGGAGAGCTTCGTCATAGGTGGCCGTGGCCGGCTTGTCGCTCATTACCGGAATGCGCGCTTCGAGCGCGGCCAGGGCCACCGGGAGATGCAGATGGTTGGGCGTAGCGATGACCACAAAGTCGACGGCGTCGGGCCGTTTGCGCTCGGCCTCGATCATCTGGCGGTAATCCGCATAGGCGCGGGCAGGATCGATCCCGAAGCTCTGTCCCGCCGCTCGCGAGCGCTCTGCTGACTGCGAAAACGCGCCGGCAACCATCTCGATCTTGTTGTCCAGCTCCGCGGCGATGCGGTGCACGGGGCCGATGAAAGCTCCCGGTCCGCCGCCCACCAGGCCCATACGCAATTTGCGACCTTCCGTCATTCTGTTCTTCTCCTTATCGCGCCGCTTCAGCTTTGCTGGCGGCTTGACCATCAGGGGTGTAGCGCCGGGCCAGCTTTGAGTTGCGGACTAAATCCAGCAACAGGACCGGCAACAGGGCCGGCAATTCGCGCAACGCGATCAGCGCCACGCCATTGCCCTTGCCGATGGCACAAAACTGCGCCGCGTAAGCGCTTTTGTGGTTTCAACTCTCCGCGTGCCAGTCTACACCATGCGCCGCGCCGCTTGCCGCGCCAAAGCGAATCGCACGCCCCGCGCGACTCGCTCGCTCAAAGAGCATCTCACAACATGATTCCGTCACAGACCGCAGTTAACACGATGCGATAGAATATCGACACCATGCAAGCAATTAAAATTCCCGATTCTCCACGGCGCTGGGATTGCGTGAGTCTTGGCGAAGTCATGCTGCGCCTCGATCCCGGCGAGAGCCGCATCCACACCACGCGCCAGTTTCAGGTGTGGGAGGGCGGCGGCGAATATAACGTAACGCGCGGCCTGCGCCGCTGCTTTGGCCTGCGCGCGGCCGTGGTCACCGCGCTGGCCGACAACGCGGTCGGACGCCTGGTGGAGGACTTCATCCTGCAGGGCGGCGTGGATGCTTCGTTTCTTAAATGGGTTCCCTACGACGGCGTGGGCCGCACCGTGCGCAACGGCCTGAACTTTACCGAGCGCGGCTACGGCGTGCGCGCGGCGGCCGGCTGCTCAGACCGCGGCCACACTGCCATCAGCCAGGTGAAACCGGGCGATTTCGACTGGGAAGCGATCTTTGGCCCGGCGAACGGGTCGCGCTGGCTCCACACCGGTGGCATCTTCGCCGCGCTCTCGGCTTCGACAGCCGAGGTGGCCGTGGAAGCCATGGACGCTGCGCGGCGCCACGGGACGCCCATCTCCTACGACCTGAACTATCGCGACTCGCTGTGGAAGTCGATCGGCGGCAAAGCCAAGGCGCAGGAGGTGAACCGCGAGATCGTGCGCAAAGTGGACCTGTTGCTGGGCAACGAGGAAGACTTCACCGCCATGCTGGGCGTAAAGATCAAGGGCGTAAGCGAAGACTTTGCCGAGCTGCCCATCGCGGGATATGAAGAGATGCTACGCGAGGTGGCCGCGAGCTATCCCAACCTGAAGCTGGTGGCCAGCACGCTGCGCACCGCCTACACAGCCAGCCGCAACGCCTGGGGCGCGATCGCGCTCTATGAGGACAAGATCACGCACGTTCCGCAGCGTGACATCGACATCTTTGACCGCGTGGGCGGCGGCGACAGCTTCGCCTCCGGCCTCATCTATGGTTTGTTGGCCGGCAGGGGAATCGATTGGGCGGTCCGCTGCGGCGTGGCCCACGGCGCGCTGGCCATGACCACCCCCGGCGACACCAGCATGGCCACTCTGGCGGAAGTGGAACGGGCGATCAAAGGCGGGTCGGCGCGCATCGCGCGCTAACACGCAGCCAACGAAAGGAGGAAGAAAATGTCCGCTACAACACAAACCATCGCTACCTCCGAAACAACCAAGGAAATCATCGAGCGCGTAGGGCTGATTCCGGTGCTGCGCGCGCGCAGCGTGGCCCAGGGTCAAGCAGTCGTCAAAGCCATGATCGCCGGCGGAGTGAACATCGTCGAGGTGACAATGACCGTTCCCGGCGCCGTCGATCTTTTGAAGGCCCTCAAGAAAGAGTATGGAGCGGCGCTGCTGCTCGGCTCCGGTACCGTAACCACCGCCGAACAGGCCGAGGCCACCATCGAGGCGGGCGCGGAGTTTGTGGTCAGCCCCAGCGTGCATCCCGAAGTCATCGCGGTAACTAAGAAGAACGGCAAGGTGTCCTGCCCTGGCGCGCTCACGCCGACGGAAGCAATCACGGCCTGGAATGCCGGCGCGGACTACGTGAAGATCTTTCCCTGCTCGGCGGTGGGAGGCGCGAGCTATTTGAAGGCGTTGCTCGCTCCGTTCCCGCATCTCAAGCTGATTCCCACCGGTGGGGTGACGCTGGAAACGGCCGCGAGCTTCATCAAAGCCGGCGCGCGCGCCCTGGGCGTAGGCAGCGACCTGGTGAATCTGGCCGCCGTAGACGCGGGTAAAGCGGATACGATCACCGAGTCGGCCAAAGCTTATTTGAAAGTGCTGGCCGAGGCGCGGAAGCGGTAACATAGTATCTGCTGCAACGTACTTGAGAACGGCGCCGGTGCGCCGGAGAAGAATAACCGTCCCGGCGATTCTTTTCATTAGGAGGCATGGGCATGAAAAGACGCACGTTTTTGAGAAGCACCGCTGCCGGGATGGCGGCGTTTGCCGGAGCAAGCTTGAAGGGCCTGAACGCGGAGCAGCCAATAGAAACGGGAGCGGCAGGAGTGGAGACGATGCCGGATGCGAAAGCTAAACCTGAAATTGGGCGCCCGGTGAAAGTTGTGAGTATCGGGTTTGACCTTGCTACACCGTGGAGCGAAGTAACGCAACGCGTCGATGAAGAAGGGTCGCGGCGGCCCGATATCATTCTTTTGCCGGAGTTATGCCGGGGACTGGATGCCACCAGCGAGGAGCCTCTGCACGGACCGACGGTGACCGCGATGGCCGCGCTGGCAGCCAAGCACAACACCTATATCGCGGTCCCTATCGACCGGCGAGACGGCGACCGGCGCGATAACACCGTGGTGCTTCTGGACCGCTCCGGCCAACCGGTCTGCCTTTACAACAAGATTTTCCCATATTGGTCGGAATTCGATGTGCATCCTCCCATCAGCCCCGGCGACGGGGCTCGTGTCTATCAGGCCGCTTTTGGCCGCGTGGGCATTGCCACCTGCTTCGATGTCAACTTTCCCGCGGTCTGGAAGCGCCTTGCCGACATGGGAGCCGAACTGGTGATATGGCCCAGCGCCTACTCGGCCGGTGCGTCTCTTCAGGCTCACGCCATCAATCATCACTACTACATCGTGAGCAGCACGCTGCTTTCCGATTGCATGGTGTACGACATCACCGGAGAGCGCATCTACTCCGCGCGGTCTAAAGGAATCAATGTGAGCCGGGTTGCACTAGACCTGGACCGGGGCATCTATCACGAAAACTTCAATTTGGATAAACGCGACAAGCTGCTCCATGACCATCCTCAGGACGTGGTGCAGGAAAAGTGGATGAGAGACGAGCAATGGTTTGTGCTCAAAGCCGCGCGGCCGGGCGTGAGCGCCAGAGAATTGGCCCGGGAATACGGCCTGGAGGAACTCCGGCACTATCTTGACCGCAGCCGCATGGCGATCGACCAACGCCGCGGATGGGAATTTGCAGGGTAGGTTGCGGAGGCCTAAAAGAGCGTAGGCTTACGGTTTTCGTACCAGGGAAACTTCGCAGTGCGCGATCGGTCAATGTGGCGCGGCACGGAGCCGGAAGGGCAAGGAAAGCGGCGTGAACGCGCCCGGCTCCAACCGCCGGCCCGCGATGCGCCCAAGATATACTTCTTGTGGCGCTCAAGAGAGAGTTGATCATGACCGATCCAGCTTCATCCAAACCTATCTCTTCCGCGGCCCCGGACAGGGCCTTTCGTCTCGACGGCCGCCACGCGCTGGTGACCGGCGGAGCCAGCGGCATCGGCGAGGCCACTGTGAAGGAACTGGCGCGCGCCGGCGCCTTCGTGTGGATTGCGGACATCAATGTGGCCGCGGCTGAGGTGCTGGCGGACGCGGTGGGCACGGCCCGGGTTTTGCACTTGGACGTGACCAGCGAGGAGTCGATCGCCGTGGCAGCGGCACGGCTCGAACGGCTAGACATCCTGGTGAACAACGCGGGCATCGGCCACGTGGGCTCCATCGAGACCACGGAGCCCAGTGATTTCGACCGACTGATGAACGTCAACGTGCGCGGGGTCTACCTGGTCACGCGCGGCTTTCTGCCGTTTCTGCTGGCGGCGGCCGAGCGCGGCGAAGGCGTGGGCTCGATCGTCAACATTGCCTCGGTTTCCGGGCTGGTGGGCATCAAACAGCGCTTTGCTTACTGCACCAGCAAGGGCGCGGTGGTGGCCATGACGCGGCAATTGGCGGTCGAGTATCCGAAGACGCTGCGCGTAAACGCCGTCTGCCCCGGCACCGTGCAAACACCCTTCGTCGAGGCCTATCTGGAAAAGTTTCACAAGCACAACAAAGAAGAGATGCGCGCCGCCCTGCGCGCCCGCCAGCCGGTGGGCCGCCTGGGCGAGCCGGAGGAGGTTGCGTCGCTGGTCCGCTATCTGGCTTCCGGCGAAGCGGCCTTCGTCAGCGGCTCGCTGATGACGATCGACGGCGGCTGGACGGCGGCCTAAAGCGGCCGGCTTTTACTTTTATCGATTCCAACCTTGGAGGTTCCGCATGAAACTCGTTTCGTTTTCCGCCGGCGACGGCAAATTGCATCCCGGAGTTCTGAGCGGCGACACCGTCACCGATCTCAGCGCCGCGGGATACGCCGATGCCTTGACGGTGATCGCCGCGGGGATGACCAGCGCGCCGTCCGGTCCCACACTGCTGCTGGCGCAGGTGAAGCTGCACGCGCCGCTCTCCAACCCGCCGCGCCTCTTCGCGATTGGACTCAACTACCGCGGCCACGCCGCCGAAACCAAGTCGGCGCTGCCCGCCGCGCCGGTGGTCTTCTTCAAAATGCAAACCGCGATCATCGGCCCCGGCGAGGCCATCGTGCTGCCCAAGAACTCCGCCGAGCCGGACTACGAGGCGGAGCTGGGGTTCGTGATCGGCAAGGGCGGATTCCGCATTCCCGCGGCGGCGTGGCGCGAGCACGTCTACGGCTACACCATCATTAACGACGTGAGCGCCCGCGATGTGCAGAGGTCCACCTCGCAGTGGTCGCTGGCCAAGAGCTTTCCCACCTTCTGCCCCATGGGCCCGGCCATCGTAACCCAAGAGGAGATCGCCGATCCGCACGCGTTGGCGATCGGGCTCAGCATCGACGGCGAAGTCATGCAGAACTCGAATACCAACGAGCTGATCTTCGGGGTTCCCGACCTGATCGAATACATCTCGTCCATCACGCCGCTGCTGGCGGGCGATGTGGTTTCCACCGGCACGCCAGCAGGCGTAGGCGCGGGCCGCAACCCCAAGCGCTGGCTCAAGCCCGGAGAAACGGTTACTGTCACCGTGGAGAAGCTGGGATCGTTGACGAACCCAGTAGTGGCTGAGCCGGCCTGAATACGATGGTGTCGATTGTAGCCGGCGCGCTGGTCGCGCTGTTGCCCGTTCAGATCGAATTCAGCACCCTGCTAGCCAGCGAGTTGATCTTCGACTTTATCATCATCGCGATGCTGGCGGCGCTTACGCTGGTCAGGGTACGGGAGAACATGGCTCGACAAGGGTCGAAGCGGGCCGGCGAGGCGATCTGACCTGAGTGGGCGCAAACCAGGCCCTCACAGCACGCGCGCCAGCCATTTGCCGGTGTAAGAGTGCAGATTGCCCGCAATCTCCTCGGGAGGGCCTTGGGCGACGATTCTGCCGCCGGCTTCGCCGCCCTCGGGACCGAGATCGATCACCCAGTCGGCGCTCTTGATCACGTCCAGGTTGTGCTCGATGACGATCAGCGAGCCGCCGCCGTCGATGAGCTTGCGGAAGGCGGTGAGCAGTTTCGAAACATCGTCGAAGTGCAGGCCGGTGGTAGGCTCGTCGAGGATATATAGGGCGCGGCTGGCCTGGGAGGGCTTGGCCGCGGCGTTGACCGCGCGCACTTGGGCCAGATGCGCGGCCAGCTTGACGCGCTGCGCTTCGCCGCCGGAGAGCGTGGTCGCCGACTGGCCCAGCCGGAGGTAACCCAGCCCGATTTCGTCGAGGACCGCGAGCTTTTCGAGCAGCCTGGTCTGGCCGGCAAAGAAGTGCATTGCTTCCTTCACCGTCATCTCGAGCACGTCGTGGATGCTCTTGCCCTTGTAGTGGACTTCGAGAATCCTGGCCTGGTAGCGCGTTCCGTTACAGTCCTCGCAGGGCAGTTCCACGTCGGCAAGGAACTGCATTTCGACGGTAACGGTGCCGTCGCCTTCGCAGGTGTTGCAACGGCCGCCGGGCACATTGAACGAGAAATGCCCCGGCGTAAGCGAGAGGCGTTTGGCCTCGGGCTGGGCGGCAAAAAGCTCGCGGATCAGATCGAAGCCCTTGATGTAGGTGATGGGATTGGAGCGCGGCGTGCGGCCAATGGGAGTCTGATCCACCAGCACCACGTCATTGAGGCGCTCGGCGCCGGTGAGCGAGGTGAAGAGACCGGCGGGATCGGCGCCGTCGGCCTTCGACCCCAACGACCCCGGCTCTTTGAGCCACCCGTCGTTGGGGACCCCGGCCTGGCCCAGCGCGCGCGCCAGGGCGCGATAAAGCACATGGTGGACCAGCGTGGACTTGCCCGAGCCGGAGACGCCCGTGATGGCCACCAGCAGGCCGAGTGGAATCTCCACGTCCAGGCCGTGGAGGTTGTTGGCGCGCGCGCCGCGCAGAACCAGGCGGTCCTTTCCGCCAGAGGGGCCGGGCGTGCGCCGGCGCGTGGGCACGGGAATGGAGATTTTGCCGGAGAGGTAGCGGCCGGTAAGCGAGTGGGGGTTGGCCTCGATCTCGGCCAAAATCCCCTCGGCCAGCAGCTTGCCGCCGAATTCGCCCGCGCCCGGCCCCAGATCCAGCAGATGGTCGGCGGCGCGGAGAATGTCGGCGTCGTGCTCGACGACGAGAATGGTGTTGCCCAAGTCCCGCAGCTCCTCCAGAATGCGAATCAGCCGCGCAGTATCGCGTGTGTGCAGGCCGATGGAGGGCTCATCGAGCACATAGAGCGCGCCTACGAGGCGTGAACCCAGCGAAGTGGCCAGTTGAATCCGCTGCGCCTCGCCGCCGGAGAGCGTGGAGGCCAGCCGGTCCAGCGTCAGGTATTCGAGCCCCACCGCGTCAAGAAAGCTGAGCCGTTGCCGCACTTCTTCGAGGATGGGACCGGCGATCCCCTCCTGCATCGGCGTCAGCCGGAGCGCGTTGAAGAACTGCTTGGCCTGGGCGATAGTCAAGGCCGTGGCCTGGCAGATGTTCTTGCCCCCCGTCTTCCCGTTTTCGATGCGCACCGAACGGGCCTCGGCGCGCAGCCGCTGGCCGCGACAGTCCGGGCACTCCGCGTAGCCGCGATACTTGCTCAGCATGACGCGCACGTGCAGCTTGTACTTTTTGCGCTCCATCTGGGCGAAGAATCCGTGCACGCCCTCGAAACCGTCCTTGCCCGCCGCGGCGGGCTTGCCGCGCAGAACGATCTCGCGCTCGGCCTCCGGCAGCTCACGCCAGGGCACATCCAGCCGGACGCCCAACTCCGGCGCGCGCCGGCGCAGATCGGCGAACCAGGAGCGGTATTTGGGGCGGTTCCAGGGATCGATGGCGCCCTGGTTCAGGCTCAGATCCTGGTTGGGAATGACGAGGTTGTGATCGTAATCCACGGTGTTGCCGAAGCCCTGGCAGCGCGGGCAGGCGCCGAAGGGATTGTTGAAGCTGAACAGACGCGGCTCCGGCTCGCGTCCGGGCCGGTGGCAATTCGTGCACTCGTAGGCGCCGCTAAAGCGCAGACGGCGGCGCTGCCCCGTCTCCTCGTGCGGCTTTGGGGTTCCCGCGTCGGCCGCAGCGGATTCGTCCGTGGGGCGCGGAACTTCTTCAAAAATAGCTTCAACGCTCTCGCGGTAGGCGATCTCCACGGCGTCAACGATGCGGGAGCGGCTCTCGGGGCTGACGACAATCCTGTCCAAAAGAACAAACACGGGGAGTGTGAAGTCCAGGTCGAGGAGCGACTCGGGGGTGGAGAACTCGAAGATTCTGCCTTGCTGCCAGAGACGATTGAAGCCCCCGGAGCGCAGCTCGCTGAGCCGGGCCTTCAGCGTTTCGGTGTGCGGCGAATCGCCGCTATTCACCACCGGTTTAGCTCTGGCTGCCAATCTCGCGCCGCGGCCGGCGGTCTTCGCCGGCTTGTTCGCGGATTTTGCCGCAGCCTCCGCGGCGGGCGTCGCGGTCTCCACAGGAAAGAGGACATTCAACCGCGTTCCCTCGCCGAGCGCCAGAATCCCATGGGCTACTTCGTCCACCGAATCGCGCTTGACCAGCCCATCGCAGTGGACGCAGTGCACCGTTCCGCAGCGCGCGTAGAGCAGGCGCAGGTAATCATATATCTCGGTGGCCGTGGCCACGGTCGAGCGCGGATTGCGGGTCGCGTTTTTCTGTTTGATGGCGATGGCCGGCGCCAGTCCGTCAATTTCGTCCACATCCGGCTTTTCGATGCGCTCCAGAAACTGCCGCGCGTAGGCCGAGAGCGACTCCACATAGCGCCGCTGGCCTTCGGCGTAAATGGTGTCGAAGACCAGCGAACTCTTCCCCGACCCGGAAACTCCGCTGACCACCGTCAGCTTGCCATGGGGAATCTCACAGGAGATGCTCTTCAGGTTATGTGTCCGCGCGCCGCGGATGATGATGGCGTCATTCAACGGGAAATCACCGGGAGAGAAATCGTCGGGCCGCGCCACTGTGCGCTTTGCAAGGTTCAGGGCGCAGCCGGCCATCCTTTATTATAGGGTGCACAGCAAGAGGCGAGTGGGACCGGCTAACCCATACACCTTGGGGCTCGTACTATAGGAAGATGACCGGTCGAAGAGGCACGTTTGCAGAGCCGGCAGGGAATAGCGTGAAACAGATGCGGCCGCACGGACGCGGAGTCCGCCTGCGGCCTCTAGCTTGTCCCGTGTAGGAGCCGGCGCATGACTGAACCCCATGAAAAACAACGCTGCCTGCGGAGCGACATCTTGTTCGCGTTCGCCCTGGCATTGGCCGACTTATGTGGCGTGGCTTGTGCGCGGCGTTTTGGTCCTGGTGTATGTCTCCGGGCTCTTCGCGGTGGTGCTCCTGCCGGTGGTGGACGCCACCTCGCGCATTCGCATCGGGCGCTGGCGGCTGAAGAAAGGCCCGGCGATTCTACTCTTGTTGGCGATCATGGCCGGAGCGGTGACCGCTTTTGGATTCCTGGCGATTCCGCCCGTCCTCCACGACCTGACGCAGCTCAGCGGGCAGGCGCCCACCAGCGTTCCCGAGCTGTTGGCAAAGGCGCGAAAGATCCCGCTCGCCGACCGCTTAAATAGCGGCGCGCTCAGCTCCGAGCTGGTGGGCTTCGCCAACCACGCTACCACGTATGTGCTGTTCTCGATCAAGGACTGGGCGGGCAAGCTCGTCGATATTGTCACCGGTCTGGTTCTTACTGTTTATTTCATTCTGGAAGGAGATCGCACCTACTGCTGGTTTCTCTCCCTTGTGCCGCCCGAACGCCGCCCGCGGCTGAATGGCGCGCTCGAACGGGCGGGGGTGCGCATGCGCAAGTGGCTGCTCGGCCAAGCCAGCCTGATGCTCATCCTCGGCGTGGCAAGCACCATCACCTACCTGGCCCTCCACGTGCGCTATGCCTATGCATTGGGGGTGCTTACGGGGCTGCTTAACATTATTCCCGTGGTGGGCGCCGCGATTGCCATCGTCCTCGCCCTGCTGGTGGCGGCAATCGATTCTTGGGGACGCGTGCTCGGAGTTGCGATCTTCTATGCCATTTATTTGCAGGTGGAGAACTCCTACCTGACGCCCAGGATCATGGAGGCCCGGGTGGACCTTTCGGGGCTTGTGACGCTCATTTCCCTGTTGCTCGGTTTCGCGCTGGCCGGGGTTCAGGGAGCATTGGTGGCGATTCCCACCGCCGTGCTCGTGTCCGTACTTCTTGACGAATATCTCGTTTGGAATAGTTAAGTTACATGCAACCGGAGGACCGGATCGAATGGACATCCTGCTGAAGCTTCATATTTAGCCGGATTCCTAGACCTCGTGATGATGAAAAAGATCGTCCTTGCTTCGTTTAGGGCAGTCCAAGCATTCCACGCAGCAGAAGACGAAGATGGCCGCGCCGACCGTAACCAAGACGGCGAGAACACTTGCGTTGACCATTAGCCAATGCATCAGAGTATTCATCAGCCACCAGTTTCTCAAGAAATTCACCGCTCCGCACAGAACTGATCTTCCCGGCGGAGCATCGCGTGCATTTCCTTCAACGCACTCTCTGCGTCCGATTTTATTATGGCAGTTTTTTCAGTTTTTGCTTGCACAGGAGCGAATAGAAGTCGAAGATGGATTTGATATGGCTACAAACGCGATTCCGGAACCGGCCTTCGACTCCGTGGACCGCACCAAAGAGCGCGAAGTCTTGCCACCGGCTGACCCCGGCCCGCCAGAGCCTATTACCGGCCCGTTCGTGAACTGGTTGTTTGTTGATTTGAACTCCTATTTCGCCTCAGTGGAGCAGCAGGCGCGGCCCGAACTGCGCGGGCGCCCGGTAGCCGTGGTCCCCATGATGGCGGATACTACCTGCTGCATTGCCGCCAGTTACGAGGCCAAAGCTTACGGGGTTAAGACAGGCGCCATCGTGGCCGACGCCAAGCGAATGTGCCCGGAACTGGTGCTCGTCGAGGCGCGGCACGAGCTCTACGTCGAACTCCACCACCGCATCGTCGAAGCCGTGGAAAGCTGCCTGCCGGTGACGGCGGTGCTCTCCATCGACGAAATGGCCTGCCGGCTGATGGGCCGCGAGCGGCCGTTGCTCAACGCTCTGGAATTGGGCCGGCGCGTGAAAGCCCGCATTCAGGAGCGCGCCGGAAAAATACTGCGCAGCTCGGTTGGCCTAGCCACCAACCGCTATCTGGCCAAGGTGGCTAGCGACATGGAAAAGCCTGACGGGCTAGTGGCCCTTCCCCTCGATATTTTGCCCGAAGCTCTCCACCATCTCACCCTGCGCGACCTGCCCGGCATCGGCGCGCGCACTGAAAAGCGGCTGAACGGAAAAGGCATCCGCACCATGGAGGACCTGCTGGCGCTCAACTGCGAGCAGGCCGGCCAGCTTTGGGGTTCGGTGTGGGGCGAGCGGCTGTGGCACTGGCTGCGCGGCGAGGACTTCGATATGGCGGAAACCGAGCATCTGAAGTCGATCAGCCACCAGCATGTGCTCGCGCCCGAAATGCGCACGCCGGAGAAAGCCTGGGCGGTGGCCCACAAGCTGCTCCACAAGGCCGCTATGCGCCTGCGCTCGAACGGACTCTGGGCCGGCGGCATCGCACTGGCCATCGGCTTTGCAGTCCCGCGACGCAAAAAAGCGCCGGCGAACCACCCCGGCGCCGAAGATCTGCCGCTTGCGGCTCCTGTGAGCAGCTTCGGCGTGCCGGCGCGCGGATGGCGCGGCGAGCTGCGCCTCAGCGAGTGCCGCGACAATCCCGCATTGATTGCCGCGTTACGTCGTCTATGGGAATCCCGCCCGTCCGGCCAGGACTTTGAGCACCCCTACTTCATCGGAGTGCATCTCGATTGCCTCGTCCCTGATCGCCTTCACTCGCTCAACCTCTTCGAAGCGCTCGACGGCGAGCAGAGCCATGCGCGCCTGATGAAGACCATGGACGAGTTGAACAACAAATACGGGATGAGCGCGCTGGCACCGGCTACTATGCTGGCCGCCTTCAAGGCCGCGCCCACGCGCATCGCCTTCCACGGCGTTCCGGATCTTTTCTAGCCAACAGGCGCGGGGCCGGGTTTCTCGAGGCCTTTCGCCGCGGCTGACCGCGGCGCAAGATTCCTGGAACCTCCGACGCACGGCCCATCCTCAGACGAAAAATCCTCGCTTGCGAAGCCAGGGTGCGCGCCCGTTTTTATCCCCACGCATCCACGGTCACAAACCGATGCGTCTGCTTGTAACGCGGGATCAGCAATCCGGCGGCGGCTATGGACGGCTCGCGGTTTGCGCCCGAGTCCAGGTGTCCGCCGTCGTGGAGTACGATGTTGGCTGCCCGGCCTCGCAGCGCGAGATGATCGATCTTCTTCATGAGCCGCTGCGCAATACGCTCCGGCTCCGGCTCGCTCCAGTCCGAGGTCATCGCGTTCCACAGCACCGGAACCATGCCCAACTCGCGCGCCAGGCGCAACACCGCGGGCCGCCGGGCCCCGAACGGCGGGCGAAAATACTTCACTTGCGCGCCCGTCGTCTGTTCGAGCACGTCACTGGTCCTTGCCAGCTCCTCGCGAATGCGTTTGCGCCCGCTCAGCGCCAGGTTGGGATGGGACCAGGAATGGTTCCCGATCAGGTGTCCAGCGGCCGCGATCCGCCGCGCCAGTTCCGGCTCCGCCTGGGCGTGGCTGCCCAGCAGAAAGAAGGTCGCCTGCACATCGTGCCGGGCAAGAATCTCGAGCAGCCGCGGCGTCCAGGCGGGATTGGGCCCATCGTCGAAGGTCAGCGCCAGCTCGCCAGCGCGCGGCGGCACAATCAGAGCCTCGCCGAAGATGCGCGAGCCGGGCCACATCGCGGCGTAGGCGCAGACACCCGCCGCCAGGCCCAGCCCAGCCGCCGCGCCAAGCCCGGTTGAGAATCCTAAAGGCAATGAGGCGAACATTCTTCTTCTCAGTGTGCGGCGCGGAGGCCAGGAACGGCAAGGTCCCAGGAACGGCAACGTCTTGGATACAGAAGATCGTAGCAATCCCGGCGCGGCCCAAGGACCCCGCTGCGCCCATCCTCGCCCTGCGGGCGTATACTTGCACTTGTTCGGGCCGCATCCTGAGTCTTCGGAGCGGCACTGGAGAAAACATGAGCCTCACGCACTTCCCCGCCGACGCAAATCTGTCGCCTTCCGGCGCTTCCCTCACCAAAGTCACCATGCCCGCGCTCAGCCAGATGAAGCGCCAGGCGAAGCCCATCTC
Source organism: uncultured Acidobacteriota bacterium (assembly GCA_963808795.1). Lineage (GTDB taxonomy): Bacteria > Acidobacteriota > Terriglobia > Terriglobales > Acidobacteriaceae > Telmatobacter. The sequence goes on from CAWEGL010000002.1 coordinate 396,456, forward strand.
CGCGCTCACCGCGTACGACTACGCCACCGCGCGCCTGGCCGACGAGGCCGGCATCGATCTCCTGCTCGTCGGCGACTCGCTGGCTATGGTCGTTCTGGGCCACGAAAACACCCTCGCCGTTACCGTGGACGAGATTCTCCACCACGCCCGCGCCGTGCGCCGCGCCGTCCATCGCGCATTGGTCGTCGTCGATATGCCCTTCGGCAGCTATCACGGCCCGGTCGCCGAGGGCGTCTCTAACGCCGTTCGCTTCGTGAAGGAAGCCGGCGCCGAGGCGGTCAAGATCGAAGGACCGCGCGTCGAGTTGGTGCGCGCCCTCACCCAGGCGGAAATTCCCGCCGTCGGCCACCTGGGCCTCACTCCGCAGAGCGTGCATCGCATGGGCGGCTATCGTGTGCAGGCGCGCAGCGCCGAAGCCGTGCGTCAACTCCAAGCCGATGCGCTTGCCCTGGCCGAAGCCGGGGCCGGAGCCATCGTGCTCGAAGGCGTGCCCCGCGAGGCCGCCCAGGCCATCACCGCGGAGCTGCCCGTTCCCACCATCGGCATTGGCGCCGGCCCCGGCTGCGACGGCCAGATCCTCGTCTTCCACGATCTGGTGGGCCTTACCTTCGCGCCGCCGGCCAAGTTTGTCCGCCGCTACGCCGATGCAGGCGCGCTCATCCGTTCCGCCATCGAACGCTATCGCGAGGACGTGGAGAATCGCGCCTTCCCATCCGACCAGGAGAGCTATCACCTGCCCGCGGCCGAGCGCCAGGCGCTGGACATCGACGCTTACGGCGAGGACGCGATCGTGAACCGGGACGCCTTGCCGGATTGGGGAGAGCTGCGCAAGGCCTGATGGAGATCTTCCGCACCGTCGCCGAGCTTCGCCGCTGGTCGCGCACGCTCCGCTCCGCGCACTGCGGCGGGTTACCTGGGATCGAACCCTCGCAGCTCAAGCCGCTCATCGGCCTCGTCCCCACCATGGGCGCGCTTCACGCCGGCCACATCTCGCTCATCCGCGCGGCCCGCGCGGCCTGCGAGCACGCCGCCGTCAGCATCTTCGTCAACCCGACCCAGTTCGGCCCCCACGAAGACTACGCCCGCTATCCGCGCCCCTTTGACGCGGACTGCGCACTCGCCCAGGCCGAAGGCGCGGACGCCGTCTTTGCTCCTTCGGTTGAGGAACTCTACCCTCCCGGTCCATCCCCGGAAATTGCCGCCTTCGTTGAAGTCGCGGGCCTCAGCGACCGCCTCGACGGCGCATCCCGCCCCGGCCACTTTCGCGGCGTGGCCACGGTGGTCGCCAAGCTCTTCCTCGCCGCCGAGCCGGACCTCGCCTTCTTCGGCCAGAAAGACGCGGCCCAGGTAGCCATCCTGCGCCGCATGGTCACCGACCTTCGCCTCTCCACCGAAATCGTCGTCTGCCCCATCGTCCGCGATGCCGATGGATTGGCGTTGAGCTCGCGCAACGCTTACCTGAGCCCCGCCGAGCGCGACCAGGCCCTCACGCTCAGCCGCGCCGTCCGCGAGGTCGAATTGCTCGTGGCGCAAGGCGAGCGCCGCGCCGCCGTCCTCATCGCCGCGGCCCGCAATCTTTTCGCCGCGGAATGCAGTTCTTTTGCCGCAGAGTCGGCCGTCCGCGTCGATTACATAGAGCTGGTGGATTGGTCCACCCTGGAGCTGGTGGAAACCGCAGTGCCCGGAACGCTGTTCGCGGTCGCGGCCTACATCGGCTCTACACGCCTCATTGACAACACCATTGTGGGGTGAAGCCGCTCACCCATGCGCCATAAACACGGCCTTGCCAGGGGGTGCGGACTCAGGGCAGGGCAAAGGCTACGTACATACCGCCGCTTGTCTCCCTGCTGGTTTGCCCGCCGCTGGCCGCGATTACCACATATTGTTTCCCGTCAACCATGTAAGTGGTCGGCGTGGCGAGGCCGGCATAGGGCAGCTTGGTTTCCCACAAGAGCCTTCCGGTGCTGCTGTCGTATGCATGCATCTCATCGTCGAAGACCGAGGCGCCGATGAAGAGCAGTCCGCCCGCCGTAACGACCGGCCCGCCGTAGTTATCCGAGCCGGTGTTGGCCATGCCCTTTGCCGCTAACTCGGGATACTCTCCGAAAGGGATCTTCCAGAGATATTTCCCGGTGTTCATGTCGATGGCGCTCAACGTTCCCCAAGGCGGCGCCGTGGCTGGATAACCTTCGGGATCAAGGAAGCGGCGGAAGCCGATGACTACGTAAGGCATGTCGTTGATGCCGCCGGGGCCGATCGCGCGCAGGGGCTCTCGTTTGCCATTGGGCAGGCGCCGGAATTGCTGTTGTTGCGGAATCCTGGTCAGGTAATCCACCAGGGCGGCGACTTCGTGATCGGTCAAGCTGTTGAAGGGAGGCATACGGCCCCCTCCCTGGCGGATTTTGGCGGCGATCTCCGCGTCCGTGAGAATGCCTTCAATTCCACGCAAGGAAGGAATGGCAGGCGGCGAGCCGGCAAGATTTAGGCCGTGGCACATGCTGCATTGTTTTTGGTAGAGGCGCTGGCCCAGGCTGCCCGGCGGAGGAGGAGCGGTGAGACCAACCAGCCACGCGGTATCGTTGGCGTTGACGTAGAGAACGCCCGTCTTGGGATCGGCCGCTGGCCCGCCCCACTCCGAGCCTCCGGCAAAGCCCGGCATATCTACCGTGAGCTTGTTCAAGCTGGGCGGAATGAACTGCCCTCCGCTGATATACGTCTTTAGCTGCTTCACCGCCCAGGCGTGCGCCGCCGGCGTGCGGTCGGTGAGCGAAGCCGGCGTAACGCTTTGCTGCGTGTAGGGGACGGGTATGAGCGGCAGCGGTTGCGTGGTCGAGGTGACTTCGCCCGGCACTGTGCTGGCCGGATAGTGCCTCTCCTCAATGGGAAACAGCGGCTTGCCATCGACGCGGTTAAAGAGAAAAACGTAGCCGGACTTGGTGGTCTGGGCGATGGCATCGACCGGCTGGCCATCGCGCATCACCGTGAGCAGCGCGGGCGGCGCGGGAAAATCGCGGTCCCAAAGATCGTGGTGAACGCCCTGAAAGTACCAGATCAGCTTGCCCGTTTCGGCGTCGAGGGCGAGCAGGGTGTCGGCAAAGAGATCGTTGCCAACCCGGTCGCCCCCATAGAAGTCGAAGACTGCCGAGCCGGTGGGCACATAGACAATGCCGCGCTGGGTATCGACTGCCATTCCCGCCCAGTTGTTGGCTGCCCCTGCATCTTTCCAGGCGTTCTTTGGCCAGGTGTTATAGCCGGGCTCGCCGGGAAGGGGAATAGTGTGGAACGTCCAGCGCACGGCGCCGGTGTGGACATCGTAGGCGCGGATGTATCCTGGCGGAGCCGGATGGGTCTCGGGATTCTCTCCGCCGGTGATGATCAGGTCTTTGTAGACGATTCCCGGCGAGGTCAAGGAGATCGACTGTTGCTGGTAAGGCTCGCGAAGGCCCTTGCGCAGATCGATCCTGCCGTCTTCGCCAAAGCCGGGAATCAACTTGCCTGTTTTGGCGTCGAGCGCGAAGAGGTAGTTGCGAAAACCCGCGAAGATGCGGCTGTCATGGCCGTCGCTCCAATAGGAGACGCCGCGCGTCACTGCCCGTCCCTGGATGGGCGCCCGGAACTGCCACAGCAGCTTGCCGGTGGCGGCATCGAGCGCGATCACGCCGGGTTCCGGCGTATCGGTGTAGAGGACATGGCCGACGACGATCGGGTTGCACTCCAGTCCCCCTCGTTCTCCGGTGTCGTACTGCCACGCCACCGCCAGCTTGTATACGTTGCCGCGATTGATCTCCGACAACGGGGAGTAATGATCCTGGGCCGGCTGCCCTCCGTACATTGGCCAACCCTGCACCTGGCCCGCAGCTCGGCTGCGGCAACCTTCCAGCGCGAACGAAGCGGCCAGACAAATAGCCAAGCCCAAGGTAATTGCCGCAAATCTCCGCGTTTTATCCATGCCTATCTCCTCATATGCAAGCGTTACCGAGTTTTATCGCCGCGCATGGCCCATGCCAGCCTGGCTGCTGGAGCGTTTTGCAGAGGCGGCTTCAATCGTTGGCGAAGATCATAGAGCCCCGCTTGTCCGCATGCCGCACATGGGAGAACTGCTGTGCGCACCGGGATCACGAAACACGATCATGCGGCCATTGCGCACGAGAATAAGTTCATCACTGAACGGAACCCTTATATGGAAAGCCAAGGACCAATGTCAAGGGAAGGAACCTGCTTCAGCGCTGGGCGGGCCAGCGGCGGCATGATTCCCCGGCCAGGACCCTTTGTTCCTCCGGCGTTTATTCGCGGCGATGCGGGAGAGTCTTTCCAGCGCCGGAGCCGGATGCCGGCTTATCAGGTATTTTCAACAGACCTGACCGGCATTTGGAGTTGCGCCTCGATCTGTTGTTTTGCGCGCAAATTAGCTTGGCAGGAAGCAGAGACTGTATCCCACGAGATGAGATTCAGGCAAAATAGTTTCCCTTTCGTGTTTTAAGGCGCGACAATGAGCATCGGAAGTACGGCCCCGCTTTTCTAGCCCGAAAGGCCCGGTTGGAGTGAAAACATAGAAACCGCCGCGTCAGATAGAGGCCGGGCGCGTGGCGCCTAGCCGAAGCAGATCAAGCCGCAGACACATAATTTGGGAATGGGGAGGAATGGAAAGTCATGTTGAAACCGAGTCGCCGCGAGTACCTTCAAGGAGCTCTGGCAACCATGGCCGCGGCCGCAGCCGCGCCCGCAGCTTTGGGCGCGCTGACGCCGCAGGCTCCACAACGTACACCGGCTCGCCGGCAGTCTCCCACGGGAAAGGAGATTACGCTAAGCCTCATCTGGGGCATTCGCGATCCACACGACGTCAAGCTCTCCGAGCAGATCGGCGTGACGCATGGGGTGGCAGGAACGACTGGCATTCTTCGCAACATACCGCATAGCCAATATGCCGACGCCGTCGCCAAGTTGAAGACTGACTACGAAGCTGCGGGATTGAAGATCGCGGCATCGAAAGTCATCCCGTGGACGCGAACAAGATCAAGCTGGGCCTACCCGGCCGCGACGAGGAGATCGCAAACTATATCGCGGCGCATCGAGGCGCTCGAGCAAAAACGGCATCGACGTGGTGTGTTACGACTTTATGGCGGGCATCGACTGGTACCGATCCAATCTCCATGTGCCCGGCCGCGGCGGCGTCTCGACCATGGACTTCGATATCGCCACGGCGCAGGCGCTGGGACCGACGCAATGGGGCCAGATCAGCGCGGAGAAAATGTGGAGCAACATGGAGTACTTTCTGAAAGCGGTGATCCCGGCGGCGGAAAAAGCGGGCGTGAAGATGGCGCTGCATCCCGACGATCCCCCCATCCCCATTCTGCGCGGAATCTCCAGGATCATCATCAACGCCGATGCTTACCGGAGGGTGATGAGGATCGTGCCCAGCCCCTCCAACGGCGTGACCTTCGAGATGGCGGTCTTTCACCTCATGGGCGAGAACCTTCCGGCGCTGGCGAGGGAGTGGGGCCGCGAAAACAAGATCTTCTACGCCCATTGCCGCAACGTGAGGGGCACTCGCGACCACTTTGTGGAGACCTTCCAGGATAACGGCGACATCGATTTCGGCGAGGTCTTCCAGGCGCTCTACAACAACGGCTTCCGCGGGCCGCTGCGGCCGGACCACGATCCCATCATGGACGGCGAGACGCACGTGGGACCGGGTTACGGCATAACGGGAAAGATCTTCGCCATCGGCTATATCAAGGGAGTGCTGGAGAGCCGCCACATTCCCTATCTGTAGAGTTTCGGGCCGCAGGTCGGGATAGCGCAGGAGCTTTGTCAGCGGCGCCGGTCTGCCAGCGAAAGCTAGGACGGACCATTCGCCTCTTCAGCTTTTGACAATAAACGAGGAAAAGACTCAACCAGTTTGAGCGAAGCGTTCCGAGGGAGGGATTATGCAGTTAGTCCGAATCGCAAAGAGCCGCGCGGGAGTATTCTACGCGGGGTTGGCTGCAGGCATCTTGCTGTTGGCGGCCGCGCCCGTTGTTTATGCCCAGAACGGCCGAGTGACGGTGAACCGCTCCGTAACCATTGTGGAGCGCACGCAGGAGACGGGGGCGGTGAAGCGTGCGACCGAGGATTTGCGCAGCGATTTCGCCAAGGTGTTCGGACAGGAGCCGCGGCTGGTAAATAGCCTTGACGAAGCCGGCCCGGTGGCGATCCTCATCGCCGAGCGCACTCACCTGCCGGCAGGAATGGGCTGCGCGACAACCTCCAACACTGAGGCTTTTGCATTCTCCATTGTGCAGACCGCAGGCGCGAAGCCACAGGAGGTCGTGTGTTTGACGGGCGCGGATATGCGGGGCACGATCTACGCCATCTACCAGTTTTCGCAGACTTATCTGGGCGTGGACCCCATGTATCTGTGGACGGGCAAAGAGCCCGCAAAGCGGAGTTCGATCACGCTGCCGGCCGATTTCACACATACGTTTCCCAGCCCGGTAATTCGCTACCGCAGTATCTTTACCAATGACGAGGACCAGCTTAGCGGCTGGCGGCCGGCGCCCCGGGGCGCGCACACCGGTATCTCGCTCAAAGTGTGGGACAACATCTTCGAGACGGTTCTGCGCTTGAAGGGGAACATGGTTGTGCCCGGAACGTGGATCTTTCCCGACGATGCGCAAGTGGCGGCGGCCTCGGCGCGCGGGCTGATCGTGAACCAGCATCACGCCATCCCGCTGGGCCTGAATGTGGCGCGCTGGCCGAGTGCCGTTCCCTATAACTTTTCCACCCACCCTGAGATCCTGGAGCGCGCCTGGAAAGACGCGGTGGCGGAGTACAAGCCGGGCGACGACATTCTCTGGGAGGTAGGATTGCGCGGGCTGTCAGACCAGAGTTATGCGGCGCTCGATCCCAGCGTGCGCAACAACGATCCCCTGCTCGGCCAGCGCATCAGCGATGCCATTGCCGACCAGATCAAGATCGTCCGCGCGCGGTACCCGAATGCGCAGTTCGTCACCGACCTGTGGGCGGAGGGCGACCGGCTGATGCGGGAGGGCGACTTGAAGATTCCGCCGGAGGTGACGAAGGTTTGGGCCGACAGCGGTTACGGAGACATGCAGGACCACGGCGATCTGGCGCCCGGCGAGGGCATGTATATCCACGTAGCCATGATGGACGGCACGGCCAATCAGCTCACGGAGATGGTTCCGGTGGCTCGCTTGCAGGAGGAGATTGGGCGCTATATCAAGGCCGGGGCCACGGGCTATCTGCTGCTGAACACCAGCGACATCCGCGCGGTGGCGATGACGGCGCAGGCGGTGATGGAGACGGCCTGGGGCGGCGTGCCGCAAGGTCCGGACGCCGATGGCGGCTACTACCGGCGCTGGGCGACCGAGGAGTTCGGCGCGCGGTCGGCGCCGGCGATGGAGCAGCTCTATAAGGCCTATTTTGCGGCGCCCATCGTTGCCACGCTTCCGCCGTGGTTTCATTTTCACATCACGCCCGATAAGTTTGTGCGTTGGGACAGCGACCAGTTTTATCAGACCACAGCGAGGCGCTTGATTCTGGAAGACCTCACCGAGGGCCAGGTCGCGGCCATGCCCAGCCAATCGCCTAAGTGGTCACAGCCGCACCTGTTGTTCGCCGCCCCGCCTGAAATGCGCCCCGAAGAGCTGGCCTTCGACATTAGGGAGTGCGAGGGCGCGCAGCCGCGCTGGGATGCGGTGTGGGCAAAGGCGCTGGCGGCCGGCAAGCTCGTCGATCCCGATCGCCGCGACTACTACCAGTTTGAGGTGCTTACCATGATCACCATCAACCGCGAAGGCAACCGCATGCTGATGAACGTGGCGCGGGCCTTGCAGGATGACGCTGCGGGCAATACGGCGAAGGCCGAAGCGGAGACGGCCGACGCACTGCGCGCGCTTGACACGACCGAGCAGGCCATGACGGCGGCCGAGTACGGCAAGTGGAAGAACTGGTATCGCGGAGACTGGCTGGACGGCGTGAGTTACACGCGCAGAATTGTGCAGGACTATGCCAACCATCTCCGGGATCCTCTGGCGCAACTGCCGGCGCCCATGGAGTGGAGCGGGTGGGACGGATACTTCCACATCATGGAATATGAGGGAGACCGGTCAGCGGATGTTCAGTAGCTCCGGCGCGGGCGCCGGCACAGTACCGCGAAAGGTGGATACAAAGACCGGGTGCAACATTTACCCTGGATGGCGGCCGGATTTTGCCGCGGAGACCGTTCATGAACATTGCTGAAATCAGGAAAAAGTTCCCCAGGCTGCATAGCGCGGGCATTGCGATCGCCGTGATCGGTTTGCTAGCTGCCGGCTATGCGGCCATGGCCCAGACCGCAGCTACCGCGCCTCGGCCGGCGCGGCCCACGTTCCCCACCCGCGATCCCCACTCCCCCGGCTTTGTGAAGGCCACGGAGCTGGCTGACGGCGAGGTTCCTCCGGACAGCGTGAACGGGAACTTCATCATCGGGCCGGCACACGACCCCGCGCCGGAGCTGGCTGCGTTTGCTGCGCTGCCCAAGGGCGCGGACCCGCGCAGCGTGCTCAATCACGGCAAGGTGTATGAGTTTACCATGAGCTCGGCGGACAGCAAGTTCTATCCCGGCATCGTGCGCACTCCGGGCACCTTTGGCACGCCCGATCCCACCAACCCGGCCAAGCTGATTGTGACCACCAGCCATCCCGCGCCGTACACGCGCCGCGTGGCCGTGTATGTGCCCGACGCCTACGTTGCCGGCACGGCCGCGCCGTTCATCGAGGGCCAGGACGGGCCGGACTGGATGCTCTTCGCCGCGCTCGACAATCTCATCGCCGAGCACAAGGTGCCGGCGATGATCGCTATCTCCATCAGCAACGGGGGAGGCGACGCGCAGGGCAGCGAACGCGGCCTGGAATACGACACCATGTCGGGCAAGTACGCCGAGTTCGTCGAAAAGGAAGTGCTGCCTCTGGTGGAGAAGAACGCCCACGTGCGCTTGACCCATAATCCCGATGGCCGCGCCGCGACGGGCGGCAGCTCGGGCGCCGCCTGCGCCTTCATCATGGCCTGGTACCACCCGGAGCTTTATCACCGCGTGCTCAGCTATTCGGGCACCTTCGTAAACCAGCAGTGGCCTTACAATCCGAAGCTCCCGCATGGGGCATGGGAACTGCACGAGAGCCTGATCCCCAACAGCCCCAGGAAGCCGCTGCGCATCTGGATGGAGGTGGGCGATCGCGACCTGCTCAATCCCAACGACATGCGCGACGGCATGCACGATTGGGTGGTGGCCAACGAGGACATGGCCACAGTGTTGGCCGCCAAGGACTACCCTTACCAGTTCGTCTTTGCGCGCAACGCCGGACACGTGGATCACGCCGTGAAGGAGCAGACCCTGCCCGAGGCCCTGGAGTATCTATGGCAGGGTTATCCCCGCGCGCGGGCGCATTGACCGGGGGCAGACTGGCTTGGCGATGCGGCTTGCGGAGGGCTTACGGAATGGCTTGAATTCGACCGGGATGAACGCGGCCGCGCATGGGTTCAGGCAGCGTAGGCCAATCCTAAAGCGGTTCCAGAGTTGCTCTACCCAGAATGCAACGCTGCCAAGTGGCATTTTCCTTAAGAAAATGCCACCTTGCTCGACTCTGCAAAGGGCACGGAAACTCTGGAACCGCTCTAAAGCCGCCTGGGAGTTGGCCATGAGAGCAGCCGTATTCGATTCCAGATCGAGCCCACCTGGCAGTTGGGTTTCCATCGAAGATCTCCCCCGGCCTCGTCCGCGAGCCGGAGAAGCGCTGCTCAAGGTGCTGGCCTGCGGCGTCTGCCGCACCGATCTCCACATCGTCGAAGGCGACCTGCCGCCCCTCCGGCCGCGCCTCATTCCCGGCCATCAGATCGTGGGCGAAGTGGTGGAAGGCGCAACGCCGGAGCTGCCCGCGGGCGCGCGTGTGGGTGTCTCCTGGATGGGCGGCGTAGACGACGATTGCTGGTTCTGCCGCCACGGCGTGGAGAACCTCTGCGACCAGCCCTTATTTACCGGCTACTCCATCGACGGCGGCTATGCGGAGTTCGCGGCCGTGCGCGCCGATTTCACGATTCCGTTGCCGGAGGGCCTCGACGCTCTCCACACCGCACCTTTGCTGTGCGCGGGCATCATCGGCTTTCGCAGCCTGCGCGTGGCCGGGGTCGAGCGCGGCGAGCGCGTGGGCCTGTTCGGATTCGGCAGCTCCGCGTCGCTGGCCATTCGCGTCCTCCAGTCGTGGGATTGCGAGGTCTACGTCGTCACCCGCGGTGAGGCGCACCGCAAGGCCGCTGAGTCGCGCGGCGCCGCCTGGGTGGGCAATGAAGACGCCAAGCCCCCCGTCGAGCTTGATCGCGCCATCACGTTTGCTCCCAGCGGCAAGGTCGTGGTAAGCGCTCTATCCGCGCTACGCAAAGGCGGCGTGGTCGCCATTAACGCCGTTCACCTGGACCAGATACCGGCCTTCGACTACGACCAACTGCTCTGGGGCGAACGCCAGTTGCGCAGCGTGGCCAACATGACCCGCCAGGACGCGCGCGACTTCATCGCTCTCGCTCACGATCTGAAGATTCGCCCCTCCGTCGCCACGTTTGCGCTCGAGGATGCAAATCGCGCTCTGGATGCGGTTAAGCATGAAACCGCGGACGGATCGGCGGTGATTGTTCTTTAGCAGAATGCCGCGCCGGACCAAAGCACACACTCACCCCAGCCCTCAGCCTGTTGGCGGCTCGCGGCGCGAACGCGCTGACTCTGTTTCCGTTCTAGCTGACTGTGAAATGCATCAGTCCCGAGGCCCTCCCGTTCACCGTCACGCGAGCCTCGTAATTGCCTGGTCTAAGCATTAAATTGTTGCCGTAGTGGGTGGTTGCCATGCCCTTGCCGGCCACGTGCATGCGCACCACCGGCAAATGGCTCCACGCGCCCATCATCGAGGAGACCCTCCGGTAACTGATCTCCACCGTCGCATTTTCCACGGGCGCGCCGTTTTCCTTGATGAACGCAACCATGTGGTGGTTGGGGTGCATAGGGCCGTCCACATGCTCAGGCTCGGCGCCACTGTCGCGCACCATCATGGCTTGGGGCCCGGTGAAGGCTTCGGCCGGCAACACTCTGAGTGTCACTGAGTAGGCGCCCGCCATGGCCGTCGAGCTAACGTTCTGGGCCTGGGCAGCGCACGGCAGCAGCAAGCTGGCGAGCGCAAAGATGGGCGCCATGACGAGCGAAAAGCGGACAACATCTCGGTTTCTCATAATGCTCAGATTATAGGGGCCGCGGCGGCGCACGGAAAGCAAAAGCGGTTTTGCTTGGCGCCTACAGCGTTTACGATTCTGCTCTTTCGAGAAACGGTGCAGCCAAGCAGCTTTTTCCTCTCCGGGGTGGAAGTAAAAGCCCTCCGCCGCGGCGGACACCATGCTGCGATGTCAACAAGTGAAGCGAAAACGCTTTAACCCCGGCCCACGCCCTTTGTGAAGGCCGCGTGAAACGCCTGCCTTGCCCGCGCCTTGCCGGACGCCCGCGCCCCGTGCGGCGCAAGGAAGCAAGCCGTCATCGTTTTGATCGGCCGGTCAGCTTTTGGTCAATGCGGCGCGCACCTGCCGGTTCAAATCGGCCGCCGAAAGCCAGCCGTCGTGGGTCCACAAAATTTTCCCTGAATCCGAGTTGAGCACGAACCACGGCAGATCGTCGACGTGATAATTGTCGGCGAGCTTGCCGCTCGTGTCTTCCACAATGGGCGTATGGAGCGCTGCCGCCAGCGGCGCCAGCTCCTTGTGCGCCTCTGTCGCCGAGGGCTCGGTCGTCATTACATCCACCGCTACCGGCGAAGGCCAGTCCCGCAGCCGCGCCAGGGCCGCGTAGCTGTCCAGCGCAGCCAGGTTCTTCTCAAGCTCCGGTCCCGGCCCCAGCCATCCGCCGAAAAACACCAGCAAGTGCGCATGGGCGCTGCCCAGAACCACCGGCTGCGGCTCGGGCCCCAACGCGGTCAGGCTCACTGTGGAGATGCCGCCCGGCATCGCGTCGGGTACTTCATCGGCCGGATTGGGCGCGGGAATGGGGCGATGACCGGGCAACAGTTGTGCGATGCCCGAGGCCAGAGTTTGTGCATCGTCGCCCTCCGCCGCGTAGCTCATGGGCGTCGAGTACACGTCGCGCTCATTCCCCTGCTGGTCGATGACGAACACCACCGCCGTGTGCTCGATGTCGTTCTTTACCACGGCCACGTACACGTGGTAGTCCTTCCAGATCTTCTCCAGCTGCGCGGGCGGGCCGGTCAAGAACCGCCACTTTCCCTCTAGCTCGTGCGTGCGCGTGTAGTCGGCTACGTCCGCGACCTGGGTCTTCAGCGGGTTGGCGTCGATCCCCAGCAATTGCACCTGCGCCGCCGCTCCCGGCCCCAGGATCTTCAGCGCTTCCACCATGCTGCGTGTCGTCAGGGGGCACAGTTGCGTGCACTCCGGATCGATGAACGTGAGCACCACCACCTTGCCCCGGAACTGCTGGAGCGACGTCAACTGGTCCTGCTGGTCGTGCAGCGAAAATCCCGGCGCCGCTCCGATGATATCGGCGCTCTGCGCCTGCCCCCGCAACGCCAGGAACCTTGCCGTCACCACGCCGGCGGCCAACGCCATCACCGCGCCTATCGCCACAAGCGCCAGCCACCAATATCGGATGCCAGGCCGGGAATGCTGTGAATTCTTTTCTGGTTGTGCCATGAGATAAGTCCGGATTTTATGCTTGGATTACGTTCACGGTCAGAGTACGCCCCGCCGCTCACCGATGGCAAAAACTTCTTTCGCCGCGTCCGCCGGCTTCTCACCCGCCGCGAGCCGGAGGAGCGGTCCTACGCCGCCTGCCGCGAGTCGAAGACACTCTTCAGTCTGACGAGTGGACGCACTTCCCGTCCTTGCCGTGAGCCGGCTCTGCGACTGCCTCATCGTTATTTGGCGCGGCGATCGGGCAAATATGACCATATCTGCGGGTCCTCCATGCCCAGAACCCACGCGCAGAATCCCTTCAGTCCGCGCTTCGCGCGCCGTATGGAACCCCGGAATTCGCCGCGCGGGAGCGTTAATGGAAAGATAATTGATCGAGCTAATCTTTGGCCTTGAGCGCCTCGCCGGCGCGGCCTCCTCAGCGCGCAATGCGGCGCGCACACAGCGCGGCCGCCGCTACATCTCTTTCACGCCTTCCACGAAGGCCTTCAGCTTGCGGCTGCGCGAGGGATGACGCAGCTTACGCAGCGCCTTGGCCTCGATCTGCCGGATGCGCTCGCGCGTCACCTGGAAGCTCTGGCCCACCTCTTCGAGGGTGTGTTCGGAGCCGTCTTCGAGGCCGAAGCGCATCTTAATGACGCGCTCCTCCCGTGGGGTAAGAGTCCGGAGGACCTGCCCCGTGTACTCCTTCAGGTTCACGCCGATCACTGCCTCCGAAGGCGAAACCGCCTGCCGGTCCTCGATGAAGTCGCCCAGGTGCGAGTCTTCCTCCTCGCCGATCGGCGTCTCCAGCGAAATAGGTTCCTGCGCGATCTTGAGCACCTTGCGCACCTTGGCCACAGGAATGTCCATGCGCCGCGCGATCTCTTCGCTCGACGGTTCGCGCCCTAACTCCTGCACAAGCTGCCGGCTGGTGCGAATCAGCTTGTTGATGGTCTCAATCATATGCACCGGGATGCGGATGGTCCGCGCCTGGTCCGCGATGGCGCGCGTGATGGCCTGCCGGATCCACCACGTGGCATACGTCGAGAACTTGTAGCCGCGCCGGTACTCGAACTTGTCCACCGCCTTCATCAGCCCGATGTTGCCTTCCTGGATCAGATCCAGAAACTGCAAGCCGCGGTTGGTGTACTTTTTGGCGATGGAGACGACCAAGCGCAGGTTGGCCTCGATCAGCTCGCGCTTGGCCTGCTCGGCGTCCATGTCGCCCTGGATCATCTCGCGCTGCGTGCGCTTCAGTTCGGCAATGGACACGCCCGCATCCGCCTCGATCTTTTCGAGATCGATCTTGCAATTCTTCTGCTGCCTCCGGTACTCCTTCTTCAGCTCCTCGCTCCGCGAAGCTTCGTACTTCTGGTCCAGAGAACGAATCTGCCGCTCCAGCGTGCGCATGGTGTCCACGGTCTTGTTGACCTTGTCGAGCAGCCGCTTACGCTCCATCGGCGTGTACTTGAGTTCGCGCACGATGCGCGATGTGTAGACCTTCTCGCGCGCAATCAGCCAGCGCAGGCGCCGCGCCTCGCGCATCTTGGCCTTGGTGGCCGCGGCCGACGCCGGTACGACCTTCTCTTCGAGCTTGGCAATGTTCTTCTGGTGCTTGACGAGCTGGTCGATGCGCGCCACCGTGGACCGCACGCGCTCCAGCACCACCTCCTCAGTCAGCTCCTCCTCGTCGAAGACCACCACTTCCTTCACATTGCGCACGCCGCGCTTCAGGTCCTCGCCCAGGGCCGCGATCTCCCGGATCACGATAGGCGAGCGCGAAATGGCCTTCATCACGCGCATCTGGCCGCGCTCGATGCGCTTGGCGATCTCCACTTCTCCCTCGCGCGTCAGCAGCGGCACCGTGCCCATCTCGCGCAGGTACATGCGCACCGGGTCGTTAGTCTTCTCCAGCGTCCCAGGAGTCAGATCGAGCTCGACGTCCTCGCCCTCTTCCAGCTCGAATTCCTTGTCGCCGGGGAATTTGGGCTGGTCGAGCAGATCGATGCCCTGGGTGCCGATGGTGGTGATCAGATCGTCCAGATCGTCGGCCGTGCCGATCTCCTCCGGCAGCATGTCGTTCACGTCGCTGTAGGTGAGATAGCCCTTCTCCTTGCCCACCTCGATCAGATTGTTGATCTCGTGTTCAAATTTGTCGTCAGTTGCCAAAGTTTTCCTACTCCTCTGGCCAGAACCGTGCCTCCACGTTCCCGGCCCGTCTCAAACTCAATCGCCGCACTTAGCCGCATCGCCTCTGCCTCGCGGCGACGGCGGAGGTGACTTCCTCTTGCGTTCGAATGGCGTGTCCGGCTCCACGGCGCGCGCATCACAAAAGACTCCCATCTGGAAATCCCCGTGCGGCGCACACAAACCCGCCCTCGCCCGCAAAAAGCGGCATCATTCAATTGCTCGGAACAGGATGGCAGCGCATCAGGTTTCGCCTGGATAGCCCGCGAGCCGCAGCTCATGTTTGGGGCAAAAGGGCGCGCATCCTCACAGAGATCAATAGACTACCACAATCCTCCCGCCCGCTCCAGCAAAAAGTTCAGCCGGCGGAAAAACCCCGGCGGACTACCCCGGAAACGGTCCTGGCACACCTGCCCGCCACCCGCTCCTGCTTCTATCAATTAGACGCCCGCCGCCCCCATTTTGACGCAAGAATTGCCCCTTTTTCGACACCGCCGGCCCCCGCATTAGGCCCACTATTCCAAGGAGTTCCGGCTCCGCGTCTGGCGCAGCGCCCGGTCCAAGCGCCTAGTCCGGCAGATCAGAGGATTCCCCGCTTTTCAATCAACGTTTTGATGTCGCGCTTCCCGTGTAGCACCGCAACGATCTGGAGAGGCTTGGCTTCAGGGCGGTAAACGACAATGAAGTCGGGAAACCGGGTCACGGCCCAGAATCGGACCTGTAAAGGGGTGATTTCGCTGCGTTTGGAACCGAGCAGAGGATGCCTTGCTAAGCCGTCGCAAGCTGCCAAAATTTCTGATTCCAAACGATTTGCCGCGCCCACATTGTCTTCCGCGATGTAACTCCAAATCTCGTCCAGGTCGTCGATCGCCTGTGGGGTGAACTGGTAGGCGGCGGCCATTGCTCAGGCAATCTGCCGTTTTGCCCGGCGTTCGCGCAGGATGCGTGCCGCCTCTTCGGGATCCACAAGCTCGCCGCGTTCCGCCTGGGCAAATCCTTCGACAATGTGCGCGGCAATGGCCACGCGCTCCGCCAGCATCCAGTCCTCGTTCCGGTACTGCTCATGAATCACGGCGAAGGCCTGGTCGAGCACCTCTTCCGGACTCATGCCCGATTGTGCGGCGCGATCCAGCAGCCTTTGCTGCTCGGGTTTGAGTTCGAGAATCATATGCGCTCTCCCAATCTGCCTGGAAACACGATATGGCCGAATTATACCGGGCCGGCGCTCCTTCGGCGCGCCTCGTGTAGCTCCCGGTCCAGCTCCAGCTTCTGCCGGGTCAGCACGGCCAATTCGGCAAAATCTCCGCGACGCTCGGCCTCGGCGATCAGCGCCCGCAGCTCGCGCTGCCGGCCCTCCAGAGCCCGCTCTTCAATCTCCTGGATGGCGCTCTCCACCTCGCCCGCCTCGGGCGGCACGGTTTCGCCCAACAGCGCTTCGGCCACAAGCGCCCGCTGCGCCGCGTCCTCCACCACTTCCATGGGGTCGCGCACCTGCCGCCCGGCCAGCGCCTGCAACGCCGGAAAAGCGCCAAGATGCTCAAAAGAAGCTGGCTGTGCCTCCAGAGCCTGGGCTGCCAACTGCCGCGCCCGCTCGTAGCTGGGATCGGTATTCGCCAGCGCCCGCAACAGCACCCGCTCCACCTCAGTCAGCGCCGCCGCCCGCGCCTCCACCCGCTCCCGCCGCTTCAGCGCTGCCTGCCGCAGCTCTTCCCGCAGCACCGCCGAGTCGATGCCCAGCTTTTGCGCCGCGTCTGCCGCGAACTCATCCCGCGCCAGCTTCTCCGGCATCCGCCGGATGTGCGGCAGCAAAAAGTTCATCGCCTTCACCTTCTGCTCCGCACTCGCCCCCGGAAACGCCGTCCGCGCGCGCTCGATCAGGTAGTCGGCCTGCCGCCGCGCCCCGCGCACTGCCGCCGTGTATGCTTCCACGCCCCGTTCGCGAATATACCGGTCCGGGTCCAAACCGCCCTCCAGGGTCACGATCTTGATGGCAAACCCCTCCTCGGTGAGCAGCGCAATCGACTTCTCCGCCGCGTTCGCCCCCGCCGCGTCGGGATCGAAGTTCACCACTACGTTCTGCGTGTGCCGCTTCAGAATCGCCACCTGCTGCTCGGTGAACGCCGTCCCGCTGGTCGCAATCACATTCTGAATCCCGCGCACATAAACGCTGATGCAGTCCATCTGGCCTTCCACCAGCAGCGCGAACCCCATGGCGCGAATCGCCGCCTTGGCCTTGTCCAGGTTGAACAGCACCGAGCCTTTCGAGTAGAGCGGCGTCTCCGGCGAGTTAATGTACTTCGGTCCCGCCTTTTCCCCCTCCGCCGCGCCGGGCAGCGCCCGCGCCGTGAACGCGATCACCCTCCCGCCCTCATTACAGATGGGAAACGTCACCCGCTTCCGGAAGCGGTCATAGAGCGGCCCGAACTGCGGCTGGCCGTCCGGCCCCGTCCCCGCCTCCTTGGCGCTGAACAGCCCGCTCGCCCGCAGCGTCCCCTCGTCGGCCATGCCGCGCAGCCGGTCGCGCAGCGCGTTATAGCTGTCCGGCGCGTAGCCGATGCGAAAGGTCTTGATCCCCTCAGGCGTCAGCCCGCGCCCGGCCAGGTACTCACGCGCCACGGCACCCTCGGGCGAGCGCAACTGCTCCTCGAACCATGCCGTGGCAATCTCGTGCAACTCCAGCAACTTCGCCCGCAGACGCGCTCCGGCCGCCTCTTCCGGCGACGAAAACTCCCGCTTGGGCAGCGGAATCCCGCACTTCTGGGCGACAATCCGCACCGCCTCAGGAAACGTGACGTTCTCGATCTTGCCCACGAACGAAAAAACATCCCCTGAAACCCCACACCCGAAGCAGTGATAGAACTGTCGCACCGCGTGCACGCTGAACGACGGCGACTTCTCCTTGTGAAACGGGCACAACCCCGAGTAGTTCTGCGCCCCCGCCTTGCGCAGCCGGATGTAGCCCTCGACGATCTTCACGATGTCGGCCTGCTGCTTCACGGTTTGGGCAAAGTCGCTCACAGTGCTGCTTTGCTCCCAGGATAAGCCGGCGCCCGGCGGCGAGCCGCCCGTCGCCATTGTGGAAGGCGTGGAAAGCCGTGGCGTTTCCTTCCAGAGGAACAAGCTGCGCGGAACAGCCGGACCGGGACGCAGCGACTTGACACGGGCTGTTTTCGCGCTATGCTTGGCTTGCTTCCTTTTGTCCCCTCATCGTTGTTTTGCGGGCCTGTTTGCGAGCGGTAGAAAAGCTTTCTTCAACTTCCGTAGCACGTGGAGTTGCTTATCGAACGCCGCCCGCCGCCGCGCGGGTGAAGCAGAGAAATAGCGCTTGATGCACTGGGGGTGACTCGTGGCCGTGAAAATCAAGGCGTTGCTGGCGAAGATCCTGGCGTGGGTGAAACGCGAAGGGCCGCGCTGGGTGCGTTATCTCTACTACCTGCGTTTCAGCATCCTCCTGTGGGCGTTTCCGCTGCTGCTCGTGTGGGCCAACGAACCCAAGAATGCACGCGCTCTGATGAGCGGGATCGTGACGCCCGTGCAATGGGCCCAGTATCTGTGCGCGGGCTTCTTCCTGATCGCGGCCGGATTCGTGGCGCTGATCCTGGCGCGGGTGGTGGTGATCAACGGGAAAGAACGGTTTGGGGACGAAGCTCCAAGCGTGCTTATTTGGCTGTTCGCCAATCGCAGGGGAGAGGACGAGTGGGTGGCGCTGGCGGGATCGCAGATAAGCAGCGCGGTTCTGTTCTGGTACTTTTTCTGGAATGGCGGCCACGAAGGCGTAGCCTGGGGCCAGATCCTGGCGGGACTGGGGGCAGGAACGGTGCTGGCCGGCGTCTTCTGGTACGCGGTGAGCGCCGTTTACTATCTGATCTACGCGCAGGCCGGGGAAGGCGAAGGGCGGCCAGCGCCTAGGGCAGTCGGTGAGCTGCCCTTTGGGACCACGGCCGCGCGGACGCTCCTGCTTCCTCGCAGATGGATGGGACTGAGCCGCGAGGCCGGGCGCGGGACGGCGCTGGAGGCGGCGCGTTTGCCCGCGGTCTTCAAAGCCATCTCAAGGATTGCGCGCTTCTTTCCGGTGCGGGGCTACCGCTGGCCGGATGGCGGGCTTTACGAGGGCCATTCCTTCGCACTCATCGCGGCCGTCGGATTTTTTACCCTGTATTGCGTATTGTGGCCGCTGACGGCGCCCGTGCCGGTAGCAGGCTGGTCCTGGGTGGCGCTGGTATTGTACTTTCTGGGCGGGGTACTGGTGATCGCCGTGGATCTCTCCGCGCAGCCGGGGAGCGACGAGGACAAAAGGCGCCTGCGGCGATGGAAGGCGGTTCTCTTCGCATTCATCCTGATCTTCGCGGTGGCCATTCCGCTGCTCTACGGGTTTGACGACGCGGAGCGCTTCCCGATTCTCGCGCTGGTGCTCATCCTGGTGATTTCGCTGAGCTGGGCGCTGGGCGCGATCGCGTTCTTTGCCGACCGCTACCGCGTGCCGGTTCTCACGCTGGTCATTGTGGCCATGGCGATTCCACGGCTCTTCCATTTGTACGGAGGACTGGAGGAGCACCATCTTTCAATTTCACTGCGGGCAGATCACGCCAATCTGCCCACGCCCGCCAATGTGCTGGAGAGCAAGCTGGCAGCGGATCGGGGCGAGCCGCTGATCGTGGTCACTTCCACCGGCGGCGGCATTCATGCGGCGGCCTGGACCGCGGCGGTTCTGGGACATCTCGAAGAGATCTTCGCCCAGGACAATAAACTCGACTCGTTTCACGATCACGTGCTGCTGCTGAGCACGGTTTCCGGCGGCAGCAGCGGGCTGTACTCATACCTGCGCGAGTTGGAACCCGCAACCAATGGGGGCCGTCCCGATTGGACGCGGTTGCAGATTGCGGCGCGGTGCTCCAGCCTGGAGGCGGTGGGATGGGGATTGGTCTACTACGGTCTCCCCAAGGCGTTTCTGCCGCTGGGGCCGTATTTCTGGCCGCTGTCGCCGGGCGTGAACGACCTCAATCATTCGCCGCTGGGCAAGGACCGGACCTGGGCGCTGCGCAAGGCCTTTGCGCGCAACCTCGACGATCCTTATTGCCAGCTCGACCCCGGCTCCGGCCAGCTGATTCCGCTGCATGAGGTTTTGAAGGCGCAGAGCCAAGACCGGAGCCTGGAAGCGGCGCTGACCCTTGGCAACCTGAATCCGATGCAGGCCGGGACGCCCGCGTTCACCATGAATACGACCACGGTGGAGGGCGGAGACCGGTTTCTGCTGGCCAATTACCAGATTCCCTATTACGAATCTCCAGGGCTGACGCCGCAGGCAGCGGAGTCGTTTCTGCAGGTGTATGGAGGGGCGCAGTTCACGAGCGGTCAAGGCAAGCTCTCGACGGACCTGCCGCTGGCCACCGCGGCGCAGCTCTCGGCCACCTTTCCTTACGTCTCATCGGCGGCAACGTTTCCCGCCGTACGCGGCATGGAGGGAGTGCATTTTGTCGATGGCGGCTACTACGACAACGACGGCACGGCGTCGGCGATCGAGTTCCTGAGAGCGGCGCTGGACGGATTGCCGGCGGGCAGTTCGCCGGTGCGCATTCTGCTCGTCGAGATACGGAACAGCCCGGATTCGCCAACGCCCGCAAGCTGCTGCCAGGCGTGGTGGACCACTCCCGGCGGCAAGAGCACGCCCTGGGGCCTTTTCGGGCAGTTGATGGCGCCGCTCGAGGCCTTTTGGAACGCCGGCCATCAGAGCGTGACGGGCCGTAACCGCAACGACCTGGACCTGTTCACCGCCGGCTACAAGGGCCGGCTCACGCTGGAGCACTTCATCGTTGACGACCAAACCAGCGTGGCGCAGACGGGCACCGATCCGCTGAACTGGTCGCTGACCCCGCGCCAGCAGCTTGAAGTCACAACTTCAGCGAAGCAGCAGTACAACCTGAATAAGTACGCGCAGATCAAGGCGTGCTTCACCGATGCGGGGCAGTGCCCGTGAAGTGAATTGGCGGAGCGGCGCGCATCGGTATGGTTAACTGCGGGGCGCCATGAGAACTGCGCCTCAAACCAGGTTGAGCCGCTTCGCCACACGCTCCATCGTCTCCAGCGCCTGGTCAAGCTGGACGCGGGTGTGCTCGCTGGTGAGGATGGCGCGGATGCGAGCCTTGCCTTCGGGCACTGTCGGGAAGGCGATCCCTGTCGCCATCACGCCCTCCTCGAACAACGCGCGGCTAAACTCCATGGCGGCGCGGCCCTCGCCCACGATGATGGGCGTGATGGGCGTCTCGGTGGCCGGGGTGTTGATGCCGCCGATGTTGAAGCCGAGGCGTTTCAGCTCGCCCTGAAAGTAGCGGGTGTTGGACCACAAGCGGAGGATGCGCTCCGGCTCGGCCTCCAGAATGTCGAAGGCGGCGATGCAAGTAGCGGCGACCGACGGTGGATGGGAGGTGGAAAACAGAAACGGCCGCGCGCGGTGGTAGAGGTAGTCGATCAGGTCGCGAGAGCCGCACACGTAGCCGCCCAGGGCGCCGATGGCCTTCGACAGCGTACCCACCTGCACGTCCACTTTGCCGTGCAGGCCGAAGTGATCCACTGTCCCGCGGCCGTTGCGGCCCAGCACGCCTGAGGCGTGGGCGTCGTCCACCATCATGATGGCGCCGTACCTCTCCGCCAGCGCGGCCAGCTTGTCCACTGCGCCGATGTCGCCGTCCATCGAAAATACGCCGTCGGTGATAACGAGCTTGTGGCCCGGCGTTTTTTCTGACTCTTGGAGTAGTTCCTCGCAATGACGGACATCCTTGTGGCGGAAGACCTTGATGGTGGCCCGCGAGAGGCGCGCTCCGTCAATGATCGAGGCGTGGTTGAGCTCATCCGACAGGATGAAATCGTCCCTGCCGAGGATGGCGCTGACCGTGCCCGCATTGGCCGCAAAGCCGCTCTGGAAGACCACGCAGGCCTCCACGTTCTTGAAGCCCGCGATCTTTCCCTCGAGGTCCATGTGGATGCGCATGGTGCCGGCGATGGTGCGCACGGCGCCCGAGCCGACGCCGAAAGCGCGCGTGGCGGCGATGGCGGCCTCGATCAGCTTGGGGTGGTTGGCGAGGCCAAGGTAATTGTTGCTGGCCAGGTTAATCACCTCGCGCCCGTCGTAGCGGCAAACCGGCGCTTGCTGATCTTCAAGAACGCGCAGCATAAAATGAGTGCCCTTGGCGCGCAGATCGTCGAGCACGGCGGTCAGGTGGGCGAGCTGGGGGCGGGGAGTTGCCTGGGTCATGGCATCACCTCAAAGAAGAAGCATAACGCGGCGGAGGACCGCGGACAGCTGTTCCGGTCGCTCAGTGCTCCCGCCGGGCGCGTGTTGGTGTCGCTGCGGGTTCGGAAAGAATGTGGAAACTCCTGCTCGGACGTGTACATCTGTTACGGAGGAGGATTAGCCATGCCATTGCCACAAGATGAACGCGTGATCGCACTCGCGAATGCGCTGCTGCAACAATTCGAACTGCTCTTTGGCCTGCATCCCGGCTTTCGCGCGGTGCACGCAAAAGGAATGATGCTGGCCGGGCGTTTCACCCCGTTGCCCGGCGGCCAGGCTTTGACGCGCGCGCCGCACATCGCACGGGAAAGCACACCAGTGACGGTGCGCTTCTCCAACTCGACAGGCCTGCCGCAGATTCCGGACTCCACGCCTGATGCCAATCCGCGCGGGCTGGCGATCCGGTTCAACCTGGCCGAGCACGTGCACACCGATATCGTGAGCCATTCGACCGACAGGTTTCCCACGCGCGACGGCTACCAGTTTCTCGATTTTCTAAATGCCGTGGCGGCCAACGGGCCGGACACGCCTTCGCCGAAACCCGTGGAGAAATTCCTGGCCTCGCATCCGGCGGCGCTGGCGTTTGTCCAGGCTCCCAAGCCGTTTCCCACCAGCCTCGCTCGGGACAGCTACTTCGGCGTCACCGCGTTCGCTTTTATCAATGCCGCGGGCGACAGGAAGTACGGGCGCTACCGCATCGTTCCCGCCGAAGGCAACGAGTATTTATCCGATGCCGATGCAGCCGCGCTGGCTCCCAACTACCATTACGACGAACTTGCGGCGCGCGTGGCGAGAGGTCCCATCCGGTTCAAGGTCCTGGTCCAGGTTGCCACGCCGGCAGACACAACAGACGACGCCACGGTGCATTGGCCGGAGAGCCGTGAGCTGGCGGAACTGGGCACAATCGAGCTGACCGAGGCTGTAAAGGACAATGCGGCCGAGCAGAAGCACATCATCTTCGATCCGATTCCGCGGGTCGACGGTATCGAACCGTCGGCCGATCCACTGCTCGAGTTGCGCGCAGCCATATACCTGCTGAGCGGCAGGCGGCGGCGCGCGGCAAAGCTGGAAGAGCCGGCACAGTAAAAGCGGATAGCATCCAACCCTCTGCGTTGCGGCGTGGTCTCAGGCTGGCGAGGCATACTCTCCAATTCGCGCTTTGAGCGTCAAAGACCGTAATCCAATTGCCATTGGCTGATTGGCCGGGGTGCGCCTCGGCCGGATACAATAAGGGTCTAACACAGAGGTAAACGGCGGGACGAGATTTGGAGAACCACGAACTTTCCGGGGAATTGGAGCAGGTGCACGTGAGGAGCAAGAAGCGCCGCAGTCTGCGGCTTGAGTGGGTGGCGGCGTTGGGCATGGCGCTGGCCATGCCCGTGCTGCCGGCGGCCGCGGCCAATGAGCCCGCAGCGGCGAGCGTAGCCACGCATACCACGTTGAACGTAGAGACCCGCGACCAGGGCGGACGGATGCAAGCCACGGCCGCGGTGACCGTGACCGGGGCTGACGGCTTGCCGGCCGGCGGAGCCGTGAACATCGAGGATGGCGCGCGGCTCCTGGCCGAGGTGAAGCTGGACAGCAGCGGCCAGTCCAATGTGGTGGTGGAGCTGCCCGGCGGCAGCCACTCGCTGCGCGCGGTCTATACGGGCGACGCGACCCATCTGGCTTCCTCGTCCACGCCCTTTGCCGTGGATTCCGATAGCGGCTCGACGCCCAACTTCCAGGTGAGCCTGGCCGCGGTTCCACCCACCACGTTGCCGATGTCGCTGACGCCCGGCGATTCGGGAACGGTGCAGTTGACGATTACGCCGGAGAACAACGCCGCCCTGACGGCGCCGATGTTCGTGACCCTGTCCTGCTCGGGATTGCCCAACGAGTCGTCGTGCTCGTTTACGCCTGAGAGCGTGGAAATCCTTCAGAACACGCCGTCAAGCTGCCCTTCCGGCTCTCCGGCATCCGCCTGTCCGCCGACCAGTCTGATGGTGCTCCAGACGCAACGGCAAGGAACAGCGTCGAAGCTGGTGCTGCCTGCGGGGAGCGGCAGAGGAAGCAGCCCAATCGCGTGGGCGTTTTTGCTGCCCGGAACACTGGGATTGGGCGGCCTGGCCTGGGGATCGCGGCGGCGGCGCTGGTTGCAACGGCTCTTTCTCATGGCGCTATTGGGCCTGGTAACGACTCTGGGCACAACCGCCTGCAACCCTCTCTACTACTATCGCAACCACGGCCCTCCGACCACGCCTGCCACGCCGGCGGGCACATTTACCGTTATCGTGACCGCACAATCGACCAACGGCGTTACCGCCATTACCAACTCCACCACCATGGTGGTGACGGTGAACTAGCCAGCGAAGAGGCCGCACGAGGTGCCTGCATTCCCGCCCCCTCAATCCGGCCGCATGACGACCTTGATGGCCTCGCCCGACTGTAGCAACTCCATCGCCCGCGGAAACTCACTGAGCTTGAGCCGGTGCGTGATCACCGGCTCCAGATTCAGCTTGCCGGCGGCCAGCAGCGCCTCCATCTGAAACCAAGTCTCGAATATCTTGCGGCCGTTGATCCCCTGCACCGTGGCGCCCTTGAAGATGATGTCGCGCGCAAAGTCGAGCTCGAAGGGCCGCGAGGGAATGCCGAGCAGAGAGGCGCGGCCGCCGGAACGCAGGAGCGCGAAGCCCAGACGCATGGCCTCGGGATGGCCCGACATCTCCAGCAGCACGTCCACGCCGGCGCCGGCGGTCGCCTCCATGATCCGCTCCCCGGCGCGATCCGCCGCGGGATCGAGGACCAGATCGGCGCCCATCTCCGCGGCCACGCGCCGGCGATGCGCGTTCACTTCGACGGCAAAGACGCGCGCCGCGCCGCAGGCCTTGGCCACGGCAATAGAGAACAGCCCGATAGCGCCGCAGCCGGTTACGACTACTCTTTGCGCGGCGATGGGGCCGGCGAGCACGGTGTGGACCGCGTTGCCGAGAGGGTCGAGCAGGGAAGCGTAATCGTGAGGGATGGACGGCGAGAGCTTCCAGATATTCGACTCGGGAATGACGGCGTAGCCGGCGAAGGCGCCGTCGGCGTCCACGCCTAGAATGCGGACATTTTGGCAGACGTGGGCCTGACCGGTGCGGCACTGGAGGCACTTGCCGCAGGCTACGTGCATCTCAGCGCTCACGATGTCGCCCTCTTTCACCGCCGTCACGCCTCGGCCCACGGCGGCCACGGCGCCCGAAAACTCGTGGCCGGGAATCAGCGGCGGATGGATGCGCCCCTGCGCCCAGGGATCCCAGTTGAAGATGTGCAGATCGGTGCCGCACACGCTGGCGGCCTGGACGCGCACCAGCACCTCGCCGGGGCCTGGTGCGGGAACCGGCGCCTCGCGCAGCTCGATGCCGGGGGCCGCATGGGCCTTGACGACAGCCTGCATGGTGGTTCGCACGGTGGCAAGGCCTCCCGGAATTAGAGCGTTTTCGCTTCACTTGTTGACATCGCAGCATGGTCTCCGCCGCGGCGGACGGCTTTTTCTTAAGGAAAAAGCCGCTCGGCTGCACGGTTTCTGTAAAGAGCAGAATCGAAAACGCTGTAGCCGACACACAAGTCTATCAACCCGCTTCAAACTCGCGCTCCCCACAGGGCGCGAACAGACTGGCGCGGCGGATGCGATGTGAGCAAGCGCGGCGGTCAGGCCTTGGCTACCTCGACCAGCGTGGAGTAGAAGGTGGCGCCGGCGCCGATGTCGGTGAGGCGCTCGCTGGTGAGGGCGTTCACGTTCGAGCCTCCGGGTTGAAGCTTGGCCCAGTCCAGGCGCGCGGCCACCACGCCTTCGGGCAGGCTGGGATTGAGCGTGGCCGTGAGCACTAACGAGCCGCGATCGTTGAAGACCCGCGCGGGGTCGCCGTCGGCGATGGCGCGGGCTTGGGCGTCGGCGGGATGCATTTCCAGCCGCTCCCTGCCGCGCGCCTCCATCTTGCGATGGCCTTCGAGGTTGGCGAAGGTCGAGTTCATGTAGTTGTCGGACTTGCGAGGCAGAAATTCGAGCGGGTAGCGCGCGGCCGTCTCTCCCCACCGCGATTCGGCCGGAGGAGAAAGACCCGGCAGAGGATCAACGCCGGCCGAAGCCAGGACCTCGGAGTAAAACTCGATCTTGCCGGAGGGGGTAGCGAATGGCCCCGAGGTGTTGGGCAGGAAAGGCCGGGTTTCAGGGTCGCGTTGGAACGCGAGCGGGATGTGGCCCTGCCGCTCCAACTCCTCGGCGGTGATGTGCTCCATATCGGCGTTGGTGGAATGGCTGTCAGCGCCTCCGCCCGGATCGATGCCCAGCGCCTGGCGGATCATCTCCTCCGGCGTATCGCGGAAGCAGGGCTCGGCAAACCCCATCCGCTGGCCGAGCTGGCCGAAGAGCCAGACGTTGGAGTGCGCCTCGCCCACGGGCTCGATGGCCTGCTTCGAAAGCTGCACAAAGTAGTGGCCGTAGGCGCCCTGAATGTCGGTGTGCTCCAGAAAGGTGATTGCGGGCAGAATGAAGTCCGCGTAATCGGTGGTGTCGTTCAAAAAGAGATCGTGGACGACGGTGAAAAGATCGGGGCGCGCCAAACCGCGGCGCACGGCGTTCTGGTTGGGTGCGGTCGCGCCGGGGTTCGAGTTGTAGACGAAGAGCGCGTGAACCGGCGGGCCGTCTCCGGGCTTCGAACCCAGCTCGGTCAGCGCGTGGCCCAGCGTGGACATATTGACGAGGCGCGCCTCGCGCCCCAGCGCCGAAGCGAGGGCAAGATCGGGGCGCTCGAGGGCCTGCTTGTTCCACGTGAAGCCGCCGGAGGTCGACAGTTGCGCGCCGCCGCCGCGATGCTTCCACGCGCCGGTGAGCGCGGGCAGCATGGCGATGGCGCGCACCGCCGCGCCGCCGTTCTCCGAGCGCTGCACGCCGTAGTTCATGCGCAGGGCCGCGGGCCGTGTTGTAGCGTATTCGCGCGCCAACTGCTCGATCGCGGCCGGCGTCATTCCCGTCCAGGCGGCAACCCGCTCCGGTGTATACACACGCGCGCGCTCAGCCAGCCTCTCAAAGCCGTGGGTCAGTTCGGTGATATATGCGCGATCTTCCAAACCTTCGTTCAGGATCACGTGCATCATGCCCAGGGCCAACGCAACGTCAGTACCGGGGCGGATGGCGATGTGCCAGTCGGCCAGCGCGGCGGTGCGCGTGCGGTAGGGATCGATAACGATGAAACGCGCGCCCGCGCGCCGCGCCTTCTCGATGAATGGCCACAGATGAATGTTGTTGCCGTGGATGTTCGCGCCCCAGGCCAAAATCAGCCGCGCGAAGCGAAAGTCTTCGGTGGCCATTCCCACTCTTTTGCCGTAAACCAGGTTCCAGGCCTGGCCGCCGGCCTCAGAGCAGATGGTGCGGTCCAGCCGGCTCGCGCCCAGGCGGTGAAAGAAACGCCGGTCCATGGAGCCGTAGCCGAGCACGCCAATGGTGCCGGCGTAGCTGTAGGGCAGGATCGATTCGGGGCCGTAAGTCGCGGAGACTTCCCGCAGGCGCGCGGCGATGGCCTCCAGGGCCTCGTCCCAACTCACGCGCTCGAAGGCCTCCGGCTCGTGCCCCTGCTGGAGCGGCCCTTTGGCTGCGTCCAGCTTTCGCCGCAGAGGATAAAGAATGCGGTCAGGAGCATAGACGCGGTCGAGATACTTGGCCACCTTGCCGCACAAAAAGCCTTGGGTCACGGGCTGCGCAGGGTCGCCCTCGACCTTGATCGCGCGGCCTTCGGCGTTCACCGTAACCAGCACCGCGCAGGAGTCCGGGCAGTCGTGCGAGCAAACCGTATGGACGACGCGGAAGGGCGATGAAGTGGGCATGGCGCTATTGTATGCTGGACAGGGAGTTTCGCCTCTATGCTGAAGACCGGCATTCTCAACCCGCACATTCTCTCCCTGCTCGCCCGCGTGCGCCACACCAACACCCTGGTCATCGCCGATCGCGGATTTCCGTTTTGGCCGCAGATCGAGACGGTAGACATTTCACTCGTGGATGACCTGCCTCGCGTATTGGATGTGCTGACGGCCGTTCGTAACAACTTCAACATTGGCCGTGCCTTTATGGCCGGGGAGTTCCGCACAGTCAACACGGCCGGGACACGCCAGGCATTCGAAGCGGCGCTTGAGGGCATCCCGCTGACCTTCGAGCCGCACGTTGACTTTAAGAAGCGCGTGCCGCAAGCGATCGGCTTGATCCGGACGGCCGATACCGTACAGTACGCCAACATCATCCTGGAATCAGCCTGAGCGGATGGGGCCGTTTCTGCCGCCGAAAAGCGCGCGTGTACACTGATCTCGCTATGAGTTGCCTGTTTTGCAAGATCGTGGAAGGAACCATTCCCTCGACGGCCGTGTTTCAGGACGATCGGGTCTACGCCTTTGCCGACATCAATCCCCAGGCGCCGGTGCACGTGCTGATCGTGCCGCGGGAGCACCTGGGCTCGCTGGACGACACCGATGAGAGCCATCGCGCGCTGCTAGGGCACATGCTGGGCACGGCTGCGCAGATTGCGCGGCAGAAGGGACTGGGCAAGGGCTATCGCGTGGTGGTGAACATCGGCGCTGACGGCGGACAAACGGTGGACCACCTGCACCTGCACCTGTTGGGCGGCCGCGCCATGACCTGGCCGCCGGGATGAGGGCGGAATTGCCTGCGATTTCCCGGCCCACTGAAAGATCGGAGCGCTTCTCCTTCCCCTTTGGCCCGATATAGAGGGTCAACCGCTTACCGCGATTCCAACGGCGCTGTGGGCTGAGCAGCAACGCTTGAAGCTCCCATTCTCCCTTTCCGGTTAACCCCCGAAGCCAAGATTCAAGCCCGCGCCCGCGGTCCGAACAGCCCATTTGTTACTGTGGAATCATGCCTCGAACCGCCGTTTCATCCAGCGACGCCGCACTCGACCTTGAAGCCCTGGCCGCCGACGTGGTGGCGCTGGCCATGAAGGCCGGGGCCACGGAGGCTGAGGCGGTAGTGCGCGAGGGCGACGAATTCAGCGTGAACGTACGGCTGGGCGAGGTGGAGACGCTGAAGGAATCCGGCTCGCGAGGCCTGGGGCTGCGCGTGTTTCTGGGCCGGCGGTCGGCCTCCGCCTCCACCAGCGACCTAAGCGCGGACGGCATCCGGAAGCTTGTCGAGGGCGCGCTGGCGCTGGCTCGAGTTACGGAAGAAGACCCGTTCACGGGGCTGCCGGATGCGGGCGAGTTCGGCTCGGCGGACGGCGATCTGCACCTTTATTACAAAGACGTGTACTCGCTCGCAGGCCCCCAGCGCATCGAGTGGGCGCGGCGGGCCGAGGCCGCGGCGCTGGCCGCCGATCCGCGCATCACCAACTCCGAGGGCGGCAGCTTTGACGCCTCCACGGGGCGCAAGGCGCTGGCCAATTCGCGCGGCTTTGCGGGCGGCTACCGCACCAGCTTCGCCGGCGTCTCCGTGGCCCCGCTGGCCATGGACGCCAACGGCCAGATGCAGCGCGACGGCTGGTGGTCGAGCGCGCGGCGGCTCAAAGATCTGGAATCGCCTGAATCGGTCGGACAGGAAGCCGCGCGGCGCACGCTACGCCGGCTAGGCGCGCGGCGCGTGCCCACCCAGAGCGTGCCAATCGTCTTTGCCCCGGAAACCGCCCGCACGCTTCTCGCTTCCCTCTTCGAAGCCGTCTCGGGCGACGCCATCTGGCGCGGCGCGTCGTTTCTGGCCGGAAGGTTGGGCGAGGCGATCGGCGCTCCCACGCTGACCATCGTGGACGACAACACCATGCTGCTGCCCTCGGGTGCGGGCGGTTTCGGCACCTCGCCCTTTGACGGTGAAGGATTGCCCTCGCGGCGCACGGTGGTGGTGGAGAACGGCGTTCTGCGCAGCTATCTGCTCAACACATATACGTCGCGCAAGCTGGGGATGAAGTCCACGCACAACGCCTCGCGCTCGCTGGCCGGGACGCCGGGCGTAGGCTGCGGGAATCTGTACATCGAGCCGGGAGCGCTCGCGCCCGAGGAAATCATCGCCGAAGTGCCGGCTGGCCTTTACGTGACCGGCCTGATGGGCTTCGGCGTCAACGTAGTCACGGGCGACTACTCGCGCGGTGCGGCCGGCCTCTGGATTGAAAAGGGCGAGCTGACCCACGCGGTCGAAGAGGTGACCGTTGCCGGCAATCTCGGCGAGATACTGCGCCACGTGACGGCCATCGGCAACGATCTGGCCTTTCGCGGCGCGGTGGCCTCGCCCACGTTGCGCATTGACGGCATGACGGTGGCGGGGGCGTGAGAGGAGTCGGCGGAGTTAGCCGCGCTACGCGCGCGTTCGCGGAGTTTGAGCAGGATGGACGAAGCGAGTCAAGCCGAAGCCCGGTTTCACGGGCGCTGTTTCGGAGCTGCGACGGAAGAGATCGGCTTCGATCCGGCTGATCCCAGGGCCACGCTGAGCCAACTGCCGCAGAATCCGGCGGTCTTCGCGCTCTTTGGCGCGGAGGCTCGTGCGGAGCCTTACATCGGCCGCACGCCGAATCTGAAGGCGCGGCTGGAGCGGCTCTTACAGCCCTCGGCGAAGCACCCGCGGCGGCTGCAACTGGCGGGGCGCGTGCGCCGGATCGCGTGGCAGCTCACGGGTTCGGAGTTCGAGTCCCTTCTCGTTCAGTTTGATTTACTCCAAAAGGTATACGGGACGAAGTCCCTGGAGCGGATGCACCTTCGGCATCCGGCGTTTGTGCGTTTCCTGGGCGGCAATCCCTATCCGCGCATCGTGGTTACTCACCGGCCCAGCCAGCGTGAGGCCGATTGGGCCTATGGGCCGTTCCCCTCGCGCGCGGCGGCGGAGCGATTCTCAGAGGAGGCGCTCAAGCTCTTTCTCCTGCGCCGCTGCACCTTCGACCTGAACCCCGATCCCAGCTTTCCCGGCTGCGTCTATTCGGAGATGAAGATGTGCCTGGCGCCCTGCTATAAGGGCTGCACCGACGAGCGCTACGCCCAGGAAGCCGCGGCTGTGGAGAGCTTTCTGGCCACGCGCGGCGAAAGCCGCCTGGTGGCGTTGCGCGCCCAGCGCGATGATGCATCGGCAAGCCTCCAATTCGAGTCCGCCGCGTCCCTCCACGCGCAGGTGCAGCGCGTGGAAGCCGTGCGCACGCTGGCCGCCGAGCTGGTGCGGCCATTGAGCCGGCTGCGCGCGCTGATTCTGCAAGCCTCCGCGAACCCCGGCGAAGTCGCTGTTTTTGTCTTTGAAAACGGGCGGCTGCGCGGTCCGGCCAGCTTTTCGACCCTGGGCATGAGGATTCAGAACGAGCAGTCCGGCTCCAGTTCGCTCTTCGCCCATCCGGTGGCGATTGAACCAATTCCGGAGACGCCAGAGAACATAGATCAGAGATCAGAGATCGATCAAGGCGCCTCGCAGGACGAGGCATCAACGCGCGACTCTCGTGGCCGCCCAGGCTTGAGCCGCGCCGGCAGCGGTGCGGAATCATCAGGCGCACTCGCCCCTGAAGCAAGCGCCGCGCCCGCCAAGGCCCCCCGAGGCGCGCTCGAAGCGCGTCTGGAGGCGGCGCTGGCCGCGCTGCCGGAACCCTACACTGCGCCCTCGGCCACGGTTCGCCAGGGCCATCTGGCCCTGCTCAAGCGCTGGTACTACCGTCCTGAAGCCCGGCGCGCGGGCGAAGTCTTCTTCCCGAACGCCGAGGGCCGCTGGCCGGCGAAGACGATCCTACGCGGCGTGGGCCGGATGGCGGCAAAGACGATGGTTGCGACGATGGAGCCATAATATAACTGCGCGGCAAACACGTGCCTGCGGCGGGCGCGGCGCGTGTATGCTCTGGCTCGCTTTCCCGGAAGGCTGCGCGAAGCGGCATTTTTCCCCGGGGCGGAACTGGCCTGGCGGCGCCTGCGTAGTGAGAATCACATCGCCCTGACGAAAATGCCTGTACTTTAAGCAGTATTGCTTCAGGATTCGCCGCAATTTGGCTGCGGCGCTCGTGCGCGGAGAAGTCATGGAAACGCTCATCCGGGATTTGCGCTATTCGGCGCGCCAATTGGGCAGGGCGCCGGGCTTTGCAGTCGCCGCAGTTTTGACGCTGGCGCTGGGAATCGGAGCCACGGCGGCCATCTTCACGCTTGTCTACGACGTATTGCTCAAGCCGCTTCCTTACCGGAATCCCAATCAGCTTCTAGTGCTGGAAGAGCAGGTTGCGGAACTCCGCGACCTATACCCACGACTGCCCTTGAGCGCCAACCACTTCGTTGACTGGCAGCGGAACAGCCACAGCTTTCAGTCGATGGCGGCAATGATAGAAGGCTCCATGCCGTTGGGGACGGGCGGTCATCCCGTGCAGGTGGAAGTGATCAACGCGACCCCCGGTATATTCCCGGTGCTCGGCTCCGCGCCGCAAATCGGCCGCCCGTTTACGGAGCAGGAGGCTGTGGAAGGCCGCAACCACGTCGTCGTGCTCATGCACGATCTGTGGCGCACCGAGTTCGAGAGCGATCCGCACATTCTGGGCCGCTCGATCACGCTCAACGGATTCCCCTACACAATCATCGGGGTCATGCCCTCCAGCTTCCATCTGCCCGTTGTCAACGCCTTCGTCCCGAATTCAAGCCGCGCACACCCGATTGAAGCCCTCGTGCCCCTGGTTTTCACGAAGGAACAGCTCAGTGAAGCCATGGGCGAATTCAATTTCTTCGGGCTGGGGCGGCTCAGGCCGGGGGTTTCCGTGGCGCAGGCAAGCGCGGAGATCGATGCGCTGCAGCACAGGATCTCGGCCAGCCTTCCACCGCAGGAAAAAGGAACTCTTTCCGCGGTGCTGACGCCGTTCCAGCAGGCGATCGTGGGCAACAACCGCACGCCGCTTCTCATCCTGCTGGCGGCGGTGGCGGGGCTGCTCCTGGTGGGCTGCGTCAACATCACCAATCTTCTGCTTTCGCGGGCGGTGAGCCGCCGGCGTCCGATGGCCGTGGCCGCGGCGCTCGGGGCCAGCCGCGGCCAGATGCTGCGCATGGCCATGGGCGAAACCGCGCTGCTGGCGGCCCTGGGAGGCGCGGCGGGCATTCTGCTGGCGGCGATTCTGGTGCCCGTGATGCAGCATTACCTACCGCCCGAGGTCGACTTCCGCGGGCCGCTGCACCTTGATTGGGCCGGCGCCGGCTGCGCTCTCCTGCTTGCGGTTGCGGCCACGCTGCTGGCCGGAGCGGCTCCGGCGTGGATGTGCTCCCGGACCCAGCCCGTGGAGGCACTGCGCGGCGAGTCGCGGATGGCCAGCGAGTCGCGCAGCAGCAAACGCCTGCGTCGAATCCTGGTGGCCGTAGAAGTTGCCGTCAGCGTGGCTCTGGTGCTGACTACCGGGCTGCTGATTACGAGTCTGGTCCGCCTGATGAACACCGACCGCGGCTTCGACGCCAGCCGCGTCATCACAGCGCAAGTCGATCTGCCCAGCAAAGCCTATGTCAATCCGCAAGCCCGAACCGCGTTCTATACCGCGGTTCTCGACCGCTTGCGCCAGCTCCCTGGAGTAGAGGCCGCGGGCATCATTAGCGTGCTGCCGTTGGCGGGCGACCAATGGATCGATATGATCCGCGTTGCGGGCGATACTCGGCCGTTCATGGAGCTTCCCACGGAGCACTTCCGCTTTATCAGTCCAGGTTATTTCAAAGCCATTCATCTGTCGCTGGTCGCCGGCCGGCCTTTGAGCGCGAGCGACCAGGGCAAGCTCTACGCCCTCGTCTCCGAGCTGACGGCGCGCACGCTTTGGCCCGGTGAGAACGCGGTGGGCCGCCACTTTACGCGGACTGACGAGAAGGAACAATTTACCGTGATCGGCGTGGTGAAGGACGCAAGAACCATTTCGCTGGCCCAACCCGACCCGATGATGGTGTATATGCCGTACTGGTACCGCAGCAATAGCGCCGGCGGCTTGGTGGTGCGCACACGCCAGGGACCGGCGGCGACGGCGGATGCCTTGCGCAAGGCGGTGTGGAGCGTGGATCCAGCGGTTTCGGTGCCCCTGGTGCGCACCCTCGGCGGGGTGGTCGCGGACTCGGTGGAGAACCGCCGCTTCGAGATGGACCTGTTGCTGCTATTCGCCGTCAGCGCGCTGCTGCTGGCCGGGCTAGGCGTTTACGGGGTGGTTACCTACTCGGTGGTTCAGCGCCAACAGGAGTTCGGCCTGCGCCTGGCGCTGGGCGCGCCAAAGGCGAGCATCTACACTCTTGTGCTGCGCGATGGACTGATGCCAGTTCTGGCCGGCGCTGCGGCCGGAGCCGGCATCGCGTTTGGATTTGCGCGCTTGATCGCAAGCCTATTGTTCCAAGTCAGCCCCTACAACCCCGTGATTGCCGGCGCTGCCATTGGCGTGCTCCTGGCCGCCGGCGTGGCTGCGTGTCTGCTTCCGGCGCGTCGCGCCGCCGCGGTCGATCCCATGCAGGCGTTGAGAACCGAATAACGGCCATCAGCTAAATCCGTCGGCGTTTATGGGCCGTTCCGGGGGTGCCTGCCGGCGATCGTTCACATCGAGCGACCATCGGCGATGCGCTGATCAGGGGCTGGACTATGAATTCGGCAAAAATGCAGAGTTCAGAGCCGCAAACAAATGCTAGCCGCCATCAATGAACCGCCAAAATTTTGGATTTGGATGTCCGTAAGGAGACGCCGTCGCGGAGCAGATGGGGATTTGACCGATGCAGCCCGCTGTCCGGCCCATGCGCTCACGCCGCGCTCTGCTCCAACTGCGGCTGCTGCGCCCGGGCGTCCTCTCGTGGCAGCAAAACCCGGTCCAGCCCCACCAACGCCAGAATTTCACGGACGTGGCGCCTGGGATTGAAGACGGTAAAGCTGTGGCCCGCCTTGCAGGCATCGCAATAAAGCGCGATGAGCACGGCCAATCCCGCCGCGTCGATCCGCTCCACCGCGTTCAAATCCAGCCACACGCTCTCCTGCCGCACCAGCGGGGCCAGCCGCGCCAGCAGATTCTGCTCGCTACCCCTGATCAACTCCATGGCTTCGCCCGGCTCGCCCGCCTCAATGACCACCGGAACTGCTGTGTCATACATTGCGCTGGTCATAAGCACCTCCTCCGAGCATCCCGCTCGCGCTCTCGCGCCTTATGATTGGCCCTTTACACCTTGTGAATATGCACGCGGGCGGCCAAAACGGCAAAATCCGCAACTCCTTGAATTCGCTTGGGAAAGGCCGCCTCGCCTGTTCCCTCCGTAACCCCAGCTTGTGCGATTCCCGCTTGCGGCGTCCGCAAATGAACAGTGCTTGCTATTACGCAATAGGAAGGTCTGCGGTTCCGTGGCTGAGGATCGCGCCGTGCCTGGCGGCTGGCGGTCCAGCCCTCCGGTCCAGGCCCTCCCTCGCGCGCGCTACGATGAAATCAGGTTGCGCGCAATGACCACCGCCGCCATCCTCATCCTGTTTGCGCATCTGACCTGGATTCTGCTCGTCATCTTCGGCGCTCTCTTTACACGCGGACGCCCCGTGTGGACCGCCCTCCACGTCGCCGCCCTGCTCTGGGGCATTGCGGTGGAGCTGGGCCCGTGGCCGTGCCCGCTCACCCTGGCTGAAACCTACTTTGAACTGGGCGCCGGCGCGGCCGCCTACCAGGGCAGCTTCCTGCTCCACTACCTTGACGCGATCGTCTACCCCAACCTTCCCGGCTGGGCCGTCAGCCTGGCGGGCACGGCCGTCTGCGCCTTCAATCTCGGCATCTACGGTTGGCGGCTCCGCCGCAAACTCCACTGACAACTGATCGCTGGCAACTGTTCCACCCCCCGTGTGCCCAGTCACAGGACGTTCACACTCTGGCTGTGATAGCATCCGTCTTTCGAGCGGCGAACACCGGGCAGAACCTTCATCGGCTCATCTGCTTGGCGTGGGCCCAAAGTCCTCCCAATGCGCGAGGAAAACGGTAGACCGCGCCTTGCGGCCCTGAAATCCGGCCCTCCGGACGCCTCCCGCGGCGTCCTCGGTCAGTCCCTGTGGGGTCCGCGCTCCGTTCCGCCTCGCCGCTCGGATTTCCACCAAACTCAAGGAGATGCTCATGAAAACGTACCCGGGAAGTGAGATCCGCAACGTGGCTGTAGTGGGGCATGCGCAAAGCGGCAAAACCACCCTC
This sequence comes from uncultured Acidobacteriota bacterium, assembly GCA_963808795.1. Taxonomy (GTDB): domain Bacteria; phylum Acidobacteriota; class Terriglobia; order Terriglobales; family Acidobacteriaceae; genus Telmatobacter. The sequence goes on from CAWEGL010000002.1 coordinate 432,735, forward strand.
GTTGCCGCGCTGCTGCATGCCGCCAAAATGACTCCCACCCAGGGCCTGGTCGCTGACGGCTCGGCCACAACCGCCTACGACGAAGAGGAAGTGGCCCGCGGCCTGACCATGCAGAACGCCCTCGCCTTTGCCGAGTGGCAGGGCGTCAAGATCAACCTCATCGACACGCCCGGCTTCCACATGTTCACCCACGAAGCCCGCGCCGCCCTCTTTCCCGCCGAGTCCGCTATCATCGTCGTCAACGCCCAGAATGGCGTCGAGCCGGTCACCGAGCGCGTCTGGCGCTACGCCGAGGAAGCCCGCATTCCCCGCATCGTCCTCATCAACCAAATGGACCACCCCAAGGCCGGCGGCGGAGGCGGCCTGAACGCGCTTCTCGACGATTTGCACGAGCGCTGGGGCCGCGGCTGTGTTCCCGTCCAGTTGCCCATCGTTGACGCCCAGGGTTTCCACGGCGTGGTCGATCTCGTCACCATGGAGGCTCACACCTACGCGCCCGGCGGCGACGGCCGTGGCAAGGTCTCCGCGGAAATTCCGGCTGCGCACGCCGCCGACGCCAGAGCCCACCATGAAGCGCTTGTTGAGCTCGTCGCCGAGGGCAAAGACGAGCTCATGGAAGAGTTCTTCGACAAGGGCACGCTGGCCCCCGGCCATCTCGTCACCGCGCTCCACGAAGCCATCCGTGAAGACCGCATTTTCCCCGTGCTCTTTTCGAGCGGCCTGGCCAATGCCGCCACCGACCGCCTCCTCGACTTCATCAAGGTCTACGCGCCTGCGCCCGTGGAAAGAACCCCTGTCGTCAGCGCGCCCATCGCCGGCCAGCCCGCGGCCGAAGGCGCGGAACCGGCTGCCGTCACGCGCAAAGTCGAAGACGCCGGGCCCGCCGCCCTGGTGGTCTTCAAAACCATGTCCGATCCCTTCGCCGGCCGCATCAGCTTCTTCAAGGTCATCAGCGGCGTCATCCACAACGACGCCACCCTCGAAAACTACACCCGCCGCGGCCAGGAGAAGTTCTCTCATCTCAGCGTCATGCAGGGCCGCAAAGCCATTGAGGTCCCCGAACTTCACGCCGGCGACCTGGGCGCGGTGGCCAAGCTTCGCGACACGCTGACCGGCGACACCCTGGGCCAGAAGGGCGCGGAAATCGAGGTCTCGCTTCCCTCGCTCCCCGAGCCCGCCATGACCTACGCCATCGAGCCCAAGAGCCGCGCCGACGAGGACAAGCTCGCTCCCGCCATCCACAAGCTGATGGAAGAGGACCTGCTCATCCGCTTCTTCCGCGATCCGCAGACCAATGAATTCCTCATCGCTGGCGCAGGGCAGCCGCACATCGAAGCCATCGTCAGCCGCTTAAAAAAGCGTTACCACGCCGAGGTCACGCTCAAGGCCCCCAAGGTCCCCTACCGCGAAACCATCCGCGGCAAGGCTGAAGCCCAGGGCCGCCACAAGAAGCAGACCGGCGGCCACGGCCAGTTCGGCGACTGCAAGATCAGGATGGAGCCGCTGGCGCGCGGCGCGGGCTTCGAATTCGAGAACGACATCTTCGGCGGCTCCATCCCCAAGGGCTTCATCCCGGCGGTAGAAAAAGGCATTGTCGAGTCGGCCGCCCGGGGCTTTCTCGCCGGCTATCCTGTTGTGGATTTTAAGGTTACGCTCTACGACGGCAGCTACCACGAAGTCGACTCCAACGAGCTCTCCTTCAAGATGGCCGGGCGAATTGCGTTCAGGAAGTGCATGGAATCGGCCAGGCCCTGTCTTCTCGAGCCCATCATGAAGGTGGGCATCGAAGCTCCCGACGACTTTGCCGGCACCCTCATGGGCGACCTGAACAGCCGCCGCGGCCGCGTTCACGGCATGGAGACCAGGGGCCGGACGACGATTATCAGCGCCGAAGTCCCCATGTCCGAGATGCTCACCTACGGCACCCTGCTCACTTCCATGACTCAGGGTAAAGGCAGCTACCACATGGAGATGGACCACTACGACATCGTGCCGCAACCGGTGGCGGAGAAGATTTTGGCCAACGCCAAGCAGCCGGTCGAGGAAGAGGAAGAGTAGTCGTGGAGGAAGGGTAGCCGCCGGCGGTGGGGCAGCCTCTGGCTATCCGCTCGCACATGGTTGGTGGTCTCCCAGGGTCTTCCGCCGCGGCGGACGAGACTTGGGGCATCCCCGGTTCGATCGGGGCACACCTGGGGAGGGTCGACTTGAGGGCGCTGCTTCCTGGGTACAGCAATCCTGGAACCGCTGTAAGAAACGGGAGGCCTACCCCGCTTTCGGGCATTGGGAAGCAGACAAGTGCCGCGAAATGTTGGATTAAAGGTATGCGGACGGGCGCCAAATGTTGGCTTAGAAGTTCAGGCCGGAGCGCGAAATGTTCGCCCGGTGCTTCGCGAAGCGGCGAGGGATCTTACCAGTAATTGCGTGCCCGGGAATATTTATCTACCGACAATTGCGCGGATTAGACAAATTAATTACCGGTAATTGCGCACTATTTTGCAAAGTGGGGGCGGTAAAGTCACTCAATGCGGGTTTCAGGTTTCAGGTTTCAGGGATCAGGGATCGGGGGTCAGTTGTCAGTTGTCAGTTGTCAGTGGTCAGTGGTCAGTGGTCCGTGGTCAGGGGTCAGGGATCAGAAGGGGCGGCGGGGTATTGAGGGAATCCTTACTGTGCAGTGAAGGCGCCGTCTCGCTGGTCCTCTCCGGCAAGCGGCGGTTGAACCGCGGCCAAATCGCGCGCCTCTGCCGCCGGTTCGAAGGCTCGCCTGCGGTGTTCTTCGGGGCAGACTCGGTATAAATCCTCGCCAACGCCGAGCGCCCCGTCGAGGAAGAGGAAGAATGGCCGCCTGCGGCGGGGCAGACGCTCGCGCGCCAATCGCAGGCTGCCCCACAAATTCTGGGCGAGCCCTGTATCAGGGCATGGCCTCACTCATGCCAGAAGTGCCGCTAAATGAAGGCGATAATCGATTTGACTCCACGACTCGCTTAAGCGCATGATGGCGGAGTCGAGCAGTTTGAGCCGGGGAGGGGTTATGAATGTCCCCAGCGGTTTCCCTCAAGCGGATAGGTTCCTCCGTATCTTACGCAAGCGCCGCGCTGGCGTTGCTGCACTTTGGCGTTTGGAGGTATTTGCAGATGGCCAGCCGAGTAGATCAAATACACATCGACCCAAAAGGCATCGGCGCACTTCTCAAGGATGAAATAATTTGGGTTCCGCCAAATCAGCGAGACTACTCTTGGAAGGACAAGCATGTTGAGGCTCTTTACGACGATCTGAACCTTGCGATCAGCAAACATGCTGCTGAGTATTTTTTGGGCACAATTGTTGCCATTCATGGAGCAGATGGGAAATTGCTAGTCGTTGATGGACAGCAGCGGTTGGCCACCGCAGCCATTTTGCTAGCCGCGATTCGAGACTCCAACGACGACAGCGACAACGAAGCGGGAGCAAGAACCTTTCAGTCTGCGTACCTGCTCTCTGAGCACTATCTGGGAAAGAAGTCAGCGGAGCCACATTTGCATTTGAATGAGCGGGACCGTGATTATTTTTTCAAGCGTGTTTTGCTGCCGCGTGGCGATAGCCGAAGAAAAGCAGTTCAGTCCGGCAAGGCGTTCACGCCGGGTATTGCGGTCGCGCCGTCGCACAGGCTTATCGATAAAGCTGCGAAGATTGCGGCCAAGCGTATCAAAGATATTGTTGCCGGTTTCACTGGCACAAACCGCCTAGACAAATTGGACGAGTGGGTAGAGTTTCTGAGGACCAAAGCCAAGGTTATCTGGATTACAGTTCCAGATGAAAGTTCGGCGTACCTGATATTTGAAACGATGAATGATCGCGGCCTAGAGCTATCCGCTAGCGATCTCATCAAGAATTACTTGTTTGGCCGAGCCGAGACCGACAATCTGGATACGGTTAAACACAACTGGTCACAAATGCTCGGTGCCTTGGATACCGTGGCAGGAACAGAGGTTAAGGACTACGTGAGACACTTTTGGGTGTCGCGTCACGGCATTGTGCGAAGCCAAGACTTGTTTGATGCGATAAAGGACGATGTTAAGAGTCCTACGGACGTTCTGGAAGTCTCGTCACAGTTGCAGATTAATGCGGTCAAGTACGCCGCCCTTCTGAATCCCACCCATTCGATTTGGAATAGGTATAGCCGCCCGGCACGGCAAGCTGTAGCGACGCTAAAGATGCTCGGCCTTAAGCAGACGCGCCCACTCTTGCTGGCTGCTCTGGATAAGTTGAGCGCTAAGGAAATGGCCAAGTTGCTCGACATGGCGATTATATGGTCGGTCAGGCTGCTGATCGGAGGAATTCAGGGCAGCGGCCCTGTCGAAACATCCTATGCTAACGCAGCGCAGCGAGTTAGCGATAGAACCTATACAACTGCTACACAAGTGAGAGACGAAATGTTGCGAGTTGTTCCCAGGGACGATAGATTTCTGTTGGACTTCGCCGAGGCGTCTGTCACTCAAGCATCCCTTGCTCGGTACTATTTGGCAATCTTGGAGAGACGGAGCAGGGGGGGCAAAGGCATTTATTACTCAACTGATGAGGACATCAACGTAACTCTAGAGCACGTTATGCCTGAGGCCAAGAGTGACAGTTGGATTGTTGCAGAGGACAAGTATGATGAATATACCAATCGCATTGGCAATCTGGCACTGCTCGATGCAACCGCTAATTCAACAATCGGCTCTGCTGGTTGGGACGTCAAGAAGCCGGTGCTTCAGGCGGCCAAGATCAGGCTTACAAAAGAGATTGGCAAGTCCAGCGGGTGGGGAATCCCAGAGATTGAGGGTCGGCAAAAACGCCTAGCCAAGCTAGCCATACAGGCTTGGCCCCTGAAAACCAAGTAAGGCGGGACATTATGGCCGGGTGCCCCATCCTAAGCTCGGCTAGGGTGGGCTAACCCTTAAGCCGCGCCAGATGCTTCCCCGGCGAAGCCACAATCACTCCATGCCGCGCCGCCTTCGGAAAGTGCTTGAGGTTGCCCGTGACCAGCCAGGCGCCAGCCGCGTGGGCCAGGGCCAGAAAAACGGCGTCCTTGGGGTCGGGCAGGTTATGAGGCCACGGCGCGGGATTGGGCAATTGCAGGCTGATTTCGATCAGGCGGTCGAGCCAAGGCGGCGGAAACCGGTAGCGGGCGAACTTAGGCCGATGAACTACCTCAAGATATTCCTCAACTATGCTCGGGCACGTAACTCCCTGTACATGGCCTGTGAGTACGTAGTCCATCACCAAGGCGGCGGGGACGCCATCCGGGCTCAGCCGCGCCGAGACGATGACATTGGTATCGAGAACGACAAGCCGCATCAGGCGGTCTTCTTTTTGAGTTCAGCGCGCCGCGCGGTGCGAACGTCCCGCTCTGCGCGCGCGGCGGCAATCTCCTGCTCGATCTCTTGGTCCGTGACCGGAAACTGCCTGGCAATCTTCCAATCTTCACGCAGGCTCGCTCTAGCAATCGCGTTGCGGAGGTCGCGTTCCTGGGCGGCAATGTCGCCCATTACGGGAACAAGAAAATACGCCGGTCCCTGCTGTCCGGCCAACAGCACCGTCTCCCCGCGCGGCACGGCTTCCAGCGCCTTGGCACCGCGCGTACGAAACTCCCGCAGTGAAACCTGTCGCATGGCTTGCCTCCTGCGTCCAGTGTAGCCATTTTGGCTACGCCCGGCAAGCGGTCCCCCACTGGCATGTGGCAGGCCCCGATTCCGGGACCCAGGATTTAAACATTCACTTTGCCAGCGCCTCCGGATGGCGTTCAATCATGGTCAGACAGGCTCGCGCGGCGCGATCCGGACACGCCGCCGCGGAAAAGGGCGCTCGATGGATCGCCTGGCGGCGGCGCCGCGTTCAGGGGTTGGTCCAGAAGAACCAGCCGGCCATGGAAAGGCCGATGAGGACCACGATGGTGCGCAGCAAGGGCTGCGGAACGCGGCGCGCCTGGCTGGCCGAGGCGTAACCGCCGATGGCGCAGGCGATCATGGCCAAAAGGCCGTAGTGCCACACCACCTGCCCGTCCGCCACGAAGATAATGAAGGCGATGCCGTTGGCAAGCGTGGTGGCTACCACTTTGAGGGCGTTGATGGTGTGGATGTCCTGGTAGCCGAAGAGCGAAAGCAGAGTCATGAGCAGAAAGCCGGCCCCTGCGCCGAAGTAGCCGATATAAAACGAGACCGCGACGGTGGCGAAGAAGAGCGGCAGGCGGCGGGGCGCGTGCACGTGGCCGGCGATGGCCTCCTGACGCCGTTGCTGGTCCAGGCGCTCCAGCCAGCGCGACACCGGACCGCTGACGGCGAAGATGGAAGCGGCTCCGAGGAGCAGCCAGGGCACCAAATGCAGAAACGTCCGCTGGGGTGTGTTGAGCAGGACGATGGCTCCGGCGGTGCCGCCCAGCAGGCCGGCAAGTCCCATGGGCCAGGCGATGCGCAGGTTCTTGCGCACGTCATCGCGGTAGGCGGCGATGGACGTCATCTGGCCGGGCCAGATGGCCACTGTGTTGGTGGCGTTGGCCTGCACGGGGAGGATTCCCATGCCCAGAAGGGCGGGAAAGGAGAGGAAAGATCCGCCCCCGGCCACGGCATTCAGCACCCCGGCCAGAAAAGCCGCGATGATGAGCCAGACCCCGCGCCATTCCATGGATGAAGGCAGGCCGGAAAGATGGACCATTTGATTCCTAGTGCCTAATACCCAATCCACGTGATTTCGTAATCACTTCGGGACAGGTGCGGGCCGGGAGGCCCGCACTACAGCCGGTCAGGAGACCGGCGCTACACTCGGTCAATTACGCCATCACACGGTCGCGGTACTAGTGAGAAATGTGGATCAAGCGACTTTTCTATTGTAGAGGCGGGCAGGGCGGGCAGGTTCGCGGCACAATTAGGCGGTACGGGCGCTTCTTGAATTTCGATGGGGCTTTGCTGTTGCGCCCATGCGGCGTCCAGCGCTTCCCGCTCCGAGAATCGATGATTTGGGCAGAAGCGCCACTTCTGGCGCCCTGATAGCATTTCTCCTATGGGTTGGTTTCCGCGCCGCAGGTTGGTTCGCGCCGCAGCGCCGGCCGGCGCTGCCCTAATCTTCTGTCTAACCTTCAGCTTTTCTGCGCGTGCGGCGCAGGAGCCGGATCAACTCTCAGCTTCCGCCACGGCTCACATCGATGAGGTGCTGCGCAGCCTTAATGTTGGCAGGTTCCTTGGCCAGGTTGCCATCTCTCCGGACGGCAAGAGGCTGGCCTGGATCGAGGGATCAAGTGGAGGAAGCGAGATTCTTGTGGCGCCGCTGGACCGCCTGGACGAGAGCGAGCAGGTAACCGCGGCCCTGGAGCCGGACGAGCAATGCGAGGAGGGCCAGATCGCGTGGTCGCCGGATTCGCGCGCGCTGGTTTTCCTGTCGGATTGCGCGGATCCCGGCGGGCAGGCGAACATCTACCTCTGGCGGCTCGATGGGGCTCGCGCGCGCCGCCTCACCGCTCTGCACGGCTACGTGAGCGATCCGGCCTTTTCGCCCGATGGAAGCCGCGTGGCCTATCTCTATGTGGAGGGCGTTGAACGTCCGGCTGGAGCGCTGGCGGCGCAAGCGCCGCCCTCGGGCGTCATCGGCGAGACTGACCTTGAGGTGCAGCGCGTGGCCGCGGCGCGGGTGGATGCGCCCGAGCCGGAGCCGCCCGCTTTCCTTACGCCTCCCAATTTGCACGTCTACGAGTTCAACTGGTCGCCGGACTCGAAATCGCTGGCTTACATCGCCGCCGATCCGCCCGGCGAGAACAATTGGTGGGTAGCGAAGCTCTACACGCAACCAGCGGCCGGCGCTATGGGGCTGGTCACGGAAGAGAGCGGTTGCGCGGGCGCGGAGCGCGGGGACTGTCCGGCTCCCCGTGTCATCGTCGATCCCGGCGCAGTCTCCGGCCCGCTGCATGGATTGCAGATTGCCGTACCGCGCTGGTCGCCGGACGGGAAAGAGATTGCGTTTATCGGCGGATTGATGAGCGACCAGGGCGTGACGGGCGGAGACGTGTGGATGGTTCCCGCCGGCGGCGGCCAGCCGCACGATCTGACGCCGCACCGGCAGTCCACGCCGGCGTGGATTACGTGGGATGGCGATCGGCATCTTTACGTGGATGAGATCGCGGGCGGCGATTGCCGGCTGTTGCGGCTGGCGATCCGCGGCAATCCGGCCGGGACTGATGTTTCCGGCGCGGCCGATGGGACGGTTTTCAGCTTTCCCGGCACAGTGGGCGATGGGCGCTTCGAGCTTAGCCTTTCCGGCACGGCCGGCCGCTCGCTGTTTGTGTTCGGGGCCAGCACCTTCGACCGCGCGCCGGAGATCTACGCCGTGCGGCCGGGCGCGACATCTTTAGCAGGCGCGGCGGGCTCATCCGCCGGCCTAATCCAGCTCAGCCACATCAACCGAGGCGTGGAGCCGGCCTGGGGCAGGTCGGTTTCGGTCAATTGGAGGAACGAGGGCTTTGACGTAGAGGGCTGGCTGATGCTGCCCAAAGAGTACAACCCCGCGCGCAGGTACCCGTTGATCGTCGAGGTTCACGGCGGGCCGGCCGCGGCGGTAATTCCGCTCTGGGGCGCGGGCGGCAGCCTGAGTCCCGAGGCGTTTTCGGAGCTGGGCTATTTCGTGCTGCAACCCAATCCCCGCGGCAGCTACGGGCAGGGCGAGGCGTTTACCCAGGCCAACCGCAAGGACTTCGGGTACGGCGATCTGCGCGACATTCTGGCCGGCGTGGATGCGGTAGAGGCCAAATATCCTATCTATCCCGGCCGCGTGGGGCTCACGGGCTGGAGCTACGGCGGATTCATGACCATGTTCGCCGTCACCCAGACACAGCGCTTCAAGGCCGCCGTGGCCGGGGCGGGCATCTCCGACTGGCTCAGCTACTACGGAGAAAACTCCATCGATCAGTGGATGATCCCCTACTTCGGCGCGCCGGTTTACGACGATCCGGCGGTGTACGCCAAAAGCTCGGCCATCCATTTCATCAAACAGGCGCACACGCCCACGCTGGTGGTGGTGGGCGACCGGGACGGGGAATGCCCGGCGCCGCAGTCATTTGAGTTCTGGCATGCGCTGCGCGACCTGCACGTGCCCACGGAACTGGTTGTCTACCCCAACGAGGGCCACGGCTTCGTTAAGCCGGCGGACCGCCGCGACGTTCTAGAACGGGCCGCCGAGTGGTTTGCCCGGTACATGCCGGCGGACGACCGGGTTGTATCGGCTCGCCAAACCGCCCCGCCGCAGTCTATTGCAAAGTGATTCGCCCCAACGCGCTGGTGGCCAAGGGTGGCCCCGGGCCTGATACACTTTCAGTTTGGAGACTTTGTCAGCGTAGTTGTCCTTCGGCGGCCCGCGGGCACGCGCCGCGGGTTCATCTGATTGGGGCAGAGCCACCAGGCACAGGCCACCCACCCTTGGCATGGGCACGAGTGGTCATAAGGCAATCTTTCTGACGGATTCGTATAGACCGTTCCGCGGATGCTCGGGCGGAGCGGGGAGGATTCATGCGGCGGTTTTTGACGCTTGTTAGCTTGCTCTTATTGGCCATTCCAGCCGGGATTTCGATCTCTGGTTGCACGCGCAACCCGGCGGCCAACTTCTGTAACGGCGCGGGGTACGGGCTGACCATCAGCCAGGTTGCCTCCATCACGCTACAGCCGCAGATCACGGGCATCTCGCTGGCCTACGGGCAGACCACACAAGTGCAGACGCCCGCGGCCTTTAGCTGCAAAGGCAACGCTTTGAGTCTGCTCCAAAACTCCACGGCCTATGGGACCACCAACAACCAGCTGGTTGATATTTCGCCCAGCGGCCAGATCTGCGCGGGCACGTGGAATCGCAACACCGGCGGCGGCATTGCCAACTACACCTATTGCAATTACCCCAATCCGCTGCCTTCAACCAACGGCGCGCCCTACGGCGTCGCCTATATCACGGCCACCGCCCACTCGGTCACCTCCAATCCGGTCGAGGTCTTTGTCCATCCCCCCATAACCGCCATTTCGCTTGTTGGTCCATCGGGGTGTCTTTCTCAAGGCCAATCGGCGCAGCTCGACGATAAGGCCTACTACGACTTGAATGGCGTGCAGACCCTGCTCTGCGCCCCCAATTCGAACTCGGTTCCCAGTTGCGAGTCAGCCATCGGCACGCTGAGCTTCGTCGTGGACACGTCATCAGTGGCTTCCATCAACGCCACCACCAACCAAATCACCGCCGAGCAGCCCGGCACCACCGCCATCACGGCATCGGTCGCCAGCTCCGGCGCCTCGGCCGGCTACTTTTCCACCTGCCCGCCGCAATCCATCAGCGTTACGCTGGCGAATGGGAAGACCTCCGGAACAGTCACTCAAGGAGTGCCCCAGAATCTGACCACCACAGTCCTCGATACCAACGGCAACCCCATCACCGGCCTTGCCCTGGACTACCAGTCCACGAATCCGATCGACATCACAGCGGGCAGCGGCGGAGCCATTACCACCAGTTTCCCCGGCGTGGCTTCGGTCTATGCCATCTGCCAACCAACGGACTGCAATCCCGCTCCCATCAATGAGTTTGGCTTGAATGGCACCGGGCTGTCGATCTCCTCCAATCCTGTGACCATTACCACTCCCGGCACGGCCAGCGACTACGTTTGGTTAGCGGCGCCGGGCCAGTCGCAATATTTTGTTCCCATCGAGCTGATTTCGGGCTCTGTTGGCTCCAACGTCCGTCTGCCCTACGTTCCCAACTCCATGGTGATGGACCAAAGCGGCACTAACCTTTACTTCGGCTCCCCCCGTGAGTTGATGGTCTACAGCACTGGCAGCAACGTCCTGACGAGAGAACTCCCGTCGGTTCCAGGCGTGGTGCTAGCCGTATCGCCCAACAATGCGCAGGTATTGATCAACGACCAGGCGCGCCATCTTTTCTATCTCTACAACGACGGCAGCGGCGAATCTACCACATTTCCTGGAATGGGCAACGCCGCTGTCTGGACCCCGGACTCGAAGACCCTCTACGTCACCGACAACGCCAATCTGAACACTCCGGCGAGTTGCGGCACGCAATTGATTACGGGCCACACAGACAGCCTCTATGTCTATAGCCAGGCCACCGGCTGGAGCACCTACGCATTGCCGCCCAGTCCGCTGCCGCCCGATGCGCAACCCTCCTGCACGACGCCGCCCAATGTGGCTCCTTCGGCTCCTACGCAAACCCCTGCGATCACCATTCCGGGAGTCGGCGCTTTCCTCCGGGGCGATCCCACCGTGGCTCACACCTGGTGCCCGTCGGGCACGGTCGGAGACTCCGCCAGTATAGAGTTCTATCCGCAGGGCGATTTGGAATCCATTGAGAGCGATGCTTTGGCGGCCACCGACGACGGCCAACATATCCTGAGCGCGGAGTGGATGTCCGGGGGTGGAATCACGCTCAACGACATCGACGTCACGATTCCCAGCGTGACCCAGACCAACGGCATCGCCACCCCGGCGCAGTGTCCCGTCACCACCACCGGCTCGGGCTCCAGCGAGGTGCAAACGCTCACGCCGCTCCCGATCAACAGCAGCTATACCCAGACCGCGCTCTCCAATGTCGATGCCACGTCAGTCAACAAGGTTGTGACCGGCGCCACGCCGGTGGCGGCCGGGCAGGCGCAGGGCACTCCCCTGGCCTTCATCACCTACACCGGCTCCACGCCCGGCGCATTGCTTCCGTACTACGTGCCCCGCGCCGGCGGCGGGGCAGGCACACTGAACTATGTCACGCTTGCGAGCAGCGCGAACATCACCGCTCCCCTGGCTGGCATCTTCAGCCCCGACGACAGCCTCTTCTTCGTTTCCACGGCCGGCGACAACGAGATTCACTTCATCAGCATTCCAAACACCATCACTTCTTCGGCCGTACCCACGGATACGAAGCAGGTGAGCCCCAATCTGCCGGCGTGCACGCCGGTCTCGGCGGGCGGCGTCGATGCCGGCTGCATCTATTCAGGCAACGGAACCGTGGTTCCGGCCACGGCCATCGCGGTCAAGCCCCGGCCCATCACGTAAGCCGTTTGCCCGTGGGCTCGGAGCGACGGAAGGCCGGCTCCACGGCCGTCTTCCCATCTGCGACGCCCTTTTCTGACGACCCGGTGACTTGCGGACTTGCTATCTCCGCCAACTCCGCTGACCCCGCTGCCTCCGCTATCCCCGCTGCCTCCGCTAAAATCAAACCATGATTAAGGGCATCTCCTTTCTGCGTCCCGCGGGCAGCCGGGCGGCCTATGACCGTCTCTCCAGCTTCTTTGCCGCGCTGGGCTTTGCACCTGGCAAAGGATGGCAGGAAGAGAACAGTCACCCCGGCGGCGAAGGCCTGCCGCCGGGGACCCCGACGAGCAGGGGAGTTTCGTTTCTGGCCCCGCTTGGCAACCTTGAATTTGTGGATGGCCAATTCCCCTCCACCGCCGACATCCTGGTTGAAGTCACGTCCCTCGACGCCGTGCATCAGGCCGCCGCGGCTTGGCTGCGCGCGCAGGGCGGCGATGCAGCCCTCGCCCGCCTGGGGCCGATCACGGAAACCCACTGGAAGTCGCGCATTTTCACGGTCGAGCCCGAGCCCGGCTTCCCGGTCAGCTTCTGGACCTGGAGCGACCCTCAAAAGGGAAAGCCGATCGCGCTCGAAGGCGATCTCTCCGCCGCAGGCATAAGGTTTGCCATCGTGGTCTCGCGCTGGAACGCCGTGGTTACCGACCGCCTGCTCGAGGGGGCGCTGGACGCGCTGGTGCGCAGCGGCGCGAGCCGTGACGGGATCGAGATTGTGCGCGTGCCCGGCGCGTGGGAGATTCCAGCCGCCGCCCGCGCCTGCGCCCAAGCCGGCCGCGTGGACGCCATTATCACTCTGGGCTGCCTGTTGCGCGGCGAAACCGCCCACTATGAGGCCATTTACAACGAGGTGGCGCGCGGCATCGGCCAGTCGCAGCAGGAGACTGGCATTCCCCACAGCTTCGGCGTGCTCACCTGCGAAACTCTGGAGCAGGCCCTGAACCGCGCCGGCGTCAAAGCCGGCAACAAGGGCTTTGAGGCCGCCGCCGCGGCCATCGAGATGGTGAGCCTGCGCAGGAAACTTCAGCAAGGCGGCGCCACTTGAGCTCCGGACCCCGCCGCAAAGGGCGCGAGCTGGCCATGCAGATGCTGTTTCAGGCCGACATTGGCAAACAGACCCCCGAGCAGGTTCACGCCACCTTCTGGAAGGCCGGAGGCGAGGTTGAGCCCGCGGTCCGCGGCTTTGCGGAAGACCTGTTCCAAGCCGCCCAAGACCGCCAGGAGGAGATCGACGAGTTGATCGTCACCCACTCGCAGCATTGGCGCCTGGAGCGCATGCCCGCCGTGGATCGCAACCTGCTGCGCATGGCGGTCGCCGAGATGCTCGCTTACAAGTCCACGCCCTTCCCCATCGTCATCAACGAGGCGCTGGAAATCGGCCGCCGCTATTCGGCTCCGGAGTCGCTCAATTTTCTGAACGGGGTGCTGGACTCGATCGCCCACGGGCTGCTGCCCAAGTAGACGTTGCCGCGCAGCCGTTGCCGAAAAGCTCCGAGTTCTGCCCCCAAATTGGCTGCGGGCGGGTCCGCAGACCGCGGGATTAAGACGGGCTGGATTGTTGCTGAGGCGGTAACCGCAGGCTTGGCGGTTAACCGCCCGAAACCCTGCATGGGGTTCGCTCCCATGCCATCGATCAGATGTCGAAGAGCACATTGGCGATTATGCACTCGCCGAGATTGTCCTAGCGAGCCAACTGGAAAAGATCAGTTGCCCAACAGGCCGGTGATAGATCGAGAACAGGTTCCAGAGACAATCCACATTCCCCCGGCCCCTGATGCCAGCGCCTCAACCCAGCCGGCTCGCGCTCCTGCGCAGGCTGCGGTGCACACTTTAATCGTCAGATTAATGCGTTATTGCACGAGGAAGCTTATTCCCTAAGCCATGCACCCAACTGCGATGACGCCGCTGATGGGGAAGCATGAATTAGCGCAGGTGTCAGGGTTCAGAGGTCAGTGAACAGAAATCAGAGGTCAGTGAACAGAAATCAGGGATCAGTGAACAGAAATCAGGGATCGCGAAATTCACACTTGACATTTACAGAAAATCCACTACCATATGGTTGTGGATAGATTGGGTACAACATTTGCGGCTTTGTCTGATCCAACCCGGCGGGCGATGATCGAACGGCTCTCGCACGGGCCAGCGTCTGTGCATGGATTGACGGAACCGTTTGCACTGTCGCAGCAGATGATTTCAAAACATATTGCCTACCTGGTGCGGGCGCGGATTGTGATCAAGACGAAGCGTGGACGGGAAAGTGTGTGCACGCTCAGGCCAGAGACGATAAAGACAGTCAGCGACTGGGCGTTTTATTATCGCCGATTCTGGGAAGAGAGTTTCGACAAGCTGGATGTGATTGTGAATCAAATGAAAAAAACGGAGGTCAGAGATGACAAAAAACGCGGTTAACGAAATTGAGCGGATGTTTGTCACAAGAGTTTTTGATGCCCCACGCGAACTGGTTTGGAAGGCGTGGACAGACCCGAAATATGTGATGCAGTGGTGGGGGCCGAAGGGTTTTACCGCGCCTGTCTGCAAAATTGATTTTCGAGTGGGAGGAAAATTTCTCTGCTGCATGAGAGCGGCGGATGGGCAGGAGTTCTGGAACGGTGGTGAATACTACGAGATTGTTCCGCACGAGAAGATCGTTTACTCGATGTACTTTGCTGACGCGGAGGGAAACAAGGTTGAGCCTGCGCACTATGGAATAGAACATGAGGCCATAGACGATGTGCACGATGTGGTTCTCTTTGAGGATTTTGGAGACGGCCAGACGAAACTCACCTTGATTGGAAACGAAACCATGGAGAGCGCAAAAGATAGCGGCCAGGTAGAGGGCTGGAACCAGATACTCGATAAAGTTGCCGCAGTTGTTGTGGAGCTAGCGCAGGCGAAATAAGAAGTTGGAGTTTTGATGATCGTCATGCGCGAGATGCTGAACGTAAAGCAAACGCAGGTCCATCCCGGAGACCCCAGTTAAGGGTGGGCGGCGGAGGCTTAAGTTCACACGCGCTTCTCGTCACTTGGCCGAATAGCCGCTTTTCCGGCCAAGTGACCCTTGGTTCAACTGTTGCTTCCAGGGCAAAGCGCTTATTGACCGTTGGCCAGGGTTCCGGGCGGATGGCGCCGATCAGGAAATTGCCATGTTTGCGGCGCGGCCGAGGCAGCCGCTAGGCGAGCTTCATTCCCAGGCGCCGCGCGCGCTCCAGGGTTCGCGGCGGCAAGGCGTGATGCGGTTCTCCGGCGGCCAGCCCGATCCACAGCTTGCCCACCGGCCTTGCGCCCATCATCTTCGCTGCCAAAGATAGCGCCCGCGCCGCTCCCGTTGTGACGGGGATCAGGAACCCCGGCATCCCCGCCGAGGCCACGAGCACAGCCTTGCGCGGTTGGCGCCTGGTGCGCAGCACGGGCCCGCTCTGTCCCCAGGGCCAATAGACAAACCCTAGCAGCCGCTCCAGAAACCTGCGGAAGAGCGCGGTAGCATTGTAGTAATTAACCGGCGAGCCCAGCACCACCGCATCCGCGGCTTCAATCTCCTTGAGCAGCGGCTCCAGATCGTCCAGCTGCGCGCACTTGCCCCGCTCCTCGCCCGGCTTCTGCGTGCAGGTGCGGCAGTTTTTGCAGAACTCGATGTGCGCGTCGGCCAAGTAGAAGGTTTGCGTCCGGGCACCCTTTGACCGCGCGCCCTCCAGAACGGCTTCGACGGCGCTGTCGATTGTGGCTCCCTTGCGGTAGCTGCCCACGATGGCGACAACTTTGCTGCCCATCTCGTCTCTCCCTTCCTGCGCGCACAGGGTACCGCGCCGCCTTGCCGGCGCGCTGTGACGAGGCCCACGCAGGCTTCGGCCGGCCGATAAAGTCTCTCCGCCGCTCATTTTCCGCCGGTTTTGTTATCCTCAGGGTGTGACCGCTGCCCCGCGCACCAAGGGAATTCTGGTCCTGGCCCTGCTTTTGCCCCTCGTTTTGGCCGGCTGCCACAAGGAAGAGCAGGCGGTCGCAGGCGTGGCCCGGAAAGCCGAGAATGCCGAGCATCGAGCCCAGGCCACGGCTACCGTGCTGGACAGCGAGCGCGCCGAGCTAAAACAGATTCCTTTGCCCACCAAGAGCCTCTATGTGAGCGTGACCGATCCTTTGGCGTGGGCCAATCCCTTTATCGCCGTGGGGCCGGATATGCTCACGCTGCGCATCACTTTGGCCGACGCCAACCACAGCACCTACGGCGAGGGAACTTTTCTTCGCCCTGAGAATGCCCGCCGCCAGGAGCTGCAACTGCGCCCTGCCGAGCTGGGCGAGGCCGTGGCCGCGATTCCCGCGCTGGCCTGGCCTTACGGCCGCGTGATGGCCGTGGCCGAGTCGCCCGCCGCGAGCCCCCAGGACCAGCTTGCAGTACGCCGTAACATCGAGGCCGTCATCCAACAGCTCAACAGCCTCGGCATCGTTGTGGAAGAGTGGCCGGGCAGCTGACACACGACACCTTCGCCTCCTCGCGTTACTATTCTTCCGTGACCACTACTTTGCTTCCGATCGTTTCCAACTCCGCTCCGCTCGACCACGAGCACTTTGCCGCGCACCGCGAGCTCGAATCGCAGCTTAAGAAAACTGTGCGCGGCGAAGTTTGCTTCGATCCCGGCTCACGCGCGCTCTACGCCTTCGACGCATCCACCTACCGCCAGTTTCCAATCGGTGTTGTTTTCCCGCGCGACGCCGCCGACGTGGAAGCCGCGCTGGCCGCCTGCCGCGCTACGGGAGCAGCGGTTCTGCCGCGAGGCGGGGGGACGAGCCTGGCCGGCCAGTCAGTGAACGTGGCCGTGGTCTTCGACTACTCGCGGCACATGAAGGTTCTGGAATCCATCGATCCCGAGGCCAAGCTGGCCCGGGTTCAGCCGGGCATCGTCCTCGACCGCCTGCGCGAAGCCGCCGAAGTCCATCACCTGACCTATGCGCCCGATCCCGCTACGCACACCCGCTGCACCCTCGGCGGGATGATCGGCAACAACAGTTGCGGCGTTCACGGCCTGATGGGCGGCAAAGTGGTGGATAACGTGGAATCCCTCGACATTGTGCTCTACGACGGGACGCGCATGACGGCCGGCGCCACGCCGCCGGAACAGCTTGAGTCGCTGATCCGCGCCGGCGGCCGCGTAGGGCAAATCTACGCCGGCCTGGTCAGCTTGCGCGACCGCTACGCCGGGCTCATCCGGGAAAAATTTCCCCACATTCCCCGGCGCGTCTCCGGATACAACCTCGATGAGCTGCTCCCCGAAGGCAAGTTCAACGTAGCCCGCGCGCTGGTGGGCTCAGAGGGAACCTGCGTCAACGTGGTCTCGGCTACGCTCAATCTCACTTCCAGCCCGCCCGCCCGCGTGCTCACTGTCCTTGCTTTTGCGGACCCATTTCTGGCCGCCGACGCCGTGATTCCTGTTCTCGAACACGGCCCCATCGGCCTGGAGGGCTTTGACGGCAACCTGGTCAGGTTCCTGGGCAAGAAGGGTCTCGCTCTAAACGACATCGCCCTGCTTCCGCCTGGCGGCGGCTTTCTGCTGGTGGAGATGGGGGCGTGGGAGCCGGCGGAAGCGCAGGCCAAGGCCGAAGCGATTGTCCGCGCCGCCTCTTCGCTGCCGGGATCGCCCACCGCCCGCACGTATTCCCCGGCGGACGCCGCGCGCATCTGGTACATCCGCGATTCCGCGCTCGGCGCTTCGGTTTTCGTTCCCGGCGAGCCCAACGGCTGCGAAGGGTGGGAGGACGCTGCGGTTGCCCCCGAGCACCTGGGCGCTTATCTGCGCGGCGTCACCGCCCTCATGGCCGATTACGGCTACCAGACGGTGATCTACGGTCACTATGGCCAAGGCTGCGCCCACTTGCGCCCCAACTTCGACTTCCACAGTACCGAGGGCATCCGCAAATTCCGTGAGTTCATCGAACGCGCGGCCGATCTGGTGCTCAGTTTTGGCGGATCGCTCTCCGGCGAACACGGCGACGGACAATCCCGCGCCATCCTGTACCCCAAGATGTTCGGTCCGGAGCTGGTGCAGGCCTTCCGCGAGTTCAAAGCCCTCTGGGACCCGGAAAATCGCATGAATCCGGGCAAGCTCTCCGATGCGGTGCGCGTTTACGATCCCGTGGAGAACATCCGTTTCGATCCGCAAGGCCCGCTGGCCGCAGAGCCGGCGATCGGCGCGTGGAAGAGCAATTTCGCATTTGCGAAAGACGAAGGCTCGCTGGAACTTGCGACGGAACGGTGCGTGGGCGTGGGCGCCTGCCGCAAGACAGTGGGCGGGGTGATGTGCCCCAGCTACCGCGCCACCGGCGACGAGCGCCACTCCACGCGCGGCCGCGCCCATCTGCTCTGGGAGATGCTGGCCGGATCGCTGCGCGAGGAAGGCTTTCAAAGCCGCGCCGTCTACGAGGCCCTCGACCTTTGCCTCAGTTGCAAAGCCTGCAAAACCGAGTGCCCTGTCCAGGTGGATATGGCCGCCTATAAATCAGAGTTTCTGTCCCAGCACTACAAGGGGCGCGTGCATCCGCTGCGGCACTATATTTTTGGCTTCGCCGACCGGCTGGCGCGTTGGGGCTCCATCACTCCCGCTCTCACTAATGTACTTCTCACGGGCGCGGCCACCGGCCCGCTCGTCAAGCGCATGGCCGGCGTGGCGCAAAAGCGCCAACTGCCGCGGCTGGCGCCGCGAAGCTTTCAAAAAACGCGCAAAGCCGCGGACGGCCTGCCGGGGACCTCCACGAATCTCGACCAAGGGACTGCCCCACCGCAGGTGGTCCTGCTGTGGCCCGACACGTGGAACAACTACTACCACCCGCAGACCCTGGCCGCGGCCGAGTCTCTGCTCAACGAAGCAGGCTTCCGAGTTCAGACCCCGCAGGGACACATCTGCTGCGGCCGCCCGCTTTACGACTTTGGCTTCCTCACCGCGGCACGCGCTTATCTGGCCCGCGTCCTCGACCGGATGGCCTCTGAAATCGACGCTGGACTCCCCTTTATCTTCCTCGAGCCAAGCTGCGCCAGCGTTTTCAAGGACGAGTTATTGGAACTCTTTCCCGGCGATCCTCGCGCCAAGCTTCTCAGCCAGCACGTCTGGCTGCTCGCAGACTGGCTCGCCGCCAAGGCGCCGGATTTTGCCGCCGGCCGCCTGAAGGGCGCGCACATTCTCCTTCATGGCCACTGTCATCACAAAGCCGTCTTCGGCGGCCCGACCAGCGAAATCGCGCTCCTCCGTCAAGCCGGAGCAGTGGTCGAGCCGATCCAGGCCGGCTGCTGCGGAATGGCCGGCCCTTTCGGCTTCGAGGCGGACAAATTCGAGGTCTCCAAAGCCATCGCCAACGACGGTCTGCTCCCCGCCGTGGAATCCGCCGGACCCAGGACGATCATCGCCGCCGACGGCTTCAGTTGCCGGGAGCAGATCGCGCAACTCGGCCACCGGCAAGCGTTTCACTTCGCGGAGATTCTGGCGCTTGAGGGCGGCTGCGGAACCTGCGGCAGCTTGGAGCTTAAAGGCCGGGATGAATCCCGGCGGCCATGAGCGGCCAGTGGCAGAAGTCGAAATCTGGGTAAAACCCTCCCTCAGCGACTAAAGCCGCACTCATTTTGCAACTACTTACGGCACGACTGAAGTCGTGCCCTTTCAAAACCGGAATTTCGCCACAGGCTCATGAGCGCGGAATACAACTTTTTCCTCACCTTGCCAGGGAGAAAGCGCCTTGCTGCTCCGTGAAGGAAATTCCTGAGCGGAAGCTGCAATATGAGCCCGGTATCGGTAAAGGGGCATAAGTCTCCAAACGCGATAGCGGTTCACGAGCAGTTCCCACAATGGAAGACGTAAATGGAAGTAAGGGATCGTGGACGGCCGGACCCACTGAGGTTGACCTCAGCGGGAATATACTAAGGATGGCAACGGAATCCGCAACCGCCGAAGATAGGGACGAGACGCGCGGGTTGGAATGGCATAAGTTGACGCCAATGCGCGGCGTCTTGTGCGCGCCAAGCGCAGGGCGGAGCCGCCGGAGAGGAAATGGACGTATTTCTTACGGCCGGCGCGGTGCAGGCGGGGAAATTTGCGGAGCTCCGGCGATTTTTGGTACGCTCAGGCAGTCTTTAGGCTGAACGAGAGGAGGGATTTCGCCATGGCAGAGGACAACAAAACGTATGGATTGGCCTGGTTTCTGGCGGGATTGGGGGTAGGCGCCCTGGTGGGCATTTTGTATGCCCCCAAGAGCGGACGCGAAACCCGCGACGATCTGGCCAATAACGCCCGCGAAGGCACGGAATATCTGCGCGCGCGCACAAAACAGGCTGCTGAAGAGGTCAGCGCCCTAGTGGACAAGAGCAAGGAACAGGTGAACGAATACGTGGAGCGCGGCCGTGAGGCCGTGGATCGCGGACGGGCCCAATGGGAAGAGTTTGTGGAGCGCGGCAAGAACCTGGTCAGCGAACAGAGCGGCCGGGTGACCGCGGCCATTGATGCCGGCCGCCAGGCTTACAAGTCGTCGTCCACTGTAGCGACCGAAACCCAAGAGTATTGAGCCCCTGTGGCCGCTTACAAGCCACAGCCGGGTGCGGTCTTGTAATCTGTAACCGCCGCTGCGGAGCAGTGTGAGAGCGGCTGAACGCTAGCCGAGAGCAGGCCCCGGACAGAATGCGGCTTCCCGCGCGGGGAACGCATTCTATGGTGTTGGCGAAGATCCGAAGGGTTTCCGCGCAAAATCTTTGAGTTCGTTCCCATGCCAAATTTCGCCCCTCAGACCGTTCAGCTCATCATCGTCGCGGCAGTCGCGCTGGCCCTGTTGCTACAAACCATCTTTCTGCTGGCCATCCTCATCATTGTGCGCAAAGAGGCGCGCTCGGTGCGCCAAGACGTCGATGATTTGCGCACGGCGCTGATGCCCATCATCAACAACACACGGGAACTCGTTGCGAACGTTACGCCAAGAATCACAGAGGCCGCCCAGGACCTGTCCGCTCTGGCCCACGGGTTGCGCACGCAAGCCTCCAGCCTGCAATCCTCGACCACGGAGATTATCGATTGCCTGCGCCGCCAGACGGGGCGCCTCGACGCCATGATCTCCACTGTCCTCGATGCCATCGACCACGCGGGCGCTTACATGACCGATGCCGTCGGCAAGCCCATGCGCCAACTCTCCGCCCTGCTGGCCAGCGTTCGAGCCGTCGTGGAATCGCTGCGCACCTCGGAGCCACCGGCCCAGCCGCAGCCAACAACTCACTTCCCCGGGGACAAGGATATGTTCGCCTAAGGGAAGGCATATATATGAGGTCGCAAAATGAGAACAAGCCGTCGTTGCGCAATCCTGTTCCTCGCTACCCTGTTTGCAAGCTGGGCATGCGCTCAACCCACCCCCAAGGCCGCGCTGCTGGTGGTGTGCACCAACGCCCAAAAGCTGGATATCATTAATCCGGATACCCTCCAAGTGGTCGCGCACGTTCCCGTGGGCGACAACCCGCACGAGGTGATTGCCTCGACAGACGGCCTGACCGCGTATGTCTCCAACTACGGCTTCGGCGCCTTCCATACGATCACGGAAGTGGATCTGGTGAGCCAGAAGCCGGAGCGCACCATCGATGTGTGGCCCCTGCGCGGCCCCCACGGACTGTACTTTTTGGACGGGAAACTGTGGTTTACGGCCGAGGTAGCCAAGGCCATTGCCAGCTACGATCCTGCCACCGGCAAGGTGGACTGGATCATGGGAACCGGCCAGAATCGCACCCACATGATCTACGTTTTCCCCGGCGCACAGAAGATCGTTGCCACCAACGTAAACTCCGGCACCGTCACCATCTTCCAGAACTACGCGATCCACCCCGGCCAAAGCCTGCCGGGCATTCCGGCGGGCGCGAGCCTGCCGCCGGGGAGCGAGTGGCTGGAGACCGTTGTTCCTTCGGGCATTCGCGATGAAGGATTCGCTGTTTCTCCCGACCGCACGCAAATGTGGACGGCAAGCCCCGTCGACGGTCACGTCACCATCATCGACCTCAACACGAAGAAGGTTGTGGGAACCATTGACGCTAAGGCGATGCACGCCAACCGTTTGGCCTTTACGCCCGATGGGAAGCTGGTCCTGATCTCGGGCGGGGCGGACCTGGTGGCGATCGATGCGGCCACGCACCAAGTTATCAAGCGCATCCCGCTCAACCCTGGCGCCAGTGGCCCCCGGGGCGGTATCTCGTCCAACGGCGTCCTGATTGAGCCCGACGGCGGGCGCGCCTTCGTGGCGTGCGGAGCGGACAGCAACGTCGTGGTGGTCGATCTTAAAACCCTGACGGTTACCGGACGCATTGCAGCCGACCCCGGCCCCAATGGAATTGCGTGGGCCGTGAGGCAATAGAGGACGGGGCTTACGGCGTTTTCACAATTACTGTGAACTTTCCGGCATCGTTTAAAGTGGCGTTTTCTTGAGGAAAACGCCACTTGACCTATCCGGCTTCGGTTTACACCAATTGTGAAAACGCTATAGAGCGGCTGCCGAAGTGCGTGGCCCGGCCCTGCCGGGGCGCTCCCGATTCTTGCTATCCGGCGGCGGCTTATTCGGCGGCAGGATTGGCGGCAGGATCGGTGGAAGCGGGCTCCTGAGCTTCAGCCCCTTCGGCCGCTTCGGCTTGCACGTTCACCTTCACCTGCGCGGTGACTTCGCGGTAGAGCTTGATGGGCACGGTGAACTCGCCCAGGCTCTTCAGCGGCTCGTTGAGGACGATCTTGCGGCGATCGACCTCGAAGCCCTGCGCGGCCAACTCCGCGGCGATGTCGGCCGAGGTGACCGAGCCAAAGAGATGGCCATGCTCACCGGCCTTGCGGATGAAGCTGAGCGCCAGCGGCTGGAGCTTGACGGCCAGTTCCTCGGCTTGCGCCTTCTCGGTGGCCGAGCGACGCGCCGCGGAGGCTTTCATTTGCTCGATGACGGCCTTATTATTTTGAGTCGCCTGAAGCGCCAGCTTGCGGGGCAGCAGATAGTTGCGGCCGTAGCCGTCGGCCACCTTCACTACGTCTCCACGATGGCCCAGATTGACTACGTCTTCCTTCAAAATCACTTCCATAACCAATTCTCCAGTGCGCCGTGGGCGCTCTTGTCTTTGGGACCAGAGCCCCGGCGCGTCAACCGCGCCGCGCGGGGTCCAGGAACCGCAACCGGCGGCAAATTAGTTCCGCGTGGCAAAGGGCAGCAGGGCGATATTGCGGGCCTGCTTGATGGCGCGCGTGAGGCGGCGTTGGTGGGTGGTGCAAACGCCCGTGAGCCGCCGCGGCACGATCTTGCCGCGCTCCGCCACGAACTGTTGCAGCATCCGCACGTCGCGGTAAGGAATCGCATCGATCTTCTCGGTGCAGAATTTGCACACCTTTTTGCGGCGGAAAAATTTGCCGCGGCCGCCGGACGCGCCTCCGGGACGCGAGCCGCCGGAGCGGGGACTGTGACCGTGAGCGGGTCCGGACGCGGCTTGAGGAGAAGCGGGTGCGCTCGATTCCGGGGCCTTGGCTTGAGATTCTTCAGACATCGTATTTCCTCTTCATGGTTTTTAGTTCCTTCCGCGCCAAAACGCCGCGGAACGTTGGATGAAGCCGGGCGGCCATGTTCCCGGCCAGCCGCGGCAGCTTGCAGCAACTCCGTCAGGCGCTGGCGTGAGCCGGCTCGCCGGTTTCCGGAGCCGCGCCGGCGTCGGCAGCGGCGGGCGCGGCGTTCACTTGCCTGCGCACGCCGCGCAGAGCCTTCACCTTGGCCAGCCGCTTCTGTTCCTCGTCCATGCGCACGGTGAGAAACTTGATCACCGGCTCAGTGACGCGCAGGCGGCGCTCCAGTTCCAGCACCACCGCGCCGTTGGCCTCGATGGTCAGCAGAACGTAGTTGCCGTCAGCGCACTTGCGCACCGAGTAGGCGAGCTTGCGGCGTCCCATCTTCTCAGCCGATTTGACCACTCCGCCGCCTGCCGTGACCGTGGCAGTGAAGCCGGCAATCAGCTTGTCGATTTCCTCTTCGGCCATATCCGGCCGGACAATGAACATCACCTCATACAAACGCGACATCGTTGTACCTCACAGTTGTCAGTTATCAGTTATCAGTTGTCAGTTATCAGTTGTCAGTTATCAGTAAACAGTTCGCAGCAATCGCTAATTCTGATCTCTGACCTCTGGTCCCTGATCTCTGTCTTCTTTCCGGTTGAACTCGTTCATTGCGGCTGCCGGTCCCAATTCCAGAATGCGCCGGGTGGCCGCGGCTACCCGGTCCAGTACTTCGTCCATCACCGTCAGATCCGCCTTGCGCATGGGCGAGAGCAGGAAATCCCTGCCCGGCCGTCTTCTGCCGCCGGCGGCCACGGCTTCCTGCGGCGTACTGGAGCCTCCGCGGGTTGAACCTTGGCCGCGCCGTGAAGCATCCAGCCCCACGCCGATGCGCAACCGCAGCCACTCTTGCGTGCCCAGGGCGCCGGTTACGCTGCGGGCTCCGTTGTGCCCGGCGGCTGAACCGCGCTCCCTGATCTTGAAGGTTCCCAGCGCCAGGTCCAGCTCGTCGTAGATCACGAGCAGGTCCTGCGCCGGGTCCACATCAAACTCATGAACCAGAGCGGCCACCGAAGCTCCGCTCAGGTTCATATAGGTTTCCGGCTTGGCCAGAACCACGTCGCGCCCCGCTATGCGGCAGGTTGCGGTAGTGGCCCTGGAACGCCGGTTTTGAACCACAACTCCCTCCTGCTGGGCGATGCGGTCGACAGCCATGAACCCTGCGTTATGCGGAGTCCACAGGTACTCGAGGCCGGGATTACCGAGGCCCACGATCAGGAACGGGCCGCGCCGGCCGCCGGACTCGCTTTTGCGGTTCCGGGATTCACTTGCCATCTCCGGCCCCTCGGAAGGCGGCCTCTTTTTCAGCAACAATCCACTCCATCGCATCGCTTCAAGACGCGGCAGTTCCGGCGCGGCAATTCCGGAACCACCGCGGTTGCGGCCAAGGCTTACTTCTTGGCTCCGGCATCGGGCTTCCTGGCCGCTCCGGCCTCGGGCTTCTTGGCCGCCTCGGCCTCGGGTTTGCCCTTCTTGGCCACTTCCGGTTCGGCAGGGGCCGCAGCCTCCGCCGTGGTTGCCGCCACAACCGCTTCAGCCTCCGCCGCCGGCGCCACTTCCTCGCGGATGGAAACCACGTGCGCCACCGTGGCGTCTTCGGGGCTTAAGTAGCGGATCTTTTCAGAGTGCGGCAAGCCGTTGACGCGGATCACCTGGTGCATCTCCAGCCCGCTCACATCCACGTCGATGTGGCTGGGAATATCCGCGGGCAGGCATTCGATTTCCACTTCGCGCATTACCTGGTCCAGGATGCCTCCCTCCGTTTTGACTCCCACCGGCACACCCAGCAGCTTGACGCGCACGCGCACGCGCAAAGCCTTGTCGAGGGCAATGCGCTTCAGGTCGATGTGGATCAACTGATCTTTGATGGGCTCGCGCTGCCAGTCCACGATCATGGCCTTGGCCGCGTGCCGGCCCGCGATTTCCACGTCGAAGATAGTGTTGTGGCCGGTCTCCGAGAAAAGAATGCGGGAGATCTGCTTAGGTTCCACCTCGACAGCGACGGGATCGTGGCCTGGACCGTAGAGCACGGCGGGAATTTTGCCCGCGCGGCGCACGCGGCGCGCGGCGTTCTTGTTGAATTTGCCCTCGCGGGGCGTGGCTACGACAACTTCTGGCATTTTCGGTTTTTCTCGCTTCCTGAAAAATCGGGCACGGGGTAAGCGGCTTGTAGCTTGTAGCCGGCAGCCTGTAGCTCCCCGCCACGGTATCGAGCCGTTTCTTCCGCTCCCTTTGTGAAGCAGCTCCGTTGGAGCTGCGAGTGATTTCAAGCTGCCGAATAGCTACCAGCTACCTGCTACTGGCTACGGGCTAGTTAAACAGCGAACTTACGCTGGTTTCCATGTGGATGCTCTCGATGGCCGCTCCCAGCAGGCCGGCGATGGAGAGCACTTTGAGCTTGGGCAAATTCTGCGCCGCCTCGCGCAAGGGGATGGTGTCGGTAACCACCAACTGTTGCAACCTTGAGTTGGCGATGCGGTCGATGGCCGGACCGGAGAGCACGGCGTGGCTGGCGCAGGCGTAGACGGCCGCGGCCCCGGATTCGTAGAGCGCGTCGACGGTTTTCACTAGCGTGCCGGCCGTATCGATAATGTCGTCGATAATCAGGCACGTCTGGCCGCTCACGTCGCCCACCACGTGCATTACCTCGGCCACGTTGAGTTCGGTGCGGCGCTTGTCCACGATGGCCAGTGGCGCGACCATCTTCTGCGCGAAGAACCGCGCCCGCTCTACGCCGCCGGCGTCGGGCGAAACCACAGTCAGGTTGGGCAAGTTCAGCTCGCGGAAGTAGCTCACCAGCACCGGGCTGGCGAAGAGATGATCGACGGGAATGTTGAAGAACCCCTGAATCTGCGCCGCGTGAAGGTCCACAAACAGCGCGCGATTGGCTCCCGCCGTGGTCAGCAGGTCGGCGATCAGTTTGGCGCTGATGGCCACGCGCGGACGGTCTTTGCGATCCTGGCGGGCGTAGCCGTAGTAAGGCACCACCACCGTAATCCGCGCGGCCGAAGCCCTCTTGAGCGCGTCAATCATCACCAAAAGCTCCACCAGGTGCTGGTCCACCGGATAACAGGTAGGCTGGACCACAAACACGTCTACGCCGCGCACGTTTTCGAGCAGTTGGAAGTAGACCTCGCCGTCGGCAAAGCGCTGCAGCTTAACCTCGCCCACGGGAACACCGATGTGCTGGCCGATCTTGCGCGCCAGCTCGGGATTGGCCGTGCCGGTGAAGAGCTTGAAGCGCTTGTCCTCGCTCAGGCTGCGGGCTTTCTTTCGCTCCGGCATGGGCTTGGCCTCCTTGGTCTCAGTTCCCGCTTGCGGAGGCGAAGCCGGCGCTTGGTTGACGCCATCGCGCGCCGCACCGCTCGTGTCTCGTTGCCGCTTATCTTCCGCCGTGACCGTCACAGTTCCCGCTTCCATCTGCAAAGCACCTCCAAGCCGGTTAGCATTGGCTGCGTTCAAGGTTTAGCTCTCAGCTCTCAGCCGTCAGCTTTCAGCGAATTCGCCAGTACGGCAATTTGTCCGCTCCCGCGAAATGAAGCTGATAGTTGAAAGCTGACAGCTAGAAGCTGCCTTCCTGGCTGGGCGACCAGGATTCGAACCTGGATAAATGCCTCCAAAGGGCATTGTCCTACCATTGAACGATCGCCCAAAGAACTCCCCGCATCCGAGAGTCTTGCTGGCTCGACCTTCGGCTGTCAATCCTCGAGGACAGCTTTCAGCTTTCAGACGTCAGCTTTCAGCGTGTCCGTGCGGGAGCCGGCTGTCTCGTCCCGCCAGAAGAAACTGAAAGCCGAGAGCTGAGAGCTGAAAGCTAGCGTCTCAAAATCATCCTGCTCCAATACTCTCCGCGCGGCAGGGTACGGGTAATGCGCACTTCCACCCCTTGGACTTGCTTCTTGACCCGATCCACAGCCGCTTCCGCATCTCCGCGGGTCAGGTACAACCCGTAGAGCGCCGAACCGGAGCCCGACAGCGAGGCATAGAGGGCTGCCTCCGGCGTGCCTGCGGCCGCAAGAAGACGCTTGATTTCGGCAAGGGAGGGATGCTGGGGAAAGACAACGCGCTCGAAGTCGTTCTCGATCCAGCTCGTGATCCCGGTGCGGACAAGCGCGGACTCTTGGGGTCCGGCCAGGTCCTCCCGGTCAAATTCCTTCTCGGGGAGGACACCGGAGGAGCCGGTTCCACGCCCGCCCTCAGGGAATGCTGCCTGAAAGGCGCTGGCATAGGCACGGCTCAACTCCTTCAGTTTACCGGCACTGGCCGCGGCAGTCAAACTCTGGGCGGTGCAGAGCGCGTCCCAATCGCGAAAGGCCTGCGGCGTGGAGACGCCCTCCGCGGGCGCGGCCACGACGCACCAGAGCGGCTCGATGTCGGGAAGAGGGTACACTTCCTGGCCGCGATCCACTCCCAGAACCGTTCCGCCGATGAGAAAAAGCGGGACATCGGAGCCCACCCGCGCGGCCATCTCCAATCGTTTCTTTGTCCAAGCGGGGTCTTGGGTTCCTATTCCCTGGACCCTAGCCCCTGGTCCCTGTCTTTTGATCTCCGATCTCTGATCTCTAATTTCTGCGCTTAGCTCGTTCTCGAGCCCCATCAGCGCGGCCACGGCGTTGGCCGAGCCCGCGCCCAGCCCGCCCTGCACCGGCAGCCGCTTCTCGATGTGGATCGAAACCTCCGCTGTAACCTTAATCTCCTCCAAAACCAGAGAAATCATCTTCCAGGCCGTGTTGCGGTTGTCGGTGGGCACGCGGCTGTCGTTGGAAGTGAGCTGCAACGCAGTGGACGCCGCCCTTCGGGCGGTCACCGTGACCGTGTCGTGCATTTCCAACGTCTGATAAATGGTGGCCAGAGCGTGAAAGCCGTCGGCGCGCGGGGCGCCCAGGTAAAGGCCCAGATTGATCTTGGCGTGCGAACGGACGGCAGTCGGCATACGCATCGATTGTAGCGGCCCAAAAAAGCCGGCGGAAAAAGGGAACCGGGGGCGTAAACTTTGCGTAGCATCTTCTGAACATGGCGGGAATGCTTATGCACTTTCTATTGCTTGCAATCGGACTCTATTTCCTGCCGGCGATTATTGCGGCGGCGCGGCACACACATAACGCGACGGGGATCCTGGTGCTGAATCTCCTGCTCGGCTGGACCGTGGTGGGATGGTTCGTTGCGCTGCTCATGGCGATCCTTTCAGCGCCGTATTACGTGTACTATCACCGCGGGTGGTAGAGGCAAGAGCCGTTGGGGCCGCATGCGGGAGTCCCAGGCCATTGGCGTGTCCGGGCGGGGTCCGATGCGCGGAAAGCAGTGTAGCGGCGCGGCTGGCCGGCTGCCGGCTCAATTGCTTGGCGGCCGGAGTCCACGATACCGGCGAAAGCGGAGGCTGTGAAATACTCGAATCGAGGGCGGCAACAGCGCTCGGTTCGGCAAAAGATCGCCGCTCTGCATCCATACATCCCAAGTAGATCGTCAATCTATTAGAGGCCGACCCTTCGTGAAGCAAGTTGTATTTTTCCTGTTCCTCTGCGCCCTGCCCGCTTTCAGCCAGACCTACAGCGGCGAACTGCAACTGAAAGTGACGGATTCATCGGGCGGCGCGGTGAAAGCCGTCGTGCATCTGGTCAGCGAGGCCAACCAGTACAGCGCCACTCTGGAAACCAATAACCAGGGCCAGCTGACGGTCCAGAGACTGCCCTACGGCGTTTACCGGCTGGAGATTGAGAAGGCCGGGTTCGCACCGGTTTCAGAGGCTCTTATCATCCGCTCCGCGCTTCCCGTTCAGCGCATCATCCAGTTGAATCTGGCGGTCGTGCAACAGACGGTCACGGTCAATGCCGCCAACACGCTCATCAATCCAGAGGAGGCGGGTTCGGTGGATCAGATCGGGCTGGGCACCATTCAGCACCGGCCTGAATCCATCCCCGGCCGGTCTTTGCAGGACCTGGTCGTCTCTCAGCCAGGGTGGCTGTATGAAGGCAATGCCGTCCTGCATCCGCGCGGCGCGGAAGATCAAACCCAGTTTGTGATCGATGGCATTCCTCTCACGGACAATCGCTCGCCCAGTTTCGGGCCGGCGATTGAAGCCAGCGATATACAGTCGATGAGCATCTACACGGCGGGAATCCCGGCCGAGTTCGGCAGAAAGATGGGAGGCGTGGTGGTATTGAACACGCTGGAAAATTTACAGCCGGGTTTCCACGGCGAAGTTGTTCTTTCCGGGGGAAGCTATGCTTCAGGCAGTAGCTTCGCGCAAGCGCAATATAGCTGGGGCAAAAACACGCTGGGGGGCAGCGCCAGCGGCAGCATGACGGACCACTATCTCAATCCCGTGGTGCCGCAGAACTACACTAACACGGGCACTCTGGGTGATTTCTCCGCCGATTACGAGCTCAACGCGACCTCGCGAGACCGCCTGCAACTGTCCGTGCGCCACGAGATCGACCGCTACGAGATTCCCAACGAGAATGTGCAGGAAGATCCGCAGCTCCTGGCGGAGCTGGGCCAGCCCGCACCGCCGCAGGGAACTCCCCGCCAGTTGCAGACCGCGGATAACTTCGAAACCATGGGCATGGCGAGCTATCAACATATTTTTTCGCCCGGCGCTCTCATCGATGTGCGGGAGATGAGCCGCGACAATCACAACGACTTCAATTCCAACCCCTGGTCGTGGCCCATTCTTGTTTTTCAACACAACGACTTTAGGGAAGAGTATTTCAACAGCTCGGCGACCATCCATCATGGCCATAACGAGTGGAAAGTGGGGCTTGGTTCCGATAACAAATTTCTCCACGAGAACTATAGCGACACCATCACCGCCAACCCCGAGTATTCCAGCTACCCTTTCGATCCGCACACGGCAGCCACTTTCGCGTTTACCGGCAGCCGTCCCGACCTGGAACAAGCGGCCTTCGTGCAGGACCTGATGCACTACGGCAACTGGACGGTAAACGCCGGCCTGCGCTGGGACCACTACCAGTTGGTGGTGAACCAAAGCGCCTTCAGTCCGCGGCTCTCGGCGGCGCGCTATTTTTCCCGCGCCAATTTGATCGTCCACGCCTCTTACGACCGCGTCTTTCAAACCCCGTCGTTCGAAAACATCCTGCTCTCCAGTTCCCCTCAAGTGCAATCCTTCGAGCCCACGGTTCTGCGCCTCCCGGTTCAGCCCTCGCGCGGCAATTACTACGAAATCGGCGCCAGCAAGAGCTTTCTCGGCCAGCTTCGCATCGACGCTAACATGTACCGCCGCGACCTGGACAACTTCGCCGATGACGACCAGATTCAGAACACCGGCATCAGCTTTCCCATCGCCTTCCGCAAGGCCGTCATCTATGGCGCCGAGGGCAAGATCGATGTTCCCGATTGGCATAGCCTTTCGGGCTTCCTGAGTTACTCCTATCAAGTGGGCAACGCCTGGTTCCCGGTTACAGGCGGGTTATTTCTCGGCCAGGACGCCGTGGACGCAACCACCCAGCTTACCGGGCATTTCCCGGACACCCAGGACCAGCGCAACACCGTTAGCGGGCGCGTGCGCTACCAGGCAGCGCCGCGGCTTTGGATTGCGGGGGGGGGCGATTACGACAGCGGTTTGCCCTTCGATTTCGACGGGACGCAACAGCAGGTGCTGGCCGAATATGGCCAGCAGGTTCTGGATCGCATCAATTTCGCCCGCGGACGCATCGAGCCCGCCTTTCAGATGAACGCTTCGGCAGGCGCCACTGTGCACAAGAGCGAACGAATCAATATGCAACTCCAGGCGGACGGGGAGAACCTCACCAACGTTTTGGATGTGATCGACTTCGGCGGCCTGTTTTCCGGCAACGCCATCGGCCCTTCGCGGAGCTTTATGCTGCGGCTAACAACCACTTTCTAAAGCGGTTCTCCTCGAACTATGTGCCATTTCCGGCGCACTTCCGGGTGGCATTTTCTGGATGAAAAAGCCACTTAGAGCATTTCTCCTGACGGTATAGAAGAAGAAGCTTAACCTCTGGGGCTAAACAGGCTGCGGAAAAGGACCTGATTCTGGTCGAAATTCCCGGAAAGCATGCCTCAGGGCCTAAACAGGTTGCGGAAAAAGGAGCCAAGGCCATCACTGTTTCTCCACAGGGATTTGGTTTAAGTAAGAAGTATGCGCGGAGACGACAAGCAGCAGGCAGCGATGTTCAGTTATGTAACCTTGGAGCAACGGATTCCGTTGGATCATCCGGCGCGTCAGATTCGCACGTTGGCCGACCGGGCCTTGCAACGGTTGGATGCCGAGTTCGACAAGCTGTATGCCGAGATTGGCCGTCCATCGATTGCGCCGGAGCGGCTGCTTCGGGCAACTCTGTTGATGGTGTTGTACTCGATTCGCAGCGAGCGGCAGTTGATGGAGCAGTTGCAGTACAACTTGCTCTTTCGCTGGTTCGTAGGCCTTGAGATGGACGACGCGGTCTGGGACGTGACGGTATTCACCAAGAACCGCGAACGGCTGATTTCCGGCGCGATCAGCCAGCGGTTGCTGGATGCGGTGTTGGTCGAGGCGCGTGAGCACGATTTGTTGAGTGAGGAGCATTTCACGGTGGACGGCACGCTGATCCAGGCCTGGGCCGCGGCGCGCAGCTTTCATGAGAAGTCCGATCCGCCCGCGCCGGGCGCAGGTTCCGGCTACGGCGGCGAGGTGTTGTTACGCGACAAGGTCGAGTCGTCCACAGATCCTGAGGCGCGTTTGTATAAGAAGGCCACGGCCGATAAGGCGGTGCCGAGTTATCAGGGCCATGCCTTAATGGAGAACCGCAACGGGTTGGTGGTGGCAGCCGAGGCCAGCCAGTCGGCCGCCGATGCGGAACTGGACACGGCGTTGGCGCTGCTGGACCGGGCCGCGCCCGCCATGGGGCAACGCAGGCCGGAGCAAAAGATTACTCTGGGGGCCGATACGGGTTATCAGGAGAAGGGATTCGTGAGTGCCCTTCGGGAGCGCGAAGTTGCTCCGCACGTCAGCGAATACGTGAAGGGCAACCTGGGCAGGAACAGCTTGACAGAAGCAGAACGGGGCGACGAGCGGCAGTCGATCAGCCAGCGCAAACGCAAGCTGATCGAACGAGTCTTCGGCTGGAGCAAGTTGGACCGCCCGCTGCGCCAGACCAAGTTGCGCGGACTGAAGCGAGTGGATTGGTTCTACCGGCTGACCATCGCGGCGTACAACTTGGTGCGCATGCGGAGACTGATTCCGATTCAAGTCGTGGTCTGTTAGGGCCGAAGTGTGTCTGGAGGCCGATAAAACGGCCTTCAGGCACAAAATATCAACCGATCTTCAGCGAAAAGGGCGCTTGAAGACGCGAACAACGGCCACAAAAGCAACATCGGCCTGAGAAACGGGCCTTTTTCCGCAACCTGTTTAGGCCCCGCTGATTCTGTGGCCGTTATGCCGGGACTAACGTCCCTGCCTGCCAGTCCCGGCCTACCGCCCGTGCGAGTTTTTCCGCAACCTGTAAGGCCCGCGCTTTATTTTGAGGCGTTTGGGGCAGTCAGGGTTAAATCCCTGACCTACCAGGCGTGCCCTGATACAGGGCTCCCTCTACACCAATCGGAGAACCGCTGTAAGTTCCAAGGAAGATTGAAAGTGCGAGAGACTCCGGGCACTACCGAGATGTGGCGCCAGAGTTGTCAGGCTCGATGAGGACGCACCTCATCGAATGGCATCAAAAAGATGGATAAAGCACGACGGCCTCCACTGCACGTGGAGGCCGCTGGCGCTTCAAACAATGGCGGGGTCTTTACTACTGGCTGCTGCCGGACCCCATGGTGATTCCCCCCGGTCCTTTGTTCTTTTTGGCTTCGTTTTCTTTGCGGGTATTCATGGAATCAGTACGCCACGTATCCGCCTGGGCCAGGTCCGCTTTGACCGCCTTGGCATCGCCATAGTCGACATCCGCCTGGCTGCGGTACATCAGGTTCAGGTAGGCCATGTCGTCGTCATAATTAGGCCGGTCGGCGATCGCCTGCTGCAAATATTGCATCCCTTCCTCGACCAGCGGAGCGGTCTCCTGCTTCACCTGTTCCATCACCTTCTTGGGCGCCTTGACGTTGCCTAAGCCATCGTCGTTCAGGCCGGCGGGCTGGAGCGCATTCAGGAGGTCCTGGTGCGCCTCAGTCCAATCGATCACGCCGATGGTGTAAGCCGCCTCCGGATCCTTGGGATCCAGGGCTAGAACCTTTTTCTGCCAATCCTTGGCCTGGTCCAGTTGCTTAATGCTGAAGTAGATGCCCGCGATCTGCTTGATACTGTTCACATCGCTAGGGTTCTTGGCCAGGACTTGCTTAAAGATTTCGATGGCCCGCTGCGCCATCCTCACGTTGTCCGGTGTATCCAAGCCGGGCACCACGTTCTGGGCCAGGGCGGTAGCCAGATAGGTCTTCGCCATCGCAAGGGTGGGGTCGAGCTGCGTGGCCCTCTGGAAGTGGTCGATGGCTGCTTCGTACTGTGCGCTCTTATAGGCGTCCACCCCCTTGTTCAACTGGTCGCGGGCCTCAAGCTGACGGCACCCGCTCATCGAAAACACCATGCCGGCCAACACCACCGCAAGCGCCGTAATACGTGCGGGTCCATTCATGTTCGTATCCTTCTCCTTCAGGCGGGCGTTCCTTTGATCGCGCACCTCAAAATCTATTACAACTGGCTCGGAAACAGGCCTCCGGAACCAGGCAGGAAGAATTGTACTCCAATTTTGGCCGGGGATAACCGGCTGCGGATGCCGGCAAAAGCCAACTTGGAATGCCGCACCCCACCAGCCCCTTGGCCACTTCCGATTCCGCGCTACCGGGGCAGGCCGCCTGGCGGGCCCCGAGTCTCCGGTTACTGACCGGCTTCCATCTTGGGCGTCATTAAGGCGATGTGGTCCACGTCCGCAGCCTTGCCAATATCGATGACGTCGGCGACATAGCGGAAATCGACATTAGGATCGCCCTTAATGAACATCACGCGCACGGCGCGATTGGCGTAGATCTGGGTCAGCCGGGGCAACAACTCTGCGTGCGTCACATCGGTGTCGTTGATCTTGTACGCTGGAGGCGCGCCGGGCTGATACAGAACCTGAACCACGATGGTCCGGTCATTGGGCTGCGGCTGTTGCTGCTTGGTCTTGGGCGGTTGGGGCACCAGCGTATTCAGGCCATTGGGCACGGTGGGCACGATGACCATGAAGATAATCAACAGCACCAGCAGAACATCGATCATAGGCGTGACGTTGGGGCTGGACATCGCGCCGCCGCTCGGTCCTCCCGTATCCATTGACATGGCTTAAGCTCCTTGTTTGATATTCCTTAAATCGCCAGGGTACAACACAAGCGCCAAGTTAATCGCCGCCGGCGAGGTTGCCTTCGCGCCTCTGCACCAACAGACCCACGTCGTCCACGCCGGACGTACGCACATCGTCGATCGCGTCCTCGACCGCTTTGAATTGCGTGCGCTCATCTGCGCGGATATAGACGGTCTTGCTGGTTTGGTTTTCCAGTTTGGTCGCCACCATGCCGCTAAGCTGGCTGGGATCGATCTCATTCTGCCCCATAAACACCGCCCCATTGCGGGTGATGGCCACGACGATGGCGTCATCCTTGTTGGCGTCGGGCATAGGAACGGCGTTATTAACCTCGGCCATCGTGATCTGCACCTTATTGGTGAGCATGGGCGTGATGACCATAAAAATGATGAGCAGCACCAGCATCACGTCCACCATGGGGGTGACGTTGATGTTGGCGTTAACGTCATGACTTGCGGTACGCGCCACAGATGCAATTCCCATTGTTGGGCTCCGTGCGTTTGAGATTTTTTACCGGATCGTCTCCGGTCTTCCGAAATCGTGCGCCCTGCACTTGGCTAAACCGGGGAGCGGGAGAAGCTTCCTCCTCCCGCCACCGCGCTTCTCGCCCGAAAACACCATCCGCAACGCCTAACGCTTGTGGCTCTGCTTGATGAAGTAGTCGATCAGCTCACTCGACGAGTTGTCCATCTCCACGTCGAAGGCTTCCATGCGTCCGGTGAAATAGTTGAAGGCCATGACGGCGGGAATGGCGACGAGCAGGCCAAATGCGGTTGTGACCAAGGCTTCGGCAATGCCGCCCGCGACGGCGCCGATCCCCGAAGTCTTCTGGGTTGCGATCTGCTGGAAGGCGTGCAGAATGCCGAGCACGGTGCCGAACAGTCCCACGAACGGAGCGGTGGCGCCGATGGTGGCCAGAACCCCCAAGCCCCTCTTCAGCTTGGCGTGAACGATGGCCTCAGCCCTATCCAATGCGCGGCTCGAGCTTTCGATGGTCTCCGGGTTCGCCACCCCGGCGGAAGCGCGGAATTCCTGCAGACCGGAGGTCACCACCTCAGCCAGATGGGACTTCTTGCTGCGGTCGGCGATCTTGATGGCTTCTTCGAGTTTGCTGTCCTTCAGCGCGCCGGCCACTTTGGGCGCGAATTCACGCGATTGCTTGCGGGCGGCGGCGTAGTACAGGTAACGGTCGATCATCACGGCCAAAGACCAGATCGACTCGATGAAAAGGACGATCACTACGGCCTTCGCCTCCCATCCCATGCTGGCCCAAAGGCCCAGCGGGCTGAAGCTGACCGTCTGCCCTTCCTGGAAAAGGGCCAGGCTGTTGGCGATATGTGAAGCGAAGTGTGCGAGTTGAGCGAGAATCACTGAATCGTTCCTCCTAAGGAGTTTCTTGTGAACTTAAGAATGGCCCGCCCGGCGGGCCATTGCTGGGAATGCGGCTCCTTCAGGATTCGCATTCAGGTCATTAGCGAAGCCCCCTGCTCAACATACGCCAGGAAGCCGGTGAATGAATCTCCCCTCGTGAAAACGACGTTAATCCCCTAAAGTGAAGATCACGTTAATCGTAGTTTCGACCTCCACCGGATCGCCATTGAGCAGGTAAGGCCTGTAGCGCCAGGTTCTCACCGCATCCAGCGCCGCCTCCTGCAACATGGCCGGTCCACTGAGGACACGTAGATCCTGGATCGTTCCCTGCTTGGAGATTTCGGCCTGCAGCACCACCGTGCCCTGCACGCGAGCCGCTTTGGCGATCGGCGGGTAAACAGGTATCGTCTTCTGAATCAACATGCCCACGGCCACGCCCGCGGAGATGTTGACCTTTTTCGGAGGCGCGGCCTTCACCTTCGGTCCGGTATTGCCGAAGATGCTGCCCATGGAACTGCTGCCCCCGAGGCCCTCCATGCCCGCTACGCCGAAGTTGGCGGGCGGCGCTTCCTTGGACGTGACCATCATAATATTTTTCGGGATCTTGCTGGGCGCCGTGAGCTGATTGTTCATCATCTGCGGTTGTACATGGACCACATGGACCTCCGGAGGCGGCGGTGGCGGAGGAGGCGGTGGCGGGGGTGGAGGGGCAAACAAAAGCGCCTGCATCATTTCCGTAGGCAGCGCCTCAGGATAGATCAGCGGAATCAGGATCAGGAGTATCAGAATGGCGGCATTGATGCTGCCGGTGAATATCATCCAACGGCCGCTCTTGCTACTTTTCCTAATCCTGCCTCCGGATTCAAATGTGGAATCTTCAAACATAGCCAGCCTCGAATCCAGTGTTTGGTTACTTCTAGTTAGACACCTTGAGAACCGCAAAAGTTCCCACGTCCTAAAAACTGCCTCTTAGAAGCGTGTCCACCTTATCAGAACCACGCCCCGGCTGCAAAGTGTGCTGCGAAATTGGTGCAACTCTTTTCTTCCCTCAGTTGCCCTTTGATCGCAACTCCACGCGGCCTCTCACAAGTTGCGCTTCGCTTAAAGGAATGACCCCTTTTGCCGGATGGCGAGGGTATTGACTTAAAAAAAGCGCTGATAATCTCCTACGCTCTACCGCGTTTCGCGGCCGGCAGGGCCGTCGCCCGGCCTTTCTTGGCCCGCCACTCTTGCCAGGCCACCAGCATCGGCGAGGCCACGGCAATCGACGAGTACGTACCAATCAGAATACCTACCACAAGGGCAAATGAAAAGCCTTTCAAGACTTCGCCGCCAAAAATAAAGAGCGAAAGTACCGTCAGGAAGGTTAGCCCCGAGGTAAGCACCGTCCGGCTCAAGGTCTGGTTGATGCTGCGGTTGACCAGTTCAGGCAGCGGCTCGCGCCGGCTCAGGCGCAGGTTTTCGCGAATGCGGTCGAACACCACGATGGTGTCGTTCATGGAGTAGCCCACCAGAGTGAGAATAGCGGCGATCACGGTGAGGCTGAGCTCGAGGCCGTTGAAGCCCATCGAACTGGCCAGCGAAAAGGCGCCCACGGTGATCAGCGTGTCGTGAAAACAGGCCACCACGGCGGCTACACCATAAATCAACTGGAAGCGGAACCAGAGGTAAACCAGCATCCCGAGCATGGAGTAAAGCGTGGCCAGCGCGGCCTGCTTTTCCAGTTGGTGGCCCACGGTGGGGCCGACAACCTGGACGTTGCGCACGGTGAAGCTGTTGGTGTAGTGCTGGCGCAGCGCGCTCTCGATGCGCTCGCGGCCCACGTCCAGCGCGGCCTCGTTGGTCTGCTCCGGCAGGCCGATGAGCACGTCATGATCCGCGGCCGGACCGAAGTTGACCACGCTGGCGCCCTTGATGCCCGCCGCCTCGGTGGCCTGGCGAATCTGATTGATATTGGGAGGCTGGGGGAACTGTACCTGCACTTGCGTGCCGCCGCTAAAATCCACGCCCAGCGGCACCGGGCTGCCGATGTGCTCCCAGTGCCAGCCCATCGAGATGACGCCGGCCACGCTGAAGATCATTGAAAAGGCGAGGAAGTACCACTTCTTCCCCAGCCAGTCCACGTTTACGTCGTGAAAAAATTCCACTGAATCTGTTCCCTTCCTGGGAGGCTGGATTCCGTACTCCTGCAGCGTTTCATGCTTCCCGCCGCCAGCCCCGGACCTGGCCAGGCGGCCAACGCCGCCAAACTAAATGGATACCATCTCGCCTGGCTTCAGCTTGTTCAGGTGCGCCTCAAAGATCACCCGCGAGACATAAACCGCGGTGAAGAGGTTGGCCGCCAGACCAAAGGTCAGGGTGGTGGCGAAACCTTTCACCGGCCCGGTTCCAAAGATAAACAAGATGGCCGCCGAAACGATGGTAGTCACGTGGGTATCGAAGATGGTGGTCCAGGCATGGGCAAAGCCCTGGTCCACGGCCGCCGACGCTGCTTTGCCGGCGCGAATCTCTTCGCGAATGCGCTCAAAGATCAGCACGTTCGAGTCCACGCCCATGCCGATGGTCAGAATCACTCCGGCAATCCCCGGCAGCGTAAGCGTGGCCCCGGAAAAGCCCATAAAGCCGAGCAGAATCACCAGGTTCAGGAACAGCGCCAGGTCGGCGTTGATGCCCGAGCCGCGATAGTAGACGAGCATGAAGGCCCAAACCAGGAGCACGCCCACGATGGCCGCGGTGACGCCTTCGCGGATGGAGTCGGCGCCTAGCGTCGCGCCCACCGTGCTGGCCTCAAGATAGTTGAGCGAGGCCGGCAGCGCGCCGGTGCGCAAGCAGCTTGGAGAGCATCATGACTTCATCCGGGGAAAAGCTGCCGGTGATTTCGCCGCTGTCGCGGATTGCGCTCTGGATGGTGGCCACTTCGCGGACCGTGCCGCCCATCACCACCGCCATGCTCTTGCCTACATTGGCGCTGGTGTAGTTCCAGAACTTGTCGCCGGCTTCGTCGGTGAGCGTAAAGTCCACGGTTCTTTGCCCCGTGTTTTGGTTGATGCCCGGCGTCGGCGGAGCGGAAGTCGCTGCCGGCCACGATGGCCATGCGCTGCAAGAATGTAACAGGAATCGCCTCCGCCGCCGCCAGCCAGCTCGCCCGAAGCGGGCAGAATCTCTTCCTCAGGCGGAAGCATGTTACTCACGCTGGCCAGGGCCGCCTGCTGGTCCGGGAACGGCCCTCCCTCGACGGCGTGAATCTCCAGGCGCGCCGTGGATTGGATGATGGTCTTTACCTGATCCAGGTCGCTGATGCCCGGCAGCTCCACCAGAATCTGATTGGCGCCCAGCCCGTACTCCTGAATCTGCGGTTCCCTCACCCCCAGCGAGTTCACGCGGTCGCTGATGGTCTCGATGGCCTCCTCGTCGGTTCTGCTGTCGAGGTCCCTCTCGAAGATCGGCTTCATGGTCACCGTCAAGCTGTTGTCCGTTCCCTGGGAGACGTCGTATTCGCCGGAGTACTTGTCGCCATCGAGCAAGGTGCTCACGGCGCCCGATTGCGCCGGCGGAACTCCCGCGATGCGAATGATCTCCGGCTTCTGGGGGTCCGGCTTAAACACCTGCGAATAGGTCAGGTTGCCCTTCTTCAGGTCCTGCTCGATCTCCTGCACCGTATTATTGGTTTCGTCGTTTACCGCGTCCTGTACGTGCACCTGCAGGATCAGGTGCGCCCCGCCGCGCAAGTCCAGGCCGAGATGGATCCGCTTGGACATGGCATCCATCAGATCCTTGCCCGTGAGCCCCGCCGGCACACCAAAGATGCCGTACAAGCAGACCACCAGGACCGCAATAATCAGGGCCACTTTGTTCTTGAGATTCTTCTTCATATTCCGTTTCTCTATGCTCCAAACGGCAAAGCCCGCCGAAGGCCTACTTGAGTCCGAAGACTCGTCTTGCGTAGTCACCGAGGCGATCGCGTTCTTGGCCACTTCCAGCTTCAGGTTGTCCGGCGCCACACGAATGATGATGGCATCGTCCTTGATGGAAAGGATCGATGCCGCGGATGCCCCCGGCTGTGGTCACGCGGTCGCCGGACTTGATCGAGTTCAGCATCGTCTGCCACTGCTTTTGCCGCTTCTGTTGCGGCCGGATCATCAGCAGATACAGCACCGGAATCAACAGCAAGGGCAGGAGAAACGCAAGGCCGCCCGCGCTGCTCCGGATGGGTCCGCCAATAATGCCAAACTTGCCGTCACACTCATCCTTTGCTCGCCCTGCCGGCCACTTTGCCGTTCCGGGCACAGGCTCTCCCGACCGCTTGCCGGGCGCCTGAATTAGATTCGTCTCCGGGAATGATCCTGGCCACCGGTCCTCTGCAGCCCAGACTCTGGAAGAAGGGTCCGATCTCCGTGTGGAAAGCCTGACTTTTCAACCCGTGCCCCAGCCACGAAGAAACCCTGCTGCCGTCTGCTTCCTGTTCGACATAGCGCCCCTCTGGCCTTCCGATTCCGGGAACCGGCGC
This sequence comes from uncultured Acidobacteriota bacterium, assembly GCA_963808795.1. Lineage (GTDB taxonomy): Bacteria > Acidobacteriota > Terriglobia > Terriglobales > Acidobacteriaceae > Telmatobacter. The sequence continues at coordinate 473,542 of CAWEGL010000002.1, forward strand.
GCTTTATCCTACGCCCGTTCCGGCCGGATTCCAAAAGAATGCCTAGCAAGATAAGACACGTGCGCCCGCTTGCGTGTCAAGACTCGGCGCTGCCGTCGAACGGGGCTCACTCCAGCACGCTCCCCCACCCTTACTCCTTTATAGAGCCCTTACGGGCTGTCTACTCCTTCTTTATCGGGTACGGACTCTTCTAATCCCAGCGGTCTCTTCTTGGATCCAGCCCGCGCTCTCCGGTCCGGGCGCGGTCCAGATCGGCTGCGGCCCGGGCCGCGGAAAGCAGGAGCAGGATCTTTCATGGATGCCTTTCACTCTCCCTTGACGTTCTTCATTCCGGCAGCTTTGGCTGTGATGTTCATGCTTTGGGTGCTGTGGAAGTTCTGGCTGGAGGGGCGTAAATAGGCGTGATCCCGGTTCCTCACCGCCGCCGGCCGCCCCGGATGCGCTTGACGCCCTCCAACCCGCATGCCCGTCAGCAGGAGGAACGGAATCGGAGCCGGCGGCTTAGATGAGTGCGGCGCCCCTGCCCAACGCTCTCACGGGCCGTTGTCGCCCAGCTTGTACATGTACTTGATGGCGGATTTGTAGACCAGGGTCTTGACTTTGCCGCGCACCTTGAGCGCGTTGCGGTCGTACCACTCGATGCACCCTTCCACGCGTTCGCCGTTTTCCAGCACGATCACCATCGGGGTTTGCGAATAGATTTGCTTCTGCAAGTAAAACAGTTCGGCGTGCCGGTGCGAAGTGTCAGCCTCTATATTATTTTGCGCCGGAAAGCGGCCGGTTTGAACCGCGGGCTGGCTTCTCCAGTTGCGGCCCTGCGGCCGGAGATGCCCGGTGGCGCTTTCGCCGCGTGCTGCCAGAAGAATCGATGAAACGCCCATAGGAAAACGTCCTTCCTGCAAATAAAAATGAAATTTTCATTGGCCCGCAGCTTATTGGGAAAGAAACGCGCCCACCCGCTTCTTCTCTCCCGGCTACGTCTACGGCTCCCAGCCTGCCTGTTGAGAATGGCCCGGTTCGGGCTTCGCTGCACCTGCACGAGACAACGCCGCACTCACCGCGAACGCTTCTCGCGCCCCGTTAGCCGTGCCGCACGTGGGTATACTCTTACCTGAAAAGATGCCTGGGTCAGCACGGGGGTTGCTCCCCTATTCTCGCACATCGGCGGCGGGATTGGTCAACTTCGTTCCAGGCTCACGGCCATGGCGTCGAGCGAGAGCGAACGCAGCAGGTTGCGGCGCATTCCCTGCTCCACCTGCACGAGCGAGCGCGCCGCGCCGTCGATCCACTCCACGGTCACGCCCTCGGCCAGCCGCTCCAATTCAGCGGCCAGGTCCAGGTTGCGCACCAGGCCGGGCGCGCCCGCCACTACCAGCAGCAGGTCTTCAATTAGGCTGCCCAGCGCGCGCAGCAGGTTCACGGTCTTCTCCTGGCCCTCGGCCCCGCCGCGGTAGCTTTCGGTGGCGTGGAAGAGCTGCGAGTAATCGGGTTCACGCAGCGCGGTGCGGAGGATGGTGAGCGCGTCCTGGCGGCTGGCTACATACGCGCCCAGATCGAGCGTGAGGGCCCGGCCCACCGCGCCCTCGGCCAGCCGCGCCGCCAGCGCCCGGTCCTGCGGCTTGAGCTCGGGACGCCGCCGCGCCAGCAGGGCCTCGATATCCGCCGCCGGCAGCGCGCCCAACCGGTGCGTCACGGCGCGCGAGCGGATGGTCGGCAACAGCTCCTGCGGGTTCTCTGTGAGCAGGATGAGCGTGGTGTGCTCGGGCGGCTCTTCCAGCAGCTTGAGCAGGCTGTTGGCCGCCTCTTTCATGAACGCCGACGAAGTGAAGATCGTAAACGCGCGCCTCGCTTCCACAGGCGGCCGGTAATAGGCGGCATGAATTGCCTGCCGCACCTGGCCCAGCTTGATGAGCAGTTGCGGCGGGTCAGGAGGAATCACGAGCAGGTCGGGGTGCGTCTGGATGAGGATGCGTGTCTCGCGCTTGTCGGTCTCTCGCAACTCCTCGCGCGCCGCTACAGCCTCGGCGGTCAGCTCATCCAGGTTGGCGGCCTCGCCGATGCGATTGCAGTTCGAGCACACGCCGCAGAAATCCGGCAGCCCGCCGCTCTCGCCAGGGTTGAGACAGTTCACGGCCTGGGCCAGCATCAGCGCCAGCGTGTACTTGCCCGCGCCGCGGGGGCCGGCCAGGATGAGCGAGTGCGGAAAGCGCTCCGCGCGCACGCTCTCGCGCAGGTGGGTGACGGTGGCCGTGTTGCCTAAAAAGTCTTGAAAGCCCACGGACCGAGCGTAACAGTGGACAGCGAACAGTGGATAGTTGTCAGTTCTCAGTTGTCAGTTGTCAGTTGTCAGTTCTCAGTTGTCGGTTCGCGGCTCACTGTCCGTCATTCACAGTGACGAGCAGGTCAACGAGTCAGCGGGGTTGGCGTTCGGAGTTGCGAGGCAGTGAAAGGTCCCGTATTTTCAGAGGTTTAGAACTGACGGAAGAAAAATGTCAATGACACTTGACAGGTTGCGCGAATGGTTGTAATGTTTACTTGTCATTCTGTAAAGGAGACAAGTCATGTTCGGTTGTATGAAGAGTCCCGCGCAACGCCGGTTGGTACGTTCCTCCTTGATAAGCTCCGCGTTGATTATAGTGCTCGCACTGGCCTCCGCCGCAGCGTTTCACCTTTGGCATTTGAAGGGTCTGCCGGCTTATCCGGTGGCCGTGCTGCCTGCGCTTCCGGTTCTTTGGCTGCTCGTGGAGTGGGGCAGGTTCCTGGCTCAAGAGAAAGACGAGTTCCAGCGCAACGTGCTCATCCAGTCCATGCTCGGGGGAATTGGCGGAATCTTGGCCACGACGATGATCTGGGGGTATTTGGAAGCGTATGCCCACGCGCCGCACCTGGACCCAGCTTGGATCTTTCCGTTGTTCGTGCTCTTTATGGCCATTGCCAGGCTCCTGGTCACGCTGAGGTACAGATGAAGAGCCGGCTGAAGGCGCCGCACGCGGAAAGTGAGCGTCCGCATTCCGACGCAGGCGCGAGGCTCAAAGTTTCGCGCTCGACGGTCAGGCCAAATGGAGACCGTCAGGCCACATAGAAAGGAGACCAATCATGCTTTGCTCGGTCAACAGTCCGGCGCAACGCCGGTTTTACATTCACTTTTACGCCGCTGCTGTCGGGTTCTATCCTCTCTGCGTCGTGCTGGCTTTCTTGGGCGTTCATTTCGGACACCCTGGGGTCATTTTGACTTATCTGATGGCGCTCGTTCCCACGCTCCCCATCGCCTGGGCGCTGGTCGCTGCCGGCAGGTACCTGGCTGAGGAAAAGGATGAATTCATTCGCAATTTGCAGGCTCAGTCCGCGCTCGGCGGCACGGGAGCGACTCTAGTTGTGGCCACGATGTGGGGTTTCCTGGAGAAGTTCGCGCATGTCCAGCACTTGGATCCCCTTTGGATCTGGCCGATTTTTTGTTTCTGCACTGGTATCTCCTACGGGCTGGTCACGCTGAGGTACAGATGAAAAACCGGCTGAAGGTTTTGCGCGCGGAGCGAGACTGGTCGCAAGGGGATCTGGCGCAACGGCTGGAAGTGTCGCGGCAGAGCGTGAACGCGATCGAGACGGGCAAGTTTGATCCCAGCTTGCCGCTGGCGTTCAAACTGGCGCGGCTGTTCGGGATGAGGATCGAGGAAATCTTCACGGACCAGGCAACGCAGTAGCCCACGGCCCCCGCGCGACGCGCTGCCGCCGCATCCGGGCGCCGTCCTCGAAGTTATCCGTTGCCAGCCGCGCCTACTCTTCCCGCGGGTGCGGGCCGTGGCTCACCAATTGCCCGTTCTTCCACACCTCGTCGATCGTCTCCGTGTTCCGGATGTCGGCCGAGGGATCTTTATTGAGCACGACAAAGTTGGCCCGCAAACCCGGCCGGAGCACGCCGAACTCATTCGAGGCGCGCAGGAGCTCGGCGCCGTTTTTGGTGGCCAGCGTGATGGCCTGGAGCGGCGTGAGCCCGGCCCGGACCATAAGCTCTAACTCGTGATGCTCGCCAAAGCCGACCACGCGCTGGGGGTTGGCGCCCGAATCGGTGCCCATCACCACCGTCACTCCCGCGTTGTACAGCTTCATCATGTTCTCCATGGCGAACGGCAATGCACGAACCTCGGCGACGGTAACTTTGCTCTCCTGTATCGATTTCATGTACTGGGGGCTGGTGACCAATTGAAACATTCCCGGCTCCAGCGCGTCGCGGAAGTAGGGATCATCGAGCCATGCGGGGCTACCGGCGTAGGCTTTGAGGAAGTCGTCCAGCGACAGCGTGGTGATCTGCACGATGTGCTTGCTCTTCATCTCCTCGACGAGTGAGTCTGGAATCTCGGCGTCGCGGATGCTGTGGGCGAACATATCCACGCCGTCGTCCGCCAACTGTTGCGCGTCGGCCAGGTGATAGACGTGCGCGGCCACGCGCAGATGCTCTTTGTGCGCCTCGTCGATGATGGCCGCATAGATCTCCGGCTTCATCTTCGGATACTGGCCCCAGAAATCGTCCACCCAAATCTTCACCACGTCGGGCTTGTGGGGCGCGAGCAGCCGCACATCCCGGCGCGCCTCCTCCGGGGTCGAGGGGCGAAACGTCGGATCGTGGCCGGCCATTGCCGGCGGCAGGCCGCCGGGCACGCCGAAGCCGCTTCCCGCCGTGTAGATGAGCGCACCGGGAAAGTTGCCCGCGTGGGATTCGGTGCGCCATTGCCAGATCTCCGGCTGATCGGTGCCCATACACAGAACCGCGCCCACGCCGTAGTCCTGGTACTGCAAGAGCTGCCGCTCTACGTTGGCCCGGGTGTAGTTGGCCCATGCGGTGGCCGTGCCATGCATCAATCCCAGGTGTACATGGGCACTGACGAGCTCCGGCATGATGGTTTTGCCCGGCAGGTCCACCACCTTGGCGCCTTTGGGCACGGGAGCATTGGCGTCGGTGATGGCGACGATCTTCTCTCCCTCGATCACCAAAGCTGCGTTGTGGCGCGGCGCGCCGCCGTTGCCGTCGATGATGGTCACGTGCCGCAGCACGGTCACCTGCGCCTGCGCCCAGCCCCCTGCGAGCATCAGGCAAGAGGAAAAGGCGAAAGGCACGCGCAGCAACCCGGCACGCATCCCGAAGACTTTGCTCCGGTTCGCATGTGCGGGCGCGTTGGCGGGAATGGATGTCGGGAATCGCAAGGCAACCTCCTTGTGGATCAGAGTGCGGATGAAACCGGTGCGGGTGCAGGCGGCGAATCGGCCCGATAGTAGTGGTTAAAATTCAGACGGCGCCGCTCCGAACAGCAAATTATATCCTCCGGCTCCCCATCCTGGCAGCCCATGCTTTCAGCCTTCTCTTACCGTCAAAAGCAGCCGTTCGGCCACCGCTTCCACAATCTGCTCGTGGACCTCGTCGATGCCCAGGTCGCCCTCAATCCGCACCACGCGTTCCGGCTCCCGGGCGGCAATCTCGCGGTACTTCTCCCACACCCGCCGGAAGAAGGCGTCCTGCTCGGCCTCAAAGCGCCCCTCATTGGCGCCGGTTTGCTCCTGGACGCGCGTGTTGCGGCGGCGGGCGCGGGCCAGCGAGGCTTCAAAGCCGGGCAGCAGCAGCAGGGTCAGGTCCGGCTGGAGGTTTTCGCAGATCAGGCGGTGCAGTTCCAGAACTGTCGCGGACTCCAGCCCGCGGCCTGCTCCCTGGTAAGCCTCGGTGGAGTCGGTAAAGCGGTCGCAGAGGACAATCTTGCCCGCCTCCCGCGCCGGCCGGATCACTTCGGCAATGGCCTGGGCGCGGTCGGCAAACATCAGCGCCATCTCCGCCATGGGCGCCAAAGGCGCGCCCTGCGCATCCAGAAGAACGGCGCGCATGCGGTCGCCGGCCGCCGTTCCCCCCGGCTGGCGCGTGACCACCACGGGCAGTCCGCGGCGTTCCAGCCAGGCAGCCAAACGCTTGATTTGCGTCGTCTTGCCCGAACCGTCCAGCCCTTCGAAGGTGATGAACAACCCGTGCGGCATGGGCTTCAGTCTACCACCGCAATAAACTCCGCTCAGGCTTCGGGCCGGCCAGCAAAGCCCCCCAGGCAATTGCATGAACGGCACGTAGGGGCGTCTTTTTACGGCGGTTCTCCAATTCACGTGGGGTCTTGAGGGCCGTGCAATGTGGCGTTTTCTTAAGGAAAACGCCACTTAAGGGCTGCGGTTGAGGTCTACACCAATTGGAGAACCGCGATAGCGCGCGCCGCCCCTACGGGGCTGACTGGCATATTTTGGCCTAGGTTCCCCACGCTGAAGCGCGGGGCTAACAAACGTTGCGCCTACGGCGCGCGCCAATAGAACGATCTTTGCCAACAAAAACATTCATGCAATTGCCTTGGGCCTCCTGCTGATGACGGTTCCGCTGGGGCTCTGAGCAGGTTCAGGAAGCACGGGATTCTTTGCTGGCATCGCCGCTCTTAACCCCCGGCGGGAAGACGCGCAGCCGCTCCACGCGGCGGCCGGTAGCGGCTACAACTTCGATGCGCAGGCCGGCAGGCTTGAGCAGCACCACCTCCCCGGCTAAAGGAATGCGGCCTTCAATCTCGCTCACCAGCCCGCCCAGAGTTGCCGCCTCATACTCCTCAGCCAGCTCGATGGACTCGCCGAAGAGATCGCCCACCTGATCCACGGGGAAGTTGCCGGGCGCCAGCCACGAGCCGCCCGGCTCGCGCTGCGGCTCTTCAATCTGCGCGTCGGTCTCGTGCTCGTCGCGAATCTCGCCGACGATCTCCTCGAGCAGATTCTCAATGGTCACCAGGCCGGCCACCTCGCCGTACTCGTCGATCACGATGCGCATGTGCTGCTTTTCGCGCTGCATCTCGCGCAGCAGCTCGTAACCGCGCTTGGTTTCGGGCACAAAGTCCGCCGGCCGCTTGATGCTGGCCACGGTGCGCGTGCGCGCCTCCTCGTCGGCGATCTGCAACAGGTCGTGGGCGAAGGCGATGCCGGTCACGTTGTCGAGCGAGCCATTATAAACAGGAACGCGCGAGTAGTTGTGCTCGCGCAGCAGCTCCAGAAATTTCTCCAGCGTGATGGATTCGGGAACGGCGAAGATCTCCGGGCGCGGGGTCATCACCTCGCGCACCAGCTTGTCGCCGAACTCCACGGCCGAGCGCACCAGATCGCTGTCGCTCTGCTCCAGAATGCCTTCCTCCTCGCCGGCCTCGATCAGCGCCTCCACGTCCGCGGCGGGTTCTTCTTCCGGGCCGGCCGGATGCTCAGCCAGCGCGGCTACGGAAAGAAAGAAGCGGATGAAGACGGTAATGGGCGTGACCAGCCAGAGCAGCAGGCGGATGGGCCAGAGCAGGCGCGCCGCCCACAGGCCGCGCGTGCGGTTGAAGAGCAGCGCGGGCAAAAGCTGGTTGCAGAGGGCCTGCACCAGCACCACGCCGAGCACGGCCTGCGCGATTTCGGCAGGGGCCGGCGGGCCGAGATGCGCGGGGCGGATGAACAGCAGCGCGCCGAAGTCGAGGACGATGAGGCCAAAGGCTAATTGCTGGAGCACCGCCGCGCACAGGCCGGCGTGCTCGCGGCTGAGGCCGAGGTGGGGTTCGATCCGTTCCTCCCAGGCGTCGAGGTTCTCCTGCTCCTCGCGGCTGAGGATCTTGCCGAACTCAGCGTAGACGCGGCTGATGTAAGCGGCCAGCGTTTCCACCAGGGCCAGAACGGCAATGAGGAAGATGGCCATGGGAGTCATGGCCGCTTCGCCTTTGCGCGGGATGTGCGGACGGCGCGCTCGATCAGCCCTTGTGGCAACCGGAACCGGGCGCGAAGGATCTGCTCGCGCAGCGCCATCCGTCCCGCGTCGATTTCATGGTCGTAGCCGGCCAGGTGCAGCAGCCCGTGCAGAATCAGGACTTTGATCTCCGTTGCCAAAGAGTGGCCGCACGCAGCGCTCTGGCGGCGCGCCGTCTCCACGCTGATGGCCACGTCGCCGGCGACCCGCTCCGCGGGCTTTGCGATTTGGAGCGGATTGGCGGGAAATGACAGTACGTCGGTCGGCTTGTTCTTGCCGCGGAAGCGCCGGTTCAGCCGGTGAAGCGCCGCGTCGGTGGTCAGCAGCACCGTAACCTGACCGCGGAGATGGACGGCGGATTGGGCCTCGCCGAGAAAACGGGCCAGCGCGCGAGCGGAGGGCAGGCGAAAATGGATGGAGTTTTGCGCGCCGGCAGGCTCAGCCGTCCGCCTCGCCGCAGTTGTCTTAGGCGCAGGGCCGGCATCGGCGTCCCCACGAACAGGTCTTCGTCCAAGGGGTGATTCTGGGGCCAGGGCTGGATCGAGGAGGATCATCGTGCGCGGGGCCGTCCCGCGGGGCAGGCGCACGGCCCCGTTTCACCTTCAATTCTACGCTACGGTTCGATCATCGCTGCGATGGTTTGCATGGGCAGAATCAGCCGCATCGACTCCGGAAGCCGGATGAATCCGTGCGCCGCGTAGAAGCCTGCCGCCCGTTCGTCGATCGCGTCTACCACCACCATCGAGGAGCCGACCTGAGCGGCGTTTCCGTACGCCTTTTCGAGAGCTTTGGCCAAAAGAACCGGGCCGACGCCCTGGCCCTGAAACTGAATGGACACGGCCAGCCGCCCCAGCAGCGTGGCGCTGACCATGGGATAGCGAGGGAGGTGCTTCCGCGCCGCTTCGGGAACGGTTCCCGGACCCAGTCCGTAGGCGCACAGGGTGAAATAGCCGGCGATCAGGCTGGGCCAGTCCCTGGGGGTCAGAACAAATACCGCATTGGCCTTGCGGCGCATGTCCTGCGAGGCCTGCGACTTCAAATAGAGATCCAGGCTGGCGACGCCGCAGCGAAATCCGGCGCGATCATGATGCTTGCCGAGCGGCTCAAGGAGAAAAGGTTCTTCGTTCACGCCCATCAGGCGACGACCCGCTCCCGCGCCGCGCGAAAGGCCCGCCGCAGGCGCGCGTTTGGCTTAGGAGCGTGTACCAGGGCTTCAAAGAAGGCCGCGCGGTCGCGCTCAGAGAGAACAAGACTCTGGTGGCGAGCAATGGTTTCACGAGTCGCGTCGGTAAGCGCGGAAAGGCAGAAGTCGGTCAGGCTGCGGTGTTCGAGGGCGGCGGCGCGCTCCACCATTCGCTTGGTTTCGGCGTCGACGCGAAAGCCCAGCCGGAAGGCGCGGGCGCGCCGTTCGGTGCGGCCGATGGCGGCGGGTTGCGGCATGGGATTGCTCCTGGACTCTGGTCCAATTTCAGTGTACGTCCAATGGGAGAACAATGCAAGCCGGTTTTCCGCCCTGGCCGCTAAAGCAAAAGCCCCGCGCAGGGTCTGCCTCCAAGTCTGGCTTAAGGTCTGTGTCGAGAAGAATCATCGTGCACGGCGCTCCGCCGCAGCGGACGGCTCGGCTCTCACTTGATTCTACGCGCGCCGCAAAATTACTGCGGCTTGGCCGGGTGCGGCTGCGCCTGGGGGCGGTCTTCGCGCTCGGGAACGCCGACCTCGATGGTCTCGCCCGCGGTCAGCGGCAGCTCCTGCTGCTGGGCTTTGGCGGACTCGTAGGCGCGCACGATGCGCTGCACCAGAGCATGGCGCACTACGTCGCACTCCTCGAAGTGGCAGAAGTGAATGCCCTCCACGCCATCGAGAATATTGATGGCGTCCAGCAGCCCCGACTTGCGCGGGTTGGGCAGGTCGATCTGCGTGATGTCGCCGGTGATGACGGCTTTGGAGTTGTTGCCCATGCGCGTCAGGAACATCTTCATCTGCTCGACGGTGGTGTTCTGGGCCTCATCCATGATGATGAAGGCGTCATTGAGCGTGCGCCCGCGCATGAAGGCCAGGGGCGCGACCTCGATGATGTTCTTCTCGAACATCTTGTCGACTTTGTCCGGATCGAGCAGGTCGTAGAGCGCGTCGTAGAGCGGGCGCAGGTAGGGATCGACCTTTTCCTGGAGCGTGCCGGGCAGAAAGCCCAGCCGCTCGCCGGCCTCGACCGCGGGACGCACCAGCACGATGCGGCTCACGCGCTTGGCGGTGAGCGCAGCCACGGCCATGGCCACGGCCAGATAGGTCTTGCCGGTGCCCGCCGGGCCCACGCCGAAGACCATATCGTTCTGCTCGATGGCCTCAATGTAACGGCGCTGGTTCACGGAGCGGGGCAGAACGGTGCGCTTCACGCCCGCCGAGCGCTGCTTGCCGGCGTCGGCCACGGAACGCAGCGTGGCGGCCGGATCGGCCACCACCAGGCGCAGCATGCCGTTCAGCTCGCCATTGTGGGGATTGACGCCCTGGCGGCGCAGCGCCTCGAAGTCCTGAAAGATGCGCTGGACGCGCGCCACGCCTTCGTCGGGGCCCTCCACGTGCACGGCGTCGGAGCGGAGATCGATGCGCACGCCGAGCGAGTCTTCCATCAGCCTCAGGTTTTCGTCGCGGGTCCCAAAGAGGGGCTCAAGGTTGGGCGTGATCTCCAGAGCGATCTTCAAAGGATTCGATGTCCTCCAAAACGGCGGTGTGAGGTTGACGTTTTCCGGCCGCGGCCCCAACGGGGATCGGCCGACAGGACGAAAAGAAGCTTATCGGCAGCCGGCGCGGCAACCATCATGGCCGAAGAGCCGGACGGGAGAGAGCGCGGGCGCGGCCCGCGTTCAACAGGGCATAGGCAAGCAAATTGTTCTAAAGGGAGGCCGGGGACGCAACACAAGGCTGAGCGTAAGCTCTCAAGCGCTTCAACAGTCCGCGGGTTGGCGTAGGCAACCAAATCGGCTATCTGGGCATGAGAGTAGCTCCGGCGCGCGCTGGAGTCAATCCGTGGGGTAATGATTTTCCGTAAATTTTGCGCCTTGGGAGTTACTCTCCGTGGTTCGGCGGAGGCGGGGCTGTCTCTTTTGCGGCGCGGCGGCTTCAGCATACGGAATTCCTCTTATCTGGGGGCGGAGCTGCGTAGGTCTCGGCAAAGGACTCGTCCGGCGACGTTGCCGGCCAGCCAGCCATCACCAAAAATACGTCGACGACGAAGAGCGCGATGGCAATGTCGTTGAAGAGCGTCGCCGGGCGAAGATTGGGCCAGAACTGATTGGCGGCCCAGAAGAGAAAGGCAGCCGCCAGCAGGATCGCCTTGACCGCCTCTGAGCGCGCAGGCCGGCGCGTGGACTGGTAGACGAGATAGGCGACAGCGATCATGGCGAGGGGAAACGCGGCGAGAACGTCATGCGCCCCGGCAGGAAAAAGCCGGGGGAAGGCGTCCCACGCGAACAGCACTCCAACGCCGGCTAGCGTAACCGCGCCAAGGATCAAGGGGAGAGCCCGATGCACCGGAGTCAGCCGAATATACATAAGCCATTGTTGCCAACACTTCGAAAGGAAGTCGTAAAGGGGCGGGCGGCCTGGGCGCATTGACCAGCGGACCGGCTTCCCGTAAACTAAGAAATTGCGAGGGATGCGGCCCCAGTTGCATTCTTAGAGCGGTTCCAGAGTTCATGTGCCGTTTTGAGGTTCGTGAAATGTGGCATTTTCTTAAGGAAAATGCCACTAGGCAATGTGCTTCCTGGGTAATGCAACTCTGGAACCGCTGTAACCGCATCATTCCAAGAGATGAAGGAAGATCGATGGCCAACCATGTATCGGCGTTGAAGCGCGTCCGCCAGACCGAAACCCGCACCGAAGTAAACCGCTCCAACCGCAGCCGCGTGCGCACCAGCCTCCGCGCACTGCGCGAGGCCCTCGCCAAGGGCGACGTAAACGCGGCCCAGGAGCAGTACCGCGCCACCGTTTCCGCGCTGGACAAGAGCGTGCAAAAGGGAGTTTTGCACGACAACACCGCCTCCCGCTACAAGAGCCGCCTCAACGCTCGCGTGAAGGCCCTTGCGGCAACCGCCAAGGCCTAGGCCGCGCGCCTCGCTCGAGCCAAGTTGAGACAGAACGCAGCCGGGAGCGATCCCGGCTGTTGGCGCCTTTGGGCGAGGCGGGGGTACATTCATGCGGCTATACCCCAACCCATCCTTTCTATGCAACGTACCATCCTCCAGGCTTGCGCTCAGCGCGGCTCACGCCGGCATCGCCGGCAATCCCTCAGTTCGCGGCGTCTTGAGCGCCCGCCTACCTCTTCGTGCTCCTTTAGACTGGGAGGGCAATGAAGACAACGGCGAGATGGGAGCAGGCGGCGCTGGCGGCCGTGCTGGGCAGCGGGATGGTTCTGGCCGGCTGCGGCCTGCCGGGCGCGCCGCTGCCGCCTTCGCTCGACCTGCCCAACCCGGTCTCGGATCTGGCTGCCGCGCGCACCGGCGGCCAGGTGTCGCTCACCTGGACCATGCCTCAGCGAGACACCGACAAGGTGCTGCTGAAACGTAACGTCGCGGTGCGCGTTTGCCGCAGAGAGAGCGCGTCGGCTCTGTGCGCAACGGCGGGCAGATTGCAACTGCGGCCCGGCGCCGCCGGCGCCTTTACTGAAACGCTTCCGCCGGCGCTAACTACAGGCCCTCCGCGCGCGCTCACCTACTTTGTCGAGCTCATCAACCAACGCGGCCGGTCGGCGGGGCTCTCCAACGCAGCCACAATCCTGGCCGGCGAAGCGCCTGCCGCGGTGACCGGCTTAACCGCGGAGGTGCGCAAGGACGGCGTGGTTTTGCGCTGGACGCCCGGACCCGCCGAGCCTTTCCCCACCGCGGTGCGCCTGCGCCGCACCCTGCTCACGCCCCCAGCGAAGAGGCCGCCGCAAGGGCCGCTTGCGCCGCCTCCAGAGCCGGCGGAGCAGAACCTGCTGGTCGAGTCCAGCCCAGTGCGTGGCCGCGCTCTCGACCAGGACATTCGCTTCGGCGAAACCTACGAGTATCGCGCCCAGCGCGTGGCCCGCCTGCCGGTAAACGGCGCCACGCTGGAGATGGACGGCCCGCTTTCGGCGCAGGTGACCGTCCAAGCCTTGAACGTGTTTCCGCCGGCCGTTCCTGCCGGGTTGGCAGCCGTGGCTTCCACAGGCGAAAACGGCGCGGCGCCGTCGGTCGATTTGAGCTGGCTGCCCGATACAGAAGCCGATCTGGCCGGCTATGCGGTCTACCGACGCGAGGATGGCAGCCCGTGGCGGCGCATTTCGCCCGCGCAGCCGGTGGTGGGCCCAGGCTTTCACGATCCGGACGTTGAGCCCGGCCACACATACAGCTACGCCGTCAGCGCCATTGGCCAGAACGGCCGTGAAAGCGCACGATCGGCTGCGGCCGAGGAGACCGTGCCCGGCTCATAAGCAAGCCGCATGAACATTGCGATTGAGTCCTTACTGCGCGGAACGGAATCGCCGGCGGCGTGGAGAGCCACTCCAAACCGGAGCGCGGCGCGGCTTTAGTAGAATAACCGTTGATAGTTTTGACCTTAGCGAGGGACACAACCCATGGCATTTTCAACGATGGCCGGGATTCCGGCGCTCAAAGAACTCAGCGGCGACCTGAAGCGGCGCATGGATCAGTCGGTAGCCGATTTCCAGGCCAGCATGGCCTCCACGCGCACGGGGCGGGCGAGCGTGCACATGCTCGACCAGGTCAAAGTGGACTACTACGGCACCCAGACGCCCATCAGCCAGTTGGCGCAGTTGTCGGCACCCGAGCCGCAACTGATTTTGATTGCGCCCTGGGACCCAACCATTCTGAAAGACGCCGAGAAGGCCATCCAGGCCTCCGATCTCGGCTTCAATCCCATCTCCGACGGCAAAGTGCTGCGCGTGCCCGTTCCGCCTATGACCGAGGAGCGCCGCCGCGAGGTGGTGAAGCACCTGAACAAGGTGCTCGAAGAGCACCGCACCGCGATCCGCAACGTGCGCCGCGACGGCAACGATGCCCTGAAGAAGCTGGCCAAGGAGAAGAAGATCAGCGAGGATGACGAGAAGCGCGCCCTCGAAGAGGTGCAGAAGATGACCGACGAGGAGATCCGGCGCATGGAAGAGTTGGCGCGCAAAAAGGAAGTTGAAGTCATGCAGGTGTAGACCGGGCGGCGCGCGGCCGATTCATTGCCCGCGGAGTTTCTCCGCCGGCATCCGTGGCTTCCGCCGCGCGATCCGCTATAACCTGCTTCAGCGCAGCCATCAGCTGTGCCCCTGTGTGCTTGCTTCGGCTCCTCCATTCTTTTCCTTGCCTTCGTCCCCATCGTATTCGGTAATGGACGAACCGCCTCTTGCCTGAACTCCAGCGTGTAACGTCCCCGCCGTGCCTTTGTCGTCCTCGCTACGCTTTCGCGTGAGAACAGCTTGCTAAGGGATACGTTTTGCTGGGGCAAGGTCATGGCCGCGGACCTGGCCGCGGCCGTCGCTTTTGACGTCGTACATGCGGGCGTCGGCAACACCGATGACGGCGTGGAGGGTCGAGCCGTCGGCGGGAGCGGTGGCCAGGCCGACGCTGGCGCTCACCTTCAGCTGGAGGCCGTTTTTCATGTGGAATTGGGTTTGCATGAGCGCGCGGAGGAGGGCGGCGGTGAGCTTGAGGGCGGCGGCGGCGCGAGTTTCGGGCATGAGGATGACGAACTCGTCGCCGCCGTAGCGGAAACAGAGGTCCTGCTTGCGGCTTAGCTCCTGGAGGCGCTGGCCGACGAGGGCGAGCAGCTCGCTGCCCACCAGGTGGCCGTGGACGTCGTTGATGAGCTTGAAGCGGTCGAGGTCCAGGAAGGCGAGGCTGACGGGGAGCTCGCGGTGGCGGCAGCGGTCGAGCTCGCGGCCGAGGACGTCGTAGAGATGGCGGACGTTGAAGAGCCCGGTGGTGTCGTCGGCGATGGTGAGTTGCTGGATGCGGGCCACGTCGCGCGCGTTCTCGATGGCGATGGCCGCGTGATCGGCCAGGATGTGGAGGAAAGCGATGGTGTAGTCGGTCATCTGGTCGGCGCGGGGGTTAAAGATTTCGATGGCGCCGTGGGTGCCCTTGCGCCCGCGCAGCGGCATGGCGATGACCGAGCGCACTTTGGCCGCAGTCGCCGCCCTATCCCCGCTCAAGCGCGGGTCGTTCTTCGGCCTCGGGAACGATGCAGCGTCTCCCCGTGCTGCACCACCCACCCGGCCACGCCTTCGCCCACCTTCACGCGCAGGTCGCTCAGGGCCTCGTGCTCGCCCCCGGCCGCAATGGCGTAGTAGAGTTCCTGGCTGGTCTCGTCGAGCATGAGCATGGTCCACAGGTCGGCCTCGATAAACCGCTCCATATGCTCGAGGATGGTGCGCAGGATGGCGTCCAGGTCGAAGCTCGAAGTCAGCGAGCGCGCCAGTTGGTGGAAGACAAGCAGGTCAGCGAGCGGGATGCGTCCTTCCGCTTCGGTCGTCATCTGGGGACCCTTGGGGGGGAGACTACTCTAATTATGATTCTTTCACACTGTTCCCGGCGCAGGATGGAAATGCGTCCGCGCCGGCTCATACCCAAAACTCCATCGCCTCCACGCGCGGGCATGGGCGCGCTCTGCGCTTCCACCTCAGCCGCCGATGTGCACCATGGAGCGTGAAGGCTTCAGGAATCCCGGCTCGCCGATATGATGGCGCGCTTCCTTGCCCTGAACGGTTTGCGCAATGTAGGCGCGCAGTTCCACGTCGCCGGCTCCGCTGCGCATGCGGCCATATAGATCGTGCTCCACTTGGGAAAACAAGCAGGTGCGGATTTTGCCGTCCGATGTCAGGCGCACGCGGCTGCACGCTCCACAAAATGCCTGGCTCACGGGCGCGATAATCCCGATCTCACCCGCGCCGTCCGCAAACGTATAGCGCCGCGCCGTCTCGCTGCGCTCGTGCGGCGGCAGCTCCACCAGCGGCAGCGCGCGGCCGATGCGCTCCACGATCTCCTTGAGCGTCACTACGATCTCCGGCGACCACAGCCGGTCCTCTTCGAGCGGCATGAACTCGATGAACCGCACTACCACGTCCTCTTCCCGCGCAAAGCGCGCGAAGCCTTCGATCTGATTGTCGTTGAAGCCGCGCAGCAGCACACAGTTGATCTTCAGCGGCGTCAATCCCGCCGCGCGCGCCGCGCGAACGCCGCCCAGCACGGTCTTAAAGCTTCCCGGAACGCGCGTGATGCGCTCGAACGTGGCGGCTTCCACCGCGTCCATGCTCACCGTCACGCGGTTCAGTCCCGCGGCCTTGAGCGGCGCGGCCAGCCCGTCCAGCAGATGTCCGTTGGTGGTGAGCGCCAAGTCCAGCGGCTCGCCCCACAGCGTGCGCAAGCCGGCCAGCTCCCTCACCAGCTCCACCAGCCCGCGCCGCAGCAGCGGCTCGCCGCCCGTCAGCCGGACCTTGGTGATACCCAGGTCCACAAACAGCTTGATCAGCCGCAGATACTCCTCAATGCTGAGCTCGGGATATTGCGCGCCAACTTCGCCCGTGCGGCAGTAGACACACTTGTAATTGCAGCGGTCGGTGATGGAGACGCGCAGGTCGTGAATCACGCGTCCATGGCTGTCAGTCAGCCGGGTATCGCCAGCCGCCGTGGGAGAAGCGGTAAGGGAAGCAGCAGCCATCGGCACTTTTCAGACTATACCGTTTTGCGCCGCTTTGCAGCCGGCGCGGCGCCTGGCGAGAGATTCGCCGCTGCCGCCGGCGCCCAGGAACGCGCCCCAAGACCGCCTTCGGCCGGCCGCCCTACTTCCGTCAGCCGCCCTAATCGATGCGCGGCGTTCCCTTGCGCAAAACGAGTCCCGCGACGCCGAAGACCGCGATCAGGATCAGGGCCAGAAAGAAGTAATAGGCCATGGGGTGGTCCCAGCCCGGCGAGTATTGCAGATCCTGTCCGACCCACAGCAACAAAATGCTGGCCATCACCGTGAATTGGCCCGCGATCACCAGGAAGGTGTGCCCCAGCTCGCGCCGTTTGTCCAGCGCCTCCACTTGATCCGGAGTCAGGTTGCGCTCTTCGGGGGGAAGAAGGGTGTTTGCCATCGGTTTCTCCTAGTGGGCTCTGTCGCTCGGCCTCCGAACCCGCCGTTCACATCATCGATTCAATCACATTTCCAACCACCGCGCCAGCGGCTTACCGCAAAGACAATGCGGAAGCTGCGGAGCGGCGGCCGCTACAGCGGTTCCGGAGTTGCTGCACCCAGAAAGCACATTGCGGAGTGGCATTCGCCGCGGCGAATGCCACGTCTCACAAACCTCAAAATGGCACTTGAACTCTGGAACCGCTCTAATCCGCCAGGAAGGCCAGCGACTGCAAGGTAGTGATCTCAAACGGTTTGCGGCAGCGGATGTTGGCGCAAGACAACTTGTCGTCGCGTCTGACCATATAAGACTGCGCCTTAGCGAACCGCGCCCGGTCGCGCTCGTCAGCCCCGCGCGGCAGTTGGGTCCGCTTGCGCCGCACCACCCAGGTCACCTTGTATTCGCCAGCCTGCCCGCACTTGGGGCACGTCAGCGTGTGTGCCCGCTGCTCCGTCGTCTCATTGAAAAACTCCCGCTCTTCCATCGCCCTCCAGCCCTCCGGCCGATCGCCATACTGCGAAGACCTGCCGCCGGGACTCCCGGAGCGCTTCCGCTCCGGCAGGATTTCCTTCATACTCATCCTTGCGGTGACGAAACGCAAGCCAAGCCGGTTTTCCGCCACCAAGGCCGTTAAGGCCAATGCCCGCGAGCGCGTTGGCCAGCCCAAGCCCGCGCGCGTCATCCAAACCGGCCCCCATCTCGACCGCCAGGCCAAGCACAAGCCCAAGCTCGAAGACCTGATCCGCCACGACCAGTAGCCCGGTAGCTGCGCGCTCCCTGCCTCCTTTTCCCGTTCCTGCCGGCTCGCCGGCGCCGCATTCCGTCCCCTCTCAGTCGAAGAACCCGCGGTTCTCAGGCGACTTTGCCCCTTATAAACGCTGACGACTGTGATGATCGGAGGTTTCAGAATTACGACTCAAAATGGAAATGTGGGTTTAATCTTGTGACCTGATGCGAGGCGAGGCTAGCCGCGGGACCGGCGACGTGGTTTCGCTGGATGCCCTGGCTCTGCGGTTTTATTTTGCCGTACCGCATGGAATGCGATAGGACTTGAGCGCGAGCTTCCTGAACGCGCCCACCATCCGGTACTTCGCGTAGGTCGGGCAGAAACGCAAGTCTTTGAAGGCCGCTTTGTATTCCACCCCTCCCACCCATTTGCCCGCGTGGACCATGGGCGCGGACATCTGGCAAAAGTGGAAGTTATAGCACGACTCGAAGATCAGAGCCTCCATATAAGGCTCGATCACCGCAACATTGGTTGGCGCGTTTTCCCATGAGGCGGAAAGCCCCATCTCATGCGCCTGGTTCGCCATCCACGCCGTGTAATAAGCGGATTCGCCCTGCGTGATGGGAAAGCCTGTGGGATTATCGAAGTCTTCGACGTTGTCGAACTGGACGCCGTCGAAGCCCTTCTGGACGCAGACCTTCATGCGCGCGATCATGATCGGCGCCAGAATGCCCAGTTGGCGGATATCCAGCCAGCGCTCATGAGGCCATCCTACATAGCGTTTGCCGAGTACGCTCGAAGGGAATTTGGAGGCGTCAGAGCGCGTGTCCTCCCACGAGCCGATATCCACGTAGCAATACGCATGCTCACCCCGCTCGTGAATCGCGGCCACGGTGGAAGCGGGATTCCCCATCGCGTCAATCACGTAAAATGGCACCTGAACCTCAAGGTTGGTGCAGGTCATTGCCGTATCGCAGCTCAACTGCCACAGCCACTCCATCCCAATGGTTGGCTTCCAGCAACTGCCCTTCTTTGCGTCGCAGGGAACCGGAGCGGGCAGGTGAGCGACGAGCTGCGGAGTCAGGACGCGAGGCGCTGGCTCGCCGCTCGGGCCTGGGCGAATCCCAATCCAATGCAGACAAATGGCAGAAGGGAACATGCTAGGGCTCTCAAAATGCTTCGCATTTTACGGGATCTCCGTGGAAGATTTTCTGTTTCCTGACGCGTCGCTCGAGAAGCAATCGGAACCAGGCGCGGAACACGGCGCCCGGTTGGCCGATGACGATTCCAACCCGACGACGTAGCAACACCGAATCCTTAAGCGGGAACTTCCGTTTTGCCTTTCGGCTGCGAACCACTATACTACCATTTGCATCCGTTCACGATCTTTTGCCTTTCGGCTGCGAACCACTATACTCCCATTTGCCTCCGCTCGCGATCTTTTTGCATTGGTTCCAAAGCCAAGGACCCGGTCGTGCGCCACAGGGCCTGTGCCGGGACCAAAAAGCCATGATTTTCCCAATTTTGAAGCACTCTTTCGGACACTTCTGCCGTCAACTCCCCTCCTCCGTTCGAAACTCTTCTCTTGACAGGAAATTGAAAAATTTGTATAAGAAAGGCGAAAAGAAAATGAAAGGATCGTAAGGGGGGTTGATTCGCTATAGATCGAAACTATTCAAAGGAGGCACTGTCATGAAGAAATATCGTGTGCTAACTGTTGGGGCCCTCATTCTCACCCTTGTGTGGCTGGTACCCTTCGCGGCGTCTGCCCAATCCAGTAACCAGGCTCAGCTTCATGGTACCGTAACCGACTCCTCGGGGGCTGTGATCCCGGGAGCTACGGCTACGATGACGAACATCGAGACTAACATCTTGACGACCACCAAAACCAACCAGGAGGGAACATATTTCTTCCCGGCACTGAACCCAGCCACGTACAGGTTGAGCATTTCAGCCCCGAACTTCGCTACAGTGAGCAATATTCTCACCCTCACTGTGAATCAACAGACGTCGCTCAATATCACGCTTCTACCTGCGAGCCAAAGCACAAGCGTGACGGTCGAGGCGATACCGGAAATGCTGGATACCAGTTCGGCCACACTTGGAACCGCAATACCTTCAAGCATGATCGAGCAATTACCGCTGCCCAGCAATGATGTATTTGGCCTGACCTATCTGGCCGCCGGAGTCTCGGAGTCGGCTGGAAACGGCATACAGAATTCCTATCCGGGAGGAACACAATTTGTTTCGAGCGGCCAGCGAGACAATACAGCGAACATCCGGCTGGACGGGGTCCTGATTACCGCCCCGGAACAGGGAGAAGGCGACACTTCCGGCACCTACTATCAGGCCATTTCGCAAGCGCTCCAGGAGACGAAGGTGTCCAACGGCAGCCTGTCCGCCGAGTATGGCGCTGGAACCGAGATTAACGAGGTCATGAAGTCCGGCAGCAATCACTTCCACGGGCAAGCGTTCTTGTTCAATCAGGATTCGGCATTCAGTGCCCGCGACTTCTTCAATAACGGACCCAAGCCTTCCTTCTCGCAATATCAAGGCGGCTTCACCCTTGGGGGGCCGATTAGAAAAGATAAAACCTTCTTCTTCGGAGACTTTCAGTTCATCCACAATAGCAGCCCGCAGGAAATTGTGGGGACCGCGCCCACTCCGGACGAAGTGAACAACGGCGATTTTTCCGGCGCCATGACCTATGACGACAACGGAAATCCAGTATTAAATCAGATCTTCAACCCCTTCCTGATCGATCCTAATACTCTAGAGCGGCCGGCGTTCGGCAGTAACAAAATTCCACAGCAGTATTGGGATCCTATAGGAGAAGCGATCCTGAAGAATCTATATCCAACGCCGAATCTCCCGGGAGATCCGGTTACGGGTACAAACAACTACCGCAGCGTCATTGTTAGCACTTTCCATCAGGAGCATTACGATCTGAAAATAGATCAGACGTTTTCACCTAAAAACACCTTGTCCGTGCGTTACGGCAGCATATTCGACATAGGGTACACGCCTACCGGCCCCTTCGAGGATTCCGGCAACCAGTACACCGATCAAATCTTTAACACCGGAATCACCTATACCTATGCCCCAAATCCCAATATGGTATGGATCTCCACGCTGGGTCTCGATCGGGCCTCTGAGCCGGTATCGAATACCAACTATCCCTCTTTGACCACGGTCGGATTCCCGTCGATCCTCGAGGTATCAGGACTTGATAGAATGCCCACCATCGACATGGAGAATCAGGATTTCACCGGGATATTTGAACAGTGCTGCGTCGATACCAGGTTTGCCCATACTTTGATCAACTATTCTTCGGCATTCTCGTGGACAAAGGGTCAGCACACCCTGCAGTTCGGTGGGGGCCAATGGGTCTTTTACAATAACTTCTGGCAGCCTTCGAATCCCACCGGCGATTTCGAATTCGGGCAGTATCAAACTTCAGAAAACCCCAACGACACGGATGGCGGCATCCAGGGAAACGATTATGCCAGCCTCCTTACGGGGTGGGGTGACGGCGGATTCATGCAAACACTTCCCGGCGTTGGCGACAAGTCGTCCCAAACGTATTTTTATGTGCAAGACGATTGGCGGGCGTCCCCTAAGCTGACCCTGAACTTGGGACTGCGCTACCAGTTTTTCACGCCCTTTGTAGAGCGCCACAACTTGAGCCAGTTCAGCGACTTGAACGGCGATAGCGGCATTTCGGTTCCTGGTTTCGGGACCCTGAAAGGGACCACCGTCTTCGCTTCGTCAGGCTTTAGAAGGGGACCGATTCAATGGACGAACATCGATCCACGCTTTGGCATTGAATATCTCATCAACCCGAAGCTCGTGATTCGTGCCGGCGCCGGTATCTACACCGGATATCCCCTCGAAACCAGTTATCAGTACCCAGGTGCATCCTTTCAAGTTAGTCCTAATTTCATCTCCACTTTGAACAATGATGTAACGCAATATGCAACGTTGGAGAATCCTCTCCCCGCGGGCTTACCCCCGGCTCCAGGCGACAAATACGGAAAATTTGCACAGTGGGGCCTGAACTACGGCAACAATCTGCAAACTTCTACCGTGAACGATGGTCATATATACGAATGGAACCTTGGCGTTCAGAGGACATTACCATGGAAGCTTGTAGTCTCGGTGAACTATGCCGCCAACCGTAGCACGCATCTGCCCTGGCTGGGGACCGGCAATCGCAACTTCATTCCTTCTTCGGTGCGCGAACAGTATACGAGTGAGCAGTTGTACGGACTGGTGAATAACCCGTTCCAGGGCCTCTTTGTTGGCCCAGGGGCGATCGTGAATCAGCCAACCTCCATTTACGACAATTCCCAGATCCCCTTGCTAAATACGCTCAGGCCCTATCCTCAGTTTGATGGGGAATTCGCTGGGTACCGGTTCTTGCAAGAAGCCTCCTCCTGGTATAACGCCCTGCAAATTGTCTTTCACCGGCGGGCAGGGCGCTATCTCAGCCTCGAAGGCAACTATACCTGGTCAAGGTGGGAAGACGACTCATCTGCCGCCGCCAATTCGTTCATGGGAACTCTCGGGGCCGGTAATCCTGAGGCGTTGGACCAGCTCAATCGCGAGTGGTCCGTGAGCGCAAACGATGCGCCGAATAGAGCTGTGATCGGCGCAGTCGTTACGTTGCCCATAGGACGAGGTTACCTCGTAGGCGCGCACATGAACCGTACTTTGAACGGCTTTGTCGGAGGATGGCAGGTGTCGACGTTAACGACCTTCCAGAGCGGACAACCGTTGGACGTCTTTATGGGCAACGCAAGGCTGGCGGACGGCAGTCAGCGTCCAAACGTCGACTACTCCTGCAGCCTAAAGACGGGCATCAGCTGGGTCAACGCCGCCGAGACTGGAAACCCGTACCTCAGTCAAAGTTGTTTTTCCGATCCTGGCGATCAACAGCTTGGAGACGCGCCTAGATATTTCTCGAGCATCCGATCGCAGGGTATTCATGAATTCGATTTCTCGCTGCAGAAGAAATTTGCCGTGAAGGGTAATATCGAGAACCGGAATATCGAGGCTCGAGCAGACTGTTTTAATTGTATGAACACGCCACGCTTTGCGCCACCAGACACCGGTTTTCAAGATGGGAGCTACGGCACTGTTTACTCGAGCGCGGGAGGGTGGTCGCCGCGGTCGATGCAGTTGGCTATTACCTACACGTTCTGAATGTCCTGTTGTGCCTCGCCAAAATTCAATCCGGGCGCAAGATGGGCTAGGTTTAACCGTTAAGACGAGCGATGGGATTGGAAAAGGAGATCGGACTGGCGAGAACCTCGAACGCGAAGGCTGTGATTTGCGCGGGGAGCGGCAAACGAAGCGCATTTCGGCTCGTAGCCTGCTGCGGGTTGGATTTGCATCCGTCGCAGGCCTGCATGGAAAGCGCCGCCAGCGCGGCCGGGGGAAAAATCCTTCGAGCGAAGTTCATCTTGCCTTCTCCTCGAGGAGAAAATTCAAAATGCGTGATTTTGTGAAGCTGGGAAGCCTTCCGCAACCTGCTCAAAATCAATGCATTCCAATCCGCCGCTCGCCGAGCCGCCCAAGCAGCTCTGTTTTCGCGAATCTGTGAGCCGCCTCAATGCTCCTCGGTAATAGAGACCGAGTGTTCCAGGCGAAAGGTGAGCAGGGTTTCGGCAGGCAGGAAGATCTCTTTGTTGCCGGTGAAGGCGCTGCCGGCGGCTCCGGCGCCGCCGCCGGCCAGGGCGCCAATCGCCACTCCTCTACCGCCGCCGGCGAGGCCGCCGATGATCGCGCCAAGCGCTCCGCCGCCGCCGGTAAGGATCGCGCTGCGCTTGCCTTTGCCTTTTTCCACGCGGTCGATGGTGCTGGAGGCGACCGGATAGCTGCCCCATTGGGTGTGCACGCGTTCGAGACGCACCTCGAGGAGGGCGCCGCCTTTGAAGCGGCCCAGCGGCCTGGCGTCGATCACGGCGCCTACGGCACGGGCGTCGCGGGGGATGACGGTCTGGCCGTTCACCACAACAGGATCAGCGACGGTGGCGGTGAAGGAGTCGCCGGGGCGGCTGATCTTCGATCCAAGGTCCTGATCGAGGCGGACGCGAATGCGCGTGCCGGCGGGAAGATCGACCATGGTGGGCGGAGGCGGGGTTTGCGGGGCAGTTGCCGCCGGCTGCGCACCCGTGGGTGACGACGGCTGCGTGGCGGAGGATTGCTGCGCGGTTTGGCTCGTTGCCTGCTGAGTCTTGGATTGGCATCCGCCGCACGCCAGTATGGAAAGCGCCGCCAGTGCGGCCAGGGGAAAAAACCTGCGAAAAAAGTTCATCGTGCCAGCTCCTTAAGGGGAAGATTCAGAAGTTGGCTTGCGGAATCCGCGGAGGGCGCGGCCCAGCGCGAGACTCACAATTGCTTAGATGTCGAGATTCTTGACATCGAGGGCATTGTCCTCGATAAATTTCCGGCGCGCTTCGACGTCTTCGCCCATGAGGGTGGTGAAGATGGCGTCGGTTTCGGCGATGTCCTCAAGCTTGACGCGCAGGAGGGTGCGGCGCTCGGGGTCCATGGTGGTTTCCCAGAGCTGCGAAGAGGTCATCTCGCCCAGGCCCTTGTAACGCTGCACCTGGTAGTCCTTCTTGCCCTGCTCGACGATATAGGCGAACAGCTCGCGGGCAGTCTGTTTTTCGACCGGCTCGCGGGGGATGCGCGTGGCGCGGCGCGTCTGCTTGGCTTCCGTCCGATCTTCGGGACTCCCGGCTTCTTCCGGCTCCTCCTCCGGCGCGCCGGCGCGGCCGGCCTCGGCCTTGGAGGAGAATTCAATGAGGAAGGGGGGCTCGAGATACTGCTTGATGAGGGAGTACTTGGCCATCATCTGGCGGAACTCGGGGCTGGAGGCCAGGGTCCAGTCGACGGAGCGCGTGGCGCCCTGGGCGTCAGTAAAGCAGATGGACCAGGTGTGGTGCTCCTCGTCCTCCACCGGCTTGTTCAGCTTGAACTGGAACTCATCGGCCAGTCCGGCCAGTTGGGCATGGAGGGCGGCGAGCTTTTCCGGAACCTCGCTGCCGTTCTTGGATGTGAAGTCGGCGCGGTGGGTCAGCTCGGCGCGAGCCAGCAGCTCGGTGAGCTTCTCGTTGCGGATGCGCTTGTCCACCTTTTCGACGAAGCCGAGGTACTCGTTGAGGGTGGCCATGAAACGCGCCAGGACTGCGCCCTCGATGTGGGCGGCGGCCTCGCCGTGGCGAACGATCATGCCCTCGCAGGCGCGGTTGACCATCACGCGCACAAACTCGCGGTCATCCTTGATGTATTGCTCGAAGCGGCCCTTCTTGATCTTGTAAAGCGGCGGTTGCGCGATGTAGACGTGATCGCGCTTGATGAGCTCGGTCATGTGGCGGAAGAAGAAGGTGAGCAGCAGGGTGCGGATGTGGGAGCCGTCCACGTCGGCGTCGGTCATGAGAATGATCTTGCCGTAACGGATCTTGGCGGCGTCGAAGTCCTCCTTGCCGATGCCGCAGCCGAGGGCGGTGATCATGGCGCGAATCTCCTCGTGGCCGAGCATCTTGTCATAGCGGGCCTTCTCGACGTTGAGGATTTTGCCTTTGAGGGGCAGGATGGCCTGGAAGCGGCGGTCGCGGCCCTGCTTGGCGGTGCCGCCGGCGCTCTCGCCCTCGACGAGATAGAGCTCGCAGCGGTCAGGGTTGCGCTCTGAGCAGTCGGCCAGCTTACCGGGCAGGCCGCTGCCGTCCAGGGCGCCCTTGCGGCGGGTGAGGTCGCGAGCCTTGCGGGCGGCCTCGCGGGCGCGGGAGGCCTCGATGGCCTTGTTGATGATGCGCTTGGCGATGGGCGGGTTCTGCTCGAGGAAGGCGCCCAGGCGCTCGTTGACAAAGGCCTGCACCGTGCCGGCGATGTCGGAGTTGAGCTTGCCTTTGGTCTGGCCCTCGAACTGGGGCTGCGAGAGCTTGACGCTCACCACGGCTACCAGGCCCTCGCGCACGTCGTCGCCGCTGAGGTTCTCCTTCATGTCCTTGAAGAGGCCCAACTGCTGGCCGATGGCGTTGATGGTGCGGGTGAGCGCGGTGCGAAAACCGGAGAGATGCGTGCCGCCATCGACGGTGTTGATATTGTTGGCGAAGCTGAAGACGGTTTCCGAGTAGCTGTCGTTGTACTGGAGGGCGATTTCGATCTCGACGGCGTCGCGCGTGGCCTCCATAACGATGGGCTTGTCGTGCAGGACGGTTTTGCCGCGGTTGAGGTGCTTGACGAACTCGGCGATGCCGCCGGCGTAGCGGAACTCGGCGCGGCGGGCTTCGCCGGTTTTGGGGTCGGCAGTGCGCTCGTCGGTGAGCGTGATCTCAAGGCCCTTGTTGAGGAAGGCCATCTCGCGGAGGCGCTGGGCCAGGGTGTCGTAGTTGAACTCGGTGGCGGCGAAGATGCTCTTGTCGGGCAGGAAATGCACGCGCGTGCCGCGCCGCTTGCTGGTGCCGGCCTGGCGCAGCTCGCCAGTGGGAATGCCGCAACTGAAGTCCATCTCCCAGGTGCGGCCGTCGCGCCAGATCTCGACGTTGAACTCCTGGCTGAGCGCATTCACGACGCTCACGCCCACGCCGTGCAGGCCGCCGGAAACTTTGTACGTGGAGGAGTCAAACTTGCCGCCGGCGTGGAGCTTGGTGAGCACCACCTGGACAGCGGGCATGCGTTCGCCGTTGGCCAGATCCATCATGTCGACAGGAATGCCGCGGCCGTCGTCGGTAACGGTGATGGAGTTGTCAACGTGGATGATGACTTCGATCTTTTTGCAGTAGCCGGCCAGGGCCTCGTCCACGGAGTTGTCGACCACCTCATAGACGAGGTGATGCAGGCCCAGCTCGCCGGTGGAACCGATGTACATGGCCGGGCGCAGGCGCACCGCCTTGAGGCCTTCTAAAACCTTAATGTTTTCGCCGGTATAGCTGCCGTTCTCGCTGCTGAGAGGCATGCCGCCAAGCACTTCAGTCGCCATAGGATTCCGTTCGCGAGGCTATCGCATTGAGCTCCGGTGGGCGCCGGGGGGTCCGGGTTGCGATTCCGGGCCAAGATTCCGAGACTAACCGCTTGAAAGACGTGGGCTTTACGCGAGCTTGCCTAGAGCTATATTACCATGGGCGGAGGGTGTGGAAAAGAGGCGAGAGGGGGGGGTAAGAGAGGTTACTGTAGGACATCACAACGGGGAGTATGACGTTAGTCACTTATAGGGTTACTAAATGTGCATAGTTATGAAAAAGATGGACTTATTATCGGAAGTCGGCTATGATCCCGCAGAGTACGGAACTGCGGTTCTGTACGATTTCAATTCAACTGAGGTTACTCATCATGAAACTCGCCGTTCGCTTCTTTACCTTGATGATCGTGTGCGCCGGTCTGGCTGCCGCTTCCGTCTCCTCCGGTACCGTCCCGGTCCTGCCGAACCACCTGTCGGCGACCAACAGCGGGCCCGGTCCATTAACCCTGCCGCCGCCCAGTTGCGGGCCCAACGTTCCTACGTGCGGAGGGCATCTCGCACTCCGTTAAATATGGGAAGATAGCACGAAAGTGCCATAGGACATTTACGCTTTCGTGTTTGAGGGGCACGGCATTAGGCGCTATGCTGAGGTTGATCTCAGTAGCGCGGATTGGTACTTATGCCTCTCAACCAAGCGATGTCCCTAATGAGCGTGGCGGAGTTTCTTCTTTGGGCCGCGCTCGGCTTCCTGTTCTGGAAGAAGGAGCTGGGGAGACGCTTTCCGGCGATGGGCACTTATCTGGCGTTGCACCTGGTGTCAGCACCGTTTCTGCTGACGGTGCTGTACATTCAGGAGCAGCCCTGGGGGCGGGCGTACTATGCTGTGTACTTTTTCGCCTACTGGGCGATTTATATCGCCAGCGCCGTGCTGCTGTTTTTCATCTGCATAGAGATCTTCCGCTCCGCGCTATCGCCGTTCCCAGGGTTGATGAAGATCGGAATCGTGGTCTTCCGCTGGACGATCCTGGTTTCGTTGATCGTGACCTTTTCTACAGGCTCGTTCATTCACCGCGGGGATCTGATTCCCAGCGTGGCCTATGGGCTGATGCGCTCCGTGAGCATTCTTGAGCTGTGCTTGCTGGCCTTCCTTTGCCTGAGCATGAATACGCTGCGCCTGACGATCCGGGATATGGCTTTCGGGATGGCGCTGGGCTTTGGGTTGATGTCGGCGAACGATTTTGTTCTGGCTATTCTAGCGTCGCCGCGGTCGCCGCTGAGCGGGCCTTTACAGCTCGCCTACGAGTCGCTGATCCTGGTGTCGTTGGGAGTATGGCTGGTCTACTACGTGCTGCCTGAGCCGGCCCGCAGACTCATGACGATGCCGGCGAACTCGGCGATCTACCGTTGGAACGAGATCGCTTCCGCATTGGGCCACACCGGGACCCAGGTAGCCATGCAGCAGCCCGCCAACAGCTTCTTCCTGACCGACGTGGAGAAGGTGGTGGAGAAGGTGCTGTCGCGCAACCTGAAGGGACGGGAGTCGGAGCTGTAAGAGCCAGGGTAGTGTAGAAACATTGAAGATAAATTTGATCGCCTCCCTTACCAACGGCTGCACATCAAGTCCTATGTCTGCGACCATCGGCTGCTGCCGCGCATGCAGAGCGACGTGACCGCGCGCGCCAAGCGCGAGTTCGTGCGCCGGGGCATTCTC
Organism: uncultured Acidobacteriota bacterium; assembly: GCA_963808795.1. GTDB lineage: Bacteria > Acidobacteriota > Terriglobia > Terriglobales > Acidobacteriaceae > Telmatobacter. Next base: position 501,858 of record CAWEGL010000002.1, read on the forward strand.
AAGAGCTGGCAGTTTTCGGAGTGAGCCCGCCCTCCACGCCTGCTGGCCGCGAAAAAGACCGGGCTTGACTGCGCACCTGCGGAAAAACCACACTCCACCACCGCCGCCTTTTGCTCCCGCCCCCTGGGCGTAATACCCTGAGAGAGCTGATGGCAAGGCCGCACAAATCACGGCCGGATCGAAGCCGGAAGGCGAGCTCGGCCGGACGGTCTCAGGCGCCGGCCGCGCCGATTTCCGCGCCCCGCTCCCCGCTCCCATCGCCGCGGGGCCGGAACGTAAGACGAGCCGGAGGTTCCACAAGCCCAAGCGCCGAATCTCCCGCGCCCGCTGCCGCAGCCGTGGTGAATGGCCGCGCCGCCGAACGGCTGCGCAGCGGACATTTGTGGGTCTACGCCTCGGATGTGGAGTCGATTCCATTGCCCGAGGCCGGCCCCGACGGCATCGAGAGCCCGCCCGCGCTCGTGACCGTGGGCGACAGCCGCGGTCTTCTGCTCGGAACGGCGCTCTACAGTCCCACTTCGCAGATCGCCTTGCGCCTGGTCTCGCGCCAGGCGATTGATGAAGCCGCCTGGCTGGAGCTATTGGCGGCGCGCCTGCGCGCGGCCATCGCCAGGCGCAGGCCGCTCTTGGACGAGGAGAACGACGCTTGCCGCCTATGCTTCAGTGAGGCTGACGAACTGCCCGGCCTGGTGGTGGACAAGTACGGCGGCTTGATTGTTCTGGAACTCTTGACCAAAGGTCTGCTCGCCGCAGGCGTGCGCGAGGCGTGCGTGCGCGTGCTCAGCGAGGAGCTGGCGCCCGAGGCAATCTGGGAACGGCCCGATCCGCGCATCCGCGAGCTCGAAGGCCTGCCCGCGCCCGCTGCTGAGCCGCTCTGGCTCGCCGATCCCGCCCACCCCGTGGCCAGCACGCAGTTCCGGCTGAACGGCCTCGTTTTTCATTACGACGCCAATGCCGGCCAGAAGACCGGCGCATTCCTCGACCAGCGCACCAACTACGCCGCCGCCCGGGAGTGGATGCGGCGGCTGGGCGCGGCGAACTCCGGTTTGGCGAACTCCGGCTTTCAGGGCCGCGCCCTTGATGTCTTCTGCTACCAGGGCGGCTTCGCACTGCACCTGGCCCAGGTCTGCCGCGAGGTGACGGGCATCGACGCCTCGCGCGCCTCGCTTGAAGTGGCGGAGCGGAACCTCAAGGCCAACCGCGCCCGCCTGGCCGCCCAGGTGGACTGGATCGAGGCCGACGCCTTCGAGATTCTGCGCGACTGGTCAGCCGCGGGCGAGCGCTTCGACGCTATCGTTCTCGATCCGCCCGCCTTCGCCAAGACGAGGCACGCCGTCGCGGGCGCGCTGCGCGGCTACAAGGAGCTGAACCTGCGCGCCCTGCGCATGGTGCGTCCCGGCGGACTGCTGGTGACCTGCTCCTGCTCCCACCACGTAACCTGGGCAGATCTCGAAGCCGCCCTCGCCTCGGCCGCCGCCGACGCCTCGCGGCGTGTGCGCCTGCTGGAGCGGCGCGGCGCGGCTCCCGACCATCCGGTGGTGCTCAACCTGCCCGAAACCGAATACCTGAAGTGCCTGGTGCTGGAAGTGGAGTGATTACGCGCGGTTCTCCGATTTTCGTGGAGTACTGAGGGGCGCGTCCGCCGCGGCGGATTCACGGTTTCGGTTGAGCAGAAGGAGAAGTGCTGTACGCGAGAGCGGCACGAGGGCTGGAACGCCAGGGCGGCAGCAGCCACGCCAGCCATCCGAACCAGGAACGCCGCGCAGGAGCCGGCGGGGACGGCTTTTCAGCAGGCGCCGTGCTCTTTTGAGCAGGCGCGGCCGAACGCAACTGGGCCAAAGTCTGTTTCACCTCGGCGCGCAAAGCCTCAGCCTCAAAGGTGCAGGAGCGCAGGTAGGCGGAAACGGTGAGCCCGGCCTCGGCGGCGCGCTGGTGCAATTGCGCGCATTCCGCCGCGCTCATCCGGATAGTCACGCTGGCGCGCTTCCGGTTCTGTTCCACCGCTGTAGGCAAGCCATGGCCGAAGGGAATCGGTTCGTCCGCGCTCCAATCTACGTTCCGGGCAGACGCCGCGGACGGGATGGCCGCTTTTCCGTTCGGAACAGCCTCATCCGGCGCGGCTATGGGACCGGGCGCCTTTGGAAAGGGCCAGCCATCGGGTTCGGATGGTTTGTAGCGGGCGTGGGAGCGCAGCGCGTGCTCGTAGCTGAGCGTGGCCACATCGCTGGCAAGATCGTCGTCGTTCCATGCGGACGGGCGGCCCGCCGCCGAGGACGCGGGCGCGGCCAGGGCGGCCAGCAAGCCCGCAAAGCTGGTGGTTGTGGGGGAGGGCGTGGTTGCGGCCGTTTCCTGCATGATCTGGAGCATACTGCGCAGGCGCGGCGAGCATGAGAGGATTCCCATGCCCAGCGGCGCGCGCATCCCAGATCAGGAAGAGCCCCAGGCCGTTCCCAAAATGGAGCCACGGCCGGAACCTGAGCAGCACAGCGGCCCGCTCAGCTCGCAAGCGCCACGGGCGGCCGGGGCTTGGGAAGCACGCATCCGGGAACCCGCAATAGCTGCGTGATCGCCTCCGCAGGCAATGGCCGGGCAAAGAGATAGCCCTGCCCAAAACGGCACCCCAACTGCTGCAACAGCTCGTACTGTTCGTAGGTTTCGATCCCCTCGGCCACCACGTTCATGCCCAGCACGCGGGCCAACTCGATGATGGTGCGCACAATTTGCAGCGGCTGCTCGCCGTCGGTGATGCGGCCCACAAAGGAGCGGTCGATCTTGAGCACGTCGAAGGGAAACGAGTGCAGGTGGCTGAGCGAGCTGTAGCCAGTGCCGAAGTCGTCCATTAGCAGCGAGACGCCCAGCCGCCGCAGGCTGCCCAGCACCTCCAGGGCGGTGTGTTTATCGGGAATCAGGCTGGATTCGGTCATCTCCAGGCCCAGTTGGTGGCTGGAGATGCTGAAGCGGCGCAACAGGGCCTCGACGTGATCGGCCAAACCCTCGCGCGCGAACTGGCGGGCAGAAAGATTGACGCAGACGCGCAGCGAACTGTGGCGCGGATCCTCGCGGCACCATTGCTGTATCTGGTTGCAGGTCTCGGTGAGCCCCCAGTCGCCGATGGGCAGGATCATCCCGCATTCTTCGGCGGGCGGGATGAACTCCATGGGCGGGATCAGCCCTCGCTCGGGATGCTTCCAGCGGATCAGGGCCTCCAGGCCCACGATTCTGCGCGTCGAGAGCTCGATTTCCGGCTGGTAGTAGAGTACGAACTGGCGCTGATCGAGGGCGCGGCGCAGGTCGTGTTTGCGCGGCCAGGTTTCCTGCTCGCACTTTACGGCCGGCGCCGGCTGCGGCTCGTTTTTGTCAAACGCCTTGCGCAGCTTGCGCAGTTCCAACTGGCTGGCCGCCATCTCCGCCAGACTCTCCAGCATGCGCAACTCGTTCATGGCCATGCTGCGCCGGGGTTGGCCGCCAAAGATGGTCAGCATGCCCAGAATCCTGCCTTCGGGCGAACGCACCGGAACGCTGGCCAGCGAAGTCACCTCCAGCCGCCGCATGGCCATCCGCCTGCCCGCGAATTGCGGGTGCTTGCCGAGGTCGGGAATGACCGCCGGACCATCCGCGGCCAGCACCATTTCAAAGCAGGATCCGCTGCGCGGCAACTCGCGCACGGGTTCGCCCCAGTACGACTTGATCCACACCCGGCTTTCGTCGGCAAAGCCCAAAAGCACCGTGTCGGCACGAAAGTACTCGGCCGCCAGCCGGGTGATGGCGTCGAAGCTGGGTTCGGGCGGGGTGTCAAGAATCCCGGTCGAAGCCAGCGCCATGAGGCGGGCATCCTCTTCGCGCTGATCGACTTTACTTCCCTTCAGTTCTGCTAATGGCATCTCTTTTAGGCCCCGTGCCGCCTCAGGCAGCCTGAATCCAACCTCAGGCCAGCCAAGCTTTATATGCGGCTTGATGTTGCCGAAAACGGCCCAAGGCAGCCGCGCCGGCCCCCGCTGCACGCACTTCTTCATTCACGGCCGTTCGCCGCCCCTGCAAGTGTGTCGTCATGGGTCTGCACTTGTCTTATCGGATGAACCTTAAAACCCATGAGGTTACCCAAGGACTATCCGCGCCTGCGCCCTGCCTTAACCGGCTCTCGCGTCATTGCATGGAGCTACAGCAGATTCAGAGTGGATGTAAGGGAACCCAATGCGGCCGCGTGGCTTCTTCCTCTCCGGGGTCCCCAGCGACCGGGGTCTCCAAGAAGCGGTTTCTCCTTCTTGGGGTGGTAGCGACAGGTCTTTGTCGCGGGGGTGGAAGCACAAGCCACCGTGCGCGATCTACAAATGGCAACACGTGAATCGAAAACGCTCTAAGGGCCTCCGCTCCGGCGCAAGACGCCGCACACTACTCGCTACACGGTACGCAGAAATCCGAGCAGATGCTGGAAGTAAATGGCCTGGTCGTCCCACATGGCCAGATGGCTGCCGTTGGGACAGATGGCAGAGGTTGCGTTCCGCATCAGCTTGGCCATTTTGACGATGTCGGCCGGGTCCATCTCGTCGTGCGCGGCTCCGATGGTGAGCGCCTTCACGCGAATCTCGTGCAGGCGGTCCCATCGCTCCCAGTCCTTGAGATTTCCGGTGACCTCGAACTCGCTCTTGCCCTGCATCTGGTTGTAGATTTTTTCGTTGGACAGGCGAAAGGCGCGCGTCACGGGCTCGGGCCATGGTTCTATGCGGCAGAGCATCTTGGGGTAGAGATCTTCCATGACAATGCGTTTATAGACAGGATTTTCGTAGTCCTTCGCGGCTTCCAGCGCATTGAATTGCGCCAGCACGGCGGGCGGCAGCAGCTGTTGTTTCAGCAGGGCTGTGCGCTTCAGGTAGGACTGAATCCCCGCGGTCATGTTGGAGATCACGAGCCCGCGCAGGTGTTGCTGGTAATGGAGCGCGTATTCGATGGCAAGGACGCCGCCCCACGACTGGCCGTAGAGCACAAAGCCGTCGAGGTTGAGGCCGCGCCGAACCTCCTCCACTTCGCCCAGGAAGCGCGGCAGCGTCCAGAGCGACGGATCGTCGGGGATATCCGAGTTGCCGGCGCCGAGCTGGTCGTAGTAGTAAATCTCGATTCCCGCTTGCGGCAGGAAGGACTCCATCGCCACCAGGTAATCGTGCGTGAAACCGGGACCGCCGTGCAGCAGCAGGACCTTGACCGGCCCTGAGCCCATGCGCTTGGTCCATACCTTGTATTTGCCGCCGGCGACGGGAATCATACGAATGCCCGCGACACGAATGCCGGCTGGATTCAGGGCGTCTGACGTTTCCAGCGGTTCGGCGGAAGGCGCGGGGTGGGCAAACAGGGGCGCAGGCGCAACGCAGGCAGCCGTTGCCAATCCCGCCGAGGTCTTGAGGAAAGTTCTGCGGTGCATGGCGTAAAGAATACGGGACGGATGGGGCGGGCGCAATGAGCGATTTGCCGGGACCGGCGCGCTGTGCTTCCCGCGAGCCGGGAGCATTCCGAAGAAGCAACGAAGTACTCGCAATTTTTGGAGCCCGGTAAGCGCGTATCGGGTTCCTCCGCTACACCAGCCTTGCCCCGGCCATTCTTTCTAGCACGGCGACGGGCGCGGAGCCTGGGGTCACCATGGCGGCGGGATCGACGAGGAAGGTCTGCTCGAGCGCGTATTGGCCGCCGAGCACGGCGTGCGGCGTCGTTTCGGTGTAGACCATCCAGCTCGAACGGGGCGCGAACTGCACAAATTCCTTGGCGCAACGGCTTTGAAAATCCGCGTCTTCCTTCATGGCGTTGTGCAGTTGCATCATGAACTCGTCGTAGGGGGTGCGCTTCCAGCGCGGAACCAGAGCGCCCAGCCCCGTCACGCAAGCCATCCGCCGGCCGGCGCGGCCAAGGGGGCCGGCGGCGCGCGGCACGGCCAGCTTGCCGGGCGCAAACGCGCCCACCACGCGCGCGAACGGCTCGCCCACCGCCCAGTCGCGCGTCCCGGCCGGATTGATGTTGTTGAAGAAGCGCAAAATGCGGGCGCCGTGCGTGGGCCGCGTGGGAAAGGCGTCAGTGTGCAGCAGGTCGTTGCGCCGGCGCAGGGGCAGGTCGCGGCCCTTCTCTTCGATGGGCCGGTAACTGGCGAAGTCCAGCCGCCAGCGCCCGCCGTAGGGCGCCAGAAAGACCTCCAGAAACTGCGCTACGCCGGCCGAATAGCGGTCCATGATGGCGTGCAGCCGGCCGGCTTCTTGCGCGCCCGACGCGCCGCGGTCGAAGCCGCTCAGCCGGCCGCGATCAGGCTTATAGGCTATGTTTTTGTGGAGCTTGCTGCCGCTCTGCTGGCGGCTGAGCAGGAATTCGAGGTCCTCGGCGGGGATGGCCACGGGCGTCTCGGGAAAGTAGAGGATGCCGCCCTCTTCAAGCCGCGCGCACCACATCCGCGTCTGTTCCATGCTGCAAGGCAAACTGGAGAGAGAAATGGGGTAGACAGCCATATGCCCCTGGCTCCTTCGAGTGGTTTACTTGCTTAGTTTGGCGCGCACCCACAACGTGCCGAAGACCACCATGGCCACGGCCAGGGCAACCACCCCGGCCGGAAAGCCGACATAGAGGTACGTGTCCGCGTAGTCCAGCGAATGGCCGCCCAGCAGGTTCCAGACCAGCAGCGCAAAGATGGCGATGAACGTGGTGATGAAGAAAGTAAAGAATCCGGTCGCCAACGTCAGCAGGAAGCTGGAGAAGAACCCAAAGCCGTTCAGCGGGAAGCCCAGGAACCTTTTGCCTGGATCCTGGCCGGTTTGGATGGATGGCATCATCTTTCGACCCCTGTCATCTAGAATACAGATTCATGACCGGCACGGCACAGATCGAACTGTGGCCCGCGGAAAAGGTGGCCACCCAGGTGGCCGTGAACCGCTCTGCGAACGGGATCCGCTACGCCTCCTGGGGCGAAACGCGCCTCCCCGATCCGGACCTGGAGCGGCTGGTGGGCGCCGTGCCCGCCACGCTTTCAGACGCGCTGAGCCAGCGCGCCTACTACTTTGTTCCGCTGGCCATCGCCGACACCGGCGAAACCCTCATCGCCCCCGCTTACAGCGTCGATCTGGGCGACCGCGCCATCTGCCACCGCAACGCCAGCTTCGGCGCCACCGAGGCCGTCTTCCTTTCCACGCGCCTGGTCGAGGACCGCTTCGGCCTGGCCTTCGAGTTTTTCATCAACGTGGCGCACAACTTTGTGGAGGCGACCGGCGTTCCTGAGAGCTTCGCCGCGCTGGTTTGGTCGCAGGCCGAGGCCCAGGTGCGAGGCGAAACCAGCCAGGACGCATGGGAAGCCCGGCGCCGCGCGCAGGAGCTCCGTCCCGGCCCCAAAGGCGGAAAGCCAACCATCGACGAACGCTCGCGCAACAGCTTTTTCGAGTCCACCTTCTCCGACGCGCTGGCCGTTTACATACTCTCGCTGGCCGTCGATTTCGATTACCACGACCTGCGCGAGCGCGAGTACCCGCTGCTGGCCGCTCCGGCGCTGGCTGAGCGCCTGCGCCACGTGGCCAGCCTCTTCCCCGCTAACGAAGGCTACGAGTTCCAAATCTTCTACCGGCGCAAGGGGTAAGGGCGCGGGAAGTTCGGCCAAAGCTGGTTACGCATCGATGGACTCGTTAAGCCATACACGGAAGATTAAAAATCTGGGGCACCGCTTCGCCACCTTCTCCGGGTCGATCATCAGCAAGAGCTTGCTTGCGTGTTTGATCTTTCCGTATTGGCCTTTTTGGGTTTCCTCCGTCGCGCTTTCGAGCTTGGCGAGGATGTCTCCCTTTGGCTCTTCCTCCAGATTGTCTCGCGCGGGGAGTCTGGTCCTCCTGAAGTTTTGCTGATAGAACTCTTCCAGCGTGTCCGGATCGGCAACGATCCACGCTTCCATGCATTGAACCATTAAATGAACTTGCGTGGCCAGATCGTCGGATAATGTCCATCCGTCTCCTTGTCCGCGCCCTCCAGTTCCATCCTTTTGCCGGAGGTGTGTAACACGAATTCTAGCGTCTTCCGCCTTATTCGCGGGAACGGGAGAGATCGCGGTCTCCGAATCCACAAGGAGTGCGCTGATTCTCTCGCGATTGACCTTGACGGCGTTCTGGAAGGCCTCGTAGGCTTCCTGCCTTCCACCACAGCAAATAAATCTCAAGCTCCCGCGCTTTTCGCCTGCCTTCGCTTTCTCTTTGGCAAACAAAGCATCGAATCCACGCCTCAATTCTGCGCGTTGCTCTTTGCCGTTTCCTCCGCCTTCCACGTATACAGCAACCTCGGTCACGGGTTTCCCCCGATTTCGCCGATGCGCCAAATCTCGCCTAGCCGGTACTTATCCAGCCAGAAGCGCAGCTTCGACGAATCCACTCGCTGGAAGACTGTGCCGTTGCGGTATTCGCACACCAGCACCGAGTCAGCGTACTCGGTGAGTGCGGAAACCAGCGCATCCGAGTGCGTGGTGACGATCAACTGTGTCCGCGTGGAAGCTTCCCGCAGCAAACCCGCCAGCAAAGCGATGGCGTCTGGGTGCAGGCCGAGTTCAGGTTCTTCCATGCAAATCAATGGCGGAGGCGTGGGTGAGAGCAATTGCGCCAGGATTGCCATGAAGCGAATCGTGCCGTCAGATAAACGCGTTGCGGCAACTGGTTGCTTGAATCCATTTTCATGCAGATAGAACTGGACGGTTCCACCTGCAATTAGGGTGCTGAATCGCTGAAAGCGGGGAAGAAAGCGAGACAAATAGGTGTTGAACTCCGACCACGAGCCAGAGTGCTCCAATTGATTGAGGACCAATCCTAAATTCCGCGCATCGGGAAGTAAAACATCTGATGGCAGATCGGCCGGTTGCGGTTGACGGAGCTGACCGTATCGACCAAAGCTCCATTCGCGAAAACTCTGGAATTGTCCAAACTGTCTGCCTAACTCCGTCAGTTCTGGGAGCGAAACCGGATCTTTTCGCTGCGACAGAACAGACTCGTCAGGCAACAAGGTTTGTCGCTCAAGGTGCCTCTCGTTTTTCTTGCCTCCGAGAGATTCGGTTACGTTAATTACAGGGTTGCCCCCCTGAAATCGGTAATAGAAGAAAACGTCATCTGCCTCTTTTTTCGTCTTCGTCGCATTTTCAATCACTTCGTCGGTTATCTCGACACGCTGACCGGAAGCTGCAAATGCAAGCCGATAGCGAATGTCTGTTGGATAAAGGCGAAGCGCGGGGAAGACACCGGCGGCGTTCTCTACGGAGTAGCTTTGGCGACCGGACGCGCGGTCCAAATCAACCCGCGCCTCAACGATGGCAGGTCCGCGAGATTCCATACCCTTCCAAAGCCACTCCCGGGCGCCACCCCCATCCCGGATTGCATTGGCGAATCCTGTCGGTAAGGAGTGAAGCAGTTCAATCCCTTCGATGAGATTGGACTTCCCCGAGCCGTTGGGTCCGATCAGAACATTCAACGGCGTCAGTTCAACCGCCTCCGAGCCGGGAGGAAACGAAAGAAGTCCATCTAGACGCAGGGATTTCAGGAACGGCACTCTTGCCTCCACTCTGGTTCAAGCCAAGGTACAACAGTCTAGTGTACCCGCGTGAAACCCCGGTCAGGAAAGAGGTTGTGCGCGGCCTTCGCCCAAAATCCAAAACCCCAGCTCGCCCGAGTTCCAGTCCACGGCGGCGTGCAGCAGGATAGCAGGCCACAGCGAGCCCGAGGCCAGGGCCAGGCAGGCGAGGAACAATCCGGCCAGCGCGGTTTTGGGGATGTGGGCCCGGCCGAGATAGATGTGACCGAGGCCGAAGAGCAGCGAGCTGAGAATCACGGCGGCAATCAGGCCCGTCCACACGGCGAGGTACCAGATCAAAAAGCCGCGATAGAGGATCTCCTCGCAGACGCCGGCCGTGGCGGAGACCATCCAGAAAACCTTGCGCTCGCGCGGCGTGTGCGGCAGCAGCCGCGCGACGCTCTCGATCTGCGGCCTCACTTTCGCGATGACCTCTTCCTGCTTGAGCGCCTGTACGCGCTGCCAGTAGAGGAATCCGGCCAGCAGGACGGAAACCAGGAGGCCGATTCCCAGCCGCAGCCACGCCGGGGCGCCGAGAAGAATCCAGCGCCACGGCCTGCCGCGCCAGGCCCAGAACGCGATGAAGCTGAGCGCGATCAGCCACTGGCCCAACACGGCGGCCCTGTAAAAACGCACGCGAACATTCGATGCGCCCGACGCCAGCCGCTTGAGAAACCGCGGCCAAACCCAGCGCCACTCCACCAGCGTGGCGACGAGCAGCACGGCAAACAACAAGTGATCGTAGATGCTGTGCGTGCCGGCCATTTGGGCCTCCTGTCAGACGCTTGCATTGCGCGGCGCTCGCCCCCCGGCGCGGATTCTTCCCCAGACCATGCGGACCGGATTGTCGCGCTGGCCGGCCGGGTCCGCCGTCCGCCTGAGAAACCGCAGTTTTGGCGTTCTGCCCGATCCTGCGCAAGATGCCATAAACTGAGGATTGGACAGCCCCGTGCCAACGCGCCCCTGCTGGGTGGAGATTTCAACACCATCTCTAGAGGAAAACTATCGCCTACTCGAACGCCTCGCCGCTCCCTATGCGGAGCTTCTGGCTATTGTAAAGGCCGATTCCTACGGCCATTCGCTGGCTCTTTGCGCGCCGGCGGTGGTGCGCGCCGGGGCCCGGTGGCTGGGCATTACCTCCGTGGAAGAGGGCGTGGCGGCGCGGGCGCTCTGTCCTGACGCGCGGATTCTCGCCATCGCCGGCGTCTTCCCCGGCCAGGGGGCGGCGGCCATCGAGCACCGGCTGACGGCGGTGGCCTGGGAGCCGTGGCAGCTCAACGAGCTGGAAGCGGCGGCGCACGCGGCTGGCCTTGCGCCCGGATCGTTGCCCATTCACCTCGAGATCGACACCGGCATGAGCCGCCAGGGTGTGGGGCCGGAGACCTTGGCCGCGGTCTTGGCGCGGCTGCACCCGGCCTCGCCGCTCAAGCTCGAGGCCGTCATGACCCACCTCTTCGCGGCCGATGAGGCCGATGGGCGCGTGACCCGCGAGCAGCTTGCCCGGTTGGCCGACGCCCTGCGCCGCATTGAGGCCGCCGGCCTCTATGCCGATTGGCTGCACGTGGGCAACTCTGCCGCCCTGCTGGCGGGCCAGGCTCGCGTGATTGCGGAGCTGGCCGCCCTTCACGGCATGAAGGCCCTGCTGCGGCCCGGCCTTTCGCTCTACGGCCTGGTTCCCCGCTTCCAGCCGGATTTTGGCGCGGAAGAGCCGCCCGCTCTCGCCGCCGCGCGCGCGGCCCTGCGGCCGGTCTTGACCTGGAAGTCCCAGGTGGTGACCGTGCGCGCCGTTCCCGCAGGAACCGCGGTGGGCTATCAGGGAAGCTTTGTGACCGCCAGGCCCTCGCGGCTGGCGCTGGTGGCGGCGGGCTACGCCGACGGCCTCGACCGCCGGCTCGGAAACCGCTTCAGCCTTCTGGTGCGCGGCCGGCGCGCGCCCCTCGTGGGCAGCATCAGCATGGACCAGTCGGTCTTGGACGTGACCGAAATCCCAGACGTCCACGCCGGGGACGAGGTGGTCATCCTGGGCGCGCAAGGCAGCCAGTCCATCACCGCCTTTGACCACGCCCAGGCCACCGGAACCATCCCCTGGGAGGTCTTCACCCGCATCGGTCCGCGCGTCCGGCGCATCGCCGTTTGAGAGCCTGCCCGCGCGTTGCCGTTTGAGAGCCTGCCCGCGCGTTGCCGTTTGAGAGCCTGCCCGCGCGTTGCCGTTTGAGAGCCTGCCAGATCCCTGCCGCGCGGGCCGGGCTCGCGCACGCGCCCTCGTTCATTCGCTCCATCTTCAGCCCTGTTCCGCTTCCGCCCAGAGCAGATTCAGAGTTCCCGTACTGCAGCCAAGATCGTGCGAGGTGGCCCGCCGCGGCGGGCCACGCGGCCGCATCGGGCTCTCTTACATCAACTCTGAATCTGCTGTGAGGCCCGCGGAGCCGCCCGATAGCCCCAGAAGGCATAGTAGGCAACGTAGAGATAACCCGCCAGCAAAATGCTCATCGCCACGGCCATGCTCTTCGACGCCTGATAGACCAGCCCCATCAGCGGCGTAAAAACCGCCCCGCCGATCACGGACATCACCAAAAGCGACGCCCCGGCCTTGGTGTTCGGTCCCAGCCCCCTGATGCCCAGCGCGAAGATGGTGGGAAACATCAACGACATGAAGAAGCTGGTGAGGAATATCGCCCACATCCCGAACCATCCGGGGAAGAGAACGCCGGCGGTGACCAGCAGCACGTTGGCAATGGCGAACAACCCCATCATCACGCTCGCCCGCATCGCCTTCATCCAGTGGCTGGCGGCAAATCGGCCCACCGCGAAACCCACCAGCGTTCCCATCAGCAAATAGCCCGCGGCCTTCTCGCCCAGGTGGGTATAGTCCTCGACGTATTGGATGAAATAACTCCACGTGCCCACCTGCGCGCCCACATAACAGAACTGCGCCACCACCGCCAGCAGAAAGTGCGGATAGCGAAGCAGCTCCCGGTAGCTTCCCTGGGACTCTTCAGAGCCGGCTGGGGGCGCAACCGCGATGGCGGGGAAGGGCGTGCGCAGGATTAGAAATCCCCACACCAGGACCACGGCGCCCAGCACCAGGTAGGGCGCGATCACGCGCATGGTTTCATGTTGGAGATACTGCGCGTAGGTTCCGGCCAGCTTGAGCTTCGCGATCTGCGGCGCGGTCAGCTCGATGCCGGAGAAGATAAACACCGTGCCGATCAGCACGCCGGCGATCGACCCCAGCGGGTTGAAGGCCTGCGCGAAGTTCAGCCGCCGCACCGCGCTCTCCTGCTCCCCCAGTTGCGCGGCCAGCGGATTGGACCCGGTTTCCAGGAATCCCAAGCCGCTGGCGATCACAAACAGCGCCAGCAGAAACAGCGAGTAGCTGTGCGCCAAGGCGGCAGGGTAAAAGAGGAACGTGCCTATGCTGTAAAGGAGCAGGCCCGTCAGCAAGCCGCGCTTGTATCCATAGCGCCGCATCACCATGGCCGCGGGCACGGCCAGAAGAAAGTACCCGGTATAGAACGCCGACTGCACCAGCCCCGCCTGCAGCCGCGTGATCGCGAACGACGTCATGAACTGCCGGATGAGAACGTCGTTCAGATTGTTCGGAATGCCCCACAGAAAGAACAGTCCCGTCACCAATATGAAAGCGGCCTTGCTATCTGGCGGCACCAGGGGCTGGCTCGCGCTAGTTTCGCCGCTGGGCGCAATCGTCGCCATATCGGTCCTCTACTCCTTCCACGCGCGGATTACAACTGGTCCGATAAATGATTCAAGCCAGATGGCGCGTCTTCAGGGGCTAAAGCCCCGCTCATTTTGTTGGCCTTTGCGGCCCGACTAAAGTCGTGCCCTGATACAAAACCATTTGTCGGACCAGTTCGAATATCATTCCGCGGAGTCAATGCAACGACAGAAAAATCCCCGCGATAGTCGCGCTCATCAGGTTAGACAAGGTGCCGGCCACCACCACCCGCAGCCCGTATCGCGTCACTTCGGAGCGGCGTTCCGGCGCCACCACGGAAAAGCCCCCCACCAGAATAGCGATAGAGGAGAGGTTGGCAAAGCCGCACAGCGCAAAAGAGATAATGGCCAAGGTGCGGGGGCCCAGCACCTGCAAGCCGGCCGCGGTCACTGAGGCGGCGCTGTGCAAGTAAGGAGAGAGGCGCACGTAGGCCACGAATTCGTTCAAAATCATCTTCTGCCCCAGGAAGCTGCCCGCGATCTGCGCGTTATGCCACGGCACGCCGATCAGCCACGCCAGCGGCGAAAATAGCACGCCCAGAAGGTATTCGAGCGTCCATCCCGGATGCCCGAACCAGCCGCAAATGTGGCCCGAGATGCCGTCGGCCAGCGCGATCAGCCCGATGAACGCAATCAGCATGGCCCCCACGTTGAACGCGATCTCCAGGCCCACCGTAACCCCCGACGCCGCGGCGTCGATGATGTTGGCGGGGCGGCGCTCGTCGAAGGCCACCTGCGTGAATTGCACCTTGCTCTCCTCCGTCGTGGGGCAGATGATCTTGGCGAACAGCAGCCCGCCCGGAATGGCCATGAACGAAGCCGCCAGCAGGTACTGCATGTTCACGCCCAGCCCCGCGTAGCCAGCCAGCACCGAGCCCGCCACTGAGGCCATGCCGCTCGACATCACCGCGAACAGCTCCGGCCCGCTCAAGGTTTTGACGAAAGGCTTGACCATGGCCGGCATCTCGCTTTGGCCCAGGAAAATCGTGGTGGCCGCCGAAAACGACTCGATCTTCGATACCCCGATCACTTTTTGAAACAGTGTGCCCAGCGTCAGCACCACCCACTTCATCACGCCCACGTAGTAGAGCACGGAGATGAGCGAAGTGACAAAGATGATCGCCGGCAGCACGCGGAAGGCGAAGATATAGCCGTCGCTGCCAAAGATCTGCACCATCTTGGCCGAAACCAAAGCGCCGAACAAAAACGAAATCCCGTTGCCGCCGTAGGCAAACACGCGATTGACCACGTCCGCCGCCCCGCCCAGAATGTCCTTGCCGAGGGGCACGAACAGGACAAAGGCGCCGATGGCCACCTGCGACACGAGCGCCCCGACGACCACGCGCAGCCGTATGCGGCGGCGGTTGTTCGATACTGCGTAGCCGATCAAAAGCAATACCAGCATGCCCAGCAGACTGCGGAAAATATCCATCTCTTTTCTCCTGTTGAATGACTCCCGGATTGCATTTTGCACGAACCATCCAATCATAGGCTGCGCAGCAAGCCGCCCCGCCGGTTCCTCCGCACCGCACAGCGCTCCGCGGCGCGCCATGCGCCCGGCGCCGCGCCGGTTCGGAAACATGGTGCGCAGGATTCAGGCGCTGCCAGTGCCAGCGGAGTAGAGCCAGCGGGTAGAGCTAGCGGGGCGGAGCCCGCGGGGTGGAGATTGGTCAACGGCACGCCAGGATTTGACCGAGACCGGAACGCAGGGACGGAGACGTGCCAAAGAAGTCGTTGAAGAATTAGCTGTTACTGGCCTTTGTTTCCGGGCTATAGGCGGAAACGGCCATCCGTGACCCAGTGCGCAGCCGGAAAGAAGTGTGATTAAGGTCACATTCCAGCGAGGGAGTGGGGTTTAGACTCAGCCCGAACTGTGATGCCAAATTGGAAATCCCGGCTAAGAATAAGGCGCAAATCGAACCTCGGAACAGACCAAGCATCCTAGGAGAACCAATGCCGAACAAGGACAACCAAAGCGTTAATCGTAGATCATTTCTGAAGGGTGCGGCATTGGCCGCTCTGGCGCCCGCCGCGCAGGCCGCGCACGCCGTTGCGGCTCCGCGCAGGGAGAATCACAAATGGGATAAGGAAGCAGACGTGGTGGTGATTGGGTCCGGCGCTGCCGGGATGCCCGCCGCCATTATTGCCAAGGAGAACGGGGCGTCGGTCATCGTGGTCGAGGCCAACGACGACATCGGCGGCCACGCCGCCGTCTCCACCGGCAACATCTCGTTGGGCGGCGGCACCAAGGCCCAGAAAGATGCCGGAATTGTGGATTCGCCCGATATCCTCTTCAAAGACCTCACCGACTGGTCGGTGGTGGAGTCCAACGGCGCCGCCCCTTACCGCTACAACGACCGCGAAATCATGCGCGCTTTTGCTGACAACAACGCGTTCGCCTACGACTTTCTCGTCTCCCATGGAGTTACTTTTACGCGCCCGGCGCCCACCTTTACCGGCATGGAAGATGCGGGCATGTCGGCGCCCAGGTCAATGCACGCGGCGGTCATGGCATGGCCCCGGCTTCAGACCGGCTTAGCGGTGGACCCCGACTCCCAGAAAACCACTCAGGGAGGCATCGGCATCATGCGCCCGCTGGAGGTAGCGGCGCGGAAAGCGGAAGTGCAAATTCTTCTTGAGCACAGGATGACCAGCGTGATCCGGGAGAACAACAACATGGGCCGCGTGCTGGGAATCACCGTGGAGACCAAGGGCGCAAAGCTCAATATCCGCGCCCGCAAAGGCGTCGTCATCTGCACGGGCGGCCACTCCAGCAACGTGAACTTCCGCCGCATATTCGACCCTCGCCTCACCGAGGAATACTGCGGCGTGGCGGGCGAGCCCTATACGTCCCAGGATGCCAGCGGAGAAATCGCCGCCATGGCCGTCGGGGCATCGCTTTGGGGCGCCGCCAACCAGACTGGCGAATTCGGCATCGCGGTCACCAGGGCGGGGTATATCGGGTGTCAGTACGGGTATCCTTCCATGTTTCCCACGTGGCAACCGACCAGCAAATATTTCCATCTCGTCCGCGCCACCGGCATAAGGGTCCTGAATTATCAGGATGTGATCGAGGTCAACCAGGCCGGCATGAGATTTTTTAACGAGATTAGCGAGATGATGCTCCGGTACCGGACGGCACGTCGCAACCAAGCGACGAACACAGGTCCCAACCGCGTACCGAACCCACGTTACAACGCCATGCGGAACCCGCATCCGAACTACGTGCAAGACAGCTGGCGCAACGCAGCCGACATAAACTGGAGCCCCGACGACTACCTTCCCGCCGCTTTGGGACCGAATGGTGGGACCGGCAACGGCGGCGGGCCGATTTGGACGATCTTCGACGCGGACGCGGTGAAGCGCGAGAACTGGACCGTGGAGCCGCCCTATGTGGATAGGGAGGCCGGCTTCTTCTATTCCGGCGACACCATTGCCGAGTTGGCGGCCAACATCTCAAAGAACAAATATCAGAAGGACCCGATGCCTGCCCAGGCGCTTCAGGATACGATTACCCGTTACAACTCTTTTGTGGACACGGGCAAGGACGTGGATTTCGACAAACCCACTCCTCAGTACAAAATCCAGACGCCTCCGTTCCACGCCGCCTGGTCCACGCCCGTCCCTCATGATTCCCGCGCCGGCCTGCGCATCAACGGGCGCAATCAGGTGCAGGACCTTAACGGCGAAGTGATACCGGGCCTCTACTGCGCGGGCGAGTCCGCGGGCGGATTCAGCGAGCACGGCGTGGCCCGTTGCATCGTCGCGGGCCTTATCGCCGGCAGGAACGCCGCCGCCGAAAAGGTGTGAAGCGCTCTCATCTTTTGCGCGCGGCTACAGCATTTTCGATTCTGCTTATTGCAGAAGCCGTGCAGCCGTGTGGCTTTTTGCCCGGAGCGGAAAACGCCACTTGACCTTATAGGCTTCGGTCTACACCAACTGTGAAAACGCTATAGCGCTTGACAGAGAATCAGCGCGTGATATACCACGGAATCGCATTACCACAGGATCGCGTGATGAGAATGCATTCTCGTCCGTTACGGCGCGCATGTCCTCATCCCGGCTCGATTTTGAACCATGCGGAGGTATGCTTTCCTGGTCAGGAGTGATACTCATGAATCGAAGAGAATTTGTCGCATCTGCCGCGGCTTTGGCGGCTACATCCGCCTACCCCGCTCTGGCGCAGACGCCGGAGAATTACCACGGATTTCCGCCCATGCAGTTGTTGAGGAACGATCCGTATGTCGAGCTTACGCCCGTTCCCCAATATCATTGGGCTCCGGAGAGCGCCTACGAGGCCTTCCAGGACATGAAATTCGGAATCCGGATTCACTGGGGAATCTACTCCATCTGGCATCGGGGCGCCGAGTCCTGGCCATTCCTTCCCATGTCCTTTGAAGATCGTCAGGCCTACAACAATCTCTATAAGACCTGGAATCCTGCGGGCTTCGATGCGGACGCATGGATGGAAACTTTCAAGGAAAGCGGCATGAAGATGCTTGCCTTTACCACCAAGCATCACGAAGGCTTTTGCATGTTCGACACCAAGACCAGGGTGAAGAGCCGGGCCAACTGGACAGCGGCAGGGGGCCCGAAGATCGAATCCTGCGACCTGGCCTACTCCATCATGGAGACTCCGTTCCGGAGAGACGTGGTGAAGGAGGTCTGCGATGCCGCGCATAAGCGGGACCTCAAGATCGATTTCTATTTCTCCCACCCCGATTGGTATGACGCGGATTTCCGGCCCTATGTGTGCCACCCGCTGCAGATACCCTCCTCGGCGGAGTGGAAGATCCCGGCCGATGTTGAAATGACGCGTCAAAAATTGGGCGATCATGCCGTGATCGTTCCCGATCCTACGCAAGCCCAGATCAACCGCATGATGGAGAGACATCGCGCGCAGCTTGTCGAGCTGTTAACCAACTACGGGAAGATCGACATGGTCGGGCTGGATATGTGGCTGGGACCGCTGGTCTGGCCTGCGCTTCGCACCACAGTGCTGAAGATGCGTGAACTTCAGCCGGACGTGATGCTGCGGATACGCGGCATAGGAAACTACGGCGACTACTTCACTCCGGAACGCGTGGTCCCCGGCTCGAAAGAATTAACCCAGAAACCGTGGTTCACAATCTATCCGCTGGGCGCCAACTTCTCCTACGATCCCGTTGCCTCGCATTACAAAGGTACGGCGTGGATCGTGCGCAATCTGGTCGAGACGGTGGCTAAGGGCGGCGCATTGCAGATCGGCGTTGGTCCCAGCGCGCACGGCGAGTTTCATCCCGAGGCGATCCGCCAGATGAAGGGTGCGGGGGCTTGGTTGAAGGTGAACGGCGAAGCAATTTACGCCACTCGCCCGCGCGCAGGCACGCTCTGGTCGGAAGGCGAAACGGTTCTATATACGCGATCGAAGGATGGGCGATTTGTCTACGCGATCCTGACCGAATGGCCCGGAGCGCAAATTGTGCTGAAGACCGTGCGGCCTACTGCGGGCTCGAAGGTGAATCTATTAGGCTCGCATGCGAGTCTGCCATGGAAATTCGACTCGGCGCGCGGGACCATCATCCCTTTACCGGAGAACTTACAGCAGCCCGGTAACAGGCCATGCGACTTTGCATGGTGCCTGAAACTTCAGGTGGCGGGAGCATAGAATAGCGCCCGCTACCGGACCTGCACGCGCTTCGGCAGTGGCAAAGGCTGATTGCGGCGTAACTGCGTTCCTATGCTCCAAGTGCCTGCCTCCTTCAGGCTCATCTTGGGTTGGATAAGAGTGCAGGTTGAATTTCCCCGGAATTAGCCGTATTCTATAGAGGCAGACGCGTTTGTCCGCCTCGATCTACCGTGTGCGCACCGGTTGGCGGAGAGATGAGTGGGCTCATTGCCCACTTTTTATTTGCGGTAAATTTCAAGCGGCAAGCGCACCCAAATAGGTTGCCCTAGAGCAGCTTACGAGCGATGGCGGTGAAGCTGGATGAAATTCGGGCGGCGGCCCGGAGAGTGGCCGCTTCGCATGGGCTGGACGTGGTGGACATCGAGCTGGTGGGCTCGGCCCGAAATCGCGTCCTGCGCGTTTTTCTCGAAAAGGACGCCGCAGGCCGGGCCAGGCTGCAAGCGGACCTTGCCGCGGCCGCAGCGGGCAAAGGCCCGGAGCGGCCGGCTGAAACAGGGCTCAGCCCGGAGAATGTCCTCCAGCTCTCCGGCGTCACGCACGAGGATCTGGCTGCTTTCAGCCGCGATTTTGGGACTTTGCTCGACGTGGAAGATCTGGTTCCGGGCGCCGAGTACACGCTCGAAGCCAGCTCTCCCGGCCTGGACCGCAGGTTGACGCAGCCGGAGGACTTTGAACGGTTTATGGGCTGCCTGGTGAAGGTGCAGACCTTCGAGCCGGTCCACAATAACCGGCACTGGCAGGGCCGCCTGGTTGCGGTGCCGGGAGTGGAGACAGGAGCGGCAGCGGGCATGAGCATCACGCTCGACCTCGCGGCCGCAAATCCCGCCGCGGCGGGCAAGAAGCCAAAGCGGCAGGCCGGCGCCGCCACTGGCGCCGTCGAGATCGCCTTCGCCAACATCGAGAAGGCGCAACTGGTGCCGGAGATTTGAAGAGACAGGGACGAAGGATCAGGGGGCTGGGACTGGAAAAGAAGTCGAGCGAGATCGGGGGTTGAGGAACACGGTGGAGGCTGAAGGATGGCGGATTCCTTCGGCGGCGTGGTCCTTAATGTCCGAAGTCCCTCAATCGGGGAAGTTCGTTGCGCAGGGATTTCCTAGGCCCATGCGCGCGGTTTTCAGCACAAGAGAGTAGAGGAAGTATGGCCACTAGCGCTTTGTATCAGAGTATCGAGCTCCTCAGCCAGGAAAAGGGCATCGACCCCGGCATCGTCGTGGGCGCGGTCGAGGAAGCCATCGCCCTGGCCACGCGCAAATACTACAAGACCCAGGAGAACATGCGCGGCGAGCTGAACAAGGAGACTGGCGAAATCACCGCCTACATCTATAAAACCGTGGTCGCCGATGACGATCAGGTCGAGGATCCCGTTAACCAGATCACCCTGGCTGAGGCCAGCGGGCTGGCCCCCGGCGTGGAGGTAGGCAGCGAAATCCGCCTCTACCGCGACACCAGCCCCCTAGGCCGCATCGCCGCCCAGCTCGCCAAGCAGGTCATCTTCCAGAAGGTGCGCGAGGCCGAGCGCGATACGGTCTTCCAGGAGTATGCGCACCGCGAAAAAGAAGTGCTGAACGCCACCGTCAAGCGCATCGAGGGCCAGGACGTCATCTTCGACCTGGGCAAGGCTGAAGCCCGCTGCCCGCGCCGCGAGCAGTCCCGCCTGGAGCAGTTCTCGGTGGGCGAGCGCCTGCGCGTGGTCCTGATCAAGGTGGACCGCGCCGCCAAGGGGCCGCAGGTCATCGTCTCCCGCGCCGCGCCCGAGCTGGTGCAGAACCTCTTCCAGTCCGAGGTCCCTGAGATCTACGACAACACCGTGGTCATCCGCGCTATCGCCCGCGAGGCCGGCGAGCGCACCAAGATCGCCGTCCAAAGCCGCGACAAGGACGTGGACCCCGTAGGCGCCTGCGTGGGCATGAAGGGCATGAGGGTGCAGTCCATCATCCGCGAGCTGCGCGGCGAAAAGATCGACATTATCGAGTTCTCCGACGAGATCACGACCTTCGCCGAAAAAGCCCTTCAGCCGGCCAAGGTCAGCCGTGTCTCCATCACCGACCTCACGGATAAACAGCTCGAAGTGATCGTGGATGACACGCAGCTCTCGCTGGCCATCGGCAAGAAGGGCCAGAACGTCCGCCTGGCGGCCAAGCTCCTGGGCTGGAAGATCGACATCAAGAGCGAAGAGGAAAAGCGCCAGGAGGTCGAGCAGCAGATGCAGGACCTGGCCGGCGGACCCTCCACGCCCATCGAGCAGGTGGGCGAGCTGGGCGAGGGCATCATCCAGAAACTGGTCACCGCTGGCGTCACCACCGTCGAGGCTTTGGCCGACATGACCCCCGAGCAGCTCGAGGAGATTCCCGGCATCGGCGAAAAGACCCTGGAAAAGATCAGCGTGGCCGTCCGCCACTACTTCGGCGACTTTGCAGAGGGCGAGGCGGCGCAGGCAACCGCGGGTGAACAACCTGGGGATGAAGCCGCACCGGCGCTGGAAGCCGGCGAAGCGGCTGCCGTAGACGCCGCAGCGCCGGAAGCGAGTGCGGAAACTGCATCCGCGCCGGAAGCGGGCGAGACGCAGCAGGCAGCGCCGGAAGCTGGTGAGGTGCGGGAAACGGCTGCGATGGAAACTGCCCCCACCCAAATCTCCGCTGCGGAAACGCCGCCTGCCGAAGGCGCCGGGGTGGAAAACAACACGGAGCACGACGAGGCGGCCAAAGAGGGCGGCGCGTAAGATGCGCGTCCTCCCCAGCCAGGCGTACGATCACGCAATTTTTACCAGCAGCCATTGCCATGAGGTAGCTATGAGCAACTAAGGGGCTTTGGGTAGCGCAACATTTGAGAAGAGGCGGATGAGCAAGGTTCGTATCAACGATCTCGCAAAAGAGCTGGAAGTCAAGTCTCGTGCGATTCTCGACATCCTTCCGGAACTCGGCGTCACCGGCGCCAAAACTCACTCCAGCTCCCTGGAGCTGGACGAGGCGGAGAGGGTTCGTGCGCATTTTGGCCCGGGAGAGCGGCCGGCTTCGCATCCCGGTGGCGCGCCCGCCCGCCATGCCGGGCAATCCATCGTCCCCAAAATCGACCTCTCCCACATCTCCAAGCCCGGCGATGTGTTGAAGGCCATTGAGGCCAAGAAAAAGGAAGAGGAAGAAGAGGAACGCCGCGCCCATGCGCGGGTCAAGCCGGCCGCACCGCCAGCGGCCAAGCCCTCTGCCAGCCCCGTCGCGCCCGCCGTCGCCGCGCCCACACCCGCGCCCACGCCCGCTCCCGCCCGCCGCGAGCACCGCAAGGTCGTTCCCCAGCCGCGCCCGGCCCCGCCCATCGTCGCGGCGCCGCCGCCGGCTCCCGCCATCGCTTCCCGTCCGCCTTCCGGTCCGGTGGTCGCAAAGGCCCCAGCTGGAGCGGTTCCCGCCGCGCGTCCCGCGGTCGCCGTCGCGCCGCCCCCGGCCGCCGTCGTAGTCAAGCCCGCCGCGGCGGGCAAGCCGCCCGTAGCCCCGCCTGCGCGCGAAGAACACCCCCGCGCCGCTGAAAAGCCTGCGGCCGCCGCCGCGGCCCCGCCCATCATTCCCGTAGCGCCGGCTGAATTGCCCCCGTCCGCCCCCGCCGCTATCTCCGGGCTCGCCGCCGGGAGCGCGCCTTCCGCCGCCGAACCCATCCAGGCCGCCGCGCAGAGTCAAGAGGCCGTTCCCATCATGGCAAGCGAAGCCCCTGCTGTTCCCGCGCAGCGCACTCATCCCCGCCCGCAGACTCTGCCCGCGCCGCCCCCGCGCCGCATGGTCATGCCTCAGACCGGCCCTCGTCCCGTTTACAAGGCATCTATCGTCTCGCCACCCGTCTCCGCGCCCGCCAGCCACGCGTCCGGCCCCGGATTGCAGCGCGGCAAACCCATCTTCGACCGCCGGCCCACCGGCAGCTACACCCAGCGAGCGCCCGGCGTCGCCGCGCCCGGCCAATCTCCCGGCGGCCCGCGCCCCAAGCATCCCACCCGCGCCTCGTCCAGCGGTTTCGCTCCCGGAGGCTCAGCCGATCCCGGCGCGCGTCCCGGTTTTGGCGCCCATCGTCCCGGTGGCTTTGGTGGCCCTCGTCCCGGCATTGGCGCTCCGCCGCCCGGTGAGACGTCGCGCCCCCAGCGCACTCCCTCCAAGGGCCGCGGCCGGGGCCGCCAGCAGTACCCCAAGACCAAAGAAGGCCCTATGAAGGGCTTTGTGCCGCCGCCACGTTACAGCGGCGTCCAGCCCGGCGCCGGGCCTATGCCCATCACCCGCCAGATCACCGTCACTGAGGGCATCAGCGTCAAGGATCTGGCAGAAAAACTCGAAATCCGCGCCAAGGACCTCATTGCGACCCTCCTCATGGGCGGCGTCTTCGTCACCGTCAACCAGTCCCTCGACGCCGAGATGGTCAAGGACATGGCCGCCAAATTCGGCGCCGATGCCACCGTCATCACCTACGAGGAAGAACTCGCCAACCAGGCCATCGAACAGGTCCTGGAAGCCGAGAACACCGGCGAACTCGAACTCCCGCGCGCCCCCGTCGTCACCGTCATGGGCCACGTCGATCACGGCAAAACCTCGCTCCTCGACGCCATCCGCGAAACCGACGTGGCCGCGGGCGAGGCCGGCGGCATCACCCAGCACATCGGCGCTTACAGGGTAAAGTTCGCCAAGGAAGGTTCGCCCGCCTCCGGCCGCGAGATCGTCTTCCTCGACACGCCGGGCCATGAAGCCTTCACCCGCATGCGCGCCCGCGGCGCCAAGGTCACTGACATCGTGGTCATCGTGGTCGCCGCCGACGACGGCGTCATGCCCCAGACCCTTGAGGCCATCGACCACGCCAAGGCCGCCGAGGTTCCGATCATCGTGGCCGTCAACAAGATCGACAAGCCCGAGGCCAACCCCGAGCGCGTCAAAAAGCAGCTCGCTGACCGCGGCCTCATCCCCGAAGAATGGGCCGGCGCCGGCCAGGAGGGCACCGTCTTCGTCGAGGTCTCGGCCAAGAAGCGCATCAACCTCGACCTGCTCCTCGAAATGATCTGCCTGGTCTCTGATATCAAGGCGCCCAAGGCCACCCCCGGCCGCAAGGCCGTGGGCAGCGTCCTCGAGGCCAAGCTCGACCGCGGACGCGGCGCCGTGGCCACCGTCCTCGTCCAGGACGGCACCCTCCACCTCAACGAGAGCTACATCGTCGGCAACACCTTCGGCAAGGTCCGCGCCATGTTCGACGACCGCGGCCGCGCCCTCGAAGAGGCCGGTCCCTCCACCCCCGTCGAAGTCCTCGGCCTCGAATCCGTTCCCGACGCCGGCGACACCTTCCTGGTGGTCGCCGACCGTGACAAGGCCAAGGGCATCGCCCAGTACCGCAAGATGAAGGAGCGCGACGCCGAGCTTGCCAAGAGCTCCCGCGTCTCCCTCGAAGGCCTGGCCGAGCAGATTCGCCAAGCCGGCGTCAAGGATCTGCCCCTCATCATCAAGGGCGACGTCACTGGCTCCGTCGAGGTCCTCGCCGACTCCCTCGTCAAAATGTCCACGGAGAAGGTGCGCGTCAAGGTCCTCCACTCCGGCGTCGGATCCATCACCGAGAGCGATGTCCTGCTGGCCACGGCCTCCAACGCCATCATCATCGGCTTCAACGTCCGCCCCGAGCGCAAGGCCGCCGAGCTGGCCCAGCAGGAAGGCATCGAAATCCGCCTCCACTCGATCATCTACGAGCTCCAGGACGAGATTCGCCTGGCTATGCTCGGCCTCCTCGAGCCCGCCTTCAAGGAGAACTACCTGGGCCGTGCGGAGATCGTCAACATCTTCCGCATTCCCAAGGTGGGCACCATCGCCGGCTGCCGCGTCCAGGACGGAGTCATCCGCCGCGACGCCGAAGTGAAGGTGATGCGCGACGGCGAGCAGGTCTTCAAGGGCAAGATCGGCTCCCTCAAGCGCTTCAAGGACGACGCCCGCGAAGTCTCCAACGGCATGGAGTGCGGCATCGGCATCGCCAACTTCAACGACTTCAAGGAAGGCGACCTCCTCGAAGCCTTCTCCACCGAACGGCTGGCCGCGGATCTGGGCGCGCTGACCTCGGCCAAGGCGTAACTCCAGTCCCAAACCAAAAGAGAACCGGCCTGCTCCTCGTTACAAGAAGCGGGCCGGTTTGGTCGCGTAGGCTTCTGCCAATAACCCCACAAAAGCCGGGTACCCCAGGTCTCGATTGAGACCTGAGATTCATGTATCTTCAATCCGCCTGTCACCACTGGCCGCATCGTATACAAGGGAAGCTCGACTTGGAAGCAGGAACTGGGCTGTCGCTGCGCGTAAAGGGTCCGTGATGAAACACGGCGGATGACCCACCCCTCGTTCGATTGACACACTCAACACGGCGAGCATATAAACCTTCCCATGACTCCCGTCAATCGCAGAGATTTTCTAGGTGGCGTTCTGGCTGCGGGCACCACTCTCGCCGCATCGCCGCTTCCAACCGTGGAGGCTCAATCCCCCGCAACTCCGCCCCCCGCGCACCCCAAGGCCGAACCCCACAATGCTGCCTCCGCCATCGATTTCCGCTACGCTCCCATTCAGCGCCAAACCGCCTTTTGTTTCCCCGACGATCCATACAAGAGCCTGGTCAACCAGGCCGGACAGTTGCTCTACGGCTACGACAGCGCCGAACAAGTGAATTACTTTCCGCTGAAGATCGGCTTCGCGCTCAACGGCATGGAGGCTCCGAAGGTGCTGGGCCAGCAGCTTGAGAGTCCATCTATGCCCATCGTGCGAACCGCGCTCGAGTATCCCGGCATCTCCGTGCTGCTCACCACCTTTGCCACTATGCTGACCGGCGAAGGCCGCGTCGACAATGTAATCGTCGAAATCACTCCCCACTCCAGCGAAGCGGTGAACATTGAACCGGTAATTACAATCGACTCTTTAGATAAATTTGACTTCGAAGCCAAAAGCGGCTTCTTCAATGTACTGCAACGCAAATCGCGAGAAGTGCTGCTGGTAGGCAAAGTCAATGCAGACGGATGGCAGGAGCGCGGCGCCGGAAACATGCTCGACGGCGAAACCGATCGCTCGCAAAAACTGGCGCTTCATCGCGGACAAGCCTCGAAGGCCAATCCCTATCGCGTCTACTATCGGCTTCCTTTGGCCAATCAGGATACCACTCAGATCATCGCCGGCCTCTCCGATCCCGACGGCCGTTACCAAAGCTGCAGCGCATTCTGGAACTCCTGGTCCGCGACTCTTTCTCCAGTTGCCATTTCGGTGCCGGGACCCCAAGGCGAGTTCGTACAGGCGTGCGCGCGCAATATTGTGCAGGCGCGTGAAGTACGCGACGGCAAGCTCACCTTTCAAGTGGGACCCACCTGCTACCGCGGCCTGTGGGTGGTGGACGGAAATTTCATCCTCGAAGCCGCGCGTTATCTGGGCCTCGACAAGGAAGCGCTGGAAGGGCTGCGAACCACATGGTCCCGCCAGCTCAACTCCGGCCAGATTGTTGCCTCGGGCGGCAAGGAGCACTGGAAAGATACTGCCATCGCCATGTTCACGCTGGTTCGCCAATGTGAGTTGGGCCAGGATTGGTCGCTCCTGCACGAGCTCTCGCCTCAGGTTGCCCATGCAATTGCATTCCTGCGCTCCCTGCAGGCGGAAGCAATCAAACAGAATTCCGCTCTGGGCCGCTACGGCCTGATCGCCAAAGGTTTCGCCGACGGCGGCATCGGCGGAGTACGAGACGAGTTCACAAACTCGCTTTGGGTTCTGGCCGGACTCAAAGCCGTCGCTGAAGCCGCTGAGCAGCAAAAGATTGACAGCCTCAGCGATGCCCGCCTGTTTTATAACCAGTTAGACGCCGCATTCCAGAAAGCTGCACCCAACGAAATGCGCCGCTACGATACGGGCTTTGAATACCTTCCCATGCTATTGAAAAACGATCCCGATTGGGAGTTACCCGATCCATGGGACAGGCCGCGTCCGCAATCGGCGCAATGGGCGCTTTCGCACGCCATCTTCCCCGGCCGCGTCTTTGCTCCGCAGCACCCCATCGTGCGTGGTCACGTGCAACTGATGCAGGCTGTAACCAAAGAAGATATTCCCGCTGAGACCGGATGGATTCACCACCAAGGCGTTTGGAACTATAACGCCGCCTTTGTCGCGGAGGTTTATTTATGGCTGGGCATGAAGCAGGCCGCGCACGATACCTTCATCGGATTTCTCAACCATGCCAGTTCCCAGTACTGCTGGCGCGAGGAGCAGCCGCTGCAGAATGCGCTGGTAGGTTCGTATATAGGAGATATGCCCCACAACTGGGCCAGCGCGGAGTGCATCCGCTACGTTCGCCACATTCTCGCGCTTGAAGACGCAGGCCACCTGCGACTGCTGGCAGGCATCACCAACGGTGAACTCGCGCCGCGTAAGGAATACGTTCTCACCGCAACGCCCACGCGCTTCGGCCGTCTTAAGCTTCGCTTTGAACCACTCGACCAGGGCCAGGGCTGGCGCTTGGAGTTTGAGCGCCAACCAGGCCCCGCGCCTAAGAAGATCTCCCTGCCCGCCAGTTTAGGCAGTCGTTTCCATTTCACTCAAATCGAAGGCGCTCATTCACGCCTCGACGACGACCTCGTGTTTGTCGATAATACGGCCTCGCATTGGACCGCATTCTGGAAAACGTGATCGATTCCCGGCGGCGAGTTACTGTTAGTTACTTATGATGTGATTTTCATCATAGATTATTGAGGATTGCATAAGGAATGCTTGTGCAAACGTGCCGCAGGCAATCGCCGCGGCAGCTTGGTTTGCCCCGCGCCGTAGGCGCAATGGCCGTTAGCCCGCGCTGAAGCGCGGCCCAGCTCCCTGAGACGCCGATTCGCCACAATCCATCGGCGCCCCAGGCCCGCGGTCCCCAGCATTAGATCTTGGTCGCCGGGGTGGAAGAAAAAGCCACCTTGCACGGACTACGAATGGCAACCAGTGAATCGAAAATGCTCTACGGTCTGAGCGATGCCAGATAAGCGGTAATCGCCACGATGTCGTCCCCGGTCAGCTTGGATACCGGCAGCTTCATCAGTGCTGCCTGAGGACCATTCCTCGCGCCGTCTTTGAAGTCAAAGAGCTGCCGCGCCATCTGGGTCGGCGAGCGGCCCGCGATTCCGGGTATATTGCCCATCCCGTGAAGGTCCGGTCCGTGGCAGATAATACACGCGATCGTCTCCCCGTTGCCGCCGGTTGTCACCAGCGCCTCGCCTCTTTGCAAGCTGCCTTTGGGCACATAAGCGATGAAGCCCGAGTTGGGATCGCGCAGCACCGTCTGCTCCACGTTCACCGGGACCTCGATGACGCGCGATCCAATCGGCTCTGTGCCATCGCCGCCGGGAACCAGCATGCCTCCCGCAACGTGCGTCTTGGGCACGGCGCCGGTTTCGATCACTTGCACCCACGGCGTGAGTTTCAGTTGCGAGAAGTAATCGGCGGCGGCTTCGGCCTCCTCCGGGGTCACAGCCCTGGCCACCTGGATCATAAGTTTCACGGAATCCATGCGGGGGTCTGAGCTATGGCGCGATCCGTCCTTGAAATCTCTGAGCTGCTCCAGAATGTACGTCTTGGGAAGACCGGCGATACTGGCGTTTTCCGGCCTGCCCAGCCCGTTGGGAAGATGACAGTAGGCACAGGCGTACGCGTGTGGTGGTCGGCCCTGGCGCACCGGCCCCGGCATCGGAGGATGCTCATTAGGAAACCAATCCGGAACCGTGAAGAGATCCGCGATGTAACCTGTGGTGTAGGTCCGGCTGCTGCCGGGAACGTGGCGCGGAGTTTGATCGTGAGCGGCCGCGGCCCGTGCCTCACTTTCGGCGCCGGCCTGTGCCGGCGGCAAAACCGGATACGCCCATAGCGGCAGCGCGTGCGCCCCCGCTGCTTCGCTCCTGGCGGCTGGAGCTGGTGAAGGCGAGGCCGGGGCTTGAGCTTCCCCGGTCATGGTGGTGAGACTGAATACGAGCAGAGCGCCCAAAAATTCGGCGCGCAGAGCGGAACGAAATTCCATGCGGTTTCCCCCGGCCGGTAGATCAACCCGAATTTTACGACATCCGCATGGCAGGTTCCGAGCCGGCCCCTTGCCGGCTCGCGGCTGCCGGTCTCCGGCGCCCGCGCGCCTGTCTCTCCACCGCCGCCGCCGGCAGCAGGCACAGTGCGCCGCAATCCGTCTGGCCCGCGCCGCGCGCTTCGCGCACAATTTCCCGCGACCCGTTAGCAAGCTATTGACGAAAGGAGGTTGAACTTCATACGATGGGTCGCGTTTATCTTCAACCATGAGGTGAATTCCAAATGACGCCATCCGTTGCGGTGAGAACACAGCAAGCGCCCGCGCCTGCTTCCGTTGCGTGCTTCCGCGCCCGGCAAGCACAGAAAGCGTCGATTGCGAAAGTGCTCTTCACAACCGCGCTGCTGGCTATGTTTGGCCTGGCTGCCCCCGACCATGCCGCGGCGCAGAATCAAGCTGCCCCGCAGGATCAAGCCCATGGGTTCGTGCTGAACCGCGACAATGCGGCCATCGATGTTGAGCCCTACGGCCCCAACATCGTTCGCATCACGATGAGCGAGGACCAGGCCTCAGCCCTTGCGCCGCCCGGATATGGATTTGTGGGCGCGCCCTCAATGGACGGCTGGAGCCACGAGACTGAAGCCAACGGCTACGACGTGATGCGCTCGGGACGGATGATCGTCCGCGTAGCACCCACCGATCTTTCGCGGCCTACGCGTTTGCCGCTGGACGCGTTGAACCAGGAGTTGCGGACGGAAAACTTCGGCAGCGGACCGCGCCCTGGAACTGCTCGCTTCCATGGGCCCTACTACGACACGATCTCCATCACCACCGCGGAGGGCAAACCGCTGCTGACGCTGTGGAACTGGTCGATGATTCGCACCTCCGGGATGCGCGGCGGGTACGGAAACCCCTTTGGCGACCCGCCCGCCGCGGACAGCAACGAGCCCGGCTACCGCGTCTCCGCCACGTTCGATTCGCCGGCCGGCGAGCACTACTATGGGCTGGGCCAGCATCAACAGGGCTTTCTCGACCTCCGCGACCATTCCATTCATTGCTGGCAGGAATACCACGAGATCGGCGGCGAGACGGTCTGCGTTCCCTTCATGGTTTCCAGCCGCGGCTACGGCCTGATCTGGGATAACCCGTCGAAGACCATCATCAATCTCGGCTTCAACCAGCAGAACGTGTGGACCTCCGAGGTGGGCGGCCGGGTCTCTTTCTTTGTCATCGCCGGCGATAACACCGACCAGATCTACGAGGGCTATCGCCAACTCACCGGAATTACGCACATGCTGCCCAAGGGTGTATACGGCTACATCCAAAGCAAGGCGATCTATCCGACGCAGGCCCAGGTGCTGGCGGTTGCCAAGGGCTATCGCGACCGGCATTTGCCTTTGGATGTGATCGTTGTGGACTTCCTGAACGAGACCAGGCAAGGCGCGCTCGATCTGGACCCGGCGCGATGGCCCGATCCGGAGGCCATGAACAACCAGCTTCATGCCATGGGCATCAATACGCTGCTGAGCGTGTGGCCGCACTTCGCCCCCGGCAGCGAGTTTTACCCGCTGCTCGAGAAAAACGGCTGGTTCATCAACACCGCTGCCGGCGTTCCGCATTTCACTTCGCCCACCGTCGGCCCTAACATCGACACCACCAACCCTGCCGCCGCCAAATGGTGGTGGGATGAGATTCGGGACCGCTACATCAAGAAATATGGTTTCAGTTACATCTGGCTCGACGAAACGGAACCCGATATCGACCCCATCAATGACGTCTTCTACGTGGGTCCGGGGAGGGAGTATTACAACGTCTATCCCTTGTTCCATACAGCCTCCATTTACGACGGCTTCCGGCGCGATTACGGCGACAGCCGCCGGGTCTTTTCCCTGGTCCGGGCGGCATACCTGGGAGCGCAGTCAAACGGCGCCGTCTTTTGGTCGAGCGACATCGAATCCACCTGGGATATGTTGAAGCGATCCATCCCCGCGGGATTGGACTTCACCGCATCCGGCATGCCGTATTGGGACACCGACATTGCCGGTTTCTTCTCGCCCGATATTTACCCCAGTTATCACCCGGCGCATACGCCGCTGGTGGACCCCTCGGACGTGCGGGCCAATGTCGACGGCTACTCGGACTATCCCGAGCTGTTTGTGCGTTGGTTCGAGTGGGGGTCTTTCCAGCCTGTGATGAGGGCGCACGGCGAGCGGGAACATAACGAGGTTTGGGCGTACGGCAAACAGGCTGAACCGATTCTCGAGAAGTATCTGCGCCTGCGCTATCAGTTGATGCCGTACACCTATTCGCTTGCTTATCACACCTACCTGACCGGCGCTCCGTTCATGCGCGCGCTCTTCATGGATTTCTCCCAAGACCCCAAAGTGGCGAACATAACCGATGAGTACATGTTCGGCCCCGCATTTCTTGTCGCGCCCGTCACCACGCAGGGAGCCACCAGCCGTTCCGTCTACCTGCCGGCGGGCACGGATTGGTATAACTACTGGACCAATCAGCGCTACAAGGGAGGACAGACGATTACGGTAGCCGCGCCCATCGACGTTCTCCCGCTCTTCGTTCGCGCCGGGTCCATTGTGCCGCTGGGAACAACGATTCTAAGCACGCAGCAGCATCAGGAAATCGCTTCCATCCGCGTCTACCCCGGAGCCAATGGGGACTTCACGCTGTTCTCAGACGACGGGACTACCTATTTGTATGAGCAGGGCCATGACTCCATCACCCGGCTTCACTGGGACGATGCGAGCCGCAAGTTGACGCACCAGGGCGCCGCGGCATGGAGCAAGCCGGACAAGGAGATCGTGGACATCATTCATCCTTGACGAGAGGTTTGGAGAGCCGCTTTAAGAGACCGGGTATCTTCCCAGCTCGATCGCGCGTTTCGCCACGTTCCGGCTCAGCGTCACCGCGTCAGCCGGCGTAAACCGCTCCAGCCGCCGCAGAATCGCCAGTTGCGTGTGCAGCGCGTCGCCCTCAGCGCATGCCGCAATCACCCTCCGCGCCGCCTGTTCCGCCAGTCCCATCGTCTCGTCGGCCAGCAGCCCGGTCATCGCCGCCGCGGCCTTGGCTGCTCCGTGCCCCGCGCGGGCCAGCTTTTGCGCCCGCACCAGCGCCGACTCCAGCGCGTAGATCTGGCAGATCATGTCGGCGAGGTCGGCCATGATCTCCTGCTGCTCCTCCAGCTCCGCGAGGAATCGCTGGCTGGCCACGCCCGCCGCGAACAGCGCCATCTTCTTCGCCGCCGCCAGCACGCCCGCCTCGCGCGCCAGCGCCTCGTCCGCCTCTGCCCCGCCGTCCAATGAAGGCGGCTGCGTCACCTCGTCCATCACCCGCTTGATGGCCGGCATGAGCGGCAGCTTGCCCTTCATGGCCCGCTTCATCAGCCATCCCGTAATAATCAACCGGTTGATCTCGTTCGTCCCCTCGAAGATGCGGTTGATGCGCGCGTCCCGGAAGTACCGCTCCGCCGCATACTCCTCCACGTACCCGTTCCCGCCCATGGTCGCCACCAGCTCGTCCGCCACCATGCTCAGCATCTCCGAGCAGTAGACCTTGATGATCGAGCACTCCGCCGCGTACTCCCCGATGCTTGCCGGAACGTCGATTCGCTCCGCCTCCCGCGCCGCGCCTCCCCGCTCCCCGCCCGCTCCCGCCAGCCGCGCGTCGATCATCCCCACCGTCCGGTAGGCCATGCTCTCGGCCGCGTAGAGCCGCGTGGCGCTGGCCGCAATCTTGCGCTGGATCAGCCCGAACTCCGCGATCGGCTTGCCGAACGCGCGCCGCTCCTTGGCGTAGCCGATCATCTCGCCCACCGCCTGCCGCGCCCCGCCCACGCAAGCCACGCCCAGCTTGAACCGCCCCACGTTCAGCACGTTGAATGCGATGTGGTGGCCCTTACCGGCCTCGCCCAGCAGGTTCGCCGCCGGCACTTTGCAGCCCGTGAGCGCCACCGAACACGTGGACGAGCCCCTAATCCCCAGCTTGTGCTCTTCGGCGCCCACGCTCAGTCCCGGCGTCTCCCGTTCCACCAGAAACGCTGAGAACTTCTCCCCGTCGATCTTCGCGAACACCGTGTAGAGCCCCGCCATTCCGCCGTTGGTCGTCCACTGCTTCTCGCCGTCGAGCGTGTAGTAGCTCCCGTCCGCCGAGAGAGCCGCCCGCGTGCGGATGTTCATGGCATCCGATCCCGAGCTCGCCTCTGACAGCGCGTACGCCCCGATCCACTCCCCGCTCGCCAGCTTGGGCAGGTAGCGCCGCTTCTGTTCCTCCGTGCCGTACCACTCCACGGGCAGCGTCGCGATCCCCACGTGCGCGCTAAAAGCCGCCGAAAAACTCGCCAGAACCGACAGGTTGTCTTCGATCAGCGCCGAGGTTACGTTGTCCATCCCCAGCCCGCCGTACGCCTCGGGAACGTCCGCGGCCATGAACCCCAGCTCCGCGGCCTTGCGCATCACCGCCGCCAGCGCGCCCGGCTCCTTGGCCTCGATGGCCGCCGCCGCGGGCAGAATCTCCTTGCGCGCGAACCGCGCCGCCGTGGCCGCGATCTGCCGCTGCTCCTCGTTCGCGTCTTCGGGGGTAAAAACCTCCTCCGGCCTGCGGCTCTCCAGCAAAAAACTCCCGCCCGCCGCGGCCACAATAGAGGATAGCGATTGCGTTGACACAGGCACTCCGGCCTCCTGGCCCGTTCATTTCAGGATAGACTGCTCAATCCGCAGTTGACGGAGCCGGTCTTGGTCCACACTTCCGGACGCGCCGCCGCGCTGCCCCATCACACCAGCCCCCGCAGCGTGCCCCCGATGTCGATGCCCGCGCCGGTAATGAACTTGGCCAGCGGCGAGGCCAAAAACACCACCGCGTGCGCCACGTCCATCGGCTCTCCAATCCCCAGCGGCATCTGCCGCTCGGCCAAAAACCGCTCCAAAGCCTCTTCCTTGCCCACCCCGTATGCGGCCACGAGTTGATCCATAATGCCTCCGGGCCGCGTCCACATCTGCGACCAGATGGGGCCCGGCAGCACCGCGTTCACCCGCACCCGCGGCGCGTATTGCCGCGCCAGCGCCTTGGTCAGGTACAGCAGCCCCGCCTTGCAAACCCCATAGTCCATCAACCCCGGCTCCGGCTGCTTGGCCAGGTCTGACGCGGTATTCACCACCGCGCCTCCTCCCTGTTCCGCCATCCGCGGCACGAGGACGCGGCAGGTGCGGATGGTTCCCATCAGGTTGATGTCGAAGCTGCGCGCCCAATCCTCATCCGTCAGCGCCTCAAAGCTGGCCGCGTTGCCCACCCCCAGATTGTTCACCAGAATATCCGGCGCTTTCCCGAACTCCTGGAGCGCTGCGTCCACCGTCCGCTCCACACCTTCCGCCGTGGCCAGGTCCGCGGCCGCTACGCCCGCCCAGCGCCGCGCCTTCTCCGCGAGCGCCGCCTCGTCGCGGTCCGCCACCATCACCCGCGCACCCTCCTCTGTCAACAGGTCCGCAACCGCCTCGCCAATCCCGTGCGCCCCCGCGCACACCAGTGCGCACTTGCCTTCAATCCGGTAATCCATTCCCTGCTCCTCACCAAGACCATACAAGAGCCGTGCCCCGCCCCAACCGAACATCCGGAACAAACCCATTCCGGAACTCTGGCCGGCTTTTCACAGCACTCTTTCCGCGAGGATGAATCGCGTCTACGCGGCGATCAAATCTTTGTTGATCTCCACGCCCAACCCCGGACCTTGCGGCAGATTGAGATAGCCTTCCTTGTCCACCAGCGGAGGGTTCTCCATCATAGCGAACCCATTGGTATAGGGGGCGACGGGCGGGTCGTGGAGGATCTCAATCCACGGCGAGTTCGGCCAGGAGGCGATGGCGTGGAGGTGGGCGATGGTGCCCAGATTGCCTCCGCCGTGATGGGGAATCAATAGCTTGTGGTGTGCCTGAGCCAGAGCCCCGATCTGACGGAAGCCCGTGACGCCGTCGGCCACCATAATATCGGGCTGCACGATGCTGAAGACCTTCTGTTCGAGTATCCACCGGAATTCGTGTACGCCGCGATTGTTTTCTCCCCCGGCGATGGGCATGTCCACCAGGCTGCTCAATCTGGCATTTTCATCGAAATCGTAGCGCAGCCGCGGTTCTTCCAGCCAGAAGCAGTTCAAACGCTGGTATTCCCGCGCGGTCTCCAGCGCGCGGCGAAAATCCCACATCACTCCCGGCTGCCACGTCCCAAAGGACTGGGCCTGGTTGGCGTCCACCATGATCACCATGTCGTCGCCCACCGCTTTGCGCACCGCTTCCACTAGTTGCACGTCTTCCTTCATGGTCTGGTAATGCGCCCGGAGCTTGATCGCCTTCCAGCCTTGCGATTTGAGCTCGACCGCCATGCGGGCTCTTGCCTCCGGAGTGGAAAGCTGGATCATGCTGGCATAGGCCGGCACCCGGTCCTTGTCCGCGCCCCAGATTTTGTAAATGGGTTGACCGGTGGCTTTGCCGATAAGGTCCCACAGCGCAATCTCCAGAGCCGAAACGGTGCGCGGGCTTCCGCCCAGGTAGTAGCGCAGCGGACCGGCCAGTTCCTCGATGCTGAACGGATCCTTGCCGATGAGCTGGGCCTTGGCCGCCTCCAGCCAGGCAGGGTCCATCCCCGGCCCGATGCCCGAAAGCCCCTGATCGGTTTGAATCTCGATGAACGAGCCGCCGCCGATCCGCTCCGTGATTACCGTTCCTGGATTCCACGCCGCTACCATCTTGCCGGTTTCTCGAACCACCTTCAGTTTCACGATCCGGATGCCGGTGATTTTGAGCTGGACCGCGGAGCGCTCCTGCGCTATCAGCGCGGGTACCCGCGGCATGAGAACGGCAAGCGGTGCGGACTTCAGAAAATCTCTTCGCTGCATAAGCGGCCTCCCAGAGAGTGTCCCCACGTTCGGAAAGAATCAAGATTCGGGAAGAATCAAGATAAGGGAAGAATCAAGCGACCATTCTACCCGCAAGCTGGCGCCATCGTCGCAAATAAATTGCAGGTGAAAAAACCCTTTCGCCCAGGGGCCCGGCCATCGTGGTCGAGCTGATGTAGCGGCTCTGCGGTAATCGGTTCCTGCTGAGAGCAGGTCCGGCCACTCGCAAATTTCAGTTGGTTACGGGCAGCGGCGAATTCCAATCGCACTCCACATAGTTCTTATTAATATCCGCCAGTGTTGCCGTTCCCACGTTACCCATTGTCACCTTCAGTTCATACTGCAGGATTTCGAGGACCTTGGCCACGCCTGGCTCGCCGAACGCACCCAGGCCCCACAGCATGGGACGACCAATTCCGACAGCTGTAGCGCCCAGCGCAAGTGCTTTGAAAACGTCTGTACCGCGGCGGAATCCGCTGTCAATGAAAATGGGAACCCTGCCTTTCACTTCGTCCACAATCCCGGGCAGGACTTGAATGGTTGACATATTCATATCGACATCCCGTCCGCCATGGTTAGAAACATGGACGAAGTCGATCCCGTGCTGAATGCAAAGAGCGGCGTCTTCGCGCGTGAGAATTCCCTTGATGCCGAATTTTCCTTTCCAGTCCTGGCGCATCCTGTCCACGTAGTTCCAGTCCAGAGGAGAACGCGGCAGGTCTTTGCTCATGTTGAACCCCTTTTCCATGATGCCCGCGTCCCCTGTCATTCCTTCCTTGTGGCCGTTCATCGCCGTGTGACACTGCGCGCACCCCGAGGTATCGATATGTTCATCCATCCACTTCTGGGTTTCCGTATTGCGGCCGCTTGCCTCGTCCACGGTCAATACGATCGTCTTCACCCCCGCGGCTTCCAAACGCTTGAGAGCGATCTGGGTGTTGGAATACACCGGCGGGGCATAGATCTGCATCACCACCGGACGGCCCAGAGCTGCGGAGCAATCCTCCGGCGACTCCGAACATGGAAAGGCCAGCATCTGTATCGTGTTCCGCGTCTTGCAGGCCCGGGAGACGGACAGTTCGCCATCGGGCAGCCAGATGTTTCTCTGCCCGTTCGTCGGGCAGGTGAAGATCGGGGCATCGTAAGTGTCCCCGAAGATCGAGAACTTCGTGCTCACCGTGCCCGGAACGCCTGGCACGAGACGGCGGGGTTTCAGGAAAACATGCTGAAACCCTGCGCGATCCGCGTGAAGCGTATAGTCGCCGAAGTTGCCCGTCACAGTAAATGCCCAATGTCCGGGAAACATCGACCCAACCCGGCGATGCATCGGCTCTTCGAAATCGAATACGTCGAGCGCCTGTGCAGGGTCGGTAATCAGGTTGGTATAGGTCCGGCCCGCGTCGGGGAACTCCCACGGCAACGGATAATGAACGTCAGCATCCGGAAGTTGCGGCGAAGCGCCTGCGGGCTTGGTCTGTGCTTGCGAGTGAGCTATATCCTCTCCCAGAAAGGCCGCTACCCCTCCCAGAGAGGCAATGGCAGGACTGGCAGCCAGAAACTGAAGGAATTTACGGCGCGTGCGGTTGAGCTCAGCTTCGCGAATATGGTGCTCTTGCTTTGTCATCTGTTGCCATCCTCTTCCTCGCCAGGATTTCCATGATGTTTCCCCGGACGCCGCAATTGTACAAGCCAGCGCCGCCTTTCAAAGAAAAATCTCTGCGGATTGGCCGTCTGAGCGGTTCCAGGACGCGTGAGCGGCTTCGCTCACGATGACAGCCCTTTAGCGAAAACACTCTAAGAGCGCTCGTATTCGTTACCCGGCATGAGTAAACTGCAAGGGTACGTTCGCGGTTAACAAAAGAGAAGGAGCGTAGTATGCGTGCTTTTTGCGTAGTCGCGTATGTCATGGGTCTTACTTGCCTTTCGGGATTTGCCGCCGCGCAACAGGCAAATGGTCCGCGCGCGGGCACAGATGAGCCGGTCCTCCCTGGTTACACGGCAGTCGCCGAATGGCCGATCGAACCCCTGGGCGACAAAGGATTTCCGGCCGGGCTTTGGAATTACTGGCAAGTTTCAAGCGTAGCGGTGGAGGCCGACGGAAACATTCTGGTCATGCATCGCGGCGATTATCCCATCCTTGAATATGAGCCGAACGGCAAGTTTATAGGCCCCTGGGGCCACATTCGGTTCAGCGAGGGCAAGGTGATGGAGGACGCGCGGTTTGTCCCGCCCGCGGACCGTGGGCTGGGGATGTCGCGTTATGAGGCTGTCTACGGGCCGGCGGGGTGCAGCAATTGCGGGGCGCACTCCATTCGCAAGGATCCCGAGGGCAATATTTGGGTTATAGACGCTACGGGCGACGTGATCTATAAGCTCAGCCCGCGCGGGCAGATTCTGATGACGCTGGGGCAGAAGGGCAAACCCGGAGACGGGCCCAATAACTTTTATCTTCCCACGGACGTGGGCTTCGCCCCGAGCGGCGATGTTTACGTGAGCGACGGCTACGGAAATGCGCGCGTGGTGAAGTACTCGCCCAGCGGGAAATTTCTGCTGCAATGGGGAAAGCGCGGGAGCGGCCCGGGAGAGTTTCAGCTTCCCCATAATGTCGTAGTCGATGCCGAGGGCAGAGTGTACGTTACCGACCGCGAAAATCAGCGCGTGGAGGTTTTCGATGCCCATGGCAAGTACCTGACGGAGTGGGACCATACCGGCGGCGTCTCCGCTCTGTTTATTTCCAAGGACCAGACGATATGGCTGGGCGGAACCGAGCGCGATCTGAACGGAAAGGTCATCGGCAGATTGCCAGGTGAAGGGCCAGCCACGGCGCACGGCATGGCGGTAGCCGACAATGGCGACGTCTATCTGGGATTGTTAAGCGGAAAAGTGGAGAAATTCGTGAAGCAGTAGCGGCTTGGACTTGCTGGAGGGATGACGATGCCGTCAAGTATTCGCAAAGCTCGGTGCAGGCGTGTACAATTGCGGCGTCCAGGAAATCATCATGAAAATCCTGGCTTATACGGCTTTATGCAAGCGCACGTGATTCACCTGCAAGGTTACTAAAGCAAAACCAGGGGAGTGAAGCATGACGGCGAAGCAATCACGGCGATCGTTTCTCGTGGGGTCGGCATTGGGCCTGAGTTCGGCGTGGCTGGCCTCGAACTGGCCGGGAATCCTGGAGGCGCGGGCTTTCGCGGCGCAGGCGGCGGCGGGCCTACCCGTCAAATTCTCTTTCTTCACTGAAGAGCAGGCGGCCCAGATCGATGCCGTGGCCTCGCAGATCATTCCCAGCGGCGATACGCCGGGGGCGCGCGAGGCGCGCTGCGTGTACTTTATCGATTGCGCCTTGACCACCTTTTTGCGCGATAGCCAGGAAACGTATACGGAGGGATTGAGCGCGCTCCAGGAAAAGACAAAACAGCTCTTCCCCGATGCGGCGAGCTTTTCCGCGCTGCCGTCCGGCCAGCAGATTCAGGTGCTCAAGGCGCTCGAGAAAAGCCCGTTCTTCAGGGCCGTGCGCACCCACACCATCCTGGGAATGTTTACGTCCCCCGATCACGGCGGAAACTACGGCCAGGCCGGCTGGAAACTGATCGGCTACGATCACGCGCTGAATTTCAAGCCGCCGTTTGGCTATTACGACGCCAAGCACGATTAGCGCGCCACATTGGGTTCAGAGCTAATGTAAGGAAACTCTGAATCCGCGCAAGGGTTCTGAACTGGAGGTCACTCATGGTCAAATACAAGCCAACCACGGAAGTCGACTTTGTCATCATCGGATCAGGCGCCGCCGGCGGCATTATGGCCAAGGAGTTAACCACAGCCGGTTTTTCGGTGGTCCTGTTGGAGCAAGGCGGACCGGGCAAGTATGGCCATGATGAGGACTACAGCAAAGACGAACTGCTCAATATGTTTCCCCCCACTCCCGATGACCGCTTGATGTCCGATCTGAAGCTGCAACCCAACACCTTCCGCAGGAATGCGAGCGAAAAAGCGGTGATGGGCACATCTACATACGGATGCGTGCTCGGCGGCGGCACGGTCACCTATGGAGCCAGCAGTTGGCGTCACCTTCCCTACGAGTTCAACGAAGCTACCTACCTTGGCGCGATCCCCGGCACCGGATTAGCGGATTGGCCCATCACCTACGATGAGTTGGAGCCCTATTACACCCAGGCGGAGTGGGAGCTGGGAATATCCGGTCTGCGCGTCAATTCTCCCTTTTTCGCGCCCATGTCCAAGCCCTATCCGGTCAAGCCGCTGCCTGAGAAGGCTTCCGGCGCGCTGCTCAAGACAGCGGCCGCCAAGCTCGGCCTCACCGTGGTTCCCAACGTCGCGGCCATCATAAGCGAACGCTACCGAGGACGGCAGGCGTGCGTGAACTGCGGCATGTGTTCGGGATTCGGTTGCCAGGTGAAAGCCCGCTCCAGCACCGCCGTCACCATGATTCCCATGGCCGAGCAAACCGGGCGCTGCGAGATTCGCACCCGCAGCTATGTTCGCAAGATCGCGCTGGGCAAGAACGGCCGCGTCACCGGGGCCGTCTATTTCGATGCCCAAAAGCGTGAAATCTTTCAGAGAGCTAAAGCCGTCGTCCTCTCCGCCAACGGGCTGGAAACGCCGCGCCTTCTGCTGCTCTCAAAACAAGCCGGCTTTCCTGACGGTCTGGCCAACTCCAGCGGCATCGTAGGCCGCTACCTGATGTCCGGGAACTCCAGCAGCGCATCTGCGCTTTTTGAGCACCCGCTCAACGAATATAAGGGCATCGTGAGCGGCGCCGCGATCCTGGACTATGTTCCCACCGACTTCAAGCGGGGCTTTTATGGCGGCGGGCGCATGACCTCGCGCGGCCAGGAAGAGCCGATCCAATATGGAATGCATGGGGTGCATGGCGCGCCCACCTGGGGCGCGGAATACAAAACGGCCCTCCGCGAACAAGCCAACCGCCTGATGACCATCGCCAGCTTCATCACCCAGCTTCCGCTGGAGACCAACACGGTGGATCTCGATCCCGACGTGAAGGACGCCTGGGGACTGCCGGCCATGCGGATCACCATGAGCAGCCATCCCGACGACATCCAGTGCATGGAGTTCTTCCGCCAGCGATCGATGGAGATTCTGGAAGCGGCCGGCGCCACGACCGTGTGGGCGCCACCGGTTGGCGAAGCCCGCGGCGGCCCTCACAGCCGCGGCACTTGCCGCATGGGCAACGATCCCAAGACCTCGGTGGTGGACAAATATCACCGCGCCCACGATGTGCCCAACCTGTTTGTTGTGGACGGAAGCAGCTTCGTGACCGGCGGACGCAATCACCCCACCATGACGATTGAAGCGCTCGCCTTCCGTTGCGCCGAGCATCTGGTTAAGGCGGCCAAGGCCGGAAACGTTTGAAGCCGCGCCTTCGCGGGAAGTTTCTTCGCCGCGTGCCCCACCCCAACGCCTAAGATGATCATGGGGCGCCCACATCCGTGTCCGTGAGCGCTCACGAGACCTGGGTCACGGGCCCATGAGGAATAGCGTATGACACTGAACATCGAAGATGCTCCCGGCAACGAGGAAATCCTGGCGTTAAAGCAGCATGCAAGAGCGAGAGTCGGATTATGGAAGATGCGATCCCTGTATTTCGCGATCGGGTTTGTCTTTAGCAGTGTTGCAGCGGCGCCATTTTCAAATGGAGAGCCTCTTCATGCTCGTGCAGGGCCGTTCGGCAGAATGCTGGTGTATCTTTCGATGGCCCTCCTCCTCGTGGCCGTTTGCTGCGTAGCGCTGTGGTGGGGAGCGTCGAGCCTTCTCCGGGATTTGGAGACAGCTTATCCGCCGGCGGGTGGTCCCGGCGCCGGGGATGGAAGATAACCATTAGGAGCGGACTCATGAGTGTTACGCGGCGCAAATTTCTTGCCGGCACAACCTGCGCAAGCGCCGGCTTGGCCCTCGCTAATTCCATCCGTCCCTTGTCCGCATTTGCGGCGGCCGCGCCCATCAGTCTTACCCCATACGCGACCGGAATGAGGATGGCAGCGACCCCTGCCACGCACTATCGGGCCTACAGATCAAAGGTTGTCCGGAATCCCGATGTCAAGACGTGGGTCCAGATTGATCTTGGGAAAAGTCTCTCCATCGACGCGATCCAATTGTTTCCCGCTTCGGAGCGCATGTACCCAGGGCGTGACCAATATTACGCGGGCGAAGGATTCCCTTTGCGGTTCGTAATCGAGGCAGCGGACGATGAAGCCTTTTCCAACCCGGTAACGCTCGCCGATTTTCGCGATGCTGATTTTCCGGATCCCTGGGACAACATCACCCAATACTCGGTTCCGGGCGCCCGCGGACGCTTCATTCGGCTGACGGCCACGCGCCTGCGTCCGGTCAAAATCAATCCGCCCATTGCTGTGCCCGCAGGCGAGGAGCTGCCGGATAGTCCTGACTACACGTTGACTCTAGCCAAGATCGCAGTCCTTTCCGGCGCAACCGATGTTGCGGTTGGCTGCGCAGTTTCGGCTGACTCCGATCTTGGCAACCAGGAATTGACCCCTCAGTTGACGCGCCCCTATCGCCAGGATGGTGAAGCGATTCTTCGCGATAACCCCCATGCGGTCACCGGCTCATCCACGTGGACGCCGCCGGAGTTCAAGGCGCGGGTCCCCAGGTCCGGAGTCACGCTTCACGGCGGCCTCTTCCAGACTGCGATGGAAAACAACATTCAGTATCTATTGGACTCTTACACAACAGATGAGCTTCTGCGCCAGTTCTATGAGCGCACCGGCAAAGTGAAGGGGTTCAAGCCAACGGGCTCGCAGAAATTCTGGGAGGAGGATCTGGCCGGATCGAATGCCGGCCGCTTCCTGATGGGCGCCGGCAACACGCTGCGGTGGATTCACCATCCTGAACTGCAGCGCAGGCTCGATGCGGTCGTAGACGGAATTGCGGAATGCCGCCAGCCCAA
The DNA here is from genome assembly GCA_963808795.1 of uncultured Acidobacteriota bacterium. Classification (GTDB taxonomy): domain Bacteria; phylum Acidobacteriota; class Terriglobia; order Terriglobales; family Acidobacteriaceae; genus Telmatobacter. The sequence goes on from CAWEGL010000002.1 coordinate 544,662, forward strand.
CGGCTACATCATGGCGTATCCCGAAGACACCATCTTTTATTCCGAGCGGGCCGCCTATACCCGCGCCTGGCTCACACACGGGCTCCTTGAGGCTGCATACAGCGGCAACCAAATGGCGCTGCCGATGCTGCGCGGATACTACGACTGGTTCAACCGGCAGTCGTTTTTGCCGGAGATGCTGCGCGGCGCAATCCAGGGTGGCCAGGGCATGGTGGCCAATACTCGCGTCGGTACAAGCCCGGTTGGAGTGCCGAAGGATGCTCAGGTCATCCAGCAGTACTACCAGGAAGATGCCTGGCTGAATGGGCTCGCGAGGCGGGAAAAGGAGCAGGTGTGGCAGTACCCGTATGACCGCCCGCACTGTTATCTGCTCACTAACCTTGAAGCCTATCTCGACATCTATCTCATCACCGGAGATCAACGGTATTTCGATGCCGTTCTCGGCGCGTGGGAACTCTACCGGGCGCATTGGCAGCAGGCGGGTGGCAGCATTTCGATCATCGAGTTTGAGAAGGATCCTCCTGACAGCAACTATCTCTCGCAGAAACTCGGGGAGCTGTGCGGCAGCAGCTTCTGGGTATTCCTCAGCCAGCGCTTCCTGCAGTTGAATCCCGAGGATGAACGCTTTGCCGCCGAAATCGAAAAGTCCATCTATAACATCGGCCTTGCCAATCAGGACCACGGGGAAGGCCTGCGTTACCACACCATCCTCGAAGGCAAGAAAGAGAAGGGGACGCACATAAACACATGCTGCGAGGGACAGGGCACCCGGCTCATTGGATCCCTGCCTGAACATATCTACTCCATCGCCTCCGATGGTATCTTCATTCATCTCTACGAACCATCGGCCGTGCGATGGACTCAGGATGGCCATCCCATGGAACTGACGGTAGACACAAAATTCCCATTCGCGGCGAAGGTGGAGGCTGCCCTCAAAGTAGAAACGCCCACCAACGCCAAAATCCGTATCAGAGTGCCCTCCTGGGCGGCAAAGGAAATGACCGTATCCGTCAACGGAGTAGCGGCCGGTTCCAGTGAGCCCGGAAGTTACCTCACCCTCGATCGCCAATGGGCAAACGGCGACAGAATTGAGTTCTCATTGCCGGCGATGATTCGCGTCCGGCGTTATGCCGGACTGGGCCAGGTTGCCGGCCGCACTCGTTGCTCTGTGGAGTACGGCCCGATCCTGCTCGCGGCGGCCGGTTCGTCTGATGTCACCCTCGCTATCAGCCGTGACCATGAACTGGAGGACTTGGCCGAATATCTCCAGCCCATCGAGGGATCTCCGCTTCACTACTCTGTGCGCGATAACGCGGGGCAAAAGTTCGTTCCGTACTGGCAGCTCGCAGACGAAGAGTTTACATGCTATCCTCAGGTGATGAACCTGGGCTAGCAAAAGTCCGAACGCATCTGCGAACGAGTCAAAACGCAGAATGAGCAATTCGGTGAAATCGTCGTCCAAATGCGAGCTTGAAGCATTGGTGCCGGGATCTTTATTACCTCTGACCACAAGAAACTCGGTTAAGATCTGCTGGACAGAAAGTCGTAGCCCCTTGAAAGCAATTTGCCACGCGCGACGCCTTACCTTTGTCGTTTCGGAATGCGCCATCATCTGTATTCTTGTTGCGGCCGCGGGAAGAGCCAACGCCGGCGGCCGGCGTGGCGCAAAGCCCTTGCTCAAGGTGCTGCCGCTTTTCACCGCTCCAAATGTCCCGGAGATGGGGCCTGCGGAGATCGAAGCGCCTCCGCTCAAGAATGTTAAGCCCGCGCCGCCAGGACTGCCCGGCAAGGGGATGGCGCAGCACCCGATGCTCTACGTGGGTGAAGGCTACAACAAGATTTTGCTCGTAAATAAGGGCAAAATCATCTGGACGTACTCCACCGGTCCGGGATGGGAATACGACGATGTTTGGATGCTTTCTAACGGCAATGTGCTCTTCAGCCGAATGCAATATGTTGCCGAAGTGACTCCGGACAAAAGAGTGGTTTGGCGATTCAACGCACCGCCGGGCACTGAAATCCACACCTGCCAGCCTATCGGGCTGGACAAGGTGTTGCTCATTGAGAATGGCCTGCCGCCTCACCTGATGGTGGTCAACATTAAAACCAACCGGGTTGAAGTGGATCACGTGTTGCCAGCTCCGAGCCTGACAGACCGCAAAACCGTTCATGCCCAATTCCGGCGCGTGCGCTATACCGCGCAGGGGACCTATCTGGTTCCGTTCCTGGAGATGAACCGTGTGGTCGAGTATGACAAGGACTTCAACGAAGTGTGGAGCTATAGCATTCCGACGCCATGGGCGGCCATCCGGCTCCAAAACGGTAACACGCTTATTACCGACGAACGCGATGTGAAAACCATCGAAGTGACACCAGACAAAAGGATCGTTTGGGAAATATCGCCTGCGGATTTACCAGCGAAGGACAGGTATGAAAACTCGCAGTCGGCGACCCGCCTCGCCAACGGAGACACCATAATATGCTCCCGCGGCGGTAGCGATCAGGGGCCGCAGCTTGTAGAAGTCACTCCCGGTAAGAAAGTGATGTGGGTGCTTCAGGACTGGACTCACTTCGGGCCGGCAACAGCGGTTCAGATTCTCGACGATCCCGGCATTCCGGAAAATCCAGGAGGCTCGGAGCACTGAGCAATAGCTTTCTGACACACCCAACTGGTTTCGGATAGTACCCACGACAGAGGCGTGTAGCGCATCCTGGGCGGGTAGCCAGGGTCTTAAGAAGCCGGTCCGGCCACAACGATTGGCGCCCCAGAGCCTGCCCTGAGCTTGTCGAAGGGTCCGGATCTTCGGACCTGGGATCGGCGCGTGATGGCGTGGAAACGCGCACCGCCCCCTGCCATAGCTTTCCTCGACTTGACCAGATGACTCACGGGATGATAAGAATCCGTGCGTTAAAGGATCAGTGTGCTCAGGAGGTCTGGTGAAATCCATGAAAAAAACTCGCATGCTGCTGGCGTTGGTCGCAACGGCCGGTATGGTCACAGGGTGCTCTTCACACAATACGGCCACGAATCTCCCGCCGATGCCCCAACTGCCGGGCAATCATCCGGGCATTCAGGTCGAGCTCAATGTGCCGGCGCCGATGCGCGATGGCGTGAAACTGCGCGCGGATGTCTTCACGCCTGACGGCCCGGGGCCCTTCCCCGTGCTGATGAGCCGCACGCCTTACGACAAGGAAACTCCGGGAACCATCGAGAGCGGCATCGAGGGCGCCGAGCAGGGTTTCATCATCGTGATCATGGACGTTCGCGGCCGCTATCATTCGCCCGGCTTCTGGGAACCGTTCAAGTACGAAATCAATGACGGCTACGACTCAGTCGAGTGGGCCGCCAAGCTCCCCAAATCGGACGGCAAGGTTGGCATGTGGGGTGGCTCCTACGTCGGCGCCACGCAATGGCTTGCGGCAATTTCCGGCCCGCCCCATCTGGCCGGCATCTGCCCCGAAGTGACCGCGCAGGACTATTACAAAGACTGGGCCTATCAGAGCGGCGCGTTCCAGCAGTGGTTTGTCCAATCCTGGGCATCCCAGACGGCCGGCGATGCGCTTTCACTACAAACGAATTTCAACTTCAGTGCGCTCGGCTACGTCCCGCCCACGCGCTCGCCCAAAACCGGCCTGTTGATGCCGTCAGGGCAATCGTCCATGACGGCCCCTTTGAACTACATCAAGGTGCTGCCCCTCAGCGGCTACACAACTCTGCTGACGCCGCCAACCGCCGGCAACGCAGGCCTCAAGGCCCTCGAACCCTGGTATCTGGACTGGCTGGCTCATCCCACCGACGACGCTTATTGGCAGAAGTGGTCGATTTCCAGGGACTATTCCCGCATCCATGTGCCGGCCCTCATCATTGGCGGTTGGTACGACCTGTTCCTCGAGGGCACGCTTGAGAACTACGAAGGCGTGAAAGCCCATGGTGGTACTGCCGACGCCCGCAAGGACGTTCATCTGATGATCGTTCCCGGTGGCCACTCCGCCTCCGGCACCAGGGTGGGGGCCTACGACTTCGGCAAAAGCGCCACAGCGAACACGTTTCAAATCATGCTCGACTGGTACAAACACCTTTTCCTCGGCCAAAACAATGCCGTCAGCCAGTGGGAGCCCGTGCGCTACTACCAGATGGGCACGGACGTTTGGAAGCAGGACAGCACCTGGCCGCCGCCTCAGGCCAGCACCGTGGCCTTCTATCTGCACTCGGCCGGCAAAGCCAACACCCTCTCCGGCAATGGCAGCCTGAGCACTGAGGTCAACGATCCGAACGCCAACGCCGCTCCCGATCGCTACGTCTACAATCCCGCCAATCCGGTACCGACGCTGGGCGGCAGCATGTGCTGCGACGGCGCGGATGTGCCCAACGGCATCCAGGATCAGCGCCCGGATGAAAAGCGCCCCGACGTGCTGGTCTTTACAACTCCGGTGCTCCAGAAGGACCTGGACGTCACCGGGCCGGTTTCGATGACGCTCTACGTTTCCTCGTCCGCCCCCGACACCGACTTCACCGCGGTGCTGGTGGACGTGGCGCCCGATGGCTCCGACCACAACATCGCCACCGGCATCCTGCGCATGCGCTATCGCGACCACGACTACACCACGGCCACGTTTATGAAACCAGGGCAGATTTACAAGGTCAACCTGAACATGTGGGCAACCAGCAACGTCTTCCTCGCCGGCCACCGCCTGCGCGTGGACGTGAGCAGCAGCAACTTCCCGCGATGGGACCGGAACCTGAACACCACGCAGAGCCCCGAGTCCGGTTCCCACTTTGTGGAGGCGACCAACGTGATCTACCACGATGCGGCCCATCCCTCCAGCCTGAACCTGCCGGTCATGCCGCAGTAAATCGGCAGGCCCAAACCAACCAGGAGCCGGGCTGAGGTGATCCCGGGCGCGTGGCTCAAGCCTTTAGAAGCCGGTTCCACCACAACGGGTGGGCTGAGATGAACCCCGTGAGGGAGACGGTCTGCGAAGCAGCCTCTCCCTATACGCTCCTGATCTCGGAGACCGGGTGCTGCACGTTCCAATAAGGCTCAATCCCCGGGATAAACTCCACCGGAACCTCCGTGATGAAGGTCTTCAGCCATTCGGCGCAGTACTTCATCCCCGCCTGCTCCGAACACGACTCGCCCACCAGAATCATGCTCTTCTTCTGCCCTGTGGCGATCATGTCCTGCACGTACTCGATTGACTCCCATTCGTGCGTATATCCCACCAGCACCGCTTCCACCGCTTCGTTGAGCAGATCAATCGTCGGTATCTGCGCCGAATTGCCCCAGTGCGCGGCCACGTTCTCCACCGGCAAACTGGGATCGCCGATCACCCGCAGCGTGCGGTCGTTCAGCTTCGCGGAGAGTTCCTTCGCCAGCCCCAACAGCGTGGTCGCCGGCAGCTTGAAGTACGTGGGCTTGGCCGGATCGGTCATGTAACCCTCCCAGCCCAGTTCTTTGGCCATCCCCACCGCGATCCCGTCCGGTCCCTCCGCCGGCCAGTGCTCGTGCAGATGGAAGACCACCAGATTGTGCTCGCGGATAAAGTCGCGTTTGGCCTTGAACTCCGCGTTGCCCTCGAAGCGGTTCATATTGTCGTTGTCCGACCAGAACATCGGCTCCAACGTCACGATCAGGTTCTTGCCCCCTGCCGCTGCCATCTGCAGGCAGTCGAGCGTCGCGATGGCGGTGGTGACGATGCCCGTAACCGCCGTGGCGGGATCGCCGGCGATCACGTAGTCCTCCATCTCCACGCTCGCGGGCACGGCCGTCCTGGCGCGGATCAGTTCCACAAATTGCAATGCCGTCATCGGCCCGGTGTGCATGCGGAAGAGCCGGGAAAATGCACGCGCGCGCTGGGCCTGAGCCGGCGTCTGCGCCTGAGCAGCGGCAGGCCCCCCGGCCTGCGCCGTAGCGCCCGCCGGCATGGGTGCGGATTGTCCACGAGTTTGAGCCACGACTTCCCCTTCAGACTATCGTGTTGATCTCAGATTTTCGTGTTGATCTCAAAGACCGGATCGTAAAGGTTCCAGTACGGCTCGATGATGGGGATATAGCGCACCGGAACCTCGGTCACAAAGCCCCGCAGCCACTCCGCGCAGTACTTCATCCCCCACATCTCCGACCGCATGTGCCCCAGCAGGATCAACCCTTTCTTTTGCCCCGACGAGACCACATCTTGCGCATAGGCGATCAAATCCCAGTCCTGCGCCTCGCCGATCACCAGCGCGTCCACGTCGGCGTCCAGAAACTCCGCGCCGGGGAAGACGCTGCAATCGCCCCAGCTCTCATACACGCGCCGCACCGGCAGGTTGGGGTCGCCCACCACCCGCAGCGTGCGGTCGTTGAGCTTGCTGTGAAACTCCTCAGCCAGCGCCAGCAGCGTGGTGGGCGGAAGTTTGTAGATCCGCTGGTTGCCCGGATCCATGTACTTCGTCCACCCCATCTGCATCTGCATGCCCCGGTTGATCCCGTCCACCGGCCGCAGCCCGTGCCAGTGATCGTGGAAGTGGAACGACACCATGTTGTGTTCCAGGATGTAGTCCCGCTTGAGCTTGTAGAGCGGATCGTCCTTGATATACGTCAGCGTGTCTTGGTGCGACCAGTACGTCGATTCGTGCGTGATCACGAAGTTCGTGCCCGCCTTCACCGCGTCCTTCAGCGCATCCATGGTCGCCATCATGGTCGTGGCGATGCCCTTCACTTCCGTATTGGGCGACCCCTCGATGATCCGGTCCACGCCGCCCTCAAACCACGGCCCGCCCACGTGCTGCTTCATGCGGTTCAGGACGTCCTCGACGGTCAGCGGCGCTGCCGCCCGCGCCGGCCGGCTCATGCCCATGGCCGCCAGGGCCGCCGCCGCCGCGCCTCCGGCCATCATCTCCCGCCGCGAGATTTCCATCCTGCCCATCCCTGCCTTCCTTCCGTCGCGCTCCATCCCCGATCTTTGCGCGCCGCGTTTAGCCCGAACCGCCCCTCAAGCCGCGCAGCCCCCGTGCGCACGCGCGCTTTCTGATCAAGCCTGTTGGGAATCATCTTGCGAATTGCAAATAAAACCTGCCGCCCGGCAAGCCAACCCAGGATAGCAAGGAATCATCTCCCTAGCTACACGAAAAATCTCCGCCTCAAAACGGCGGGCCATGAAGCCGCGTCAACCGCCGTCCTCGCGAGCGCGACGCATAAACCCGAGGAAATTGCGCCCTTCATCGGCCGGCCTCCTCGCGGGCCCCGCCCGGTACAACCGGTCTCATAAATGGCGAGAGGCCGATTGCGATGGCTGTGAGGCCCGCCAACAAGGCGGGGCTCATGCGCTTCGCGAATCAATGCAGATGGTTTATGAGACCGGTTCTAGTCAATCGATTAGGCTATCATTGCAAAGGTCCATCTTCGCCTTCGCCCCCGGTCCTTCCGTTCCAGGAGCCCTATGTCGCGCTTAAATCCCAACGTCGTTCTGCTTACCCTCATCGCCACGCTGGGCGGATTGCTCTTCGGCTATGACACGGCCGTCATCAACGGCGCCGTCGGGAGCCTCAAGGCCTATTTCGTCGCTCCCCGCTTTGCCGATCTGGCCAACGCCGCTCAGGCCAACTCCGCCAGCTCGCTGCTCGGCTTCGTGGTTTCCAGCGCGCTCATCGGCTGCATCGTCGGCGGCCTCATCGGCGGCTGGGTCAGCACCCACATCGGCCGCAAGCGCGGCTTGATCATCGCCGCCGTCCTCTTCCTCATCTCCGCCCTGGGCGCCTCCGCGCCGGAATTCCCCTTCGCCCCCATCGGCCACGGCGGCCCCGATTACATGTGGAACTTCGTTGGTTATCGCATCCTGGGCGGCATCGGCGTCGGCCTGGCCTCCATGTTGTCGCCCATGTATATCGCTGAAATCGCCCCTCCCAAGGTCCGCGGCAATCTCGTGGCCTGGAACCAGTTCGCCATCATCTTCGGAATGCTGGTCATTTACTTTGTCAACTTCGGCATCTCCAAGGCCGGCAGCGGCAACGCCTGGCTCAATACCATCGGCTGGCGTTACATGTTCCTCTCCGGCGCCATTCCCGCCTCCCTCTTTCTCATCCTTCTGTTCTTCGTGCCTGAAACTCCGCGCTTCCTCATGCTCAGGGGCGACGAGAGCGGCGCGCGCGCGGTGCTTTCCAAACTGGTCACGCCCCAGGAAGGCGAAAGCGAAATCTCCGATATCCGCGCCTCCCTCGGCGAGCATCACTCCGGCAAGCTATTCTCCTTCGGCGCGCTCCTCATCTTCATCGGCATCATGCTGTCGGTCTTCCAGCAATTCGTGGGCATCAACGTGGTGCTCTATTACGCCACCGACATCTTTGAAGGCATGGGCCTCACCACCAACGCCTCACTCTTCCAAACCATCATCGTGGGCGCGGTCAACCTTACCTTCACCGTGGTCGCCATCCTCACCGTGGACCGCTTCGGCCGCAAACCGCTCCAGATCATCGGCGCGATGGTCATGTCCGTGAGCATGATCTCGTTGGGCATGGAGTTCTGGCTGGGCGGCAAGGGCGTCGCCGCCCTCATTTGCATGCTGGTCTATACCGCCGGCTTCGCAGTCTCCTGGGGGCCGGTCACCTGGGTGCTCCTGAGCGAGATCTTCCCCAACCAGATTCGCGGCAAGGCCATGGCCGTCGCCGTCGCGGCGCAGTGGATCGCCAACTATCTCGTCAGTTGGACCTTCCCCATCCTCGATAGCAATCCCTGGCTCGTCAAACATTTCGATCACGGCTTCGCCTACTGGATTTATGGCGTCATGAGCATCTTCGCCGCCTTGTTTGTATGGAGAATCGTGCCCGAAACCAAGGGCCGTTCGCTCGAGCAGATGCAAGCCATGTGGCAGCCCGCCGGCCGGCCATAATCAGCGTTGGCATAAGAACATCGCGCTTGGGGCTGAAGTGAATTTCAAGCCATCTGCAAAGGATGTATGGCTTCGATCGCATCGAAACGGGCAAAATCCTTTGCATTGAAGGTCAGGATGCGTCTTACGCTGTGGACGCACATGGAGGCAACGAGCCGCGCATCGTGCACCTGGACTCCAGAGACGCGATAGTCCACCAGCAGCCTGCGCCATTCATTGTGGACCGCGGGGGTGTCGGGAAGCAGACGGAGGCGTGATTCGATGGAGATGGCGCATCGATTCGCTTCCATCGGAGACAACCCGTATCCGTTTCGATTCACGGGCCGGGTCAAGGCGTTCCAGAATTCGCCGAGATTTTGCGATGTGTAGCAGAGTTCGGCGTTGGAGAGCATCAGCCGATCCATTGCCGCGTCGGCAGCCTGGAAACCGGGGTCGCTGCTTTGGACCCACCGGATCAAAACATTGCTGTCGATCAGATAAAGGTCTGCCGCCATCTACCAGCGGTCCTCGTAGAAACTGGCCCGCTCGGTGGCTTCCGGTGGGAGGATGGGCAGCTTCTCCGATCCGCGGGTAAGTTCTTCTCTCATCGCGCGCAACTCTTCGCGCGTTAGCCTGCCCGTGCCGGCAGCGTAAGGCGTCGCCGCTTCCGCAAGGAGCTTGCCGGCATACTGCTCCAGTTCCATGCCGCGCACTAGGGCGTCAGCGGCCAGTCGTGCTTCGACCTCCGGGCTGAGTTCAACCTGAATCGTCATGGGTACGCCTCTCCTGCTCCCATTATCGGCTTAACCGAGCAGAAAAGGAAAGGATTGGTTGGGATGGGCGGCAATCTCTGCTGGGCCGATGGTACTGCATGGGTGACTGTGTGGGAGATTAGGCGGTCGCCAGCGATAATGCTGAGCAGCGCCAGCGCCGTGCCTTTCGACTACAGGGGCATTGCGTCAAGCCGTTTCGATTTGGCTGAAGATATCCGCCAGCTCAACGTAGAGCGGCGTCCCCCTGATCTCGAGGCGGTTCGCTTCCACCCATTCCGCGCCGCGGCACATGCGGCCGGTGCGCGTCTTAGGATCGACGATCCAGATGGTCTCCACGCCCATGGCGCGATAGTCCTGCGCTCGCTCCTGCGTATCGGAGTAAGTATCGTCGGGGGAAAGAATTTCAACTACCAGCAGCGGCGGTTCGGTGACGACCTCCGGCTGAGGGCCTGCGGCCAGCACTACGAGGTCCGGTACACGCACTCTGCGCTCAGAGACGCGAACCCTTTGCTCGGTACTCGATGCCGTTCCCCACTCCCTCTCGTGATTGACGAACCATGCCGCCAACAGCGCCTGTACTCTGGCGTGCTCCCACTTGCCCAGGTTACGCTCCCTGATCTCGCCGTCCACGAACTCGCGATCCGGGCGGAAGCTGAGGTCCAGATATTCTTCGAGTCGAACGCGCGAAACCGTTGCCATGTAATCAACCTAGCACAATTTGGGTGAGCGGAAAGCCGTGGGCCTGTCCTTGCTCCCGAACAGGACTACAAAATCGCCTCAAACTCCTTCCGCCGGATCACGTTCAGCAGCGCCGGCGCCGGTCCCTTCGGCCGCTTGATGCCGGGCTCCAACTGCGAGACGTAGCCGGTGGTGAGATTGAGATAACCGGCGAAGGTGGCGCGGTTCAGATTGGCGCGTTCTCGATCCCGCGATTTCAGGCCAACACCGGCATTTCGCCCTGCGCTTTGGCTTCGGCCACGACAGCGACCTGGCGCTGGCGGTCGAGGAGGGGGGCGGGGTTTCTTATCCTTCCCGTCCGCCGCGGCGGACGCGGGAAGGATGGGCGCCCAGCTCTGTGGGGCGCCAAAATCCCTAAAATCATGGTGGAAAACCCGGCCACGCCATTCCCTGATGCTTCCCTTATCCGCGGCGTGCTAAAAACAGAAGAACAGGGTGAGGGCGGAGCTTGCCAAAAAACGTGCCACCGCGAATGCGGCGCCCAGCCCTTGAGGGATCGATCGCTGGCGTTCTGAATCCGCGATTGGGAAGGTTGTGAGAGGCTCATGAGCAGCGCACATTCCGTCGAGTTGGAAACGCTGTTCGGTGATTATCCGCTCGACCGGGCCTTCGACGAGATGCGCGAGGCGGGCGGGGAGTTGCGTCCGCAGTACCGGGCGTTGGTCGAGACCCTGGCTGGCCTGCCGCCGGACGAACTGCAACTGCGCAAGCAGTCGGCGGACCTGGCGTTCCTGACTCAGGGCATTACCTTTACCGTGTACGGGCGCGAGGAGGGCACGGAGCGCATCTTTCCCTACGACCTGCTGCCACGGCTGATCACGGCCGCGGAGTGGGACCGGATCGAGCGCGGCCTGACGCAGCGCATCACGGCGCTGAACCTGTTCTTGCGCGACGTGTACTCCGACGCAAAGATTCTGAACGACCGCGTGATTCCGCGCGAGCTGGTGTATAGCTGCAAGCATTACCGGCGGCAGATGCGGGGATTGCAGGTGCCGCGCAACGTGTACATCGCCGTCGCCGGCTCGGACCTGCTGCGGCTAGGCACGGGCGAGTTCGTGGTGCTCGAAGACAACCTGCGCGTGCCCTCAGGCGTGAGCTACATGCTCACCAACCGCAGGGTGATGAAGCGGACGTTTCCGCAACTGTTTGCGAGCTACGGGGTGCGTCCCATCGAGCACTACCCGCAGGTGCTGCTGGCTACGCTGCGCTCGCTGGCGCCGGAGGGGCGGCCGGAGCCGAATATCGTGCTGCTGACGCCGGGGGTCTTCAACTCCGCATACTTCGAGCACACCTACCTGGCGCGGCAGATGGGCATCGACCTGGTGGAGGGCCGGGACCTGGTGAACCACGACAACATCGTCTACATGCGCACCACCGACGGCCTGAAGCGCGTAGACGTGATCTACCGGCGGGTGGACGACGACTTCAGCGATCCGCTGGTGTTTCGCGCCGACTCGGCGCTGGGCTGCGCGGGACTGTTCAACGCCTACCGGGCCGGAAACGTGACCGTGGCCAACGCCTTCGGCACCGGACTGGCGGACGACAAGGCAGTGTATGCGTATGTGCCCCGCATGATCCGTTACTACCTGAACGAAGATCCGATTCTGCCCAACGTGGAGACCTATCTGCTGAGCGAAGAGACAGGACCGCAAGCACGTGCTGGCGAACCTGGACAAGCTGGTGGTGAAGGCGGTGGGCGAGAGCGGCGGCTACGGGATGCTGATCGGCCCGCACTCCACGGCGCGGCAGCGCGAAGAGTTTGCGCGCCAGATCGAGGCCAACCCGCGCAACTACATCGCGCAGCCCACGCTGGATTTCTCGCGCGCGCCGTGCCTCGTCGGCAACCGGCTGGAGCCGCGCCACGTGGATCTGCGGCCCTACATTCTCTTTGGCGACAAGATCAACATCGTGCCCGGCGGACTGACCCGCGTGGCGCTGGAAAAAGGCTCGCTGGTAGTGAACTCCTCACAGGGCGGCGGCAGCAAGGACACATGGGTTCTGGAGTAGCAGAGACGGGATACGGAATTCGGGAGAGCAGGACGATGCTATCGCGCGTTGCCGACAGCCTCTACTGGATGAGCCGCTACCTGGAGCGGGCGGAGAACACCGTGCGCCTGCTGGACGTGACCATGAGCCTGATGCTCGACACGGGCGGCGCGCACGCAGGAGGCGCGCTGGCAGCGCATGGTGGCTGCGTTGGGCAAGCCCGGCGGGGATGGAGTGGAACGGCGACGCTGGAAGCGATGGCGCGCAAGCTGGTCTTCGACGCCCTGAACCCGGCTTCGGTGACCTATTGCGTGAACGCCGCGCGCGAAAACGCGCGCCAGGTGCGCGAGGAAATATCTACCGAGCAGTGGCAGCGGCTGAACCGGCTCTTTCACCAGATGCACTCGCCGCATGGCGCAGGCCCAGTTCAGCTCCAGCATCAACGATGTGCTGGCCTCGGTGGTGGACGGGATTCATTTGTTCCAGGGAGTGGGCGACTCCACGATGATTCACGGGCAGGGCTGGCAGTTCATCCGCCTGGGCCGCTACCTGGAACGCGCCTACGCGACGGCCACGCTGCTGGAGGTTTATCAACCGGAGTTGTTTGCGCGCGCCGGAGCGCGAACAGCCGGCTACCAGCTATCTGGAGCTGGTGGGACTGCTGCGCTGCTGCACGGCCTTCGAGGCGTATTGCCAGGTGTACACCGCCGATCTTACGCCGGGCCGCATTCTGGAGTTCCTGCTGCTGAACCGCGATTTTCCGCACGCCATCCGTTATTGCGTGGACGCGAATACGCGTTGGGCGATCGAATGCGATCCAGCGCACCGGCGGGCGGCGCTCGCCGGACGAGCTGACTGCGGGCATGGGCCGGCTGCACGCCATGCTGGGTTTCACCACTATCGGCGAGATTCTGGCCGGGGACCCGGCTGCGTTTCTGCACAACATCCGCGAGCAGTGCCTGCGCATTCACGAGCTGATTTACCGCTATTATGTGCATTACTCGATTCAATCGGCGCTGGCGGTGTAAGAGCAGCTTTTAGCTTTCAGCTTTCAGCTTGTTCTTGCTTGAGTTGCTTTGGCGGCAATGCTGGGTTTTTCAGTTATGGCGGGCGGAAGAGCGAAAGGCTGAGGGCTGAAAGCTGAAAGCTACGGAGGAGTAACTCCTGAGGGAATGTTGCAGACTATGAACTTCTATTCCATACGGCATCTGACGCGCTTCCGCTACACGCAGCCCATCAGCGAGAGCATCATGGAGACGCGCATGCATCCGCGCTCGGACTCCAACCAGCACTGCCTTACCTTCTCGCTTTCAGTGAGCCCGCGCTGCCGGGTATTCAGCTATCGCGACCACCTGGGCAACAACGTGCAGCACTTCGACATTCCCGGCGAGCACAACCAACTGGTGATCGTGGCCGAATCGGTGGTGGAGCAGCAGCCGCTGCCCGACGTGCCGGCATTTCTGGCGCCCGACGCCTGGGACGAGCTGGACGAGCTGATCGAAGCCGGCGATTACTGGGAGATGCTGCTGCCCAGCACATTCGCAGTGGATACGCCGGCGGTGAAGCTGCTGGCGAAACAGATGGACGTGACCCGGCGCGACGATCCGCTGATGCTGGTCGCAGGAGCTGAACCAGCGGCTCTACGACTACTTCGATTACGTGCCCAGCCACACGCGCGTGGACTCGCCGATGGACGAGGCCATTGTGAGCGGCAAGGGCGTCTGCCAGGACTTTGCGCACACCATGATCGCGCTGCTGCGCCACGTGCGCATTCCGGCGCGCTACGTTTCGGGCTATTTGTACCGCGGGCGCGAGGACCACGACCGCTCCACGCCGGACGCCACGCACGCCTGGGTTGAGGCGCTTGCTGCCGCATCTGGGGTGGGTGGGCTTCGACCCCACCAACAATCTGATCGCGCATCACCGGCACATCCGCACCGCGGTGGGCCGCGACTACGCTGACGTGCCGCCGACGCACGGCATCTTCCGCGGCAAAACGGCCAGCGATCTGTATGTGGCCGTGCAAGTGGAGGCCAGCGAGCAGCCCCCGGCCCTGGACCGCAAGCTGCCGATTCCCGAGGACTGGAGCGTGCTGGTGGAGCGCGCGCAACAGGCGCCGGAGCCGACAGCGGCGGTTCTCGAAATGCAGCAGATGCAGCAGCAGCAGTGAACAGTTGTCAGTTATCAGTGGTCAGTGGTCAGTGAACAGGTAATAGGGAATAGAAAGGCGTGTGGGATGAGGCTCGTGGCTCCCACCCTCCCCAACACCTGATGAGGCACGTATATTATTGCCGTGCCTGAGGGGGACTTGAACCCCCGCGGAGGATAACCTCCTGTGGATTTTGAGCCGCAGGCTCTTTCAACCGCCCTGGCGCACCTCAGCGGCAATCTTCCGCAAGTCGGGCAGCACCGCGCCCAGCGCGGCAGGAGCGGCGTCGCGGATGCCTAGCGCGAAGTACACGTCGCGGTAGAGCGGATAGAGCTGTTCGTACACAGCCGCGGATTGGGGATCGGGGGCGACGGTGCGGAAGGGCAGGCAGACCGCGGCCTGGGCTTCTTCGACGGTTTTGTAGGCTCCGGCGGCGAGCAGGGCGAAGATGCCCGAGCCGAGGCTGGTGGGAATGCCCGCTGGCACCAGCACCGGCTTATTCAGCACGTTGGCGTAGACGCGGTTGAGGACTTCGTTCTTTTGAGGAATGCCGCCGGCGTTGATGACGCGGTCGATGCGAACGCCGTGTTCGGCCATGCGCTCCAGGATGATGCGGGTGTGAAACGCCGTGCCCTCGATGGCCGCGAACAGCTCGTCCTGCGCAGTGTGGACCAGATTCCAACCCAGCGTGACGCCGCCCAGCTCGGGATTGACGAGGACGGTGCGGTCGCCGTTGTCCCAACTGAGGCGCAAGAGCCCGGTCTGGCCGGCTTTGTAAGCGTCGAGACCATCAGAATCAGAGGGCGTGGCGAGCGCGCCGACGGTCGAGCCCGCGCGCTTGGCGATGGCGTCAAAGATGTCGCCGACGGCGGAGAGGCCCGCCTCGATGCCGGTGTATTGCGGATGCACGCTGCCCGGCACCACGCCGCAGACGCCGGGAACCAGTTGCGCCTGGCGCGCCATGGCGACGATGCAGGTTGAAGTTCCGACCACGTTGACCACGTCGCCTTCGCGGATGTTGGAGCCGATGGCGTCCCAATGGGCGTCAAATGCGCCCACGGGGATGGGGATTCCGGCGCGCAGGCCCAGCTCCGCTGCCCACTGGGGCGTGAGATGGCCGGCGAGATGGTCGCTGGTGAGGTATTGGCCGCCCAGCTTGGCGCGAATGCCGGCGAAGAGCGGATCGACGGCGACCAGAAACTCCTCGGGAGGCAGGCCGCCCCACTTGGGGTTCCACATCCATTTGTGGCCCATGGCGCAGACGCTGCGCTTGAGGCCGCTCGCTTCCGTCACGCCGCTGAGCGTGGCGGCCACCATGTCGCAGTGCTCAAGGGCGGTGACCATGCGCGCGCGCTTTTCCGGGTTGTGGCGCAGCCAGTGCAGCAGCTTGGCGAAGCCCCACTCGTGGGAGTAGACGCCGCCGCACCACTCGATGCCTTCAAAGCCCAGCTCGTGCGCCTTGGCGGTGATTTCGGCAGCCTCGGCAAAGGCGCGATGATCGCACCAGAGATAGTATTCGTCGAGGGGGGCAAGTTCCGTTCCGGGGCCCTCGCCGACGGGAATCACGCTGGAGCCGGTGGTGTCGAGCGCGATGGCCGCAACCTGTGCGCCGCCGATGCCGGTGTTCTTGAGTGCGTCCTGGGTGGCGCGGGCAAGCGCAGCCATCTGGTCCGCGTGAGATTGCGTGGCGTAGTTGGGATCTTCGCGGCGGCGGTGGAGCGGGTAGGCGGCCGACGCGGTGCCGATGGGGCCCTTGGCGCTGTCGACCAGAGTGACGCGAACGCTGAGTGTGCCGAAATCGACGCCGGCGACGATGGTCATGAAAGCAACACCTCCGGAAGAACGGCTTGAAATCCGTTCACAAGGGTAAACCATGGGGCCGTTAAGAGCGGTTCCAGAATTTCCGTGCCCTTTGGAGAGTCGAGTCCGCCGCGGCGGATGGCATTTACTTCCACCCCAGCGGCGGAGACCTGTCGTTGGGGCCCCGAGCTTGTTCGCGTCGACTTGGCGATCATGCCTCCGCGATACGCCTACCTTGGTTTTGCTTTGGGCGGCGCGTTTTGCGGTTTGGCCTGGGCGGCAGCGGGAGGTTTGGCGGCCGAGGACGAATCGGCGGCTCCCTTGGGCAGCGCAATGTTGGGCGGGGCGCCGTTGGGCGCGTTCTTCACCAGGATGGTGATTCTGCGATTGGAGGGATCGTAGGGGTTCTTCTTGTCGCGGAGGAGCTGATCGGCGTAGGCGCGCACCTGGCTCACCTGATCGGAGCGCACGCCGTCGGCTTGCAACAGGCGGCGGGCGGCGTTGGCGCGGTCGGCGGAGAGCTCCCAGTTGGTGTAGTTGGCGTCGGTCGAGTAGGGCGTGGCGTCGGTGTGACCCTCGATGAGCAATTGGTTGGGCAGGGTCTTCAATTCGGCGGCGAGCAGCGACAACAGCACCTGTCCATTTTCGCTGAGCTGGGCGCTGCCGCTCTGATAAAAGGTGCCGTTCTTGCCTTCGAGCATCTCGATGCGGAGGCCCTCGGGGGTGATGGTGATCTCAATCTGCTTGGCTAGTTTCTGCAACTCCTTTTTGGAGTCGATCTCGTGTTCGAGCTTCTCTTTCAAGGCTTCCAGACGCTGCTTGTTCGCGTCGGTCTGGGTGACCTCAATACCATTTCCGGACATGGTGGTACCGAGCAGACTGGCTGTGCCCTTGGGATCGTTGAAGTATCCGGCCACGGCCTGCCTGACTTTTTGGCTGGAGCCCATCAGCCAGAGGACGATGAATAGGGCCATCATGGCGGTGACGAAATCGGCGTAGGCCACCTTCCAGGCGCCGCCGTGAGAGCCGCCGTGAGCGGCCTTTTTCTTGATGACGATGATGGGCTGCGTCTTGGCGGACATGATCTTCCGTTTCTCTCCCAATGGGCGTGCGGTCGCTAGGCCGCGGCCACTTCAACCGGGGCCGCGTGGCTCTTGCAGTTCTTTTCCATCTCGTCGAAGCTGGGGCGGACGTAGGCGGGAATCGCACGGCGCGCCATCTCAATGGCATGATGACGCGCCACGAGGCGATCGACCTCTTTCGCAGCGACGACCTGATCGGCATCGGCATGGCCGCCGACGCAGTGCGCCGCAAGCTGCACCCGGACGGCATCGTCAGCTACATCATCGATCGCAACATCAACTACACCAATTTCTGCACCGAGTATTGCAGCTTCTGCGCCTTCTACCGGCCCATGGGCCACGCCGAAGGCTACCTGCATCCCAAGCAAGTGATCTTCGACAAAATTCAGGAGACCATCGATCTGGGCGGCACCGGCATCCTGATGCAGGGCGGCCTGCACCCCGATCTGAAAATCGAGTGGTACGAGGACCTGCTGCGCTCCATCAAGCAGCGCTTTCGACCAATCTGGTGCCACTGCTTTTCCGCGCCGGAGATCGTCAACATCGCCGAAGTCAGCGGCCTTGACGCTTGCATGACACCATCGCGCGGCTGCGCGACGCGGGTCTCGATTCGATCCCCGGCGGCGGCGCCGAGATTCTGGACGACGACGTGCGCCAACGCATCAGCCCGGCTGAAATCGCTCGGCCCAGGACTGGATCGACGTGCATCGCACCGCGCACGCGCTGGGCATGCGGACCACGGCGACCATGATGTTCGGCTGCGGCGAAACCATCGAGCAGCGCATGAATCATTTCGACATCGTGCGCCAGATCCAGGAAGAGACCGGCGGGTTCACGGCCTTCATCCCGTGGGCGTTCCAGCGCGAGAACACTTCGCTCGGCCGCTTCGTCAAGGAAGAAGCGACCGCGGTTGAGTATCTGAAGACGCTGGCGCATCTCGCGCCTGTATCTGGAAAACATCCTGAACATCCAGTCGTCCTGGGTGACGCCGGGCCTGAAGACCTGCCAGGTGGGCTTGCGCTTCGGCGGCAACGACGTCGGCAGCATCATGATCGAGGAAAACGTCGTATCGGCCGCCGGCGCGCACCACCGCGCCAGCGAAGAAGAACTGCGGCGCCTGATCCGCGACGCCGGCTTCATCCCCAAGCAGCGCGACACGCTGTACCGGACGTATTTCTTAAACTAAATCTGGTCGTCCAGCGGGTCTTCGCCAATGCTTTTCAAAAGTTCGTCCACGAGCTTCCACGGTAACCAGGTCCCGCGCGCTCGTAGGGACATGAAATTCCCGCGTAGACCTGACGAAGACACAACGCGCAGTTCGTGCAAACGCTGAAGGATCCAAACCGTGCCATGAACATCCAGTCCATCGCGGGTTGCTAAGTCGCGACCCCAAGCGTCATCCACAATCACCGTTGCACCAACTTGCGCCGCCTGCACGACAGCTTCAACCTCGCCGCGATCCTGCTTTCCTTGGTAGTTGCGCTCGACTAACAGGAAATTGACCGTTCCGCGTTCGTGGTCATCGCAGGGCTCAAGGAACGCGTAAGATTCAAAGAGGGCTCGCAAGCGATTCTTAGTTTCGCGTTCTTTCAGCAGCTCTTCGCGAACTGCCTTGGGTATCAGGACCCGCGAAAACAACAGACTGAGCTTAGGTAACAGATTAAGATGATCGAGAGCAATCACGCACGAGCTGTCGATCGTACAGCGTGGAAGACGCATTCGCCTTCAGCTGCGGTCGCCGGTGGCAACGATCAACAATCCCAAGGCGAGCAAGCCCATTCCCACAAGCGCCTTCTGCGCACTTCGCTCTGACTCCGCCGCCTTTAGGTGCCGAACGATGTCGATAGAAGCTTGAGTCGGATTCGCTGGATCGATCGTGACCAGACTGCTCTTGAAGTAGGGCTCGAACGCCGGTAGGAACGCGGGCGAACACATGATTATCGTTTTCTGGCCGGCCTGCACCGCGGCGTTGAGTTCCTGGTGACATGATTCCGCCAGTCCAGTCTCGATCAGACCCAACACCACGTCGGCCTGCTTCAGTTTCTCGAGAACGTCTTCATCCGGCACTGCTGGGCCCTGCCGTGTAAAGGCCGGAGGTACAAAAACGGTCAAACCATTCACCGCGGCCAACGCTTGCAGACGGAGAGCAGTCACTTGATCGGCGATGTTCCCGTATGAGATGAACACCTTCATTTCGTCTGATCTAATTGTAGTCGTTCGGTACTATGCGGGACTCACGACGCGGCGGTCGCTGCCGATTGCGCGAAGTAGTAAGCGATCAAGTCCAGCTTCGGCGGCGTCTTACCCATCGCTCGCAGAAATCCCGATACAGCCCCGCGATGATGCGTGCCATGATTCACCACGTGCATCACAATCTGCCAGGCCGGCATTCGAAACGTGTTCCCCGCTGTACTGCGATAGAACGACACGTCCTGGATAGCCTGAGCGTCGCTCAGGCCGGCGGCCCAATCTTTCCAGCCCCGGAGCACGCGCGGCCAAGCCTGCTGCAAGGCCCCGAAATCATGATCCTCCGGGTCCACTAAACGTTCGCGGGAAAGGCCCTGCATGCGCTCCAACCAGATCCGGTCGCCCGCGAAAATATGCACCAGCGTTCCCAGGATGCTCTTGTCGGCGGTGCCGAAATCACGGTTCAGCTCTTCGGGCGTAAGCGTGCGCGCGACGTCCAGCAGTATCCCGCTCGCCCAAGCCGTGTAATCGAGATGAGTGCGAATCGTATCGGCGGAGACAGACATACTTTGATTATGACTGCTCGGCACAGTAACGGGAGCAGGCAAAGTCGCTGCCGATTCCAGTAGCCAGCAGCCGCTCTTTTCGATCCTGAAGCAGCCGCGCCGTCCAGTCCGTGAAACCGCCGTCGACTACCGGATAGCGATTTCCATCCGGCGCCAGCGGCGAAATTCGGAGACACAGCCCACGATAGTAGCCGATGCCCTCCAGCCGCGCCAGGTTGAACCGGAAGCGAGCCTCGGGAAACTCGGGCGCGAGTGCGTCGAAAATATGCATCTTTACGCGGGCCAGACGATGGTGTGCGTCAACGCCCGCCAACTCCTTCGCCGGATCCTCGACAGCATCGGGCAATTTGATCCCGCGCTCGGCCAGGAATGGTTCCGATTCACCGGGCTTATGCGCCCGAATAACGGCCCGCACCCCTTCGGGATCCACACCAGCCGACGACAGCAGATCCTGAACGACGCCGGCATCTGAAATTTCGACCAGTGGGCTCTGGAGACTGAATCCGCAGCCATTCAAAGCCCGGCAGAGTTTCAGATAGAAGCGAATATGTTCTCTCAGATGCTCGATCTCGAAAGAGTCGGAGCCCCGGTCGCGCCCCGCGGTCACTAGCGCGAACAAGCGGAAGTGCGGCGTGTAGCCGGGAAAATCAAACGGCTGGAGACGGATCACGCGCGCGCTGGCACACAGACGAATTGCGTTGCCGCTGCGAACCTTGACGTCCTTTCGTCTGCGAGCGCATTCCAAAGCCAGGACCGGCGTCGGGTCGCCTAGTACCTCGGCGTTGCGGATGGTGCTTAGCACATTGTTCTGGTCGATCCCACCCAGCACGTGGTTCAAGCCCAGCGGCGCGACCGGCGACAGATCCACCGCTTCAAACGCCCCCGCCACAGCGAACGCCACCTGGTCGAACTGATTCAACCGCCGCGCGCTCACTCGAGACGGCGCCAGCAGCGCCCGCTCGGATGCTCGAATCAGATCGTTCTCCCGCAATCCGCCGGCTCTCTGCTCGAAGACATGCAGCAGCAGCGATTGCAGGTCGCTCCCGCTAAGATCCCGCGCGAGAATGTCGGCGAAGCCGGGCACGCCGGTTTCGGCAACGATTCGCGCCAGGATCCTGGAAGCCATAGGGTTAGAGTAACTCGTTCGTCCGATATTACATAAGTCTTACAAAGCATTGAGACAAGCCCTGTTACTGTGAAGGTGTACCCAGCAAAACTCCCCGGAGATCCCTTGAGCGCCGATATCGTCAGCATTTATACAAACAAGAAGCCGAACTGGTTGATAATAGTTGTTTTAACCGTTTTGCACGTGGGCGCGGCCGCCGCCCTTTTTATGTTTAGCTGGCCCCGCCTCGCCACCGCTGTGGCGCTCTACTGGGTGGCCGTTGGATTCGGCATCAGCCTCGGTTATCATCGGCTGCACACGCACCGCTCCTACAAACTTCCGCGTCTGCTCGAATATTTCCTGGCGCTCTGCGCCACGCTGACGCTGGAGGGTGGCCCGATCTTTTGGGTTGCCACGCATCGCATTCACCACCAGTTTTCCGACAAGCCCGGCGATCCGCATTCGCCTCACGACGGCCCCTGGTGGTCGCACGTCGGCTGGCTGCTGGTGGGCGAATCCAAGCACAACAACACCAAGCTGATGGCAAAATACGCACCCGATCTGGCCAAGGATCCTTTCTATGTGGGGTTGAACAACTATCACTGGATTCCGGTGATCGTCCTGGCGGTGGTGCTGTATGCTATCGGCGGTCTGCCCTTGATGCTGTGGGGCACCTGCCTGCGCATCGTTCTTGGACTGCACGCCACCTGGCTGGTTAATTCGGCGTCGCACATGTGGGGCGGCCGCCGCTTCGACACTCGGGACGATTCGCGCAATCTGTGGTGGGTCGCCTTGATGAGCTTCGGCGAAGGCTGGCACAATAATCACCACGCGCATCCCACCTCGGCGCGCCACGGCCTGGCTTGGTATGAGCTGGATCTTTCCTGGATCACCATCAGCATTCTGAAATTTTTCGGGATCGCTAAAGCTGTTCGGGTTGCGAAGGTCAATACTCCGCACGCCGAGCGCGAAGCCGCCTAGCGCGCGGCGAACCGCAACTCACCCACGTTAAGCTGAAAGTATGGTTATTGCCGGCCGGCGCCGGTCCATCATCTACTCCATCGGCTTGGGCGCGGGCCTGATCGCCGTCATCCTGCTGCTGTACATCGGCTGGGTGCTGCTCAACTGGCGCACCGGAATTCTGCTCTTCTTCGGCATCCTGCTGGTGACTGTGATTATCACCGGCGTGGTCCTGAACACCACCTTCCTGGTGCGCGAGGTGCGCCGGAACGAACAACATGACGCGTTCATCAACGCCGTCACGCACGAGCTGAAAACTCCGGTCGCATCCATCCGTCTGTACCTGGAAACTTTGCAGACCCGCGCCGTGGACGAGTCGAAGCGCCAGGAGTTCTACCGCACTATGGTCGAAGATAGCGACCGGCTGCTGGCCACCATCGAACAAGTGCTGCGTACCGGACGCGTCGGCTCGGCCACGCATCACAAGCTGAATCGCGTGCGGGTAGACCTGAACGGGGTGGTGGAAGAATGCCTCGCCAAGGCGCGCACGCTGCACCACGTCGCCGACGACTCGCTCGCGTTCCATCCCGGGCCGCCTGCGACTGTCTGGGCGGATCCGGATGAGGTCCGCGCCGCCGTCTCCAACCTGATCGACAACGCCGTGAAGTATTCCGGACGAGAAGTCAAGATCCGGGTGGAGACCGCGCAGGTGGACGGACGTTTTGTTCGAGTGCGCGTGAAGGACGAGGGCGTGGGCATCGCCAAGATGGAGCTGAAGCAGATTTTCAAACGATTTTATCGTGTGCCCGGGCCGCTGGCCACGCGCATCAAAGGAACCGGTTTGGGATTATTTATCGTGCGTTCGGTCGCCAAACGGCATGGCGGGCGCGCCTGGGCAGAGAGCGAGGGGCCAGGGCGCGGCAGCACCTTTGTGCTGCAATTGCCGGTCGCGAAATGAACCGTATTCTAGTGGTCGAAGACGAGCAGCATCTGGCCGACGGGTTGCGATTCAATCTGGAAGCCGAAGGCTATCAGGTCCGGTTGGTGGATACCGGGGAAGCCGCGCTCGAGCTGCTGCGCGTCGAGCCGGCCAGCATCGACGTCGTGGTGCTGGACGTAATGCTGCCGGGCAAGGACGGCTTCACGGTAATTTCGGAAATGCGCCAGGCCGGGCTGTTCATCCCGACTCTGATGCTCACCGCGCGCGGCCATCCGGACGATGTCTTGCAGGGCTTTGCGGCCGGCGCCGACGACTATCTCGCCAAGCCGTTCGAGCTAGCCATTCTGATCGCCCGCATCCGGGGCCTGCAACGGCGGAAGCAATGGCTGCAGAGTTCCGCGACTGCCGCGACGGCGCCCGTCAGTGCTCCGGCCACATCCGACGATACCTTCCGGTTCAATGGCAAGTACGTCGATTTCGAACGCCTGGAGCTGCACGTCCGCGACCAGGTGTTTCCCCTCACGCTCATGGAAGCCAATGTGCTGCGCTACCTGATTCGGCACGAGGGCAAGCACGTTTCGCGCAAGGCCATGCTTTCCGAAGTGTGGGGCTTGCACGAGGACACCGACACACGCGCCATCGACAATTTCATCGTGCGCTTGCGCCGGTATATTGAGGATGATCCGACCAAACCTCAGCACTTGCAAACGGTGCGCGGAGTCGGCTATCGATTTGTCGCGAAACCCGCGCCATGAGCACACTACTGGCGTTGTGGTATGGCCGACTGCACCTTCACACGTTTTGTGTCCAACGCCTTCTGCACCCCCTGATCGGCCTGCTCGACGTCGCGCCGATAGTCTTCCGGCGTATCGCGCAAATCGGCCCGTTCGCGAATGAGCAGATTCATGTACACCATCGCGTCGTTGTATTGCGGATCGATTTCGAGCGTTTTATCGAGATTCGCGATGCCGTGCTCGATATAGCTCACGGAAGCCAGGGAGTTGATCGCTATTTTGTTGTTGGGATCGAGCCGCAAGACTTCCCGGAATTCAGCCTTCGCCCGTTGCGCAGAGCACACCAACGAAAACGAACAGGAAGCGCATCGGCACTCCTATACCAGCATCTCGCCGGAAAAGTTCCCAAGCTTCGGGAACTTATAGCTGGCGAGCTTCGTTTCCTGATCAATGAGCGTCCGTGACCAAATCGTCAAGCAATTCGTGAAGCCAACTGGCGTCTTCGGCGCATTGGTCGGCCACGCAATGGCGTTCAAGAACCGCGAGCGCAGCGAATGGGTGGCGTCGCTGCTCGACTTGAAGCCAGGCGAACGCGTCCTCGAAATCGGCTTCGGACCAGGGACCGATATCGCGCGGGCCAGCCATGCGGCGGCCTTTGTCGCGGGAGTGGATCATTCCGAGGCCATGCTTCATCAGGCCTCTCAACGCAATCGGGACGCAATCCGCGACGGACGCGTCGAGCTAAAGCTGGGCGCCGCCGCTCAGTTGCCTTACCCCGACGCGCAATTCGACTGCGTATTCGCCATCAATTCCGCACAGTTCTGGAAGGATCTGCCGAAACCTTTGGCCGAGATCGCGCGCGTGTTGAAACCCGGAGGGCGCGTCCTTCTCGCCGTGCAGCCGCGCAATAAAGGCGCAACAGAAGAGACCGCTCGCCAGGTAGGCTTTGGACTCAATAAGGCGCTGACCGCTGCCGGCTTCGAGGACGTCTATTGCGAATTTCGCGAAATGCGCCCTGTTTCAACGGCAGCCGTTCTCGGCCACCGGCTCAAATAGCAATACGAAGGTCCCTTTGGCAGCCAACGTGCTCCTCGTCTCCGTCGACAGATAAACTGGGTGTTTCGGAGCAACCTCCAGATTCCATGAACATTCTAATCGTATACGCTCATCCGGAACCTCTGTCGTTCAATGGCGCGCTGAAGGATCTCGCGGTCGAGGTTCTGAAGGACGCAGGCCATGAGGTGGAAGTCTCCGATCTTTACGGGCTCGGCTTCGACCCCGCCGGCGGCCCCATCGACTTCATCGCTCGCGACGACGCCACTTGTTTCCGTTACCAGCGCGAGCAAATCCACGCCACCGAGTCCGGGCTTTTCGTTCCTGAGCTGAAGGCCGAAATGGACAAGCTGGTGTGGGCCGATTTCGTGATTTTCCAGTTTCCGCTGTGGTGGTTTTCGCTTCCCGCCATTCTCAAAGGCTGGGTGGATCGCGTGTTCGCCATGGGATTTTCTTACGGCCCGCGCGAGCGGCATGAGACCGGAATTTTCCGCGGTAAACGCGCCATGCTTTCTTTCACCACCGGAGGGCCGCCGGCGAGCTATGTTCCGGGCGGCGCACACGGCGACCTCGATGAGCTGCTGCGCCACATTCAATACGGGATGTTTCATTTTGTCGGCCTAGACGTGCTTCCGCCCTTCATTGCTTATGGCGCCGCGCGCGTCGACGCCGAGCAGCGCGCCGCTTATCTGGAGGCGTATCGCGCCCGGCTGCTGAGCCTGGAGTCGACCGTGCCCATCGAGTTTCGTAAGGCCGCCGGAGCTGGATGATGCCCGCTGCGAGCATCCGACGCTCGTTCGCGGCCGTTTACGACCGCCTGTACTCGGAGCAGAGCCAAGCCCGCCTGGAACATCTGATCATGGACGCCAGCGTGGCCGGATTCGTGGCGCATCTGGCGCTCATTTTTCTCTCCCGCACGCTGGCTCATCCCCCCGCCTTGATCGCCGCGGCCGGCAAAAATTATCTCTCAGCCATCTACACGCCGTTCAGCGTAATTCTGTTCTACGAAGTCCTCATGCTGATCGCCGCCTTGCCGCACTCCACCACTCAATCCATCGCCAAGCAGTATGAGATCGTCTCGCTGATCTTCATTCGCCGCTTCTTCAAGGACATCGCCGAGCTGGACGACATCGGCAAACTGGCGCAGCTCACGCCGGACGTGCTGCCGGTATTCTTCGACGTCTTGGCGGGCCTTTTTATGTTCCTGCTGGTGACGGTGTTTCTGGACGCCTCCCGCCGCCGCGCTGCGCCCGACACCACACCGGAAGAGTCGCCCCAGCTGAAGCGGTTCATCTCGCGCAAGAAGATGATTGCCGTCGCGCTCACCATCCTGCTGGTGTCGCTGGCAGCCTACAGCCTGTGGGCTTTCGGTCACGATGTTTCCCAGGTGATCTACCAGGGAGCCAAAGAGCGCCTGGATCCGAATACTTTCTTTTACACCGATGTTTTCACCGTGATGATCTTCACCGACGTGCTCATTGTGATTTTGTCGCTGGCCGTCTCGGACCGCTACGAGCTGGTTTTCCGCAACGGCGCTTTCGTCATTTCGACCATCCTGATTCGCTTTTCGCTAACGGTGGTGCGCTCGTTTGCCGCCGAGCTGGCGATTACCGGAATGGTTTTCGGAATCTTCACGCTGCTGATTTACAACTACCACACGCGCGTTCGGGCCCCGAGCTTTCTTAGGCCGACTTGATCTCGGTCCACAATCGATCGCGCAGCCGTTGCGTGGACGGCTCCACTGTTTTGGCCCATTCACCGCGTGCCACCACGTCCGGACCTGGATACAGTGTCGGGTTATCGCGAAACGCCGGTGGAAGCAGCTTGCGCGCGCCCGCATTCGTAGTTGTGGTACGCGCGGCGAGGGCGTTCGCGGCGGCAATATCCGGCCTCAGCAGAAAGTTGATGAAGCGATGCGCCAGCTCGGGCCGCTTGCTCTCGCGCAAGATCACCGAGCTGTCGGGATAGACCGCGTAGCCTTCGGCCGGATACACGAATCCGATTTCGCTGGATGCATCCATGGCCTGCTGCGCGGTGGTATTCCACATGTGCGCGGCTAGCACGTCGCCGCTCACCAGTTGATCGCGCACTTCGGCGTTCAGGTAAGCGCGCAGCAGCGGTTTCTGGCGGATCGCTTCGGCCGCGCCGGCGCGCAGTTCGCTTGCATCGGTCGAGTTGATCGAGCATCCGAGCTTCTTGAGACACGCGCCCATGGTGTCGAACGGATCGTCGAGCATAGTCATGCGCCCGCGCAGCCGCGAGTCCCACATGTCGGCCCAGGCGCGTGGCGGAGGCGCCAGCTTGCGGTTGTAGGCGATGCCGGCTGCGGTCACCATATAGGGAACCGACCATTCGAGTTTCGGATCCCAGTCCGGACGCTGGAATCGCTCCTCGATCTGACCCAGATTGCTGAGCAAACTGTGATCGATCGGTGCCAGCAGTTGATTTGCCAGCATCGGCTTCACGATGTAATTGGTCGGAAACACGATGTCCCATCCGGAGTTGCCGCTCATCACGCGCGCCAACATTTCTTCGTTGCTTTCGTACACCGCGTAGCGCACGCTTGCGCCGGATTCGGCCTCGAACTTCGGAACCGTGTCCGGCGCAATATAGGCCGACCAGTTGAAGACATTCAGGCGCGGGCGTCGATCCAGGCGGCACGAGGTCAAGCCAGTAGCGGCCCCCACCAGAAACGTCCGGCGGTTCATTGCGCGCGCAGCCTTTCCGAGATCAGAATCAGCGAACCGAAGCCGAAAACGATCATCGCGGAAATTGCATTGACAACCGGATTCACGCCGCGCCGCGCGATGGCGTAGATCACCATCGGCAAGGTCTCCGAATTGACGCCCGCCACCAGGCTGGTAATTACGTAGTCGTCAAAAGAGACCGTGAACGCCAGCAGCGCGGCGGCGATAACGCCCGGCAGAATGACAGGCAACGTCACATAACGGAAGGCTTGCCATTCGTTGGCGCCGAGATCGAGCGCGGCTTCCTCCAGTTGCGCGTCCACCGTGCGAAGCCGCGCGATGACCACCACTACCACGAAGGCGATCGAAAACGCCACGTGCGCCAGAATCACGGTATGCATGCCCAGCTGCACGCGTAGAAATCGAAACAGCCATTGATAGAACGCGAGCAGCGAAATGCCGGTCACGATTTCCGGCGTCACCAGCGACAAGTACAGCGATCCGGTGAGCAGCGGCGCATTACGTTTCCAAAGTCCATAGGCGCACAACGTGCCGATTACCGTTGCTACGAGTGTTGCGACCACCGCGATGATCAGGCTGTTCCATGCGCCTTCCATCAGCTGCGTATCCTGCAACGCGGCCGCATACCAACGCATCGAAAATCCTTCCCAGACTGTAAAACGCGATTGGTTGAAGCTGAAAGCCGAGAGAATCAGAAGCGGCAAATGCAGGAACAGATAGGCCGCCAGCGCATAGATGGAAAGCGCCAGGCCGGTGCGCTTCACACCAGACCCTCCGGCGTGCGCCGCGCAACAAGCCACAATAGCGCCATCACCATCGCCATCAATGTCAGTGAAATAGCCGCGCCGAACGGCCAGTCGCGCGCGGTGGTGAATTGATTTTGGATCAGGTTGCCAATCATCACGGACTTGCCGCCTCCCAGCAAATCCGGCGTGAGATAAGCGCCGAGGCAGGGGATGAAAACCAGAATCGCCCCGGCTCGAATCCCCGGCCCGCATAGCGGAATGGTGACGTGCGCCAGCGTCGCCCAGGGACGCGCACCCAGGTCGGCCGACGCTTCAAGCAAGCTGTGGTCCAGCCGCTCCAGCGTCGCGTACAGCGGCAGAACCATGAACGGCAAATACGAATACACCAGCCCCAGAATGACCGCGCCATCGTTATAGAGCAGCGGCAGCGGATCGTGAATCAGGCCGAGCTTTTGGAGCGCGGTGTTGACGAGTCCTGTATCGCGCAGCAGAAACATCCAGGCGTAGGTTCGGATCAGAAAGCTGGTCCAGAACGGCAGAATCACAAGGCTCAAGTACAGGTTCTTGCGTTTGCCGGATCGCGAAATGAAAAGCGCCAGCGGAAAACCCAGTAGCAGACAAACTAACGTCGACACTGCAGCGATCCAGACCGAGCGCCACAGGATGGCCAGATAAACCGGGTCCGCCAAGCGCTGATAGCTTTCGGCGGTCCAGGGCAGGGAAATGCCGCCATAAGTGCCACGCGATTCGAAGCTGTACGCCATGATGATGGCGAGCGGCGCTAGAAACAGCAGCAGCATAACCGCCCAAGAAGGCGCCAGGAACCAGGCGCGCAGCCGCCTCATATGAAGCGCAGCTCGTCTTCCGGACGCCACCACACGAAAACGGATTCGTTGGGATTGAAGTTTTCGATGAACCGCGAGACCTCGGCGACCACTTGTTGGCCGCTAGCGAGCCGCGCTTCCACGTGCAGACAGTTTCCGAGAAAGGTCGATTGCGCCACGGTAGCCGCATGGGAACGGGCTCCGGAATTGGGTGCTGTGCGGGCGATGCGCGTCGCTTCCGGCCGCACTCCTACGTCGTCGATCCAATTCACTGCGCCCAGGAACGAAGCCACGAAACGCGTCCGGGGCCGCAGGTAAACTTCCTCGGGCGTTCCCACCTGCTGCAGTTCGCCGCCGCTCATGACTCCCAGCCGGTCCGACATCGACAGCGCCTCTTCCTGATCGTGCGTGACGAACAGGAACGTGATCCCGACCTGCCGCTGGATTTGTTTCAGCTCCGCGCGGACTTGTTTGCGCAGATTGGGATCGAGCGCCGACAAAGGTTCGTCCAGCAGCAGCACGTCAGGCGTAAGCACCAGCGATCGCGCCAGTGCGACACGCTGCCGCTCGCCGCCTGATATCTGGGACGGAAACCGCACTTCCTTGCCCGCTAACTGGACTAAATCCAGCACGCCGGCGACGCGCTTTTCAATGTGATTCTGAGGCCTACGCCGCAACCCGAACTCGATATTTTCGCGTACGGTGAGATGCGGAAACAGCGCGTAGTTCTGAAAAACCGTGCTGACGTTGCGCTGATACGGCTTCAGATGCTGGATGCTGGCGCCGTTCAGCAGGATCTCGCCGCTGGTCGGCTCTTCGAAACCCGCCACCAGCCGCAGCGACGTGGTCTTGCCGCAGCCTGAGGGTCCCAGCAGCGAAAAAAATTCACCGCGCGCGACCTCGAGATCGAGCTTGGTGACCGCGCGATGCGTGGGATAGTGCTTCGAAACCTCGCGAAGCTCGAGCACGAACGGCGAACTTTTCACGGCGTGGCAGCGGCCCGCTCAGCGGCTACGTCGGTTGCTTCGCAACGCGAGCCAAGCGTCGAACCCTCCTGTGACATTTCTCTAGCAACAGATAAACACAGATGATCTCAGATTTTCAATCCGAGCGCATCCGTGTTTAATCTGCCTGGTTCAACGGCCTGAACTTACTTCCCGGAATTGAACCGCTTCTCGATCTCCGGCCAGTTCACCACGTTCCACCACGCCGCCATGTACTCGGGCCGGCGGTTCTGATACTTCAAATAATACGCGTGCTCCCAGACGTCCAATCCCATGATGGGATAAACGCCTTCCATAACGGGGCTGTCCTGATTGGCGCTGGAAATAATTTCGATCGCGCCGCCTTTCTTAATGAGCCAGGCCCAGCCGGACCCGAACCGGCCCGCCCCGGCGGCGTTGAATTTCTCCTTGAACTGGTCCAAGCCACCGAAGGTGCTGTTGATGGCCTGCGCGATGTTTCCCATGGGCGCGCCGCCGGCGTTAGGCGCCATGATCTGCCAGAACATGCTGTGGTTGATGTGTCCGCCGCCGTTGTTGCGCACCGCTGTCCGGATGTTCTCCGGCACGATGGCGCAGTTGTTGGCCAGCAGCTCTTCAACCGTTTTGTTCTGCAACCCAGGCGCCGATTCCAGGGCCTTGTTTAAATTGGTGACATACGCGCCGTGATGTTTGTCGTGATGGATCTCCATGGTTTTGGCGTCGATATGAGGTTCAAGTGCGTCGAATGGGTAAGGCAGCGGTGGAACAGTGAATGCCATGATGGTCTCCTCTTCAGTTTGAGCCGGAAAATCCTCCGGCTTTTTCAAAAGCATCCGCGAGCCGGAACATGCCCGTCTCGTCGAAGTGCCGCGTAAGAATCTGCATGCCAACCGGAAGTCCCGCGGCGGTTTTTCCACACGGAACGCTCATGCATGGAATGCCGGCCAGGTCTCCGGTGATGGTGTAGATGTCGGAAAGGTACATCTCCATGGGGTCGTCGAGCTTCTCGCCCAGCTTGAAAGCCGGGAAAGGTGAAACCGGCGTAACGATCGCGTCCACTTGATTGAACGCGTCGCGAAAATCCTGGGCGATCAGGGCGCGTACGCGCTGGGCTTTCAGATAATAGGCGTCGTAATAGCCGTGGCTCAGCACGTAAGTCCCCAGCATGATGCGGCGCTTGCATTCGGCGCCGAAACCAGCGCCTCGCGTCCGGCGATACATGTCGCTCAGCGTCTCAGCTTCGGCGCGATTGGTGTAGCGGACGCCATCGTAGCGCGCCAGGTTGGAGCTGGCCTCGGCCGTGCAGATGATGTAGTAGCACGCCACCGCGTATTTCGTCGTCGGCAAGCTGATTTCGCGAATTTCGCAGCCCAGCGTTTTCAAGAGATCGATCCCCTTGCGGATCAGATCGCCCGATTCGCTGGTCAGCCCCTCGAAGTACTCGCGCGGCACGCCGATTTTCATGCCGCGAACGTTGCCGTCCAGTTCCGCGACGTAATCCGGCACTGGCGCGAACGCCGAAGTGGAATCGCATTCATCGCGCCCCGCCATGGTCCGCAAAACCAATGCCGCGTCGCGCACGGTCCGGCCAAACGGACCGATGTGATCGAGCGAGCTGGCGAACGCCACCAGGCCATAGCGCGACACGCGGCCGTACGTCGGTGTCACGCCCACCACACCGCAGAAAGACGCTGGCTGGCGGACCGATCCACCGGTGTCGGACCCCAGCGCGACCACAGCCGTACCCTGCGCCACCGCAGCCGCCGATCCGCCGCTCGAGCCGCCCGGCACGCGGTCCAGCGCCGCTGGATTCCGCACCGATCCAAAGGCCGAGTTTTCGTTCGAAGAGCCCATGGCGAACTCGTCGCAATTGGTTTTGCCGACGATCACCGCGCCGGCCTGCTCCAGCCGGATCACCGCGGTCGCGTCGTAAGGAGGGATGTAACGCTCCAGCAAACGGGAGCCGCAGGTCGTCTTGAGACCCTTAGTTACGATGACATCCTTGACCGCCAACGGCACGCCCGCCAGAGGCCCCGCGTCTTCTCCGGCCGCCAGCTTGCGATCCACGCGTTCGGCGGCAGCCAGCGCACGCTCCGGCGAAAAGTGCAGATAGGCGTTGGTCTTGGGATTCTCGGCCTGCGCGAACTCCAGCGCCGATTGTGCCAATTCCACGGCGGTAAAATCGCGCTGCGCGAGACCTTTGTGAACCTGCTCGATGGTTAGCGCCGCCATTCCCGCGACACTTCCGCTCATCGCTCGATCACCTTGGGAACCTTGTAGTAACCGCCGCCCGCAAGCGGCGCATTCGCCAGTGCCGCTTCGTTGCCGATGGGCTCGCGTTCCTCGTCCTCGCGCAACGTGGCCGTCTCCTCCGCTTCGTACAAAACCTGGGCCATGGGCTGAACATTAGATGTATCCAGCTCGTTCAATGTGTCAATATGCGTCAGGATTTCATCCAGATCCTTGGACAGGCGCGCGATCTCGGGGTCGGTTAGCTTCAGGTTCGCGAGATCTGCAACGTAACGTACTTCCTGTTCGCTGATCTTCACGCCGAAGCCTTTTTGCGGGCCTGCTTGTAGACCATACGGAAGATGGAGTCTTCAATGCGGTCGGCTTCGTCCGTGGATTGGTTGCCAGTGAGGCTCTGGGCCGGTTGCGGCGGACGCCGGGGCGTCGCGATACGAAATTCCAGATCCCGCACGATACCGTCGCCCAGAATCGCGATCAGCCGCGGCATAATCTGGAAGCGCAAATGAAAAAGCTGCTTCTGCCAGATAGCGTCTTCCACTTCCACGATCAGATTGCCGCGCACCAGCGCCTTGGGCCAGGCATGCCGCGCCAACCGCTTGCCGACCGTGGCCGTCCAGGCGGCGCACGCCAGGTCTTGATGCGACACAGCGTCCGGAAGTTTCATTTTCGCGAGCGTTCGTCCGACGCGTTCCATGGAAGCGAATTCAATTTTAGCATCCGGGGAGCGCCGTCAAGCAGGGCGAAATTGTCTAACTTGTAGACCCGGAATCGAACGGAAATGCCGAACGTTCCTTGTGACGAGAACAGAAGCCGTCGCGAACCGCGAATCTTCCCTATTCATGCACGGAGGTGTAAAGAGTTTGTGTCCCCGCA
The DNA here is from genome assembly GCA_963808795.1 of uncultured Acidobacteriota bacterium. Lineage (GTDB taxonomy): Bacteria > Acidobacteriota > Terriglobia > Terriglobales > Acidobacteriaceae > Telmatobacter. The sequence continues at coordinate 577,966 of CAWEGL010000002.1, forward strand.
ACACCACCAAGATTGAAGGTTAAGGGTACAGAGTCGCTGTCCGGGATGGCCGGAACCACCACATCAAATTGATAGAGCCCGACGAAGCCGGGGGCAAGTCCGGCGTACACAATCTGGGCCGCGGTTTGGCCGAAAAGGACCTGGAACGAATTGGACAGTTGGTTGTTCTGGCCGACGATCTGGCCGGCCGGAATGTTCGGACTGACTGGCCCGAACCCAATGCCGTACAGAGTGATCGTCTCGCCCGGCTGCGCGGGGCGCGAACTCAGCCCTGAGATCGCGCCGCTGGGAAGAATGTATGTCGCGCCATCGGGAAGCAGAGCGACGGCGTATTGTTTTCCGCCGACCAGGAACGAACCTGGCGCGAGCAGGCCGGGTTCAGTGGCGTTCACCGTGATGTTGAATGCCGGGCTGGTTCCGTTCGCATTCGTAACGGTAACAGCTAGGGGTCCGCCGGTAGCGATGTTCGAAGGCAGTTGCGCATTGATTTGGCCCGGACTGGAGGAGATATAGTCGATGAACGCGTTCTGGCCGCCTATTCTCACCTGCACGCCATCCAGCGAAGTGGGTGCATTATTGCCGTTAAAATCGGAACCCGCCCATTGGCGCGTATCCGGGGCGAGGTTGGAGCCGTAGATTTCGACCCAGCTACCCGGTGCGACCGCCGGGAAGCCGCCGAACCCGGACGCGCTGACGATGGTGCTGATGGCGGGCAGCAGCGGGTTCGCGGTGGCGGTCAAATGAAACGTGACTGGCGGAATTCCATTCACTGTCGCCGTAACTGTTGCGGGCCCCGCGGCGCTGCCCAACATCACCTGCGCCGTCGCCCGCCCAGTCGCATCGGTTTGGGCCGATGCCGCTGCGACAGTGGCATTACTGGCGGTAAAATTCACGCTGGTCCCTGCTACCGGATTTCGATAAGCATCCACTACGCCGACGACGACCGGCAACGCAAGCGCGGTGCCCGCCGTGCCGGTCTGATTGTCTCCGGATGCGGCATACACGAGCGAGGGCGGGCCAACCGCGCTGGGCGTTGAGACCGCTATGTTCGAGTAAGCCAGCATCCCGGCGCCGTTGCCGGCATCCAGGCTGTTGCCCATCACTACCAAAGCGCAATTCGAAAGATCGTGTGTGAACGGAATCGAACCTAGCGCGGCGCCGTTGACCGAAATAGCCATGTTGGAGCCGTCGAAGGCAATGGTGAAGCTCACTTGCCCGGTGAGGCTCTGACCGGATGCATAGCCCAACTGCGTGAGATCGGCCTTCACTTCAGGACCGTTCCCCGCGTACAAATCGTGCGAGGCAAGATACAGATGCGCAGCGGTGTCCACGTAATATCCAAGTAGGATGCCATCAAAGCCGTCCAAGCCGGCGCTGGCCGACGCCCCGGCGCTGGTCAAGGTATAAGCGAGGTAGCTGTTGTCGGTGATGGCCGCGTGTTGCAGGACGCCGCTAGTAACAAATCCTATTGCAAATATCTGAGACCCTCCCGACGACGCGTCTGCATCATTGAAACTCAGAGCCGTTATGGTTCCCGTAATTGCGGCGTGGCGGCCATCGAACGTCGTCATAGCTTGTAGCGCGGTGTTCGGGCCTCCAGATGAGTTGGCGTTGTTGCGCTCCTGACCCGAGACCGTATTGATGCCGTCGGTCAGCTTAAAAGCAAATGAATTCGAGTTTTGTATGTACGACGGCGCGGTGTTGGTGTTACTGCCCGCGGCGCCCGTCACCGTCAGTGTTCCGTTACCGAGCGGCACGCGCGCTGTTGCAGCCGTAACCGATACATCGTCGATGAGCAGGTGGCCTGGATCTTGCCGGCCGTTGAACTGCAAACGTGTGGTAGTCGACGTCGCGGTGAACGGAGCGGCGACGTACTCCCTGTAGACGGAATCGCCGGGTATGCTGTCGTAGAGGTCCAACACGATTTTCCCTCCAAGCAGGACCTGCAGCTCGTTCGGAAAATTGTTGTTAATACCGTTGTTCGATGCGCCCCAGAACGACAGGAGGTAGGATTGGCCAATCACGGTTGGGAGGTCCTGGTAGAGGTATGAGGTCGGTACTGAAATGCAAGCCGCCCCGACGCATCCGTCACGTGCAGCCCCGTTGCCTGAATGCTTGGGATCGCTGGCGGTGGCAATAAGCCAATTGTGAACCCCGTCTCCTTGACCTCCGATAGTCCACCCTATAAGTCCCGCTTCAAATCCAGGATTGACGACTAGATTCGTTGATTGAGCAAGGGCAATGTGAGTGATGGCGGCAATTAGCGGTAGGACTAGGAAACCACGCAGGATCGCTCTTAACATTTCACTCTCCAAAAATCTGCCTTCACCCTGGGATACGCGGTCGGAGAACGAAACGACTCAGATCGGGTTCGTTATGCGCGGTACGCTTGGATGGGTCTGGGGAATCGCCCCAGCCGGTACAACACATGCCGGCGCAGCGGATGCCCCTCAGGCACGTTGGGATTATCGAAATCGTCCGCTGGATTGCGGGTCATGCCGAGCTTCTCCATCACACGCCGCGAGCGCAGATTCGCGGGGACGGTCATGGAGACGAGTTCTTCGAGTCCAACAACTTCAAATGCGTAGCGGACCATTTCCCGAGCGCCTTCGGTGGCGAGCCCTTGTCCCCAAAACTCCGGCGCCAGTCGCCAGCCAATTTCCACGCAAGGAGTGAAATGTGCCTCAAACGATGGAACGGCCAGCCCGATAAATCCGATAAAGGCGCCTGTCTCGCGCAGCTCGGCCGCGCATAAACCAAATCCGTGCCGCTCGAAATGCGCTTCGATTCGATCCACACTTTGATCGCTCTCTTCACGCGCCAGCACGCCCGGGAAAAACTCCATCACGCGCGGATCGCCATTCATGCGTGCGAACGGCTCGCGATCGGAAGGCCGCCAGCGTCGAAGAATCAGCCGTTCGGTCTCGGCGGCCATCATCGGCGCTAGTGTGACACGGGCAGCGTGGTGGTGTTCGTCAGGGCGCCGTTTTGACTGATCTTCACGGTCAGACTGCCGGACCGCGCATCGGAAGGAACGTAGAAATCGATTTGATACAATCCCGAGAAAGTCGGCGTGAGGCCCGCGAAATACACATTGGCCGTCTCGCCGTCGACAGTAATGTTCGGCTGTGTGGTCACCTGCGCGGGCGGATTCGATGGCGCGGCCGTTCCGGAAGCCACCGCAGGATTGGTTGGTCCCATGCCAAGCAGATAGATGACCAATAGTTCGCCCGGTTTGGCGGGGCTGCTCGAAGTCACCAGGGAGTAATCGGCGCCATGTTGGGCCACCAGGGTGCCGTCCGTCCCAGCGTCCACGGTGGGCTGAAGCGCAACAATATCGAGCTGATCCGGCAGAGTCACCGCACCGTTGGCGGTCACCAGGATCGGGTATTGCTGGTTGGGTGCAAGCTCGCTCGGAATCTGCACGTCCAACTGGCCATTGCTCAAATAAAAGAGCGGTGCCGAAAGCCCACCGACCAGTACCGTGGTGCCGTTGAACGTGATCGGCAACGGAGGCGCGCCCGTGCCGCTAGGAGCGGACGCCAGGCCCGCCCCATACATTTCCACGATGGTCCCTGGGCTGAGCGGCCCCCCAGACACCCGATAGAAGGCGTTCACCGTTCCCCCGGGATTGAGCACTGGCGCAGTGGCTTGGTTCGACGCGACGCCGCCGACCAGTTGCATCGTCGCCGGCGCCAGCGTGCCCGCGGCCGCATTCAGCGTAACTACCATCTGCGAAGAGGCCGTGCTTGGCTGCCAGGTAGCCGAATAGCTGGCGTTTTGGCCATTGCTCAGCAACGACACCGGGGAGTCGCCATTCGAGAAGCTCGCCACCACGGCGCCATTGGATACGGCATTCGCGCAATCGTCGTTGAGCTGCACGATCAGCGTGGCGGGCCACGCGGCCGGGATCGAGAAGTTGTTCACCAGGCCGGTTTCGGTCAACGCCAGCTTACTGGGCGTACAAGTGTTGGCGCGCGGTGCCGCTTTCGCTGTTGCGGACCCCGGCCGGGAATCGGAAATGGTGCTGCCGGCAGGTAATACGATCACGGTGACGTTCACGGTCCGGACCGCGCCGCTGATTGCAATGCTGGCCTGGCCCGAGTAGATCCCGGCCGTCATATTGGCTGGATTCACCGACGCCGCAAAGGTTCCCGGTGTTTGGCCGCTGGTCTGGCCAGCCGCAGGGTTCAGCACCAGCCAGTTCCCTCCGTCGGCGGTGGATGCGGCCACCTGGAACGAAACGGCCTGGGCTGTGCTGCTGTTCACCGCGACATTCTGAGATGCGGATGCACTGCCACCCGCCGCCACCACGAAGAACAGCCCGGCTGGATTCGGGTCGGGCAAAACCGCGGAACCACTGGCCGCCAGATCCAAGACCACCACCACGTACACTGGCGAGTTCAGTGAATTCGAATCGCTGATGCTGATCAGCGCGTAATGGCCGCCGGACGGCAGTTGGGTCGCATTCTGGGCCAGATTGACCGGAAGCGATCCAGGACTGGAGGCGGTCGCGGTCCCGCTGCTGGCGCCCAGCGATACCGTGTCGGAGCCGCTCACGATCTGGGCGCTCCAATTCACAGTGGTCGAGGGATCGCCCAGGTTCAGGATCTGCAAGGTCTGGGTATTGGAGAACCCTCCGCCCTGTTGCGCCTGGTAACGGAGGCCGGTGACGTTAATGCCCAGAATCGGGCCGCTGCTCGAGACAAACAGGAAAACTGGAATGCTTACGCTGCCGCCCGTGTAGGTGACCTGGATCGTGTCGCTGTAGCTTCCCACGCTAAGCCCCTGCGTGTTCACCAGGACGCGCGCAAATACTGCGGAGTTCCGCGCAGTCTGGCCGGACGCGGGCGTGATGGAAAGCCAGGAGCTGCCGTTCATGGTGGCCGCGCTGAATCCGAGGGGGCCGCCTCCGCCGCTGCTGGTAAGCGCGAGATCTTGTTCCAAGGTCGCGGGCGATTGAGCACGCCCGGCAAAGTGCAGGATGGACGGAAGCACCTGCAATTGCGCATTGGCCGCGGCCACCGTCAGATTCACGGTAACGTCCGTCTCGGTGCCGCCTTGATCCAAGATCCGAATCCGGCCGGAGGTGTTCCCGGCGCCGAGGCTACCCTGATCGACACTAACCTGGAGCTGCGCCGGGGCGCTGCCGCTAGCCGGCGTCACGGTGAGGGAGAAGGGAGGAGTTGTGTTCGGCTGCCCTCCGTCGATCAGCACGGTGAAAGTCGATGCAGACGCGGTCGCCAGCGCCAGTGAAAGAGCTTGTTTGGGAGGAGCGTCGCCTCCCGCCACGGCCGAGAACGTGAGACTCTGCGGCGAAACCTGGAGCAGCGGCTGCGCGGACGCGATCGAGAGCTGAAACTTCTTTTGGACCTGCGCCAGAATGTTGTCCGTCAATGTAGCGGTGAACTGATAGCTCCCGATGTCCTTCGACGTGGGGGTTCCATGGATCAGACCGGCCGGCGAGTCCAGCGTCAGGTCGGGTGGCGGCGTATCCCAAGTAATCGAATAGTAGGGAGTTGTCCCCCCGCTCGGCTGGAGAGATTGCGAGTATGGCTGGCCTACCGTCGCCGGCGGAAGCGGTGAAGCTGCGCCAATGGCCAGCTGTGGGTTGATAGTGATGGAAAATTCGCTGGTAGCGCTCGCCTTGTTCGCATCCGTGACCGTGATGTTAAAGAAATACGGAGTCGTGCTCGATGTGGTTGGCGTACCCGTGATCACACCCGACGTAGTCCCGGTTGCCGGATTGCTAATCGACAACCCTGGCGGAAGCGTACCGGAGGCATGGGGACGGAACGCAGGGGAGGCTACCGAACCGATGCTGTAAGTATAGGGCGCGGTGCATCCGGTGGCGGAAATGTTGATGGCTTGCGAGTACGTTGAACCGTCATCCCCAGGCGATAGCTGCGAGCTGCTGAGGAAGCTGATCGTGCAAGCTTGAATGACGATCGTGAAATTCGCAGTTCCGGCGATATCGGGATTTACACTGTCGTCTGCTTCAACCGTGACGCCGAAACTTCCGGCCTGCGTGGGCGTCCCTGATACGACGCCCGCGCTGCTCAGACTGAGACCAGGGGGTATGGCGCCGCCACCGCCCGGTGAGTCCGGAATGTACCAGTACCAGGTCTCGTGTCCGCTGGGAGCGCCACTGGCCGTGAACTGAAAATTATAGGGAACATTCACGCTCCCACTGGGCGGCGTATCGGTGATCGTTATCGCCGCCGACAAGCTGCCGCTGAATGTAACGCAGCAGGCCAAAGTGAGAAACAGCCGAAGCACAAAAGCCTATTGTACAGAACTGGTACCTCTGGAACCATCAGGCGTTTCCGTACGTCCTAATAAGGTGAGAAGCGTAAGTCAGTCTTAACCTTCTCCTCCTCTGGTTGGCGCGGCCCATCGACATCGGGCCGCGCCTCTTTTGTTCCCGCCCAGAAGCTCAGGCCTGAGCGGCTTCCGCGAATTTCTCGAAGAACTTCTTGATGATGTGCTTGGCCGTGGTGTCCAGCAGCCTTTGGCCGACGCTGGCGATGGTGCCGCCCACCTGGACGTCTCCGTCGTACTTCACCTCGGTGGAGGAATCGCCGTTGGACGCCAGGTTCAGCAGCCCTTCACCCTTCAGAAAGCCGATCTTGCCGTTGCCTTCCACCACCAGTTTGAAGCTCTCCGGCGGATGCTGATCCGACAACCGCACCTTCCCGCCGAACGAGCCGCCGATGCTGGCGATGAGCACCTTCATCTTCATCTCGTACTCGTCTTCGCCGACCTTATTGAGCTGATCGGTGCCCGGCATGCACTTGGCCAGAATCTCGGGGTCCTGCAGCAACGTGTAGGCGCGCTCCTGCGGCGCTGGAACGGTGAAGGAACCGCTGATTTTCAAGCCGTCCTCGAGGCCGCGATCCCGAGCGCGCGCATCGTGTAAACCTGGGCCAGGTGCTTGCGGTAGCTCGCCGAAGCGTGCAGATCGGAATTGGCGTCGACGCCCGCGGCCACCTGCGCCGAGGCTTTCTGGATGTCCGATGGACTGCCGGCCGTGCCCTCCAGCGCTTTTTCAACCGCGGTGGCCCGGTATGGTTTTCCGCTCAGTCCGGTGACTCCGACGCGCGCCATGGCGATCTTGCCGCCCGATTTTCGGATGCGCGCCGCCACACCCACGATGGCGAATCCCGAGGCCGGCTGAACCATCTTCTGATAGCTGGTTCCCACGGCGTCGTCTTCCACCGGGACCATCACAGCCTGTACGATTTCGCCCGGTTCCAGCGCGGTGGTGAAGGTGTCGACGAAAAAGTCGGCGATGGGCAGATCCCGTTTGCCCTTGGCAGCTGATCAGGCTCACTCTGGCTTCGAGCGCCAGCAGCGAGGCCGGATAATCGGCCGCCGGATCGGCATGCGCGATGCTGCCGCCGATGGTGCCCATGTTGCGCACTTGCATATCGCCGATGTACGATGCCGCCTCGGCCAGCAGCGGGCAGCGGGAACGAATGAGCGGCGAGCTTTCCACCTGATAATGCGTGGTGGTGGCGCCGATCCGCAGCATGCCGCCTTCCTCGCGAATGAAGTTCAGATCCGCGATCCGGCCAAGGTCCACCAATTGCTCCGGCGCGGCCAGGCGCAGCTTCATCATCGGGATCAGGCTCATGCCGCCGGCCAGCAGCTTGGCGTCTTCTTGCGCCAGCAGCCCGAGTGCGTCCTTGAGACTGGCCGGAGCCGGGTACTCGAAATTCTGCGCGATCATGCCCGGCCTCCTTGTTGGATCAGGTTCCAGATTTTTTCCGGCGTCATCGGCATGTCGATATGCCGCACGCCCAACGGACTGAGCGCGTCCACCACGGAGTTGACCACCGCCGGCGAGGCTCCGATGGTTCCCGCTTCGCCCACGCCTTTGACTCCGAGCGGATTCACCGGCGATGGCGTCACGGTGTGACTGGTCTCGATCCACGGCATCATGCTGGCTTTCGGCACCGCGTAATCCATCAGCTCGCCGGTGACCAGCTGGCCGTTGTCGTCATAAACGGCCTGCTCCCAAAGCGCCTGGCCCAGCCCTTGCGCCACGCCGCCGTGCACCTGGCCATCGACCATCAGCGGGTTGATGATATTGCCGCAATCGTCCACCGCGACGTAACGCTTCAGGGCAATCGCGCCCGTATCGCGATCGACCTCGGTCACCACGATGTGCGCGCCGAACGGGAACGTGAAGTTGGGCGGCTCCCAGAAGTGCGTCGCGACCAGGCCCGGCTCGGTGTTGGGCGGCAGCTTCATCGCGCGATAGGACGCCGCCGCGATCTGCGCCAGCGGCACGGATTTGCCGGTTTTATTGTCGACGCACCCGCCGTTCGCGTAAGAGACGTCCTCGGTCTCCAGCAGCATCGCTCCGAATTTCTTGATCTTCTCCTTCAATTCTGCAGCGCAAAATACATGGCCGGGTCCGCCGACTGCCGTACCGCGGCTGCCGAACGTGCCGATGCCGTATTGCACGATGGCGGTGTCGCCGTGCAGCACCAGGACGTCGTCGATGCCTACGCCGAGTTCGTCGGCGGCGATTTGCGCGAACGTGGTTTCTTCGCCCTGGCCGTGCGGAGAAGTGCCGGTCATGACCGTGACTTTGCCCGACGGCTCGATCTTCACCGTGGCGCTTTCCCAGCCGCCGGCCGGCGTCGCGGGCGAAGGACCGAAGGCGCAGATCTCGCCGTAGGTCGAAATGCCGATGCCCATGAACTTGCCCTTCGCTCGCGCTTGGCTCTGCTCTTGCCGCAGCTTGTGTATAGCCGACGATGTCCAGCGCCTTCTTGAGTGGCGCGGCGTAGTTGCCGCTGTCGTAGGTCAGGCCCGTGGCCGTGGCGTACGGAAAATCGTCGTTGGGGACGAAATTCTTCAGCCGGATCTCGGCCGGATCCATCTTCAGTTCGGCCGCCAGCATGTCCACCATGCGCTCGATGCCGTGCGTCGCTTCCGGCCGTCCGGCGCCGCGATAAGCGTCGGTCGGCACGCAGTTGGTGAACACGCCGACGATATCGGCGCGGATGTTCTGGCGTGCATAGAGGCCCGGCATCATCAGCACGCAGAGCGTCGGAATCGCCGGGCGTCAGCAGACTGATGATACGCGCCCAGATCCTGAATCAGCTTCAGCTTGATCCCCAGGATGGTGCCGTCCTTCTTGGCCGCGATTTCGTAATAATCCACGTGGCCGCGGCCATGAATGGTGCACGGTGAAATTCTCGCGCCGCGATTCGATCCACTTCACCGGCTTGCCGATCTTCATCGCGACGAAGCCCATCAGCGCTTCCTCGGCATAGACGTTGCAGCTTGCTGCCGAATCCGCCGCCCACTTCCGGCGCGATCACGCGCAGGCGGTTCTCTTCAAGGCCGAGCATCATCGCCACCAGCGTGCGCACGAGGTGCGGGATTTGCGTCGACGAGTGCAGGGTCAGCGCGCGATCGCGCCGCGCGCCAATCGGCCACCACGCCGCGCGTTTCCATCGCAGTTGGGATCAGGCGCTGGCTGGTGATGCGCTGCTTGACCACCACTTCGGCCTCGGCGAAAGCCTTGTCGACCTCGCCGCCTTCCTGGTGGAAGTTGAAGGCCGTATTGTCGGGCCATTCGCGGATGCACGGCGGGCGCGCCCGGCGCGAGCGCCTTTTCGGGATCGGCGACCGCCGGCAGGACGTCGTAGTCCACTTCGACCAGATCCGCGGCGTCGCGCGCCAGGTAGCGGTCCGTCGCGACGACGACGGCCACCGGATGACCGACGAAGTACACGCGATCGGTCGCCAGGATATGATGGTGCGGCACGCGCAGTCCGGGCAGCGACGCGCCGCAAGGCACCGGGCCGACGTTTTCGGTGTCCTTGCCGGTGAAGACGCGCGACGACGCCGGGCGGCTTCGCGCGCTTGCTTGATGTCGATCGAGTGGATTTTCGCCGCCGCATGCGGGCTGCGCACGATGACAGGCGTGATGCATGCCCGGCATCTTGATGTCTTCGACGTAGGTGGCCGTGCCGGTGATCAGGCGCGGATCTTCGCGCCGGCGGATGCGTTTGCCGACGAGGGTCTCGGTTTTGGTGATGGTGGTGGCCATGTTCGCTCCTATTTCGCCTCCGCCGCTGCGGCGGCTTTCACCGCGTTGACGATGTGCTGGTATCCGGTGCAGCGGCAGAAGTTGCCTTCGAGCCCATGCCGGATTTCTTCTTCGGTGGGATTCGGATTGCGCTCCAGGATCTGTTTGGACGCCATGATCATGCCCGGCGTGCAGAATCCGCACTGCAGCGCCGTGCTCGTTCCAGAAGGCTTCCTGCATCGGATGCGAGCTTGCCGTCGGCCGCCAGGCCTTCGATGGTCACGACGTTCGCGCCATCGGCCTGCACGGCGAACATGGTGCAGCTCTTGACCGCCTTGCCGTCGAGCTCCACGGTGCACGCGCCGCACAGCGACGTCTCGCAGCCGACGTGCGGGCCGGTCAGCCCGACCACCTCGCGCAGATAATGAATCAGCAGCAGGCGCGGCTCCACGTCGTGGGAATAGCTTTTTCCGTTGATGGTTATGGTGATGTTTCGTGTCATAGGAGAATACCAGCGGATATGACGATACCCCAGAGCGGCGCGCTTTGGCACCCCAGTTTGCGGTCGGCGAACTACGCCAGCCAGGGATTTAAAACCGCTACCCCGGCATCGGCGAAGTGCGACACATTCCGCGTCACTGTCGTGAGGTTATGGTGCAGAGCGGTTGCGGCCAGCAATCCATCGACGATAGGCAGAGGCGTTCCTTTTTGTTGCAGGCTGGCATCTAGCCAGCCCCACCTTTCGGCCACCGCTTCATCAACGGGAAGAATTCGGCCCGCGAAACGTGGCTTTAAGTTCCCTTCCAACCAAGCCTCCAGTGCGGCCCTCCGTTTGCCGTGGGAAAGCACGGCGATGCCTTTGCGAATCTCACCGAGTGTGAGGGCGCTTAGGTACAACAATTGTTCGTCGGTGGAATCCAACCACTGGGCCACACGCGCATCGGGACGAATACGGACTGCTTCTGAAACGCAATTCGTGTCGAGCAGGAAGCCGCTCACAGCTTGATGTCTCGGCTCGTTTCCTTACTGCGCTCGAACTCCAGCTCCAGCCCGACGAGCGGCGATTCTTGAAAAAACTGCATGAGACTCTTGCGCGGCCGCGATCGGTTCACTAGTTCGTCGAACTGCTCGACCGGAAGCATTACCACGCCGTCCTTCCCTTGCCGGGTGATGAGCTGCGGCCCTTCCGTCCGGGCCAGCCGAAACACCTCGCTGAAGCGGGCTTTCGCGGCCTGAAGCTGCCAGGCATGCTTCGCAAGCAGAGAACCTGGTGGCTTTCGGGGAGCCGGACGGGTAGGAATTACGGGCTGTACTTTAGGCATATTGACTAGTCTGACTAGTCATAAAAATCATAGCACAACTGCTTGGAATCTGGCTAACGGCCGGAGTAAAAAGCCTCGATGTTTTTCTCGAAGAAGGTGATGTATTCCCGATACGATACCATCCGGCCATCCGGCAATGGAGGCGTCAGTAGGTCCAGGCAGTGCTCTGTCTCGACCAGTCCTTGAAATCGGTCCCGGAAACAAAGCAACACTTCGGCGGCGCAATCCTCCAAGCCGTAGATCTCATACGCGCAGCACAGCTTCAGAAGCTGGAACGGTGTTAATGCCAGCCCGAATTGTTCCTCATAACCCGATAGACAAACATCGCGGAAGAACAGTGTGTCCGCCCAGCGCGCCGGCCCCTCGTGCGTGTCGGCCGGCTGATGCCAACGAAATAGTTTGGGTAAAGCGGCCCGCGAGTGCAACTTCGGATCGATTGCGAACACCGAGAACCCAAATTTTCGAAGGTACGCGTCGACGTGCGAATACAGGTTGAACTGCGCGCAGGACGGCCCAATTAGCAGCGTCTCCACCGCCAAGCCCAGCGGCCCCGCGCCAGCGAGCAGTTCACGGCTCCCCATGAGAACCTCAAGGTCATGGCAGTCGGTGTCTACTTTAATGAAGTCGACCTTGGCTGGACGCTCCGGGAAAAATTGATCGAGTTCCACTAGATCGTTGGCCACTGTCCCCTGGTGAGTCTGGTCGAAATATGTGTTGGTGTAATTGCATCGCAGTAGCTCCCAAGCCCGGACCGTGCTGCTACGCGAATAGCTCTCATTGTTGAACGTGTCACCGCCTTCCCGGGCCCCTTGATGGCATCCCACCTTCGAGGCGACATATCGAACGGAGGGTCGCTCTTCGATGGAATTTAGACGCGCGACCTCGTCCACCAGAGGGTCGAAACCAACCGCTTCGAGCGAGCCGCCAAACACCCGCCAATGTTGCTCAATGCCACCGCTGGCGCCGACATCCACGAGCGAAAATGGCTCATTGTTGAAGATGCCCCGTTCGACTAAGTGAGCCGTCATCTTAGGGGACGGGTTCGTCTTCATAAGCCGAGGACGGATCTACGGCGCGCTGGGCAGCGCACACACGAAATTCTCCGCCTTGTCCGTGCTCCCCGATCCGGTCCACTGCGCCTCCATCGGATATGGGCACAGCGGCCGGGTGCGCTCCACGACGCCATTGGTCAAATGAGCCGCGATAATCTTGTCCGGCGCCGCGCCATGATCCACCCACTGGTCCAGCGCATCCAGCATATTGAAGCTAGTCGCCCCCGGCCCGCCGCCGCAATGCTGCATTCCCGGCACCATGAACAGCCGGTAGAACTCGCGCGTGTCGCGCAGCCCATGATTGCCGCCACGGCTCATCGCCTTCACAACGCTCTCGTAATAATTGACGCTATTCAGCGGCGTGATATCCGGATCGCTCCAGCCGTGATAATGAATCAGCTTCCCGCCGTGAGCCTTGAACGCGCTCAGGTCCGGATTCATCCCGTTGAACATGGCTCCCACCTTGGCGTCGGCGAAATCCACGTCGTTGTCCAACCCGCCGGCGCGTCAAACTTAAACGTGCGGTAATCCCAATCCGGATTCTCGAACACCACGAACTTGAGGAACGGAATGCCCAGATTGCCGTGCCCGCTTTTGCCTGGCCCGGTTCCGCTGATCCAGTTGGCCCAGCCGCCTGGACCAGCCTCGCCTCCCGGTAACAGTGGCGGATAAAGCTGATCGCCGTCCGCCGTCCGCAAACCGGTCCACAGCTTCCGAACCGCGTCCACCTGCGCGCTGGTCAGGCAGGTCGCCGCATCGCCCTGCTTGCAGGCCAGCATCGCGGGATCGAAATGGCACCGCCGCGGATCGTTCAGCACGCCGTCCTTGATTCCGTCCAGCGCATCGCAAGCGTTGTTCACCGCGTCGGCGATCAGCGGCACTTTGCTCGCGGGAATATAGCCGTCGCCGGTCATCGCCAGCGCCACCCACAGATGCCCGCCGATATAATGATGAACCCAGTTATTGGCCGGATCGCCCGCGATGATTCCGTCAAAATCGCGCGGATAGCGTTGCGCCTCCTGCATGGCCTGCTCGCCGCCGGCCGAACATCCGCTGAAATACGAACGGCCCGGCGCATTGCCGTAGAACGCCTCCAAGATCAGCTTGTCGGTCTCGGCCAGCGAGTGGATAGCACGATGCGCGAAGTCCACTACGCGCTCAAAATGCCCCAGCGCCCAGCTTCCATCGTTGCCACTTCCCTCATGCCCCGTATCCGTGCTGCTGGTCGCGTAGCCTTGCCGTAACGGCGCCACCATCGGGGCGTAGCTGATCGATCCCGCCAGGCCGCCGTTACCCACGGTCAGGAATTTCCGATTCCATTGCGCCGGCATCCACAGCTCGAATTTAATCTCGGGTGCGATGACGCCCACCACGCGGCAGAAGTCCGGAACCTCGACGGTCATATGCCGATTCCCAGTCGAAGGCAGCGTAAAGGAGCCCGCGGGAACGGAACTAGCGGAGTCGATCGTCAACTCCGGCACGGACAAATTCTTAAGAGCCTCGCACGGCCGCTGGCCGAACGATGGAAGAGCGGCGATTAGCAGCGCCGCTAGCGCAACGGGAAACCGATAGCTCACGGGGTTACAGCCTCCTCTGACTGCCGTCTGGCTAGCCATTTTCTCACGAATCGGAGCCGGTGGTTCCGCATTGCTACCTCGCCTCGCCTCTCGCGATAACCTGAAAGAGCATGCCCGCTGCACTCCCGCTCGAGATCACGCCCCAGGACGTCCAACGCCGCGTCGACGCAGGCGAGCGGCTCACGCTCATCGATGTACGCGAGCCGCCGGAGTTTCAGGCCGCGCGCATCGCCGGCGCCGAGTTGATACCAATGCGCACCGTTCCCGCCGAACTCCAGCGCCTGGAAGCCGCTGCCGACTCCACCACGCTGGTGGTCCTTTGCCATCACGGCGTCCGCAGTCTGAACGTAGTGAACTGGCTGCGCGAGCAAGGCGTGGCCAACTGCCAAAGCATGGCGGGCGGCATTGACCGCTGGAGTCTCCAGATCGATCCGTCCGTCCCGCGCTACTAGAGATTTTCCCCTGCCGCCGGCCACTACCTCCCTACGACCCTGGATTGTCGATGCGCGCGCTCGCAGTTATCATAGTCGCGCTTTTGCTCCCGGCCGCTTTTCTAAAGGCCGAAGCGCCCCTGTATTCGGCCCAAAGCATCGTCAACGCCGCCGATAATCAACCCGGCGCGCTCGCTCCCAACGCGCTCGCCACCATCTACGGTCAGAATCTCGCCTATGGCACCCAGGCCCTTAGCGCCAACGATGTGCAGGGCGGAACATTGCCCACCGTCTTCCCTAACACCGGCGTGCACGTGATCATAGGCAACATCGTCGCGAACCTCATCTATGTCTCCCCGACACAAATCAACTTCCTGGTGCCACCGAACTTGATCCCCGCGACCGTGAACCTGCAGGTAGTGGTCGACAGCTGGGCCGGGCCGGCCATCCCCATCCAGCTCGCCGCAGCCGCGCCGGGGCTCTTCCAACTCGACGCGCAGAACGCCATCGCAACCGAAGCCGATGGGTCGCTAATCACGCCTCAGACGCCCGCCAAACCCGGCGACGTAATCGTGCTCTACGCCACCGGCCTGGGCCAGACCGCGCCGCCCGTCGTGTACAGCCTGATTCCCAATGCGGCCGCATCCATCATCGCGATGGCGAGCCTAACGGTTTCATTCGACGGTGTCGCCATAGATCCCAGCGCCATCCTCTACGCCGGCGTCGCACCGGGCTTCGGCGGCCTTTATCAGATCAATTTGACGCTGCCCGCTTCGGTGGGCGCCAACCCGCGGATCGCGGTCGGCGTGGCTGGATCCGTCAGCGCTTCCGGGGTAACCCTCCCGGTCCAGCCATAATTCGACGGCTGTAATGCTAAACTGGACAACTTGGCACGTCATCAATTCGCCGTCATCGCGCTGTTGGGCATCGCAGTAGCTTCCATTTTCTGGGTTCTGCTGGATGTCGCTCACGCATATTCGCACAGCTCCACATCCTATGGAGTGGAAAATTTCGAAAACCGCTTCGCCGATCTTCCCAAGGCCGCCACGCCCCAAACCGTGTTCGGCTATATTTCCGACAATCGTCCGGACGACCCCAGCGATCAGGCTGAATTCTATCTGACTCAATACACGCTGGCGCCGGCCATCGTTGTTTCCAACATCAACGAGCGCCAGGTTGTCGCCAACATGCACGCAGCCACTCCCGACATGAGACCCCTTCAGGCCAGGGGATTCCTGCCGATCAGGAATTTCGGCAACGGCATTTTTCTCTATCGCAACGTAACTGCCCGATGAGCTTGCTTTACCTCGTCCTGTTTTGCGCGGCGGGCTTCGGCCTGGTGCGATTTCTATTTCCCGGCGAACTGCGGCCGTCGCTGCATAATGCGCTCAGCCTCTCGCTCGGCGCCGGAATTGGCCTGGGCATCGCGTCGTGTTTGTATTTCATCTGCCTGGCTTTGGCTGGACCGAAGCTGTGGCTGCTGGCCAGCGTGGAAGGCATTTTCGTTGTGGCTGCAATCGCCTTGGGCCTGCGCGCTCAGACGCGCGGTACCGAGCTTACCTGGTCCGATGGACCACCGCCGGCGCGCTTTCTGACTGTGCTGTTCGCCGCGGCCGGTGTTTTAGGCTTGGCACTCTTCGTCATTCACTCAGCCACCAAGCCGCACGGCGAATGGGATGCCTGGTCCATCTGGAATCTGCATGCCCGCTTTCTGTACCGCGGCGGCGAATTCTGGAAAAACGCGTTCTCCAGCCGCATCGCCTGGTCGCATCCCGATTACCCTGTGCTCCTGCCCGGCCTGATCTCGCTCGGCTGGACCTTGGCGCGCGCCGAATCCACGCTGGCGCCGATCACGATCGCCTTTCTATTCACCTTCGCCACTGCCGGTCTGCTGGTCTCCTCGCTGGGCGTACTGCGCGGCCGCGTCCAGGCTTACATCGCGGGAGCCCTGTTGCTGGCTACGGTCGTGTTCGTCCAGATCGGCGCCATGCAGTACGCCGATGTCCCGCTGAGCTTCTACATTCTCGCCACCATCGTCCTGTTGTGCCTCCAGGATCGTTATCCGGACGACCTGCGCTTCACCCTGCTCGCGGGACTCACCGCCGGCTTGGCGGCTTGGACCAAAAACGAAGGCCTGATGTTTTTGATCGTCGTGATCCTGGCTCGGGCCATCGCGGTCCTGCGCTTCGGAGCGCGGCCGGCCTTGGTTCGCCAGCTCGGCGCGATTGCGGCGGGTCTCGTGTTCCCGCTGGCCGTCGTAGCTTTCTTCAAGCTCCGCTTGTCGCCGCCTAACGACCTGACGTCCACCGGGCCGGCCGACATGCTCAAGCACGTTACCGATTTCGGCCGTTGGATGACGGTGCTCCAGGGCTTCGGCAAGGAGGCTTTTCTCTTTGGCCAGATGGCTGTCGAGGGTGAATTGGTGCGCGGCTTCCTGATCCCCATTTCCCTGGTGCTGCTGTTGTACTGGTTCCTGGTGCGCTTTCGCGTACACCAACGCGACCGCTCTTCGGTGGCCACCGCGGCCCTGGCGGTGGCATTCATGCTGGCGGGCGATTTTGCCATCTACGTTTTACTGCCGCGCGATGTCAACTGGCAGATGAGCACGTCCTTGGACCGGCTCTTCCTGCAACTGTGGCCTGCCGGCTTGTTCGCTTTCTTCATGGCGGCCAATGTGCCTCAACTCGCGGCCAAGCCCGCCGCCGAGAAATCCAAACCGGCGGCGCGCCGAACGTCCAAGCCGCAGCGCAAAACCGCGGAAGCCCGTTCCGCACGGGGTTAGCCGTAAACACGAATCGACAGCCCGTAGCCAACCGTCGATGTCTAACAGACTAGTCACATAAAGTGTTAACATACAAGTGGGCCTAGAATTATGAACGTTAAACGCACACACGTAGTGCTCTCGGAGCAACTGGTCAAAGATATCGACATGCTGGTCGGGATACGGCAGCGCAGCAGCTTCTTGACGCAGGCCGCCCAGCGCGAGCTAATGCGTCTGCGCCAGATCAAGACACTGGACGAAGCCGCGGGGGCCTGGAAAGACAAGGATCATCCCGAGCTCAAGCAAGGAGCAGCCAAGTGGGTGAAAAAGCTGCGCCGTGAATCCGAGGGCCGCTTTAAGAAAGTCACTGCCGGCTGACATGCCCACCCTCCTCCTGGACACCAGCGTCATCATCGACGCGCTCAACGGCAAGCGCGATCGCCGCCCCTTTTTGCGCGATCTGCTGGAGAACGGTAATATTCTGGCTTGCTGCCCGATCAACGTGGCGGAAGTTTATGCCGGTATGAGGCCCAATGAAGAGGAGCGCACCACTGCCTTCCTTTCTAGCCTCGACTTTTACCCGATCACGTTTCCAGTCTCAAGATTGGCGGGCGAGATAAAGAACTCCTTCGGCAGAAAAGGCACCAGCTTGAGCATGACCGATAGCCTGATCGCCGCCGTCGCCATCCATCATCAGGTCGCCCTGATCACGGACAACGTGAAGGATTTTCCCATGCGGGACAACCAGCTCCATCCATTACCGGAAAAGTGACGCGGCATTTGACAGAAACACGCTCGCCTGAAACCCGCCCGAGCCGGGTTGCGTTTAAACTGAAGAAGGGGATTTTCATGTATCTGCGCCTTGTGCCGGTTGCCACGCTCGCGCTAGCTTCTGCATTCAACCTCGCGGCGCAGGATCAGACGCCTCCGCCCGCCGCTCCGCCGGACAACGCTGCTTCCCCGAAAGAGCCGGGAGCGAAACCAGCCCAGATACCCACCGATTTCGTGATTCCCACTGGCACCAAAGTTCCGCTCAGCATGATCAATAGCGTCAGCACCAAGAACGCGACTGAAGGCGACCGCATTTACCTCGAAACCGTGTTTCCGATTCTCGCCAATGGCCGCATCGTGATTCCTCCCGGCAGCTATGTCGAGGGAACGGTCACCGAGATCAAACGGCCCGGCCGGGTGCATGGCCGCGGCGAACTCTTCGTGCGGTTCGATTCCCTGACGCTGCCCAATGGCGTGACGCGCGATTTCCGCGCGCGCATTGGCGCCCTGGATGGCCGCGCCGCCGAGACCGTCGACAAGAACGAAGGCAAGATCAAAAGTGAAGGCGACAAAGCCGGCGACGTAAGAACCGTCGCGGAAGCTGCCGGAGCCGGAGCGGGCGCGGGCGGCCTGGGAGGCGCCGTGGCGGGGCATCCCATCATGGGTGCGGGCATAGGAGCAGCCGCAGGCGCTACCGCCGGTCTCATGTACGTGCTGCTTTCCCGCGGCCCTGACGCCATACTCGCCAAAGGCACAACCATGGATATGGTGCTGGACCGCCCGCTGCAATTCAACGCGACGGAAGTCGATTTTAAGAATGCCCTGCCTAATCCGGGCCACTTGAGCGACGGCCCGGGACCCGCGCCCAGCGTCAAATCGCAATCCACGCACCGCTGGCCGTATTAGGCGAATAGCTTCTTCAGCGGAAGTTTGAAACCGGGCAATAGTCGGGAAATCAAAGTGTCTCCGATCTTAAGGGCGGTGTTCGGTAGAGTCGTTCCAGTCCAGATCTCGACTTCCCGCGAATCCGGATCGACCAACCAGACTTCTTTCACTCCCGCCTCGAAGTACTGTTTCAGTTTGCGATGAATCATGCGCGTCGTTTCAGATGGCGAGAGCACCTCGGCTGCGATCTCTGGAATGATCGGGATCACTTTCGCGCTTTTCAGTTCTTCATAGCGATCGCCCAGGATGACGGCGACATCCGGCGCTCTGCGAGTGTTGGGAGAAAGTGCATACAGATTCTCCGAAATCAGAACCTCGCCGATTGGATTCTTGTGCAAATAGGCAGCAAGCTCAAACTGAAGCTTCGCAAGCACGCGGTTGTGCCGATACGCGGGCTTAGTCATCTCGATCAGCTCCCCCTCGTCGAGTTCGTAGCGCTTATCTTCCTCGAACGGGTAGTTGTCGAATTCCTCGGCTGTCAGCAAAGTCTTCGTGACGCGCATAGTTCAGTCCATACGTCTCAGAAAGTAGGTAGGCTCCAGTATGCCAGACGGCGGATAGACTTCCTCGCCCGCGTACTGGAAACCAAGCTTCCCAAGCACCCTTCGCGACGCCGCATTCTCCGGATGATGACCGGCGAACAAAGTTTCGAGGCCTAGCGATTCAAATGCAAACCGGATCACCGCCCGTGCAGCCTCTTCCGCCATACCGCGTCCCCAATACGCGCGGTGCAGATGAAATCCCAGCTCGTAAATCCCCTCATCCGTGCGATACGGTTGTAACCCGCCGCAGCCTACATGATCGCCGGTCTCGATCAGGAAAACGGGCCAATATTGCACGTTGTAGTCGCGCATCAATGCCATGTGGCGCTCCAGCCTTTGACGGATCTGCTCTTCTGTAAACGGCCCGCCCAGGAAGCGACTCACTTCCGGATCTCCCCACAAAGCTTGCGCCAGAGGCAAATCCTCGCTGGACCAATAGCCGAATCCCAGCCGCTCCGTCTTCAAGAAATAGTCGCGCGCGCCACCCATGCACTTTTAAGCATACTGGAGCATTTGACGGTTCTGAGATAATCGAAGTAGCGGCGGTTGGGCTGGCCGCCCTCCCTCGAAATCCCTTGGAAGATTCAATACTCATCCGTGGCGCGCGAGTCCACAATCTCAAGAACGTCTCGCTCGCAATTCCGCACAATCAACTGACCGTCGTCACGGGTGTGTCCGGCTCCGGCAAGTCCTCGCTGGTCTTCGACACGATCTACGCCGAGGGCCAGCGCCGCTACGTCGAATCGCTCTCGGCCTACGCGCGCCAGTTTCTGGAGCGCATGGAGAAGCCGGACGTGGACGAAATCGCGGGCATCGCTCCTCCCATTGCGATCCGCCAGAAGAACACCACGCGCAATCCGCGCTCCACCGTGGCGACGTCCACCGAGATCTACGATTTTCTGCGCTTGCTTTACGCGCGCGCCGGACGCAGCTATTGTCCTCAATGCGGACGCGAGGTTCAGCCGCGAACGGTCGATCATGTGGCGCAGGAAATGCTGCAGGAGCCGGCCGGCTCCCGCTGGTACGCGCTGTTCCCCGTGCATCGCGCCGCAAGCACGGAAGCCCTGCGCGATCATCTGTTCGAGCTGCGCAAGAAAGGCTTCAATCGCCTCTATCAGAATGGCCGCGTGTTCGAATTCTCGACGCCCGAGTCGCTGCTCGACATCGATTTCAACCAGCCGCTGTTCATCTTCGTGGATCGCTTCGTCATCTCCGCCGATCTGCATCAGCGCCTGGTCGACACCACCGAGATCTGCTATCGCGAATCGGGCGAGGTGATCTTCGAAGAAGCGACGCCGCAGAATCCGCCGCCGCTGGTGCGCCGTTTCAGCGAGAAATTCGCCTGCAAGCAGTGCGGCATCGAACTCGCGACGCCCGAGCCCGCGCCTGTTCAGCTTCAACAATCCCATGGGCGCGTGCCCGCGCTGCCAGGGCTTCGGCAACACCATCGATTACGACATGGATCTGGTGATTCCCGACCCGTGCCTGTCGCTCCAGCAAGGCGCGGTCGATCCGTGGACCAAGCCGCAATATGCTTGGTATCGCACGGGCAATTCAAAAAGTCCTCGCGCGGCAAGGTGCGCTGGAATGTTCCGTTCTGCGACCTCACCGACGCCGAAGACAGAGCTCTCGTGCGCGAAGGCATCCGCGAGTTCTTCGCCGAAGTGGAAACCAAGAAGTACAAGGTCCACGTGCGCGTGTTCCTCAGCCGCTATCGCGGCTACGCCGAATGTCCGGATTGCGGCGGTGCGCGCCTGCGCCAGGAAGCGCTGTACGTCCGCGTCGGCGGCAAGACCATCGCCGAAGTCGTGAGGCTGAACATCGCCGCAGGCCTGCGCGTTTTTCCAGTCGCTCGAGTTGACGCCCGAGGAAGCCGCCATCGCCGACAAGATCCTGGTCGAAATTCGCCAGCGCCTGAAGTTCCTGAACGACGTCGGCCTGGAATACCTGACGCTGGACCGGCTTATCGTCGACGCTTTCCGGCGGCGAGGCGCAGCGCATCCAGCTCGCGACCTGCCTGGGATCGCGTCTGGTGGGCGCCTGCTATGTGCTCGACGAGCCGTCCATCGGCCTGCACAGCCGCGACACCGGCCGGCTGATTCGGATCCTGGAAGAACTGCGCGACCTCGGGCAACACGATCGTGGTGGTGGAGCACGATGCCGACGTGATGCGCGCCGCCGACCACATCATCGACCTGGGCCCGGGCGCCGGCGAGCACGGCGGCCAGCGTGATCTTCGAAGGCTCCTATCGCAAGATCATGTCGCCGATGGCGACGCGTCGCTCACCTCGCGCTATCTGCGCGGCGAACTGCAGGCCGCGCTGCCCGCCGACGCGCCGCGCAGGTGGATCCGAAGCGAACGATCCTGAAATTCATCGGCGCGCGCGCGCACAACCTGAAAGACATCGACGTCGACGATCCCGCTGGACATGATGGTCGCGGTCACCGGCGTTTCCGGATCCGGCAAATCCACGCTGGTGCACGACGTGATCTATCAGTCGCTCGCAGCAGCGGCTGCGCCAAGCCGCGCCGCGAAGGCTTCCGGGAGGAGATGGATCGGAAAACCGGAGAAAATCACCTGCCGCAGAGTCGAGCGCGCCGAGCTGCTGCGCGAGGTGGTGCTGGTGGATCAGTCGCCCATCGGCCGCACGCCGCGCTCCAATCCCGTCACCTATATCAAAGCCTTCGACCTGATCCGCGAAATCTTCGCCTCCACGCCCGATGCGCGGAAACGCGGCTACACCTCCGGCCATTTTTCGTTCAACATTCCCGGCGGGCGCTGCGAGAACTGCCAGGGCGACGGCACCGTGACGGTGGAGATGCAGTTCCTGGCCGATGTCGAGCTGGTGTGCGAAGAGTGCAAAGGCACGCGCTTCAAGAGCGCCATTCTCGACATCCGCTACAAGGGGCTGAACATCCACGAAGTGCTGCAATTGACGGTCAAGGAAGCGCTCTCGTTTTTCTACGACTCGCCGCGCCTGGTGCACCGGCTCAAGGTCCTGGCCGACGTCGGGCTCGGTTATCTGCGGCTGGGCCAATCCGCGACCACGCTTTGCGGCGGCGAAGCGCAGCGCGTGAAGCTGGCCGCGCACCTGTCGCAAGCCACTTGCGCAGGGCGCGCTGTACATCTTCGACGAACCGACCACCGGTCTGCATTTCGACGACATCGCCAAGCTGCTGGCGGCGTTTCAGGCGCCTGATCGAGAATGGCGGCAGCATCCTGATCATCGAGCACAATCTGGACGTGATCCGCAGCGCCGACTGGGTGATCGACCTGGGCCCGGAAGGCGGCGAACGCGGCGGCGAAATCGTAGCCGAAGGAACGCCCGAACAAATCGCAGCCGCTAGGAATTCGTATACTGGCCGATACTTGAAACAATACGCCGCGAATGCCGCGCGATGATCGACCGCAAACTGCTTCGATGTGAGAGAAAATGGATTATTGAAGTATGTGGCCTGCCAGCTTGATCATTCTGTTTCTCGCGTTTCAAAGCAACTTCTACGAGCTTGGCATCAAGGCGCTGGATGATAAACGCTACGACGCCGCGGTCGAGAACTTCACCAAAGCCGCCGCCGCCGATCCCAAGGACTTCACCGCGCTGTTTAACCTCGCGCTCGCCTACAGCTTGCAGGGCAAGGACGCCGAGGCTGTTCCGCAATACAAGAAAGCTCTGGAGCTGAAGCCGGATTTGTATCAGGCCAATCTCAACTTGTCCATCTCGCTGCTGCGGCTCAAGCAGAATGCCGAAGCGGTACCGTATCTGACCAGCGCCGTTGCCGAGAAGCCGAAGGAATTCCGGCCGAATTACTATCTCGGCGCCGCATTGCTGGGCTCCGGCGAGTTCGAGAAGGCCCAGCAGGCCTATGTGGCCGCGCTCGAAATCGATCCCAAATCGCCCGACGCCGAACTCGGCTTGGCGCACACATTGGAGAAGCTGAACCGGCTGAGCGAAGCGGCGCCACATTTTCAGAAAGCAGCCGAACTGAACCCGGCTTATCGTAACGATCTGCTCGACCTGGCCGCGCTGTACGAGCAGCACAATCAAACTCCGGAAGCGATGGCCATCTACCAGCAGTTTCCCGAGAATGCCGGCGCGCAAGAACATTTGGGCATCCTGCTGCTGGCTGCGGGAAAGGCGGCGGATGCGATCCCACACCTCGAAATCGCCGTCGCCAAGTCTCCCACGACGGCCAATCGCGCCGCGCTTGCCACCAGTTATTTCAATACCGGCCACACCGATAAGGCTCTGCCGTTGGCGGAACAGTTACTCGCCGCCGAACCCAACAACTTCGACATTCTCATGCTGCACGGCCGCATCGTCCGCGATCAGCGCAAGTATCCCGAAGCAGCCCACGATTTTCGCCTCGCCGTAACACTGAAGCCGAACGAGGCCGAGAGCTGGAGCGAGCTGGCTACTTCGCTCATCATGGCCGAAGATTATCAGGGCACGGTGGATGCGCTGGACAAAGTGGCGGCGCTGCACGCCGAAAAGCCCGGCCACGTTTTCTTTCGAGCCTTGGCCTTGGATAACATGCACGATAAGAGGGGCGCGCTGGCGGCATATCGGCGATTTCTAACGATGAGCAACGGACAAAGTCCCAATGAAGAGTTCAAGGCGCGCCAAAGAGCGAAACTGTTAGAGAGAGAGCTTAAGTAAAAGTGATTCTCCTGCTGGCATTGTGGTTGGCTTTCGGCGACATCGCGGCGGTGAAGTCGGAGCCCGATCTGGAGAAGCGGTCGGAGTTGGCCCTCGCCAACGCCGATCAGGATCTGGAGGAGGCGCGCCAGGCGTATTCCGGCGACGATCAGAAAGCCACGCAAGCCGCGCTCAGCGAATTGACTGAATCCGTAGAGGTCTGCTACGACGCGTTGCAGCATGCCCGTACGCCGCCGCGCAAAAGCAAGTATTACAAGCAGCAATAGGAACTGAACGAGATGCGTCAGGCATAAAGATAA
>CAWEGL010000003.1:0-303818 GCA_963808795.1 uncultured Acidobacteriota bacterium
CTCTTCACCAATGACCGCGAGAAGTTGCCGGCGGCGCTGGGCCACGAGGTTTCCCGCGAGAGTGCCCATGTGCCCGCGCACACGCCGGAGCAGTCCATTGCGCCGCAGCAGGAGATCGGACCACGCCACGAGCAGGGACCGGGCCTTGGAATCGGTTTCTAAAAACTTACCTGCCCCGGATAATTGCAGAGCCGCCCAACCGGGGGAGTGTGTCAGGGCTGCCGAAGGCATCGCGCGAGCGGCTGCGGCCTTGACACACGGACAGGCTGGGCCAAAATCTTTCGGGTTCCGGGGCGGACAGTAACTTCGGCCTTCAGCTCAGAGGGCCGGTGCTCTATCCAGGAAACGGCCGAATCCGGCCCGGGCCGGGGGCATTGTCCCCATTGCCGACAATGGTGAAGTTGGGGTTTTCGCGACGAAAGACTCTTAAAGGGGCACGACGGCCGACAAACCGCCAAGGGCTCGCAGACTCGCAGCTTTGAACCCGAACCGGGCGTAGCCGAAACCAAAGGAGGCATTGGTGATGATGGCTGTGGACAGCGAACTACCGGCCAAGCGGTATGCGGCTCAGATCGCCGATGTGCTGGGTTGCTGGGGCCGGGTGCTGATTTTCGGCACGCTGTTGAAGATCCGCCACGCCCGTGAGGCACCGGCATCTCATGTGAAGATGATCTGCGCGCCCGCCGCCTTCTCGTAGAACTGGCCCACGGAGATCACGCCGTCCACTTCAGGACAGAAATCGTCCTGTTTCAGGTGGAACATGTCCACGGTTGCCTTGCAGGCAAAGATCTCGCAGCCCGCGTCGTGAATCATGGTGAGGAATTCTGCCACCGGCGGAATGTCGATCTTCTCCATTTCCTTCTTCATCATCGACGTGGCGAAGGAGGACATGCCCGGCAGCGCGCCCAGCAGGGTAGGCATATGCATGGCAGGATTGCCTACCGTGGCGACCTTCAGGCCGTTCATGCGCTTTTTGATGACAGCGTCCAACCCGAAGAAGGTGAAGAATAGTGACGCTTCAATACCCTCCATGCGGGCGCCATTCGCCATGATGAGGCCGGGATACACGCCTTCCAGAGACCCGCGGGAAACAATGATGGATACTTTTTCGATTGGTTGCGCTGACATATTTGGACATCTCCTCGCTGCAGATCAGATACATCCCTTGGGTTTGGGCAGACCGGCAATCCGCGCAGCTTTCTTCGCCGGCCCTTTGGGAAAGAGCTGATAGAGAGTCTTCGTATCGACGCCGCTCTCTTTGGTCAGTCTGCGAATGGAGGGCGAGTCTCCTTCCTTCTCGAACACAGCGCGCATGAAGTTGATCACCGCCCAGTGCTTCTGTGTCAGTTCGGGAATGCCCTCGCTGGCGGCGATTTCGCGCGCAACCTCCTCATTCCAGTCATTGCGGTTGGCAAGGTTGCCGTCCTTATCGAGCGGGAGCGATTTGCCTCCCAAAACCACTGTTTCCATAGATCACCTCAAAGAAGTTGTAGCCGAACTCTCCTCATGGGCGGCGGGAGCCGCATGCGCGCCGACCACTTTCAGGAATTCCACCAGGATGGCAACGCCGCGCCGGGCGTCGGCAGAGTTCAGATCGCGCACAATCGTGAAGATCGATTTGTTCACGTCCATCGTGGCCTGCACGCGGCCGAAGCCATGCACGATCGCTTCCAGGGCCTCAAGAACCTCAGGCCTCGTGAGTTCGCGCAGCAACCCGATCAGTTGCGGCACGCTGGCTTCGACCTGCTGCCAGTCCTCGGCAGAATGGGAACGAATCAGAGCATCGCCCACGCGCACGCCGGCAGACGCAGCCTTGAAGTAGCCTTTCTCCTGCAGAGACTGGTTGACCTGCACGACCCTGCACATGCCGTCGCGCAGGATCGGCTGAGCGTCCCGGACGAAATCCGCCGCGCTCTGCAGTTGTTGAATCGCGTTCTCAAACAAACGGGCATTGGTCAGCGTGGCCTTGAGGAGGCTCACGATCTCGGCGGGGCGCAGATCGGCCGTCCCAAACGCCTCGACCGCCTCCCGCATTGCATTCTTTCCCACCAGGGAGAGGTCGGCGGCGAAATCCTGGACGCTGTCGCGGAGACGCCTCAGACTCGAAAGCTCTTCGACAATGAAATCGAGTTTGCGATCGAGTTCGGCTATGTGATCCGTTTCCAGCAAAGCAGTAGCCATCACACCACCTGCTTTCCCGCCATCAGCATTTCGTTGGCGATCGGCAATTCGACGCCGCGAATCAGCAGGTTCCAGTAGACCCAGCGGAACATCAGCTTTCCGTAGTGATTGATTGCGCTTTCCCCCAGCAGTTTGAACGGACCCACGCCTGGGAGCGGGAACGCACCCGGTAACGGCTCCGTTTCATAGTTAAAGTCGATCAGCATGCCCTTGCCGAAACCCGATTCGATGAAGCAGTTGGCATGACCGTCGAACCGGGCGCGCGGAGGCCTGCCCTCGATGTGCTCCATGATGTTCTCGAACAATATCTCGGACTGGAAGTGTACGACCGAGCCCGCCTTCGACGCGGGCACGTTCGAGGCATCGCCGAGGACAAAGACGTCCTCCAGTCCCTCCGCCGCGAGTGTTTCTTTATTGGTCGGCACAAAGTTGAGATCGTTCCCGATGCCACTGCGCGCAACGACTGGGTCGCCCATGTTGGTGGGGATCGAAACCAGCAGATCGTACTTCACCTCGGTATCGTCCCAGGCGATCAGTTTCTTTTCCTGGCTGTCAACGCGCGCCAGCCCGAAATCCGGCGTCACGGTGACTCCCTTGCGTTCGAGGACTTCCCCCAGCACCCGGCTTGACGTGGGGCGAGTGAAGGCTCCGTCGAGCGGCGTGACCAGGTGCAGGTCCACCTTGTCGCGCATGCCCCGTTCGGTGAAGTACGAATCGGCGAGGAAAAGAAATTCGAGAGGAGCAACAGGGCATTTGATCGGCATTTCCGCAATGCTGAGCACGAGCTTGCCGCCCTGCCAGCCCTTCAGGAACTGGGCCAAGCGCTCCGCCCCGCGCGGTGTATAGAAATCGAACTTGCTCTTTCCCCACTCTTCGTCGAGCAGCCCCTCGATCTGTTCCGGGTGAATGTTGGCTCCGGTGGCCAGAATAAGGCAATCGTAGCGGAGCGATTCTCCGCTGGCCAGCACCACGGATTTCTTCTGCGGATCGATGCGCTCGATGCCCGACAAAACAAAGCGCACTCTTCCTGGCAGGTACTGGCGCCGGGGCCGCACGATATCCCGCATCCGGTAGATCTCGAACGGCACGAAGAGGAAACCCGGCTGGTAGTAGTGCTCGTCTGTGCCGTCCACGACCGTAATGCGCCAGTCGCGCTCGTCCAGTGCATCCGCGAGCCTGTTGGCCATGATCGTCCCGCCAGTTCCCCCGCCCAGAATCAGCATGTGTCGCATCGCACTTCTCCTTCTTTGAAAAAGGCCCCTATGCTATATAAGCCATCGAAAGCCTCAAACATTACAGCAAATCGCAGAAAATCCGAACCCTGCGTGCGAAAACGCTAGAAACTCTTCCCAAATCCAACGGTTATTGAGTTCTCCGACATACTGCTTTTCACGCTCGTGCCTGGGATCGGTCCCTGCGACGAAATCCACGGGCCGGTGATCGAGTTCCTGAACGCGTGGTAATAGGCCACCGTCAAATCGCATTTCCGGAATGACTGGGTAATTCCTCCGGAGACGTGGTGCTGCACGATCGCCGGCGCAGGCGTATTGAAGAAGGTGTACTGGGCAGGCACGGGATTGCCGGAATAGTTATAGCCGAGCATGATCCTGGTGGACTTTGCCACCGCCTGCTGAATCCCGCCCCCAATGGCCCAGATATTCCTCCATCCGAAACCGGATACTGCACCCTGGGCGTTGTAGCCCACTTTGTCGAAACCGGCCGTGTTCGAATAGTTGAACCAGCGCGCATCCACGCCGATCCGGGTGCTCTTCGAGGGAGATAGCCCTGTTCCCACCGAAACGATTTGGGGCAGATTCATGTGGAAGCCCAACTGGTGCGCAGCGCCGGTCAGGTCTTTCCGGTTCCACTTGAAGTGCTGAAACCACACCGGCGAGCGCCAGGAGACGCCAAAACTCACCTTCTCAAACGCATAATGCGCGCCGACATTGACGCCGCCGCCAAAGGCGGGCGCATTGTTGCCCGCCGAGAGGTAATAGGGCATGGTGCTGCCGGCCGTCACCGGCGCGGAAAACGGGGCCGGAATCACCTGGAGCATCGAGAAGGAAGGCACGGCGGAAAAGCCCACCGAAAGGCGCTCCGTCAACTGGCGCGCTATGCCGATGGGAGCCGTGACCAGCATGTAGTTCGAGCGGATGCGGCCAAACCCGAATCCGTTGGGCGCCTGCGGAGTCAGTATGGGATTGGAGAAGTCGGTATTCTCGGCATAATCTACGCCGAAACCGCTCACTGCAAGCATGCCGAGGTGATACACGTTCGTCCCATGGTGGAAGATAAATGCGAATCCCGGCATGAACGACATATCCCGCTTGCTTACGGTGGTTCCGCTAAGGGCGGCTCCGGGCATATTGGGACCAAAGGCGTTGGCGTCTACGGTGCTCGAAAGAGAGCGCCAAGGATCAAAGAGTGTCCCGTGAATCTCAAAGCGCCGCCCGGTAAAACCGGTCGTACACGCCGGGTTCCACGCGATGGAGCCTGTTGCATCGAGGCAGATGCCGGTATCCGCCCCGCCCATGGCCTCGTTCACGGGACCGGCACCGTGCAGGAAATGTCCATCGGTTGCACACAAAAGCGCAGGCCACAGCAGCACCAGGGCTGCCGGAACGAGCCATTTCAACCTCACATTGCTGGTCTGATCGGCGATTGCTTTCATGCCTTCCTCCACCTGGCCGACTTTGCGGTTCATCGTTTGGGCGTTCCGCGAAGACGGAATCTGGATTGAGGAGGTAGCACCTTCCGTGCCAAAGTGCAGATGTTTTGTTTTCTTGGATTTGCGGCCTGTACGGCCCAATACCGAAACAGTGTGTTGCAACACTTTGTTTCGGCCTGAATCAAAACGCTCAGCGATATCCAATCACGCGAGACGCAATTCCCGCATGCGGCGCCAGAGCGTCGGCCTGCTGATACCGAGGGCTTCGGCGGCTTTCGTTCGATTCCAATGATGAGCATCGAGGACGGAACGCAGATGCGCCGCGTCGAGGCCGCGCTCCGCATCAAGGAATGTCTCCGGCACCGCTGCCGTACCTCCGCCGATCGAGTCAGCCAATGGCGGTTCCGGTATCGGCGCGGGCCGTTTGATCTCGTCGGGAAGATCCTCGGGAAGGATCGTTTCCATGCGGGCCACGGCCACCGCGTACTCGATGACGTTTGCCAGTTCGCGCACGTTGCCGGGCCACCCGTAATCGAGCAGAATTCTCATCGCCTGGGGGGAAATACGCCGCACCAGGCCGTTCTTGGCTGCGATGAGATTCAGCAGGTGCAGCGAAAGCGGGGAGATGTCTTCTCTCCTCTCGCGCAGCGGCGGAACCTCGATAGGAACGACGCAGAGGCGATAATAGAGATCCTCGCGCAAGCGTCCCTGGCGCAATGCGGCGGGCAGATCGACGTTGGTCGCGGCAATGATGCGCGCATGGGTGGTCCGGGTGACGCTCTCGCCCACTCGCTGGTACTGGCTTTCTTGCAAAACGCGCAGAAGTTTCACCTGCAGCGACGGAGGCATATCGCCGATTTCGTCCAGGAAAAGCGTGCCGTGCGTCGCAAGCTCAAAGCGGCCCACACGATCGCGAATGGCTCCGGTAAACGCCCCGCGGACGTGACCAAACAGCTCGGATTCGAGCAGATCAGTGGGAAGAGCGCCGCAGTTCACAGCGACGAAGGGGCCGCCGCTGCGCACGGAGTTCTGGTGAATCGCACGGGCCACGACCTCCTTTCCTGTACCGCTCTCCCCGGTGATGAGAACAGTCGCTTCGCTATGCTGGAGCGTTTCCACCATGCGAAAGATACGCAGCATTGCCGGGGAGCACGCAATCGCGCCCGAATAAAACACCGGGGCATTGGGGCAACTTGCCTCTTCGTCGGCTGGCCGCAGGATCACCAGGTAGCGGACCTTGGGATCGCAGATGTCCGAGTTGTCCGGGATGATCGGGGCGGTGGTAATGGAAACCAGGTGGGGCGTCGAGCCATTGAATTTCATAGTCGCCCGCCATCCTTCGCGCTTCTGCCCGTCGAGCAGAGCTTGGCGCAACGGTCCGCGCGGACCAAACAGCTCCGCGCCGAGCAACTCTTCGACTTGCCGTCCGCAAATCTCTTTGGATACTCCGTCGCCGAGAAAACGGTCGAGGAGATGCGACGCATGGAGAATCGAAAACGACGGGTCCAGACAGATGAACGCCCGATCGACAGACGCCAGCGCTCTGGTAATGCCGTGGAGAGCCGCCGCGGTGAGATCGGATTGAATGTACTCCGGCCCGGAAAGAACCGGAGTTGAGATGACTTTCATGCCAGCCCATCCCTCCTGGCGCGAGCCGTTGAGGTCTAAGCCCAAATGAAAGCTATTCTTTCCCAAGTCGAACGGATGTGATCTGCGGCACAATGAGTCCCAACCTGCATTTCAGGCTGCTGGAAGCAGATGCCGGCCCGAACGTGCTGTGGCCCCTTCGCTCCGGCACAGGAGTGCTCCGCGTGCTTCGATGACAGCCAGGATATGCTCATCGAGAAGAATTGCGTAAGATTCCACGACGATTGCGGCTCTTTCGGAGTTCCTGGCGAATAACCGGCAAGTGGGAACCAACGTGATCCGGCTCACGGCAGGTCCGACTGGCCGACTGATGTGAGAAGGACTGCGCCACCCGAATAATTGCAGAGTCACCCAACCGGGGAGTGTGTCAGGGCTGCCGAAGGCACCGCACCAGCGGCTGCGGCCCCTGACACATGGACAGGATGGGCCAAAATCTTTCAGGTTCCGGGGCGGGCAGTATCATCGCCCTCGGCTTAGAAGGCCGGCTAAACAGCGAATTTCTGCGCAGATCCGTCTCAGAATAGTGCTCCCTGTTGCGGATACTCTCCGCTACACTATCCGTAAAGGCTCTCCGCTTCGCTTCGATCAACGCGCACCAGACGCGCGACCTTGACGGAGGAATCCCTGCGAGTTTCACCACCACGAGAAGCAGTATGCTCGTCATGCCCAAGAGGTCCCGAGGAACTTGTATTGGCTGGAATTTACACAATTGCCCTGCACAGTTCCTACACAGCAAAAATCTGCGGAGTTATGCTCATTTGAATCAGAATTGTGCAAAATCATTCTCACCCGCTCAGGATGACAGCTTTGTGAGAGGGGGTGCGTGGCCAAATCAATAATAATGCCGCGTGTCCGCCATGCCGCGCGTCTACCTTCCCGTGCCGCCCACGGTCATCTTGTCCAGCTTCACCGTCGGCATTCCCACGCCGACCGGTACGCTCTGGCCCTCCTTGCCGCAGGTGCCGATCCCTTCGTCGAGCTTCAGGTCGTTGCCCACCATCGAAACGTATTTGAGCGCCTCGGGGCCGTTGCCGATGAGCGTGGCGTCGCGTACCGGCGCGGTGACCTTTCCGTCTTCGATCAGATAGGCCTCGGAGGCCGAGAAGACAAACTTGCCGTTGGTGATGTCCACTTGGCCGCCACCGAAGTTGACCGCGTAGAGCCCGCGCTTGACCGAGCGCAGGATGTCCTCGGGAGCGTCGCCGCCGGCGAGCATGTAAGTGTTGGTCATGCGCGGCATGGGAATGCACTGGTAGCTCTCGCGGCGGCCTGAGCCGGTATCGGCCATGCCCATCAGCCGCGCCGAGAGCTTGTCAGACAAATAGCCTTTGAGCACGCCGTCCTCGATGAGCACCGTCTCCTGGGTCGGCGAGCCCTCGTCGTCCACGTTGAGCGAGCCGCGGCGGCCGGCGATGGTTCCGTTGTCCACCACTGTGACTTTGGGGCTGGCCACGAGTTGGCCGATGCGTCCGGTAAACGCCGAGGTCTTCTTGCGGTTGAAATCGGCTTCCAGGCCGTGGCCCACTGCCTCGTGCAGCAGGATGCCGGGCCAGCCGGGGCCGAGAACCACCTCCATCTCGCCCGCGGGGGCGGGCACGGCGCCCAGCTGCAAGACCGCTCCGCGAGCCGCTTCTCTTGCCAAGCCTTCGGGGCTTTTCGACCCCGTAAATTGCTCCAGCCCTGCACGTCCCCCGCCGCCCGCCGCGCCTCGAGTGGTGACCGAGCCTTCCTTGGCGATGACGAAGACGTTGAGC
This sequence comes from uncultured Acidobacteriota bacterium, assembly GCA_963808795.1. GTDB lineage: Bacteria > Acidobacteriota > Terriglobia > Terriglobales > Acidobacteriaceae > Telmatobacter. Next base: position 8,251 of record CAWEGL010000003.1, read on the forward strand.
CGGCAGAGGGGCTGGGTGTCGCTGGCGAACGCCCCGTCAGAGGCGGCGACGAGGATGTGGCGCAGCTCCTCCGCATAGTTGGCGCGCACCTGCACCACGCGCGCGTCAAAGGCGCGGGCGGCCCGGTCGGCGCGGAGGATCAGCTCCAGCCGCGCGGCCAAGTCCAGATCGTAGCCGCCGAGGGGAACGGGGTAGAGATTGGCCGCCGGCGCCTCGGTGAATCCCTGGATGGGCTGCTTGGCAGGCCCGGAGGCGATCAGTGCGGCGGTGCGGGCGGCGTGCAGAAGGCGATCGGGACTCAGGTTGTCGGTGTAGGCGTAGCCGGTGCGTTCGCCGCTCAGCACGCGGATGCCGCAGCCCGCGCTGGTGCCCTGGCTGGCGGATTTCACGATCTGCTCGTCCACGCCCAGCGCCGTCGCTGTCACCGACTCGAAGTAAAGATCGGCATAGTCGCCACCCGACGAGAGAGCTTCGCCCAGGCAACGTTCGAGGAGCCGGTCGGTGATGCCGAATTTCTCAAAAAAGAAGCGCTTTTCGTCCGCTTCGGGGGAAGTGGCCGGAAGGGTCATCGTGCTTCCAGTGTACGCTTGGTGCGAGGCCACCGCAGCAGGCACGCCCCCGGTTCCTATCCGGGCACCCCGCCTCCTCCACATCGATCACGGCGCGCGAGTTCGTGTTACATTCGGGCCATGAGGAAGTTTGCCGCCGCTGTGGTCTTGTCGATGCTCTTCGCCATGCCGGCGCTTGCCGCAAAAAAACATCTGAAACATCCCAAGCCGGCTCATCCGCAGCAGCAGCATTATGCAAAGCGTCCCAAGACGACTCACCAGCAGCGACTGCATGACCCAAAGCCTCCCAAGACGACTCACCAGCAGCGGCAGCATGACGCAAGGCGTCCCAAGGCGACTCACCCGCGAAATTCTTCTGCGAAGCACCTGGCCAACCGTCCTGCTGGCCGCCCCCGGAAGCATCATCTCCACCTTTGGCCGTTTCACAAGAAGCGGTGATTGATTCCGCCGCTTGGCGGCGTAGCGTATTGTGCACCTGAAGCCATCTACTCCATGCAGGTCAGAGCCATGCCGGAACCAGACGATGTTTGCTATCCCATCGGCCGCTTCACGCCTCCGGGGGTGAGCACGCCCGCCCTGCGTGCGGCCCACATTGAAACCATGCGCCTGCTGCCAGAGCGGCTGCGCGCGGCGGTGGCTGGATTAACCGATGCCCAGATCAACACTCCCTATAGGGAAGGTGGCTGGACAGTGCGGCAGGTGGTGCACCATCTGGCCGACACCAACGCCAACTGCTTCATCCGCTTCAAGCTGGCGCTGACCGAGGACTGGCCCACCATCACGCCTTTCGATCAGGCGGCCTGGGCCAAGCTGCCCGACAGCGCCCAGCTACCCGTCAATGGCTCGCTGGTCTTCCTTGACGGCCTCCAAAGCCGCTGGGTGGCATTGCTCGAATCAATGAACGAAGACGATTTTCAGCGCGGCTTCAACCATCCGAAGATGGGCCGCCAGACCCTGGCTGCGGCGCTGGCCATGTACGAGTGGCACGCGCGCCATCACACTGCGCACATCACCAGTCTGCGCGCGCGCAGGGGCTGGTAGGCAGCGATAGGCAGGGTTGACCCGTGGCCGCTGGTTCTCCACCCCATCGACAGAAATCCGCCGCTGGGGACTCCGGCGCAGATTCTCCGTCCGCCGCGCGCCTGGCCCAGGCCATCGAGGCGTATTTCGCGGATCATCCGGCAGCGGCGCTGCTCGAGGATGGGCGCGTCCTCTTCGACATGCGCATCGCCCACTATTCGGTGGGCGAGTCGCACGGCCGTTGCCTGCTCGAACTGTGGAGCGAGGAGCGCAACCTGGTGCGCACGGTGGTGGACTTGCAGGAGCGCGCGCAATGCCTGCGCCTGATCACCCGGCGCATGGGCGCGGCCAAGCCGCAAGCGCTGGAACTAGCGCCCACCAGCGATCGCCGCACCCCCAGCGCCCGCGAGGCCGCGCGCCGCAACTATCAGCGGCTGCTGGAGCGCGCGCTCACGCGGAGCTTCATCGGCGCCAAGGTGGATGGCCTGCGCTCGGCAATGGATTTGGAGCACAGCTTTGGGCCCGCCTATGTGCGCGGGCGGCTGCTCAAAGGAACCGCGGCCGAGGCGGTGATCGGCGTGGCCGAGGCGGAGTCCGCGGCGATCGTGGACGGGATTCTGACCCTGGGGATTCTCTGGCTGGATTATTGCCGCCAGCATAGCAGCGGTCGGCGGCACTTTGGCGGGCTCAAGGTGATTGTGCCCGCCGGCGCCTGGCGCACCACCGCCGAGCGCATGGCCTGGCTCAATCACGCCGCCGCCGATTTTCAGCTCTTCACCCTCGACGAGCGCAGTGAAGAGCTCGCCAGCGTGGACTTTCGCGATACGGGGAACCTGGATTCCCGGCTGGTGCACGCCTTTTCTCCGCAGGCAGCCATGGAGCGCTGCAGGGTCGGCATCGACCGGCTGCTGGCGCTCGTTCCGCCCGCCGCCAGGGAGCGGGTGGAAGTTCGCGCCGGCTCGCCCACTAAGGTTGGCTTGCTGCTGCACGGGCTGGAGTTTGCGCGCGTCCGCCACGGCGTGGCGGCGCACTCTTTTGCGCGCCAGGACGAAGCCAGTTTTGGCGCGGGCGCCAGCGAGACCTCGCTGACCGAGGAAAACGAGCCGCTCTGCCGCGAGCTGCTCGCGCGGCTTTTTGCCAGCCGCCACGCCGACGGCGCGCACACCGATCCGCTCTTCCGTATGGCGCCGGAGCGGTGGCTGGAGTCGAGGCTGCGCGATGAACTCGCGGAGCTGCTGCCGGCCCTGCGCGGCGATTTGCTCTACTCGCAGGTTCCGGCGCTCACCTCCGGCGACCGCGGAATGCTCGACCTGCTGACACTCGACCGTGGCGGCCGCCTGACCGTGCTGGAGTTGAAGGCCGGCGAGGACCTGCACCTGCCCTTGCAGGCGCTGGACTACTGGATTCGCGTGCGCGCGCTCAACGCCGACCGGCAGCCCGGCCCTGCCGGCGGCAGGCCGCTCTCGGCCTTCGAACGCCAGGGATATTTCGAGGGCGCGGAGGTTTCGCCGCTCGAGCCCCGGCTGCTGCTGGCCGCGCCGGCCTTGCGCATTCATCCTGCCAACGAGCCCGTGCTCCGCTACTTCTCACCCCAGGTGGAGTGGGAGCTGATCGCCCTCAGCGAGCATTGGCGCCGCGAGTTGAGCGTGGTCTTCCGCAAACGTAGCGGCGGCGCATCCGCGGGCTGAACTGCGTCGCACGGCGCCGGAAAAACACATGAATTGTGAAACAGCTTCATAGCTCCGTCGACTGGCTGGCCACCAGCGCCTGGGCCTTGGCGATGAACTCCGCCAGCGGCATCGCGCCCTGGTCGCCTTGGCCGCGGGTGCGCACGCTGACCGTGCCGGCGGCTTCCTCCTTGTCGCCGAAGACCAGAATGTAAGGCGTCTTCTGGTTGGCGAAGTCGCGGATCTTGGCGTTCATCTTTTCGTTGCGCGCATCGGTCTCAACCCGCAGGCCCGCGGCCTTTAGCTCTTTTTCGACCTTCGCCGCATAGCCGGCGTGGCGCTCGCTGATGGGCACCAGTCCCGCCTGCACCGGCGCCAGCCACAGCGGAAACGCGCCCGCGTAGTGCTCGATGAGCACGCCGAAGAATCTCTCGACCGACCCGAACAGCGCGCGATGCACCATCACCGGTTGATGGCGCTCGCCATCCTCGCCGATATATTCGAGCTCGAAGCGCGCTGGCAAATTGAAATCGAACTGCACCGTGGTGAGCTGCCACAGCCGGCCCAGCACGTCCACGAGCTTCACGTCGATTTTCGGGCCGTAAAATGCGGCCTCGCCGGGGATGGTCTTGCAGTCGATCCCTTTCCGCTCCAAGGCGCGGCGCAAAGAATTCACCGCCAGGTTCCAGTTGTCGTCCGAGCCGGCGTAGTGGGCGCGGTCGTTGGGGTCCCACGTCGATAATTCGACCTTGAACTCCTTGAAGCCGAAGGTCCTGAGCACCGCCTCGGCGAAATCAATGCAGGCCACCACTTCATCCTCGATCTGGCCCGGCGTGCAGAAGATATGCGCATCGTCCTGCGTGAAGCCGCGCACGCGCAAGAGGCCGTGCATGGTCCCCGACCGCTCGTAGCGGTAGACGTTTCCCAGCTCGGCGTAGCGCACAGGCAAATCGCGGTAACTCTTGGGCGTGTTCTTGTAGATTAGTATGTGGAATGGGCAGTTCATGGGCTTGATGCGGTAGTTGGCATCGTCCAGCTCCATGGGCGTGTACATATTGGCCGCGTAAAAGCCCTCGTGGCCCGAGGTCTGCCACAGGTTCACGCGCGCCACGTGCGGCGTAAACACAAGCTGGTAGCCGCGCTTGAGGCACTCCTCGCGCATCCAGTCTTCCATCACCTTGCGCACGATGGCGCCCTTGGGATGCCAGAAGATCAGCCCCGCCCCGGCCAGCTCCTGGATGCTGAACAGATCGAGCTGCTTGCCCAGTACGCGATGATCGCGCCGCGCGGCTTCTTCAAGGCGCGCGAAGTGCTCGTCGAGGTCCTTCTTTGAGAAGAACGCCGTCCCATAGATGCGCTGCAATTGCGGATTCTTCTCGTCGCCCAGCCAGTAGGCGCCGGCCAGGTTGGTCACCTTGAAGGCCTTCACGCGGCCGGTCGAGGGCACATGCGGGCCGCGGCAAAAGTCCACAAACTTGCCGTTGCGATAGAAGCTGACCTGGTCGCCGGGCACGGTGAACTTGGTCACGAAGTGCGCCTTCATGAAGTCGCCGTCTTTTTCAAAGTCTTCCAGACTTTTCTCTCTTGGAGCAAATTCGTGGATGAACGGCTCGTCGCGCGCAACGACCTCGGCCATCTTAGCCTCGATGGCGGCCAGGTCCTCCGGCGTGAATGGCTTCTCACGATAGAAGTCGTAGAAAAAACCGGAATCCGTGGCCGGCCCATGGCCCAGCTTGGTCTCGGGAAAGAGTTCGAGCACCGCCGTGGCCAGCACGTGCGCGGCCGAGTGGCGCACCACCTTGAGCGCCTCCGGATCCTTCTCGGTCACCAGCTCCAGTCGCGTGTCGGCGGTGAGCGGCGCTGAAAGATCGACCAGCCGCGGCGCGGCAGCGTCTTCGGCGGCGTACATGGCCGCTTCCGGCTCCGGCTGGCCGTCGGGGGCGGAGCCTTGGCCGGCTGTTGCGCTCATAGGTGTCAGCCGCGCAACCACGCTTGCCGCGGCTAGGCGCGGCGAAATCGAGTTGGCGATTTCAAGCGGCGTAGCGCCGGCAGGCACTTCGCGAATCGCCCCATCGGGCAGGTGTACAGCGATTGTTTCCTTGCTCATGAGCTGCTGGGTTCCATGGCGGCCGCATCGGAAAAGTGCGGCCATCTCTTTGAGGATAGAGGGACAGCGGGCGCAAAGTCGAGCGGCGGGAGCGCGTAAGCGGCATCGGCAACCGGAATCTGACCGCAGCAGCCCGGCTTCCCGCGGTCCGCAAATTCCATTTCACGCCGATAACTCGCCACCTAATTACCAATGGGGAGCCTCTCCCTGCCCCGTTCGGTCACGCATCTTGGCCCGGTTGGGGAATACCCAGCGCTCCTTGCCGGGACTATGTTGTCCTGCGTGGCGGGAAAAACAGCCGGCCGCGAGAGGTCAATATGCAGGTTTTGTGTAGAACAACCAACGGAAACGCCGAGTTTCATTGCTCTGTCTGCGGGCAGGGGTTTGTCCTGTTTTGGGAGCGTGAGTCGCGCGCGCAACGCGCGGCGGCCCGGGCTGAGATTCAGGAGACGCTGCGCCGCCATCACCGCGCGGCTCCGGGACCGCAGGCCCACCCGCAAGGCGGTTTTCTGGTTCCGGAGTGGAGCGCTTCCGCCGCGGCCTTCGGAGTGAAGTCTCCGGGCAACGTGCCGGTCTGGGACCTCTGAAGCGCGAATCCGTCCGAGAGATTGTTCCGCAAGCTGGCGGAAATCAGTCTTTGCCAATGACCCTGGCCAGGGTCGCGCCAATCTCTGCCGGCGAAACCACCACATGGATCCCGGCCGCGGTCATGGCCTTCATCTTGTCGGCTGCGGTGCCCTGCCCGCCCGAAATGATGGCTCCGGCGTGGCCCATGCGGCGGCCCGGCGGCGCGGTCTGGCCAGCTACGAAGCCCACCACCGGCTTCTTTACATGCTGCTTGACGAACTCTGCCGCGGCTTCCTCGGCCGAGCCGCCGATCTCGCCGATCATGACGATGGCTTCGGTCTGGGAGTCGTCGTTGAGCAGCCGCAGCGCGTCGATGTGCGTGGTGCCCACGATGGGGTCGCCCCCGATGCCGATGGCCGTCGATTGCCCGATGCCGCGCAGGGTGAGTTGGTACACAGTCTCATAGGTGAGCGTGCCCGAGCGCGACACCAGGCCCACCGGCCCCTGCTTGTGAATGTTGCCGGGCATAATGCCGATCTTGGCCTTGCCGGGCGAGATCACGCCTGGACAGTTGGGGCCGATCAGCCGCGACTTCGAGGTCTTCAGCTTGGCCCACACCTTCACCATGTCCAGCGTGGGAATGCCCTCGGTGATGCAGACGATCAGCGGAATGCCCGCGTCCTCGGCCTCGAGGATGGCGTCGGCCGCGAACGGTGGCGGCACAAAGATCATGGTGGCGTTGGCGCCGGTCTGCTCCACGGCTTCCGCCACGGTGTTGAACACCGGCCAGCCCTCGTGGGTCATTCCGCCCTTGCCCGGCGTGACCCCGCCCACCACGTTCGTTCCGTATTCTGCGCAACCCTTGGCGTGGAAGGTGCCTTCTTTGCCGGTAATGCCCTGAACAATGAGCCTTGTGTTGTTATCGACTAATACCGCCATTGAACAAGCTCCTAGCTTTTAGCTCTTAGCTTTTAGCCTTCGAGCTTAGTTTTTGGATGAACGACGTAAGCATTTTGGAAACTTGATCACTGAGTGCCATCGCCTCATCGATTGCCTGTTTATTTCCCATTTCCAGCTTCTTGGCTACCACGAGCTGCGTCTGCACCTCAAACGTTGAGCCCAACGCAATTCCGAGAAACTGGCGAAACTCCGCCGGATTGAGCCTCCCGCGACCCTCCGCAATGTTGCTTGCCACTGAAACCGCCGCGCGACGCAATTGCGAAACAAGTCCGTAAGCCTCCTCCTTGGGAAATCGCTGCGTCAATTTGTAGATGCAGACGGTTAGATCGATTGCACGTTGCCATACCGTCAAATCATGGAAATCCTGAGGCATCTTGCACTTCCTTGCGCTCGTTTTTCTGATGAACCAAATCCCGAGCTAACAGCTAAAAGCTAAGAGCTAGAAGCTGCTTTTACCACCAGCTCCGCCGCTTCCTTCATCGTCGCTCCCACCTGGAAGTTCAAACCCGACTCCTTCAGAATCTGCCGGCCCTCCTCGACGTTGGTGCCTTCCAGGCGCAGCACGATCGGCACTTTGACTTTGAGGTTTTGGGCCGCTGCCACCACGCCCATTGCCAGCCGGTCCACGCGCAGAATGCCGCCGAAGATATTGATGAAGATGGCCCTCACATGCGCGTCGGCGAGAAGAATTTCGAAGGCATGCTCGATCTGTTCCTGCGTCGCTCCGCCGCCTACGTCCAGGAAATTCGCCGGGCTGCCGCCGGCGTACTGAATGATGTCCATCGTCGCCATGGCCAGCCCCGCGCCGTTCACCATGCAGGCGATGGTGCCGTCCAGCTTGATGTAGTTGAGCGCGTACTTGCTGGCCTCGACCTCCAGCGGATCTTCTTCGGCGGTGTCGCGCAGCGCCTTGATGTCGGCGTGGCGGAACAGAGCGTTGTCGTCGAAGTTGATCTTGGCGTCGAGCGCGAAGAGCTTGCCGTCCTTGGTGGTGATGAAGGGATTGATCTCAACCAGCGAGGCGTCAGTCTCGACATAGGCCTTGTAAAGGCTCTGGAAGAAGGCCACCGCCTGGTTGATCTGCGTGGCCTTGAGGCCCAGCGCGAAGGCCAGCTTGCGCGCCTGCCATGCGCCGAAGCCGATCGCCGGGTCGATGGTCTCCTTGAAGATGGCCTCCGGAGTTTTCGCGGCCACTACCTCGATCTCCATGCCGCCCGCCTGCGAGGCCATGAAGACCAACTTGCCGGCCGCGCGGTCGAGCACGATGCCCAGGTAAAGCTCGCGGTCGATGGCCGCGGTTTCCTCGATCAGCAGCCGGCGCACCTTCTGGCCTTGGGGCCCGGTCTGGTGCGTCACCAGCGTCATGCCGAGAATGTCCTTGGCATGGAGCTCAGCCTCCTCGCGCGTGCGGGCCAGCTTCACGCCTCCGCCCTTGCCGCGCCCGCCGGCGTGAATCTGCGCCTTCACCACGATGCCCGATGCGCCCTCGGCAAACAGCTTGCGCGCCACCGTGGAGGCTTCTTCCAGCGTGTTGGCCACTTCGCCCCTGGGCACGGGAACGCCATACCGCGCCAGGATTTCCTTTGCCTGATATTCGTGAATTTTCATAATCGGTAGGAACCGCCCAGTCCGCTGTGCAAAGAGAATTCGGAACTGAACCAGGAATTATCCGGGCCCGCGAGATCGTGGCAACGGCAATCCCATATTATCTTGCCGGCCAAAGGAGGGGCAAACCGGCCTCGTTCGCGCGCCGCGCCTTTACCATGGAGTGGTATGGGCTTATTGAAGGAGATGCTGAAGCCGCTGGCCGAAGACGGAGCGGCCCTGACGCGTGAGCAGGCGGCCGAGGTGCTCAAGGAGATCCTCGCCGGCGTGCCGGAGGCGGAGACGGCGGCGCTACTCGCCGTTCTGGCCACGCGCGGCGAGCAGGCGCCGGAGCTGGCCGGCTTCGTCGACGTGATGCGCGCGCACTCCGTGCCTTTACCCTTTGGACCAGATGAACGCGAGCAACTGGTCGACTGTGTGGGCACCGGCGGCGGAGGCCCGCTGACCTTCAACATCTCTTCGGGCGCGGCACTCGTGGCCGCCGCCGCGGGCGCCAAAGTCGCCAAGCACGGCAACCGCGCCGTCACCTCGCGCTGCGGCGCCGCCGATGTCCTGGAGGCCCTGGGCGTGCCCATCGACCTCAAGCCGGAGTTGGCGGTCGAATGCTTGCGCGAGACCGGCTTCGTCTTCCTCTTCGCGCCGCTTTATCACCCCGCCATGAAAGCCGTGGGGCCGCTAAGGCGCGCTCTCGGCTTTCGCACCATCTTCAATCTGTGCGGGCCGCTCACCAACCCGGCAGGAGCGCGCGCGCAGGTGATCGGAGTGCTGGCGCCCAGCAAAGTGCTGCTGGTGGGCCGCACGCTGGCCGCTTTGGGCGCCAGGCGCGCCTTCGTGGTGCACGGCTCGGACGGCATCGACGAGCTCACAACAACAGGCGAGTCCGTGGTGGCCCGAGTCGAAGAAAGCGCACCGGACTCCGGAACGGGCAAGTCCGCGCTCCACCCCGGCGACCCCGGCTCTCCGAGCCACCCGTCGCCCCCCGGCTTCGCCACCCCGGTGCTGAAGGCTGCCCGCGTAACTCCGGAGATGGCCGGCCTGCCCCGCGCCCGCCTTGAGGACTTCGTCGGCGGCGATGTGGCCACCAACTCCGCCTTGCTCTACGACGTGCTCACCGGCATTCCCGGTGCGCGGCGCGACATTGTGCTCCTGAACGCTGCCGCGGCGCTGGTCGCCGCGGGTCAAGCTCAGGACCTGAAAGAGGGCGTGGCCATGGGCGCCGAGGCCATTGACTCGGGCCAAGCCGCGGCGACGCTCGAAAAGCTGCGGCGGTTCGGCAAAAAGTATGGAACCAAGGAGGGGTGAGCCGGTTGCGTTGCAACGTCTCCATTCCGCGTCCATCGGCTCCGCTCGGCGTCCAATCAGGCTAAGGAGTTCAAAAATGCACATGCTTCGGATTCTTGCCGCTTCAGCGGCGATGGCTGCGGCAGTTGCAGCCGGCGCGCAACAGGATAGCCAGCCGCAGTTGAAGATCAGCCCAGCGAACCGCACGCTGGCCGTCACGGCCAGCGGCCGCGTCAGCGTGGAGCCGGACCTGGCCATTCTGCACATCGGCTTCGAAACCCAGCCCGGCAGCGCGAAGGCTGCCTACGCCGATGGTGCGCGCACCTCGAATGACATCATCGGCGCGCTAAAGCAGGCTGGCGTTCCTGAGTCCGCCATTCACAGCGAATCGCAGTATCTCGAACGGGATTACACGGAACCCAAGTCGCACAAGTTCAAGCTGGTTCAGCACTGGACGGTAAGCACGACGCCCGGGCACGCCGCGGAGCTCCTGGACGTGGCCATTACCGCCGGCGCCAACAGCAGCGGCCAGATCGAGTGGACGGTAAAGGACGAGCGCGCACTCGAAGACCAGGCGCTCGATAAGGCCGCAATGCGCGCCAAGGAAGACGCAGCCGAACTGGCTAAAGGGATGGGGGTGCAGCTGGGGGCGCTGATTTATGTCAGCAATCAGCTTTCGCCGCCGGTTGTGCCGCTCTTCGCTTTGCAGGCCGGTTCTTTGGCGCGGGGAGCGGAGCAGGCGCCGCCGCTGGCCATTGAGCCGCAGAAGGTTTCGAGCAGCGCCAGCATCTATGCGGTGTATGCCATTAAGTAGCGGATCTCAGTCGTTGCAGTCCCTACCGCCCGGCCAAGCCGCAAGACAGGCACCAAGCCGGTATCGCCGCCCCTTGCGTCGTCATTTCGGCCTCTTCCGCCTCACGCGTTGATCGCCATCCCCTCCACGGCTCCATAGGCGTCGAGCATCGACTCCGCCAACGTGGGATGCGCGTGGATGGTGAACATCATCTCCTCCACGGTGCCCTCCAGCTCCATCACCGCAACCGCCTCGGCGATCAGCTCCGTGGCCTGCGGTCCGATGATGTGTACGCCCAGAATCTCGCCGTATTGGGCGTCGGCCACGATCTTCACAAAGCCGTCGTGGTCGCCGACAATCGTCGCCTTTGAGTTGCCGGCAAAGGGGAACTTGCCGACCTTGACCGTGTAGCCCTTTTCTTTGGCCTGCGCCTCGGTCAGCCCCGCACTGCCAATCTGCGGCTCGCAGTACGTGCAGCTCGGAATCCGTTCCCGCCGCACCGGCCGGAATTTGCGCCCCGCGATCTTCGCCACCGCCACCATGCCGCACATCGCGCCCACGTGCGCCAGTTGCGGCAGCCCGGCCACAATGTCGCCGACCGCGAAGACGCCCGGCTCAGCTGTCTCCTGCACCTCATTCACCTTCACGAGCCCGCGGTCCAACTCGACGCGCGTCTTCTCCAGGCCAATGCCGGCCGTCAGCCCTGCGCGGCCCACGGCTACCAGCACCTTTTCGGCCTCCTTCACCTGCGGTTTGCCGTTGGCGTCGCTGTAGGTCACTTTCACTCCCTCCGCGGTCTTCTCCACCGTCTCGACCTTGGCGCCGGTATTCATGTCGATGCCGCGCTTCTTGAAGACCCGCGTCAGCTCCTTCGAAATCTCCTCGTCTTCCACGGGAACCGCGCGCGGCAAAAACTCCAGAATCGTCACCTCGGTCCCAAAGCTGCGGAAGATCGACGCAAACTCGACGCCAACAGCGCCCGCGCCGATCACGATGAGCGACTTCGGCGGCTCATTCAGCGACAGAATCTCGATGTTCGTCAGGATGCTTCCGCCAGTCTCGAGCCCGGGTAGCAGCTTGGCCTCCGATCCGGTGGCCAGAATCAGGTTCTTCGCCCTCACCTGGCTCGTAGCTCCGCCCGTCACCGTCACTTCCACCGTGTGTACGCCTTCTTGCGCAGGCCCAGTCACTCGTCCAAAACCAGAAAAAACCGCGATCTTGTGCTTGCGCATCAGGAACTCCAGGCCCTTGACGTGCCGGGCGATGATGGCGTCCTTGCGCTTGAGCACCGCGGTCCAATCCAGCGCCGGCTTGGCCGCTTCGCCTTCGCCAAAACTGATCCCGTACTCGGCCGCGTGATTCAGGTGCTCCCATATCTCAGCGTTGAACAAGAGCGCCTTGGTGGGAATGCAGCCCACGTGCAGGCACGTCCCGCCCAGCTTGGGGCTGGCGTCGATCAACGCCACCTTCAGCCCGTACTCCGCGCCGCGAATCGCCGCCGTGTATCCCGCCGGCCCGCCGCCGAGAATCGCCACGTCGTACATCGTGTCTGAATTCGTTACTGGCAAGGGAACCTCCATTCCAGCGCGCTCCTGCACAGGGACGCAACTTCATTTGCAAAGCTCATTGTACTGGCCGCGGCATAGCAGTCTGCACCAGCTCCGCCGCCGCGTGCACCGTCTCCGCCTGGTCTCCGAACCCTACAATCCAGCGCACCTCCGGCTCACGCCGGAACCAAGTCATCTGTCTCTTCGCGTAGTTGCGATGGCCCTGTTGCGCGGCCCTGATCGCGCCCTCCACGCTCAACGACCCCTCCAGCACGCCGCGCGCCTGCTTGTAGCCCAGAGAATCGAGCGCCTTTACCGGCCCGTAACGCGCCAGCAGCCCGCGCGTCTCCTCCACGAGGCCGGCGGCAAACATCGCCTCGCAGCGCCGGTTCAGTCGCTCATAAAGCTGCTGTCGCGGCGGGTTGAGCCCGATGCGCAACAGCCGGAAGCCGGTCAACGGATCGCGCCCCATCAGCCCATTGCTAAGAATCTTTGACATCGGCCTTCGCGCGGCCAGGCAAACCTCGATGGCGCGGATCAGCTTCGCCGTATCGTTCGCGTGGATGCGCGCGGCTGAAGCCGGGTCCAGTCTTGCCAGCACACGATGCAGCCAGCCGCCGCCGTGGCGCCCCGCGCTGCGCCGCAGCCGCGACCGCAAATCCTCCCGCCGCTCGGGCCCGGCAAACAGCCCTTCGGTAAGCGCGCGCAGATAAAGTCCCGTTCCGCCCGTCACGATAGGCAGGTGGCCCCGCGCTGCAATTTCGTGCAACGCCGCCCGCGCCCGGCGGCTGTACTCGCCCGCGGTAAAGGGCTGGTCCGGCTCGGTCAAATCAATCAGGTGGTGCGGCAGCCGCACCCGCTCCTCGGCCGTAGGTTTGGCCGCGCCAATCTCCATGCCGCGATAGACCGCTACCGAGTCGCAACTGACAATTTCGCCGGCAAACCGTTCGCCCAACGCCAGCGAAAGCGCCGTCTTGCCGCTGCCCGTCGGCCCCAGCAGGACCACAACCAGCCGTTCACTGTTCGTCAAATGCGAGCTCGGCGCCGTACTCAATCCTGACCCCTGACCCCTGAAACCTGAAACCTCGCCTCACCACCGCCACCAGCCCGGCGGAAAGATCCACTTAGGATTGGTGTGGAAGAGCCACCAGATGCAGATCGCAGCCGCCACCAGCACCAGCCCGAAGACCTGGTTGCGCCGGAACACGCGCCGCTGCTCTTCGCGCCGCTGCTTCTCTGCAACCTGCTGGTAGTACGGCTTGATGCGGGTTTCGACCATGGCGCTTTACTCTGAGATGGCAGACACCGAAGCTGCCGCGTATCCTGCACCAGTATAGGTGGCGCCTGCACTTTTCCGGTTTGACTTCCCCCACCTCCTTTGCCGACCATTGTTTTTTGGCCTTGGAGTAGATTCGCGGGAAGGCGGCTGTCATGAAGGTCTTGATCCTTGGTTCTGGTGGGCGTGAACACGCCCTGGCGTGGTCGGTAGCGCGCAGTCCGCGCGTCACGGAAATTGTCTGCGCGCCGGGCAACGGCGGCATCGCCCAGATCGCCCGCTGCCTCCCGGCCGACCTCAAAAGCCTGGACGCAATGGTTCGCCTAGCCCAGGCCGAGCAGCCCGGTTTTACCATCGTGGGCCCGGAGTTGCCCCTCTCGCTGGGCATCGTGGACGCCTTGCGGGAGCGCGGCCTGCGCGTCTTCGGCCCCAGCCGCGCGGCCGCCATGCTGGAGACCAGCAAGGGCTTCGCCAAGCAATTCCTGCATCGCCACAATATTCCCACGTGCAACTACGCGGTCTGCTCGACTGCGGCCGAGGCCATAAAGGCCATCGACATCATTCATCCGCCTATCGTGGTCAAGGCCGACGGATTGGCTGCCGGCAAGGGCGTCGTCATCTGCCCGTCGCGCCACACTGCTGTCGAGGCCGCGCAGGGAATGTTTAGCGGCGCGCTGCTGGGCGAGGCGGAGCGGCAGGTGGTAATCGAGGAGTTCCTGAAGGGTGACGAGGTGAGCTTCCTCTGCCTCAGCGACGGACGGCATGTGGCGCCGCTCGTGCCCGCCCAGGACCACAAACGCGTGGGCGAGAGCGACACTGGCCCCAACACCGGCGGCATGGGCGCCTACTCCACCGGCAGCCTGCTCGATGACGGCATGACGGAATGGATTCTGCGCCACATCGCCGAGCCCACAGTGCACGCCATGGCCGAGGAGGGGACGCCGTTTACCGGCGTGCTTTATTGCGGGCTGATGATGACCGCGCGCGGGCCGCAAGTGCTGGAGTTCAACGCCCGCTTCGGCGATCCCGAGACCCAAGCCATCCTGTTGCGCCTGGAAAGCGACCTGATGGAGGCGCTCGAAGCCTGCGTGGACGGCCGATTGGCTGAAACCGAGCTGCGCTGGGCGCCCGGTGCCTCAGTCTGCGTGGTGGCCAGCTCGGCCGGCTATCCGGGCAGCTATCAGACCGGCTTGCCCATCTCCGGCCTCGCCGCGGCCAGCCAGGTTCCCGGCGTGCAGGTCTTTCATGCCGGCACGGCCCAGGCCGGCGGCCAGATCCTTACTGCGGGCGGCCGCGTGCTGGGGGTTTCCGCGGCTGCCGGCTCGCTCGAGGAGGCTCTCGCCCGCGCTTATCAGGCCATGGAGGAGATAGCATTCGAGGGAATGTACTTCCGGCGCGACATCGGTCACCGCGCCTTGGGGAAGTAACCATGAGCGTTGGAATCACACTGGAAGAACTGCTGACTTGGAGCCAGGAGTCTTCCGCTTACTGGAAAGCGCATCTGGACGCCAACCCGGAGTTGCTGAAATTGCCCTGCGAGATCGGCGGCGCTACCAATGTGCAGGTGTTCGTCCGCCATATCTGGAGCGTGGATCTGCGCTGGAGCCAGCGTCTGGCCGGGTTGCCCGTGCTGGCCAAAGAGAATACGCCTGCCGGCCCCCTCGACGCCCTCTTCGATCTGCATCGCCAGGCCGTCGAAATCTTCCGTGAATTGCTCGCCCGCCCGGCCGCAAGCTGGGACGATCCCTTTCTCCTCGACTTCGATTGGGCGCCTGCGGAGATGCGGACAGTCTCCCGGCGAAAGGTTGCGGCCCATGCACTGTTCCACAGTCAGCGCCACTGGGCACAGCTAGCCACACTGGTGCGCGCCGCCGGCTTCCCCTCGCAGTTTAGGGGCGACCTGCTCTTCAGTCCTGCGCTACGCTAGGCTCCGACACCGGTTGCAGCCCCGCTTGCTGCCTGTGGAAACACGCCCGGCACAGCACCGGTCTACCCTGGGTGGGTTTGAAGGGAACCGTGGTCTCCGCGCCGCATTCCGAACACGTGGTCCGGGTCTCGGGACGAATCCTTTGGCTCCCCCGCGAGCGCTTCGCCTTGCACTGCTTGCAGCGCTTGGGGTCGTTAATGAATTGTTTGTCGTGGAAGAAGAGCTGCTCGCCTGCTGTAAAAACAAACTCGGCGCCGCAGTCGATGCACTTGAGTACTCGATCCGTGTATTCCATGGCCGGCTCCCTCGAAACAGGGAGATACACCGAAATCGGCCATGTCTGAGAAAGGTCTTGCCGGTCCCGGTTCCCTGACTCCGTTCGTCGTGCTTAATTAGGGCCCGGGCCGCATCGAATAAAGCGGCGATCACAAATTTTGCCCGAAAAACTGGGCAGCCCAGAAACAATACCACGCAAAACGCGGGGTAAACGATGACTCCCAATGAAAGAGCCGGGACAGGCCGCCCCGAACCTGAGTGGTCCGTCGGTAACTTCAGCGAACTTTCCGCGGAAATTATCGGGACGGCGCGTGCCACGACCGGTTACAGCGCTTCCCCAACTGCTGTATCCCGAAGGCACTGCAGCCAAGTGGCGTCTTCCTTAACCGGGGTCCCCAGCAAGCTGGGTCCCCGATAAGCGGTCTCTGCTTCTTGGAGTGGCAGCGGCAGGTCTTGGTCGCTGGGGTGGAAGTAAATGCCACCTCTTACCGCACCGAAAAGGAGACGTGAACTGTCGAACCGTTCTAGAAACTTAGTCTTGTTCTTTGCGTGCCTTCTTGCGATTCCGCTTGCGCGCCAAAGCCGCCTTTACGCGTTTCTTCTCGCCCGGCTTCAGGTAGTAGGAGTGACGCTTGACTTCCTTGATGATGTCCTCCTGCTGTACCTTCCGCTTGAATCGGCGCAGAGCATTCTCCAACGGTTCGCCTTCCTGAACGCGAACTTCTGCCAAATGAATCCCACCTCCAAACCTGCCCAACAGGCCAGTCCTATAATACTCGAAAGATTTGTATTAGCATATTGACTCCGCAATGTTCCGCTGGGAAGTGCTCAGCAGGTTTTCTTATCTATTTTTTGATTTTTTGTCCCATTTTGGGCATGAGGGCGCGAAGATGAATCGCCGCCAGCTGTCCTGGCTGCTCCAAGGGCTCCTTTTACACTTATCGAAGGGCCTTTTACTCCCACCCCGGAGATTGTCCAACCATGATCCGCAGCTACCAGGGACGTCTGCCCCAGATTCACGCCACTTGCTACGTCGATCCTTCCGCCCAGATCCTCGGTGACGTGATCCTGGGCGAGCGATCCTCGGTCTGGATGAACGCCGTTCTGCGCGGCGACGTGAATTCGATTCGCATCGGCTCCTGCTCCAACGTCCAGGACTGCTCCGTTCTTCACGGCCAGCGCAACCTTTACCCTGTCATCGTGGGCGACTGGGTCACTATCGGCCACAACGCCACTGTCCACGGCTGCGTCGTGGAAGACATGGTGCTGATTGGCATCGGCGCGCGCGTCCTCAACGACTGCCGTATCGGCGAGGGGTCCATCATCGCGGCTGGCTCCGTCGTCCCTGAACACACCGCCGTTCCACCCCGCACCCTTTGGGCCGGCGTCCCCGCCAAGCTCCGCCGCGAACTCGGCGACAAAGACCGCGATCTGATCCGCGAATACGCCCAGAACTACCTGGACTACGTGGATATCTTTCTCAAAGAGACGGCCAGGTAGGCCTGGACGACAACCCGGTGGCCGAAAGCCGGCGCCCCTCAGAGCGAAAACAGAGTTCACGCGCCCTTTTCAGGTTCGTGAAATGTGGCATTCGCCGCGGCGTGCCTTCTGGGTACAGCAACTCTGGAACCGCTGAAAATGGCTGCCTAAAAGATCACACTGCGGGCGTGCGGAGGTGTACGTAGAAATACAGTTTTATTGGGGGAAATTGGACAAATGCGTGAATGAAGAGTGCCGGAACGCAAAGGCGTAGCCTTTTCCCTGCGTAAGTTGTTGATTCCAAAGAGAGGAAATTTTCCGGCGAGAACGGATTCCGCGTCCGTGTACCGGTCTGCAATCAAATTTAACTCATTTATTTTCATGAAGGTATGAAAAAAGGTGAGGTGAAGAACGCTTGAAAAACGCGCAATTACTTGCGACCGGAGCGGTTCCAGGGTCTCGGCGCCCTCTGAAGGGCCGTGGAAAGGGGCATTTGGTTAACGGCCTGTCGTTGGGGATCCCAGAACGGAAAAAGCCAATTGGCAGACGTGGCTTCGCCTGAGAGCAACTGGAAGGCCGCTGTATCCCCTCCATCGCCTGGCGGCAAAGGAGACGCCCGCCTTACTCCAAGAACTCCCGAACAAAGGGAATTTCCGAGTGCAGGAGCTCGTGGAGGGAGCCGTCGAAGATAAGCCGGCCCTCCTCGAGCATCAGGAAGGTGGTGCGGGGATTGCTCTGGCGTTCGGGAAGGGGCGCCATGCGGCCAAGCGCCCGATCGAAGCGGTGCGTGCAGAGGGCGAAGGCGTCCTGGAGCCGGTGGGTAACCAGCAGAGAAGGGGCGTGATAGACGTCGCGCTGTTTGGCGATCAACTCGATGATGTTGTAGGAGGTGACCGGATCGAGGCCGCCGGTCGGCGAGTCGTAGAGAAGCAGCTCAGGCTGGTGGATAAGGGCGCGGGCGATGGCCACGCGCCGCTTCATGCCCCCGGAGAGACTGATGGGATATTGATCGAATGTCTCCTCCAGGCCCACAAAGCGCAGGGCCTCGCGGACGCGAGCATTAATCTCTTCGTCGGCAACGCGTTCCTGGATGAGCTGGTAGGCAACGTTGTCACGGATGGTAAGCGAATCGAACAGAGCCCCTTCCTGAAAGACCATGCCGGTGCGGGCGCGCAGAGCAAAAAGCTGTTCCTCGGGCATGCGCGAGATCTCTTCGCCGAAAAGCAGGATGCTGCCCGCTTCGGGGCGAAGCAAGCCGTTAATGAGCTTAAGCAGAACGCTTTTGCCCACCCCCGCCCGGCCCAGCAGGATACGCGTCTCTTCCCGGGCCACGGAGAAGCTGATGTCCTCGAGTACGGGAGGGCCATCAAAAGCGATGGAGACGTTGCGGAAGACGACGACCGGGCTCGCTTCCGATCCCGGTGCCGGAGTCTGAGACGCGGAAGTGGAGGTAGTGTTCATCACCCGAAGAAGAAGATCATCACCTGACTGATGAGGAAATCCACAAAGATGATGAGCACCGAGGAGTTGACCACGGCCCGAATGGTGGAACGGCCCACGCCCTCGGTGCCGCCGGTGGTTCTCAAGCCGTAGAAGCAACCGATAGAGGCGACGATGTAGCCGAAGAACAGAGGCTTGACGAGACCTTGCAGGATGTCGGGGAAGCGGAGATACTCCCACGCCATCGAGAAGTACTGGGTGCCATTCTGATGATTGAGAAAGACCGTGACCGCGCCGCCGCCCAGTATGCCAAAAGCGTCGGCGAGGACGGTGAGAAAGAAGAGCATCGAAATGCAGGCGAAGATACGTGGTGTAACCAGCTTGCGGATGGGGTCCACGCCCAAGGCGCGCATGGCGTCAATCTGCTCGGTGACCACCATGGAGCCGAGTTCGCTGGCCATCGACGAGGCGTTGCGGCCCGATACCATTATGCCCGTGAGCACAGGCCCCAGTTCCCGGATCATCGACATGCTGACAAAGCGCCCCGTGACCGCGGTCGCGCCGAACTGAGCCAGCGTGGCTGCCGATTGCAGCGCCAGCACGCATCCCGTGAAGAAGCCCGAAAGCACCACGATCGACAGCGAGCCGAAACCGATGACGTCGGATTGAATAAGGAATTCCGGCCAGTAAATGGGCGGGCGAAACAGATCGAGGAAAGCGTTCCAGGCCAGCAGAGTGTAATCCTGGACGGTGAGAACGATTTGTTTGGCGGTACGATCGATCGAGTTTATCGCCATTATTTACCGGCCTGCGAAATGAGAAGTGTGCGTCGCTTCCGTGGACAGAATAGCGCATGAACCGCCCGCGTATGGATTGTCGCGCCGATTCCCGTCTCAGGCCGGGCATGGCAATCGCTCCCTAGCAACGGAGGCAGCGAACAAGCGGGCTTGATTGTGATCGATCCCCGGATTATTTAAACTATACCTATCGGTTGTCTTAACCGGTCTGTAGACCGTGCTCCGGCGTGGACGCATCCAACTTAAAGGACGGGGGTCACGATGCATCTTTTTCGCTTGCGATTGATCCTTGCGCTGATTGTAGGCGTGACGCTGGTCTCCGTCGCCTCCACTTACTTTGATGTATTAGCCCACCGGCACATTCTGCGTGAGGAACTGGCGCGGCGGACGATGTGGATGGGGGTAAGCCTTATTCCCGACGTGCAGAGCGCGCTCGAAACCGGCGACCCCTCGGTACTTCCGGGCTTGGCGCAGCTCTTGAAGTCGGGGACGGGCGCGCTCGCGGTCGCGGTGTATGACGCCCATGGGAAACTGCTTGCCGGCGCGGGGCCGCAGCCGGTGATGCAGGCTCTGCGGCGCGATCCGGTGAACGAATCTCTCGCCAAGCGAACCACCGTAGACGTCTTCGGACGCTCGGGGCACTGGCAATGGCTGGATGAGACTTTCCCTATCTATAGCGGAGACCAAGTGGAAGGGGCGATGGCCGTCGTGGCCGACACCGCCTATATCCACTCCGAGAGCATGGGCGTCTGGAGGCGCAGCTTCTGGCGCATCGTAGCCCTCGTCATCCTGATCGTGGTGATCACCTTGGGCATGGTGCGCTGGTTCCTGTTGCGTCCCGTGACCCAGATAGCGGAGCGGCTGCGCCGCCTGCGACTGAAAACAACAACCCCACTGGAAAAATCTCCGGGACCGAGGGTGCCGGAACTCAGCATGTGGGAGAAGAGCGTGTTCCGGCCTCTCGCTCGGGAGGTGGAGACGCTGGCTGAAAGCCTGTTCGCCGCTCGCGCCGCGGCCGCCGCCGAGGCCCGCCTGCGCGATGCGGGCGAGAATCTGTGGACCGCCGAGCGATTGGCGGTGCACATCCGCGACCGCTCCGGCTCCAGCCGCATCTTCGTCGTCTCCAACCGCGAGCCCTATATGCATGTGCGCCAAGGCCGGGAGACGGTCTGTGTCGTGCCCCCCAGCGGCCTGGTAACGGCCATCGAACCTGTGCTGCGCGCCTGTGAAGGGGTTTGGGTGGCCTCCGGCAGCGGCAATGCCGACGCCGCCAATGTGGATGAATTCGACCGCCTGCGCGTCCCTCCCGACGATCCGCGCTACACCCTCCGCCGCGTCTGGCTCTCAGAGGAAGAGGAGTCGCAGTACTATGATGGCTTTGCCAACGAGGGGTTGTGGCCCCTCTGCCATATCGCGCACACGCGGCCCATCTTTCGCGCCGCGGACTGGAACTGCTACCAGCGCGTGAACGCGCGCTTTGCCTCCGCGCTCCTGGAAGAGATGGAGGGCAGCGAGGCGCCACTGGTGTTTGTGCAGGACTACCATTTCGCCCTGCTGCCGCACCTGGTCAAACAGGCGCGGCCGGATGCGCGCGTGGCCATCTTCTGGCACATCCCCTGGCCCAATCCGGAGGCCTTCGCCATTTGTCCCTGGCAAGCCGATCTGCTCGATGGCTTGCTGGGCGCCGACTTGATCGGCTTTCACATTCCCCTGCACTGCAATAATTTTCTGGCCACCGTGGACCGCGCCTTCGAGGCGCGCACCGACCGCGAGCACATGACCGTGCGCCGGCTTGGGCACCTGAGCACCGTGCGGCCCTATCCGGTGAGCGTGGCTTTTGAGGGCGCTCCTCGCTCCGGCGCGGAATTCGATGAAACCGTGGTGGAGACGGAGACCGAGGAAGAAGTGGAGGAGCGGGCTTCGCGGAGAAGACAATTGCTGGGAGGTTTCGGCGTGCGCGCCGAGTGCCTGGCGCTGGGCGTGGACCGGCTGGATTACACCAAGGGAATCGTGGAGCGTTTGCTGGCGATCGAACAACTGCTTGAGGAGTATCCCTGGCACCAGGAGCGCTTGACGATGGTGCAGATCGCTGCGCCCAGTCGCACGCGTATTCCCAGTTATGCGGATCTGGCCCGGCGGGTCGAAGAAACTGTGGAGCGCATCAACCAGCGCTACCAAACAGCCCATTGGCGGCCCATCGTGCTCATTGACCGCCAATGCAGCCATGAAGAAGTAACGCGCTGGTATCGCGCTGCGGACCTGTGCCTGGTGACCTCGTTGCACGACGGCATGAATCTGGTGGCCAAGGAGTACGTGGCCGCGCGCGACGACGAGGATGGCGTGCTGGTCCTGAGCAAATTCACGGGGGCGGCGATGGAGCTGCGCGACTCCCTGCTGGTGAATCCATACGACATTGCCGGAGTAGCGGAGGCCGTTCATGCCGGCCTCCAAATGAGCCGCGCCGACCGCCGCCTGCGCATGCGCCGGATGCGCCGGCAGGTCATGGAATACAACATCTACCGCTGGGCCGCCAAGGTGCTCGGCGACCTGCGCGAGTTGCGCCTGGAGAGCCTGGAAAGCGCGGCGGGAAACCGCGCCGGGCCAGTCTCAGAGCCGGCACAGGAACTCGCCGATGAAAAGCTCGCCTAACGCATTTCTCCTTCCGCTGTATACCGGAGGCAACGACCTCAAGTTGCGATTTCATCAAGAAATCGCAACCTTGCACATCGTCAACAAGGGCTATATCTGAAGGAGAAATGCCGTGGAAGGCGGCAAGCCGTGACCCCTGGAACAGCGCAAAAGCTTGACGAGTTCTTCAGCCGGTTTGCCAACGGCGCAAAACCGCTGTTGCTGCTCGACTACGACGGCACTCTGGCGCCGTTCCGGGTGGACCGCTTCCAGGCGCGGCCGTGGCCGGGTGTGCGGGACCTGCTGAAGTTGATCCAAAACCGCGGGAAGACGCGGATCGTTGTGATAACCGGGAGGCCGGCAGCGGAGATCGCGCCTCTGCTGGCCCTGAATCGGCCGTCCGAGGTGTGGGGCTTGCACGGCGTGGAACGGCTCTACCCCGATGGCCGGCGAGAACTCGGCCAGATCCCCGCCGGCGCTCTCGAAAAGCTGGACGAACTGCGCCAACAGCTCAAGCGCGATAGCCTGGGTGGACTCTTCGAGGACAAATCCAACGCCGCCGTCATGCACTGGCGCGGGGCTACGCCGCAAAAGGCCGCCGAAATCGAGCGGCGGACGCGGGCGCTTTTCGAACCGCTGGCGCAGATGGAGGGGCTGGCCCTGTTGGAGTTCGCCTCCGGCCTGGAGTTACGCGCGGGCCGCGGCAAGGGCGACGCAGTCGTGGCCATCCTGACGGAGGCTGAGCACGCAGGCCCGGTTGCCTTTTTAGGCGACGACGTAACCGATGAAGAGGCCTTTCGCGCCGTCAACCATGCCGCGCCGCCACACCTCAGCGTGCTCATGCGCCGCGAGTGGCGCGAGACCGTGGCGGATGTGTGGCTGCGGCCGCCCGCGGAGCTGAAGAAGTTTCTGCAAAGGTGGCTTGAGGCAGAAAACCGGAGGTAGCCGCCGGCTTACTTCGTTTTGGGTTGCGCGACCCCTGACTGCGGCTCGTCGCTCGAGCCCTCCACCAGCACCGCCGAGCCGGGAACGATGTTGAAGGCCGCCGCATCCATGCCCGCCGGATGAAATGTGACGCGCATCGGATCGCGCTGCCATTCGGCGGGGCCGCAGGCCGGGTCGGGGTGATTGTCCGCATCGACCGCCGCGAGCTTTTTGGCCAGCACCGGCTTGCGGGCCGCGATCTGCTCCACCACGGCATAAAGGCTCTTGCCGCTCGGGGTCACTCCGCAATAGGCCGCGTAGTCGCGGAACCAGCTCACCTGGCTCACCGCCGGATCGTAGTCACGCAGCCTGAGGGCCGTCACGCGGCCTGTATCGCGGTCTATCAGCAGCCATGGCCCGCGCTGCCACACCCAGCTCTCCTGCTTGTCGCCCGGAAGCGCATTGTTCAGCCGGATTGCCAGCCGCACCACAAAGCTGCGGTCGGTCGCGTCGTGGGTGTCGCCGGTGGTCCACTCTTTGAGGACGCCGTTGACCAGAAGCGCGCGGACCGGGAGAGAGGTTTCGCCCGCTTGAAAGCCGGCCGGATCGCCCTCCTTGGAGTAAGGTTCATGGTGAACGGCGCCCAGAACCACGCTGTGGGTCTTGCGCGGCGCGGCAGAGGCGGGCTGAATGACGATGGCGGAAGCAACGAACAAAGCCGAAACCTGGATGAGGTGGCGCATCTTTGCCCTCGTATGCGCTCCAGCGCGAGCGAAGGCTCGCGGCGAAGAGTATTGTCCTCCGGGGATTGTGGTTATGGTACGCGGAAGATTGGAGGTGGTCAAAGTTTAGTGGTCAACAAGAATCCTGAAGAATCCTGTTTTGCCGGGATGTGGAAGCTCGCGGCTCATGCCGCGCCGAAGGCCTAAAGCAAATCCAGGTGCTCTGAAAATGCCTTGAAATCCTCATCTCGCGTAATGAGGGCGATATCGGCATCGATGCAGCATTGCGCAATCAAAGCGTCTCCAAGCCGGGCCTTCCTCTTGCGAGCGAGAACCTTTGCGCGCAGTTCTCCGGCGCGGCGCCAGAATCCGTCTTTCAATGCCACCAATGGAAGGTCCAGGAGCGTTTTTGCGACAGAGGGAGGGATCTCGGGGTCGCTCAGAAGTTCTGTCAGCACTGGAGGCGGCATTACGACCTGCCGGGATCGAAGCGCTCTTGATAACTCCAGAACATCGTCTCCCTGCCCGCCTTCAAAGAAGGAGATCCAGGAGCTTGTGTCGGCCGCAATCATCTGTCTTCCTTCAATTCCTCCAGCGTCTTTGAAAATCGGACTTTACCCTGAAATTGAAGCAGCCGTTCGTAGGCGCGGCCCGCCGCAACCAGTTCAAGGCCAGTGCGAATCGTCTGAGTTATTCCGGCGCCGCTTGCCTTTTGAGCCTTGCTGAGAAGGTCCGCCGGAACTTCCACGGTGATTTTTCTTGCTGCCGGCATCCCATGCTCCTTTACCATATCGTTTACCGTATTATATACCAGTATTCAATATGGCCTCGGGAATCGGCTGCCGATCCGCGTTTCGGGCTTGTAAGCCGGGGGCTTGGAAATTACCGGATGGTCCCCCGCTGGCCCTCTAGATGTTTGCCGCCTCCACCGCCCGCGCCACGCGGAGTGCCGTGCTTTCCTTTAAATGAGCGGCCAGCACCTGCATTCCCACCGGCAGGCCGGCCTGGGTCTTCCCGCAGGGCACGGTGACGCCGCAAATGCCGGCCAGGCTCGCCGTCACCGTGTAGATGTCGGCTAGGTACATGGCCAGCGGATCGCCGGTCTTTTCCCCCAGCTTGAACGCCGGAAAGGGCGACGTTGGCGTCACAATCGCATCCACTTCGGCAAAGGCGCGCAGAAACTCCTCGGCCAGCAGGCGGCGGACTTGCTGCGCCTTCAGGTAGTAGGCGTCGTAGTAGCCGGCCGAGAGCGCGTAGGTGCCCAGCAGAATCCGCCGCTTGACCTCCGCGCCGAAGCCCTCGTCGCGCGAATGGCTGTACATGGCCAGCAGGGTTTCGGAGCGCGGCGAGCGGTAGCCATAGCGCACGCCGTCAAAGCGGGCCAGGTTGGCGCTGGCCTCGGCCGTCGCGATCAGGTAGTAGGTGGGCACTGCGTAGCGGGTGTGCGGTAGAGAAACCGGCTTGACGGTGCACCCGGCGGCCTGGAGCGCGTCTATCCCCTTCTCGATGGCCGCGCGCACCTCCGCGTCGAGCCCCTCGCCAAAATACTCCTTGGGAACGCCGATCCGCAGCCCCTCCGCGCCTTTGTCGCTCTCGGCCGCGTAGTCCTCCACCGGGGCGGGCGAGCTGGTGGCGTCGCAAGGATCGTGGCCGGCGATCACGCCCAGCAGCGTGGCCGCGTCGCGCACGTTGGCGGCCAGCGGACCGACGCGGTCCAGCGAGGAAGCAAAGGCAATCAGCCCGTAGCGCGAGACCCGCCCGTAGGTGGGCAGCACGCCCACCACTCCACAAAAGCTGGCCGGCTGGCGAATCGATCCGCCGGTGTCGGTTCCCAGCGTGGCCACGGCCAGGTTGGCCGCAACCGCCGCTGCCGACCCGCCGCTCGATCCGCCCGGCACTCGCTCCGTGTCCCAGGGGTTGCGCACCGGCCCGTAAGCCGAGTTCTCGTTCGAGGAGCCCATGGCGAACTCGTCGCAGTTGAGCTTGCCCAATAGCACCGCGCCAGCGGCTTCCAGCTTCGCCACTGCCGTAGCGTCGTAGGGAGGCCGGTAACCTTGAAGGATTTTCGACCCGGCCGTGGCCGGCGAGCCGCGCATCACGAGCACGTCTTTGATGCCCACCGGAATGCCGGCCAGCGCAGGCAGCGGATCGCCTTTCGCCGCCATCGCGTCCATCCGCGCCGCCTGCTCGAGCGCGCGCTCCTTGGCCAGGCTCAGGTAGACGTTCAGCCGCGGATTGATCTTCTCGATCCGCCGATAGTAGCCGGCTGTCAGATCGGTAGCCTTGGTGAGGCCCGCGGCAATCTCTGCGCCCAGTTCAGACAGCGTCTTCGGCTTTTCAACAAAGTTCTCGGAAGCCTTTGCCTCGCTCGCCAATCGCACTCCTCAGCTCGCAGTGATCGGTGATCAGTTCTCTAGCCCCCAGCCCTGATCTCTGATCTCTGTTCTCTATCTCTCAATCACCTTGGGCACCTTGAAGAAGATCCCGTCGGTCTCCGGCGCTTGCGGCATCACGGCGGCGGGATCCAGCGAGGGCGCCACAACGTCACCGCGCAAAACGCCTGCTTCCGCGCCGGTCCGCAGCTCGCTCACCTGCGCCAGCGGCTCCACGCCCGCCGTATCCAGCTCGTTCAGCTCGGCCACGTAGTCCAGAATGGCGTTCAGGTCCGTCAACATGCGCCCGGTCTCCCCGGGCGACAATTCCAGGCGCGCCAGCTCGGCCACCCGCTCCACGTCTTCCACGCTGACCTTGGCGGTCATATCCTATATTCCCCACCCTTTGGCCGCGGCGCTCCCGCCGGATTCCGGCCTCCGGTTCAGAACCCCGAAGCTAAGTATAGCCGCTCCCAGATTTTCGTCCGGAGCGCGCCGCCCACTTACAGCGGTTCCAGAGTCGCTACACCCCGAAAGCACTGCTGCCACGTGGCATTTTCCTCAAGAAAATACCATCCGCCGCGGCGGACACGATCCTCAAAAGAGCACGGAAACTCTGGAACCGCTCTAATCCACGGTCAGAGTCAGGTTCACGGAATGGGAGACGCCGGTCGAAGAGACGGTCACGGGAATCGTATAGGTTCCCGGCGCCGTTTTGGAGCCGCTGCCCTGGCCGCTGGAGCCGCTGCCTAAGTTTCCTCCCGAACTGGTGCAACTGGAGACGCTCGCGGTTAGAATCGCCGCCAGAGCCACCAGCAGCAGAGCCTTGCGACGCTTCCACAACGCCAGCGGCAACAGCAAGAATGCGCAGGCCAGCGGCCATGCGCCTCTGCCCGCGGGCCTATCCGCGCGCGCTGACAAGCCCGACTGCCCGGTGTAGATCTGGACCTGCACGTTCCCCTGGACGCCCGCGCTGAGCGTTTCGGTGCCGGGGTTGAACAGGCACAGCGCGTTGGCAGGCAGCGTGCCGCACTGGAAACTGAACGCCCCCTGCGATCCGTTAGGCGTGATCAACAGCGTGTAGTCGGCTTGCTGCCCGCTGGTCACGGTCTGGCTGCCTAGGCCGGAGAGCGCGACCCCGAAATCGTAGCCCGTCCCGGAAAGCGGAACGGTAGCCGGCGCCGCCACCGCCGTGGAAGTGACTGCCAATGAAGCTGCCGCCGGCCCTGCCGCGCTGGGCTGAAACACTACACCGGCCGTGCAATTCGCGCCGGCCGCCAGGCTGCCAGTGCAGGTGTTCTGGGTAAGGCTGAACGGGGCGGAGACCGCAAGCGTGACCGAGCCGATGGCGTAGTTGCTGGTGTTGATGACGGTGACCGGCTGCGCGGTGCTGGACTGGCCCGCCCCAACCACGGGAAAGGTCAATTGCGATGGGTTGGTTCCCAGGCCCGTCGCAAGCTGGCCTGATCCGTTGAGGGGCGCGGAAATCGCCGTGACGCCAAGGGTCGAGGAGGAGACCGCCAGCGCGGCCGCGATAACGCCCGTACCCGCCGGGGTAAAAATCACCTGCACCGTGCAACTGCTGCTGTTGTTCAGGACCGCTCCGCAGGTGGTGGCTCCGACGGAATAACTGGCCGCGGCCGGGCCCGTGATCTGGAAGCCCACATTGGCCATCGGCGCGCCGCCGCTGTTGGTCACCGTTAGCAGTTGCGGCGCGCTGGCCGCGCCCGGCTGCTGGTTGGTGAAGGTTAAACTCGTGGGATTCACGCTGAAGGCCGGCGGCGCAACGCCCGACCCCGCCAAAGCCACATTTTGTGTGTGCAGCGCATCGGAGACCGTAAGTGTCCCGGTCGCGTTGCCCACCTGCGTGGGCACGAATTCTACGCTGATGGCGCACGCCGAATGCGCGGCCAGTTGCGTGCTGCAACCTTGCGTGGCTTGAAACGTCCCGCTCGCCGCAATCGAGATGGAGGTCAGCGGCAGGTCGCCGTTGTTGGTCAACGTGACGGACTGAGAGGCTGAAGCCTGCCCAACAGCCGTCGCAGAAAAGGTAAGCGAAGTGGAGTTTAAAACATCGGTGGGCGGAGCAGCCCCGTTCCCGCTCAGCGCGACCGTTTGGGTTCCGGCGCCGTCGCTCAACTGCAGCGTTCCGGCCACCGCTCCGGCCTGGGTGGGCGTGAACGCAACCTCAATCTGGCAGCTGGTGTTCGCTGCCAGGCTGCTCGTGCCGCACGCGTTGCTGGCGATCGAAAACGGAGAAGTGATCTCGATGCTGCTGATGGGTATAACCGTCCCGCTGCGGTTATTGACCGTCACTTGCAACGAGGCGGACGTGGAATCCACTTCCACCTGCCCAAAGTCCACGCTGGCCGGGGCCAGGCTGACCACCCCCGCCGGAGTTCCCGTCCCGCTCAGATCAACGATGAGTTGACCGCCGTAGATGTTGGCGAAGATGGTCATTTGGCCGGTGCGCGCGCCTGTCGCGGTGGGCGTGAACGTGACCTGAACCGCGCAGCTTCCGCCGGCAGGCACGGACGCGTTCACGCAGTTGTCGGTCTCACCGAAGTCCCCGCTCATGGCGATGGAGGTAGGCGCGAGAGCGATGCTGCCGGTGTTTTCGAGGGTGACCGTCAGCGGAGTGCTGGAGCTGCCAACGGCCTGGTCGGGGAAAGTGAGCGCGGAAGGATTTGCGGCTGCGGTGGTCAGGGCCGTTCCTGCGCTCCACAGCGGGGTCTGCCATATCCCACGCCCATAAGTGCCCGCCACCAGCACCTGCGCGGAAGCGCCTGCCGTATTGGCGCTCAGCGACACCGCGGGCGCTGCCGGCAATCCGCTTCCAAAAGCCGACCAGCAGTTCGACAGCGATTGCGCACAGTTGGCCACCTGCGTGGTGAAATACACTCCCCGATCCGTGGCCACGTAGACCGTATTGGCGTTTTGCGGGTCCACCACCACGCTATTGGCGGGCGCGGCGGGGAGGTTGGCCGTCAGATCGGTCCAATGCGCTCCTCCATCGGTGGTGCGGTAGACCACCTGCACCTCCTGGGTGGGGCTCTCCATTCCTTCCACCGTGACGTAGACGGTGCTTCCGGTGGCGTCGTGGGGATCGATGTAGATGCTGGAGACGTCGAACCCGTAGAAGTTCAGCGGGTTGGCGTCATTGACCACCGGATTCAGCGTAAGGTCCTGCCACACCGGCGGCGCGCCTGAGGAGGGATCGATAGTCGCGCTCAAAACATGGCCCGGAAGGTTGGCGCCGTCATCGGCCAAGCCGTACATGCCCACATAAACCACCTCGCTGCCGCCGGCCAGCGGCATGGCAGCCACGGAGCGGATCAGAGCGTCGCCGTTGCACGCTCCGCTGGTCGCCCCGCTGTCAAGAATGGGGCTGATGGCGTTGCTCCCGCTCCAGCCCGAGCCATCGGCCGGCCCACGCCAAACCCGGCAGGTCCCCACCAACAGTTGGGACGAGTCGAGAGGATCGACCAGAAACGGCGCCGGCGTAGGCATCGTGTTCCCGTCGCCGTCCACATCCGCATCGGTCACCACCGGGCTTGTGCCAAAGTCGGCCGGCGTGCAAGCAGCGTCCTGCGAGCACAGGTAGATCGCGACTCCCGCCTGGTCGTTCACGTACCAGTTGTCCGTGTCTATGGGGTCGATCGCCACCGGCCCGCCGTAGCCGGAGAGAATCTGCGGCCAGTCCGCCGTCGCCGTGGTGCTCTTCACGCCCGCGGTTCCGTTCACGCCCAGCCCCGCCATCAGCGTATAAGGCGTCGTGATCACCGCAGACAGGCTCTCCACCTCGGCCAGCGAGCCCAGGCTCCCGTTCAGGTTCTGGAAGTGCGTGGAATCGGACGCGCTGCACACCGCACCGGTCTCCCCGATCGCGTCCGTCGAGCGCCAGAGCCCGCTGTCGTTGCCCACAAAAATCTCCAGCGGATTGGCCGCGTTCCAGGCCAGTGAATGCTGGAACTCGCCTACCTGCGCGCTCATGCAGGTGGTCGAATTGGTGGTGTTACGCCACACGCAACCCTGCGACACGGGGCAGGTCGTCTGCCACAGGTCGTTGGCCCCGGCCAGCACCAGCGTATCCTGCCCGGAGGGAACTGCGGCCAGCGCCAGATTGTAGGTTCCGTCGGCGATGGTCACCGCTCCCTGGGTGGCGCTGGTTTCGAGTGCCGCCGTGCTCCATTGCTG
The DNA here is from genome assembly GCA_963808795.1 of uncultured Acidobacteriota bacterium. GTDB lineage: Bacteria > Acidobacteriota > Terriglobia > Terriglobales > Acidobacteriaceae > Telmatobacter. Next base: position 38,405 of record CAWEGL010000003.1, read on the forward strand.
GGCAAAAGTGATGGTTGATTTGGTGCATCTGCCGTCGCTGCTGATCGCGCACTGGTCTTGCCACAGTCCCTGGTCCTGATCGTTCAGGTCCACCGTCCACGCAAAGGTGTCGCCAGTTTCGGGATTTACCGCCAGCGCGCCACGAAAGATGGGGCAGGCAATGGAGCCTGAGCCGCCGGGATTGTTGGGGCAAAGTTGCGTGGTCAGCCCGGGGCCGGGCTGTGCCGCAATGCGCGTCCAGGTTATGCCGTCGGCCGACTCGTAGTATCCGTGAAAACGCACCGCGGCCACAAACAACTGCCGCACCGGGTTCCATACCACGGCGGTGGCGGCATTGCCGTCCGGCGCAGCAAATCCATCCAGCGGCCCCTGCACATCCTCTCCATTGCCATCGGTGATCGCGGCCAGGTGCCACGTCACGCCGCTGTCTGAGGAGTAATACAGGCCTTCGTAGCTGACGTTGGAGCGGTCCGCATCCACCAGCGTGCCTTCATAGGCCTGGGAGACCGCCGCCACCACGAGTTGGGGATTGACCGCGCTCCAGGCAAATCCGGCGAAACCTTCTCCCACGAAGCTGTAATCCTGGTCGCTGAGCCCGTCTTCCAGGTCCTGGGTTGTCTGGATCAGAGTCCAGGTGGTCCCTCCGTCGGTCGAGCGCAGAATGCCGGCTCCATAGTAGGAATCGAGGACATCGTTGGGGTCGCCCGTACCGGCCAGAATGACGCCCGTCCCTCCCGCCTGCACGGTGAGCGCGCCGATGCTGATGGAAGCGTCCACGGCCACGCCCAGGGCCGCCACGCTGTCGGTGAGGGGCGTGAACACAATGGAGGACGGCGTGGAAGCATCCGCATTTTGCACCACCCACACGCCGCCCCCGGTGGTGCCCACGTACAAATGGTTGCCGGTCGCGTCTGAGGGATCGAGCGCTAGCGCCGAGACGCGCCCCGTGACTAGGCCAAACGCTGGCGTCTGGACCGCCGCCGGACCCAAAGCCTGCCAGGTAGCCGGTGCCTCCGCCGTAACCTGCGCATGAATCGCGTTCGTCCGCAAGCCTGTCCGCCCAGCCTCCACCCGCAGCCTCGCCAGGCGATGACCGGGCGTCCACCCGCGCTGGGCGAGGAACCGCTGCGCTTCAAACGCCAGCGGCGGCGCAGCGGGCCGTTGCACCGCGCGCTTCGCCGTTCCTGTGAGGACAGCTTGCGCGGCCGCCGCCGCGGCTAAGCCGATCGCGGCGGCGGCTAAAAGCCACGCTCCCGCCCTCGCGGCGGTCCATGCGCCGTTCCGCGCCCCCTCGGCGCGCCTTTTCCTCTTCTTGGCACGGGCCGGCCGGTTACGACTCGATTCCACCATCCGATTCGCCACACGTATCCGCATTCCGATTCCCAACTCCCCATTTCTGAAAATCTTCCAATGGGGAGCAAGGCGGAATCCACTGGATTACGCCCAACGAAACACGCAATTTCCGGGATTGAAATTGTGGCCCATTATAGGACAGCCTGAGATGAAAAGAGATGTGATCTATAACACAGGTGCGCGAGCCGCACCCTCGCCCCTCAACCCCCACAAGCATGAAGGCCGCCCGCGGGCGGCCTCTTTGGCTAGAAGCTAGGAGCTAGAAGCTGTCTTTTACCACCGCCCCCAGGCACGGCTGATGTAGTCGGCCATCGTCATGCTGATCAACCCCAGGAAGATGAAGATTCCCGAGACAGCGGTGAGCTTGATCAGCTTGGAGCTGTACTTCATGTGCATGAAGAACAGCACCACCAGCATGGCCTTGATGACCGCAATGGCTAGCGCCACCACGGCGTTAAAGAGGCCCAGGTCGATGTAGGAGATCGCGCAGGTAGCGGCTGTAAGCACCAGCAGCGACAGGCCCACGGCCACGTAAACCTTGGGGCTGACAATGTGAGGCCCGGCGTATTCGCTGTGAGGTTCGGTCTGTTCGCTCATGAAGCCCCTCCTAGGTGTGTCTGCTGATCAGATAGAGCAGCGGGTACAGGAATATCCAGATGATGTCCACGAAGTGCCAGTAGAGGCCGAAGTTCTCCACAAAAGTCACGTGTCCAGTGGTGTAGGCCCCGGCCCAGGCGCGGCAGATGATGTATGCCAGAATACCGATGCCCACCACCATGTGCAGGGCGTGCATGCCGGTCATGGCGAAGTAAAGAAAGAAGTACTCCTCAGTCTTCGAGGCCATGCCCGGCGACAGCGGCTGGTCGTGATACTCGTTGTAGATTGCCGGGTCCAGGGCGGGATTGATAAAGTCCGCTTCCGTAAAGCGCAGGCCGGGCACATGGTGGTCCACCCACTCGGCGTGCCATTCGATGCCCTTGATGCAGAGAAACGCCAGGCCCAGAACGAAGGTGAGCGCCAGGCACAGAACCAGCCCGCTCTTGCGGCGCGTCTCCGCGCACCACACGCCCATGGCCAGGGTGAGGCTGGAAGTAATGAGCACAGCAGTGTTCGATGTGCCCCAGAAGATGCTCAAATGGTGCGACCCCTCCACGAAGGCCGGGTAGTACCAGTTGCGCATGATCAGGTAGGCCGTGAACAGCCCGCCGAAGAACATGACCTCCGTGAGCAGGAACAGCCACATGGCGAAGTTGGTCGCGTCGAACTGCTGCGCCACAGTCTCAAAGTGATGGCGCTGGTAGGGCGGGTGCTCGTGCTGAGCCTCCACTACCGCGCCACTCCCAATTGCGCTGCTCTCAGACACTGGCTACCTCTTTCGCTTGGTGGCGCTCCAGCCACTCATAGTCGTAGGCTTCATGATCCATGATGGGAATCTCGGTAAAGTTTTCGGTAAGGGGCGGCGATTGCACTTGCCACTCAAGCCCGGTTGCCTGCCAAGGATTGTTGCCGGCTATAGCGCCGTACTTCAGCGACCAGGTCAGATAAAGCACCGGCAGCAAATACCCCACGCCCAGGATGGTGGCGCCGGCGGTCGAAAAGACGTTCAGCACCTGAAACTCCGGCGGGTAGGCCGCGTAGCGCCGTGGCATCCCCAGCATGCCCAGGATGAACTGCGGGAAGAACGTCAGGTTGAACCCGATGTACGTGGTGACCGCCGCGAATTGCGAAATCTTCTCCGGATACATCCGTCCCGTCCACTTCGGCCACCAGAAGTGGATGCCTGACAGAAACGCCATCAACATCCCACCCACCATCACAAAGTGGAAGTGGGCCACCACAAAGTAAGTCTCGGTGAGATGAATGTCGGTGCCTGTGGCGCCCAGGAAAACGCCCGTCATGCCGCCGATGGTGAACAAACCCATGAACCCGATGGCATAGAGCATGGGCGTCTCAAAGGTGATCGAGCCCTTGTAGAGGGTGAAGGCCCAATTGAAGATCTTGATGGCCGAGGGCACCGCCACCAGCATGGTCAACAGCGAGAAAACCAGCGCCGCGTAGTTCGAGATGCCCATGATGAACATGTGGTGCGCCCATACGAAGAATCCAAACACCGCGATGGCCACTGACGAAAACGCCACTGCCGTGTATCCGAACACGCGTTTTCGGCTGAATGTGGAAATCACCTCCGAGATGACCCCCATGCCCGGCAAAATCATGATGTACACGGCCGGGTGCGAGTAAAACCAGAACAGGTGCTGGAACAAAAGCGGGTCGCCGCCATACTGCGGATCGAAGACGCCGATGTGAATGGTGCGCTCCAAAACCACCAGCACCAGGGTGATGGCCAGCACCGGCGTGCCCAGCACCATGAGAATGCTGGCTGCGTAATTCGACCAGCAAAATAGCGGTAGCCGGAACCAAGTCATCCCTGGGCAGCGCATCTTGTGGATGGTGACAATAAAGTTGAGGCCGGTAAAAATGGAGCTGAAGCCGGCAACGAAGACGGCCAGGCCTGCGGGAATGACATTGGTGTTCAAATAATGCGTGGAGAGCGGAGTGGTGAAGGTCCAGCCCGTGTCCACGCCGCCGGAAGCCATGGTATAAATCATCATGCAGCCGGCCAGAATGTAGAGATACCAGCTCAGCAGGTTGATCTTGGGCAGCGCCAGGTCTTTGGCCCCTACCATCATGGGAATGACGAAATTGCCGATGGTGGCCGGCACCGACGGCACCAGGAAGAGGAAGACCATGATCAGACCGTGCATGGTGAACACCTTGTTATAGGTGTCGGCGGCCATCAGATCCGTCTGTGGCGTCAGCAGCTCCAGGCGGATAAGGCCCGCCAGGGCCCCGCCAATAAAGAAAAAGAAAGTGATTGAGATCAGGTAGAGAGTTGCAATCCGCTTGTGATCGCCGGTCAGCAGCCAACTCAGCAGACCGTTCTCCCTGGACAGGAAGTTCATCTTGGGAATCCTGGCCGTGGATTGATCGGGAAGACTTACGATGGTGGTGCTGCTCATGGTTTGACCTCCTTTTGCGCCGCAGGCGCTGGCGCGGCGGTCTTGCCCTCGTTCACAGGGGGTAGTTCAGTGGTGTTCAGGGTTTCCTGCAAACGATAGTCCGTGGTCAGATTCCTCAGGTATTCGATCAACTCCACAACCCCGTCTTCGCTGATCAGGCCCTGATAAGTCGGCATGATGGGCGTAAAGCCCTCGAGGTTATGATTGGACGGATCCAGGATCGCCTGGCGCAGATAGGCGGCGTCGGCGGTCATGGTCTCGCCATCGGCCAGTGTGACCTGCGAGCCGTAGACGCCCACCAGGTTGGGGCCGCGCGCGTCGGGGCGCGTGTTGTGGCAGGCGTTGCAACTGAGGCTGGCGAAGAGCCGTTCCCCGTTCTGCGCCAGCGATTCGCCGCTGGTGGAGCTGTCCAGCCACTTCTGGTAATTATCGGGCGTCATCACCACCACATGCCCGATCATCGTGGAGTGACCCGTCCCGCAGTACTGCGTGCAGAACAGATTATAGGTACCCGGCTTGGTGGCTTGGAACCACACCGTCGTGTAACGGCCCGGTATGGCTTCGCGCTTCACCCGGAAGGCGGGGATCGAAAAGCTGTGAAACACGTCCTGGGAGATTAACGTCAACTGCACGGCGCGGCCGGTTGGCACATGCAGCTCGTCGATCTCATGCTGCCCGCCCGGGTGCTCGACCTTCCACATCCACTGCTTGCCCACCACGTAGATATTCATGGCATTGGCGGGCGGCGTGTATACACGGAAATAAATCAGCGCCCCCCACACGAACATCATCAGGAACAGACCCAGGGGAATAATGGTCCAGGTGGCCTCCAGCAGCGTGGAGCCCTCAATCTGGACGGCGTGGGGATGGCGCCTCTTGTTGTAAAGGATAGAGAAACCGACCACCAGCAGCATCACAACCGTGAGCCCCACCAGGCTCACCAGAACCATGAAGAAGAACAGCGCGTCCGATCTGCGGCGCGATGGTCGACGCCTCGGGCGGAAACAGCGGGAAGTGCTGCAGCCAGTTAACAAGAAATTGCCAGAGTACTGGACTGATATGGTTCATTCCGTTATCCGTTCACCTTCTTCGCTGCTTCATGCGTTGCCGGCCCGGCATCATGACCTTCCCGGTGGTCCCTGCGAAACATCACCGGCATGAACCCGCCCAGGATCAGCATGGTGAAGAGCCCGCCCGCCTCCACCACGCGCGAGATAATCAGATCGTGCGTGTTGGTGCGCGGGATCGTAGTGAAAGCAGTACGTCAGAATGTTGTCCACCGGCGAGCCGATGCGGTTGTCCGAGGCCTCGTCCAACCCCAGCAGCATGTCCTTGGGCGAGTACTCCACGCCCATGTAGTACTGCGCCAGCTTGCCCTGCGGAGTCACGATCTCCGCCGCGCTGGCGTGGGCAAACTGCGTGACATTCGTTCCCGGCACCTTGAACTTGACGTACTTGAACCCGACCACCGAGGTGATCTTGTCGATGTTGGCCTGCGTCCCGGTCATGAAGTGCCAGCCGTCGGCGGTCTCGGGATACCCGTACATCTTCAGGTATTTCGCCTTTTTGGCCGCCGCCATCGCCGTCGTGTCTGTGGGATCGATGCTGATGACGATGATGTTGAAGTCCTTGCCCGGCCGGAAACTGATCATCTTCAGCGCGCTGGTCAGCCCTTCCAGTTCTTCCGGGCAAAGCATCGGGCAGCGGTAATAAACAAGCATGAAAATGGCGGGAACCTTGCCGAAATAATTGCCCAGTGGAACCAGCTTGCCCGTGTCGTCGGTGAACGTCAGGTTGAGCGGAAGTTGATAGTTCAGATGTTGGTCGATGGCAACTTTGTTCAGGATCGTCGGCGTGGTGTCGGTCTGCCCCGTTGGCTGGCTCATCGCCGACGTCATCGCCGGCAGCCCCTTAGCGCCGTACGTTGAAATCTGCGCCATCAGCGGCGGCGCTGCCGCCGCCAGGCACAGCACCATCGCCGCAACGCCTACCGCCGCGGCCATCCCTTTCCCGAGCCGGTTTCTCCGGATTGTATCTTCGCTCCGCATAATTCCTCTTCCTTTCTCCCGGCCGGCCATGCGACGCCTGGCCTGCCCGGCGCGTTGTGCGCGCCACCCACGACGCCTACCGGCTCGCCTGCTCGCGCCCGGCCGCGATGGCGCGCTGTTCCGCCTCTTGCTGTTCAAAGCCGGTGGGCGCAAACCCGTCGGTCAGCGGTAAGGTCACCACCGGCCTCGTGTCGCCGGTCATCAGCGGCTCCTCCTTCATGGGCGGCGCCACCGGCAGTCCCTGCTGGGCGATCAGCTCCATGGCCCGCGCGATGGGGATCCTCACTTCCCCCTTGGCCTCGTTGACCCAGCTATAGTGGTCGAGCAGCAGATTCTCCCGCGCGTGCAGGTCGGCCACCTCCTGATCCCCGTTGTCGATCTGCAAGCGCGGCGTGGGAAAGCTCTCCATGAGCTGCGCCACCTTGTTTTGCATCGCGGGGTTGGAAGGCAGATTGCCGAGCTGCCGTATGTCCACGGTCTTGGCCCATTTGCTGGGCTGCCCGTCTTCCTCGTTCATGTGCGCGTTGATCACCTTCCCGATGCCGTAGCAGAGCACCGCCGTCACCACCACGAAGACGCCCAGCGCGGCTAAAAACACCAGAACCCCTACGACCCGGACGTCCTTGCGCTCAAAACCCAGGGAGGTATCGATCTCTTCCTGGTTGTGCTCCCCGGGGGCCTGCCCCAAACCTTCATTGCTAGGCGATGGCATGTTCAGGCTCCAGAATCTCCTTGAGGTGCGGATCGTTGGTCTGCACCAGCGGACGCGTCTTCAGCCGCGTGCAGTAAAAGGCCGCCCAGAAGGCCGTCATGGCCACCGGAACGGCAGCGTATTCCAGAATTCCCCAACTGAAGTGCAGGTTGCGCGCTGCGTCTTTGAAGCTGGGCTCGATCAGCCAGAACTGGTTCACGGCCACGGCCAGAATCATCACCAGGCAGGCCAGCGTCAGCCGCTTCTGATTGCGCTTCAGGTCCCGCGACAGCAGCAGCGTGAAGGGAACCAGCCAGTGGAAAATAAAATCGATGGTGATCACGATGCCCCAGCCGCCGCGGATCCGGTCCAGGTACCAGTTGATTTCATTGGGCAGGTTCCCCGACCAGATGATCAGAAACTGTCCGAAAGCCAGATAGATATTGAGCATCACGAAGGCGAACGCCAGCTTGCCCAGGTCGTGCTGCTCGGTCTGGCGCAGGATTGTGTGGTAGGGCTCGGCCTTGGATAGACCAATGGTGACAATGATCGAAAGCGCCAATACCTGGAATCCCTGCTCCACCAGGTACAGCAGGCCGTAGACGGTCGAAAACCAAGTGACGTCCACCGACATCACCCAGTAAATCGATACCACTGTGATGGTCACCGCGTAGACCACAATGCCGGGACCGCTGATGTTCTCGAATTTCTTGATCCAGAAGGGCGTGCTATCCGGCGAATCCGCATCCCGGCGCAGCCCCAGCGAGTTCAGCCGCCAGGCGTAGAGCCCCCAGATGGCGAAGCACAGCACACACACCCAAACATATGTCACCGGATTGAGCATAGGCCGCTTGAAGTCCAGGCAGTGGGCTTGCGCCTCTGTGATGAGGCCGGCCTTCAATCCCGCCGCTGTAGCGATCGCGCTTGTGTAGTTCGCCCAAAGGTAGAGCCGCTTCATAAAGATGGCGCTGACCGCCCAGTAGACAAAGACCAGGGGCAGCGTGCGGCTCATGGCTTCGAGAGGCCGGCGCAGCAGCAGGCCCCACTTGCCGCCGGAGCAGTACTGCACCATAAGCAGAGCCAGCCCGCCCACCGCAAAGCCGAAGGTGATCATCAGCCCCATCACCCAGGCGCGCATCACATGATCAATCGAGTGATCGGCAAAGGCCAAAGCGGCGGCGATGATCGAGAAGACCGCCCCAATCACCAGCGCACGCGTCTTCCAGACGTCCACAAGGGCCGGTGCGCCGAGATCGGCGGGGAGTGTCTTGGCGTGCGATTCGTGAGCCATTCCGTTCAAGTCCTCACTGGGTCGGCCCGGAGGCCGGTCTCTTTAGCGGGATCGCGATCTTGGGAGGCGCAACGTTGGCCGGAGCCATTCCCGGCGTTCCCTCGCTGGCCACCGGCGGCATGGCCTCCACCGCCGTCGTCGGCAAAGCCCACGGTTCGGCATAGCCCGCCGGCAAATGTTCTTCGGCCGCGATTTCCTTCAGGTTCTGGATCTGGGTTCCCGGCGGCACGTCTTTCAGCGTGGCCGCCTGGCTCAGTTGCAAGGCCCGAATGTAGGCCGCTACCGCCCAACGGTCCACGGGCGTTAGCTGCGCCGAGTAGTCGGGCATGGCGCCATAGCCGTGAGTCATTACGTAAAAATAGTGCGAGACTGGTTGCGCCATGCGCGCTGCGTCGTGGAAGTTGGCCGCCGGCTTGTACCCGCGCTCCACAATCATGCCCAGTCCGTTGCCCACCCGCGAGTGGCAGGCTGAGCAGTAAACGTTGAATTCCTCCTGGCCGCGCTTGAGTACCGTCATCGTCACTGGGAAAGGCATCAGATTGCTCTCTTCCCGATGGCCCTGCGCATCCACCATCACGCCCGTATAGAAATAGGTGTCCTCGTGAAATTCGCCGCGCGCCACCGTACCCGGCGCCTGCGGCCGCGCCCCGCGATGATTGGCAAACATAGACGATCCCCGCTGCGGAAACATCTTGGGCTGATTCTGCATGTCCTGCCGGCAGCCGGCGATAAACACCAACGCCGCTAGAGATGCAGCCGCCGCGCCCGCGCGCGCGCACCGCTGCACGGCACTTATAGCTGAAGGCTGAGAGCTGAAAGCTGAAAGCTGCGCCCGCATCAGTACTCCACCTCCGTTACCGAAACCGGTTTGAAGCCTTCCAGATAAGCCTTGGTATCCCGCAGATCGAACTTCGGGTCCAGCGCCTCCAGGCATAGGAAGAACTTGTCCGTGCTCGCCCGGTCGCGGAAGTTGGGCGCGTTGAACAGCGGATGGTAAAGCGCCGGCAGCCCGCACAGCGCCAACATGCCGTAGCCCGCCGAAAGCCCCGCCCACAGAATTGTCCACTCGTAAGCCGGCACCAGAAAGGCCGGCCAGGAGTACGTCGGGCGCCCCCCGATATTCAGCGGAAAGGCCAGCACTGAGATCCACGTTTCCAGCGCGAACATGGCCGCCCCGCCCATCAGGCCGCCAATCAGCGTCAGCAGCGGCACCCTGTTGCGGTGGAAGCCGATGGCCTCGGCCGCCTCTTCCAGCGGATAAGGCGAGTAGGCGTCCAGCCGCCGCCAGCCGTCCTGGCGCGCCCTCCGAGCGGCGCGGATCAGGTCGCCCGGCGTGTCGAATTCGGCCAGCAGGCCGTAGGTTCCTTCGCGTGCGGGCATTAGTCACCGACCTCCGCTGCTGCCTTGGGCTTGATCTCGGCCCCCGGCAACATAGTGCGAATCTCAGACATGGGAATCATGGGCAGGAAGCGCACAAACAACAGGAAGAGGAACAGGAACAGCATCAGCGTCCCCGCGTACGTCATGTAGTCCCACTTGGTCGCGTAGTAGGTGCCCCACGATGAGGGCAGAAAGTCCCGCGTCAGGCTGGTCACGATAATCACGAAACGCTCGAACCACATGCCCGTGTTGACCACGATGGAGAGGATGAACATGTACACCATGTTGGTGCGCAGCTTGCGCGACCACAGAGTGGTGAGCGGAAAAAGCAGATTGCAGCTGACCAGCACCCAATAGGACCACCCCATAGGTCCGAACATGCGGTTCCAGAACGTGAACGCCTCCCAGTGATCGGCCGAGTACCAGGCCATGAACGCTTCCATCCCGTAGCCGTAAGCCACGATGAAGCCGGTGGCCAGCATCACCTTGCCGCAGTTGGAGATATGGCGGATCGTCACCAGTTGCTCCAGGTGATAGAACTTGCGCAAAGGAATGGCCAGCGTCAGCACCATGGCGAAGCCCGAATAGATGGCGCCGGCTACAAAGTAGGGTGGGAAGATGGTCGTGTGCCAGCCGGGCAGCACGGCCACGGCGAAGTCGAAGCTGATGACCGTGTGCACCGAGAGCACCAGCGGCGTCGCTAGGCCCGCCAAAAGCAGCCCGGCCGTCTCATAGCGCGCCCAGTGCCGCACCGATCCGCGCCAGCCCACGGAAAGCATGCCGTAGAAATACTGCGCGAACTTCGACTCCGCGCGGTCGCGCATCGTGCCTAAGTCGGGAACCATGCCGATGTACCAGAACACCAGCGAGATGGTGGCGTAGGTCGAGACCGCAAAGCAGTCCCACATCAGCGGCGACCGGAACTGCGGCCATACATCCATCGTCAACGGCAGGGGCAGCAGCCAATATCCCAGCCACGGGCGGCCCACGTGAATGAGCGGAAACAGCGCCGCGCAGACCACGGCAAAGATGGTCATGGCCTCAGCGAAGCGGTTGATCGCGTTCCGCCAGCCCTGCTTGAAGAGCAGCAGGATGGCGGAGATCAGGGTGCCGGCGTGGCCGATACCGATCCACCACACGAAGTTGATGATGGCGAAGCCCCAAGCCACTGGCTGTGAAATGGCCCAGATGCCCACGCCCTTAAGGAAAAGCCATACCAGGGCCACCAACAGCATGGTGACGCCCGCGCCCGCCACGCCAAAGAAGGCAAACCAGCCCAGGGGCGTATGCGGCGTAAGCACGATGCGCGTGATCTTGTCGGTGACCGACTTGAAGGTCTGGCCCGGTCCGATGACCTTGAACTCGCCGGTCGCCGGATCGACGCCCGGGTCTTTGATGTTCACTTCCCTGGTTGCCATCGTGAATTCAGCCTTTTGCCGGCAGGTGCTCCACCGGCGTTTCTTCCAGTTGCGGATTCGGATTCAATATTTCGGCCACATAAGTCGTCCGCGGACGCGTATTGACGTCCGCGATCACCTGGTAGCTGCGCTCGTTGGCGCGTAGCTTCGCCACCTGGCTGGTCTTGTCGTTGAGGTTGCCGAAGACAATGGCGTGGGCCGGGCACGCTTGCTGGCAGGCGGTGATAATTTCGCCGTCGCGGACGCGGCGGTTGTCGATGTCGGCCTGAATCTTGGCCTCCTGGATGCGCTGAATGCAGTAGGTGCATTTCTCCATCACTCCACGCGAGCGCACAGACACGTCGGGGTTGCGCATCAGCTTCAGGCTGGGTGTGTCAAAGTCGGAATAGAGCAGGAAGTTGAACCGCCGCACCTTGTAGGGGCAGTTGTTGGAGCAATAGCGCGTGCCCACGCAGCGGTTGTAGATCTGCACGTTCAAGCCTTCCGGCGAGTGCACTGTCGCGCCTACCGGGCACACGATTTCGCACGGCGCGTCCTCGCACTGCTGGCAGTTCATGGGCTGGAAGTGCGCCCGCGGCGCCGACAGGTCGCCCTCGAAGTAGGTATCGATGCGCAACCACTGCATGATGCGACCGATGCGCGCCTGCTGCTTGCCCACCACGGCGATGTTGTTTTCCGCGTAGCAGCTCACGATGCACGCGTTGCATCCCGTGCAACTGTTCATGTCGATCGACAAGCCCCAGGCGTATTCGTTGTACGGCCAGTTGGGAAACAGCGAAGTGTTGCGGGCAGGGGTCTCGTGATTGACGCCCTCGTGGGCGAAATTCGGGTCGGCTTTGAACTCCTCCAGCGTAGCGTAGCGAATAATGCCGCGCGGGCCCAGCGCCTCGTCGCCCTCGAGCGAGTTGTCGCCGTCGCCCTGCTGGCCGAACCTCGCCCCGCGGTGGTCCTGGTAGTGGCTCTTGGTGATGGCCACGCCCCACTTGCCCGGCACCTGGCGGATGGAGCCCGTGGCGTAGAGCGGCGCCCAGGTATTGCGGATCAGATAAGCATTGAACCCGATTCCCGAGCCCGCCCGCCCGGCAAACTCGCGCCCGTAGCCCAGGTACACCGTCACCGAATTGTCGGGATGACCGGGAGCCACGACCACCGGCGCCCGTACCTTGCCCTCGCCTACGCTCAGCTCCACGATGTCCTGCTCTTCGAGTCCCAGCCGGGTCAGCGTGGCCCCGGAAACGATGGCCGCGTTGTCCCAGCTCAGGTTGGTGATGGGTTTGGGCAGCTCCTGCAGCCAGCCCACGTTCGACCAGCGCCCGTCGTAGATCGTCGGATCGGGCCGGAAAATGATTTCGATCGAATCCTTGGGCGTTGGCGCTGGAACGTGGCCATCAAACGCCGCCTCCACGCTCATCTTGGCCGTCTTGTCGAATGCCGTTCCCTCAATCCAGCCGTCGTGAAGCACCTTGCGCCAGCCCGTCTCAACGTCACCCGGCACTGTCTCGTTCTTCTGGATCACCGGCAGCCACGTCTCGCGCACCGCTTCGTAGGCGCTCAGTAAGGGGTGGTCGAACAACAGCGTCTGAAAAACGTCGTGCGCCGTGTGCCCCCCGTAGAGAGGCGAGATCATGGGCTGCACGATCGAAACCGTCCCGTCGTAAGCGCGGCAATCGCTCCACGATTCCAGATAGTGCGCGGAATTGATGTGCCAGTGGGAGATCTGGGCGGTCTCGTCCAGGTGAGAACCCAGATGCGCCACGATGTTGGCCTTGTTAAAGGCGGACGCGAATTTCAGGTCGGCGGGCGCGGTGTAGATGGGATTGGAGTCCAGAATGATCAGCCAGTCCACCTTGCCCGCGTTCAGATCGTCCACCAGCGCCTTGAAATCTCCAATCTGGTCGCTGGGCAGCGGGTTCACCGTCTCCGCCGAAACAAAAACCGTCTTGCCGATATTGCCGAGCGCACTATTGATGGCCAGCGCCAGCTCGCTGACCGCCGCGTCCTGATAAAGCCCCGGAAGCACCGCGCATTTGCCGGCGTTGGCCTTCAGCTCTGCGGCCAGCGCGGCCAAATACTTCTTCTCGCCGTCGCTCCACTCCCACGCCGGCGGGTTCGCTCCCGTCACGCCCACAGCCTTGGCCAGCTCCGCCGTGAAGGCCGGAACTTCGCTCGCTCTCAGTCGCAGCCGGTGCTCGGCCTTCATGCCCGTCGTGGTCGTCGAGCTCTCGATTGTATACAGCCGGTTCCATCCCCCGGCCGGCTGCCGGCGCCGGTTCGCGTAGTCGCGCACCAGCCGGTGAAAGCCGGGGTAGGCCGCGCTCGAAAGAAAGTCCGCGTCCAGCGAGACCATCACATCCGCGGCCGCCAGATCGTATTGAACGTTGATGCCCTTTTCGGCCGCCGTTCCCGCCAACGCCGGGTCGTACTGCACCAGCTTCGCCTTGGGCCAGGCCGCCTGCACTGCCTTCCACTGCCGCGCCAGCGTGGGCGAGGTAATGGTCGCGCTCAGAAAGTAGATGCCCGCCCCATCCTTGGTGGAGGTCACCTTCTGCTGCAGCGCTTCGGCAAAATCTCCCCACTCCCGGTTCTCCCCGCGATACAGCACGTGCTGCGAGCGGTCGGGATCGTACATGTCCAGCAGCGTTCCCTGCGAAAACGGGTCCGAGCCGCCCTGGTTGTAGGCGTGCTCCGGGTTGCCATCCACTTTAATGGGCCGGAACTCGGAACTCTTGATCAGCAGAGGCACCGCGCCGGTCGTAAACGGATGCGCGGTGGCGAAATACATGGGTTTGCCCAGCACCAGGTCCTGGGGGGCTCTTACATATGGATAGATCTTCTCATCCGGCTGTTTGGTGCAGCCGGCCAAGCCAGCCAGCGCGATCGACGCGCCCATCAGCTTCAAGAAGCCGCGCCGCGAAACCGGATCCACCCACTCCGGCGCCACCGAAGGAAATTCCCGCTCCACCGCCTCCCGGAACTCCGGCGTATCCGCCAGCTCGTCCAGGGACCGCCAGAACCGAGGCCCCCGCAAACTGGTCTCCGTTTGCGGGGTGGAGAACCGGGGCCCCCGCAAACTGGTCTCCGTTTGCGGGGTGGAGAATCGCTTGCCCGCCGCGGAGGACTTGCCCTTTGCGCTCTTCAACTCCTGGCGCACCGCAGCCAGCGCCATCGGCTTAACGGGCTGGGTTCCGGCGTCCTGAGCGATGTTCTCCTCGGTGTTCACGGCATTCCCCGTTTCGTTTGGCGCGTTGTTCGCGATGGGGTTCATCTCTCGCTCAATCATCGGTGGCAGGTCTCGCAATCGGTCAGATCTTTAGGCGTCTTAATCTTGTAGTGAACAAGCAGAAACTGCCCCAGTGCGTCCTGGTTGGTGAACTCCTGATAGACCGGTGCGGCTGACGGCGCCGGCGGACTCGTATCCCCCGCCACGTTGTGCCCGGTGCTCGCCGCTTGCGCGCCGCCCGCCGGCGTTTCCAGCAGGGCCATCTCATCGCCCGTCCCCGCCGGATTCTGGCTCGGGTCCTGGGTCACGCAGTTCACGCTCTGCGCCGTGGGAATGCCGGCCCTATTCGGCGCCGCCGCGCACCACACCGGGCGGTCCTCGGAAGGCCCCTTCCATGCCAAGCTGTAGATTTCGCTCGTCGGACGCAGGTTTTTGGCCGGATCGCGATGGCAGTTCAGACACCACTCCATCTGCAGCGTGTTCTGCGCGTACATCAGCGGCATCTCGTCCACGCGCCCGTGACAGGTCGCGCAACCGATGCCTTTGTTCACGTGAATGGCATGGTTGAAGTAGACGAAATCGGGCAGATCGTGCACCCTCGTCCAAGGGATCGATTGGCCGGTGACCCAGCTATCGCGCACCGGCTCCAGCAGTTGCGCGTCAGTCCAGATCTGCGAATGGCAGTTCATGCAGGTCCGCGTGGGCGGAATCCCCGCGTAACTCGACACCTCCACCGTCGTATGGCAGTATTGGCATTGCAGCCCCAGCCCCATCACGTGGTGCTCATGGCTGAAAGGAACCGGCTGGTCCGCGCGCTGGCCCTGACGTGTCACCCACGGCGAGCGCTGCAGTTGGTCCAGCGTCACTCCCAGGGCAATCACAATCAGTCCCGTCAACACAAGGCTCGCGCGAGCCAGAGCATTGGAGCTACGGTCAAATATCTGCGGCATGAATTGTTCCCTGCTCGATTTACATGTCGAAATGCGCCGCTGTGCTCGCGGTCACACGTGCTATGTACAAAATTGGAGCTCGGGCAAACGGATAGCGGGAAGTAAAAAGCCCAAAAAAGTCACTATAGCACCTCGCGGTCTAAACGCAAGGCCTTTGACCAAAAAACTTTGAAAAATATGAGGAAGTGGTTTTCCCCTGTTATTGACGAGAACCTTGATTGTAAGGAGGAGGAATTTTCAACAACCCTCAACCCTTCGCCAGGCGACTACAATCGGCCGGACAGATGCTTAGATGTGCTGATTATAAATGACTTGCGAGGCGAAAACCCTTTCATCGGACCGATTCTACTGCCCCAGAGTCGGTACTCCAGCAAAGATAGAAAGCATTTATCGCGCCGTCTTCAATTTTTCATACTTCGCCGAAGGTGCCGGCCCGGCCTGAGTTACCGGCTCACCGTCCGAAACTAACTTCCAGGGGGACCATGTTCTCGCCGTCCGTCCCACTCTTCCTTCCCTGAATAGCCCTCGGCACTCCGGCTGCAAACGGAAATCCGGGCGCGCCCGCAGGATTCTGCGTTTGCTGTTCAACCGCATTCATGGAGCAAAGCCTCCTTGGATCGAACAGGAATGCCGGGACGCGCAAGCTAGACGCGCGCCAACTAGGGAGGATTCAGCCCGCCAGCATAACCGTAGCGGCCGGGTGCTTTAGAATTCATAAGGGCGTAACACCCGGTTTCAAGAAATTCCCTTTGCGTAGGCCTGCTCGACTCCATGCGGACGGGCCACTCCCATGCATCGCTGTAGACGCAACACCAGTGCAAAACCTCTGAACGGAAGCAACCAGGACGAGAACGCATGAAATACGCTGGATTGCTGGTCATGCCAGCCGGATTCTTTCTCTCCATCGCCGCACTCGTGCTCTTCCCCGGAGCATCGCAGCGCGCCGTCTTCGTAGTCTGCGGTCTGGCCGTCGAGGGGCTCGGCCTGGTTGTCGCGGTGCGCGGCCATATGCCGCCGCGCGGAGAGAGGCGCCTATGAACGCCGCTCAGCACCCCCTGATGAGCGATGCGGTCTTTGCGCTCACCCTCGCGCTTTTGCTCGTTGCCCCGCTGGCTGTTGCAGGCGTGGCGCTGATCAATGCGGGGCTGGGCCGCTCGCGCTCCGCCGCCCAAGCCCTCCTCGGCAATCTCGCCATTGTGGCCGTCAGCGCCCTGGTCTTCGCCATCGTAGGCGCCGCCTTCGCCGGCTGCCTGCCCGGCGGCACGGGCCACGTCTTTCACCTGGCTGGCAAACCTTGGAACTGGCTGGGCGAGGGCGCGCTTCCCCTGGGCGGCTTCGCCTCCGCTCCACCCCAAGCCCAGCTCGCGCTCCTGTTCGAGTTCCTGGCCGTCGCCATGGCCGCTTTGCTGCCCTGGGGCTCGGGCGCCGACCGCTGGCGGCTTGCTGCCGGCCTCGCTGCTGCCGCCGTTCTCGCCGCCATCGTCTTTCCCCTCCTCACCCACTGGATCTGGGACGGCGGCTGGCTCGCTCAGCTCGGCCTGAACTTCTCCCTCGGCGCCAGCTTCCTCGACCCCGGCGGCGCGGCCACGGTCCATGCTCTCGGCGGCCTGAGCGCTTTGGTCGTCGTTTGGATCGCCGGGCCCCGCCGCGGCAAATTTCCCAAGGAAGGCCTTTCCACCGCCATGCCCGGACACAACGCCTCCTACGTGCTCTTCGGCTGCCTGCTCGCCTTGGTTGGCTGGCTGGCCTGGAATGTGGCCGGAGCCATCCTCTGGCTCCACGCCCCACTCGCCGCTCTGCCCACTACCGCGGTCAATACGTTGCTCTGCGCCTCGGCTGCCTTGGCCGCCACCTTCACCGTCACCCGCATCCGTTTCGGCAAACCCGACGCCAGCCTCTGCGCCAACGGCTGGCTTGCCGGCCTGGTCGCCTCCAGCGCCTGCGCCGCCCTCGTCACTCCCGGCGCAGTGCTCTTCGTCGGCCTCGTCGCCGGCATCTTTACCCCCCTCCTGGTCGAGTTTCTGGAGCTCGCACTCTCCATCGACGACCCCTCCGGCTCTATCGTCGTCCACGGCGCCGCCGGCCTCTGGGGCCTCTTCGCCGCCGGCCTCTTCGTGCACCGGCCGGGCCAGTTCCTCGCCCAACTGATCGGCATCGCCGCTCTCGTGGGCCTCATTCTGCCTTTGGTCTACCTGCTCTTCGCGCTCCTCAACCGCATCGTGCCCTTCCGCGTCGATCCCGAAGGCGAGCGCATCGGCCTGGACTTGCACGAGCTGGGCGGCGGAGCCTATCCGGAGTTCGTCATCCACCGCGACGAATCGTACCGCTAAGCACCGGGCGTCCTAGCCCTTCGCCTGTACCTGGGGCAGGCTTCCAGCGCGGCCTCATCGCGCCGATAGCGGTTCCAAGATTACTGCACCCCGAGCCCCTAAAGTTAAGCCGTCGCGACCCTCAGGGAGCGGCGTCCTTGAAGGCCCTCAAAATGCGTATAGCTACCTCGGAACCGCCGTAAGCCGGGATATTCCACTAAAGTCCATTAACAAGAAAGATAGCCCGCATTTCCAGCTAGATTTTCCGGGGTCGCAGCCGATCTATATTGGCAGGCGGGTCCGGACGTATCGCCCTCGCGTAGGAGGGCCGGTGTCTGTCAGGGTATTGCGCCCTCTTGTCACGGGAACTGGAATCTCACCATTCTGGCCCCGCGATGGCGGAAAGCGGATCGTCTCTGCTCGCGTTGCAGGTCGGGATTCGGATGGTAGCTCTGGCTCAACTCGGCCTGCCCGGCTTGGTGGCCGCAACAGGAGGAAACCTGTTTGCGCAGCTTGTGTTCCGCCTTGCCCCCGGGCGTCCAATCTACATTCCCTGGGCAGCATTCGCCCTTCTCCTGAGTCTGTCGGCGGTCGCCGGCGGTCTGATGAACCGTCATCGCGCGAAGGCAGAGATTCGCAAGCGGGACGGTGCAAGCACGGTGGGGGAATTGGCGATGCTTCGAGCCGTGGTCGCCAGCCTGCCTGACCTGATTTATGTGAAGGATGCAAATAGCCGCTTTCTGCTGGCCAACCAGGCCACTGCCGATGCAATGGGGGTTGCGGACAGCTCCGATCTCCTGGGCAAAACCGACTCCGATTTCTACCCGCAAGAGCTTGCCGCAGGCTTCTTTGCAGATGAGCAGAAAGTCGTCCTCTCCGGTCAGCCTCTGACCAGCCGGGAAGAACATCTCAAAGAATCCGACGGTCAGACGCGCAGGATATTGACTTCAAAATTTCCACTGCGCGATGCGGCTCACAAGATCATCGGCATTATCGGAATCGGGCGCAATATCACTGCACTGAAGGCGGTGGAGGCCGAACTCAGGCGTGCTCGGGATGAGCTGGAATTCAAAGCTGCGCATGATTACCTTACCTCTCTCCTGAATCGCGAAGCCATCCTGGATATGCTCGAGCGCGAGCTTGCGCGCAATCTCCGCGAGGATGGCCGCACCGCCGTACTGCTGGGAGACTTGGACCACTTTAAATTAATCAACGACATCCATGGACATCCCGTAGGAGACGAGGTGCTACGGGCGGTCGCTTCCCTGCTCCTTAGGACGGTGCGTACTTACGATCTTGTGGGACGCTACGGTGGAGAGGAGTTCCTGGTTTTGCTGCCCGGTTGTGCTGCGCCGGATGCGTTGGCGCGGGCCAATCAGTTACGAAAGGCCATCGCAGCATCGCCGATTCCGACCGCGCACGGCCCCATTTCTATTACCATCAGCATCGGCGTCCTTACCACCCAAGAATGGTGCCAACCCACATCTGGCGAAGTCCTACGCGAGGTGGATGCCGCGCTGTATGCGGCCAAAGCCGCCGGCCGCAACCGTTGCTCCCTGGCTGCGCCTGTGGCCAGCACCTTAGCCTTGCGGGCCTGACCCTATCGAGCGTGCCCGGTACGAGCTGCCGGCAGCCTCTGAGACCTTTCACCGCCGCGCCAGCAGCAGCATCACCACGAACAGCGCCACCGGGACCAGCGCCAGCCCCGCGTAGAGCAGCATCTTCCGCCTGCCCGGCAGCCGCCGCCTGCGCATCCCCGGCCGTTGCTCGCCTTCTTCCACGCCCACCTGGTCCTGGTGCTCCAGATCCCAGGCCATCTCGGCGGCCGTCGCGTAACGGTGGCGCGGGTTGCGCTCCAGCGCGCGGTTGAGAATCTCCTCGAGCGCGGGTGATATCTCCCCGTTCAACTCCCGCGCTGGCCTGGGATCGCAGAGCAGCCTCTCGTTCAGCACCGCCAGCGGATTCGGTCCCGTGAACGGCGGCTGGCCGGTGAGCATCTCGTAGACCATCGCCCCCAGCGCGTAGATGTCGCTGCGCTGGTCGCCGCGCAAGCCCTTCACCTGCTCCGGTGAGATGTAGTCGGGCGTGCCCAGCGCCGGCGTAAGCCCTACCGGCGTGATCCGCCGTGCGTCTTCCTTCAAGGCGATGCCGAAGTCGATCAGCTTGGTGCGGTTCCACTCATCCACCATCACGTTTTCCGGCTTCAGGTCGCGGTGCACCACGCCGTGCTTGTGCATGTAATCGAGGGCGTCGCAAATGTTCAACGTGATGATGACCGCCCGGTCGATGGGCAGCTTGCGTTTCTGGTTGAGAATGGCGCGCAGCAGCCGGCCCTCCACCCATTCGAGCACCATGTAGCGGCGGCTGCGCTCTTCGCCGTTGAAGGTCTTCACCACCCCGGGGTGGTTTAGCTCCTTGCCAATCTCCTCCTCGCGCCGGAAGCGCTCCAGCAGCACCGGGCCGGCTTCCATCTCCGGCTGCGGAACCTTGATGGCAACCACCCTGCCGGTGTTTAGGTCCGTGGCCTTGAACAACGTGGACATGCCGCTCTTGGCAACCGCCGCATCCAGACGGTAATGGTCGAGAGTGTCTCCAACTTCCAGTGTTCTCATGATCGCAAAGCCAGCCCTAGCGTATCCTGCCTGGCATCATTCGTGCTTGCCGCTCCCCTTCGCGGCGAGCCGCACCCATTGGGCTCTTAGCCTCCGGGACAGGCCCCGTTTTTGCGGCCGCGCGCGGTGTAGCAATCTTGAATGTTTCATGGAAATTGTAAGTGAGCCGCAAGGAATTCGCATCGAAACCGCTAGAGCAGATTCAGAGTTCCCGTCCTGCGGCCAAGATCGTGTCCGCCGCCCTTCGGATCGGCGCCTGAAGGGGGCGTGTTTCTGCTCCCAGCCTGCCCTCGGTCCGGGCCGCTCGCCCGCAAGCCGGTCTTTCTACGCCCGGACGGAACGGCCGGCACTGTCTTAGCGTAGTAATCTCAGTACGTCGTTCGCAAGGAGACAGCTATGTTTTGCAGCGGATGTGGTCAGGCGTTAGCGCCCGGACAAAGCTTTTGCCCCCAATGCGGCCGTCCCATGGCCCCACCGGCGCCTCCGGTCCCCGGCCTTCAGTTCCAACTGGAAAGTTATGCCGGCAAGGTGCGGGCGCTGGCCATTGTATGGTTCGTGTACGCGGGGCTCTCCCTGCTCCTGGGCTTTGCCGGATTGGCTTTCATGAAGGCATTCTTCATGGGCGGCTTCGGACCCTGGATGCACATGCACGGCCCCGTGCCGCCTGTCTGGGTGCTCCCCGCTCTGGTGCACTTTACCTGGATCTTTCTCTCATTTCGCGCCGTTTTGGCCGCGGCAGCCGGATGGGGCCTGATCGAGCACACCCCATGGGGAAGGATCGTGGCCATCATCGCCGCTTTCCTCGGCCTTATCAGATTCCCCTTCGGCACTGCCCTGGGCATCTGGACTTTGGTCATGCTGCTCGGCTACCGCAACTCGATGCTCTATCAGCAGCTGTGAAGACGCCGTTCTGGTCACACGAAAAAGCCGGGGTGGACGACGTTGTTGCCCAGGCTGAATTCACCGCGCCGGAATCTCAATTCGAACGCTCGCGCGGCGCACCGGATCCCCGTTAACCGGCACGGCCGGTGCGCCGGAATCGGGCGTCACGCGCACTGAGAAATATCCGTCGCTCTGGCGGAACGATACTGCGCCGGCGCTTCCGCCTTGAACCACAACCGAGGGCGCGGATGGCGCGTCGCCGAACAGCGTCACGGAGTCGTCGCCTGCCGCAAACAGCACCTGCGCCGTCACGGAATGCGGAGCTTCCGTCACCGACGCAATGCGCTCATTGCCCATCGCAGCAAACTTGCCCTGGTCGCCGAACAGTGCAATCCCGCTCGGCCCCGTGGGCGCAACAATGTAATAGCCGGTTTCGCCGGGCCCGACAAATGCATTGAAATCCTCTCCCTTGGGCACGTGGCTCACGAGGTGTGAGAAGTAGTCGTAAACGCAGGCGGGCGAACCGGCGCCGGCCTCCTCCAGAGTGAAGCGCACGGTTTGATAAACCGCTGCCGAGCGGCTGAACGCGAAAACGTAAGCGGTGCGGATCGCCCCATCATCCGTCCATGTGCTGGCGATGAACGGCGCTTGGCCGCGATGCGGCATTTCGCCCTGGAATCCTTGGTTGGCCGGGGGCGGGGCCGCGGCTCGGGCGTCTTCGATGTACATCCGGTCCAGCGGCATCAGCGGAACGTCGGGCTTCACGATCACGCCGTCGCCGCGCACCGCCATCATGATGTTCCGCTTGTTTTCGGCTCCCAGCGCGTCGCCCGTTCCCACCGGACCCGCGGAGAGCGTGTCGATGAGCATGTTATCGGTCTCACGGCTGAAATACACGTCCGTCCACGGCCATGTGCCGATGGCGTAGGCGAGCTGCGAGGTGTAAAGGAAACCGCGCCAGTGGGGCCGCGAAAAACGGTCGTCGCTGACGCGGATCGAAGTGAGATTGCCGTAGCGGCTGCCTTCGAGAAAATCGCTTGGCAATGCCATGCAATATTGCATGGTCAGGCGATGGGCCTGGCAGGAATCGGCCATGTGGTTGTAAAAGTTGTCGCCTGTGTCGATGGTGTTACTGAAGGCCGGCGACTGCTCCGTAATGCGGCTCTGCCAGTCCTGCTCATATGTCACAACGCCGCTCGACTTCAGATACCCCGCAATGTCGTTCCACCATTTCGCGCCCACAGGCGCAATGCCGGAGATCTCATAGTTCTGGTGGTAGGGGCTTTGCTGGCTGATCCAGCGGCCATGAACCACCAGGGGGAGCCCAACGGCTTTGTCAAACGCCTCCAGACCCTGCGGGAAGAGCGTAGCATCGGCATGGTATTGCATCGTCCCGCCAAAGGCCTTCCAGTTTCCTATGTGGTCATCAGCGCTCATCCCCGGATAGGACTTGTCGTACCACCAGCTATCGAGTTGCAGATAGCGCACGGGAATCTTTTCCTCGCGGTAGCGATTGATAACCGCCTCCAGCGTGCCCGCATATCCCAGCTTCGGATCGAAGCGGTAATAGTAGACCGCGCCGTTGTCTGTCCAATAGCCGTAATACTTCAGCGTGATGTCGCTTTCGTTTCCCGGACGCGTCTTGCCGCCCAGCGCCATCAGCGCCGATCCCCAGGTATCAAACGTCTGCCGGATGCCGGGCGAGATGGCCATCAACGTCCGCTGCGCAAAACCGGCCGGTACGCCCGGAAGCTGCTGGTTCAAACCGCTGGCGATGAGATGATCTCCGTCGCCGTGCATGCCCGCAATGATGAAATGGGATGCGGGAGAAATCACCGCTGCATTTGTCTTGTCGTCAAACAGCAGCCACGGCGTGCCGTATTGTCCCAGCTCAAACTGCGGCGCGGCAAAGGCGTCGTTCCTGTAGCTGAAGTGGTGCAGCCCCGCCGGAATAGTCGTGAAACTGGGAAAAACGACGGATGCCGGGCTGGCCGCCTTCAGATATTTGTATTCAAAAAGAACCAGCGGACGTTGCTGGTAAAGCCGGATCGTTCCTTCGAGCGGGGTCTCGCCGTTCTGCCACGTAAACGTCAGTTGCTGATACGCGCCGATGCGGTCCTGCCCGCCTGCCTTGCGGACATCGCTCGCGGCGCTGGCCAGGGTCCCGCTGAAGCTCCACTGCGGGCTGTCCGCGCTGATGCGGTAATTGCCGGTGGCCGCGTCAAGCTGCGCCGACACGCCGCTCTGGGAAGTCAGCTCTGTCTCGGTTTGGGCGAAGGACAACCAACCAGGAAAGAGGAACAGAAGAGCACAGAACA
Organism: uncultured Acidobacteriota bacterium; assembly: GCA_963808795.1. GTDB lineage: Bacteria > Acidobacteriota > Terriglobia > Terriglobales > Acidobacteriaceae > Telmatobacter. Next base: position 61,897 of record CAWEGL010000003.1, read on the forward strand.
GAGCGGCACGGGAAACAGTTTTCGGAAATGCCATCCGGCACACCTTCCTTTCATCCGGTATGAGATTCGTCGCTCCTGGAGAGGCCTGAGAATCCTCAAAGCATCTTTGCGTGCAGGATTGCAACCCCATAACCACGCTTCTCTTGTATACACCTCGGGCTCGCATTCGAGAGCGCTATCACTGCCCGTTCGCGAGCCATGCTGACGGCTCCGCGTGTATCTCGTGCCGTCGATCGCAGCAGCAGTTGACGTGCGCAGTCATCGCGACATTAACCCTTGTGGGTTGTGCCGTGCTCTCATTCGCGGCATCGATCGCATCGCAAGAGTGCATGGCAGAGTCCCGCGGCGGGCCATCTGCTTCCCGCACTCCGTTTCAGCGGCACGGCGCGCGTCTTCACTTCAAGTAAAATGACTCCATGAGCTTTCCTCACATGCGGATGCGCCGCCTACGCCGCAGCGAGCCGTTGCGCGCCCTGGTGCGCGAAACCGTGCTCGATCCCGGCGACCTCATCTATCCCCTCTTCATCTGTCCCGGTGAAGGCGTGCGCCGCCCGGTCGCCTCCATGCCCGGCGTCTTTAATCTCTCCGTGGATGAAGCGGTGCGCGAGGCCGAAGAGGCCGCGCGGCTGGGCCTTGCGGGCCTGCTGCTCTTTGGGCTGCCGGAATCCAAAGACGAACAAGGCACGGGCGCCTGGCAGGAGAACGGCATCGTGCAGCAGGCGCTGCGCGCGCTCAAGCAATCCGCGGCCGCCAAAAAGCTGGTCCTCATCGCCGACGTCTGCCTGTGCGAATACACCAGCCACGGCCACTGCGGCGTAGTGGTCAAATCCGGGGATGGCCCCGATGCGAACTTCGATGTGGACAACGACCCTACCCTCGAACTGCTCGCCCGCACCGCCGTGAGCCAGGCCCAAGCCGGCGCCGACGTCGTCGCTCCCAGCGACATGATGGACGGCCGCGTGGCCGCCATCCGCCGCGCCCTCGACGCCGCGGGTTGCGCGCAAACGCCCATCCTCAGCTACGCTTCCAAGTTCGCCTCCGCCTTCTACGGCCCCTTCCGCGACGCCGCCGATTCCGCGCCCCAGTTCGGCGACCGCAAAACCTACCAGATGGACGGCGCCAATCTCCGCGAGGCCATGCGCGAGATCGATCTCGACCTCGAAGAGGGCGCGGACATGATCCTGATGAAGCCCGCCATGCCCTACCTCGATGTGATTGGCGCCGCCCGTGAGCGCTTCGGCGTCCCCATGGGCGCTTACCAGGTCTCCGGCGAGTACTCCATGCTCCAGGCCGCCTTCCAGAAAGGCTGGCTCGATCCCCACCGCGCCATGCTCGAATCACTCGTCGGCATTCGCCGCGCCGGAGCCGATTTCATCGTCACCTACTTCGCCAAGGAAGCGGCCCGGCTCCTCTCATAAGGTCTGCAAATCTCGCTTCGCGTCCTCACAGATGCGCGCTTTTGACCGTTGTGAATCCATCGCCTTACCCTCCACGTATGCCGCTGAAACTCAACAAGCCGGACCTTCCCCGCGCGGTGTACTGGTTTGCAATCCTGGCCTTTGCCCTGCGTATCGGCGCGCGGCTTTATTCGGGCATCGCAGGCTTCTGGGTCAACGGCTACACCTTCTTTTTTGACATGGCCCAGAATATCGCCGCGGGAAAGGGAATCTCCTTACAAGGCATACCTACGGCATTCCGTGTTCCCCTGTATTCCATCTTCCTCGCCGGAGTGACCCTGGGTCACAAGGCCTTTTGGCCGATCGTGATTGCCCAATCCCTGGTCGGCGCCGGAACCGTCATTGGCGCCGCGCTGCTGGCGCGCCAGATGTTTCGCGGGCCGGCCGGGGCCAAAGCCGCCATCCTGGCTGCCGCCATCACCGCGGTCTACCCGTACTATGTCGTCCACGACACGGCCATCCAGGAAACCAGCCTCTATACGCTTCTCACTCTTGCCGCAGTGCTCGTCCTGCGGCAAGCAGCGTCTGCCGGCAGGGTTGCCTCCGGCGCGTTGGCTGGCCTGCTCCTAGGCCTCGACGTGTTGACGCGCGCCACCATTGCCCCCGTTGCTCTGTTAGTTCCATTTTGGCTGGTCTGGCGCAAGCAAGCGCGTGCTGGCGTGGTTTGCGCCCTCCTTTTGTTCCTGACCGTCCTTCCCTGGCTCTGGCGAAACTACCTGCTTACAGGCATCCCCACGCTGACCACTGAGACGGGAATTGAACTCTGGACCGGAAACAACGGCTTTCTCTTCCGTTATTATCCCCAGGAAAGCAGCGACCTAAGCAAAGCGGCGGCCCTGGCTGCTTTGACGCCCCAGGATCAGCAGCAGTTGAGGCTGCTGGCGAATAATGAAGTATTGACAGACCGATGGTTCCTTCACAAGGGCCTCGATTACATGCGGTCGCATCCGTGGCAAACCATCATCAACGGGTTCCGCAAAAATGCCGCCGCGTTTTCTTGGCTGCCCAGTCCCCGCCGCGGCCTGCTCATCGATCTTGTCAATGCATTTTCCTATGGACCGGTGATGTTGCTGGGGCTCTGGGGAATGTGGCGGCGCCGCTCCCTCTGGCGCGAGGATTCGTTGGTCTATGCGCTCTTCGTGGCCTTCGTCATGGTCACCGCAGTCTTCTGGGCCCACACCAGCCACCGCGTCCATCTCGATGTCTATTGGATCGTCTTCGGCTCGGGAGCATTGGCTGAGTCGGGCGCGTTTCTCCCGCTCTGGCGCAAACTCGCCTCCTGGCCGCTTCCGGGACGCGCTCGTTCCACGCAGCAGGATGGCCGGCATCGCCCGCGCTTTTGCAGCCCCGGCCTCCAGCGCGCGTGCTCCGCGCACAAGTTTCCTTTGCCCCGCTGCCCGCGTGTGGTCTTCTAGTCGTACCCGCCGATTCTGAAACGTCTCGAAGCCTATTTTGAATTTGACCGGCTGGGCGCCAACTGGCGCACCGAGATCCTGGCCGGGGCCACCACATTTCTGACCATGGCGTACATCGTCCTGGTGAATCCGGCCATTCTGGCCGCGCTGTTTCTGGCCCGCCTCATCTACCTTGGCGCCATTAAGAGTCTGCTACTATGTTGCTCGTCTATCGGAGAGCACCCATCATGCACTGGTACGACTATCTGGCTTATTTCTTCGGCGGCGCGTTTCTCGCCAATGCCCTGCCCCACCTCATCAACGGAATCTCTGGGTGTGCGTTCCAGAGTCCCTTCGCCAAGCCGCCGGGCAAGGGCCTGTCGTCGTCGACCGTGAATGTTCTATGGGGCTTCTTCAATCTCGCTGCTGCCTACGCGCTCGTCGTTGGCGTTGGCAGCTTCAATCTCCACAGCGCCCCGCAGGTGGTCGTCCTCGGCGCGGGTTTCCTGGTCATGTCTCTGATGCTTGCCCGCGCCTTCGGCCGCTTCCACGGCGGCCTTTAAGTTAGGCGGCGGCCCAGGGCCATTCCGCTATCCGCTTCTTCAACCAGGCGCCCAAGAGCGGCCCCGTCGAAGTTTTCATGGCCAACGGCGCGGGGCCGGCGGTTTAGACCCGGCTAAAATTTTAGCTATGCGTCTTTCTCATATTCCCCGAATACTCGCCGTCCTCGCTTTCTGGGCCGCGGCCACCGCGTCTCTGTTCGCCGCCGGCACCTACACCTACCGCGTCGTTCACGTCTATCCCCACGACCCGAGGGCTTTTACGCAGGGGCTTGTCTACGAGGATGGGCATTTATACGAGAGCACCGGCCAGCTCGGCCGCTCCTCCCTGCGCGAGGAAGACCTGGAAACCGGGCGCATCCTGAAGTTTAAGGCGCTGTCCACCCTGTATTTCGGCGAAGGACTCACGGACTGGGGCAGCACGCTGATTCAGCTCACCTGGCAGTCACATATTGCTTTTGTCTATGACCGCGCCACCTTCCGGCTGCTGCGCACCTTCGACTACCCCTACGAGGGATGGGGCCTCACCCAGGACGGCAAAGACCTCATCCTCAGCGACGGCTCCGCCACACTCCACTTCCTCTACCCCAACACCTTCAAGCAAGTCCGCAGCATCGAGGTCACCGACCACGGAGCGCCCGTCACCCAGCTCAACGAGCTCGAATACATCCACGGCGAAATCTACTCCAACATCTGGCACTCCAACCGCATTGCCGTCATTTCGCCGGCAACCGGAGATGTCCTGAGATGGATCGATCTCACCGGCCTCCTGCCTCCCGGCTCGGTCAGCGACCCCGAAGCCGTGCTCAACGGCATTGCCTACGACCCCGCGCATAGCCGGCTCTTCGTCACGGGTAAGCTATGGCCGAGCCTCTTTGAGATCAAGGTCGTTCCTGAATAGACAAAGAGCATTCCCGCCGCGCGCGAAGTAGCAAATTGGGAACGCCCGGCGCCCGCGCCCCCGCATCGCGGTGCAGCCGGCCTCCACGCGCGTATACTTTCCGGCAAGGTAAGCCATGGACCTGTCTTCGATTTCCCTCCCGAGTTCCCTGCAAAATGCCGCCGTTCTCACCATCATTCTGGCCTTTGCCGGCTACCTGGTCACGTTTTGGGGCACGCGCATGATGGCCCGCCGCGCTGACATGCTGAGCCTCGTCAACCAGCGCCTCAACCAGTTTTATGGCCCGCTCTACGTGGCCACGGTGGCCGGAAATATAGCCTATCGCTCCCTGCTCGAAAAGCAGGGCAAGACCCAGTGCCACCCCATCACCGACGCGGAAATGAAGGAGTGGGTCCTCTGGATGACCACGATTTTCATGCCCCTCAATGACATTCGCGAGAAAATCATCATCGAGAACGCCCACCTCATCATTGAAGAGGAGATGCCGCGTTGCCTGCTCGACTTTGTGACTCACGTTGTGGGCTATAAGGCCGTGCTGGCCAAGTGGGCAGCCAACGATTACTCCGAGCGCCGCTCCACCATCGGCTGGCCGCCCGAGTTCGACCTCTATGTCGAGCGCTCCTACCGGGCCCTCAAGGCCGAGCAGACGCGGCTTCTGCGCAGCTCCTTGTGGAGGATTTTTACCCGCGTAAACGGGCGCAAGCGGCCTTCGGCGGGGTAGCGTTGTGGAACTCCTCTCACCATCGGTCCGGGGTTTAGCTTCGCTCACGCCCGCGCGCTCAGCCCCAGGTTCTTCCACAGCCGCAGCGTGGGTTCAGACTGATTGATGGTGTAGAAGTGCAAACCCGGCGCGCCGTTTTGGAGCAGCGTCTCGCAGAGCCGCGTCACCACGCCCAGCCCGAAGTCCTTGAGCGCCGCCTTGTCGTTCTCGAGCTCTTCCAGCCGCAGCCGCACCCAGCGTGGCAGATCAGCCCCGCACCCCGAGCAGAACCGCACTGTATTGGCGTAGCCGGTGATGGGCATGATCCCAGGCACAATCGGAATCCTGATGCCCGCCTTCGCGCACCGTTCCATAAAGTCGAAGTACGCGTCGGCGTTGTAGAAGAGCTGCGTCAGCGCCCCGTCCGCTCCGGCCTCCACCTTGCGCCGGAAGTTATCAAAGTCCACGGCCGGGCTGGGCGCCTGCGGGTGCATCTCCGGGTACGCCGCTACCTCGATCTGGAACGCGTCGCCGTGCGTCTCGCGGATGAAGCTCACCAGCTCGTTCGCGTAGTGGAACTCTCCTGGTGCGGCCGGGCTCATGGCTGTGGCGGGCAGGTCCCCGCGCAGCGCCACGATCCGCTTCATGCCTGCTTCCCGGTAGCGTTCCAGCAGGGCCGCGATGGCTGCGCGCGTCGAACCCACGCAGGTCAAGTGCGGAGCGGCCTCTGACCCGGCGTGCTCCACCACCGCCATCAGCGTCTCGTACGTGCCTTCCTGGTTCGAGCCGCCGGCCCCGTGGGTAACGGAGAAATAGTCCGGCTTCACCGCCGCCAGACGTGCAATCACATCCGGCAGCTTGGCCACGCCCTCCGGCGTGCGCGGCGGGAAAAGCTCGAACGAAAAGGTGAGTGGCGCTGACATAGGGTTCAGGTTTCAGGTGTCAGGTTTCAGCGATCGAGGCGTTCTATGTCAGGCACTCAACCCTAGCGCGCCGACCCCTGAAACCTGACCCCTAGTATCTGTAATGTTCCGCCTTGAACGGCCCTTCCACCGGCACGCCTATGTAGTCGGCCTGCTTCTCGGTCAGCTTGGTCAGCTTCACGCCGATCTTTTCGAGATGCAGCCTGGCTACCTCTTCGTCCAGCTTCTTGGGCAGCACGTATACCTTCCGCTCGTAGCTGTCGCGGTTCTTCCACAGATCGATCTGCGCCAGCGTCTGGTTGGCGAAGCTATTGCTCATCACAAAGCTCGGGTGCCCCGTCGCGCAGCCCAGGTTCACCAGCCGCCCTTCGGCCAGGATGAAGATCGAGTGCCCGTCTGGAAACGTGTACTTGTCCACCTGCGGCTTGATGTTCAGCTTGGTCACGCCCTCGGCCGCGTTCAGCCGGTCCATCTGGATCTCGTTGTCGAAGTGCCCGATGTTGCACACGATCGCCTGGTCCTTCATCTTCTGCATGTGCTCCAGTGTGAGGATGTCGGTGTTCCCTGTGCAGGTCACGTAGATGTCGCCCCGTCCCAGCGTCTCCTCCACGGTGGTCACCTCGAACCCCTCCATCGCCGCTTGCAGAGCGTTGATGGGGTCGATCTCCGTCACCATCACCCGCGCGCCCATTCCCCGCAGCGAGTGGCTCGATCCCTTGCCCACGTCGCCGTAGCCGCAGATCACCGCCACCTTCCCCGCCATCATCACGTCCGTCCCGCGTTTGATCCCGTCGGCCAGCGACTCCCGGCAGCCATATAAATTGTCGAACTTCGACTTCGTCACCGAGTCGTTCACGTTGATCGCCGGAACCAGCAGCTTCCCCTGCTCCATCATCTTGTAGAGCCGGTGCACGCCCGTCGTGGTCTCCTCGCTCACGCCGCGCCACTCCTTCACCACCTTGTGCCAGTGCTGCTGGTCCTCGGCGTAAACCTTTTTCAGCAGGTCCTTTATCACCTGCTCCTCGTGGTTGCCGCTCGGAGAATCGACCCACTTATCGCCCTCTTCCAGCTCGTAGCCCTTGTGGATCAGCAGCGTCGCGTCTCCGCCGTCGTCCACCACCAGCTGCGGCCCTTTGCCGCCCTTCCCGTCTTTATCTTTATGGCACAGCGCCCGGTAAGTGCACTCCCAGTACTCCTCCAGCGTCTCGCCCTTCCACGCAAACACTGGAACCCCCGCCGCCGCAATGGCCGCCGCCGCGTGGTCCTGCGTCGAAAAGATATTGCAGCTCGCCCAGCGCACCTCCGCGCCCAAACTCGCCAGTGTCTCGATCAGCACCGCCGTCTGAATGGTCATGTGCAGCGACCCGGTGATGCGCACTCCGGCTAGCGGCTTCTCCGCCGCATACTTCTTCCGGATCGCCATCAGCCCCGGCATCTCCTGCTCGGCGATGTCAATCTCCTTCCGTCCCCAATCCGCCAGGCTCATGTCCGCCACTTTGTACGCCAATTCCGTCACTTCAACAGTTAAACTCGCCATGCAAATTCTCCTCAGTCCCCTCTCGTTTTTTGATCTTCGAAACTCTCTTGGCGCCAACTCTTCGCACGAATCTGCCAACTCGCCGCCAACTTGCCAACTCGCCAATGTCCGCGCGGCGGACGCTAACTCGCTAACTTCTTAGCCCGCGTACTCGCTCACCCACACTCCAATCGTGCTATCGTGATATGTTGATATGTAGCACAAACCACTGGAGCCGTCAACCGCCTTCATGCCGTCCCTCGCCAAAATCCTCCGCGCCGCCGCTGACACCAACCGGCTTCGTATCCTGCTTCTCCTCAAGGCCGAGGAACTCTCCGTCGCCGAATTGCAGGAGATCCTCGCCATGGGCCAGAGCACCATCTCCACCCACCTCTCTCAGCTCAAGCAGGCTGGTCTCGTCGAGGACCGCCGCACCGGCAAGAGCAATCTCTACCGCCTCGCCGCCCAAAGCCTTGAACAACCGGCCAGTCTGAAGGGTACGGGCTTAAGCCCGTTCATCAACATTGCCGAACAGAATGGGGCTTTAGCCCCTGAGGCACATTCGCTCCTCAGCGGCCTCCTCACCCGCGCTGCCGCCGAAATCCCCGAGGCTGGGTCCGACGCAGCCGCCATGCAGCGCGTCCTCCGCAAGCGCCAGGACAAGATGCGCGCCTTCTTTGACTCGATCGCCGGCCGTCTGGGCCGCGATTACGTTCCCGGCAAGTCCTGGAAGAGCCTCGCCGAGGCCCTCTTGCGCCTCATGCCCCCCATGACCATCGCTGACCTCGGCGCCGGCGAGGGCGCCTTCGCCCTCCTCCTCGCCCAGCGCGCCAAAAAAGTTATTGCTGTCGATTCCTCCGCTCGCATGATCGACGTCGGCCGCGAACAGGCCGCCCGCAACGGCCTTGATAACATCGACTTCCGCCTCGGCGACATGGAGGAGCTGCCCATCGGCTCCGCCGAGGTCGATCTCGTCTTCTTCTCCCAATCCCTCCACCACGCCCTGCACCCCGCGCGCGCCCTCGCGGAGGCCTGGCGCGTCCTCGCCCCCGGCGGCCGCGTCGCCATCCTCGACCTCGCCCGGCACCGCTTTGAAGAGGCTCGTGAGCTCTACGCCGACCAGTGGCTCGGCTTCTCGGAAGCCGACCTCGAATCCATGCTCGAAAAAGCCGGCTTCGCCCGCGTGCACGCCTCCATCGTGGACAAGGAACCCGAATCCCCGCAGTTCCAAACCCTGCTGGCCGTGGGCGATAAGCCAACCTGAGCGGTAGGCAAGTGGAATTTGGCCGAACGGCGATCTAAGATAGTTGGGACATAAGCCACGAGGGCTCTGAGATGGCAGCAACTCTGCAAAAGAACGCATCGGCGAGGCCGGTTGCTCGCCTCACTCGCGCCCGCCGCACCGCGATCCTGAAGGCGCTCGCCGATCCGCGGCGGTTCGAGCTGCTGGAGCGCATCGCGCGCGCCCAGGGTCCGCTGGGCTGCTCGGATGCATTGACCGCGCTGTCGATCTCGCCCGCTACGCTTTCCCACCACATCAAAGAGCTCTATTCCGCCGGCCTCATCGAAGTCCGCCGCGAGGGCAAATTCGCCTATCTAACTCTCCGCCCCGGCGTGCTCGAGTCGCTCGCTTCGGGCCTTGCAGCGCTCGAACCCGGCTCCTGCCCCAGCCCTTAACCGCATGGCAACGGAATTTTCCACAACCGTTCTGAATCCTCCCGCCGTGCCGCGCCATCAATTCGACAGTTGTCGAAACGTCGAAGCATTGGCGTTTTGACCGGTATTTTGGCCCTGGCGGGCACAAGGAGACGAAACATGAAGGACCTCAAAGGCAAAGTGGCGCTGGTGACCGGCGCATCCAAGGGCATTGGCGCGGCCATTGCCCGCGAGCTGGCGGCGCGCGGAGCCCAAGTCGCAGTCAACTATTCCGGCAGCAAGGCCGCCGCTGAAAAAGTGGTCGCCGAAATCAAGGCCGCCGGCGGAAAGGCCATCGCCGTCCAGGCCAATGTGGCCGACCCCGATTCCATCGGCCCGCTGATCAAAACCGTCGCCGAAAATCTCGGCCCCATCAGCATCCTCGTCAACAACGCCGGCGTGTACGAGTTTGGCGCGCTCGAGCAGATCACGCCTGAGCACTTCCATAAACAGTTCGATCTGAATGTCCTGGGCCTGCTGCTGACCACACAGGCTGCGGTCGCCAAATTCCATCCCCGCGGCGGCAGCGTGATCAACATCGGCTCCGTAGTGGGCAAGATGGCCTTCCCCAATGGGGCCGTTTACAGCGCCACCAAGGGCGCCGTCGACTCCATTACCGTCGCGTTGTCGAAGGAACTGGGGCCCAGAGGCATCCGCGTCAACGCCCTGAATCCCGGATTGATTGAAACCGAGGGAACGCACGGCGCGGGCATGATCGGGTCGGAGTTTTCGGCGGGCGCGGCCAGGGAAACGCCCCTCGGGCGCATCGGCCAGCCCCAGGACGTGGCCACGGCCGCCGCGTTTCTCGCCTCCGCGGACGCCGGCTGGATCAACGGGCAGACCATCTATGCGTCTGGCGGTTTTACCCGCTGAACCGGACGTGCCGGGCGCCCCATCCTAGCCGCGTTGTTTGCCGCTGGGGTGGGGAACGCCGGATCGAGAGATCGCGTGTTGACAGGTCTAGCAGCCTGTAGTGAAAGCCAAACGCGCTGAAAAACCTCCCTCAGGGCTAAAGCACGCACACATTTTGGGCCGTTTTGTGGCACGCGACCCATCCGCCGCCGCGGATTCCCCGGTAGCGCCCTTTCAAAACCGGCTTGCGCCACTGGCTGCTAGCGGAGCGAGGATTGGGGCGCCCCCACCCGGCGGGGAGATTTCTGCGAAGGGTTCAGTCTTCGCCCATTGCAACTCTGTCTTTTGAATCATCTGCAACCACAAAGAATCCGGATCGGAATTAAACACTGCGGCGCTGTCGGGGGGAAATACGTACCACGCGCCCAATTGCACCTCGGTCCGCAATTGATCTTGCGTCCATCCGGCATATCCCAGGTAAACGTGAAGAACGCCAGGGTCAGGCCGCGCCGAAAGTATCTTTTCGAAGAGGTCTTTGCCGGAGATCAAATAGACCCCGCCGAAGATGTTCTCAGCCCCTTTAATCTTGGCCGGGGACTGATACAGTGCAAATACGGCTGAAGGTTCCACGGGGCCCCCGAGATACACCGGGTCGGAGCGGTCTTTCGCGGCTTTGAGATCGAGAACTTGAGAAAGCGGCACATCGGTGCGCCGGTTGAGAACCAGTCCGAACACGCCCTTTTCATCGTAGTGAACCAGCAGGACCACTGTTTTAGCGAAATTCGGGTCGGCGAGGCTGCGGCTCGCCACCAGCAACTTTCCCACAGCCAAATCCTTGGGGTCCTTGAATTGAATGGGAACAAATGACGCCGGCGGCAATTCGCGCTTCCTGGAAAATGACTTGAGCCATCGACTTGGATTGTTTGCCGGCAGGCTGCCGTTCCAACCCAATCGAGCAGCGGCAGGCGTAGGAGCGCGCAGCCGCGCATTCGGCTCCGGCACATGAAATCCCGCCTTGTAAGCGCTGACCCCTCCGGACGCCGCCAAGGCAACGATCGTGAACAGCATGGCGAACAGTAAGCATTTGCGCAGCGACATGATCGGTAACCTTCCCAGAGGAGATTATGCATTTTTTCCGGGAGCTCCGGGCGGAGATTTCTGTTCTCTTTGGCTTTCCGGTTCAACAGGGGCTAGTGATTGCTGCCAAACAAATCTCCTGCTTGGGGAAGAAAAGCAACCGGGGGTCCTCTTCGACTTCGCTCAGGGCAAGCACTCGACTCCGCGCCGCTACGCGGCGCTGCGTTCAGGATGACAAAGGACGTTGCTTAGTAGGAGGCAATAAAACCCTGTCTTTGTTTTATTGCACTTGCGGCCCGCGACCCATCCGCCGCGGTCGGTTCCCCGCCCGTGCCCTTTTCGAAGCCGCTGCTCGAATGGAGTTTTTCCGCTGCCTGTGTGGCCGCGCTGTTTGCGGGCAGAATGGTAGTGCCGGATTACGAGTTCACGGCATGAAAGCTCTAGCGGTCCGGGAACGATTCCGTATCTCTGTTTTCGTCGTAAGTAGAAAAGAGCGCGCCGGATGCGGGTTGAATCGCGGCGATCCGCGTGCGCCGCTGCGGCCGCCCAACAGGCGCTGCCAGCAGAGCGGCAATCTCCCTGAGTTCGGCGCGGGCGTGCCCCACGGTCGCGGCAACGGCATCCCGGCGGTCGTCCTGCCCACTGCCCTTCAGCGGTAAGCTGCCCTGCGAATTGCGCCGCCCAGGCGTCGGCTCCAGGACCTGGCGGGCGCCCGCCAGGGTGTATCCCTCAGCGTGCACCAGGCGCTTGATCTCCAAAGCCGTCTCCACATCGCGGCGTCGGTAAAGCCGCTGGCCCGTTCCGCTCTTGTTGGGCCTCAACTGCGGAAACTGTGTCTCCCAAAAGCGCAGCACGTAGGTCTCCAAGCCGCAAATGCGCCCCACATCGCCAATCTTGAAGTACAGGCGGTCGGGGATCAACGGTGATTCGATGGCGTGTTTCCGTGAGAGTTGTGTAGCCATAGCAAAGCCGGGCAAGAACGCCGCAACTGCCGGCATCCTCGCTCTACGCGCAGTATAGGTCACATTTTGCACTCAATGTGAATCAAAATCTAAACTTCGCACCAGCTTGGTTAGGAGCTGCTTGGACGAGTAGCCGGAATTTGGTCCCCAACGCCGCCGCCCTGGTCGCGGAACTTCGGAATCCGCCCCGCACCGGCCTCGTCTTCGCTTCATAGTTGCAGTGCGCGCGTCTCCAAATGAGCATTTACGAGTATTGACGCGTATGCGCCTCTTTCCCTGAAGAACCGCCGATCCTATTTTTGCGCATCCCCGTCCGGAGCGTAATACCCCTCCCGCGTCACTACCTTCAGATCGTCATTCTTGGCCCCGAGCACGATCTTGTGCCAGCCGCCGTCGTTGTCGGCCGGATTGGGCGTGTAGGCCAGCAGGTACTGTCCGCGCAGCCCGTCTGCAATCTGGTTGTAAATCTGGTCCAGGTCCCCCGCCTTCTTGGCCTCAAAGTACAGGCCCCCCGTGCGGGTGGCCATCTGCTCCATGATCTTCTTGCCGTCCGCCTGTGGCTGGCGCTCGCCGCCGCGCCGGCCCCCGCCCGGGTAGCCGCCTCCGGGGTAGCCGCCGCCCGGATAGCCGCCGCCAGGGTAGCCGCCCGGATAACCGCCGGGGTAGCCGCCGCCCATGCCCCCGCGACGGCCCATCCCCGGAAAGCCGTTCTGGTTGCGCTCCTCATTGCCCCTGAAGTAGATCGTGTACACCGAGACGTTCGCCCGCTCCGCTGCGTCCATCGCTTCGTTCTGCGTCTCGAGGCTCCCGCGGTCCACCCCTTCTGAAAAGACTACTAGCGCCTTGCGTCCGCTCTTGGGCTTCATAAGCTGATCGGAGGCCAGATAAATTGCATCATAGAGCGTCGTATCGCCCATCCTGCCGCCACCCCGGCTTCGCTGCCCGTTGCCTCCATAGCCCCCATCTCCGCTGTCCACCGTATCCGGCCCCTGCGGATTGTTTCGCTCCCCTGCCGTCGGCCCCATCCGTTCCAATTGCTGGTCCAGCCTGGCGCGCGAGTTGGTAAAGTCCTCCAGCAGCTCCACCTCCCGGTCAAAGTGAAGGAGAAACGCCTCGCTGCCCTGTTGCGTTTTCTGAGGATCGGCGGGCAGCATTAACCCCAAAAACTTCTCCGCCGCCGTGCGCTCACTGCCCATGGCGCCGAGCATGCCGGTGCTGGTATCCACCAGCAGGCCCAACTGGAAGGGCAGGCTGCTCTCCTGTGTAAAGCTCTTGATCGTCTGCGCTTGGCCATTGTCGGTCAGCGTGAAGTCGCTTGCCGTAAGGCCGCTCACCAGTTTCCCGTGCTTGTCGAGCACCGTCACCGGCAGCAAAACCTCCCGCGCCTGCACCTTCAGCGTCGCGGCCGGCCGGCTGGAATCGGGCTGCTGCCCGACGCCGCGCAAACTCAGCCACGGCAAGGCCAGCATTGCAACAACAAAGTAAAAAACCGATCGCATTCGCATAGGATTCCGGCGCACACTCCTACGTTGAATTAGACGCTGAAGCCCCCGGCTTGTTGACTCGCTTTCCAGCCCCTGGCCAACCCGGCCGTGCTCTTCCGCAGCCCCGCAAAAGCCTCGGCCCGCCAGGCCCCTAACCAGGCCCGTAATTCGTGCCGCCCCCCTACCTTCCCATCCGCTGCTTGTTGGCCTTGATCGCCGCCCGCGCCTCGCGGTCCGCCTCCCGCCGCCGCTCCGTCTCCCGCTTGTCCCAATCCTGTTTTCCCTTGGCCAGCGCCAGTTCACATTTGACCCTCCCCTTGCGAAAGTAGAGCCGCGTCGGTATGAGCGTATGGCCTTTGATCTGCGTCTTCTGGAGTAGCTTGCGCACTTCATCCCCGTGCAGGAGCAGTTTCCGGGTGCGGGTTTCGTCGTGGTTGGCGATATTCCCATGGGAGTAAGGGCCGATATGCATGTTCAGCAAAAACGCTTCGCCGTCCTTGATCAGGCCGTAGGAGTCCTTCAGGTTGGCCTTGCCCTCGCGGATCGACTTCACCTCCGTCCCCCGCAGAACCACCCCAGCCTCGAATCTCTCCAGCAGAAAGTAGTTGTGGGAGGCGGCGCGGTTGTGCGCGGCGTCCCGCTCGCCGCTGGCCACGGGGTTACGGGGCCGGGCCGGCCTCTTCGCTCCCGCTGTGTCCTTGGGAACGACCACGTGGCTGCTTTGTCGGCCCATCGGCACCCATCCTCGATTCTTCATCCTAGCATTGGCGGGTTTTCCCGCCTGCTTGTCGGTTTTCGCTTAGTTCAAGTGGAGCTTCGCTGATATGGAGTATTGTTCGCTGAGAAAGTCCGGCTATGGAATTTGCCTCTCGGGCCGCCAAATCGGCCCGCAAAGTCCTGTAAAGACTCGACCCGCCTCTCAAACCCCCGGCGATGCACTGGAGCGGTTCCAGAGTTCATGTGCCGTTTTGAGGTTCGTGAAGGGTGGCATTTTCTTAAGGAAAATGCCACTCGGCAGTGTGCTTTCTGGGTACTGCAACTCTGGAACCGCTGTACGCCGCCGCGCTCCGGCTCCTCCTGCCTCCAGCCGCCTTCGCGCCGCCCGTTCCGCGATTTCGGCCGTCGCCGTGCTCGCCCTGTTGGTCCTGTCCAGCGCGAGCCTCCGCGCGCAGTCGGCCAACACCGACTACAAGCACGGTCAGCGCGCCGAAGCGCTCCAGGACTACGACACCGCTTACCAGGACTACCAACTCGCCAACAAGAAAGACCCCACCAATCTCAGCTTCCAAACCGCCCTTGACCGCGTGCGCCTTACCGACGCAGACATGCACATCACCACGGGCCGCCAGCTCCTCCAGTCCGGCAATACTCAGGGCGCCCTCGTCGAGTTTCTGCACGCCGCCGAAATCGATCCCGCCGATGAAGAGGCCCAGCAGGAGATCGGCAAGATACGCCAAATGGAGGGAACTCCGCCGCCGCCCACACCCGGTGCGGGATTGCCCGAAGCCACGGGCGAACAGGCCGAACTCAACTCCATCGGTGCGCCCGTTCAGCTCCAACCCCTCTCCAACGAACCCCTCAGCCTGCACATGACTGAAGACGCTAAGGTCATCTACCAGGCCGTCGGCAAGGCTGCCGGCGTCAACGTCCTCTTCGATCCCGACTACAGCTCCAAACGCATCCAGGTCGACCTCAACAACGTTTCGCTCCTGGATGCCCTGCGCATTGTCAGCGAGATCTCCGGCACCTTCTGGCGTCCTGTCACCTCGAATACCATCTTTGTGGCCCAGGATACCCGCGTCAAGCGCACCGAGATGGAAGAACAGGCCGTGCAGACCTTCTACCTGACCAATGCCTGGCAGCAGAACGACCTCAATGACATTCAGACGGCCCTGCGCAACGTTCTGCCCAACGCCAGAGTCTACGGCGTCGCCAGCCAGAACGCCATCGTCATGCGCGGCACGCCCGACGAGCTGCTTCTCGCCCAAAAGCTCATCAACGACCTCGACAAACCGCAGCCCGAAGTCGTCGTCGATGTCGGCATCCTTGAGGTGAGCAGGAACTGGGAGCGCAATCTGGGCATCAACTGGCCGAGCTCCGTTGGAGTCGCCTTGCAGCCGCCCACCTCCAGCACTTCGTCCACCTCCTCGACCACCTCCACCACCGGCACAACCTCCGCCAGCACCACCCTCTACGACTTGGCCCATCTCAAGGCCACAGATTTTGCCGTCAACGTGGGCTCGGCCCAGCTGAACCTGCTGTTGAACAACACCAACACCCAGATTCTCGCGGATCCGCGTATCCGGGCCACCGATGGGCAGAAGGCGACGCTCACCATCGGCTCCAGGATTCCCATCGCCACCGGCTCCTATTCGGCGCCCGGCATTACCGCCGCCGCAACCATCGGTTACGCCCAGACCCAGTTCACATATATCGATGTCGGCATCAAACTTGAGGTCACGCCTACCATCCACTACGACGACGATGTAACCCTCAAGATTCATGTCGAGGACGAAGCGGAGAGCGGCAACACCACCATCGAGGGTGTTACCGAACCCATCATCAGCCAGCGCATTGCCGACCAGGTGATCCGCCTGCGCGACGGCCAGGCCAGCATCCTGGGCGGCATCGTGAACAACCAGGAGACACTCAACTGGACCGGCATCCCCGGCCTCAGCTCGATTCCCTTCCTCAAGTACCTCTTCGGCTCCAACGACCACCAAATCCAGAACGACGACCTCGTCTTTGTGGTCATTCCGCATGTGGTGCGTTCCGAGGAGTTGAATCAGCAGAACCTCCGCGCCGTCGATACCGGCGAGGGCCAGTCCATCAATCTCCGCTTCGTTCAGCACCCGGCGCCGGCCGCCCCCGCCGTTCGTCCCGTCGCCATGCAGCAGCCTGGACCTCAAACCGAACCTCAACCCCAATCCCAACCCCAATCCCAACTTGGATCGGTTCCCGCCGTCAGCGCGCCCTCCGCCGCCTCGGCCGCGCTCACGCAGTTGCGCGCCACTGCTCAAACCGGGCAAACCCAGCCACCCCCGGCCCCGCAGCCTTCTGCTTCCAGTTCGCCGCCCGCTCTGCCCCCGCAGCCTCAGGCCGCGCCGGCCCCTCAAGCTCAGTCCGCTACGCCTCCGCACGCCCAGGCCACGCCGCCGTCTCCACCACCGTCCGGCGCGCCGCAAGCCCAAGCCGCGCAGCCTGGTCCGCCGTCCACCCCGTCAGGCGCCCAAGCCATGAGCTTCCAGTTCAACGTCCCCGGCGGCCCGCTCGCCGCCGACGCCACCTTCCAGGTTCCCATTGTCCTCAACGGCGGCGAGGATATCGCTTCGGTGCTCTTGCAGCTTCGTTACGATCCCGCGCACCTGACTCTGATCGACGTATCCACCGGCAACTTTCTCAACCGCGGCGGCCAAGCGGTTCCTCTCATCCATCGCGACGACGGGCCCGGCAATGTCATGGTCGTTGCCGCCCTTCCGCAGGGCACCGCCGGCGTCAGCGGCGCGGGCACGCTCTGTGTTCTTACCTTCCGCGCCAAGGCCCCAGGCGTGAGTGCGTTGATCATGACTCACACCGGCGTGCTCAACAGCCAGCATCAACCCTTGCCGGCGCAAGCCGCGCAGGCCAACATCACCGTCAAATAGGGAGCAGCGACGATGGCAGCCGCGTCCGCGAATCTCAGCTCGCCCATTCGGAAGACTCCCGCCCGGGAGCGCGGCCTTACCCTGCCCGCGCGCGAGTGCGGCCTTACTCTGATCGAGCTGATCGTGACCGTGGCCATCCTCGCCATTCTCGCTTCGGCCGCCATCCCCATCACCCGCTTCCAGGTCAAACGCCAAAAGGAACAAATGCTCCGCTACGATCTGTGGCAGATGCGCGCCGCCATTGATGCCTACAAGGACGCCGCCGACAAGGGCGCCTTCCAGACCAAGGTGGATAGCGACAACTATCCACCCGACCTCGAGACCCTCGTCAACGGCGTGGACGTGCAAGACAAAAAACTCAAGTTCTTGCGCAAAATCCCCATCGACCCCATGACTGGCCAGGCCGACTGGGGGCTGCGTTCCATGCAGGACGAGCCCGATTCCGATTCCTGGGGCGGCCAGAATGTCTTCGACGTGTACTCGAAATCCCAGGGCACGGCCCTCAACGGCACCAAGTATTCGACTTGGTAGAGAAGCAGTGGTCAATTGTCAGTAGCCAGTTGTCAGATACTTAGTGCTGAGGCCGGTTTGCTGATAACTGACAACTAAAAAAATGCGCAACCGCCCTATCCAATCCGCCGGCTTTACGCTCATCGAGCTGATGATCGTCATGGCCATCATCGGCATTCTGGCCACCCTTGCCATCCCCAGCTATGTGACCGCCATCAAGCACGCCCGCGAGGCCGTCCTCAAGGAAGACCTGCACATCATACGCACCGCCATCGATTCCTACACCATGGACAAGAATCAAGCCCCGCAGTCGCTCGACGATCTCGTCCAAGCCGGCTATCTTCGGGCCATTCCCGTCGACCCCATGACTCACAGCTCCGATACCTGGGTCACTGACACCAGTGACGCCATGTACTCGCTGGACGAAACCGAGCCCGGCATTGACGACGTCCACTCCGGGTCCGACGAAACCGGCTCCGACGGCCAGCCTTACTCCTCCTGGTAGCTCTACACTCAGGTGGATGAGCTCCCCTCAACCCAACCCGGCCAACACCGCCATCGAGCAGGAGATGGAGGCCGTTTACCGCCTCTACGTCGCGCTCGCGCCCGCCATGGACCCCGAATCCGGCCTGGGTGGCAAGCTCCTCTATGCTGGCGAGCCTACAGCGGTTCCAGAGCTGCTATCCCCAGAAAGCACACCGCCGAGTGGCATTCTCCTCAAGAAAACGCCACCTTTCACGAACCTCAAAACGGCACATGACATCTGGAACCGCTTTGACCCCTCCGCCTGCCATCTGCTCCGCGCCGCAAACATCTCCGGAGCCGCTTCGCTCTCCGCCTCCGCCCACGCCCCGGCCCTGCATCAGGCCATGCGCGCCGGCGCCATCGACTTTGTCGTCACCACCCTCGGCGAGGCGCTGCGCATCCTCAAAAACGAAATCCGTAAAAAGCAGCCCGTCGCCGTCGGCGTCTTGCTCGCGCCCCAGGCCGTCGAGCGCGAGATGCTCGACCGCGGCGTGCAGCCCGATCTTCTCGCTCCTGGCCTAATGTCCTCGCCGCAGTTGGACGCCTTCGCGGCCCACGGAGCACGCCGCATCCAGCCGCAACCGCTTCCTCCGGGCAGCAACTTCAACGTCCTTCCCATCCCGCCCCATTGGCGGCAGCCCCTCGCCGCCTTCGATGAGCTTCTCCTCGGCTGCCTCGCGTCCACCGATCACCTCAACCGCCGCTGGGTTCGCCTCGCTCCGCGCTACCTCGGCTCCGAAACCCGCCGTCTCCGCTCCGTCGCCTGCCCCGTCGATGCCGTCCTCCAGCTCATCGTCCCCATCGGCGGCTCCGCGCCCGAGCCCTAGACGCCACGCATCGGCTCTGGAGCGTTTTAGGGAGCAATAACCCCTCGCGTCCAGGATGGAATCAAGCATGGAATCTGGAAATAAGTTCCAACTCAGCACGGCCGCCGCATTCAGCGGAAGTTGCGATTCGCTGGCCTTTGCCTTTCACTATCAACTCAGGATGACTGCATGTCTTATGCTGCGAACTTCAGGGACTTCACACCAGAGCCTGACTGAATGCAGAAGCTGCGGTCGGCGCGCTCGCCGCGCCTTAACCGGCGAATGCGGACTGCGCTATCGCGGCCCTCTGCCCGGCGGCGAGCCCGGCCGGGACGACAGTCTTATGGAGAACGTCGATGTCGCGGAGATCGACCTCTAGCGTAAAGCACTGCTTCACCACGGCCAGAGCGATCACCACCTTGCAACGATGGCGGAACTCGGTCACCATGCCCTCTACGCCTTCAAAGACGCCGTTCCGCACCCGCACCTCGGTTCCCACGGAGATGTTGGGATGAGGCCGCAACAGGCAACCAGCCGCAAGCCCTTCGCGTATTCTGTCAATTTCGTCGGGGCTTACCGTATCCCGGCCATCATCGCCCAGCAGGCGGAGCACGCCCGGTATGGTGATTACCGAATGCCGGGCTTGTAGCGAGAACCGGACAAACACATACCCCGTAAAGAGCGGACGCTCAAGGAGAACGGATCGGTCGGTCCATCGCGAACGCTCGGTATAGAGCGGCAGGTAGTGCTCCAAAGAACGAACTGCAAGATGCTGAACTACGCGCTTTTCATGGTTTGCAAGGACGTGCAGAACGCTCCATGGACTTTCAAGCATGGTTGCCCCCAGTTCAATGTTCCCGAACAAAAAGAAATCTCCGCCTTTCAATCTTGAATACCGGTGCATCTTTCGTGATCGTTCGATGCCCGTTGGCTTTCCAAGATAGGAAGGCGCAAACCTCTGCGCAGAATCATTCTGGGAAAAGTCCGCTTCCTGCAAGCAGAGGAACTGCCCTCTGATCTACCTCTTGGAAGCAGCAAGTGCATAGCTGCAAGCAATAGGAAACTACGTGGCTGTACGTTCGTCTGTGACGCCAATCAAGAGAAAAGTGATCATGACCGCCGCCACATCGCCAATCGCAATCTCCACACCCAACGCAAGCATTTTCCTGCGGCGTTGCCGCAATTTACAGTCCAACTTGCGCGTGGCGCTTCTTAATAAGCTTTTCTTTCGCCAATCTCTTTTTTGCTTTGTGAAGGCAGGTACACCATAGCACGGAGGTGGAGTGGGAAGCAAGAAAAGGTTAAATATCTGTGAAACAATTGCGGATTTCTTGGGCCGGGTTTCGTTGCACTCCCGGCTAAAATCTATGTAATGGCAAAAAAACTCCGTGTAGGGATTCTCTTTGGCGGGCGGAGCGGCGAGCACGAGGTTTCGCTGCTCTCCGCCGCCTCCATCCTGCAAGCGATCGATCGCGGGAAGTTCGACGTGACGCCCATCGGCATCACCAAGGAGGGCCGCTGGCTGGCGGCTGCGGACGCGCACGACCTGCTGAGTGGTAGCGCCGGCGTCACCGCCCGCCGCCTGCGCGCGGGCGACCCTGAAGCTACGCCTGGCGCGAAGCTTCTCCACGAGGGCATTCCTACCCTCCTGGCGCCGGAGCCGGCCGGAAAATCCAGCGCCGCTATGGACGTGGTCTTTCCGGTGCTGCACGGCACCTTCGGTGAGGATGGCGCCATCCAGGGGCTCTTTGAGCTGGCCGGTATCGCTTATGTGGGCTCCGGAGTCCTGGGTTCGGCTGCGGGCATGGACAAGGACGCAATGAAGCGCCTGTTTGCACAGGCGGGGCTGCCCATCGTCAAGCACCTCACGCTGTTGCGGGCCGAGTGGGAGAAGTCGCCGCGCCAAGTGATCGCGCGGATCGAGGCGGCGCTCAAGTATCCGGTGTTTGTGAAGCCCGCGAACCTGGGCTCTTCGGTGGGCATTACCAAAGCGCATGACCGCAAGGAGCTTGCCCCGGCGCTCACCCTGGCCGCCAAGTACGACCGCAAGCTGATCGTTGAGCAGGGCGTGGGTGGCAAAAAGTCACGCGCCCGCGAGTTTGAGGTCGCCGTGCTGGGCAACGACGCACCCAAGGCCAGCGTGGTGGGCGAGATTATTCCCGGCAAGGAGTTCTACGATTACGAGGCCAAGTATCTCTCGGAAGGCTCGGTGCCCATCATTCCCGCCCGGCTCACCCGCGCCCAGGCCAAGGAGATTCGCGCCATGGCCCTGGCCGCCTTCCGTGCCTGCGACCTCTCGGGCCTGGCGCGAGTCGACTTCCTGATGGAGCCGGAAGGCAAGCGCCGCATCTTTCTGAACGAGGTGAACACCATGCCCGGCTTTACCAGCATCAGCATGTACCCCAAGCTGTGGGAGGCCACCGGAATCGGCTACAAAGACCTTATTACGCGGCTCATCGAGCTGGCCCTTGAGCGCCATCAGGAAAAAAGCCGGATAGCCTACAGCAGGGAAGAGTAGCGAAGAACGGCTCTCACCCATCGCTTTCCGCGATCGGCTGCCGCGAACGGGTAATTACTGACAGCTGATTTCTGACCACTGGCCGATTGCCGTATTCTAACGTTGAGGTTTAATCACCATGACCTTGCTTGATGCTCCCACTTTTGATCAGGCGCGCTACCGGCGCAACCAGCTGATCGTCCAGTGCATCGTGGGGCTGCTCGTGGCGCTGTTTATCGCCTGGTGGCTGGCCGCCGACCGGCCAGTGGACTGGCCCTGGAACTGGGACGCCTATCTCGTCGGGCGGCGCACCGTCAACCAGTTTTTGACCGCGGTGGAGCAGGACAACCTCCCCAAAGCCTATGGCATCTGGTTGCACGACAACGACTGGCAGCAGCATCAGTCGCGGTATACCCTCTATCCCTTCAGCCGTTTTGAGCAGGACTGGGGCCCGAACAGCCCCAACAACGACTACGGCGTGATCCGCAGCCACAAGATCGCCGAAGCGCGCGTCTACGGCAATGTGCTGCTGGTGGCCGTGCTCGTCAACGGGCGCAAAACCGGCGCGCTCAACCTGGACTACAACCCCAAAACGCATACGATCGACTTTGCGCCGCCGGGGATGCATCTCTACCTGGGGCCGTAGATGCGGTTAAGGAATGCGCTGGCCACGCCCGCGAGCAAGAACGTCTGGCGTCGGAAGCGGCGCGCGCATCCGGAACTCTCACCTGGATTTGCTGCTTAATGTACTGCCTCGCTGAGCACCTCGGCGCTGTTGCTCATCCTGGCCGTCCGGTCGAGCTTGTTCCAGTCGAAGGGCTTGCCGTCCACGGCGCGCTTCAGAGTCTTGAAGAGCACCAGCGAGAAGACCTGGCGGTAGGCGAAGCGTTGCAGCCAGATGTGAAACAGCAGCCAGGCGTCGCCTTTGTTGGCGGGGTGGCGGCGTTCCAGGCTGAAGGCCACCGAAGAAGTAATGAAGTCAATGAGCAGGAAGGCAAGAAAGTAGGCAACCAGCTTCTCCAGGCTGGCCGCGGAAGCCGCTTCGGGGTGGTAATAGCGGTCGATGAAATAATTGCCCACGCCGGCCGCGAACATGATATCGATGAAGGGCGAAACCAGCGGCAGAAGCATCTGAAAAATAAGAATGTTGGGCAGGGCAAAAAGCCCCATGGCTTTATTGCGGACGAAGGCCGCGCGGTGCTTCCACACCGCCTGCAGGGTGCCGAAGGACCAGCGGAAGCGCTGGCTCATCAGGCTCTTTAAGTCGGCCGGGGCCTCGGTGAAGGCCAGCGCGCGGTCCTCGTAATCCACCTTAAGCCCCATTTCGAGCAGGTGCATGGTGAGGTCGGCGTCTTCGGCCACAGTGGTGAGAGGATAGCCCCCGGCGGCCTTCACCGCCGCGGTGCGCCACGCGCCGATCGCTCCCGGAACCACGATGACCACGTGGAAGACGTCCAGTGCCCTGCGCTCGAAGTTCTGGCTGGTGATGTACTCCAGGGCCTGCCACCGGGTCCACAGATTCACGCGGTTGCCAACCTTGGCGTTGCCTGCCATGGCGCCGATCGTGGGGTCCTGGAAATAAGGAATGAGCTTGGAAATGGCGTCCGCGGCCACCACGGTGTCGGCATCGATGCCTACGTACACTTCTTCGTCGATGAATTCAAGGCCGTAGTTCAGCGCCGCGGCCTTGCCTTCGTTGTGCTTTTCCAGGACGCGGACGCGGCCCGCCGCGATCTCGCCGGCAAAAGCCTCTCGCGCCACCTCCGCGGTGCGGTCTCTCGATCCGTCGTCTACCACCATGACGTGAAGGTTCTTGTAGTCGGAGTTGAGCACGGAGCGGACGGTGCGGACAATAACCGCTTCTTCGTTGTAAGCGGGGATGAGAACCGCTACGCGGGGATTGTAACTTGGCGAGGCGTGGCGGATGGGCTTGCGCAGCCGGTCGATGACGGCCAGGACGCCGATGATAAGAAAACGCACGCTCATCAGCACGTCGCCCACAAAGAAGACCAGCACGATGAACTTGGCGATGATGGCCACGCTGGAGAAGGCGATGGAGTCGGGGATGGTGCGCAGGTATTGGCCGAAGGTGAGCTTGGGCATCACCTCCGCCTCGGTCTTGCCCATGAGCGCGGAGACTTGAACGAATTTGTACCCCCGGGCGCGCAGGCCGTCAATGAGCACCGGCAGCGCCGCCACGGTGGCCGAGCGGTCGCCCCCGCCGTCGTGCATCAGGATGATCGAGCCGCGAAACTGCGGCTTGGTCTTCATGGTCTGCAACTGCGCGAGCACCGTATCCAGAATCTCCTGCGGCGATTTGCGGGGATGCTCGTTCCAGTCGTCGGTGTCGATCTTATTGCCGATAATCGTAAAGCCGTCGCGCTGAATGCGCACCACGGGCGCGGCCTCGTCGTCCGTATCCGGCTCTTCGTCGATGTCGTACGGGGGCCGGAAGTATAGCGGCTGCACGCCCAGTTTGGACTCAAAGAGGCGCTCGGTGAGATCTACCTCCAAATCCAGTTGACGTGAGGAGATTTCGCTGATGTCGGGATGAGTGTACGTGTGGTTTCCTATCTCGTTGCCGTCGCGGTAGACGCGCTGCATCAGGCCCACGTTCTCCGCCGCCTCGTCGCCGATCATAAAGAACGTCGCGTGCGCGTGCTTCTCTTTCAGGATGTCGAGGATCTTGGGAGTCCAGCGGGGATCGGGACCGTCATCGAAAGAGATCGCCAGTTCCTTGGGATGGTAGCTGTACTGCTGGATGTTGTAGGTCTGCGGATATACGACCATGTGCTCATCGACGATGAGTTGCATGCTCGGGTTGGGCTCGTCGGTATCGATTGTCACGATGCGCCTGCCGGGATGGGGCAGGCCTACCACCCGCAGGATGTCGCCTTCCCCCTGGGTGTCCACGTCGTGGCCGGGCAGCACCACGTCGAGCTCGTGCAGCGACTGCGGCGCGCTGGGCCGGTCCCACACGTTCCAGAGCGATCTGTCCTCTTCACCCAGACGCCAGAGTGCGAAGGTCTCCAGGCCCAGGGCGCGGGCGGCGCGCATCTCGTTCAACAGCGTCACCGCATCCAGAAACCACACCACGTGCCGCTCGTGGGTGTCCTCGTCGATGTACTCGAAGTGGGGATTGAGCGAGTCATAGTCCAGGTCCAGGTCGGCGTCGGCGTCCGCCGCCTCTTGCCACGCGTCTGAAACCGAGAGATCTTCGGTGTCCACAACCTTAGGTTTGCGATGCCGCCGGCTTTTGGGATTGGGAATGGACATGGCCCAGTCGTAACCGTAGTTGCCCAGTGCGCAGATCAGCTTCCCCTTGGGCACCGTTTTCAGCACCCGGCGCAGGTTGGCCGCGAACCAGTCCTGGCTGGCGATGGGACCCGGCCCGCCGTTGATTTCGTGCTGGTCGTAGTCCATCAAAATCACGCCATCGGAGTTGGCGGCGATGGTTCTCAGGTCGCTGGCGCTGGTGGAGGCGGCCACGTTGACATAAAGGCGCAGATTGCGCGGATGCATCTCGGCATACAGCGCCTGGATGAAGCTCAAATAAGCCGGATCCGCCTTGTCGGGCAGGCTCTCAAAGTCCAGCGACAGGCCGTTATAGATCGGATACGCCAGCAAAAAACGTATCAGTTGATCGCGCAACGCGGCGCTCTCGTCCTCGTCTTCAAGGACGCCGCCAACGCCGGTGTCCCAATCCTGCGTATGCGGGTTGAAATTGTTTACGAGCGGAAAGATCTCGGTGTCTACACCGGCCGCCCGGATGACGTTCTTTACCTTGTTCAGGTAGTCGGGGTCGTGCACCGTATTGCCCTGGACGACTTGATACTCGTGGAGGTTATCGCCGGTCATGGCCATCAACTTGCCGTTGGGAGAGTCCACGTGCAGCCATTGCGGGAAGAGCATATCGATCTGTTGAATGTGCTCCTTCAGCGACGAGTAGCTGGCCGCGTCGTCCTGCACGTAATAGGCCGCGCGCAAACCTTCGCCGGAGTTGAGGGGAATTTCAGACGGCTTGCGGCTGGTCTTGCGGTGCGCCGGCCGCTTGCCCCTGATCCGCAGCAAGGGCGACCGGTCGGGCAAGGCCTTGTAATTGTGCTTGGGGACGGTCAGCAGGAGTTCGGGTAAGTGCTGATGGTGGAACACGCTGATGATGAATCCCGCCAGAATCAGTGTAGAGAGCACGGCCGTGATATCGAAGATGCGGCGCAGGCGCTTCCACCGCTTGCGCTGCGGATCGTGGAAAATCTGTTTATCACGCATCGCCGGTCCCATTTGCTGCACATTCACCCAGTTCACTCCGAGCGCGGCGTTCACGCTCAAAGTGAGGATTCAACTTCCTCCGCCGTGGCAACAAAACGAAACACATGCCGGAAAACCGGTCCTGAAAGAGATCCGCTGGCTTGCGCGGCTCACGCAACGCCAACTCCCGTACGGCGCAGCGCCGGCGCGAAGACGCCAAGACGGACTACGCTATACAGTACGAATCGTATGGAAGCCACCCCGGAGAGTCAATTGCCTTCTCTGCGCCGGATGATCGCCAAAGCCACCCCCGCGGCGCGGCTGACGGCCCCGCTGGCCTCCGCCCTGGCCTTGCGCCTTTGGATGCTCAAAAACCTGTACCAGGCCAACGGAGACACCTTGGTCTATGGAGATCTGGCAAAAAATCTCCTCCTCCACGGCCGCTATGCGCTGACATCTCCCAGCGGGAATACTTATTCGACGCTGTTTCGCCTCCCTGGTTATCCGCTCTTCCTGGCCGTCTGCTTCCGGCTCTTCGGCATGGAGAACTATTTTGCCGCGGCCTGCGTGCAAATCGCGCTGGACCTGGCGGCCTGCCTCCTGGTGGCCGATTTCGTCCGCCGCATCGCTCCGCCCGCCTGCAAGCACAGCGCCGCGTTGGCCGCGCTCTGGCTGGCGGCGCTGTGCCCTTTCACGGCCTCCTATGCGGCGCTTCCCCTCACTGAAATCCCCACCGTCTTTCTGCTCGCCCTGGCCTTGTGGGCGCTGGCCCGGTTCCACGGCCTCCCGGCGTCCGCATCGGCCAATTCTGAGCCAGGAGTTGGTCATCCTGGCTCCCTCTTGGCGGCTTCTCGCTGGTGGGGCGCAGGTCCAACTTGGGGCAATGCCCTCTGCTTTACCTTCGCCGTCACTGCGGCCGCGCTAATCCGCCCTGAAGGCGCGCTCGCCGCCGTGGCCTTGGCGCCGGCCATGGTCTTCGGCTGGCCGCGCAAGCATGCTTCAGGGGTCATTCCGCAGCCAAAACTGCTCCGCATGACCCTGGTCTGCGTCTTGCTGGCGCTCGCCCCCTTTGCCGCCTGGACGTGGAGGAACTGGCGGGTCTTCCATGTCTTCCAGCCCCTCGTGCCGCGCTTGGCCGTTGATCCCGGTGAGAATCCCCAGAACGGATGGGACCGCTGGGTGAAGACCTGGTGCCTGGACTTCGCTTGCACCTACAACATCTACTGGAATGTTCCGGACGGCGAGCTGGACGTGAGCAAGCTGCCGGCCCGCGCCTTTGACTCGCCCGCCCAGTACGCCCAGACCGCCGCGCTGGCCCGCGCATACGAGCGCGATGGCGAGCACCTGACGCCCGCCATTAACGCAGGCTTTGATCGGCTAGCCGGGCAACGCATCGCTGCGCATCCCTGGCGCTATTACCTTTGGCTGCCCTTGGGCCGGTTAGCGGATATGTGGCTGCGCCCACGCGTAAAAAACCTCAACATCGACCAGGACTGGTGGGCCTATGCGCACCACCCGGCGGAGACGTGTCTCAGTTGGGCCTATGCCGCCCTGAATGCGCTCTACATGCTCTTAGGGCTCGCGGGCCTACGGCTGCGCCCACGCTTCTGGGCCGCCCTGCTTGCTTACATTCTGCTGCGCAGCGCTTTGCTTTTGACCGTCGCCGCTCCTGAAACCCGTTACACCCTGGAGTGCTTCCCCATGTTGTTTGCGCTGGGAGCAATCGCCATCGCCACCCGAATCGAAAGGCTCCGGCAGCGCATGACAGCGGGTTGAGGGTGAGCTACTGGTTCACGTAGGTCGTGTGGCTGTCGGTTTTGAAGGTAAAGGCATCTCCGGGCGGGGAGTGATTGACCCTGATGTTCGTGTACGTCGCGGTGCGGGACTGGCCCTGTCCCTCGTCGAAGACCTGCTTCAGACTCACACCCGTGTCAAGGTCGATCCACATGGTGACTTTAGGAAGATTCTTTCGGACCACAGGATCCTTGGGAACCATCTCCAGTTCTTCGGTCTTCACGCCGTTGACCATCGCCGGCCCGGCGTCTGTAATGTTCCACTTCTCTGCCATTTCTTTGCCACTGGCGCCGAAGCCGAGCATGAACCAGCTTTCGTACCGGCTGAACTTGCTCAAAGTGGTCACTTGGTCGATCAGCTTTTGATACAGCTCGATGACGCCGTTCCGGCAGCAAACCACCACTTCGGGCGCGGAGTGGCCGTCGACCTCGTTGATGTGTACGCCCATTTGGAAGTTGGAGCCGTTACGCCGGTAGTAGACGACGCCCTTTTGCACCTCCGTGTCCGGTACCGGCTCGGTTTGCACGGTCTCGAACTCGGAATCGGCCGAGGCGGTGCGGAAGCGGGCCGCGGCGGCATCAAGCTTCTGGAGCGTGGAGTTCAAATCGCCGCCCGCATAGGCCGCCCGCATCGGCGCCAGAGCCAGCGCGATGGAGACGGCAAAGACCAGCTTTTTTCCTGCCTGCATGAAGTTCCTATTCTGTTTTGACGTACCCGCAGGGCGAAGTGGAGGAATCTTTCAGCGGTGCGCCCAGATCTTCCAGGAGACGTTTCCATGAGCATCGGTCACCGTCTCCCAGCGCTCGACGTAGACGGCATCGCCGGTAACCGGCTCGATGGCCACGCGGAGCGCCTCCTTCACTTGCTTTTCCGAGGCCCCTGAGTAAACCATTACATCCACGGCCGGCACAGTAACAATCATCCCGTGACCGCCGTCGCCGACGACCTGAATCGGATGCTTGAGGCTGGCGTTCGAGGACGGCTTAGCGCCGTAGTCCCATAGGTGCGGCGTGACGAAGATGAACAGCAGGATCAGCGTCACCATCACGTCATAAGGAAAGCTTCCGCGCGCGTAGGTCCAGTAGAAGTAACTCTTCAGGATTTCCCCAACGCCGCGCTCAGGTTGCGCAACCGGCCCCGCCGGGCTTAACGGTTCACTCACGGCTCCCTCCCAATGCGCTCCAACCCGCCCATGTAGGGCCGCAGCGCTTCTGGAATCAGCACCGTGCCATCGGGCTGCTGATAGTTCTCAACGATCGCCACCCAGGTGCGCCCCACGGCCAGCCCGCTGCCGTTCAGAGTGTGCACAAACTCCGGCTTGGCCTTGGCCGCAGGACCGGATGCCGCCCGGTAGCGGATGTTGGCCCGCCGCGCCTGAAACGCCTCGAAGTTCGAGCACGATGAAATCTCCCGGTAGATCCCCTGGCCCGGCAGCCACACTTCCAAATCATACGTCTTGGCCGAGGAAAAGCCCGTGTCGCCGGCACAGAGCAGGACCCGCCGGTAGGGCAACTCCAAAGCCTCCAATATCTCCTCCGCGTCGCGCGTCAGTTGCTCGTGCTCGGCGTCCGACTCCGCGGGCCGCGTGAACTTAACCAGCTCCACCTTCTGGAACTGGTGCTGCCGGATGATGCCGCGCGTGTCCTTGCCCGCCGCTCCGGCCTCGGCCCGGAAGCACGGCGTGTAAGCCGTCAGTGAAATCGGCAGCCGCGCCTCGTCCAATATCTCGTCGCGGTAAAGATTGGTCACCGGAACCTCGGCCGTGGGGATTAACCAATGATCGGAGAATCGGCCAAAATCCTCTGCATTTTCGGCGCTACCCTCGAACGCGTTCGAGATCATGACTCGGACAATGTCGCCCTCAGGTAGAATCTCGGCGCAGCGAAACAGATCCTCGGCAAACTTGGGCAGCTGCCCGGTCCCGAAGAGACTCTTCGTATTGACCATGAACGGCGGCAGCACCTCGGTGTAACCGTGCTTTTTCGTGTGCATGTCGAGCATGAAGCCAATCAGCGCGCGTTCGAGCCGAGCTCCAGCGCCCATATAGACAGCAAACCGCGCCCCGCTGATCTTGGCCGCGCGTTCCAGGTCCAGAATCCCCAGCGCTTCACCGATCTCCCAGTGCGGTTTGGGCTGGAAGTCGAATTTTTTCTGCTCGCCCCAGGTCTTCTCCACGCGATTGTCGGCCTCGGAGCCGCCGGCGGGAACCTCGTCACGGGTGAGGTTTGGGATATTGCCGAGGATCTGAATCGTCTCCAAGCCGCGAAGGTTCGCCTCTTGGTCAGCCTTGTCCATTTCCTCTTTGAGAAGGCGTATCTCCTCCATCACCGCCGTGGCGTCCTGCCCGGCTCTCTTCAGCGCGCCCACCTGCTGGCTCAGCTGGTTGCGCCGCGCCTTCAACTGCTCGGCCTGGGTGATCGCCTCGCGGCGGCTCTTGTCCAGGGCGCGAAAATCCCCCAGCAGCGCGACCGGATCATTCCCCCGCGCGCGCAGCTTTTCTTCCACCAACTCTAGGTTGGCTCGAACAAATCCTAAGTCGAGCATTTCACCCTTAGTTTACGCGACGAAGCAGCTTCAATCCGCCGCGCCGGCTGCGCCACCGCCGCCCCGGATCAATCGGGCTCAATCAGGCGGATTTGCGGAAACGCCGCTGGAACGCACGCGCCTCCGTCCTCAAGCCCCCGCACCCACGCGCTGACCTCCGCGCGCAGCGGCGTCACGGCGATCCCTCCGAATTGCGCCGGGCTCGATTCCAGCCGCCGCAGTGTCCTTCGCAACAGAGACGCCGCGCCGGCGCGGTTGCCGGCCCGCAGGTGGTGGAACGCAGCCGTCATCTGAATCAACGCCTGCAAAAAGCTCTTCTCCGCGCCCTCCAGCCCCAACCAGGCGCTCTCCCAGTGCTCGTGCGCCAGAAAGAATTCCTCTCTCCGGTAGCTGGCCAGTCCCTCGGCCAGCGCTCCGCAACTCCAGTCGAGCGGCACCGTTCAATCCCTCACGTTGGTCTGATTCTTACTCACTTGTGATCCTTCACTTACCGGCCGGGGCAGCGTGTCCACCGGCCCGCTGGTCACCTGGTCCTGCAAACCGGGGTCCCCGTCGGCAGGTCTTGGCCGATGGGGTGGCAAGCCGGGGTCCCCGTCGGCAGGTCTTGGCCGATGGGGTGGCAAGCCGGGGTCCCCGTCGGCAGGTCTTGGCCGATGGGGTGGCAAACCGGGGTCCCCGTCGGCAGGTCTTGGCCGATGGGGTGGTCAGCCGGGGTCCCCATCGGCAGGCCTTGGCCGATGGGGTGGTCAGCCGGGGTCCCCATCGGCAGGCCTTGGCCGATGGGGTGGCCAGCCGGGTAGCCGCTGGTCGCCTATAATCAGCCGCGCCCCGCGCGTAAACGTGAAATAGGTCCAAACCCAGTTGGCCAGAACCGAGACCCGGTTGCGGAAGCCGATCAAAAAGAAAATGTGTACCGTAAGCCAGGTAACCCAAGCCGGAAACCCGCTCATGTGCGCCTTGAAGGGCCACTCCACCTTGGCGACGGCGGCCATGCGCCCGATGGTGGCCATATCGCCCTTGTCGAAGTAGCGAAAGGCGGGGCGCGGCCGGTCGGCCAGATCGGCGGCAATCATTTTGGCCGCGTGATCGCCCATCTGCATGGCGGGCTGAGCCACGCCGGGCACTTGATGGCCATTCTGCTCGAAGTGCGCCAAGTCTCCGAGCACGAAGACCTCGGGTAGCCCTGGAGGGTTGAGCCGGTCGTCCACCAGGACACAGCCGCGCCGGTCAAGATTCACCTTGGGCGTCTCACCCAGCATCTTGCCCAGCGGCGAGGCCTCGACGCCCGCCGCCCACAGAGTCACGGCCGCGTCGATGCGCACAGTCCCCTGCTCGCTCTTCGCTTCCACCCAGCCCGGGCCTATGCCCGTCACCTGCATCTGGGTGTGGACTTCCACGCCCAGCCGCCTGAGCGTGGCTTCACCTTTGGCGGAGAGATCCGGAGGATAGGCAGAGAGCAGGCGTGGCGCGGCATCGAGTAGGAGCACCCGGCTCTTGGCCGGGTCGATGTGCCGGAAATCGTGGCGCATGTAGAGCTGGACGATGTCGCTGATGGCGCCCGCCAGTTCAACGCCCGTCGGCCCTCCGCCGACGACCACAAAGTTCAGCGGCGGATGCCAGCCGTGTTCGACCATCTGCCGTTCCGCCAGCTCGAAGGACAGCAGCACGCGGCGGCGAATCTCGATGGCGTCTTCAATGGTCTTGAGCCCCGGCGCAAGCGGCGCCCACGCGTCGTTGCCGAAGTAAGAGTGAGTAGCGCCGGTGGCTAGTACCAGGTAATCGTAGGCGAGACGGGCGCCACTCTTGAGAGTCACTTGCCGCGCCGCAACGTCAATGCCGGCCGCCTCGTCCATCAGCACTTCGGCATTGGGTTGCCGTCGCAGGATGGTGCGGATGGGCTGCGCGATGTCAGCCGGCGACAGCACCGCCAGGGCCACCTGATAGAGCAGCGGCTGAAAGGTGTGATGATTGCTGCGGTCCACCACCGTCACATCCACCGGCAGGCGAGCCAGGCCGAGAGCGGCGTGAAGGCCGGCAAAGCCTCCGCCCACAATCACCACACGCGGCCGGCGGGAGGAGGGTTTTCCGTTCTCAGTCGGTTTGGCCAGTTCACTCACCATTTCACTCATACGACAGGATCGGGCTCCTCTTCAACAAGATGCGGTAACGCGCCTTGAGGTGGCAGAGTCGCGTCGGGCGCTCGGTCCTCCAGCGGCGTGCGGTAGCATCCAACTATGATCGCCGGCGCGAGCTGGGCCTGGTGGGCGGGCTTTCATGGCGTGGTAGCGGCGCTGCTGGCGGCGGACTTGCTCCTGCCCATCCACGACCGCTCCGCACGCCACAAACGCGGCTTTGCTTGGCTGGCGCTGGCGGTGATGGTGCTGGCCGCCGCCGGCTTCGCGGTGTGGATCGCCGTGGCCCAGGGCCCTCAACTCGCGCTCGAATTCGTGGCCGGCTACACCATCGAAACCTCGCTGAGCATCGATAACCTCTTTGTTTTCTTGGTGCTTTTTCAGGGCTTCCAGATCGGCCCGCGCCGCCAGCGAAAGGCCCTCCTATGGGGCGTGGCTGGCGCGGTCGTGCTGCGGGCGCTTTTCATTGCCGCCGGCGTTACGCTCTTTCAGCGCTTCGATTGGATCAAGTGGGCCATTGGCCTCTTTCTCTTGTATGTAACCTGGCGGCTGGTGCGTGGAGGCTCGGCGCGGAAGTCTTTTCCGGAGTGGATTCGGCGTCTCCAGCCGGCCAAGGGCTCGCTGCTTCCCGTCATTCTTGCGGTCGAATTCACTGACCTGCTCTTCGCCACCGATTCCATCCCGGCCGTGCTGGCCGTTACCCACAATCCCTTCGTGGTGTACACGTCGAACATCGCGGCGGTTCTGGGGCTGCGCTCGCTTTACCTGGCGCTGGCCCCTCTCATCCACCGCTTTCGTTACCTCCACTACGGACTCGGTGCGCTCCTGGCCTTCGTGGCGCTCAAGATGCTGGCCGCCGATTGGATTCAAGTCCCCATCACCCTCTCGCTGGTGGTCATCGGCGTCATTCTGGCCGTCTGCGCCGTCGCTTCCGCGCTGGCCAAAGACGCCGGCTCGTGAAAGGGTTGGCGCCCTATACCCATCCCCGGTTACACTTGCTGTATGCATGTCCACGCAGCCGCCTCCGGCCAGAGTGCGAAGAAAACCAAGATCGTCCTGCGCATCTCGCTGGCGGCCACGCTCGCCTATGTCGTGGTCACCTTCGTTGCCGGCCTGCGCGCGCACTCCCTGGCGCTGCTCTCAGAATCCGGCCATAATGCCTCCGATTTTCTGGCCCTCCTGCTCAGCTTTACCGCCGTCTACTTCCAGTCGCGCCCGGCGGATGACACCAAAACCTTCGGCTATCAGCGGGCCGGCGTGCTGGCCGCCTTCGTCAACGCCGCTGCGCTCATCGCGATCTCCTTGTGGATCTTTGCGGAGGCCGTGCGCCGGCTCTTGAGCCCCGTGGCAGTGGAGCCGCGGGTGATGATGATCGTGGCTGCGGCAGGAGTGGTGATGAACGGCGTAATCGCCGCACTGCTCTGGAAGGTGGCCCATGACGTGAACCTGCGCTCGGCTTTCCTGCACATGGCTGGCGATACGCTTTCGACCGCCGCGGTCATCGCCGGCGGTGCGGCTATTCTGTTCACCGGCCGGAATTGGATCGATCCCGTTCTCTCGCTGCTCATCGCCGCCCTCATCCTCTGGTCGAGCATCAGCATCGTGCGCGAGACGCTGAATATCCTGCTCGAAGGCGCGCCGCGGGGCATTTCTCTGCCCCAGATACGCTCCGGCATGGAAGCCGTTGACGGCGTCGTCAACGTCCACGACCTGCACGTATGGTGCCTGGGCTCGCACACCCGCGCCTTGGCCTGTCATGTAACCATTGACGACATTCCGCCGTCGGAGAGCGCGTGCATCCTGGCCAAGCTCAACCAACTCCTGCGGGGCGACTTCGAGATCGGGCACACCACCATCCAGTTCGAGCACGTCGGTTGCGAAGCGGTAAGGGACTGCGTGACGCCTCCTGAAGAGTTGGCCGCCAGCTACGAGGACGCGCACCATCACGGCCACGCGCATTAGGCTATTTAAGACTGTACAAGTAATGTCCTGTCTTTCGCGCCGGAGGCGCAGCGTTTGTTAGCCCCGCGCTTTAGCGTGGGGAAACGAGATTCCACAACTTGGCTACGGAGTCCCGCAGGGACGGTGCAAGGACATTTTTTTGTAGGAATCAATAATCCTGGGGAGGTCTTCCGGTTGATCCGCCTCCGCCCTGCATCGGCGGCCTTCTGCCTTGCGCTGCTCTTCCCGGGGCTTACCGCTGCCCGGCCGGCGCAACCCCAGGCTGCCGCGGAACTCCAGCCGGCCTCGGCACAGCTTGAAACCCTCTCCGGCCAGTACACCGATCCCAACGCGCCCGACACGCCGCTGAGCTTCTACGTCAAGGACGGCGCCCTCACCGTCGAGTCGGAGCGGCTTGTTCCCGCGGAGTTGAACACCGTCTCCGCTGGCGAGTTCTCCGTTCCCGGCACCGATACCATCGTCAGCTTTACTCGCGACGAAGCCGGCCGCGGCGTCAGCGTCGTCCTCTCCGACGATCCCCAGGCCGTCTACCAGCGCATCGGCCCGCCGGTCCATCACGTCTTTCACGACTACGTGCGCACCGACGTGATGATTCCCATGCGCGACGGCGTCAAGCTCCACGCCGTCATCCTCAAGCCCGCCGACATCAAAGCGCCGCTGCCGCTTCTGCTCACGCGCACGCCCTACGGCGTGAACGGAACCACCCGCGCCTCCTTCTTCGCCCAACAGCCGGTGCTGGCCCGCGACGGCTACATCTACGTGGCCGAGGACATACGCGGCCGTTACCGCAGCCAGGGCAGGTTCGTGATGATGCGCCCGCTCGCCGATCACCATCCGGGGTCCCCACGGACAGGTCTCCGTCCGTGGGGTGGTCATCCGGGGTCCCCACGGACAGGTCTCCGTCCGTGGGGTGGTCATCGCAACCCCAAGGCCACGGACGAGAGCACTGACACCTACGATACCGTGGCCTGGCTCCTGAAGCATGCGCCCGGCAACAACGGCCGCGTGGGCGTGCTGGGCATCAGTTATCCGGGGTTCCTGGCCGTGATGGCAGGCATCGACCCCAACCCCGCCGTGAAAGCCATCTCCCCCCAAGCGCCCATGATCGACGTGTGGCTGGGCGACGACTTTTTTCATAACGGCGCCTTCCGCCAGAGCTACGGTTACGACTACGTGCTGGACATGGAGAGCAGCAAGCGTTTCACCAGCGACAGCTACGGAAAGAATAAAGACGGCAATCCCGTGGACGGCTACGACTACTTTCTCAACCGCGGCTCGTTTGCCCAGGACGTGAAGCAATCCGGCGCCGGATTGCTGCCCACCTGGAAGCTTTTCCTCGACCACCCTGCCTACGGTCGCGTATGGCGTTCGCGCGGCGTCGAGTACCACCTGAACAAGGTCACCGTCCCCACGCTGATCGTGGGCGGCTACTATGACCAGGAAGATATGTGGGGGCCGCAGGAGGTGTACGCCAAGCTCGAGCCGTATGACGCCCCGCATGACACCCCGTATGAGGCCACGCACGACGTCAAACACAAAGTCTTTCTGGTGCTGGGGCCGTGGCGTCATGGCTACTGGACGTCGTCGTCGCGGCGTCTGGGCAGCCTGGACTTCGGCCAGCCCATCGGCAAGGAGTTCCGTGAGCGCATCCAGGCCAAATTCTTCGCGCACTATCTCAAGGGCGAGCCCGGCTTCGATCTCAAGAACACGGCCAGCTTCCAGACCGGATCGAACACGTGGAAGTGTTACTCCCACTTTCCCCCGCGCCCATCCCGGCCCACCAGCCTCTATCTCGACGGCAACGGCCTCCTGAGCTGGAACATCTCTTCCACGCAGGCGCGAACCAGCTACGTGAGCAACTCCGCCGATCCCGTTCCTTATCGTCACCGGCCCATCCAGCCCACTTATGGTTCCGGCTCGCAGTGGTACAACTGGCTCACTGAGGACCAGCGCTTCGTCACCGGCCGCAAGGACGTAGCTGTGTGGAAGCTGCCCGTGCTCAAGAAGAACCTGACCCTGACCGGCGAGGTGGTAGCCGACATCTACGCGGGCACCACCGGCTCAGACAACGACATGGTGGTCAAGCTCATCGACGAGTACCCCCAGGACGATCCCGACGCCAAGATGCGCGGCTACCAGTTGATGACCAACGCCGAAATCTTCCGCGGCCGCTATCTCTCCGGCTTCGATCGTCCCACCGCCCTCGTGCCGGGCAAGGTCTACGAGTACAAGTTCTCATTGCACGGCATCGACCACGTATTCAAGGCCGGTCACACGGTGATAGTGGAGATCCAGAGCACCTGGTTCCCGCTCTACGACCGCAACCCGCAGATCTTCGTGCCCAACATCATGACCGCCAAACCCAGCGACTACAAAGCGGAGACCATCACCATCGACTCCGGGCCGGTACACGACTCACATCTCGAAGTGCCAATCATGCCCGCCCCCAAATGATGCCATGAATCTTCAGGCCAGTCTCCCACCGGTTTTGCCGGCCCGCGATGAAATGAAACGAGGTGTGCGGGGTGCCCCACCCTCGCGACGTTTTTGTCTTTGTCGCTAGGGTGGGGTAGCAAAGGCTCCGTGCACCTCTGTTTCCTTCTACGTTTCTGAATGACAGCAGCCTGCGCTACGCCAGGCACGCTTGCTCGCCAGCGTGTACCCTAAAATCGGAGCGTATTTGTGCGCTGGATCTTCATTGCGGTCTTCTCTGTGGCGCTGGCCGGGTGCGCGATCCCTGTTGCGGCGCAGTCCGCACCGGCTCACTCCTCCAGCCCCCAGCCTGACACGCAGTCCGTAACCCATCTCATGTTTCCGCCCGTCCGCAAGCCGCTGCTGCCGCAGGTCTTCGACGGTTGGGTAGCAGCGCAGCCCATGGAGAAGCTGACCGCCGCCCAGCAGGCCGATCCGGCCAACGCCCCAGCCCTCGAAGAATACGGCTTTACCTACGGCGTGTTGGCCGAGTTCAAGCGCGAGAACGAGTCTCTCACCATGCGCGCCTTGAGCTTTGGGGACACCAGCGGCGCTTACGGCGCCTATTCCTACTACCGGCAAAATGGTTGGGCCAGAGCGGACATCGGCGCCGGAGCCGCGTCGAACGGCAACCAGGTGCTCTTCTGGAAGGGCGACACGGTCGTGGATGCGAGATTTTCCCGCATCGGGCCCATGACCGCCGGCGAGTTGCGCGGGATCGCCGCGCAGTTGCCGGTTCCCAGCGGAAACCGGGACCTCGCTCCGCCCATCCTGGCTTTTCTGCCCCAGGGTTCGCTGGATCCACTCACCACGCATTACGCCGAGGGACCGGCGGGCTATGCAGGCTCGGGCGGCGTTCTGCCCCCGGAGCTTGTGGGCTTCAATCGCGGCGCCGAAACGGTGACGGCCAACTACTCGCTCTCCTCCGGTCAGGCCACTTTGACCATCATCGACTACCCCACACCCCAAATCGCCATGTCCCAGGAGGCCGCGATCGCCGACTACCTGAAAGCAGGCAGCAAGGCCCAGCCGCCCTGGCCGAAGGCCCTCGTGAATTCAGATCAGGCTTCCCTGGAAGTGCGGCGCAGCGCAGTGCTGGTGGCGATTGTAAGCGGCGACGCCGTTCCCGACCAAAGCCACCGCCTGGTGGAGTTGGTCCACTATGAGGCCAACCTGATTGCCATCCCTGGGGGTGGCGAGTCGGAGGTTCAAAAGACCGGCCAGTTCCTCTTGGGCGTTACCGTACTGGTTGGAATCGGCTCTCTGGCGGCTATCCTTCTGGGGTTCTTCCTGGGTGGCGGCCGCGCCCTCTACCGGATCGCCCGCGGCAAGCCGGCGTCTTCGGTCTTCGACCAAGAGTTCATCCATCTCGACCTGCGGGAAAATTGGCCCGAAATTCCTGAAGCAAACGGCAAACCGCATCCGAAGGGTTAATGGGAACGCAGACCTGTGGAAAATAGGACATAAACCGGAAGAAACACCCCCAAAAAACGGATAACGCTAGACAAACTAAGACGAATGTATGGCGAAGCGTGCGCCCGCCTGGAGCCAAATTGCATTTTCTAAATGATTGAAATTTAATTAGTTATTTCACCTGAGATTTCTCCTTGACACTGCCAGCCCCCGCCCCTACTATGCACCCAGAAAGTTCTGATGGGTTTGCCTCCGTTGGAACTATTCTCCCTGAGGAGAGAGCCG
Organism: uncultured Acidobacteriota bacterium; assembly: GCA_963808795.1. GTDB lineage: Bacteria > Acidobacteriota > Terriglobia > Terriglobales > Acidobacteriaceae > Telmatobacter. Next base: position 100,250 of record CAWEGL010000003.1, read on the forward strand.
CCCTGTTGCCGGGTGGCTCTTTCCGTTTCTGACGGTCCCGCTGGGTCCCCTAGTGGAACGGCCGAATGCCCATGTCGGCCAGCATGGCCCGGATCACCACCAGCGCGGTCACCGTAAGGGCCGCCAGCATTCACGTCCAGAAGCCCATGCGGTTGAATGGCTCGAAAACGGGAGAGTGGCGGAAGGGAAAGGTCACCCCCGCCTTGCCGGGCAAAAGCGCATGCACCGCGACCGCCAGCACAAAACCGGCGGCCCATACGAATGCGATTCTGAAAGCAAGCCGCACCCTCTGTGCCAGCAGAGTCATCGTTCACCTGAGCTGATGCTTTAGTGCCTCTCCATTTGCTGCGGGAGAACCAAATGCCGGCATGAGGCCTGTGTCCCAGCGCCCGGAACCAGCCGTCCTGACCGGCGCTCTCGCGAGCAACGCAAGGCGCATCGCAATATCCTCCCGCGCCAAGCCTCCGCAGGTTAACTTTACCTCCCACAGGAGCAACGATACAATTCTAGGAGCAAGCCGACGTAGCTCAGTTGGTAGAGCAGCTGATTCGTAATCAGCAGGTCGTCAGTTCAAGTCTGACCGTCGGCTCCATCGCATCCCCCACAAGCGCACTCCCCACAGTCGAGACAGCCAGTTCCCTGAAATAGGAATGCCGCGGCATCACAGGCTGCGGAAAACTCGCTCTGACGATTGTCTTGTAAAAAGGCACGACCGGGGAACCCGCCGCGGCGGATGGGTCGCGTGCCGGCGGAGCCAGTGTCAGCACCCGGGGCAGAGGCACGGCAGCGGCCTTCATCGCCGCGAAGCGGCGCGTATAATGAACACGTAGCAAAATCAATTTATTCAGGCTTAGCATTTGCGGCCTAATGCATTTTTACGGTGGTGAATCATGCTACTTGGACACTCATTGATTAATGGCGAGCCGCGCCAGGGAAACGGCACGACATTTACCAGCGTAGACCCCAGCACGGGCGCTCGTTTGAGCCCCCCGTACCATTACGCTTCTGCCGAGGACCTCGATCTTGCGGCCGATCTGGCCGAGGACGCATTGGCTACTTACGGCAAGTTGCCGGGCAAGGAAAGGGCGCGATTCCTGCGCCACATCGCGGCGGGATTGGAATCCATCGCAGCTGAACTGGTGGAGCAGGTGAACCGGGAGACCGCGTTGGGCGAAGCTCGCCTCAAGGGCGAGCTGGCGCGAACCGTAAACCAACTGCGGCTCTTCGCCGAAGTGGTCGAGGAAGGATCGTGGGTACACGCGCGCATCGATCCCGCGCAGCCCGACCGCAAGCCGCTGCCCAGGGCTGATCTTCGCTCCATGCTGCACCCTATAGGCCCCATTGCCGTGTTTGGCTCCAGTAATTTTCCGCTTGCTTTCTCGGTGGCAGGGGGCGATACCGCATCCGCGCTCGCCGGAGGCAATCCGGTGATCGTGAAGGCGCATTCCGCGCATCCCGCCACCAGCGAGATGGTGGGCCAAGTAATCTGCCGCAGCGTGCGGGAGTGCGGCTTGCCGCCGGGGACCTTCGCGGTGATCTTCGGACCGGGCACGCAACTGGGCACTGCGCTCGTGAAGCATCCCAAGGTGAAAGGCGTCGGCTTCACAGGATCGCGGAGCGCCGGCAGATCGCTGATGGATCTTTGCGCGGCGCGTCCCGAGCCCATCCCCTGCTTTACGGAGATGAGCAGCGTGAATCCCGTCTTCGTGCTGCCGGAGGCGCTGCGCACGCGCAGCGCTGAAATCGCCAAGGGCCTTTTCGGATCGTTCACCCTGGGCGTGGGGCAGTTCTGCACCAAGCCGGGAATGGTCTTCCTGCCTCGCAATGAACACGCCGACGCCCTGGTCGCCGAACTCAAGGGTCACGTAAAACAGGCCGCTATCTCTCCCATGCTTACGCCCGGAATCTCCAAGAGCTATCGCCAGGAAGTGGCGCAGCGGAAAGGCACGAGCGGCGTGGAGACGGTAGCTTTGACCGAGGCGCCCGAAAAAGTCGCCGATACCTACGCCGTCCCCATCGTCTTTCAAGTTGACGGCAGCGATCTGGTGCGCGACCCCAATCTCGCCAGTGAGATCTTCGGGCCCAGCACGCTGGTCATCCGCTATGAGAATCTTGAGGAGTTGATGGCGCTGGCGCGTTCCCTCGAGGGGCAACTGACCGCGACCTTGCACGGCACTGACGCCGACATCGCGGAGTTCGCAGGTCTGGTAAGCATATTGGAGCGCAGAGCGGGAAGACTGATCGTCAACGGCTTCCCCACCGGCGTCGAAGTCTGCCACGCCATGGTGCACGGAGGCCCGTATCCGGCCACCAGCGACAACCGGTTTACCTCGGTCGGCACGCTGGCCATCTACCGCTACGTGCGCCCCGTCTGCTATCAGAATTTCCCCCAGGCCGCCCTGCCGGATGTGCTCAAAGACGAGAATCCGCTCGGCATCTGGCGCCTGGTGAACGGCAATTTCACGCCTGCTGCGGTTCGAGCCGGCGAGGTTCTGACTTCCGCAAACAGATCGTGAGCAAGCCGGACACCATGAGCGCGACGGCCATGGAGAAGTAACCGGCGCGAGCGTTTCCGGTGATCGCTTGCATAACTCCCACCAGCCATGTGCCTGCAAATCCGCCCAGTGCGCCGCAGGAGTTGATCAACGCCATCACTTCTCCGGCAACGCTGCTGGGTAGTATCTCCGGCACGATGGCGAAGAATGGACCATAGGGCGCGTACATGGTGCCGCCGGCCACGATCAGGGCTGCGTAGGCCAGCCAGAAGTTGTGTTGCGCGGTGGCAAATGAGGTGAATAGCGCCACTCCGGAGAGTATAAGGAATGGCCATACGAAGAGCTTGCGATTGAGCGCGCGGTCGGAAAAATAAGAAACCACGAGCATCAGAATCACTGCCAGCAAAAACGGCGGGGCGCTCAACAGGCCCACGGCACCCATTCCGCGAGACGACCCGGAGCGGATCATCTCGGGAATCCACAAAACCAGCCCGTAGACTCCAAAGCTCCAGAAGAAATACTGGATGCACAAAAGGATTACGTTGGGGATGCGAATGGCCGAAAGCAGATTCCCGGTTTTCGGGAGCACGGTTTGCTCGAGTTCAAGCTCCGCTTCAAGCTGCCGGCTGTCTTCTTTGCTCAGCCATGACGCATCGCGCGGCCGGTCGCGCGCCACCGCAATCCATACAAACGCCCACACCACGGATGGAATGCCCTCGTAGATGAACGTCATCTGCCAACCGACGGCCTTGATGATGTAGCCGGTAACCGCGGCCATCCAGGTGACAGTCACCGGATTGCCGAGAATAAGAATCGCGTTGGCGCGCGAACGCTCCTGTCGCGTAAACCAGTTGGTGAGCAGGATGAGCATGGAAGGCAGGATCAGGCTCTCCGCCACTCCCAGCAGGGTGCGGTCGACCACCAGAAGCCAGTATTGCCGGATGACACCGGTAAGTCCTGACAGGATGCCCCAGCAGATGAGCGCAACGAAGATCAGATTGGTGGCACTCTTGCGTGTTGCATACGCAGCGGCGGGAACTTGGAACAGAAAGTAGCCGAGAAAGAACACCGAGCCCAAAAATGCGGCGCGGGACTCGGTGATATTGAGGGATGCGGCCAGCCCGGCCGCAGCGCCAAAGCCGAAATTGGAGCGGCCCAGATAAGCCAGACTGTAAGTGATGAAGACTAGAGGCAGGAGGAAGAGCCAGCGGCGGCGCAAACCCTGCTGCTGTTCAGCAATTTTTGACGGCTTATGGGAGATGGCTTCGTCGGACATTCCCCCGTTATACCATTCCGGCAGCAGGGTCACCAAGATTCAATTGCGTCGACCCTCCTGGCGAAATAAGCATCCCTGGCGACCTACTCGACGGCGTCCATACGCTCAGCAGCAGGCCGGCTTTGCCAATAGCGGTAGGTCTCGGCCTGCTGCTCCTCAAGATCGGTGACGCGGCGAATGGCCTTATCCATTCGATTCTCCCCGTTTGCCAGGTGCCCCGGGGTTCGCTTCGGACGCCCAGGAAGGCACAAATCTCGACAAGCCTCGATTCACTGACAACTGATCACTGACAACTGACCACTGCTTTATTGCAGCAGTGTCCCCTGCCCCTCGTGGCCGTTCCCGTTCAGCTCTTCGGGCGGAATGATCACCGCGGCGGCCACCTTGTCGCCTTCTTCCAAGTTCAGCAGGCGTACGCCCTGGGTGGCGCGGCCGGCGGCGCGAATCTGCTTGGTATCGACGCGTATGATCTTGCCGAACTGGCTGATGACCATCAGCTCGCTGGTGTCGTCGACAAGCTGAATGGTGTTCACCCGCCCGATGCGCTCCGTCACGGCCATGTTCTTCACGCCCTTGCCGCCCCGCGTCTGCAGCCGGTACTCCTCCACGTCGGTGCGCTTGCCAAAGCCGTTCTCGCTCACAGAAAGGATTCGATAAGCGCCCGCCTCGTGCTCCTTGGGCGTCACGGCCACGCCGACCACGTAGTCATTTTTGAGGAGCGAGATGCCGCGCACGCCGTAGGCCGGCCGTCCCATGGAGCGCACGTCGCACTCGTCGAAGCGGATCGCGAGGCCCAGATGCGTAGCCAGAAAGACGATCTGGCTGCCGTCGGTGATGCGCGCCTTCACCAGCTCGTCGTCCTTGCCGATGCCGATCGCAATGATGCCGCGCGCCATCACGTTCGAGAAGTCCTTGAGCGGCGTCTTCTTCACCGTGCCGTTGCGGGTGGCGAAGAAGATGTACTTGCCCTCTTCCTCTAGATCGCGAATCGCCAGGATGGCGCAGACGTTTTCGCCAGGTTGCAGGTCGAGCAGGCTCTGCATCGACTTGCCCTTGCCCGCCGCGCCCACGTCGGGAATTTCATACACCTTGAGCCAGTAGACGCGTCCGGTGTTGGTGAAGCAGAGCAGGAAGGCGTGCGTCGAGTTCACGATCAACTGCGCGACGAAATCCTCCTCCCGCGTCTTCATGCCCATGCGCCCCGTGCCGCCGCGCCGCTGCTGGCGATAGATGCTGATGGGCGTGCGCTTCAGGTAGCCCTGATGGCTCACCGTCACCGCGACCTGCTCGTCGGCGATCAGGTCCTCGAGCTGCAGCTCGGCGCTCTCGTCCACAATCTCCGTGCGCCGCGCGTCGCCGTAGCGCTCGCGCACCTCTTCGAGCTCCTTCACGATCACCGCGCGCAGCTTCTTCTCGCTGGCCAGGATAGATTCGTACTCGGCGATCTTCTTTCTGATTTCGGCGAGTTCGTTCAGGAGCTCGTCGATGGAGAGCTGCGTCAGCCGGTAGAGTTGCAATTCGAGGATGGCGTCGATCTGGCGCAGCGTCAGCCCGCGCTCTTCGTGCGGCAGCCGCTCGCGGTCCAGCGTAATCACAATCTCCGCGCCCTTGCCCCAGGCGTACAAGCTCTCGCGCGCCTCGGCCCGCGAGCCCGACGCGCGGATGATGCGGATCACCGTGTCCAGGTTGTCGAGCGCGATCTTCAGCCCTTCCAGAATGTGCTCGCGCTCGCGCGCCTTGCGCAGCAGAAAGACCGTGCGCCGCTGCACCACGTCGATGCGGTGATCGATGAAGACGCGGATGGCCGCGTCCAGCCCCAGCTCTCGCGGCTGCCCGTTCACCACCGCCAGCAAGATCATGGAGAAGCTCTCCTGCATCTGCGTGTGCTTGTAGAGCTGGTTAAGCACGATCTCCGGCTGCGCCCCGCGCTTCAGCTCGATCACGATCCTCATGCCGTCGCGGTCGCTCTCGTCGCGCACGTCGCCGATGTCGTCCACCACCTTGTCGTTCACCAGCTCGGCGATGTGCTCGATCAGCTTCGACTTGTTTACCTGGTAGGGAATCTCGGTGACGATGATGGCCTGTCTTTCCTTGCTCAGGTTCTCCATGGCCAGGCGCGCGCGCATCATGAAGCGCCCGCGGCCGGTTCTGTAGGCGTCGGCGATGCCGGCCTTGCCGTAGAGAAAGCCGCCGGTGGGAAAGTCCGGCCCCTGCACGTGCTTGAGCACCTCGGACAGCCCCGCGCCGGGGTTCTTTACCAGCGCGATGGCCGCGTTCACCACTTCGGTCAAATTGTGCGGCGGAATATTCGTCGCCATGCCCACCGCGATGCCGCTTGACCCGTTCACGATCAGGTTGGGAATGCGCGTGGGCAGCACCGTCGGCTCCTGCGTGGACTCGTCGTAGTTGGGCACGAAGTCCACCGTCTCCATCTCGATGTCGGCCAGCAGCTCACCGGCCAGCCGCTCCATGCGGCACTCGGTGTAGCGCATGGCCGCCGGCGGATCGCCGTCCACCGAGCCGAAGTTGCCCTGCCCGTCCACCAGCGGATAGCGCAGCGTAAACGGCTGCGCCATGCGCACCAGCGTGTCGTAGATGGCCGAGTCCCCGTGCGGATGGTAGACGCCCATGGCCTGGCCCACCACCTTGGCGCACTTGGTGTACTTCTTGTTGTATTCCAGGCCCATCTCGCTCATGCTGTAGAGCACGCGCCGGTGCACCGGCTTCAGCCCGTCGCGGGCGTCCGGCAGCGCGCGCCCGATGATCACGCTCATCGAGTAGTCGAGATAGGAGCGCCGCATCTCCTCCTCGATGTTGATGGGAATGAGATTCGCGCCGCCGGGTGGCGGGCCTCCATCGAGAGGAAGTTGAGGATTCTGGTCGTCTGCCATAGGGATTTTTCCGGCGCGCAGAATAGCGGCGAAAGTGATCCGGTGAAAGCAGGGCCGGGTCCGCGGGCCGTAGGTCTATTTTACCGCCCCGATTGCCCGTTTAGCAAGGCGATTGACTCAAAATAAGTCCTTATTTTTCATTCAATTAAGAGGGGTTTACGCAGAGCCTTCCAGCACCGCCGCCAGCCCATCCAAATCTTTCACTGCAATCTGGCGCGCATCCACTTCCAGCAGCCCCTCCGCCTGCATCCGGATTCATGCTTGCTTCTCTCCGGACGCAGGGGAACTGAGGTGAAACTGGGGCGCGGCGCGCAAGCCGCACAGCAGGCAAAGCCTATGGTGTATAACCGGCCGGGGGCCTGCGGGGACGCGAAGCCCTTTCCTTGGCCTGCTGCAACAACTGATCGAATTCGCTGCGCGGCATCTTCAGCCTGCCGGGATTGGCGTCGATCCACTTCCCGAAGGCGTCGAACTTCTCCGCATTCCAGCCGCCCTCGAACTGGCCGCCGTTCTTGCCTTCCCGGTTCAGCTCAAAATTGTAATCGTCCATCAAGGACGTGAATTCAGCCGAGCTGACGGCCTGTTCGGCAAGGATCGCGGGAATAAACAGCACCCCTTCCTGCGGCTTGCCCAGCACCAGATCTCCGGGCAGCACGACGGCGTGGCCGATGCGCACGGGAACATTGATTCCGGTCAACTCCATATCCTGCCATGCCGTAGGATCGTAGCCCTTGTACATGCCGTTGAAGTTCGGAATCTCGCGGTTCTCCTCCTGATCGCGGATGCCCGCGTCGAAGATGAAGCCCCCGTGGGTATGGCCGGCGATGCCATTGCCCAGGTTGGAGCCGATCAGGGTCCCGTATTCGATCTTGCCGAAGCCGTCGGCCACCCACACGTCGCCTTCCTGCAGCATCGCGATGGGCCAGCTCGTTGGTGCCGCCGCCCCCACCAATTGTGCGTCCTTCCGCTTTGCCTTCCGCCATGATGGCCGCTTCCATATCCGGCCGGGTGGGCATGAACTGAGAGGTCAGCGCCCGGCCCACGATCGGTATGGAGTCGGTCATATGCAGCGCATCCCAGTTGCCCTCGAATTGATCCCGGTAGCCGTGGCCGCGCAGGAAGTCCCACAAGTCCTCGATGGTCATCGAAGAGGCGCGCTGCAGCAGATCGTCAGGGATCTTCGGCCGTCCGTCCGGGAAGCGGTCGCCCTTCCATTGCGACGTGTAGAAAAGAATCTGCTCGCGTGTCTGTTTCACTTGCCCGAATGCAGGCGAAACAGCCAAGCCTGTGCTCAGAATGAGTATTCCCAAAAGCACCTTTTTCATCCTCGAATACCGTCCTTCCCTTCGGTGAGTCCGCGGCGCCGAACCTCGGATGCAATTGCGGCGTTATCTCGCCGATTCTTGAGGAATCGTGTCTTGGGCGGCATCGCTTGCCCTCCCGATCCCCAAAACCAATCCGGCGACAAAAGCTCGTGCAGCTACCGCGTGATTTCGTATTAGTTAAACTGTAGCGCCGGTCTCCAGACCGGGGTGGGAGACCGGGATCCCCGGCAAGCCCGCTTTTGGCTTGCTGGGGTGGGAGACCGGCCGTCGTGCGGGCGTCCTCGCTCGCGCTTGCCAGACGCCATTACCAAATTACGAGGTCTGAATACTAGGTGAGGTCTGTCGCAGAAAAACGCTAGACGAGGCGTCGCGAAAAAGTCAAGAAGAAAAAGCGCCTTCTCCCGCCGGGCTATCGCAATCCCAGAGAAGGTGTGCCTCGGCGCCGAAACCCTCAAGCCGTCGCGAACCTCAGCGAGCAGCGGACTGGCGCGAATTCAGGCGGGCTATAACATCTCTGGAATCGCCGTAGGCGCGACGGGCAATCGGGGAGTGAGTATGCCTCGTGTGTCAATCCGCAGGCGTCGAGCTGGGCAACGCCGGCTTCCGCTCCACGCCTCCAGCCTGACTGGCGAACCCGGTTGGATCTGCCGGCAATCTTCCCCTTCGCTGCCCGCGCGGACCGGCCCCTGGCAAGGTCAAACGGACTTTCATCCCATACCGCAATACTTCATCCCAGGCGTACCGCAATGAGAATCGATGTGCGTCATTTTGCCGAAAAAACCCCGGCCGGATGCTCACCGGGATGGTCCCTTTTTGTCGCCAAGACCGCGTTTTTCGGGCGCTCCGCGTCCTTGCCAGGCTCGGGAATCCGCGCCTGCGATAGCCTGCAACCCCCTTTTCTTCCAACCAGTTGCCTGCGCAACAGCGGCGCGGCGCAGGGTCTTTGCCTCAGCCGTGCGTCCTTCCCCGGACACGGCCAAGGGCGGCTAACGCCGCCTCCGCAAAGAGATTTTCCTAAAATCAGCTTGCTGAATATAATGAATTTGAGATGGAATCGCGCGTGATTTGCGCGATCATCTATATTCATTGTAGGTGAGTTCCTGATGAAACCGGCGGTTGGACTCCGCCGATGTTCACGGGGTGTGTTTCATCTGCATGAATGTTTTAGGTGCGAGGCTTGGAAGTCCGCGCTGCGCGAAAGCTGAAATGGCAGCGCGCCATGTTTGGACCGGCAGTCCGGAAACGGCGGCAAGGCGCCGGGAGGTCAACCACACGAAGGTAGTCCTGTTTCGAGGCGGCTTCGGGTGGGGTTTATCCCTTTGAATTGGGGCGTTCCTCTCTCAATGTGTCCGGCGAGCGTGGTACGCTCTTACGACAAAAATCAATTCTCAACCTCAACGGAACGGCAGACTGCGGCGTTCCGATAGGGGGACCTGAAATCATGAAGATCAATCCGAATAAATGTGTGGCATGTGGGAATTGCACCTACGTATGCCCAATGAACGCCATCTATATCGACCCGGTCCTGAAGAGGGCAACCATCGACCGCGATGAATGTGTCGAGTGCTATAGCTGCTTTAACGGGCTGAGCAAGGAGCACCTGAATCCGACCATGGTGCGGTCGATACGAAAGGTCTTGGCGGCGCTCAGGATCCGCTTCGATCCCGAGCCGGATGTCTGCCCGACATCGGCATTCGAGCCCGACGAGCTCTCCTGGCCGCGCACCGTGCGGCGGGCGTTTTCTGACCCCAGAGTGCCCCATGAATCCACCGGCGTGTCGGGCCGTGGCACCGAGGAAGTGAAGACCAACGACGTCACCGGAAGGGTCAAGGTCGGCGAGGTCGGCTTCACCATCGAGTTTGGCCGCCCCGGCGTGGGCGTGCGCTTCAATGAAATTCAGCACATGTGCTGGGCGCTGGCCAAGGCCAATGTCAGCTTCGAGAAGCACAATCCCATCACCTCGCTCATGACCGATGTGGCCTCGGGCACCTTGCGCCCCGACATTCTCAATGAAAAAGTGCTGTCGGCAATCGTGGAGATCAAGGTCCCGGTGGACCGCACCGAAGAGGTGATCCGGCTGGTGTGGGCGATCGAGAAGGAGTTGAACACCGTGGTGGCGCTGGGCGTGGCCACCCGCTGCGAGGAGAACGGCGACGAAACCGTCGTGGCTCCCGTCCTGGAGCGGCTGGGCTACCATCTGGTGCGGGCCAAAACCAATATCGGCCTGGGACGGATCGTAACGCAGCCCGAGGCAGCGCAAGCCAGGGAAACGCAAGTCAACCAGGAGCAGGTTGAGGGAGTGGTTCACGCATGACAAATACACTGCACCGCTTCGGCAGCGCCGAAAGCTTCAGAGACGACTTTATCGTTATCGCCGTTCCCACCAAGGTCAACAAAGATCCCGATGCGCTGCCCAAGCTGCAACGCTTCCTCACCATGGCGCTGGAATTCAAGCCGGTGAACCTGGGCGACGCGCGCCATGGGGGCGCCATCCGTTCCTCCAACCATCTCAGCCCGTCGGCCCATTGGAACCGCGACAACCGGCCGGATTTTCAGGCCGTGATCCGCGGACTCGACGTGGCCACCACCTGCGCGGCGGTCTTCGACAACGAGGATGCTGCGGAGCGCTTCGTGAAACGGGTCAAGGAGGAAGACCTGGGCATCAGCATCAATATTTCCACCTCCATCCGGGGCGCGGAAGAGTGCTGTGAATATGCTGATCTTTCGCGTCACAGCGTGGGCTATTCGCTGGGCTTCGAGGGCAAGACGGAAAAGATTCCGGACGCGGATGTGGCGTCCCTGTCGACCATGTGCGGCCACGGCATGATCAGCCATTCGCTGGCCAAGAAGATGATCTCGTTCGTGAAGGAAAACCGCCGCAGCCCGGACCAGGCTGCCAATGTGCTTACGCGCTTCTGCTCCTGTGGAATTTTCAACCCGACGCGCGCCAAAAGAATTCTGGAGACCGCCCGCGTGGGTCATCAGGAGGAGTAGTATTTCCCCCGCTTCTCGCTTCGCCTACCAAGCGTACGGGACCTGGCCGTGGCGCTTTGACGCCAGCCAGCGATGTTCTTCTCATTACCGCAGACCCGCTCCTTGCTGGAGCGGGTCTTTGTTTGCGCGCGGCGTTTCTCCGCATCTTTTCCAAGCCCGCACCCCTCAAACTGGCCCGCTACGGCTTACCGGATGGATGGACAGCATAGCCGCGCCTGATTAGAATCGGCGCAAGCGGAAATGCCGATATTGGCTCGAACGTTGTAAGCTCTCGCAATCCACCTTGAGGGCCTTCCTTCATACAGAATCGTTCAGCAACTTATCGGCTTTATAGGAGTACTGAAAGGGAGGGAATCATGAAAAGAAGAGAATTCCTTGCAGCGGGCGCCATGATGGGCCTCGGCATCGGCTTGGATGGGGCGGGGATCGGGCTTGCGCAGGGCAGGCGCGGCATTCAGCGCCGGCAGGCGAAGACGGCGCGCATGTTCAAGGCGCCCGGAATGTACCCCAACGCATTGGCTGTTGCCCCCGAAGGGCTTTGGATCGGGCAGCAAAAGCTCTCTGTCGAGCAGGCCACCGAGTGGCACGAGCCGGTGCCCACAGACAGAAACGAGGCGGCCTGGCTGGTGGACTGGAGCGGCAAGCTGCTGAAAACCGTGATCACCGAGTCCCGGAACACCAGCGGCATGGCCTATGGCGACAGGCTGTGTCTGGATGATGGCAAATACAGCCCCGCAGGGCGTCTTTCAGACGGACATGAACTCCAAGCTGGTTCGCCACCTGCAGATTCCGCTTGCCCCCTCGAATGACGGCGGCGGTAGCCACGGCGCGCAGTGGCACGATGGCAAGCTATGGATCGTCGCCAACCGCATGCGCGGAAACCTGCGCGTCGATCCCTCAACCTGGACGCCGGAGGTCTTCATCCCCATTTCCACCACCCCCGAAAAGCCGCGCTGGCACGACATTACCTTTGACGATCAGGGGTATATGTGGCAGATCAACGGCAATGACAGCACCAATTACGCCGACGGCAAGCCCGGTCTCATCAAGTACGATGCCGCCACCGGCCGGGTGATGGAGTTGGTGGAATTCGTCCCCGGTTCCTGCGACCCCCATGGCCTCGAATTTCACGATGGCGCTCTGATCAGTTGCGACGCGGGCGTTCATCCCGGATGGCCGGACAAGGCCAGCCCCTCGAGCGGCTGGATCTTCCGGATTGACTTGATTTAAAACAGGTAGCATCTGTTCCACGGGACGATGGCGAAATACCTCAAGGACCAAATCCCTTGATCTTCCCCGGGGCGCGGGCAGACCGCGCCTCGTCCCTTCAATGCAACTGGTTCTAGCACACCAACTATCCTTCCGATGCTGCGGTGCTGGCATCCGCCGCGATTCTCCACCCCATGCGCCCCCAAAAGGGATCGCTGGTCTGCTTGATTCCTATTCCATTGGCGTCCTGCATCTTCTTTGTGCTAATTTTACCGTTAGCTTCGGTAGGCGCATTTCGATCGTCTCCATAATTGAAAAATTTGAGAATCCCTGAGAAAACACGCAGGCGCGGGCTTGACGTTCGCCTGAGAAGGGCGACCGGCAAGTGACGACGGAAGCGCATGCAGTTTTGCCGCCGGGAGGCGCCAAACCTACCCACATCCGCTACCGGGTGCTGGGCCTTACGTTTCTGGCGTACATGGTCACGTATATCGGTCGCGTGTGCATTTCAAACGCGGTGCCCTCGATCCAGATGGAATTTGGCTTCTCGATTGTGACCATGGGCTGGATTCTAAGCTCGTTCCAGTGGGGATATGCGCTGTTTCAGATTCCGGGCGGTTGGCTTGGAGACCGGATCGGGCCGCGTCGCGCGCTTGCGCTCATTATCACCCTGCGGTCGATGTTCACCTCAGTAGTCACGCTGGCCTGGAACGGAGTTTCAATGGCTGCCATCCAGTTCCTCTGCGGGGTGTGCGAAGCGGGGACCTTTCCGATCGCCACCAGCTCGCTCTCCCGCTGGATGCTGCCTGCCGAGCGCGGTATCGCGCAGGGCACCAACCATGCCGGCTCGCGGCTGGGCGGGGCCCTCACTCCGGTTCTGGTGGTGTTCATCATCGCCCGCTGGGGATGGCGCGCCGCTTTCTTTTGCTCTGCCGCCCTGAGCATGATATGGGTCGCCGTGTGGTACTGGTATTACCGCAATAGCCCCGCAGAGCACCGGAGCGTGAATGAGGGCGAACGCAGCCTGATTGAGTCGGCGCTCGAACTGGACCTTGGCCGGCGGGCAAAATCCGTTTCCGTGCCCTGGCGGCTCATCCTGAGCAATCCGCAGATGTGGATCCTGTCGTCGATGTACTTCTGTTACTCCTACGTTCTCAGCGTCTACCTGTTCTGGTTTCCTACGTATCTGAAAGCCCACCGCGGCTTCGATCTGGCCCAGATGGGTTTCTTTTCGAGCTTAGTGTTGCTGGCCGGGGTGGTGGGCGACCTGGCCGGGGGCGGGATATCCGACCTCTGGGCCAAGCACTCGGGAGATCTGAAAAAGGCGCGCCGGATGATGGGCGCAACAGGGTTTCTGCTCTCCGCGGCCTGCATGGTGCCCGCCAGCCTGACCTCAAACCCATTCGTCAGCGTGGGGTTATTCTGTGCGGCCATCTTCGGGTTGGAACTGACGGTGGGAGTTTCCTGGGCCATCACCCTGGACATCGGCGAGCACTATTCAGGGTCGGTCTCCTCGGTAATGAACATGTGCGGAAACATCGGCGGGGGCGTTGCGTTGGCTCTTTCGGGTTATCTGGTGAAGCTGAGCGGCTGGAACACACCCTTCCTTCTGATGGCGGGATTGGCGGTGATCGGCGCGGTGTTGTACCTGCGCATCAACGCATCCCGGCAGATTACCGCGCGTTGACCGCGGCCGGAGCACATTTGGGAGCGGCCGGGCGCGGTCCCTCTCTTCGCGGATGGTTGCAGTCAAAGCAGCCGGTTACGCCCTTCCCTGCACAACCACGTTTTCCAGCGTGCCGCATGGTTCGATGGAGACTCGAATCCGGTCCCCGGCGGCCAAAGTGAACGAATCCGGCGGGACGATGCCCGTGCCGGTCATCAGAAAGGTGCCGAACGGAAAAGTCGTCTCGCGGAAAAGATACTCGATGAGCAACGCTGGCGCGCGCTTCATGGAAGCGAGCGTGGTTTCGCCGGAAAACTCGGTCTGGCCCTTGCGCTCGATCTCCAGGCGGATGGCCGTGGAGGGCGGAAGCGGCTCGCTGCTGACGAACACGCACGGGCCCAGCGCGCAACTGCCGTCGTAGACCTTGGCCTGAGGGAGATAGAGAGGATTTTCGCCCTCGATGTCGCGCGAGCTCATGTCATTGCCGATGGTGCAGCCGATGATTTGGCCCCGCTGGTTGGCCAGAACCGTGAGCTCCGGCTCCGGGACCGACCATTTTGCGTCCTTGCGTATGCGCACCTGGCCTCCGGGGCCAACCACGCGGCTGCCAAGGGCTTTGAAAAACAACTCCGGCCGCTCAGCAGAATAGACGCGATCGTAGAAATCTCCGCCGCCTGCGCTCTTCGACTCTTCCATGCGCGCGCTGCGGCTGCGGTAATAGGTGACGCCGGCGGCCCAAACTTCCTGGCTGCCGATAGGCGCTTCAATGCGGGCGGAAGAAAAATCCGTGGCCGGCTTGCCCGCGCTCACGATGGAGCTCAGATAGCTGTGTAAATCCGTATGAGTAATGAGTGCATCCCAGGAGGTTTCCGGAACTCGATAGTAATTGCCTTCGTGCTCCACAAAGGGTCCGTTGCTGGTGCGGTAGAGTTTCACGTCTGTTTCTCCAATCTGGATATGATTCTGTCCACATCGTAAACGCAACCACCCCAGACGCCGCCGCTCACCTCCACCAGAGCGGCCCAGAGGCGCGTGTCTTCAGGCAGTTCGGGATGCGGACGCAAGTCGGCGCGCGGCTTGCGCCGGGCTAGTCGCCGGGAGCCCTCTTCCGCGCCGAAGATCTCCTCGGCGTCTCCCACCAGATGGACAGAGCCGGACAGAGAGGCGCGGTCGATCACGATCTCGATGCGGTCGCCCTCCCACACCTTGCCGATGGCTCCGCCGGCCAGCGCCTCGGGCGAGACGTGCCCGATGCACGCGCCCGTCGAGACGCCGCTGAAACGCGCGTCGGTCAACACTGCCACGTGCTTGCAGTGAGGCAGTTGCTTGAGTGCCGCCGTGATCTGATAGGTCTCCTGCATGCCCGCGCCCTTGGGCCCGTTGCAGATGAGCACAAGCACGTCGCCTTCCATGATCGCGCCGCTCTTGATGGCCTGGATCGCGGCTGGTTCTGAAATGAAAACCCGCGCCGGCCCCGTGTGGCGATAAACGTTGTTTTCGTCGATCAGCGAGGGATCGATCGCCGTGCACTTGACCACCGAGCCTTCGGGCGCGAGGTTCCCCATGGGAAAGCAGATGGTCGAAGAAAGCCCGCGGGAGCGGGCCAGGGCCGGTGGCAGAATCACGTCATCCGGATCGATGCCGTCCTGTTCGTGCAGGGCGCGGCGCAGGGCGTGGCGCCGCGGGCTCTCGCGCCACCAATCCAGGCACGCGCCCAGCGTCTCTCCGGAGACGGTGTTGACGGTGGTGTCCAGCAGTCCTGCCGCGCGCAGATGCAGCATGACCTCCGGCACGCCGCCGGCCAAAAACACCTGCACGGTGGCGAAGTTGCGCGGCCCGTTGGGAAGGGCATCCACAAGCCGCGGCACCAGCCGGTTGACTTCCACCCATTCGGCAACCGTAGGACGCGCCAGGCCCGCCGCATGGGCGATGGCGGGCAGATGAATCAGTAGATTGGTCGAACCCCCGAAGGCCGCGTGAACCACCATGGCGTTGCGGACCGCCGCCTGGGTAAGAATGTTGCGGGCGCCCATGCCCAGTTGATGGAGCCGCAGAAGGGCGCGCGCCGAGCGCCGCGCCGCGTCCAGCCAGATAGCCTGGCCCGAAGGCGCCAGCGCGGTGTGGGGCAGCGAGAGTCCCAACGCCTCGCCAACCACCTGCGATGTAGCCGCCGTGCCCAGAAACTGGCAGCCCCCGCCGGGAGTCGCGCAGGCGCGGCAACCCACCTCCGCCGCATACTCCACCGTAATCTGATGCTGGGCGAAGCGCGCGCCGATGGTCTGCACCTTGCCTGCATCCTCTCCCGACTCCGGCAGCAGCGTGACGCCACCGGGAACCAGAACCGCGGGTTTGCTGCGGCAGGAGGCAAGCGCCATCATCATCGCGGGCAGGCCCTTGTCGCAGGTGGCCACGCCCAGCAGGCCCTTGCCGGTAGGCAGTGAACGCATCAGGCGGCGCAAAACCGTCGCCGCGTCGTTGCGGTAAGCCAACGAGTCCATCATCCCGGTCGTGCCTTGCGTGCGGCCGTCGCACGGATCTGTGCAGGCTCCGGCGAAGGGTATGGCGTGAAGGGCCTTCAATTCACGGGCCGCTTCCGCTACCAGCAGACCCACCTCCCAGTGTCCGGTGTGAAAGCCAAGGGCGATAGGCTCTCCGTTTTCGGCGCGCATGCCGCCGTGGGTGCTCAGGATCAAAAATTCAGGATCGAGGAGGCTATTGGGGTTCCAGCCCATGCCGGCGTTTTGGGTCAGGCCGAAGAGATTTCCCGACGGCTGCGTGAGCAGCATCTCCGCTGAGATCGGAAGCACCCCCGAAGGTCCGGGCGCGTGGGTGGGAACCCGCAGAAGCCCGGGGTCGTCCGTCTCCAATACCGAAGTGAGCTGGATCGTTGCGATGGGAAGCCCTTTCGTTTTCAACCAGGTAGGCGCGTTCTCTTCAGTCACAATCGCAACACGATTGTACAAGATTACCGAGCAGCGCCTGAAGCCGGATGATGCTGCGTTTTTTTGAATAGGTTGGCCCGCATCCAGCGCCGGCGCGGGGCGGACCCGCATCCGGCGCGGCTGGCCGCTTATGGCCATACAACGTGGCCCGCGGCACACCGGGCGCACGGCAGTTGGTCGCCTGCTAGGAGCAGTAGGTCTCAGCCTTCCGCTCCGCGTGGCTTGAGAATTTGCGGATGGTCTTGTCTATCGCTCAGCATCCTGCGCCCTGGTTCAATTCACCCGCTCGTCCAGTCTCTGGCGCTAGTGCTGCTACCGCGTGATTTCGTAATGAACAAACTGTAGCGCCGGTCTCCTGACCGGCTGTCGTGCGGGCGTCCTCGCCCGCACTTGCCAGCGGTCATTACCAAATCACGAGGTCTGAATAGTAGGATTCATTCCGACCAATCCTCCACAACCAGCCCCTTCACCCTCCCGAACTCCCGCGTATTGGCCGTCACCAGAACCAGACCCCTGCAAAAGGCCTGGCCGGCAATCAACGTGTCGTACTCGCCGATGCGCTTGCCCCTGCGCTCCAGTTCGGCGCGAATCTCGCCCGCGGCTTGCGCATCCCGCGCGGAATAGTCGAGCACCGTAACGTCCCGGCTCAGAAAAGCCGACAACGCGAGCGAGTTTTGTGCCGCCAACCGGCTCTTTGCCACGCCATACCACAGCTCATGTACAGCGATCGATGAAGTCGCAAGCAAAGCTCCTCTACGCTCAGCATTTAAATAGGCCGCGCGTACGTTGCGTGAACTCCCATTGATTAGCCCGATGCAGACGTTGGTGTCGAGCAGGTAGCTCACTTGAAGTACTCACGAATCGGAGCAAGATTCTGTTTGCGCCCCTCAGGAAAGATCGGGTCTCCCTTGAGGGCGTCAATCCGCGCGAACCACTCCTCGGCCGTTTCTTTTGCGACCTCGGTTATCGGCTCAATCAGTACGCCCGCACCCATGCGGCTCACGCGCACCCGGTCGCCCTCGAAGCGGAACTCCTTGGGCAGGCGCACGGCCTGGCTGCGGCCGTTCCAGAACAGCTTGGCGTCCGCCGTTTTCGGATGGGTCTCCAATTTTCGGGTCATCGTGTGCCCCCCTCCTGGTCGCTATTATAAGTATATACCAAATTCCGGCGTGCCCGCAGCAGCGCAACTTGTAAGGGGTCCTTCTTCGCGGCTTTGAAAACGTTAGGATGGGGAAGGCGGTTGCACTGGCTCCGCCCTGAATTCCCGATCGAGACGAGGTAACCGCGAACATGCCCGCCACTGGAGCCAGACCGTCAGGAGTTACCGACGAAGCGGGCGCGGCCGAGGTCGTGCGGCAGATGTTCGACACCATCGCGCCGCGCTACGACCTGCTGAACCACGTGCTCTCAGCCAACGTGGACCGGCTGTGGTGGCGCAAAGCCGCGCGGCGGTTCAGCGCTGTGCTCGCCCGGCCCGACGCGGCGGTGCTGGACATTTGCTGCGGCACGGGCGACATGACCATGGCGCTCTTGAAGCATCGGCCGCGCGGCGCCCGGCCGGTGCTGGCGGCGGACTTTGCGCGCGAGATGCTGACCAGGGGAGCGCGGAAGTTTGGCGGCCCGCGGTTCCGCGGGCAGGGCGGAGACGGGCGCAAGCCGGAAGCGCCCTACGCCGTGCCCATTGAGGCCGACGCGCTTCATCTGCCGCTGCGCGATGCGTCGCTGGACCTGATTGTGACTGCCTTCGGCTTCCGGAACCTGGCCAACTACGCGGAGGGCCTGCGGGAGTTCCGCCGCGTGCTGAAACCGGGCGGGCAGTTGGGGATTCTGGAGTTCAGCGAGCCGGGCGGGCTCATCGGCAAGGCGTACGCGGTGTACTTCCGGCGCGTGCTGCCGGCCATCGGGCGGCTGATCCTGGGTCCGGTTCCCGGCGGTTCGGCTCAAGAGGGCAAACACAGCCCTTACCACTATCTGCCCGCGTCGGTAGGGCGGTTTCCGGCGCCCGCGGAGATGCTGGAGCTGATGCGCGCTGGCGGCTACGTGGACTGCGCGTGGCAGCCCTACACCTTCGGGATCGCCGGCTTGTACACCGCAACGCGCGCACCTGTAGTCTAAGAACGCAATGCATCCAGCTATTTCCAGTTCGACCGGCTCCGGCTTGCCGGCCGCAGGCATGGACGCTGTTTCCGCCCAGAAGCGGCGGGTGGCGCGGCACTCGATGCTGGCCGCCGGAGCGATGACGCTCCTCAAGCTGGCGGCGGGACTGGCGTCCGGTTCCCTGGGCGTGCTTTCGGACGCGGCGCACTCGGGGCTGGACCTGGCAGGCGCGGCGCTGACATATTTCTCCGTGCAGGTGAGCGACAGGCCCGCCGACGAGGACCATACCTACGGCCACGGCAAGGTTGAAAACCTGTCTGCGCTCAGCGAGACGGTGCTGATGGCCGTTTCGTGCGCGTGGATCGTCTGGGTGGCGATGGAGCGGATCTTCTACCGCGCGGTGGAGGTGCGCTACGCGCAGTGGCCGGCGCTGGTCCTGCTGGCGTCGATCGCAGTGGATTTATGGCGGTCGCGGCGGCTGCGGGCCGTGGCCCTGCGCACGGGGTCGCCGGCGCTGGCCACTGACGCCTTCCACTTTGGCTCCGACATCTGGGCCACGCTGGCGGTGCTGGCCGGGCTGGCCGCCACGTGGACGGGAGCGCGGCTGGGCATCGGCTGGCTGCGCTACGCCGACCCGCTTGCGGCGCTGGTGGTTTCGGTGATGATCCTGCGCATGACGGTGCGGCTGGGCCACGAGGCCGTGGACGCGCTGATGGATGAGATCCCCGCCGAGACCCGGCGGCGGCTGGTGCGCGAGGTCGAGCAGGTTCCGGGCGTGATGGCCGTGGAGCAGGCGCGGGTGCGCCGCGCCGGCGCCGGCTACTTTGCTGACCTCACGCTGGCGCTGCCGCGACGCTCCACCTTCGAGCACACCGGCGAGCTGGTGCAGGCCGCCACCGAGGCCGTGCGCCGCGCGCTGCCCAAGGCCGACGTGGTGATTCACGCCGTGCCCCGCGAGGAACGGGCGGAGAGCGTCTTCGACCGCGTCCGCGCCGTGGCCGCGCGCAACAACGTGAGCGTGCATGAGCTGAGCGTGCAGTCGCACCACGGACGCCTGCGCGTGGAGCAGCACCTGGAGCTGGACGAAAACATGAAGCTCAGGGCGGCGCACGAATTTGTGACCGCGATGGAGGCGGAGATCCTGCGCGAGGCGCCGGAGATCGACTCCGTGCTGACCCACATCGAGAGCGAGCCGGCCACCATTGAGCAGCCCGAGGAGATGGTGGAGGAAGACCGCCGCATCGAGCAGGCCATGCGCGGCGCGGCTGGGCAGCTCCCGGAGATCTCCGACGTGCACGAGATCAAGGTAGGACGCGCGGGCGAGCACATCTCTCTCACCTGCCATTGCTCGCTGCCCGACGATCTTCCCATGGGGCAGGTCCACGAGGTGATCACGGCGCTCGAGGACCGCTTCAAGCTGGAGTGCCCGGAGGTCCAGCGGGTGACCATCCATCCCGAGCCGGTGACAGATAATACGCGATAGAGGGCGGATGGCATCTGCCGAGGATAAGGCGCGACCATGATGGGCCGTTCCATTGCGAATTTCTTCCGGGTGCCGGCGCTGCTGATGCTGCTGGTCGCGGTGGCGCTGCTGTCGGCCATCATCACCATGCGCTTCGCCATTCACGGCGCGGAGGTCGAGGTGCCGGCGCTCGAGGGAATGACGGTGGCCGAGGCGCGCAGTGAAACCGCGGGGATGGGCTTGATCCTGGAGGTGGACAACGGCTATTACTCGGGCGAGGTGAGCGCGGGGCACATCCTCACGCAGTCGCCGGCGGCGGGAACGGTAGTGCGGGGAGGATGGCGCGTCCGCGTGGCCGACAGCCTGGGTCCGCAGAGGGTGGACGTGCCGGATACGGTCGGCGTCGAGGAGCGGGTTGCGGAGCTGGAAGTGCGGCGCGCCGGCCTGGAGGTGGGCACGGTGGCCGAGTTGCCCGGCGCGCAGGCGCTGGAGGGAACGGTGCTGGCCCAGGACCCGCCTCCGCACGCCGAAGACATCGAGCGGCCCATCGTAAGCCTGCTGGTGGCCGCGCCGGACGATGAAGAGCTGAGCGGGTGGGTGATGCCGGACATGACCGGATGGCCGCTCCGAAGCGCGGAGGCAGCGTTGGCCCAGGTAGGCATCAAGGCTGACCCGCCGCGGTTTGTGGTGGCGCCGGTGGGGCAGGTGGGCAGCGGCAGCGAGCCGCCCAAGCCGCCGCTGAGGCCGGACTCGGTGGTGGCGCAGACCCCCGCGGCCGGTATGTTTGTGGACCAGAGCACGGTGGTAGAGCTGACCGTGGCGAGGTGAGAAGAGCAGAGGATCGTAGAATCCGGGTGGCGATCAGCAGCGCTCACTTGCGCTGAAGAATGACGTCGAGGACACTATGGGACTGAGCGAAGATTTGACATGCGTTGCGTTGCAGGAGCGCGAACTGCGCCTCCCGCGCTTCGACGAGCAGGTGGCGTGGGAGTTGGGCACGCGGCTGCGCGCCTTGGCCCAGGAGCGCGGCCTCGCCATCGTCATTGACGTGCGGCGTTTTAATCAGCCGCTCTTCTATGCCGCTCTCGAAGGCACCACTCCGGACAATCCGGAGTGGGTGCGGCGCAAGAGCAACACGGTTGCCCGCTACCATCGCAGCTCCTACGGCATGGGGCTGAGCCTGAGATCGAAGGGCCAAACCCTCGAAGAACGTGGCCACTCCATCGCCGACTTCGCCGCCCACGGCGGCTCGTTCCCGCTGCACGTGGAGGGCGCGGGCATTGTGGGCAGCGTGACGGTGAGCGGCCTGCCGCAGCGCGACGACCATGAGCTGGTGGTGGAGGCGCTGTGCGGGCTGTTGGGCAAGGACTACGCGGCGCTCAAGCTGGGGCCGGAAGGGCAGTGAGCGCTGGTCGATCGCGCTCCTGCGGAGCACAACGAATTCTGCCGGCCGTTCCACTGAAATCCTGCCACTCAATGCAACATTTTGCCGCCGCTCGATACAACGGAATCCTGCCTCCGCAGCCTGAGCGGTCATGCAACAGCATCCCCGCCTAACGCGGGTCCGCAAGTTAATCAAGTGGTTATCTCCGCATAGCCGGCCTTCCGCCCGGAACTGCGGATTGTGCTTCCAGGTCGATGAGGGCGTTGCCGATTTGGTGAGAATCCAGAAGGACTCCCAGCGAAACCGGCGCTTCTCGGGAGTAATGCGTGGTTTGAACCGGTTCTTGCGATCCCAGGTCTCAATGGCGAAACCTGAGGCACCCAATTTTAATCGTTGATTGAGATGTCGGCCGCCCGCCAGGGACGGATCGGACTTTGCGCGTCTATCTTCGATCTGAGATCATCCACCCCTGGTCCTTCTTGGTAAACGTGAAACTGATGAGGTGGGCAAAAGGCACCGGCTTGCCTTCGGAGATGATCGTCGCCGTCTCGGTGCAGTGCCATTGGGCTGTGTCGCCCGAAATGACCAGTGCCCAAGCCGGGCAATTATCCGTCACACTGGCGCGGGGATTGTCCCTGAAGAATTCCTGCCACCTTTTCGCAATTTTTGGCTTGATCCCCTGAGCCTGAAGTTCCCCAACATCGTGAGAAGCCAGTGCGGAATCGAATTGGTCCAAGGCCGCCCGGACCCGCGCGACTGCCTCCACCGGCTGACCCGCGGTAGATGCGGTCACAGCAGGCGGCATTTCGCTGTGCTCTGATGATTGTGCGAAGGCGATTGGCGCCACCATCGCGAATGTGCCGGCTGCCGCTGCTAAGGTCACCAGAAATTTGGACGATTTCATGGAGATTTCCCCATTTCTGCGCGCTACGCTGTCTCCGAGCCACGCGGTGTCCGCGCGAGCTCGGGCAGGATTTCTCATCGTTTATAGCAACTCCAGATTTGCTATTCGCCGACGCTCAGTCGCCGCCGTAATGAGACAATCGTCAGAATAGCGTAACTCTTGAGTTGAAATAAATGTTACTTTTAGGTGAGAATGGCCCTTCTAGGATTACCAAGGTACTGTGCTGGAGATAATTACCTGTGAGTCCCCAGCGCCGCAGTCCGATGCCAGTGAAATGTTGAAGCCGCAGCAGCGCGCGTGATCGATTGCCTGGCTGCGAAGGCTACTCCACGCAGCCCAGACTGCGCGGCGGAATCATTGGATTGCGGTTGTGACAGCCTGGCTCCGGCAAGCACTGACTCACGAATCAATGGCGCTGTTTGCCGGCTCTTCGGCGCTTCTCTCCAGAATCGCGACAAAAAATCCGTCGCCGCGAAAGACGCCGGGCAGCAGTCGCAACGCGCCCTCCGGTGTGAGGCTGTCCCGCAGTCGCTCCGCGCCGGAGCCCGTAAGAATTCCTTGGCTGCCCATGGACTCGATGAGGGAGGCCAGCGAAAGCTGCCGCGCGCCGCGATTTTCCGCGAGCACTGCTGCAACCACCTGCTCGTTTTCTTCAACCTCCAGCGAACAGGTGGAGTAGACGGCGCGGCCGCCGGGGCGGACGGCGCGCAGTGCGGCGCGGAGAATCGCGCGCTGGCGCTCGGCCTGACGAGGCAAATCCTCGGGGCGCAGGCGGTGGCGAATCTCCGGGTTGCGGCCCAGCGTACCCGTGCCGCTGCAAGGCGCGTCGGCCAGCGCAAGATCGAAGGCGGATCCTTCATCGAGCATGGTTGCATCGGCGAGCCGGCATTCCACGCGGCCGGCGTAAGCGCCGAGCCGCTTGCGCAACTGTGCGAGCCGCTGGGGGCTGGATTCGCAGGCCACGATGCGCGCCTGGGGATTGCGTTCGGCGAGGATAAGCGTCTTCCCGCCGGGAGCCGCGCAACAATCCAGGATTGTCTTCGCCTTGTGGCCGGGATCTTCGCCCGCGCAGGCGGCGATCTCGCCGATCAACTGCGAGCCTTCATCCTGCCAGCGCACGCGCCCCTCGCGAAAGGCCGCGGTTGCGATCACGTCTCCTGAGAGGACGGTGCGTGCCGCCGTGAGCAGCTCGCCGGGTTCGATCTGAATGTCTGCGTGGACCAGTTCAGCCTCGGCCGCCGGGCCTTCAATGCGCAGCGACATTGGCGGCTGGCTCTGGCCGTGAGCGCAGATGGCACGAGCGGCTTCGTCGCCATAAAACTTGATCCATCGCTCGACCATCCATGCTGGGTGGGCCTGTGTGAGCGCCAGATCTCCAAGGATCTCGTCCAAAAGTCTGCCGCGCGCAGCGCGCCGCAGGACTGCATTGACCATGCCGGAGGCGTAGCCCTGCCCGGCCCGCTTGGCCAGCTCCACGCTTTCATCTATGGCGGCGTGCGCGGGAATGCGGTCGAGAAATAGGAGTTGGAAGGCACCGAGGCGTAGGGCGATGAGGACTTCGGGATCGAGCTTGGCGTTGGGGCGCTTGAGCAAAGGCCGGAGCTGATGGTCCAGCAAAATCTGCCAGCGCAGCACGCCCAGGACAAGCGCCGTGGCCAGATTGCGGTCGGCGGGCGATAGCGCATCGACGGCTTTCCCGCGCAACAGTTCGTCGGAGCGGGGTGAACCGCGTTCGACGGCGAGCAGAATGCGGAACGCGGCCTGGCGGGCGGGAGCGATGGCGGGCACGTGAGTCAACCCAAGCGCGCGCCGGCGGCGATCGGGTTTCCGCGCAAAAACTCGGCCGCGGCGAGGCGCTTCTTGCCTTCCTGCTGGACTTCGAGAAACTCCAGCCAGGTGTTCGCTGCGCAAGCCGCGAAGAGTCGATGGTTTTCGACGCAAATCCGGCCAGGTTCGGCAGGAGTTGATGCGGCAGCGGCAGGCGCGGCGGCCACCGTCATGCGATGAACGATGAATTTTTTGCCGTCCAAGGTTGTGTACGCGCCGGGCCAGGGTTGAAAACCGCGCCAGCGGTTGTAAAGTTCGTGCGCCGCGCGGGCGGCAAAGTCCATGCGCCCGTCTTCGCGGGTAAGCAGCGGGGCAAAAGTGGCGAAGGCGTGATTCTGCGCCTGGGGATGGATGGTCCCCGCAACGAGGCCGGCGAGAGTTTCAACCACCAGCGGCGCGCCGGCGCTGGCCAGCCGGACAAACAACTCCGCCGCGGTCTCGTCCGGTGCGATTTCGTGCTCCTGCTGCAAGAGGATGGGGCCGGTATCGAGACCTTCTTCGAGCAGCATCGTTGTATTGCCGGTGAAGGCGTCGCCCATGGCCACGGCCCATTGAATGGGCGCGGCGCCGCGGTACTTGGGCAGCAGCGAGGCGTGCAGATTGATGCAGCCCAGCCGGGGCAGCGCCAGCATCCAGGGAGGAATGATGCGGCCGTAGGCGACGACCACGATTGCCTCCGGCGCGATGGCCTCAAGCTGCACGCGAAATTCGGCGTTGTTGCGAATCTTCTCCGGCTGCGCCACCGCGAGGCCCGCCGCGAGGGCCGTCTGTTTCACAGGCGGTGCGGTTAGCTGCTGGTGGCGGCCCACGGGACGGTCGGGCTGCAAGACAACAAGGGGGATCTGGTGGCCGGCGGCGAGCAGAGCTTCCAGCGTGGGCACGGCGAACTGCGGCGTCCCGCAGAAGACCAGCTTCAGACCATTCACGGGGCTTGCCATGAGCCGCCTACCACGTGCCTTCGCCCTGCATCTTGCGAATCTTGCGCAGATTCAGGTTGCGCTTGAGGGCGCTCATGCGGAAGAGGAACAGAATGCCGTCGAGGTGGTCGATCTCGTGCTGAAAGGCGCGCGAAAGCAGCTCTTCGCCGTCCATCTCGAACCACTTGCCCTCCTCGTCCTGGGCGCGAATGCGGACTTTGGCGGCGCGCTGCACCTTCTCGCGTATCTCGGGAAAGCTCAGGCAGCCCTCTTCTTCATACTGCTTCCCCTCGCGGAAGACGATCTCGGGGTTGACGAGCACCAGCCTCTGCGCCGGGTCCTTGCCCAGGCTCAGGTCGATGACCGTGACGCGCTTGGGCACACCCACCTGCTGCGCGGCCAGCCCGATGCCATTCGAAGCGTAGGTAGTCTCGAACATATCGGCCACCAGCTTGCGCAACTCGTCGTCGAACTCGGTGACGGGCTCACCGGGCTGCTGCAACACCGGCTCCGGGTATTTGACGATCTTCAGAATCATGTTGCCTTACTAAAATCTCCGTATCTGTTCGATGTATCCGTCAAAGTTCCGTTTCAACTCCGCTAGCGAGTCGCCGCCGAACTTTTGTTGGGCGAGGCCGGCCAGGATGAGGGCGACCATGGCCTCGCCGGCCACGGCGGCCGCGGGAACCACGCAGATGTCGCTGCGCTCGTAGCTGGCGCCGGTGGGCTCGCGGGTGTCGAAGCGCACCGATTCGAGGGGCTTGCGCAGAGTCGAGATGGGCTTGAGGTAGCCGCGCACCACCACGTCTTCGCCGTTCGAGACGCCGCCCTCCAGGCCGCCGGCGTTGTTGTGCGGGCGCGTGAAGCGCGTCGGCCGCCCCAGCGGGTTCTCGGCCGCGTAGTGAATAGGGTCGTGGACTTGGGAGCCGAACGATGCGGCAGCCGTGACGCCGCGGCCGATCTCGACGGCTTTCACGGCTTGAAGGCTCATCACCGCCCAGGCCAGCAGGCCGTCCAGCCGCTCGTCCCAGTTGGCGTACGTGCCCAGGCCCGCGGGGACGTTGTGCGCCACCACTTCAAAGACGCCGTTCACGGTGTCGCCGGTGCGCGCGGCCTCTTCGACTTCCTCTTTCATGCGCGCTTCCGTCTCGGCGTCCACGCAGCCCAGAACCACTTCGTCCTTGGCGGCGACCGCGGCGATCTCCTCCCACGCCGCAGCGCGGCCGAGCTCCACGCGCCCCACGCGAATCACGTGGCCCAGGACCTCGATGCCGAGGGTGCGCAGGAACAGCTTGGCGAAGGCTCCGGCGGCCACGCGGGCAGCGGACTCGCGGGCCGAGGCGCGCTCCAGCACGTAGCGCGCGTCGGGAAAGTTGTACTTGATCGCGCCGGCCAGGTCGGCGTGGCCGGGCCGCGGCGACGTCACCGCCTGATGCTTGGCCGGATCGCCGGCGGCGACGGGCAGCTTCTCCTCCCAGTTCTTCCAGTCGCGGTTCACTAGCTCGATGGCGATGGGCGAGCCGATGGTTTTGCCGTGGCGCACGCCCGAAAGCACGTGGGCCTTGTCGGTTTCGATCTTCATGCGCCCGCCGCGGCCGTAGCCCTGCTGGCGGCGCCATAGGTCGCGGTTCACGAAGTCGAGATCGATAGGAACGCCGGCCGGCAGCCCGGAGACCAGCGCGATGAGGGCCTCGCCGTGGGATTCGCCTGCGGTGGAGAAGCGGATCATGTTGATTCGATTGTAACGGAGAGACGGTCGCCAGTTTTCAGTTGTCAGTTTTCAGTCTTCAGTCGCCGGTGGCCTGGGATGGATCGAGATGCTCCTGCATTCCGCCCCAAACCGTGTGGGTCTACGTGTATTCTGCTTGCCTAATCGAGAGAGCCCGCATCTCTCGGCTTTGCTGGCCACTGAAAACTGACCACTCTGGACCCTATTTCCCGTTCAAAGCCGAGCCTGAAGTCTACTCGTATTTGTTTAGCGTGTTTTTCAGCTCACTGGGAGCTGCGAAGTCGTTGATTTCCAAGTGTTTCTTTGGATTTCTGCAAGATGGATCGTCGAGGCATCGTACCAATTCGGGCTGCTCCTATCTCGCAAGTAGATCATCCCATTGCCAGAAGACACGCCAAGCAAATACAGTTTTATCCTGTCTGGAAAACAAACTTCTTCTGAGAGTGCTCTAAGGGGTGCGACGTGCAGAGTAAGGTGCCTGGGTACGTAAAGCTGGCCGTTCCGGTGCCGAAGTCTGGCCGGGTGGCCTGGTATAAGAACACTTTTCCCACTTACTTTGGGATTTTTCTCTGGGTGGGCTTCTATCTTGACTTGGCGGCGCCTACCCTTGGATTTGCGAGCGTCAGTGTGTGTCTACTGGGCCTTTTGCTCGCCGGCGTCCTCTGTTTTGCTCTCTATTATTATGTCCCTGC
This sequence comes from uncultured Acidobacteriota bacterium, assembly GCA_963808795.1. Lineage (GTDB taxonomy): Bacteria > Acidobacteriota > Terriglobia > Terriglobales > Acidobacteriaceae > Telmatobacter. Next base: position 128,060 of record CAWEGL010000003.1, read on the forward strand.
AATGCTCGGTATGGAGACTGGCCATTCTCTATATGTTGTGGGGACATCGACCTTCGGAACCGGCGGAGGTTACTTAATGCCCGGCTTGCTGATGGGATTCTTGCAGATAGGTTGGATAGCTGCGCAAGGTTCGGTGGCTGCGACATTTATTATGAATGGCCTGGGTCACACGTCGAGAGGCCTCTTTGCGATGATTGTCATTGCATGGATCTTCGGCCTCGGTTGGGTTGGTATTAAAGGCATTCACTATGTCGGTAGGGCGGCCAATTACGTAAGCTGGTTTCCGCTCGTCATGCTACTGATCGTATTTTGGTACAATAAAGGCGGCATTCCGCACTATGTGGTTCCGCACCAACATTCGATGGCCGGCTTTCTAAGCGTTTTTACGATTGTTATTGGCTACTTCGCCACGGCTGGTGCGGCTGGCGCTGACTTTGGCATGACCAACCGTAATAGAAAAGATATAATCCTGGGCGGGATTTTCGGCATCGTCTGCGGTACGGTAGTTGCAGGGGGACTTGCGATTCTCTCTGTGGCAGGCTATATCGGACGCGCCGCAGGGCCAGTGAGTTATAGTTTCAGTGCTGCGATTTCGAGCGTGGGACCGCTGGCGCCTATTATGTTCTATCTGTTCGCTACTGCTACCCTGGTGCCCACTTGCTTTTCTTCTTTCATTGCCTCCAACAGTTTCAATACCATGCTGCCCAAGGTGCCTCGTAGTATTTCAGCCTTAGCTGCGCTAAGCGTAGCCGCTATTTTGGCGATCACGGGCGTTGCCAACGACCTGGTGGGGTTTTTTGGAATTGTCGGAGCCTCGTTTGGACCGATATGCGGCGCCATGGCAGCTGATTATCTGATCTCGGGGAGACGATGGGCTGGGCCTCGACAAGGCATTAACTGGGCAGGCTATCTCGCGTGGGCATCCGGGTTTTTAGTTGGCATACCGAGTCACATTCCTGGGATGCCCGCGGCTTGGGTGAAAGCAGACAATCCCTCCGTCTTGTTTTCCTTCGCAGTCGGATTTGTGGTTTACATCTTGCTTGCTGGTGCGGGGCTGTTGCCTGCTGTGCTTAGCCGGGAACCGGCAACCGGCAGTATCGGCGGCGTTAGCAGCGTGTAGTCCGCTCCTTACCAGGCAAGCTGCTGAGCAGCAGGGCGATTATCTTCCCTACTGTGAAACCGTCCATCCAGCCGAGCGATGCACGACCCGCTGCCGTGACCAAAAGCATCAGTCTTTTCTCGATCTGGCGCACAGCGGAAGGGCCGGCATTCTCGTGACCGGCGGCGAGGACCTGCTCGCGCTGGCCGGACAAATAGCGTTTGTGATCGAGACGCCGGAGGCCTACCGGCGGAGAATCTTGAGCATCGAGCATAATTCCTAATCCCGGGTAAGCAGCCGGTTTTTCCCATCCACCCTCCGCTCCCAACGGGTGAGCCCTTTTATTCTGCGGGCATGCAGTCACGCTATTTCTTTTCTTCCCCCAGCCACGCCTTCGTGTTCAGCAACTGCCGCTGATCCAGCGCCCAGACCTTGCCGGTCATCTCGTCCGGCGCACGGCCTTCGCGCTCGGCCTTCTCGAACTCGCTCTTCATGGCCTGCATCTTCGCGTCCAGGTCGTCGATGAAGTTGAGGACCAGGGCTTCGGGAATCATGGGCAGCTTGGGCGAGCCGAACTCCAGCTTCCCGTGGTGCGACAAAATCATGTGCAGCACCAGCGTGCGCAGCCGGTCGGGAAAATCGGGTAGGCCGGCGATGGTCTTCTCGACCAGATCGACGCCCATCTGGATGTGGCCAAGGAGGACGCCTTCGACGGTGTAGTCGAAGCCCGTCTCCCAGCTCAACTCGCGAATTTTGCCGAGGTCGTGAAGGACCACGCCGCTGAGCAGCAGGTCGCGGTCCAGTTGCGGATAATGCGCGGCCACCTTTTCCGCCAGACCCAGCAGGCTTACCACGTGCTCTAGCAGTCCGCCCAGCCAGGCGTGATGAAGCTGGCGCGCGGCAGGGGCTTCGCGGTAGGCATGGGCGATGGCTGGATCGGCGACGAGAGCGGTGAGCAGACGCTTGAGATCGGGATTGGAAAGGCCCTGAACGCAGGACTCAAGCTGGCGCCAGAGCGCAGCCACGTCGTACGTGGTCGCGGGCAGCAGGTCGGTTTTATCCACCTCGGAGGCCGCGGCCTTGCGGAGCTGGTCCACTTTAAGCTGCATGCGGTCGTCGAAGCGCGAGGCCGAGCCGCGCACTTTGACGACGTCTCCGCGCTCGAAGTCCTTGGCGATGCGCGGATCGCCCGGTTCCCACACGCGGCCCTCCATCTGGCCGGTCTTGTCGCCCAGGATCAGCGTCATGTAAGGCTTGTTGGTCTTGGTGGTGCGTTGCTGCTTGGCCAGCACCAGGAAAAAACTGTCGAAGGTTTTTCCCTCGTCGAAGGCGGCAAGATCGTCGATATAAATGTCTTTCATTCTGCCCAGAAGATTAACGCAAGGGGCGGCGATTGCCAAAAGCTGCCGGGCCTGGGAGCATGTCCCAGGCCCGGCGGATAGACCCTTACGGCGGTGTTATTGCGCGGGCGGCGGTGGCGGGCGCGGGCGCTCCCGCTACAGGAGGCACGGGCGTGGGCTGGAGCGGCGCGGCCGTATTCTTTTTTTCCTTTTCCTGCTTTTCCTTTTCCTGAGAGAAGCGGACTTTCTTGCCCGTGGAGGCGGACTTCTTCTTATGTTTAGCGGCCGTATTACCGTTCAGGCCGAGGGGCGCGGATTGCGTTACGCGGGCGGCAACCTCGGCGGCCGTCGGAGGTGTGGGCGTGAACGGAGCCGTCTGCTGCCCCCGGTGGCGCCGATCCTGCTTTTCTTTGTCCTTCTTCTCTTTGTCCTGCCGGGCCAGATCCCAGTAGCGGGTCCTGTGCTCCGGCGGCGGGGCGACCTGCCCAGGTGCGCCGACTCCCTCCAGGTTGTTGTAGGCGGATTCAGGCAGCGCGCCTCCGTTTTCGGTGTCGTTATTGCTATTCGCCGCGGGAGGAAGCGTTTCGCGGGGCGCCTGCCCATAGCGGATTTTTTCTTTCTTGCCGGGGCCTTGGCTGACGACTTCAGTCTTGCGGCTCTTCTTTTTCCCGGGAAGGGCCGATTCACTGAGCCGCGATTTCCCGCGGGAGCCAACTTCGCGGTACCGGGTACGCTCAATCTTGTGCCTCTTCTTGGGCGCCGGTGGAACATAGGCGCTGAAGACGGGCTTGGATTCGTTGGGGCTGGCGCCGCTATCCGCATAGCCCGGCGCGATGTCGATAAACGCCTCATCCCGCATCTGGGTCAGATAGGCGCGGATGGCCGGCTCCATGCGGCTCTCAAAGAGAGCATTCCCGGCCTGATTCTCGACTGCGCTGAAGGGCTGGACACCCCCCGCAGTATGCTGCGTGACTTCGAGGATGACGTATCCCTGGCGCGTAAGAATGGGGGCGGTCCACTGGCCCGCTCTGAGCACGAAGGTCTTTTCCGCGAGTTCTCCGGCCAGGTCGCTGCGGTGAAAGACACCCAGATCGCCGCCGTCGCCCGCCGTCGATCCATCGCTGAAGCTGCGCGCCAACTGGGCGAAGCTGCCGCCCGCATTCAACCGGGCTTCGATGTCATCGGCTTTGGCCTTGGCTGCGGCCAGTTGCGCTGGATCATCGGGCGCGGCCGCGCCGGAGTTGGCGGACTTGGGGGCGGTGGAGATGAGGATCTCGCTCAGGTGCTCGCTCTCCGGCTCCACGTACTCCTGCTTGTGTTGTTCATAATATTGCCTTGCCTCGCCGGGAGTGATTTCAATCTTATTACCTACCTCCTGGCGCATCACGTCCTGGGTAACGATCTGGTCGCGGAGGTTGGCTTTGAAGTCCGCCCAAGACACGCCCTGTTCCTCGGCTTCCTTTTGCAGGTCGTCGATAGAGGCTAAGTGATACTGCTTGCGGAGGTCGTCGAGGCGCTTGATCAACTCGTCGTCGCCCGTAATGCCCAGTTGCTTGCCCTTGGAGAGCCAAAGCTTCTGGTCGATCAGGTTGCGCAGAAGATCCTGACGCTCTTCGGATTCCTGCTGCATGGTCCCGCCGCGCTGTTGCGCCTCCTGTTCCAGATCCTGCAGTGCGCGGTTGTAGTCCATGTTGGTGATGACCTGGTCGTTGACCTGGGCAACAACATCCGCGACCGTTGTGCCGCCATAGGGGTTCTGCGGCAGGCCAGGCTCGTTTTGCGCCGCAGCGGCGCCCGCAAGCAGGGCTGCGCCCAAGACAAATGCGGCGGGAGTGAGTAGGGATCTCAAGTTCATAACGCGGCCTACGGCGGGCGGAGGGCGAATTTCACCTCCCACCTCACCATAGACGTCATTGTAAACGCCAAGGGAGCAAAAGCACGATTCGCAGCACCGGACCGGCTGCAAAAAAACTCGCCTTCGAGGGCCAAGCCCCGGCGTTTTCGCAGGCGCTGGCACAGGGTGATGCCCAACTTGCGTTGCCGGCGCATTGGAGAACAGGTTTGGCGTTGAAATAGCTATAGGGCGTATCGACATACACCCTAGGCCCTGAAGGCCCTCAAAATTCGCGCGCTTTCCGGGCCCTGAAGCCCCCGGCTCCCTCCGGAATTTGCGATCTACAACCGTAGTATCAGGGAGATCAGCCGGTTGGCGGCGTGGGGCCGGGGTCCCCAACGACAGGTCTTCGTCGTTGGGGTGGAAGGCCGGGGTCCCCAACGACAGGTCTTCGTCGTTGGGGTGGAAGGCCGGCAGTCCAAGGATCGGAGAGGACCGAAGCGCCGCCGGTCCGGCTACCGGATGGGCTTTCAGTAGCGTCTAAATATGCGGTGCTATACTTTAGCTCAGGACGGCTCCGCGGGGCACTGTGGAGCGGTCTTCCAGTTTTCCTGGCCTTGCCGGAACCGGGCAAGGTCGACTTTTATCGAGGAGCAATCCACAGAGCCGGGCCGGCCGCAGCGGATTGCGAGCGGGAAAGCGGGAAGATCGCGGACCAATGTCCACCGCGCTCACCGTCTGGAGGTTTCAGCCGCTTATGACTCCCCGCGCACGCCGCGCACTCTTCACCCTGGTTCTGTTTTTCGCCGTCTGCGCCGTCGTGGGCAGCGTGTTGCAACGCAGGGTGGGAGCGCAGTCTCCTGAAGATGAGAGCCAACTACGCGACAGTTTGAAGGACTTCGCCAGCGTGTATGCGCTGGTGGAGCAGAACTACGCTGAGCCGTTGACCGGCGACAAGGCCGACGACGCCATCTACGACGGGGCGATTCCGGGCATGCTGCGCGTGCTGGACCCGCACTCCACCTTCTACGATCCCAAGGCCTACGCGGCCCTCCAGCAAGATCAGAGCGGCCATTATTACGGCGTGGGCATGGTGATCGAGCAGCAGGGCGACAAGGTTTATGTGCTCACCCCCTACGAGAACACGCCCTCCTACCGGGCGGGGATTCATCCTGGCGACCTGATTGTGGCTGTCGATGGCAAGAGCTCGAAAGGGTGGACTTCAGACCAGGTGGCCAAGGCGCTCAAGGGCCCCAGGGGCACCACCGTGGAAGTGACAATGGTGCGCTATGGCGCGCCCAAACCACTGGACTTCAAGCTGACGCGCGCCGAGATTCCCCATCCATCCGTCGATTTGAAGTACCAGATCGAGCCGGGCGTCGGCTATATCCACATTACCCAGTTCCAGGAGACCACCGGCGAGGAGTTGGCGGAGGCGATCAAGAGCTTCGGGAACCTGAAGGGACTGGTGCTGGACCTGCGCAACAACCCCGGCGGGCTGCTGAGCCAGGCGGTGAGCGTGTGCGACCAACTGTTGGCCAAGGGCCAGACCATCGTCTCGCAGCGCGGGCGCGCGTATCCGGATCAAGTGTACCGGGCCACCCGCGGCAACGACGGCAAGACTTTTCCCATCGTGGTTTTGGTGAACAGCGGCACGGCCTCGGCGGCGGAGATCGTCTCCGGGGCGTTGCAGGATCACGACCGCGCCCTGATCGTGGGCCAGACCACCTTCGGCAAGGGGCTGGTGCAGACCGTTTACAATCTGAGCAATAATTCCGGGCTGGCGCTCACTACCTATCACTATTTCACCCCCTCAGGACGTCTGATCCAGCGCAACTACAAGGGCGTTTCGTTGTACGACTACTTCTATGACCGCGCCGGTGCCTTGCCCCCCAACTCCACCAACCAGGAAGTGAAACTCACCGACTCCGGGCGGCCGGTCTACGGTGGCGGGGGCATTACGCCGGACATAAAGCTTCCTGCCACCAAGACCAACGACTTCCAGGACCAGTTGCTCTATAAGAACGTGTTCTTCCACTTCGCGCCGGTTTATGTGGCCAATCATACGGTGGGCCAGGACTTTGAGGTGAACGACGCGGTGCTCAACGAGTTCAAGAAGTATCTCACCGATCAGGGCATCCCGTGGACCGCCGCCGACCTGAACGGGGTCATGGACTGGCTGAAGACGCAGATCAAGGCGAAGATTTACACCATCCAGTTTGGGGAGCTGGCGGGGCTGCGCGTGCAGGCCAATTGGGATCCGGAGATCCAAAAGGCGGTGACCCTTCTGCCGCAGGCCGAGACCCTGGAACAGCGCGCGCTCAAGGTTGATAAGATAAAGGCGCTGGCGCGGAACGAAGGCGAACAGGGAGTGCCTGTGCAACCGTAAAGTCGCCCGGCGCGCGCAGCCATAAAAAATAAGCGGCCGTCCCGATGGGGACGGCCTTCTTGTTGGTGAAGTCTCCTGTTTACGGCATTTCTCCTCTTTCAGTAGAGCCGCCGAGTGGCGTGCAAGGTGGATTTTACTTCCACCCCAGCGACGAAGACCTGTCGCTGGGGACCCCGGGGCGGAAAAATCCACTTGGCTGCCGTGGTCTGCTCTATAGCAAGAGGAGAATTGCCTTAGCCGACCACCGGTAATCCGGCCAGCGCCATGGCGATCTCTTCCTCCGGATAGTCGTAGTTCTCGAGTTTTCCTGCTTGATAGTCGATGTAGGCCTGCATGTCGAAGTGGCCGTGGCCGCTCAAGTTGAAGAGGATGGTGCGCGGCTTGCCCTCCGCTTTGGCTTCGAGCGCCTGGCGGATGGCCTCGGCGATGGCGTGGTTGGCCTCGGGAGCGGGCACGATGCCCTCGGCGCGGGCAAACTGAACGCCGGCCGCGAATGCATCCAGTTGCTGCACGGTGGTGGCCTCGGCCAGCCCCAGAGCGAGGACGTGCGAGACCAGCGGCGCCATGCCGTGATAACGCAGGCCGCCGGCGTGAATTCCCGGAGGCACGAAGGTCGAGCCCAGCGTGTGCATCTTCACCAGCGGCGTCAGGTGCGCGGTGTCGCCGAAGTCGTACGTGAAGCGGCCCTTGGTGAGGCTGGGGCAGGCGGCCGGCTCCACGGCCACCACGCGCGCGTGGCACTTTCCCTTGAGCTTGCGCCCAATGTAGGGCATCACCAGGCCGGAAAAGTTCGATCCGCCGCCGGTGCACCCGATGATCACGTCAGGCTCGTCGCCGGCCATTGACATCTGCTCGATAGCCTCCTGGCCGATCACCGTCTGGTGAAGCAGCACGTGATTCAAGACGCTGCCCAGCGAATAATTCGTCTTCGGGTCCTTGGCGGCCACTTCCACAGCCTCGGAGATGGCGATGCCGAGCGAGCCTCTCGAATCCGGATGCTCGGCGAGAATGGCGCGGCCTGACTCGGTCAGGTTGCTCGGGCTGGCGACCACCGATGCGCCAAAGGCTTCGATCAGCGCGCGGCGATAGGGCTTCTGATCGTAGCTCACGCGCACCATGAAGACTTTGCAATCCATTCCCAGGAACGCGCACGCCATGGCCAGCGCCGAGCCCCACTGGCCCGCCCCGGTCTCGGTGGATAGGTGCTTGACGCCTGCCTGCTTGTTGTACCAGGCCTGTGCGACGGCGGTATTCAGCTTGTGCGAGCCGGCCGGGCTCACGCCTTCGTACTTGTAGTAAATGCGCGCCGGCGTATCCAGAGCCTTCTCCAGCCGGCGCGCGCGAATCAGCGGCGAGGGCCGCCACTGCGCGTAAATCTGTCGCACCTCCCCGGGGATCTCGATCTCTCGCTCGGCGCTGACCTCCTGAAGAATGAGGGCCATGGGAAACAGCGGCGCCAGATCCTCAGGCCCAAGAGGCTTGAGCGTGCCCGGATTGAGCGGCGGCGCCAAGGGCGCGGGCAGATCGGGAACGATGTTGTACCAGGCTTGCGGAATGTGGCTCTGCGGCAGCGTGTATTGGATGGTTTCCATGCGCAACATTCTACCGTGATCCGCGATGGGCCGATTGTGTGCATCGCTACAGCAGCGGCTCAGGCCGCAAAGGTTTTGCCGCCGGAGCTTTGGTCGCCCAATCCCGCGAGAAGGCCGGCAATCGAAATGTCCTCGTCCAACGCCTCCCAATGCAGGCCGCGGCTGCTTATCCTCACGGCTTCGCGTTGCGCGGCCGTGCAGTGCAGAAGTTTGGGAAACCAAGCCAGAGGGACGCCTAAAGTCCGGCCATCGCTTAGGTCGACCCACAGGTTGTCCTCATCGAAACGGACACGCGTTGCGCTAACCGAAGAAGTCATTCCACGCCCTCTCGATCCGGTCCCGATTGCCTATGACAAGCCACAACAACTGCCGCAGGGTGTTGGCGTCGTAACCACCATTGTAGGACACTCGAACCTCAGGCCGCAGCCAGAATTTTGCTTCCAAGTCGCCCTTCTCCACGTGAATATGCGCTGGTTCGCGGGGCGATCCCTCGTTGGAATAGAAGAAGAACCTGAAACCACGCTCACGAAAAACGGTAGGCACGGTGCCATTCTATTCTGTTACAGTCCGTGCCGGTACGGGCTCCGCGTCGCCTCACGGTTCGTCGTTGTAAATTCCCACCTCCACCTTGCCGCCCTCGGCCAGCCGCGCGCGGAACATGCCCGGCGTGTTGAAGCTCCAGGCCATCTGCCCGTCGGGCGCGATGGCGATAACGCCGCCGTCGCCGTCGAGGGCAGCCAGCTCCTTGTGGATCACCTCGTCGGCCGCCTGCTGCAACCTGTAGCCTTTGTATTGGACCAGCGCGCAGACCGTGCGCGCCACGGTGAGGCGGATAAAGTACTCGCCCGTGCCGGTGGCGGAGACGGCGCACGACTGATTCGATGCGTAGGTGCCGGCGCCGATGATGGGCGAGTCGCCGATGCGGCCCCAGCGCTTGGCCTGCGTGCCTCCTGTCGATGTGCCGGCGGCGATGTTGCCTTGCCGGTCGAGCGCCACCACCCCCACGGTGCCGTACTCGTGCACGGTGGGAGCTTCGATCTCCGCAACCGGCGCGGCGGGCGCGGGCGGAGCGCCCACGGGACGCGGCGGGATGGGCAGGCCCTCCTTTTGCAACTGCATGACTAGCGACTGCCAGCGGCGCTCGGTGAAGAAGAAGCTGGGATCCACCTGCTCCAGGCCGGCATAAACGGAAAAGGCGTCGGCGCCGGGGCCGGCGAGAAAAACGTGCGGCGACTTTTCCATCACCGCGCGCGCCAGGCTGATGGGATGTCGCGTGCGGGTCACGTCGGCCACAGCGCCGGCTCGCAGCGTCGCGCCGTCCATGATGGCCGCGTCCATCTCGTTCTTGCCGTCGGCGGCAAAGACCGCGCCCCGTCCGGCGTTGAAGAGCGGATCGTCCTCCATCATTAGGATGGCGGTTTCCACCGCGTCCATCGACGAGCCGCCGCGGTCGAGCACTTGCGCCCCCGCTTCAATGGCCCGGGCGAGCGCGGCGCGATATGCGGCTTCCATCTGCGGGCTCATGGAGGCGCGCTCAATGACGCCCGCGCCGCCGTGCAACACGATGGCCCAGTGGTGCGGCTGCTGCGCCCCTGCGGCGCTCACAGCGGCCAAGACCATGGCCGCGCACACCATTCTTCTTCTTGCCTTTTGCACACGCGGAGCCTCCGGTCCCTCCCATGGTATCGCCTGTTGGGACGAAATGCATGGTTCCTGATCGACCCTCGGGTAGTATCGCGTTCAACGATGACCAGCACACGGGTTTTTGCTTCCCTCTTCCTGCTCGTATCCTTGGCCGCGACGGCCTCCGCGCAACCGCGCCCGATTGTAGTGAAGGTGGTGGTGGTGACCACCTTCGAGGTGGGCGCTGACACCGGCGATGCGCCCGGCGAATTGCAGTACTGGGTGGAACGTGATCGCCTGGATACGATTTATCCGTTTCCAGACGGCTACCATCCGCTGCGCATGAACTCGGACGGCGAGCTGGCGATTGTGACCGGCGAAGGAGCGACGCACGCAGCGGCGTCGATCATGGCGCTGGGGCTGGATCCGCGCTTCGACTTCAGTCACGCTTATTGGATGGTCGCGGCCATCGCCGGCGGCTGCCCGGAGCGGGTCTCGCTGGGGTCGGCGGCGTGGGCGCGGTGGGTGGTGGACGGCGACCTGGCCTACGAGATCGACGCACGGGAGATTCCTCCGGGCTGGACGACCGGCTATGTGCCGCGGGGCAAGGATCGCCCCTTCGAGGAGCCCGCGAAGCCGGAGCCCGGACAGGTGTACGCGCTCAACCAGGGGCTGGTGGATTGGGCCTTCGATCTGACGCGCTCCACGCCGCTTGAAGATACGCCCCAACTGAAGGCGGCGCGCAGCCGCTTTGACGGCGCAGCCGCGGACCGGCCGCCCTTCGTGACCCTGGGCGACGAGATCTCCGCCTCAACCTTCTGGCACGGGAAGCTGATGGATGCGTGGGCGCAGCGCTGGGTGCCCTACTTTACCGATGGCAAAGGCGTGTTCGCGACCACGGCCATGGAAGACTCGGGAATCTTGCAGTCGTTGCAGTTCTTGGCGAACGCGGGACGCGTGGATTGGCGGCGTGTGCTGGTGTTGCGCACGGTGAGCAACTATGACCAGCAGCCGCGCGGCATGGACGCCGCCCAAAGCCTGGCCATGCAGCGCGTGGGCAAGTACGCCGCGTACCGGCCCTCGCTTGAGACCGCGTACAGCGTGGGGCACGTCGTGGTCAAAGAGCTGCTCACGCACTGGACGCAGTACGAGAGGACGGTTCCGGAGGCAAACGCGCCGGCGGTAAAGCCTTAAGCCGATCACTACGCGGCGGAGGAGTCGGAGCCAGAGTGCTTCATCCACTCTCGTATTCCGGCGTAGCGGCAGGACTGAGACGCGATGTTTGCCGCTTCCGCTAGGGCCTCAATGAATCCACAGCCGGCGGAGGCAAAGTAGCAGAATGCGCCATGCAGGATGTCGCCCGCGCCCATGCTGTCGACCACCTCAACCTGCGGCACGCGCACGGTTCCCGAGCTCCGGCCGGACTCAAAGCGGATGGGGTCGCCGCCGTGGGTGATGGCCACGTTCTTCACCCCCGCGTCCTTCAGATAGCGGATGGTTTCGTCCTCGCCTGCGCAACTGGGCGGCGCGAAGTCCCCGGAGCAGATCACCGTATCGACGTAGGCGAGAAGATCTGCGGTCCCGTCCTTCCAGCTTCCGCCGTCCAGCACCACCGGCGTCTTCCGTGCGTGCGCCGCCTCGGCCCACGTCCGGCAGGCCGCCATCGAGTGGCCGTCGAGGAGAACAATGCGGGCCTGTTCCAGGATGCCGGGATCGACTGCAATCGAAAGCTCGGCCATGCGCACCGCGTTGGCTGAGACGACGTTGCGGCGGCCGGTTTTGTCCACGGTGACCGACGAGATCGCGGGCGCGCCGTCGAAGCCGGGACTCAAATCATGATGCCGGATGGAGAAGCGCTCCAGCTCTCTGCGGATGACTTCAGCCAGGGCGTGGCGGCCCACGGCGGTGACAAGCACGGCTTGGCCGCCCAGGCGCGCAAAGGCGATGGCGGCGTTTGTGGCCGGCCCGCCGGCAAACACATCCTGGCTGGCTGCGGCTACTTTGCTATTGGGAGCGGGGAAATCATCGACGCGGTAAACAAGATCGATCGTTGAGAGTCCCACGAAAACGCCATGCGCCATCTATCATCCTCCATCAAATCCTCCCCGTGGCTATTTTAGCCGTCGATCCTCGGGATATGCATTCGCGTATCGTTCCCATGTCTCTCGCCTTGCGCCGGCGGCGCCGTGCTTCTGTTCGCAAAGCGCCCTTGGCGAATGCGGGGCGGCTGGTGGAGAATGCTTGGGTCCGGCAAATTTAGCTTTCGTGGCCGCTGTCTGGTTGCCTGCGGCGGCGGCCGTGCACACGAGCGCAGCCATAGGACGCCGGCTTGGGAGTACGCTGAGGATTTTCTTGAAGCTGAACTTCGCAACCCTCGCCTTGCTCGCGGTCTTCGCCCTGCTCTTTGCGAAGTACGCCTGGGGAATGCCCTGGACGTCCATGCGCATAGCCGGACTCGCCCTCACCATTCCATCCTTTGTGTTGTTCGCGCTGGCGCGCCTGCAACTGGGCGAGGCCTTCAGCGTCCGCGCCAAGGCGACCACGCTGGTGACCACCGGCATTTATTCCCGCATCCGCAACCCCATCTACTTCTTCGGCGCGCTGACGATCGCCGGTGTCATCCTCTGGGCCGGCAGGCCGTGGCTGCTGCTTTGTTTAGCCGTTCTGGTCCCTTTGCAGATTTATCGCAGCCGCAAGGAGGCGCGGGTGCTCGAGGAGAAATTCGGCCCCGCCTACCTGGAGTACAAACGCAAGACGTGGTTTTGAGCTGGCTGCGATGCACGGGGTAAACCCGCGCGCCCTTGTGGAGCGCGCACCTCTCACCTGAAGAATGGAGGAAGACGCAATGCATTCGGTGTGGCTGGGCGAGTTCATGGGCACGCTGGTTCTGGTGCTGTTGGGTGACGGCGTGGTCGCCGGCGTGAAGCTGCGCAAGTCCTACGCGGCGGATGCGGGCTGGATGGCGATCACCACCGGCTGGGCGCTGGCCGTGCTGTGCGGCGTGCTGGTGGCGCAGGCCTTCGGCAGTCCCGGCGCGCACATCAACCCCGCCATCACCCTGGCCGTAGCCGTGACCAGCGGCAATTACTCGCAGGTGTTCGTCTACTGGTCGGCGCAGTTGCTGGGCGGCTTTTGCGGCGCGGCGCTCGTGGCCCTCCACTATGCGCCGCATTGGCGGGTTACGCCCGATCCCGCCGCCAAGCTGGGCGTCTTCTGCACCAATGGGGCCATTGACAGCCCATTGGCCAACATCTTCAGCGAGATGTTGGGCACGGCCGTGCTGGTGCTGGTGGTGGGTGCCATCTTTTCTCACGGTGTCGCGGTCAACGGACCGGCGGCCGGGCTGGGACCGTGGCTGGTGGGCAGCTTAGTGTGGGGCATCGGGCTCTCGCTGGGCGGAACGACCGGCTACGCCATCAACCCCGCGCGCGATCTGGGCCCACGCATCGCTCATGCGCTGCTGCCCATTCCCGGCAAAGGCGGCTCCAACTGGCGTTACGCGCCCATTCCCATCATCGGCGACCTGGCCGGCGGCGCGTTGGCGGGTTTGCTGCTGCACTACGCGCACCTCTAGCAGCTGACCAGCGCGCAATGCATGCCGGGCGGCGCGTTTTCCGCCCGTGAGGCTGGGCTGTATCCTTGCCTTTGAGCCGCACGCGTCCTTGAGCGGCAGAGAGGCATTCGATGGCGGAGACGGTTCTGCAGCTCGACCCACACGATAACGCGGTAGTGGCGCTGGTTACGCTCGCAGCGGGAACCGAGGCGCAATTCGGCGCGGCCTCGGCGCGCGGCTCTTGCGTGGCCAAAGAAATCATTCCCGCCAAGCACAAGATGGCGCTGGCGGACCTGAAGCCCGGCGACACGATTGTGATGTACGGCATGGTCGTAGGCGAGGCGGTCGAGGCCATCGCGCGCGGCGGCCTGCTGACCACGCAAAATATCCGCCATCGTGCGGGCGCTTACACGGCTGCGCGGCGTCCGGCGGCCATGGCCGCGCCCGATGCCTCGGCGTGGGCACACCGCACCTTCGTGGGCTACCATCGCGCCGATGGCCAGGTGGGCACGCGCAACTATTGGATTGTGCTGCCGCTGGTCTTCTGCGAGAACCGCAACGTGGAGCAGATGCGCGAGGCGCTCGAAGAGGAACTCGGTTACGGCCGTGCCAACTCCAGTTATCGCCGGCGCGTGCGCAGGCTGATCCGCGAACAGGCCGGCGAACGCGGAGACGAAGAGGCGGGCGAGGAAATCTCCTCGGAGCGCGTCTTCGCCCATCTCGACGGCGTTCGCTTCCTGACCCACCAGCTCGGCTGCGGCGGCACGCGCCAGGACGCGCGCGCTCTCTGCGGACTGCTGGCCGGCTACATTCACCACCCTAACGTGGCCGGAGCCACCGTGCTCAGCCTGGGCTGCCAGAACGCGCAGATCAGCATTCTCATGGAGGAGCTGCGCACGCGCGATCCGGAGTTGCGCAAGCCGGTGCTCATCTTCGATCAGCAGAAGTCGGGGACGGAGAGCGCGCTGATGGACAAGGCTCTGGACGAAACATTTGCCGCACTCCACCAAGCCAACCGCGCCCGGCGCGCGCCCGCGCCGCTCTCCGCGCTCACCTTGGGCTTGCAGTGCGGCGGCTCGGACGGCTTCAGCGGCATCTCGGCCAACCCCACCATCGGCTACGTCTCCGACCTGGTGGCGGGCGCGGGCGGCAGCACCATCCTCTCCGAGTTTCCCGAACTGCACGGCGTGGAGCAGGAGCTGATCAACCGCTGCGCCACCGATGATCTGGCTCAGCGCTTCTCCGGGCTGATGCAGGCCTACGCCGCGCGGGCCAGGGCCGTGCAGTCGGACTTCGCCTTCAATCCCTCGCCCGGCAATATCCGCGACGGGCTGATGACCGACGCCATGAAATCGGCGGGCGCGGCGCGCAAGGGCGGCGTGGCGCCGGTGCGCGGCGTCATCGATTATCCGGAGTACGCTACCGCGCCCGGACTCAACCTGCAGTGCACGCCGGGCAACGACGTGGAGAGCGTGACGGCGCAGGTGGGGGCCGGCTCCAACGCTGGTGCTGTTCACCACCGGGCTGGGCACGCCCACCGGCAATCCCATCGCGCCAGTGGTGAAGATCTCCACCAACTCGCCGCTGGCCGAACGCATGGACGACATCATCGACTTCGATGCCGGCGGCATCGTGCGCGGCGAAACCACCATCGCCGAGGCTGCCGGCAAGCTGCTGGAGCTTTCGCATTGAGGTGGCGAGCGGAAAGCAGTTGACCAAGGCAGAGCAGCGCGGCCAGATCGACTTCATTCCCTGGAAGCGCGGAGTTTCGCTGTAAAGAAATCGGCCTTGCGCCCCCTCCGATTTACTCCAGGCAGGATGCCACCACGGCCAGCGCGGAGATGGCTGCGGTCTCAGCGCGCAGGATGCGCGGACCCAGCGACGCCGCCCTCCACCCATTCGCGTCGAACAGTGCTTCTTCGGCGGGCGCCCATCCGCCTTCGGGTCCGATGGCGATTTCCAGCGTCGGCATCTCTTCGCTGGCCGCCTCCTGCGCTTCTTCGACCAGGCAGCGCAACGTGGTGCTGCGTTCCTGTTCGGCGAGCACGATGCGCGCGCCCACCACAGGCCCCCGCACCCGCGTCGCCAACGGGCAAGGTTCGTGCACCAGAGGAACGTCGGAGCGGCGCGCCTGCTGCGCGGCCTCGCGCACAATGCGCCGCCAGCGTTCGCGCGCGCTTCTCCGCGGCCTCGGCAAGATGCTTCTCCGTCCGCCGCGCGATCACCGGCGCGATTTCGGCCACGCCCAGCTCGGTGGCCTTCTCGATCGCCCACTCCATGCGGTCGAATTTATAAACGGCGAGCACCAGCGTTACGGGGAGCGCCGGATCGGCCGGCAGTTCGGCCACCAGGTTCAGCCGCACCTCGCTGCTGTCCTTGGCCAGCGTGACCGCGGCGACCTCGGCATGAAAAACGCGCCCGCCCGCGACCACGTCGGCCTCCATGCCCGGCTGTGCGCGCAATACACGCGCCATGTGCTCGGCTTGCGCGCCCTCGATGGTGGCGGTGGCTTCATCCCAATGTTCGGCAATCCAGCGGCGGCGGGTCATGCTATTTCTCCCGGAACGGTCTTCCCTCTGAGTCTATTCCTTCCGCTATAGCGGCTCTCCGATTGGTGTAGAGCAGAGCGAAACCTCTGCGTGGCGTTCGCCGCGGCGAACGCCATCCGCCGCGGCGGACACGCCCCTGAGCACTCCACAGGAATCGGAGAACCGCCGTAAAACACTGAGGGGGACGCTTTGCGCGTCCCCCAGGAGTGTTGCCTTTTTGGGTTGGTCGATCCGCTACTTCTTCTTGGCGGTCTTCTTTGCTGCTTTCTTGGCCGCCTTCTTCGCGGGTGCCTTCTTGGCTGCTTTCTTAGTTGCCATTTGCCTATTCTCCCTTTTCGATGGGTTGCATCGATTCTGCAATCATTTCATTGCAGTTGAAGAATGTATAGATTCACGCATCATCGATGTCAAGAAAAAAACGACAGATGAGTGGAAAAAAGAGCAACAATTTTTTTGAGACGCAATCGGGGAAGAGTCGCGGATCGAGACGTTCCACCCTCCCCGGCGAGAGCGCGAACACTTCCACTGCGACAAATCATCGGTTAGCCCACTATTGCGAACCCATCCCGGCGGCAGCGTAAGCGCGCCGGCTTCGCTACGCCCAATAGCTGCGATCCAGCGTGCGGTATTGAATGGCTTCAGCCAAATGACCCACCGCCAGGTGCTCGGCGCCTTCCAGATCGGCGATGGTGCGAGCCACTTTCAGAATCCGGTCGTGGGCGCGCGCCGTCAGCCCCTGCTGCTGCATGGCCCGCTCCAGCAGCCGCTCGGCGTCGGCGCCCAGTTCGCAGTAGCTGCGAATCTGGCGCGTGCTCATCTGCGCGTTGGCGTAAATCTTTTCTCCGGCCCTCTTGAAGCGCTGCCGCTGGCGCTCGCGCGCCCCCATCACGCGCGTGCGAATCTGCGCCGAGCCCTCCGCCGCCGCGCTCCCGCGCAGCTCCTTGTATTGAACCGCCGGCACTTCGATATGAATATCGATCCGGTCCAGCAGCGGTCCGGAGATCTTGGCCACATAGCGCTGGATCATGGGCGGCGTGCACATGCACTCCCGCGATTTGTCGTTGAAGTAGCCGCACGGGCACGGGTTCATCGCCGCCGCCAGCATGAAGCGCGCCGGAAAGCTTAGCGACATCGAGGCCCGCGCGATGGTCACGGTGTGGTCTTCGAGCGGCTGCCGCATCACCTCCAGCACGTTGCGCGGAAACTCCGGCAGTTCGTCCAGAAACAAGAGGCCGTTGTGCGCCAGCGAGACTTCGCCCGGTCGTGGCACAATGCCGCCGCCGATCAGTCCTGCATCGGAGATGGTGTGGTGCGGCGACCGGAACGGCCGTTGCGTCACCAGTCCCGCGCCCGACTCCAGCACCCCCGCCACCGAATGAATCTTTGTCGTTTCCAGCGCCTCCTCAAACGTGAGCGGAGCCAGGATCGACGGCAGCCGCTTGGCCAGCATGGTCTTGCCCGAGCCCGGCGGACCGATCATGAGAATGTTGTGGCTGCCCGCCGCGGCCACCTCCAGCGCGCGCTTGGCCGTCTGCTGGCCGCGCACGTCGCTGAAGTCCACCGTGAACTGTTGCAGCCTTCCCAGCAGCTCCTCCGTGACCACGCGGTAGGGCTCGCGCTGGATCACGCCCACCACTGCGCTATTGAGCAGTTCCAGAACGTCGAGCAGCGACGAGACCGGATAGACGTTCACACCCTCCACCACCGCGGCCTCGGCGGCGTTGGCCGTGGGCAGAATCAGGTTGGGAATGTTCTTCTCCCGCGCCAGCACGGCTATCGGCAGCATGCCCGCCACCGGGCGCACGCCGCCGTCCAGTCCCAGCTCGCCCACCAGAAGAAAGCGGCCGAGGTCGCCCATGCGCAAGGCGCCATACGCGCCCAGGATGCCGACCGCGATGGGCAGATCGAAGCCCGAGCCCTCCTTCTTCAAATCCGCCGGCGCCAGGTTGATGGTGATGAAGGTGGGCGGAATCAGGTAGCCGGAGTTCTTGATGGCGGCGCGCACCCGGTCGCGGCTCTCGCGCACCGCGGCATCGGGCAGGCCCACGGTGTGAAAGTGGTCTTCGCTCATCGTCACGCCGCTATAGTCCACTTCCACGTCAATGAGGTTGGCGTCGATCCCGTAGACAGCCGCGCTGAGGGCCTTGAAAAGCATGACGGTGGATGAAAGCGAGTGTACCAGAAGAAGCCATTCAATCACGCTCCCTCCCGCGTCAAGTTCCAAGCCGCCGAAGGCCGCGCCGTGTCCGCTGCGCAGTGCGTACTCCTTCCCTCCGTGCTGTGCGCCCCTTTTTTGACACGCCTTCTCCGAGTTGGTAGCCTTCATAGGGGTACCCCCGGTCATTCTCCATGCCGCTCCCCTGCTCACGCGAGCGTCCCCGTCGTCTAGCCCGGCCTAGGACACCGCCCTTTCACGGCGATAACACGGGTTCAAATCCCGTCGGGGACGCCAACAAAATAAAAGACTTAGAGAAAATCACCCTCAAAAGTTGGCGTCCGTTAGCGTCCATTAAGCGGTTTCCTCCGCTTCCTCATCCTTCCTGCCAGTGACCATACGCACGATCCGATGCTGCGCATTGCGCTTGAGTTCAGTGACTCCCTGCGTATAAACGTTCATCGTGACTGCGATATTTGCGTGGCGGAGAAGTTCCTGCACGGTCTTGATGTCCTCGCCATTTGCCTTGAGCAAAGTGGCGAATGTGTGCCGGAATGTGTGCCAGCCGATCTTGCCGGGAATGCCGGCAGCCTTTGCAGCGGGCTCAAGGTGCGCCCGATACAAGGTACCGGGCCAGTACGGTTGCTGTCCGTCTTTCGCCGGACTGGCAAAGACCCAGTCTTCCGGTTTTGGATAGCCACTATTGCCTCTCCATAGCCAAAGCGCCTCGGCAAGTTCGACGTCCATCGGGACCGGCTTGCGGCTGGTCTCCGTCTTGCAGTTGCCGACGTGTTGAAGTGAAATCGAACGCGTCACTGCAATCTCGAAGTTCTCGAAATCAATGTCGCGCCATTGCAAGGCGAGGAGTTCGCCGATCCGCAATCCGGTCGATACATCAACCAGTACCATAGTGCGCACAGGCTCCCGCAGATGAGTGAGCAGCGCCTGAATCTGGGCGATGCTCAGAACAACCGGGATGCGCGAACGTTTGGCGCTCTGACGAACGCGCGTGATGGGATTCTGATCGTGCCATTCCCACCGCAAGGCGTGATTGAAGACCGCGTGCATCATATTGCGAATTTTGGCCCTGCTTCCATTCACAAGCGGAAGCGATTTGAGCCACTCCTCGACAGCGACCGCTTTCACGTCGCGAAGACGATATGACCGCCATCGGGGAAGAATCCACTTCCGGAGATAGCCTTCGTAGGTCTCGCGAGTTGCAAACGTCTTGTTTGAGTCCTCGCCCATCTCCTTCATGCGGTAGTGTTCGACGAGAGTGTCGAAACTGATCGCCTGAATCTGAGCACGAGGGGTTTCCATGTTGATGTTTGCCCGAAGAGCGGAAACGGCCTTCATGGCTGCCGCTTCCGTTGGGTAGTCCTGAATCGATCCCAGATTGACGCCGCGACGCTTGCGCGACCCATCGATCTGGATTTCATACCACCGGTACTCCCAGGTCTTCCGACCTGAGCGCTCTCGGAGTACTAAACTTCCGTCTTGATAGCGTGTCCGTCTCAATGCATTCTCCTTCTGCGTTGAGAGGCCACGGATGGCTATCTTAAGCATAGAACCAGATGGCCACCGCGCGGCAGCCCTTTTCAGCATTGGAATATCGATCTCTCGCTGTCAGCTAGCGACGCGCTCATTCCTCTCGAACCATGCGTTCAGGTCGGAGGCGCGGAACCGCCAGAGCTTGCCGACATGAGTGCCGCGAATCTCGCCGCGCCGCGCCAGCTTCTGCAACGTCTTGTGGTGGATCTTCAACAATTCCGCAGCCTGCTCACTGTTGAGAAGAGGTTCGAATTCCACAACGGCGAATCTGCTACGGGCTTCAGTTCGAGAGGAAACTGTGGGGAAGGGGTGTGTCATACCAGCCTCCTTTTCCCTGATAATCCCCAAGATTTCCACAGAAGTCCAAGACTTATTCAGGCCAAATTGATAACTGCGGAGCATCAACGCGGCAGAATGAGGAGCGCATTGGGGCGCTTGGGTACTGAGGAGAACCGTGGACTCCATGCACTATCGCACGAAAGTTGTCGAGCGGTCGGACCGTTCTTGGCCGTAGGAACACCGTAGATTCTCCAGAGCGAATCCGGACCAGATGAATCGAGCGTCGCCCGCATTTTTTGAGGATAGGTTTGCAGCCGATCACCTGATCGAGGGCCTCGCATCATCCCAAATGTCTGAAAAAAAAAGAAATGCGCGACTTTTTTGTTACAGCAGTGTCAAAACGGATATGCAGATGTTTCACGAAGGCGGTCCCCATGGCCACTCTTCCCCCGCTTCGGAAACTTCAATACGTGCTGGCGGTTGCCCGCGCCTTGCATTTCCGCAAGGCCGCTGAGGCACTTCATGTCTCCCAACCCGCCATCAGCCGACAAATCAAGGAATACGAAGAAGAACTCGGATTTGAGATTCTTCAGCGCGATCACCATTTCGTATCGTTAACAAAGGCGGGGCACTCCTTTGTCGCCGGTGTAGAAATAATTCTTGCCCGCCTGGAAAACGACTTCGCGGATATTGTACGGCGCTCACATGCAATCAGCCGGGAAACTCCATCGGAATACGTCATTGCCCATTCGCCATTTGCCTCTATGCGGATTCGTCATATCGCGATGGATTTGCAACGGGAATGGTCCAAAGATGTTCTTATCCGGTTCCGCATCCTCCCAACAGCCGAACTCCTGAGTGCCATTGACTGCGAAGTGGTTCACGCAGGGATTACCTATGCTCCCGTGGACCATGAAGGTATCACCAGCGTTCCCATCGGAAGCGATCACTGGGTTGCGGTTGTTCCGGTTAGCAGTCGGTTCACCAAAGAGACTGCCGCAAACATCAAAGACTTCAGCGGAGAACTCGTCATTTCGAATGGTGCTGACCGCACACATCCGGCATTATTCCGCCAACTCGAAATGGAGTGCGCCGCGAAAGGATTCCCCTTGAAGACCATTGCCGAGGTCACATCTCCCCATGAAGCCTTTGACCTGGTGGAGGGTAATGCTGGCATAGTTCTGCTACCGGCAGGGGTGTGCGCAGGACTTCCGCCTGGAGTACGCGCAATACGAATCGAGGATATTTCTCCACTTCAAATGGTCTTGATTTATCGATCCGATAAACCTGATTTTGCCCGCCAGTTCGCGGCGCGAATTCGTGCGGCGGTCAAGCCAGAAGGCGAAAGCCATAGCGGATCTCCCGGCGATTTTTCGGTCCACTCAGTTCCCCGTAAACCACCCGCCTCCGCGCGGAAGACGATGCCGGAAAAACAACAGAAACGATCCTTCGGCTGAGAAATCCATATAAAACCTTGCCCGCTGTCAAAATTCCTTTGGAGCTGTGAGTGCCTTTAGTGGCCAATCGATTCCCGCCCAATACGACATGTGACCAGTTGATAGCACAGAAGCATCAACCTTGATTGGAAAAGTCTTGGACATTGTGCGCGGACGAAGCTAGTTTTGCGCCTAAAGCAGCCTTCCCAAGGTCGCTGCTGGAGGTGCTCATGCCACGTCTCCCAAAAATCCGAGTTGCTCTTCCACCCACGTCCGCATGGTCATCGAAGCGGACACAACAAACCACCATACTGCTTGCATTGCTCCTCATGGCCCCGGTGGCGGCGCTCGCCCAGAGCGGATCGCCATTCGATACCGGTCTGACTTCTCTCCAAAACCTCTTCACCGGAACGATCGCCAAGGTGGCCAGCCTGATCGCCATCGTGATCGGCGGCTACCAGTTTGCCCATGGAGAGCCGGGCGCGAAAAAGACGCTAGCCGGCGTCGCTGCCGGGACCGGTATCGCCGTGATGGCCGTCAACGTCCTCAGTTGGCTCTGGGGTATCTGACCCCAGCGCCGGAAGCCGCAACCGCAACCAAGCAACAGTTCGAGTGTGAGGGGCAAAAATGCAGACACACACCAATAGCCGGCGAAGGAACCGGGTCTACAAGAGCCTGCACAAGCCCCTCACGTATCTGGGCGTCGAGCGGACGCTGTTCTACTTTGTCTGCGTCGGAGCTGTCGGCGCTTTCAACCTCTTCAACAGCCTGCTGGGCGGAGCGGCCGTCTTTCTGGGCGGCTTTGCCTTCGGCCATTGGGTAACAGCAAGTGATCCCGCATTCCTGCGCATTCTAGCGAAGTCCGAACGCTTGAAGTGCCGCTACGACGCGGCGAAACAGAGCATTCCCCATGTGGAGGTCATCTGATGCTGCGTCTCGATAAGGTCATCAAGCCGTGGAAGGAGGCCGCCTCGCTCTCGGACCACATCAACCTGTACGGCTTCTGGAATGAGACGGCGTTTCTGACCAAGAGCGGCGACCTCGGGATGGTCCTGAACGTGACGGGCGTCGATTACGAAAGCCTCGACTACGCCGGGCAGGAGTACGCCGTAAAGCGCCTTGAGGCCGCGCTCAAGGCATTCGGACCGGGCTTCCACGTCTACCAGTACCTATTCAAATCGAACCGGCCGGGGATTCCTTTTGCCGATTACGACAGCGCCGTCGTGCAAGAAGCCATTGACTACCGGCGGCGATTCTTCGAGGCGAAGGCCGAGCGGCTCTACCAAATCGAAATTTACTACTGCATCCTGCTCGAAGGCGCGCGGTCGAAGACCGGCGTCCGGGCGGCCCTCGCGCAGCTCTTCCGCGATCCGGCCGGAGCGGTCAACGAATTGAAGGCACAGTTCACCAACAGCCGGATGAAGACGCTTCTGCGCGCGCAGATCGAGCGGGATCTGGCGCGGTTGGACAGCCAGGTCCAGGGCTTCGCACGGCAGCTCGCAGACTTCGTGCGCATCGAAGTTCTCAACCAGCAGGGCCAGTTCCGATTCTTCCAGCGTCTGCTCAATTACGACGAGTGGCGGATTGCCGGAAATCCAAAGCACACGCAGTTTCTCGATTACCAGGTGGTCAACTCGGACATCGAAGCCGAGCGCGACCATCTTCGTGTGGGCGAGCACTTCGTGCGGATTCTGACGATGAAGGAAGCCATCGGAGAGACTCGCCCACTCGTGCTCGATGCGCTGCTCAAGGTTCCGGCGAACTTCTACGCCGTCACCGAGTGGACGCCGTTGAGCGTGGAGAAGGCCCGCAAAGAGGTCAACAAGCGCCGACGCCACTTCAACATCTCGAAGACAGGCTTCGTTTCGCAGTTGGGTGCGAGCACCGAGCAGATGAATCCGCGCGATGTGCTCGTGGACGAATCGAAGCAGGCGGACATCGAGAATCTGGGCGACTGCCTGCGCGAGCTGGGAGAGGGGCAATCGCTGGGTGAGTTCTCGCTGACCATCGTGCTTTACGGCCGAGACCGCCTGGCGCTCGATGAGCGTGTCGGCGCGTTCGCCGGCGTCTTCACCAACGCCGACGGTAGCCTGTTCGTTGAGACCTACAACCAGCTCAACGCCTACTTCGCCACCGTGCCCGGCGGCTACGCATTCAACCTTCGGCGAATGCTTCTGCTCAATACCAACTACGCAGACCTGAGCTTTCTGTTCACGATCCTGCCTGGCGAGAAGGTCAACTCCTATCTCAATGCCGAATACCTCGCCGTGCTAGAGACGGACAACGCCACGCCCTACTACCTGAATCTCCATTGCGGCGAGGTGGCGCACACGCTGATTCTCGGCATGACCGGATCAGGCAAGTCCTATTTCTGCAACTTCATCCTGCAGAATGCGCAGAAATACAAGCCGCTGACATTCATCTTCGACATCGGCGGCAGCTTCGAGTCGTTGACGACGATCTTCGGCGGCAGCTACCTGAACGTCGGCCAGGAGGCACGCGATTTCACTATCAATCCGTTTTCACTGGCACAGACCAAAGAGAATATGCAGTTTCTCTTCAGCTTCTTCCGGGTGCTGATCGAGGGCAACAACCAGCGGTATCGCCTCGACTTCAAAGAAGAGATCAAGCTGTGGGATGCGATCGAGCGCATCTACATGCTCGAAGCCGGCCAGCGAACGGTGTCGAACTTCTCGAACATCATCGGCGAGTTGAAAGACAGGCTTCATCGCTGGACCCGCGCCGGCCAATACGGATTCCTCTTCGACAACGCCGAGGACACGCTCTCGTTCAGCGAGTTCCAGACCTTCAACTTCGCTGGGTGGGGCGATGCGCCGGAGGTGTTGGAACCGCTCCTGTTCTACGTTCTCCACCGGGCGTCGAACGAGATCTGCAACCCCGCGAAGCTGGCCACATTCAAAATCTTCCTGCTCGACGAGGCGTGGCTCTTCATCAAGAACGAGACCATTCGCAATTACGTCGTACAGGCGCAAAAGACTTGGCGCAAATACCGTGCAGCGATGATTCTCGCCACGCAGTCCATCAAGGAGTTGCAGGAGTCGGGGATGCTGCATATCGTCTCCGAAAGCTGCCCGACGAAGATATTCCTTGCCAACCCAGAGATGGACCGCGCGGTCTACGCAGAGGCGTTCCATCTGAACGATACGGAACTAGACCTGATCGCGGGTCTCATTCCACCGGGCCAGATGCTCATCCGCAAGGCGCAGTCCAGCAAGAAGGTTCACCTGAACGTCGATTCGATCACGCACTGGATGGCGACGAACAATGCCAAGGACAACCTGAAGAAGCGCGAATACTTCGCGCGTTATGGGATTCCGGAAGGACTGCGCCGCCTCGCCGAAGAGTTTCCATTTCAGCCGCGCACGCTTGCGGCAACATCATCCCCCAACTTGAAAGGAGCAGCAGCGTGAACAGCAAACTGATTTTTATCGCCGGGCTTGCCCTGGCGCTCTTTCCACTTGGCGCCTCCGCGCAGGATGCGTCGGCACGCACCGTGCAATACCACTCCCAGGACATCGTTCCGATCCACGCCAAACTCAAGTACACGACGCTGATCGAGTTGCCGGCGACCGAGAAGATCATGGAAGCCGCTACAGGCGACAAGGACTTCTGGGTCGTGGATGTAGTAGGCAACTTCTGTTTCGTGCATCCGGCCAAGGCCGGCATCAGCTCGAACCTGAATCTCATCACCGACAAGGGCAACATCTACTCGTTCACGCTCACGGATGTGTCATCGGAGCCGGACGATCCGCCAGACCTCAAGGTGATCGTCGTTCCCGCCGATCGCTCTTCCATTGTCGCCTCCGACGGCCCTCCGCAGTTCGTGCCCGCCGCGCAACTCGAACAGTCACAACAGGCACTCGCCGCGGTGCAGTCGCACATCACCGATGCCGTCGATGAATACAAGAGCGCCTACCCGCTCTCGCTCAAGTTCGACTATTCCTTCCATGCCAACGAAGCGCCTTTCGACATCCAGGCAATCTACCACGACGACCGATTCACCTACATCAAGACCGACGCGCCAGAGAAGTTCAGTGTGTACGAGATGCGCGATGGCAAGCCGAACCTGATCACCTACCAGTTGAACAACGGCACCTACATCATCCCGAAGGTGATGGATTCGGGGTACGTAGAACTGGGTAAGAAGAAAATGGAGTTTTCACGGAAGGGATAAGGAGGCCGACGATGCCGGAACCGATTGCGAATTCATCGAATGCGTTGCCGGTTGAGCCGGAGCTGCGGCGCACCGGCCAGGAACCGAAGGGGGTTCTGCAAAAGAACCTCAAGCCGCTTCTCTATCTGAGCGCGGCGTTGCTGGTGATCGTTGCCGCCGTCTTCAGCAGCACGGGCGCGAAGACAACCGCGAAGAAGGGCGCGACGCCGAATCAGCCGCCGCAGCCGCTGATTCAGGACAGCACGGAGAACAACGTGCAGGATTTGAAGAACCAGGCAGCGGCGCAGCAGCAGGCGGCGCAACAAGGAGTGGACACAACTCTGGCCAACGCGACGCCCGCGCAGCAGGCCGCGGCGGCCAACTACGGGCCGAATGGGCAGCAGGTTCCGTGCGCACCGGGCCAGCCTTGCGCGCAGCAGACAGGCTACATGCAGCAGCAGCTTAGCCCGGCGCAACAGGAGGAGCAGCAACTTGCAGCAAAAGATCGCGAGCTTGCCTACGCATCGCGTTTTGCGTCTAACATTGTTTACAGAAACGCGCAGGACGATACGTCTCGCCAACAACCCTCTGCTGCCTTGGCGGAGAGCGAGAGCGCACCTGGAGCGCAAGGGAACGCTAGTTCCTATTCATCAGCGCCGGAGCGGACCGCAAGCAGCCTGGTCATGCCGCGCACCGCGAGCGATTCGCCGGCCAATGCAACCAACCAATCGACCGCCCAACATAGAGCGGAAGTCAATATCGACGCGGCCACGGGACAGCCTTACATAATCTACGAGGGTACGACCTTGGACACAGTTCTGATGAATCGTCTTGACGGAGACGCCGCGGGGCCGGTGAAGGTGCTCGTGTCGAATCCTCTCTACTCGCACGACCGGCAGCACGTGCTCATTCCCGATGGAACGATCGTGCTGGGCGAGGCTCGTAAGATCGGCGCCGCCGGCTTCGGCCAGCAGCGCCGCATGGCGGTCGTCTTCCACCGCATGATTATGCCCGACGGCTACAGCGTGGACCTGGACCAGTTCCACGGCCTCGACCAGATCGGCCGGGAAGGGTTGAAGGACAAGGTGAACAACCATTACATGCAGATATTTGGAACCTCGATTGCCTTGGGTGTCATCTCCGGGGCCGGCGAGATCGAACAGGGCGGCGGAACAATCTCGACCAGCGGCTCGCAAGCCTTTACTACAGGCGCCTCATCGAGCGTCTCGCAATCGGCGACCACGGTTCTCGACCGCTTCATCCAGATTCCGCCCACGATCACCATCCGCGAGGGGCACCGCGTCAAGGTTTACTTCACGCAGGACATGCTGCTGCCCGCCTACGAGAGCCACACTATTCCACAGACGTTTTGAAGGAGTCGTTCATGTACTGCACGATCCGATTCTTCGCTCTTTCGGCCGTTCTCATCCTGACTCTTGCAGGGTGCCAGAGCCACCAAGACAAGGTCGATGCGCTCCAGAAGCAGTACGACCAACTGGCGAAGCAGTTCCATCAAGACTGCTCCGCCGAGTACCTGAATGTTCCGCCCAAGATTAGTCCGAAGTGTTCTGAGGAAGACAAGAACGTCAAGGACGCTTGGGACAGGCTTCAGGCCGAACGCGCGAAGAAGTAATTACGGAGGAACAAAATGAAGTTCTCGCTCACGCTCGCACTCGTTGCGGCGGCAGGATTTGTGTCGCCCGCACACGCCCAATTCGGCTCCGGGATCGTCTTCGATCCCACACAGTCTGGCCACGCCATCCAGCAGATCGAGCAGACCAACCAGCTCTATACGACGACGGTCGAGACAACCCGCAACGTCATCGCCGCCTACAACCTTGCGCAGCGCATGGCGACGCTGCCGCAGACGCTCTACACCGCCTACAGCAATATGGGACGCCAGCAGTGGACCACGCTGACGATGCCGGCGAACACCTATGGCAACTCGCTGGTATGGATGAACTCCGCTTCCACAGGATATGGGGCGGCCACGGCGAATCAGACAGCCAGCATTCCGCGCACGGGCCAGATCGCAGGGTACAGTTCTCTAAGTTCCCAGGGGCAGCAAGACATCGCAGCTCGGGGCGCGACGGTCGATCTCGCCGATGCCGTGGATGCCAGCAGCTTGCAGACCATCGGAACGATCCGGGCGAACTCGCCGCAACTGGAGGCCGACATCGCCCGGCTCGAAGAGGACAGTCACTCCACCGACCCATCGCAGCAGACCGAGATGGCGACCTTGCAACGGATCAATCAGGCTCTCCTGATCGAGCTGCGCACCCAGCAGGAGACCAATGAACTTCTGCAGGCCCAGACGCTGCAACAGCTCATCGGCCAGAAGGTCCAGCAGGACAACCTTAAATCGCTCTTCCAGCTTGGCAACAGCTACCAGCAGAACTTCAACAGTGTGACTCCGCAGCAGACAAGCGCGGGCACGCAGTGGGCGTTCCATTACTGATCGAAGGGAGGACCGGAGATGGATTTCCTTATCCTCATCAAGAACGGCTGTGACAGCCTGACGGCAACAGCTTCGCCGTCCATCGATTCGCTGGGGCTGCGCATGGTACTTTCGCTGGCCACCATCATGCTTGTCTGGTTCGGCGTACAGGAGGCGCTCGCCTCCGCGCAGGGCGGACCCGGCTTCAACGTGGGGAAGTTCCTGAGCTTCTTCCTGCTCATCACCTTCGCCTACTGCTTCGTGAAGTTCTACGACGGGTCCATTCCGGGCATCGGCTATTCCCTCAAGAGTTTCGTCAGCGGAGGGACAAGCAGCCTGGTCGACTACATCGGAAACGATTCGACGCAGGAGGTCCAGAACACTATCCATACCGCCCTTGCACAGGTTGGTGATCTGTCGCCATCCTTCACCGAACCGTACAAACTGCTCTGTACTTATACCGTGCAGGTCATCCTCAGCATTCTGACGGCGTTGATCGGCGTCATCATCGCCTACGGAGCGATCGGAGCGGCGGTCATCGGACTGCTCGGTCCGGTCTTCATCCCGTGGATGGTCTTCGACAAGACCGACTTCCTCTTCTGGGGCTGGCTCCGGGCCTTCCTGGGCTTCGAGTTTTACAAGGTCGTGGCCGCGGCGACGATGAGCGTGATGAGCCACCTGCTCATCACCTATCTCACCAGCGGAGCGATGAACGTAAATAGCCCAGAGAAACTGGTAACGCTCATGCCGGGCCTGATCATCCTGTGCATCGTTGCAGGCTACGTACTGCTCAAGATTCCGACCATGACGGCGACGCTTTTCTCCGGCCATACGGGCGGCCACGGCATCGGCATGGGCGGACTGATTACCGCGGCAATCATCCGGGCCATATAGGCCGAATGGAGGCGATCCAATGGCAACCCAGTTAATGACCCCACCCGACATTACCCGCGCGGCGGAACGCTATCTCGAACAGTACGGCGATCCGCTGGTGATGAACACTTATCTGAAGATTACGATTCTTGTTCTGACCGTGGTCTGCCTGGCGCTCGCCGGCCTCGTCTATCGTAGCCAGATGGCGCTGGCCAGCGTACATCCTTTGATCGTACGGATCAACGACGTTGGCCGCGCCGAAGCCATCGACTATCGCAACTTCCAGTACCGGCCCGAAGAGGCTGAGAACAAGTATTATCTGACGCGCTGGGCGGAGCTGTACTTCAGCCGCAACCGTTTCACCATCGAGCGCGACCAGACCGACTCCCTCTACTTCCTCAACGGCGACGTGCAGCGCGAGGTGATCGACCAGGAGCGCAAGGACGACATCATCGGCAAGTACACCGCCGACAGCTCGCTCCCATTCGTCGATGTTGAGGTCAAGAACGTGATCCTCGACGACCTGCGCCAGTCGCCCTATGCGGCGCGGATAGAGTTCGAAAAGATCTTCACCAACCCGGCGGATCACTCCGAACTCAAGCGCGAGCAATGGACCGCCAGCGTCACCTATGTCTTCCGTGAGCGGGTGAAGAACAACGAGCTTGCCGTGAACCCTCTCGGGTTGACCATCGTCCGCTTCCGGGCCGACCAGGCGTTCGACTAAACGAAGCCACATCCCAAAGCGAGGCTTTTTATGTCCACACGCGGCCACAAATCGCGGCAGATACGCCCTTCATTTCTTCGCAGACGGCACAACGCTTCCTCACGGGCGATAAGGCGGTATGGCCCATCGCTTCAGACTGTCCTTGTACAGGCGGCAATCAGGCAGTTCCGCCGGCAGCGGCGGGTTGCAGGCTTGCCGGGAATACCGTGGTCGATGCTGCCCATGAAGCGTTCGCTCCATCGCTTCTCCCCTTGCTTGTCCGGTCACACGCTTCGGATCAATTCCGACGCCCCATCACCCCACCACGCAACGACCGCGTGGCCGGGGACCCCGATTCTGCGGCACTGCGCCGCTCTGCTTTCCGGACTCCTCTCCCAAAGCGAGTTTGGGCCCCTGCTCCAGAATGCGCGGCTTGGCGCTTGGGAGTCGGGCTCCTCGCTTGGGCTTCGCCAGAGAGTGACCCGGCCAAGCCGGGAATTCAACTCAAGGAGACTCACCATGTATCAGAACCGCATCTCACTCATCGGATTCCTCGGCCAAGACGCCAGCACCTACACCGCCAACAACGCCAGCTTCACCGTTCTCTCGCTTGCCACGAAGTCCTCGTACAAGGACAAGAAGACCGGCGAATACAAGGGCCATACCGAGTGGCATCGCTGCATCGTCTGGGGCAAGTTAGCCGACTACGCGAAGATGCTCACGAAGGGCGCGCATTTGGCCATCGACGGCGAATTGCGCAGCCGCGAGCGCGTGGACAAGAAGACCGGCGCCAAGCAG
Organism: uncultured Acidobacteriota bacterium; assembly: GCA_963808795.1. Lineage (GTDB taxonomy): Bacteria > Acidobacteriota > Terriglobia > Terriglobales > Acidobacteriaceae > Telmatobacter. The sequence goes on from CAWEGL010000003.1 coordinate 158,445, forward strand.
CGCGTTTGGGAAGTGCGAGTGGCTTCGATCCTGAAGCTCGACCGCGCCGAAAAGGCCGCCCCGGAAGAGACCGCGGACGACGATCTGAACACCGAGGAAGAGGCGGCGTAGGTCGCGTCCTCTTCTTTGCTCACGGAAGCCCGGCGACGCCGGGCTTCCATTGCTGCGAGGCTCCGCTATGAGTTTCGATTTGATCCTCCCCTTCATGCGCCCCATCGAACCGCTGTTGCTCGATGACGACGTGAGCGAAATCATGGGCAATCCCAACTCCACCTGGTACGCGGAACGCGAGGGCCGGATGGAGCGCCAACCCGACGTTGCCTTCGATTCCGGGAGCCTCCGTACCGGCCTCGAAGTCATCGCCAACAACCTGGGCAAACGCCTCGACGATGACAACCCGCTGCTCAATGCGCAACTGCCAGATGGAAGCCGCCTCTGCGCGTACATTCCGCCGGCGGTGAAGCCCGCGCCGGGGCTGACGATTCGCAAGTTCACCAGCCGTCATTTCACAGCCGATGATTTGATCGCTCATGGCTCTTTGACCGCGCAGCTTGCCGGTTTCCTGCAAGGGCTGGTTCGCAGCGGCAAAACGCTGCTCATCAGCGGCGGCACCGGCACCGGGAAGACGACCCTGTTGAACGTGCTTGCCCAGGCGATTCCCGACGACGAACGCATCGTGACGATCGAGGATACAGCAGAGCTTCTGATTCACAAGCCCAACATTGTTCCCTTCGAGTGCCAGACCGACACCTACAAGCAGCCTGTGACCTTCGAGGATCTTCTGAAGACATCCCTCCGTTGCCGCCCCGACCGGATCATCCTTGGCGAGGTTCGCGGCACCGAGGCGCGGACGCTGCTTGACTCGTTCAACACCGGGCATTCAGGTTCGCTCGCTACGATCCATGCCAACTCGGCGGCGAAGGCGCTCCGGCGCTTCGCCAACCTCGTCCTTCGTGCCCACGCACAGGCCACCTATGAGGACGTGGAAGCCGAGATCGGCGAGGCGGTCGATTACGTCGTCCACATCGAGCGGCAGCCAGGCCGCCGATGCGTGCGCGAGGTGCTGCGTCTGGACGACTATGACCGCCGCTCGCAGCAGTTCCAGATGGAGTACGTCTACCGCGCCGACGAGCGGCCCTCGACGGAGGCAATCCCATGCTGAAGACCATGCGCAAGCCAGTCCGTTCAGGCGATGAATCGGACCGGGTTCTCGCCGCCCTTCGGGCCGGCATTAACCCGGCCAAGTTGACCCGCGAACTCGCGGCTCAACGCCCCGGCGACGCCGACTTTGCGCGCCACCTTGTGGACACCGCATTGGCCCGCCTATGGCTTGCCGATGGTGCCCTTGTTGCAGACGTTCTCACTATGCTCGAACTCCGCCATCGCTTCGAGCTTTCCCCGGCCGATTCCCGCGCTTATGCCGTCGAGATTCTGTGGGCTGTTCAGCACCCCATTGACGCTCGCAATACCCACACCATTCCAACCCAGAAGGAGACTCATTATGCCGCTGCTTGAGATTGTCCAAACCACCCACATCAACGCCACCATTCGCCTTGAAGAATCAACCGCTGCACTGGTCGACCAGTACGCGGCTTTCCTCCGCGCCCCGGCTGATGAGGTCGTGGACAAGGCGCTTGTCTACGTCTTCGCCAAGGACCGCGACTTCCAGGATTTCCTGCGGACTCCTGAAGCCGCCCATGTTCCGCAGAGCCTTCGCATCCGTCGTTTCGGCGGTAACGGTTCATCCGCCGAGCCTGCCAATGGAGCCGGGAAGGCTTCCAAATCAGCGGATGCGACGCATGATCCGCGCCCGCGCAACCGAGATGGAGCGGTCTGATGCCCGTTCGGTGCTTCGCACCGGGTTTATCTCGACACTCCATCCCTGAAAGGGTTGCGTTTGGAACCGTTCCGGTTCCATTTGGAAACGTGCAGAAAGATCGACCGTTACGCGCAAAGCGCAAAATAGGCGGTTCCATTTGCAACCGCGGGCGCGAGCGCAGATTGGAAATGAAAATATGCCAGCGCAAACATTGCAGATCGAAAGCCATCTGATGCCGGCAAAAGGCCGTGAGGCACGCACGCAGAGCATTGCTACTCGCTTCACTCGGGCAGAAGAACAGGCGTTGCTGAAGCGCGCGGAAGCCAGCGGTCAGAACCTCCGCGAGTGGGCACGGGATGTACTGCTGCGTGTCGAAACAGATGGCCGGAAATCGGAGATGGATATGCACATCTTCACCGAACTTGTCGGCATTCAGATGCTCCTGATGGACACGCTCGACCCCCTCTTGCGCGGTGACAAATTGGCCCAGGAGCAAGTGAAAATTCTCTTCCGCCAGGTGCAGACAACCAAGGCCGCGAAGGCGCAGGAACTCCTCGCCCGCCGCAGCCAGAAACAGGAGAAGTAGCCATGCCAACCGTTCAGCAGTGGGGCCGCAGGGAGTCGTTCATCTGGCCGCCACGTGGATCGATCTACACCCTTGGCGCGTTCTTTCTGGCGCTGGTTGCGACCGGATTCTTCGTGTGGCTCCGGTTTCAGTTTGGCCTCTCGCCGCTCGAACGCTACTACCTGCCGTACTACCTACGCAGCGAGACGGCCAGCCTCATGCACCCCGAGAGCCGTTACCAGATGCTCTACGTCACTGACGGCGAATCGAAAAGCCGGATTGCTCTTGAAGCGGATGTGCAGCCGGGTTCCACGCCGCAATACGGAGGCAAGCCCTTGCCGCTTACGCTCACTCCGCAGGCCGCACAACACAGAACGTACTACCTCGAACGCGAGGCACTGCGCAACTACCCGAACAAGGCCCTTCACACATGGCTTGCGCGCTCGATTTACGGCGGCGTTCCGCTCTATGGCCTCTTCACAATGCAGCTTCTCTTCGGGCTTGCCGCGTTCTTTCTACAGCTTCCGTTTTCGATCCGCAAGGACATCGCGCGGATCAGGACGCTACGTTACGGGCGGCGTCTCAAAGGCCCCGTGCTCGTCAACGCCAAGGAGTTCACCAAGGCCGTGGCCGGCGACGGCATCGGCATCACTACCAACGATTTCAAACTACCGCTACGCATTCCGCGCGACGCCGAGAACAAGCATTTCCTGATCGTCGGCGACACCGGAACCGGCAAGTCGAGCATCATTCGCCAGTTGCTCTATCAGGTCGATGGGCGCAATGATGCGGCCATCGTCTACGACCCGGCCTGCGAGTTCGTAAAACAGTTCTACGATCCGCACCGCGGCGACATCGTTCTCAATCCGCTGGATGCCCGGATGCCCTATTGGAACCCGTCGAAGGAGCTGCGCCGCAAGGCGGAGGCCAAGGCCCTAGCTGTCTCGCTCTACCAGCCGGAAGGCGTGACCAACCGCTTCTTCGTGGAGGCTCCGCAGAAGATTTTCGCTCACTTGCTGAGTTTTCTGCCGACGCCGGAAGACCTCGTCCAGTGGATGTCGGACCCGGAGGAAATCGACCGGCGTGTGCGAAAGACCGAGTATTGGGCGCTGATCGATCCAAAGGCTCCGCAGCAGCGCACCGGCGTCCTTGGCTCGCTCAACATGAGCGCCGACAGCTTCCGGCTCCTACCCAAGGAAGACGAAACAACCTCCGTCTGGACGGCGACCAAGTGGGCGGAAACGCGACGCGGCTGGATCTTCATCACTTCCCGCCCGACGATGCGCGAGGCATTGCGCCCGCTCATCAGTCTGTGGATCGACACACTCGTCTTGCGCCTGCTGAATGAGCCAATGCCGGACCAGAAGCCGGTCTGGTTTGTGATCGACGAGCTGGCCAGCCTGCAACGTCTGCCGCAGCTTCATACCGCCATCACCGAGAACCGGAAATCGCAGAACCCGGTCATTCTCGGCTTCCAGGGGCGCAGCCAGATGGAGGCCCGCTACGGCGATGACGCCGAGGCGATGCTCTCACAGCCTGCGACGAAAATCTTTCTGCGCACCACGGAGCCGCGCGCCGCCAAATGGGTCAGCGAAGCCATCGGCGAGGTCGAAATCGAGCGGTTGCGCGAAACGCACTATGACGGCACCCGGCAAGGCCGCAACTTCATGCTCGACCGGCAGACCGAGCCGCTCGTTCTGCCGTCAGAGGTCTCCGGCCTCGACGACCTACGGGGCTTCCTGAAGTATGGCAATCACGTTGCGCGATTCACCTTCCCGTTCATTGAGTTGGAAGAAAAGAACCCCGGCTTCGACGAGCGCAAAATGGACGATCTGATCGTTCCGTCCACGCCGCTGCCGCCCGAGCCGGAGGCCGCGCAAGGCAATCTGCTGTTCCCCGAATATGCCGATCAGGCTGTCGGAAACCAGTTGGAGTAGACGATCATGCTGACCATCTCGAAGCCCCTTTCCGCCTGCCAGGCGGAGAGCTATCACCAGAAGGAGTTCACGGCCAAAGAACAAAACTATTGGTCGCAGCGCGGCGTGATTCAGGGTGAGTGGCAAGGCCAGCTCGCTTCGCGTTTCGGCCTTGCCGGGGCGGTCTCCACAGAGGAATTCGCGCGGTTGAGCCAGGGCCAGCACCCGCAGACCGGCGAGCAGCTTGTCCGCCAGCGGGCCTCGCACATATATATGGATGCGGACGGCAAGTCCGTCAAGACGATGGAGCACCGCGCCGGGTGGGATGCGACCTTTTCCGCGCCCAAATCCGTTTCGCTCACTGCGCTTGTCGGCGGCGATGACAATGTCCGGTTTGCCCACCGCGTCGCTGTCAAGGTTGCCCTTGACCAGCTTGAGAACTACACGCTGGCACGCATCGGCGGCAATCACGAGCCGGAGCCCACGGCAAAATTCATCACCGCGAAATTCGAGCACGATACCGCCCGCCCCGTGGATGGTTACGTTGCGCCGCAGCTCCACACCCACGCCGTCATTTTCAACGTAACGGAGCGCGACAACGGTCAATTCCGCGCCCTTCAAGAGCGCGGACTCTTCCAGTCGCAGAAATTCTCCACCGCCATCTATCAGTCCGAGTTGACCTACCGTTTGCGCCAACTCGGCTACGAAATCACAACCGGCCGCAGCGGCGCGCCGGAGATCAACGGCTACACCCAGGAGTACCTTGACGCATCCAGTCCGCGCAGTCGGCAGATACGCGAGTATCTGGAGCGCACTGGGCGCGTGGGTTCCGAGGCCGCCGAAATTGCCGCGCACTCGACCCGCGACAAGAAAGAAATTCACTCGCCGCGCGAGGTCATGGCGGCGCATCGCAAGCTCGCCGCCGACTTCGGACACCAGGCCGAAGCCGTTGTCCGTGCCGCCCGCGAACGGCTTCAGCATCAGGTTCAGCCAGCCAGAACCATTGACCGGGTCCGGGAATCGCTGACCTTTTCCCGCGATAAAAACTTCGAGCGCGAGGCTGTCGTCGATGAGCGCGCATTGATCCGCGACGGACTCCGCCGCGGCATGGGAGAAGTCACCTATGCCCAGGTGCGCGGCAATCTCGATGCGCGGCTCGCCGCCGGAGAATTCCAGATCGTGGACCGTGGACAGAATTCGCCGGCCCGCCAGTTCACAACCGCCAAAACCATCGAGGCCGAGCAGGAGATCGTGCGCCGTGTGCGCGATGGTCAGTACCAGGTCGAGCCGGTTCTGACTCGCAATCAAGCCATTCAGGTTGCCGACAGGCACCAGCATCTCAACCGCGCCCAGCAGAGTGTCGTCGAGGATGTTTTGAGTTCTCCCGACCGCATTCAAGCCATTCAAGGCTACGCCGGCGCGGGCAAGACGACCACGCTCTCCGTCGTCCGCAGTGCAGCGGAATCGCAGGGCTACACGGTGGAAGGCTTCGCTCCGACCTCCCGCGCCGCCCGCCAGTTGAATGAGGCTGGGGTCGAGTCAGGAACCCTGCAAGGGTTCCTTGCCCGCTCGCCCAACCCTGCCGCTCAGGAGCAACGGCACTTCTACTTCGTCGATGAATCGAGCCTTGCCAGCACCAATCAGATGCGCGAGTTCCTTGTGCGTCTCGGCCCCAACGACCGCGTACTCCTGATCGGCGACACGCGCCAGCACCAAGGAGTTGAAGCAGGCCGCCCCTTCGAGCAGTTGCAGGAGGCCGGAATGCGCACCGCCAAACTCGACGAGATCGTGCGACAGAAAGACCCGACCCTCAAATCCGCTGTGGAATTGCTGGCCAAAGGCCAGGTCTCCGCCGCCCTCGAATCGCTCCAGCAGCAGGGCCGCGTCCAGGAGATTCCGAACGCTGAGGAGCGCATCCGCGCCATCGCCCGGAGCTATGTTGAGTCGCCCGAAAAAACGCTGATTGTCTCTCCCGATAACGCTTCCCGCCGCGAGTTGAATGTCGCCGTGCGCAAGGAATTGAAGGCCAACGGAACCCTTGCGCCGGAAGACCGCACCTTCCGCGTTTTGGTTCAACGGCAGGACATGACCGGCGCCGAACGCTCCTGGGCCAGTCACTACGAAGTTGGCGACATGGTGCGCTTCGCGCGTGGCAGCAAGGTCGTCGGTATCGAAGCCGGAACCTACGGGACCGTAGCCGCGATCAACCCCGCCGCCAATCTGCTCACCGTCGAGAAATCCTCCGGTGAACAGGTCTCCTACGATCCGCGCCGCCTGACCGGCGTCAGCGTCTACCGGGAGATCGACCGCGAATTCTCTGTTGGCGACCGCATCCAATTCACCGCCCCCGACAAGGCGCTTGGCGTCGCCAATCGCGACCTTGCCGCCATCGAGTCCATTGCGCCGGACGGCCGCGTCTCGGCCCGCCTCGACAACAATCACGCAGTCGAATTCAGAGCTAGTGAGCACCGCCACTTCGACCACGGCTATGCCGTCACCAGCCACAGTTCTCAGGGCCTCACCGCCGAGCGCGTCCTCGTGAACGCCGACACTGGCGTCCACCCGGACCTGCTCAACTCCCGCTTTGGCTACGTTTCCATCTCCCGCGCCAGCCATGAAGCTACGCTCTTTACCGACGACATGAACAAGCTCGGCCCGCAACTCAGCGTCGATGTCTCCAAAACTACCGCGCTGGAAATCCAAACGACGCCCATCGTCCAGGGAATCGGGATGATGTGATGCGCGATAATGGTTGAGTTGCACAAGATTCAGGCTGATTCTGTCTGGCCTGCCAAGACAGCATCGCAAAGGTAAATTTGATGACCAAGAAACCGAGTACACAAGCAAAAGATAATGCTGGCCTGCCAGCCTTATTGAAAAGCCTGCATGGTTTGATTCAAAAGGCTCGTCAGCAGGTTTTGCGCAGCGTCGATGCGGTACAGGTGCGCACATGCTGGGAGATAGGGCGGCACATTGTCGAGTTCGAACAGGGCGGCGTCGGACGTGCAGAGTACGGAAAACGCCTATTAGAAGTTCTTGCGCACGATCTGACGGCTGAATTTGGGAAAGGGTTCGATGCGTCGAACTTGCGCTATATGCGCCTTTTCTATCAAGCATTTCCGATTCGTGACGCACTGCGTCACGAATTGAGTTGGACGCACTACCGCCTGTTGTTGCGAGTAGAAAGTGAACAAGCCCGCCAGTGGTATATGAATGAGGCCGCCGGCCAGGGCTGGTCAACCCGTTCGCTGGACCGCCAGATAGGAACACTCTACTACGAACGGCTTCTGGCAAGCACAGACCGCGTCGCAGTCGAGCAGGAAGCACAAGCCAATCTCACTACCTTACAGCGGAATCCGCGTGAATTCGTGCGCGATCCAGTCATGCTCGAATTTCTCGGTTTGCCTGGAACAGGAGAATTATTGGAAGCGAATCTGGAGAAGGCGCTTCTCAACAATCTGCAGGGCTTCCTGTTGGAGTTAGGTAAGGGATTTGCCTTTGTCGCCAGACAATACCGCATCAGCACCGAGTCGAAAGATTTCTTCATTGACATGGTGTTTTACAACTACCTGCTGAAATGCTTTGTCCTGTTCGACCTAAAAACAGATGAACTGACGCATCAAGACATTGGACAGATGGATATGTATGTGCGAATCATGGATGATTTGAAGCGCACCCCGGAGGATAATCCGACAGTTGGTATCATTCTCTGTACACGCAAGGACGCTTCTGTGGTTCGTTACTCTGTACTGCAAGGCAATGAGCAACTGTTTGCCAGCAAATACAAATTAGTGTTGCCATCAGAAGAAGAACTACGTGCAGAGTTGGAACGTGAACGCCACTATCTTCTCGAACGAACATGCCAAGAAAAAGCGGCTGAATAGAGTATAAGTTTCAAACGGATTCTGTCTGTCCATGAAGGCAGACGATTTCCTTAATCGCGACCTGCGGGCCTGCCGCGCCCATCAATAATTTCTCCTTCCGCATTCCACCGAAGTTCAACTATTTTGTGACAACCTGCATCTCCGTCCCCGACGGGGCCGCTGAATCCGTAGCAGGTTGTTCCTTCCATCCCACTTCGCGCCCTCGGGTGGACGGCCCAGCGCACGATGAAGCCGTGCGCAGAACGGGCCTTCTCCGTCCGTTCGGAGCGCGGCTGCGCGCCAAACAATAGTGAGTGTTTGGCACTTGCCGCGCTTTTCCTCCGGACTCCCACCGTCGTGCGCTGCGTTTGTCCCTTTTCCGCCGACCGTCTTCGCGCTTCCCAGCCGCGGGTGAGAAAGACGCTCAGCCGGTTACGGCGGAAAAGGAGAACAAAAACATGAATTTCAGTAGCAACAACAACAGCAACGGCAACGGCTCCACCGCGCCGCACAGCAAAAATGCGGCGCTCCGCAGCACGAGCGATTCACCCTACCAGCAGCGCACCACGCAGCGGGAGAACCCCACTCAGCAACTCATCAAGCAAGCCGTGGATTACTTGCTCCAGCAGCTTGAAGCGGGCAAGAGCGAGACGTTGACCGCGTATCTGGCGGCAATGGCCTGCTTCCACAATTACAGCTTTGGCAACATTCTCGCCATCGCGCGGCAGCGCCCAACGGCGACCAGAGTCGCGGGCATTCGCGCATGGAACGAGTTGGGCCGGTTCGTGAAGAAGGGCGAGAAGGGCATCCAGATTCTAGCGCCGATGATCGGATTCCGCCGCAGGAGAGACGCGGCAGAGCAGGAACAGAGCGCCAACCAGGACGCCAAGCCCGCGCCTATGCTGATTGGCTTTCGCGCTGTCTACGTCTTCGACATCGGCCAGACCGAGGGCGCAGACCTGCCGGAGTTCGAGCACAACATTACCGGCGAAGTGGGCGCACACCGCGACCGCATGATTGCTTTTCTTGCCGCACAGAATATCAAGCTGGAGTTCAACGAGAAGATTGCGCCCGCGCTTGGCGTCAGCTATGGCGGAAAGATTGTATTGCTTCCCGGCCAGTCGAAGGCAGAGGAGTTCACCACGCTGGTACACGAGGCGGCGCATGAAATTTTGCACAAAACGGAACGGCGCACCATGACCACCGCGACCGTGCGCGAGACGGAGGCCGAGGCCGTGGCCTTCATCGTGGGTCAGGCCGTGGGCTTGGAGATGGGAACCGCGTCGAGCGATTACATCCAGATGTACGCGGGCAACGCCGCGCTGCTAGCCGAGAGCCTTGAAGTCATTCAGCGCACATCCTCTGTGATTCTGGCTGCGATTCTCGCCGACGAAGCCGCCGAAGAGAACGAGGCTGTTGCGGAGGTGGCGTAATGCGGACCATTCTTCGCATCCTTGAGCGGGCCGGAGGCTACCGGCCCACGCTCTATCTCAAGATCGAAAACCCGCCTTACATGGCGCTTGTCATCGAAGCCACGCCGGAACCCGGCCCGCTCAAGGCTCCGGCAATTTCCGTTGCGCACTACGGCGAACAGAACGGCGACCTGATGCGCAACCCGGAGATGTGTTTCGAGTTGACCAATCCGCTAGGCATGGGTTGGACCATGACGGCGTACTACTTTCGCAACGATTACATGGGCGTGGAGCAGTATTCGCGCACCCGCGACGAAAAGAATTACATCTTCTATCCCGACCTCTTGCACCAGCACGAGCAGTTCGCCCGCATGTGGGATAGAAATCTCCGCGCTCAGGGTTTCTTTGAAGCCTTCGAGCGCAGCCGTTAACCCGCCACTCTCCGGGCGGGCTTTGCGGCCCGCCCATGCCTTCACGCTGGACAACCTCAAAGGAGAAGCTACTATGACAATCGAAGTCCAATCCGAATATCGCAACCTGCCGCTCGACTCGCTCACCGAGTCACCCAACAATCCCCGCCGCAGTTTTGACGCAGCCGCTCTCAATGAGTTGGCCGAGTCAATCAAGACGCAAGGCATTCTTGCGCCGCTTGTCGTGCGGCCCGTGGACCATCACTTCGAGATCGTAGCTGGAGCGCGGCGCTATCGTGCGGCGCAGTTGGCCGGACTCGAAACCGCGCCTGTGCGCATCGTCGAACTGACCGACGCCCAGGCAATCGAAACCAGCATCGTAGAAAACCTCCAGCGCCGCGACGTACATCCGCTTGACGAGGCGCAGGGCTTCGCCGCGCTCTTGCGTCTTGAGGAGCCGAAGTATTCCATCGAACTCATTGGGGCAAAATGCGGCAAGAGCGCCGGGTACGTGGCCTCTCGCCTTCGCTTGACCGAGCTTGCGCCCGCAGCCGTCGAAGCTTTCACCAAGGACGAAATCGGCTTAGGCCATGCGCTTTTGCTGGCGAAGTTGCAGCCACAACAACAAGAGGAAGCGTTGACCGCTTGCTGGCAGGAGAGCTATACAGGCGGCAGCAAGGCGAAGCGCATCCTGCTCCCCGTTCGCCATCTGCGGGAATGGATCGAGCACAACATTCTCTTGGAGCTTGCCACCGCGCCGTTCTCGAAAGAGGATGCAACGCTTGTGCCCGAGGCGGGTTCATGCCATGACTGCCCGAAACGCACAGGGCACAATACGCTGCTCTTCGAGGGTATCGCAGCGCAACACGATTCCTGCTCTGATCCTGCCTGCTATGCGGCCAAGGTGGACGCGCATGTAAAGCGGGCGGTAGCGGAGAAACCGAAGCTGGTACAGATCACGACCGCCTACGGCAAACCCGCCGAAGGTAGCCATGTTGTGCCGCGCGGCCACTATATCGAAATCCGGCAGGAGAAGCCGAAGAACAAATACCAGCAGGACGCGCCGGAATACAAGACATGCAAGTACACTGCCGAGGCCATCGTCACCGAAGGCACCGAAAAAGGCGAAACCAAGCGGGTGTGCGCGAATCCCGAATGCCCGATCCATCACCCGAAGCGGCAGAATCAGCGCAACCACGCCGACGCCGCATTCAAGGCCGAGCAGGAAACGCGCCGCCGCGAGGAGGTCATTGCGCAGACCACCGGAATGCGCGTCCTCAAGGCAATCGGCGATGCCGTTCCCGTTCGGCTCATGAAACGCGACCTGCTGTTTTTGGCCGAGCGACTCACGGCGATGCTGGACGAGCGGCGCCTGTCCGTACTCATCCGGCAGCATGGCATCGGCAAGCCCAAGGACGATGCGCCCCCGGCGAAACTACTGGCGGCATTTCTGCCCAAGGCCGAGGAAAGCAAGCTGGGCCGCATCCTGATCGAAACCACAATCCTGTTGTCCATGCACAATCAAACCGAAGCGGCGAAGGTTCTGCGCGATGCCGCGCACGTTTACAAGGTGGACGTTGACGCCATCTCCGCGACAGTCAAGCAGGAATTCGCGGCGAAGGAGAAAGGGAAGGCCAATAAGAAGGCCGCGCCCAAGTCGGCATCGAAGCCCACGAAGAAAGCAGCGGCCTAACCTCCCACCAACAAAACCTCTCGCGGAGCCAGCAAGACCGGCTCCGCATTATTTGTGTCCGGCTGCCCGTCTGCCCGCCCTCATGCGATGCCCCGGACGAACGCCAGGGCGACATTCTGGCCCTCCCGACGAGCAGCCCAGCCCCGTTTAGCGGCCTACCGTGGACCTGATTCTCGGCAGCACGTTTGAGGAAAAGAAGGAGACAACCGAAAACGCCGGGGTGCCGCCGGCCCAGCAAAATGTTCGTGTTCACAAGGCAGCCCGCGTAAAATACGGTGAGGGTTCATGGTGCGGCGGAGATCGAAAGGAGCGCAACTACAACAATGAAAAAGACTTTTCAGACCATCTTACTCGTGCTTGCCGTTCAAGGGTTTGTGTATGGTCAGTCCACTTGGAAGGGGCTTCGGTTTGGCATGTCCGAGGCCGAGGTACGGGCGACCTATGGCAAGGCCCTGCAGAAGCAGGTTAACGAAACGCAAGAAACAGTTCTGGTAGATGATAGCTTTGAACTGCTCCCTGCGCCCGTGAGTGTGCCAGCGACGGTGCGACTTTCCCTCGGCAAGTCCGGCAAGCTTGAGGTGATCAACATCATCGCGAAAGAAAGCCCTTTTGCCAATGAGAAGGACGAGGCGAGCGCCAGCGGGTCGACTTTAGCGGTCGTAGAGGAAGTCACCCGTGGTCTCGTAGAACACTATGGGAAGCCGCTGACCGAGGAGGGCAAATGTAACCTGACAGCGGAAATGCTCCTTAACCACGAGCCGGTTGTGTGTGATGCTATGTGGAGATCAGAAGGCCAGAAAATTGAGATGGTTTGGTCCGCCTTCGACGGACGCCTTAAAAACTTCATCCTGTCCTACCAACCAGTGCCGACGGACTTCTGAGGTGAAGAATGACGCGCCCAAGGCAGAAGTTTCAAGATTGTGTGCTAATCGTTTATCGCTACATAGCCGGCGAGTACGAAGGCTCCGCTTTCCGTCGGTTTTTCCTGTATCTGAACGGCGAGAGCGGGACGTACTCGCGGCGGGTGTATTCGACGAGGAGGCTGTTTTGACCAATCGTGAATTGTTAGTTGAGCCCCAAAGTTACTCCATCTTAAACCATGTTCAGATGATCGAGGCGGGTGATTATGGCCTGCCCGAATTCCAGAGGACGTTCGTTTGGGACGAGGAGCGCGTTCGCCTCTTTTGGGAAAGCTTACATCGCGGCTTTCCCGTGGGCCAACTTATGTTTTGGGAACCCGAAAACCAGGCCGATTTTCCAATGCGCTCTTTTGGCCGCAATCAAGCCGACCTAGCTGCCGGGAGAAGGTACGCGGCTATTGACGGCCAGCAACGTCTAACTGCTGTATGGCTGGTTCTTAAGGGAGACATCCCGCTGCGTTTCGATTTGGACCGAGGTCAGTTCACATATCGTGACACGCCGAAGTCGGTCCGTCTGGATATTCTCGCTAGGCGAAATACAGCCGACGCAATGAGTAGGAACTTTTTCTTTGTATCCGCCTCTGGAGATCAACAGGAGTCGTTTGCCGGGAGTCTGCACAACCTGAACGCGACCTTGACAGGGCGGAAAATCCCGTCACAAACAATCAGGCATGCTGACTATCCAACAGTCGTGAGGATTTTCGATCGGATCAATACCCAGGGTATTCCGCTGAGCGAAGCGCAGATTGCACTTGCATCCATCTCCACAAAATGGCCGGGCGTTTTTCGTAGAACATTCGAAGAATTGAAGAAGCTCAATGATGAGGTCGGTTTTGACCGCATTGAGGACCCGAACTTTATAGTCCAAGCGTGGACTGCGGTTCACACTGGCCAGCACTTAATAAAGCATTTGGCACCACAGGCCGAGGATAGCGCAGGATCAAGATATGTAAGCATGGCGACTGCTGAGTTATTTGAACAATCGTGGAGCAGGTTGCAGCGGGGGATTGAAGGTCTGATCAGACTAATGAGAGATGAACTTCATATCGACAATTTTCAATTCATCAAGCAGTACGCTCCACTGATTCCGGTTATCAATTTTCTCGCACATCGTGAGAACCCGGTTGAGCAGGATAAAAATAGCCTAACCAAGTGGCTGTTGATGGCATTCGCTCAGAGCCGCTATAGCGTTCGCTCTCAGACCAAGCTGCGTGAGGATATAAAAGCCACAGGTCCACAAGGAGGCTTGACAAGCCTCTTCACGCACAGGTGGGAAGCTCTAGATCCCACCAGATTTGCCATCACGGAGGAAGAACTTCTCAAAGAGGTATTCAACTCCGGCTATTCGACGCTGCTCTACATCGTTATGAGAGGCAGGAACGCGGTGGACTGGCTTACCCCGGAAATTCGAGTCGGAGACAAGCTAGGAGATGATGGTAGGGACGCTTGGGAGTTTCATCATATCTTTCCCAACGCGACTTTCGCCGGTGAACGTGCTGACCTGAGAAACCGTAAGGAGTCCGCAGAACAAGAGCAGGATGAGGCATCGGTCAAATCGCTGGAGGACGAGCGGGTCAGGTTGGAATCGCGGGTTCGAAGTATTGGTAATTTAGCTTTCCTTACACCGAGTTCCAACCAGAGCATTGGCGAGCGGCCACCGTCCGAGTATCTTGCAGAGATATGTAAACAGCCTGGCGGGGAGGACCGCCTAGCGCGCCAGTTCGTGCCGTTGGACAGAAATCTTTGGATGCACAAGAATTTCGAGGAGTTTTGCCGTGAGCGATGCCGTTTGATAGTGCGTGCCGCAAAGGAAAGCCTTGGTCTGTAGCCACAATATACCTGTTGTGTTGCCTGTCGTATTGCAAATGTCTGTTTCGAAAGTCAGCTTGTTCAGGAGTGCCGCAACTCGTTTTCCCAAGCCTCAAGCTCTTTATGACAGGTTGTGCACTCGACGGTGTTGAGGTAAACGCCCCCGCCCCCTACCGATTTAGCGTAAAAAGATCGGCCGGGGCAATCGTGCCCCTCATCATTGTTGTGCTTCCCGGTGTCTCCGTCGAAGTTGTATGTTCTTCCAGCGACCATGGTATTTCAATTATGCACTTTATCACGTCAAATTTCGACTGTTCGGCTCCCCCTGCAACTGCCCGATGTAGGCGGCGACCTGCACCGGCTGGACATGGCCGAGAGCACCAGCCTCCTGCCCTTTGCATCAGCGCAGGAGCGCAGCAGCGGCCCGCGCATACGCCGCCCGCGAGTTTCTATTGCGAATGGTGACCGTGAAGAATTCGAGGAATCGCTTCGCGCCTTCGGCGTGGGCGCGAATAGCATCCGGAGCGATGGCGGAATGAGTGCCAGCGCGATGACAATGCCGACGTTGCCAAACGGTGTCTGCGACCGTCAAAGTGATCCCGATCATCGTGAGCAAATCCAAGAATTGGGGCCAGCGGAAACGCGACCCCCTCTGATATTTCCCGGATGGCTGGGATGATAATCCGAGGCTGGGAGGCCGGTGTAAAAACTCTTGACCGCGAAGCGGCGCGCGAAGCGCGGCCTTGACTCCGGCCAGGCCTCGGCTACGCTCCTACTATCCGGGAGAACGGCAATTCTTATTGACGCGCGACCTGTTCCGACAATTCGGCGTCATTAGCCACTGAGCTATATCGTCCGCTTCAATGGTGCAACTCGTTTGGCCCTGTTGTTGAGGGGACCTCGCGTGATAAACTTCGGAGCCATGAAGAAAACTGGAATGCTCGTGATTTGCTTGATGGCCTTGGTTTCCTTCGCGCAGGCACCAGTCAAGGAGCCGGAATTTGCGGATACTTTCGCGGCTCTGTCGGCTTCCGGTGACCTCATTCCACTGGAGCACGAAACGGCTACAATTCACGCGGGCGGCGGCGGCTTCATGGTTGCGAGCAGCAAGGCCGCTTATGAAATCTCCGGCGAGAAATCTCCGGTGCGTTTTCATCGCGCTCCAGAGCTTGTGTTTATAGTGCGCAGTTCACTAGCCCAGACTGATACCGACCCTGCCACTCTCTATGAACTTCGGAAGCTCGACCCGAAGAAAAAGACCCGAGAAATTGCATTCTCCACGGGCCATTTCACTCCGTTTGGAGGGCACGCGACCACCAATCTAAATGCCGGTCAAATTCCGATTTCCTTTGCGCGCTACGGCACATCTTCCTACCGCATCACCGTCACGAACCTTGCTCCCGGTGAATATGCACTGAGCCGCGTGTACGGACAGGATTTTTATTGCTTCGGGGTTGATTGAGGCAGCGGCAGCATAAGTGAACCGACGAGTGGTTCTAGGCAGGCCAACAACGTTGACTCCAGCTTCTTCGAACTCACAAGGTCTCTTGGCAAGAGGGAGACGAGCCTGATTCCGTGCGCTTCGCAAAGCTGCTTTTTCCTCTTTGTTTTGGCGTCGTACTCTGCATCCCCTGCCAGTCCGAAGTATTCAATGAAGGCTCCGTTTACAAGAAAGTCAGCCCTGTAATTTCCTTCTGGATAGGCAGGTTCACGCTCATGAGGAATGCTCAAAGCAAAGAGGAGATCATCAATCGTCTTCTCGCCCAAAGAGAAGCACATGTGACCATCTCTCGCCAGACATTGCGTGCCTAAGCTCGTTTTCCGCGCGCCCTCTTCCAGCAATTCAGAAGCAATGAGGGCCTTGAACCATGATCCAAACAGGTCCTTTACCCGTCGCTGCGTTGGCTTGTGCTTCAGCTTTTGCAAGACTGCCAGTCTCTCGTCTGTACTCATCCCCCTCAAGTCATACATCCCAGACCCAAAATCCTGAAAAGGAATTCGCTTGATCAGTTGTGCCAAGTCCCGCAAATAACTTAAGACCTCTTCCGTCGATGCGGCATCATTGCCGGTGTTTTGAAGAATCAGGCCCTTTAGGCAAGGCGCACAGAAATCAAGTTGGTCGATCCCGAGCCGTTCAACCAACGGCACCGGAAGAGAGCTTTCGATGAACTCCAGGCCACAAAGAGGACATCTCTTCCATTCCGGGGCTCGAATGCCGCCCGTTAGCCTGAGCTGTTGTGCGCGGGAGATCGCGAAATACATCAGAATGTTGTACCAGGCGTATTTCAGGCAGAGTGGGTCTTCTGCGCGCCAAGACGCTATGACATCGGGAGGCGAAATCGCAACGATCTTCTCCGAGATTCCCCACGCCCACACCCACTGCTTCTCCAGAATCTCGTGCGCTATCAACTGGTCATGTCCGTCGGACCACCATTTCAACACGTAGGGATTTTCGCAATAGGTGGGATCGGTGTCCGTCGGACCATAAGCCGGTTGCTCTCGGTTGTCGTAAACGCTCATCGCGTTCTCGTGTAGGGCATTCTGTAGCCCTTCGTCATGCCATCCACAGTTTCAGCGACCGTAACTTTCGCGGTTCCCGCAGGAAATGAGAGTTTCTGATCCCGATCAACCTCCCGAATTCGGAGCTTACTACCTTCAACAAGATCGACACGGAAAAAGCGACTCTTAACCTCCTGGGGGAACACACCAGCATCCAAATTGGCAACCGCAGCACATATCTGCTTCCAAGTGCCCGCCTTTGGTCGCTCTCCGGTATCTGGGAGTAAGGTAATTCGAGCGCGCTTTACGAAGGCTTCTATTGCAGCCTGCAGAGATTGCGACGCTCTGAAGATCAGCGCGAGGTTTGAGCGGATGTCTTTGGCAAACGAGATCGCCGTATTTCCGTTGTGAAGGTTTGAAGATGGTTGCGCAGTTTCAGCGGCGTCAATTTCTTCAAGATAAAAGCCCGGTCGCAAATCTCGTTCAGGGCATTCGAACACGACGGTGCGCAGTCTTCCTTGACTGTGTTTGAGGTTATTAACAAGCGGACTCAAATAAGAGCCGACATAATTGTGGACCTCAGCCCAAAATATCTTCTGCTCCGCAAAACCAGATGCTTTGAGTATTTCCTCAGGCGACCTGTCTCTCCCAGTGACCGCGGTTGGATCCACTAAGCACAGCAGAATCATTTGACAATCGTCTAAGTGCTCACGGACTGAATAGATCAGGATACGCTGACATTGAGCAATTTCCTCAAGCAGGAATTCACGCCCCCCTTGACCGTCGCGAATTGCGGTGTATGCCGTCAAAAGTCGATTGAAATCACCTGCAAGTTGAATAAGTGATAGGAGGTAAATCGCAGCAGGATGCCTGAAGGGATACTTTGTATGAAATAGGTTTTGCGCAGGAAGTCGTTTTAGCAGCTGCAATACTTCTGGATAGAGCCCTTCATTCGTGATGTCCACTCTCAGAATTTTTCTCATCACGCGACCCCCGTCAAAGTCCACAACGCAATGGTCTGCAGAAATCGGGTTGCGGTCGAGACGCAGCACCCCATTATTTTCGTTTATCGCGACCCCACTCTAAACCGCACGCATTGATAATGTCAGATTGATCCGACGGCATATCAAACTGGACAATAATTTCATTCCCAAACGCCTCGACTACGCCCAATATCACTCGCTTGGTCAATTCATCTTTGGATGGATGGCCCAACAGCTTTCCTGTTAATAGCTTATCGAGTTGGTCCCTGTCGAAGAAAAGTGTCTTCCCGTCGTTGCTGTATTCCCAGTAGTCCTCGGTCTTCTTTCGCTCATCGAGGCGCATGTCAACCTGCGACTGCCATGCACCTTTCAAGCTCTTGGTCCCCGATGGCTGTGCCACTGCGCCGAGCATGAACTCACCACTTGCAAACTTGCCGTCACTGCAATGGACAACAAGACTTGGCGCATTGGGGCCGACAACTGAGGGAGGCGTAAGGTATCGACCGTTCAAGATGAACTGATCAAAGGTCTTTCCATACAGCGGGTTCTCCCATTTCGATCGCTCCCACGACTGGGCAACGAGGACACTCGCAGCCAGCACAAAGAGCGTGGCGATTCGCAGTGCGCGCACCTTAGTAGATACCTCCGTTCCTCACCAACGGCAGAGTGGGACAAATATAAGCCGTCTATGCCGTTGTGTCTCTCTTGATGGAAATTGCCTGTCCTGCGGCGTTTAGTTTCTCCGTGAAGGCTTCCAGTTGAGGTGTGCTTTCATACTGTTCAGAAACGAGGAGTTCAACGGCTTTCGAGGTGTTGAGAGCATTCACGGACAGCCTAAAAACTTGTTCACCCAAGTACAACGCTGCCGCCTCTTGCTGGTCGTTTCCAAATGGGCGCAGATCGTAAAAAACGGCGCTCTCCGTTTCATTGCGGATTGCTTTTTTCTGGAAATCGTCTTTTGTCATTTTCCTGCCTTTCAAAAGCAAAATTCTATTGCCTTTATTGTTTCACGAAGACGCTTCCAAAAATCACGAAGGAACAGGTCGACGGGGGCGCGGCCTGACTTTGCGGCGGGTTGATGCGTCCACCAAATGTGTGGGCTACTGCACCGTGAGCGTGACCGTCCCCGTGTTCGTGGTCGCGCCTGAAGTGCCAGTAATGGTCACTTTGTAAGTTCCTGCCGTGGTGCCGGGGTTGCTGGTTCCTCCACCGCCAGTACTCCCACCACCGCCGCCACATGCGAGCACGCCGCCAGTGAGGGCCACGAGGAGCATTAGCATTCCGAGCAGAGTTCGCCAACTGCGGCGACGTGCCGGAATACCGAAGAGCAGGATACAGGCCAAGGTTCCACCACCCGCTGCGTACCATGGAACTCCGTTACTCCTGGGAGGGACTAGAGCCGCGCTTGTCGCCGCCGTAGTGGTGATGGTGAGCGTGGCAGTCCCAGCAGAGGTGCCGGTTATGGGCACCGGGCTGGTTGAGCCAAAACTCAAAGTGGGCGGATACTGGGCACCGGTTGGGCTGGAGGTGATAGCAGCGGTCAGCACCACGCTGCCAGTGAAACCACCAGAGGGTGTAACGGTAATGGTGGAGGTGTTCCCCGTGGTAGCGCCAGGTGTGACAGTGTCCGCCGTTCCGCTGACCGTCAAGCTAGGAGTTGGCGCTATAACAGTTGCTGTCCACGTTCCGTAATCACCATTTGTGCATCCACCACTTGGGGCGGTATAGGTGCCCGATATTGAAGTAAGCCCTGAGTTGGCCGTACCTGTGAAGTTGACGGTTTGACTGCCTTCCAAAAGTTGCACCGTAACCGTTGTCCCGGAGATGCTTCCCGATAGCGCCGCTGTTGAAGCACATGGCGACCCACTGAGCGTAATTTGCCCCGTGACAGAACTGCCGTTTTGTTGAACGATCCCGGTCCCCGTGAAGGTCAGGCCAAAGGCAGTTGATTTGCCTGTTATCTGCCAGGTTCCGGTCAGGCTCGCACCCGGCGCAACCGCGACAGTGACCGAGACGCGGGCGGTGCCCGTGTTCGCACCATAGTTGCTGTCGCCTGCGTAACTTGTTGTCAACGTGTCCGTTCCAGTCGCCAGAGACCCAGCGGGAATGTTGATCGTTGCGCTGCCGCTGTTGAGTGAAGTCGCCGCTGAGATATAACTGCCGCTCGACAGTGTCACAGTGCCAGTCGGTGTCGGATTGCCGTTGCCGCCACTTACCGTTATCGTCACAGACAACGCCTGCGCCGTCGTGATGCTGGTCGCGTTCGGCGTCACCGTTACCGATGGCGTCAACTGCTGCGCAGTCAATCCGATAGTCGCGGAGGTGCTGGCGTTATAGCTGTTGTCGCCGGGATAACTCGCGTCAGTCAGGTGCGTTCCTGCGCCGATTGGCGAAATGCCGATTGCAGTCGCCGTTGCCGTCTCTGTCAACTGCGACAACAGCACCGTGATGCCTGGGGACGAGTTCCCCACAACCAAGTCTGTTATGCCGTCCCCGTTGAAGTCTCCCACCGCTACGGAATAGGGGGCGCTCGCCAGTGGGCTATTCGCCGTCTGAGTAAACGTCCCATCCCCGTTGCCGAGAAAGATCGTTGCCGAGCCGTTGGCCAGAGCTAGGTCTGGAATGCCGTTTCCGTTGAAGTCTCCTACCGCCACAGAACTGAGGTAGCCACCCACCACCACGGGGCTGTTCGCCGCTTGTCTGAACGTGCCATTCCCGTTACCCAGAAATATCGTTACCGAGCCGCTCGTAAAGTTCCCCACGGCCAAGTCTGGTATGCCGTCCCCGTTGAAGTCTCCCACCGCTACGGAACTGGGGTTGGCGCCCACCACCAGCGGGCTATTCGCTGCCTGAGTAAACGTCCCATCCCCGTTGCCCAAAAGTATCGTCACTGTGCCGGGGCTGTCATAGTTCGTTACGGCTAGGTCGAGGATGCCGTCTCCATTGAAGTCTCCCACTGCTACGGAATGGGCGCCCACCACCGCTGGACTATTCGTCGCTTGAGTAAAAGTCCCATCCCCGTTGCCCAGGAGAATAGTCACTGTGCCGAGACTTTCATCGTTCGTCACAGCCAAGTCTGGTATGCCGTCTCCGTTGAAGTCTCCCACCGCTACGGAAATGGGGAAGGATGCCAACTCTGAGAAAGCATTCGCCGCTTGCGTAAACGTCCCGTTCCCGTTGCCCAGAAGGATCGCCACCGTTCCGCTTTGATAGTTCACTACAGCCAAGTCTGGTATCCCGTCCCCGTTGAAGTCTCCCACAGCTACGAAGCTGGGGGAATCGCCCTGCACCTCCTGGCTACCCACCACAATCGGGCTGTTCGCTGCTTGGGTGAACGTCCCATCCCCGTTGCCAAGAAGGATCGTTACCGTTCCGCTCCAACCGTTGGCCACCGCCAAGTCTGGTATGCCGTCACCGTTGAAGTCTCCCACCGCTACGGAAATGGCACCCGTCGCCGGGCTCGATGAGTTCGTCCAGTTCAACCCTGCTATGCCCGTCCCCAACTCTGCCGTCCCAAGTACAGAGTCCCCGTTGCTTGTGTCCAGAAAGGACACCAATCCGGTCGGCGACACAGCGCTGCCTGATCCTGTCACTGTTGCTGTCAGTGAATAGTTGCCCGCGCTGCCGCTCTGCTCGATTGTCGTTGTCGTCGGATAAAACCCGGTGACCGTCAGCGGGGCTGTACCGGACGTGCTGATCGCGTCGGCCGAAGCGCGGTTGGGTGTACCCGCAAAGACCGCCTTGTAGCTGTGACTCCCGATTCCGGGGATGAACTTCAGCGTGGCCGTCCCCGCGCTCGTCAACTGCCTCGTACCCAGCAGATGGACGTCAGTGCAGTATGTCGCAGCCGCGTCGCAGAATTTCACCTGTCCTACTGTCACAGCCGCACTGCCAGCTTTCACGGTTGCAGTGAGCGTCACCACGCTTCCTGAGGGTACCGTTGTCACCGTGGTCCCACCGGATGTCAGCGCAAGGGTCGTGGTCGTTGGCGTCGAAGCTGATGCGCTGATCCCGCCGCTGATCCCGGCAAGGAACAAGGCATAGACGACGAGGCGCTTCAAAGCCTGTGACGTGTTCCCGGACTTTGTACTTTGTGCTGAAAAGAAGGTCATCTTCCCCTCACGAACCTGCGAGACTCGTGATCTCAAGCGGTAACGGGCACAATAGCCCTCAATGAGCTAAAATGGGGGAGATAACCTGATGATGGTGTGATTCTGTTGGCTTAAAGGGTACAACGATGTCGTATGATGCGCAAGAAACCCTCGCGATCAGCTCATGTGCGGCAGTTCGCAACGAGCCAATTCCCCCACGTCAAACGCCACCCATGATACACAATTCTGCAAGGCATTGGGCCGGGTTCAGTGCCACTCAGCACTTGTCAACCAAGTCCCGCAGCCGAACTCCGAGCGAGACGGCAATGCGGTGCAGCTTCAAGATGCTGATATTCCGTACTCCTCGTTCCACCCCGGATATGAACGTCCAATGAAGCCCAGCCTTCTCCGCCAGTTGTTCCTGCGTCAGTCCCAACGCTTCCCGCCGGACACGAATTGTCCGTCCCAAAGGCTTTCTGGGATCAGTGCCTGGATCGTTCACTCACCGATGTTTTCGGTTTCAGCCCGGCGAGTACATAGTATATAGTCTATATCGCTAAGGAAATCAAACTTTTAAGTAAATGTGTGCCCTGCATTGCCGACATCGGCCCGTGCCGAGTCGCTTCTAGCTCCGCCCCTGTCTGAAAGTATTTAGGGAAGGATGGAGCATCTGCCATCTTTAAACGCAACAATCTAAACGGGAAACATCGAGATCTTCCATTTCATGTCCGGTGGTCCCGCTGGCACAATCCCGCTACATCGGGAACAGCGTTGGCGGCTTTCCGCCCAGATCCTTGTATTTGCGGTGGTAGGCCCGGACGAAGGCGTTTACGAGTTTGGAATCGTCGCCCCGGCGAATGGCCGTGTGCGTATCCAAAAGGAGCGGAGCATGGATCAGAGGACGGGAAATGAGACCCGGTACATGCGTGCTGAGGGCCAGCTCCTCAGTCGAAAATGAAATCCCAAGGCGCTTATCGCATGTGGAGCAACTTTGAAAGCCTGTAAAACCTGGATGTCCCGCTGCGGTATTCACAAGAATCACCCCTATTCCGAGGGAGTCGAGAAATCGACCATCCAGGCGCTGGCGGATTGGATCGTGGGCAGCGAGAAAACGATCTCTTTCTGAAACACAGATAGGCGGTCGATCTCGATCCGCACCTAAAAACCAGGGCACTCAAGCGGATGACCCACAAGCTCGGAAGCGATCCACCAGCTCACGGCAAACTTGGCCGCTGACCTACCATGTCTACTGTTTCTGGCCCATGGCCTCGGGGCTTATTCGAGAACGCCAAGTCGAATTTGTGCAAGAACCCGCAGGCTTGGCATACTCAGCAGGTGAACGGAGGCGCAATGGCGAATACGAAAAGGGATCTGGAACTCGCGGCGCACAATCAAATGTTCCGCGCCCAGAAGGCGGAACAGAGAGCCGAGGACTTGTGCCATGTTCTGAATCGTTTCTTGAATGGCTCCTTCGAGAAATTCCACACGGCCCTGACTCGGGATGGCACCGTGCATGAGTTTCTGTTGGGCACGGTGAGGAATGTCCCGGTCGTCAGCCGGCTTGGATGGCCCGTGCCTAAGGGGCAAACGGAGAACCGGCGAATCATTCTTTGGAAGACAATGTTCGAGCAGGGGGGAGTGTACGGAAGCGCATATTACGAACCCGAATTCCGGAGATTCCCCAATGAGCTCGATACCGACGCCATTGAGTTGAAGCAACTGGTCGAAGAAGTGATCGGCAAGATTCCGGCTGAGGCGCCGTTTCTGGTCGAAGCGAAGTGCCCCTACCTCGCCTAGCGAAGCACGGCAATGCCAAAGCCCTCGTCCAAGAGGCCAGAAATCTGGCGTCCGATTGGCGTCCAATAAGCGTTCCTTTGACGTCCTTTGAGGCACTTTGGGAGCCATCCGTGTCCTCTGGTTTCAACAAGTTACGGGTTTTCGATTTCCTTTCACGGCGATAACACGGGTTCAAATCCCGTCGGGGACGCCAAAATTCTAAAGCGCTTACGTCAATTTCTTCCATCGACGCCTTGTTGCAGGTGACGAACGGGTGACTAAAGACGGGATTTCCGCTTGGGGTGGAGTGCTGGCCCTGCCGCTCATCCGGCCAGTGGTGGTGCTTAGGCATTCCTGGAAACGCGCCGTCGAAAGAATGCTTTTCCGGTACCCAATGCCCCCATAGAGGCCGGGGTAGGTCGATGGCGCACTATGTGCCTCACAGATTTTTCCCGTAAAAGGGCCTCACCATTTGCCCCAGGACGCCGCATGATTAGATCCAACGTTGCAATCGGTGGTGATTCGATTCTGGCTGCGAACAGGTATCGGCTCGCGATTGGAAGACGGTGCGGAGGGCAAGGCTGCTCGATAGGAATTTCCTGCGGGCCAAAAAACCGCAGCCGAAGGTAGCAAATCGGCATATACTGGACCGCACGGAAGGCCCAAAATAGAAATCCGGGCTAAGGAATGAGGCGCATGCTGGGACACAGCAATACAGAGAGGCGCGCTGGGAGATTCTCGATGTGCGAACCCAAAGAACATCCGAACGACAGACACAACGAGATCGTCATCACGCCCGGTGGGCCGAGGTAGAAGACAAGCTCGAATTCCCCTGTAGCGGGTGGAGGGCTATGAAATATGGGTTCTCTGAGCAGCTCCAACAATCAAATTTTCGTCAGCAAGTGTCATAGTCTGCAAAACCTGACTTTATCCATGCAGGCCATGCAGGACTTGATCACGTTCGGGAATAATGGATTCTCGCTGCAATTGAATTGCTATCCGCAGACCAACCCCCAAGCCACCTATAATGGCAAGCCGATGTATTGGGCTCAGTACGTCATCGCCGTACAAAGCATCTCGGTTCTGTGGGGGATCCAGTACTGGTCGCATGCACTCAGTTTCGGCCAAGCGGGTTTCGGTTATAGCGCTCCTGGAAATTACACCACGTTCGGCTCTGCCCCATCGAATCAGTTGCCGAAAGGCTCGGTGCTGAAAATTGCGCTCCACACTGATTCCAACGGCAATGTGGCGAGCGTGACATTCAGCTTTACCAATCCCAAGGGTCACGTTTTTCCCTTCAAGTTCACGTTCCCTCCTGCCGCCTTGATTGCGCTCTATGGCTTCCAGGTCAATCTCGTAGGACCACCCAGCGGCACCCACAGCTGCAAATTCACCTCAGCATCGGGGTTCCTGAACTACTCGACGTCCTCAGGCAAGCTTGAGGTACAGAACACGAACACCTGCGGCGGCCCTCAGGTTCTCACGGGCGAGACGTCCAATGCCGTTTACTTCCCATCCCTAACAGCCTCCGGCCAGCCGATGAGCCAGGAATTCGGGCTCGCGATTCATTCACCCCCGGTACCGATCCTTTGACTGAGAACTGAGGGAGCGGCCGCGACAGCGTGCGGTCGGAGACGCGCGCCGAAGCCGCCGTGGCGCTCGCGACGTTCCTCGAGCTGGCTCGCGCGGAGAGTGAATCTGGAGACGAGCCGAGGAAAACACTAACCGAAGGAAGATCAACAAGTCCGCATTTTAGAAGAATATCTGGGTC
Organism: uncultured Acidobacteriota bacterium; assembly: GCA_963808795.1. Taxonomy (GTDB): domain Bacteria; phylum Acidobacteriota; class Terriglobia; order Terriglobales; family Acidobacteriaceae; genus Telmatobacter. The sequence goes on from CAWEGL010000003.1 coordinate 183,972, forward strand.
GTACTGGGCCGCCTACATGCCGCTGGCAAGCTAAAGCTGGATGCCATCACCGGCGACCACACCGCGAACTACGCCGCACACCTGCAGACAAAGTGATGGCTCCCAAGCTCGGTCAATAGCTCGCTGCGCGTGCTGCGTCGCGCCTTGCGGCTGGCCGTCGAATGGGGGATCGTCCAATCGTCTCCAAAGATCAAACTCCTGCGCGGCGAGCATCACCGGGAACGGGTTGTCACTCCCGATAAAGAGAGCAAATACCTGGGTGCAGCTGGTGAGTTGATGGCCGATCAACAGCCACCAGGACACCCACCGGCCCGAAGCATGCTTTACTGGGCTACCCCATGCCCCCATGCAGAGGCGGGGGTGTCACGCGCGTATTATCCAGCTCACGGATTTTTCCCACAGAAGAGCCTCACAAGATTGGCTAAGACGCGCTGCAGAGAGTGGGGTGATGGATTTCCTATGCTGCACTTGCTCCGCGCGGTTCATGCCCCGCCACGGCGATAACACGGGTTCAAATCCCGTCGGGGACGCCAATAAAATTAAAGACTTCAACGATCACGCTGCATCAGGGACGATTTCTGGTGACTCCGTGGTGACTAAATGAAGTTCACCCGGCACGGGTGCCGCCAACATCCCAGCCATAATCCCTTCCAGCTTGCCCGCCGCGCCGGCCATGTACTCCGGCGATAGTTGCGCGTACCGCTGCGTCATGCGCGGCGTCTTGTGGCCTAGAATCTGGCCCACCGCGTACAGGTCTACGCCCTGTTGCACCAGCCAACTTGCCGCCGTCTGTCGCAAGGTGTGAAAGCTGGCGTCCAGGATTCCGAGCCGGTGAAAGACTCGTTTGGTATAGACGGAGAGATTCGCCGGGTCCACTCCAGCAAAGACAGGATCGCCCACCGCGCCTTCCGGCAGAGAGCGGAACACGCTCGTGATTGAGTGTGTCCTTTTGTGCTCGTATTTGCCCCTCTGGGCGCAAAGTTTGACGACCAGCTTTCAGCCTGTCAAGCTCGGGCTGGAGCAAGCAGAAGAAGGAACATGAAGCCGGCGCCGTACGGCAGGCCGCGGCTGTGAAGATCGAGCGGGAATCGGGTGGGATCCTTTCTTGTAGGTAACCCGGTGGAAGGCCGCAGCCAAGTTGGAGCAGAAACGATCAAGAACAATCAAAAACGATTGACGGCGAATAGCGGGCTCAGGTAGGCTTACCGCATTTAGTGGTCCACATTCAGTGGCCAATATTCAGTGGTCAATATTCACTGGTCGAGGAGAAAGCATTGAGTGATTTTGGGAAACAGATTCGACTGAATCGGATTCTGAATCGGCCTGGATGCGGCTCGTTGGTGGTGGCATTCGATCATGCTCTGGTGTTGGGTCCGATTCCGGGAACGGAAGATCCCTGCGGCCAAATCAGCCGGTTTGTGGGAGCTCGCGTGAATGCCATCCTTCTGACTCTCGGGTTGATCAAGCGCTGCATCGGGTGCTTTCCGCGGGGCGCGACCCCCGGACTCGTCGCACGCATCGACTGGACGACGGTGTGGAATACGCCCGGCCCGGAAGACAGCGGAGCGCTGCGCACATGCCTCATTGCGCGGCCGGAGGAGGCGCTTCGATGCGGGGCCGACGCTGTTCTGACCTACCTTGTGGTGGGGACAGGCGATGCGGAATTCGAGTCAAAGGAGATCGCACGGAACGCGGAGGTGGCCCGCGAATGCGAACGAGTCGGCATACCGCTGATTGTGGAGACGCTCGCGCGCGGCAAGCAAGTGGTAAATCCGGGAGACCCGAAGTGGCTGGGGCTGCATACCAGGGTGGCAACTGAACTGGGTGCGGATGTGATCAAGACGGACTATGCCGGCAACGCGGACGCGATGCGGCAGGTTGTGAAGGAATGTCTCCTTCCGATTCTGGTTCTGGGCGGGAGCCGGCATCACGGGGCCCTCGACGTGGTGCGGGGTGCGATGCAGGCGGGCGCCGCGGGGGTGTTCTTCGGGCGCAACGTATTCCAATCCGATGACATGGAGGGCTTTCTGCGGGAGGCGCGGAGCATTCTGGACCAGGCGGGAGTGCCCAGCGGAAAGAGCGGAAAGAAATGAGAGGACGCGAGGTAGCGCGGGTGTCCATTGAACGCACGAACACAGTGCTCGACGGACGTGCGGGCGTCCGGGTGCAGGCAGAGTGGGGCCACGTCTCCGTAACACTCGGCGGAGGCCACATCTGCGAATTCGTTTCGCGTGCGCACCCGGACGTCAATCCTCTGTGGAGGCCTGTCTGGAAAACCATCGATCCCCAGCGCTACCGGGCGGGCGAGCACAAGGGTATCTTTGGGCCTCCGCCGGATGGAGCGCTGCTGGCTGGAATTGCCGGACACAGCCTGAGCTTCGATTATTTCGGTCCGCCTTCAGCGGAAGAAACCGCGGCAGGCATGAGCACGCATGGCGAAGCGCCCGCCACGCTGTGGGAGCTGCGCCGCCAGTTCGGCGGCCAGCGGCCGGGCTTCGAATCCCGGGTTTCGCTTCCGGTCAGTCAAATCGAGTTCAGCAGAGTGCTGAGCGTGGACCCGGAGCGGCCGGTCTTCTATTGCGAAGAAAGAGCGCGCAATCTGAGCGCAGCCGACCGCCCGATCTCATGGACCGAGCACGTCACGATCGGCCCCCCGTTTCTGCGCTGCAACGACACCCTGGTTGATATGCCGGCGACGCGCGCCCAAGCGATCGACGCGAATTACAGCGACAGGATGGAGATCGTCCCCGGAGCATCGTTCGATTGGCCTCATGCGCCTTGCCCGAACGGCGAGGCGTTGAACCTGCGCGAGACCCAGGATGGACGTTATAGCCGCTACACCGCGGCACTCATCGATCCGGCAATGGAAACCGGGTACTTGGCTGCCAGCAGCCCCTCCAGCGGTCTTCTCCTGCTCTATGTCTTCCGCCGCGCGGATTTTCCGTGGGTGGGGAACTGGCAGGAATCCGGTTACCGGGAGAATCCTCCGTGGGGCGGGAAAACCTTCTGCCGGGGAATCGAATTCAGCAGCACGCCGTTTGCGATTCCAAAGCGCGAAACCGTAACCAACGGGCCGCTCTTCGGGGTGCCAACCTACCGCTGGCTTCCGGCCAAATCGGAAGTTACGATTCGCTTTTTTGCGCTCCTCGAGGAGATCCCCGCGGACTTCCGCGGCGTGGAGCGGATCGCGCTGGAAGGGGATACGTTGCGCATTCATGAGCTGGGCTCCTCCCGGCGGCTGACTCAACGGGTGGATCCTGGATTTCTTTCAGGAGGAGCAGGCGGGGCATGAGCTTTCTGTCCATCGACGTCGGCTCGAGCCGGTGCAAAGCGGGCATCTTTTCACGATCGGGAGAGATGCTGGCACTGCGTTCCACATCGTGGACGCCTGTGCACCCGCAGCCGGGCCGCGCCGAGATGGACGCTGAGATGTTGCTGAACGTTGTCGCCGGGCTTGTGCGAGAGACGGCGCAGGATCCGGTAAGGGATCGGATTCAGGGCGTGTGCTTCAGCTCGCACGGGGAAACTCTGATTCCTACCGGCGCGGACGGGCGCGCGCTCTGCCCGGCCATTCTGAATTCGGACGGACGAGCGGCGAGGGAGGCCGGCTGGTGCGAAGAGCATATCTCCCGGCAGCGGCTCTTCTCCATCACCGGCCACACTAGTTATCCCATGTATCCGGTGCCCAAGCTGGTTTGGCTGCGCAATCATGCGCCGGAGATCTTCAGCAAAGCGCGATGGTTCCTGGGCGTCACGGACTACCTGCTGCTTCGCCTCGGGTTGCCGCCGCTGATCGATTACTCTCATAGCGCGCGCTTCATGGCCTTGGATGTGCATACGCTGGCCTGGTCGCGGGAGGTCCTGGGCATGGCGGGCGTATCGCCGGATTCGCTGCCCAGGCCGGTGCCGGCAGGAACCGTGGCGGGAACGCTGGGCAGGAAGGCCGCATCGCTGCTGGGCCTGGCCGAGGGGACTCCTGTCGTGGTGGGAGGGCACGATCAGGTGATTGGAGCCCTGGGCTTGGGGGTCATCGGCTCGGGGCGCGCCGCCGGCTCGCTGGGAACGTATGAGTGCCTCTTAGTGGTCTCCGATGAGCCGCAGCTGAACCAAGCGGCTCTCGAGCATGGCCTGAACTCCTATCCCCATGCCGTCCCCGGCAAGTTTGTCACCATCGCATATTTCCCTTCGGGGATCATGCTGGAGTGGCTGGGAAATCTCGTCGGGAGCGTGCGGGGCGCAGAGGAAACGGAAACCCTGTGGGAACGGCTCGAGTCGGAGGGCCCTGAGGGTCCGACGGGGCTGATCGTCACGCCCCACCTGATCGGCTCCTGCAATCCCGAGTTCGACTCGCGGGCCACTGCGGCGATTCGCGGCATCACCCGGAGTACGACCAGCGCGCACCTCTACAAAGGCATTCTGGAAGGGATCGCTGGTGAACTGGCTCTGATTGTCGAGTGCATGGAGTCCTCGGGCGCCAGATTCGATGCCATCTATGCGTCCGGCGGAGGAACTCGCTCGTCGACCGGGATGCGGCTGCGCGCTGCCTCCGCGCAAAAGCCTCTGCACGTGCCCCGCTGCCAGGAGTCGGTGTGCCTTGGCGGAGCTCTGTTGACCAGTGTGGCTCTGGGCGTCCATCCCAGCTTCGAGGCCGCGGTGAGCGCGATGACGCGCGAGGAACTGCGCATCGATCCGGAATCCGAGCTCACCCGTGTTTACAGCCAACAGTTTTCGCGCTACCGCCAATTTCGTTCTCTGCTGATGCAGACCAATGGAGACACCATCCCGCCTAAAGGAGAAGATTAATGATTCGACCTACTGTTGGCTTTATCGTGTATGGCGTCCATAAGGACGGATTGAAGGACCCCATGGGCACGCCCTTCATCGACCAGGCCATCCTCTCGCGCGCCAAGAACGCGCTGCGGCAAGCCGATATCGACCTCGTCGAACACCCGGTGGTGATTGCCTCCAAGCAGGAGGCGGTTGAGGCGTTCAGAAAAATGAAGCACGACGAGCGCGTGGATTGCGTGGTGCTCTTCTCGGGAACCTGGGTGTGGGCTGCGCACCTGGCAGGGGCAGTGCGCGATTTCGCGGCCAGCGGCAAGGGAATCCTGCTATGGACGCATCCTGGGTCCCAGGGCTGGCGGCCGGTTGGAGGCCTTGTGCTGCATGGGGGGCTGCTGGAGATCGGCGTACGTCACCGCTTTGTGTATGGCGGCGTCGATGAGCCGGATACAGTTGGGCGCATCGCGAGCTATGCCCGCGCGACGCACCTGAAGAACCGCCTGAATCTGACCACCATGGGCACATTCGGCGGGCGCGGAATGGGGCAGACCTGTGGCGCGGCGGATCCGTCGCAATGGATGAAGACGTTCGGCATCGATATCGATTCCCGCGACACGACCGAACTGATTCGCACCGCGGAGAAGATCCCGGCGAAGGACGTGGAGGCGCTTGAACCTCGCCTGAAGGAGTTGTTCGGCGCGGCGCCCGACCGGAACGCGGTCAACGACCATTCCATCCGGCTTTACCTGGCGCTGAAACAAGTCGTTCAGCGGGAACGGTTCGACTTCTACACCATCCAGTCCTTTCCCGGACTTGCGGATGACTATGCGGCAACCTGCTTTGCCCAGAGCATGATGCTTGAGGACGGCGTCGGGACCTCCACGCTCGGCGACTTTAATACCGCGCTGACGGTTTTGCTGCTAACCCGGCTGAGCAGCGAGCGCGTCTACTACGGGGATCTGCAACACATCGACCGGGCCACGCGGGAAATCAAGATCATCGGGGATGGTGCCTGCCCGCCATCGCTGGCCGGAAAGCTCGGCCCCGCAGGTTTCGCCGAGCATGGAATTCCCACCGAAGGCGGGGCAGGGGGGCTATCGATCAGGCTGATCTGCAAGGTCGGCGAGGGCGTGCTGGCACGGCTCGGCAGGGTCGATGGCAAGTTCCAGATGGTGATTACGCGGGCGTCGATCTTCGAGCCGCCCAACGATCAGGTGCAGCGGAGGCTGAACGAGTGCGGCATTCCGTTCTGGCCTCACGGTTTCGTGACGGCGCACTGCGATATCGACGCCCTGCTTGAGCACTGGACCAATGAGTACGCGTGTCTCGGTTACGGCGAGGATCTTTACCCCGCTCTGGCCGATTTCTGCGAGCTTACGGGGATCGAGCCTATCCTGCTGTAACGGGGTAGAGACAAGCATGGGACGGCGGGGCATTCGGGGTCACGCGCAAGCAAGAGAGCGCAAATGAATCAGGCCGTAACAAAAGCAGGCTATCTACTTCCGTTTCTGCCTGGGAATGCCCGAAACTCACAGCTTGTCAAAAGTGCCAGGTTTGAGGAGGATGTCACAACTGTAGTTGAAAGTTAAGCGGCGGCCCACCATTGGGGACGCAGGCGGCCTCGGAATGAGGCTCATACAAGAGACCTTCGGAGACTGTGCACTTATTGCTGATCGAGTTGTTGATTCAGTTGCTGATCCGGCTGTTGATTCAGGGTGACCGGGTGGCGGGATCATAGGAATGGCCGGGGAGGAAACCTGGTGCTGGCGGAAGAGAGGCGGTTTCGGATCACTGAGATTCTGTCGCGGCAGCGGTCAGTGGGCGCGTCAGAGCTCACGACCATGCTGGGCGTGACGGCCGCCACTATCCGGCGTGATCTAGCTGAGCTGGAACACAAGGGCCTGCTTGTACGCTCGCGCGGCGGCGCGGTATCAATGTCCAGCACAACCAGCTTTCAGCCCTCTTATGAACAGCAGGGCAAACTGAACCCGGAAGAGAAAAAGAAGATTGCCGCCGGCGCCGCTCAGCTTGTGCTGGACGGCGAGACAATCTTTCTTGAGGGCAGCACAACGGTGGCCGGGATGGTGCCACATTTGGAGAGCTATAAACGGCTCACGGTCGTGACGAATTCACCTTTGATCCTTTTCCAGTTGCAGCGTTATCCTGCCATCACTGTGATCGCCACTGGTGGCGAGTTGCGCCACGACATTTTCTATCTTTCGGGAGTATGGACGCAACGGGCGCTTGGGGAGGTCCGGCTCGATAAGGCCTTTATGGGCGTGAGCGCAATCGATCCGGGCTACGGCATTTCCACCGCCAGCCAAGCGGAAGCCTCCATTAAGCAGGCCATCACCCGCGCGGCGAAGGTAAGAGTGGGGCTTGCAGATCACAGTAAGTTCGGGAAACAAAGCTTCGCCTTCGTCGGTCCGCTCACCGACTTGCAGGTTGTGGTCACGGACGATGGAACATCGCGAGATTTCACGCGCGCGGTAGAGGAGGCAGGCGTGAGGGTGATCGTAGCGGGCGATGCATCTCACGGGCGCACATACACTCGGAGGCAGAGCCGGACCAGGAAGAGAAGGTAATTCCGGTCCGGCGAGTTCGGTTCGCTTAGAAGGATAGCTTGGCAGCATCGTGCGCGGGATGTTCTGTAGCATTTTCGGCGGGCGCCGCGGGAAGTAACTTGCCTGCGATCGGCTACGGTAGAACTTTGGGGACGCGACAAAGTCCACTGGAGCCAGCGTCGTTTATACCTATACCGTGGCTGGAGCTTTTTTCGTTCGCCTCACGGTCACAGGTGTTGAGGGCCCGGATATGCGCCGGACCTTCACTATCGCCGTCACGGGTTTCCGGAACACTGTGTACCGGCTTAGGCTTTACCGCCGTCACACAGAGCCCTTGCTCTAGCGATCGAAATTTCCGAAACGCCCGGTTAAGCCGCTGGATTGCCTGTTCTGTTCCACCGCGTCCGGCTGCATCTCCGGCCCACTCATTCCCAAGTCGAGGTGGCTTCCATGAAAAAGATCTCACATTCCATCGTCTTGATAGTCCTCGCCGGCTTCGTTCCTTGCGCCTCGGCACTTGCCGCTGACCCGGTTATTGTCAGCCAGAGCGGGGCTACAACCCGAATCGGTAATGATTATTTGCAGCAGACTGTCCAGGTTAACGATGAAGTAGTTGGAACTACGCGATTCTTGAATAAGCTTTCGAACCGCGTCTACAGTGTTTGGGGCGATGAGTTTCAGATAACGCTCAGCTATGAGGGGGGAGGAAATCGCTTTGGACTTAACGGTACGGTACTTACCAACAAGGATTTTACGGTGGAGAATGAATCGGTACAGAACTTGGCCAACCAAGGCAAGCGCGTCATTTACCGGCTATCGTTACGCCGTGGCTCCCGGGGGGAGGGACCGAAACTGGAAGTGGATCTGGTCTACGAACTGTTGCCCTCGGAGTTTTACATCCGGAAATGGCTCGATCTCAAGGTCACCGGAACCGGTGCATTGTTCATTGATAGTGTGGCTGTGGCGAGTAATCATTGGTCCGTTCAGGATTTTCGGCTGGGAGGTTATGGTCAACCGCTTTTTGCCGACGACCTGTTCATGGGGCTCGAATACCCGGCAAGCGTCAATACTGCGCAGAATTCGATCATTAGTTTGGAGCGCAACTTAGGTAGGGATATTTCTTCTGAAGAGGGCTATACGAGCGACCCTGTGGTTATCGGTGTTGCGGACAAAGACGACCAAGTCCACCAAGCCTTCATGCAATATGTCAGCCAAATACGCGTTGGGCCTGTGGGGCCCTATTTCCTGTACAACACCTGGTACGATCTCCGGCGTCCGTATGATCCCCGCAAGCCGGAGGAAACTGATGACACAAAGGCCGAGGCCATGACGCAGCAGAGCGTTTTGGATCGCCTTCATCAACTCCAGGATTTGTTGCTGAAGCCATATGGTTTGCGACTGAACTCCTTTGTTCTCGACGAAGGGTGGGACAATGTGAACGACCTTTGGACCATCAATCGCCAGGAATTTCCGGACGGCTTTGGCCCTCTCGTTGCGGCTTTAAAAGCGGCGCATAGCAGGCTAGGTATGTGGTTCGGTCCGATGGGAGGATACAATTATCTCCCCGAGCGTATCGCTGCCGGCCGGCGGATAGGAATGGAAGTTATGACGGACGACCGTGGTCTGTGTCTGGCGGGGACCAACTACAGTCGTTTCTTCCGTGACCGGTTCCTCCATTTCCAGGAGACTTATGGCGTGAATTTCTTTAAGTACGATGGCATCTCCATGGGGTGCAATGCTTTCGGCCAGGGTTATCCGCCCGGCCTCTACTCGCGGGAGTGGAACATTCAAAGTGTCATCGATAGCGCGAATGCCGTGCGGGCTAACGATCCCGGCGTTTTTTTGCGCATCGGGGGATCAAGTCCCTGGTCGCTTCGCTGGTCGAATATTGGGGGGGTTGGTGGCGGGGAGACCTGCGGCGGGGACTACGGTTACCTGTACATGGTCCCTACTCTGTCTTCGCGCCAGAGCGAGCTCAGCTGCATTAACATGAGCAATTACGAGGGTCTGGTACTGCAAAAAACTCAATTCCCGATGTCCAGCACGGAAGGTACGGGCTTGATCCTGGGACAGGAGAGCGAAGTGGCAGGCTTGGCCCACGTGTCCCTTCAGGATTGGGACGATGCAGTCGTCGACTACGTATCCGATGGCGGCATGGTGTTTCAGATGTTTATTACGCCGGGAATGCTCACGCCCGGCGAATGGTCTGCCCTGGGACACTCCTTGCAGTGGTTCGACGCAAACGCCCACCCGGTTCTCGACAATACCACCATGGTCCTGGGCGATCCGATAAAGCGCGAACCTTACGGGTATGTGCATTATTCACCTGCAAAGACCATCATCAGCTTGCGTAACCCGTATGTTCAGCCGCGTTCGGTGACCCTAAGTCTCGATACCGACGCGGGCTTTGAGTCATCGACCGGCGTATGGACTGCCGAAGTCATCTATCCTTATCGTGAAACACTGCCTGGCACGTTCCATTTTGGGAGCACACTGACGACTGAGCTCGGCGCTTATGAGCTTCAGCTCATTGAGCTGCAGCCTGTCGAAAAGGACCAAGTGCGGATTTCCGGATTACGCTATACGGTTGAAGCTTCTCAAGACAGTGGAGTCGATTTGATGCTTTACGCGCCGGCCGGCGCCACCAAAGCAGTGTCCATACCGACGGCACAGGTTGATCAAAATGTTCGTGTCGACGGGAAGAGTGTTGATCTCCAGCAGGCTTCGGACCAGGCTGCTTTAAGCCTTCACTTCGGTGATTTACCCCATCCGGATCAACCCTCTTTCACGGAGCCAAGTATTGCGGTACAACAGGAGGCGAACGGCGCCCGGATCGCTGAGGTTTCCTTCACCGTTGAGGTGCCCCACGACTTCAGTGAAGCGAGGCTCGCGCTCCTGTTTGAGCCTTCCAGCCTGGAGCCCGGAGTCACGGCCGAAGCCCGCGACAATGGAAAACTAGCGCTCGTGCAAACGGTGCAGCAGCTTGCCTCACCCGATCAGGTTAGACCCAGTGGAAAAAGTCTATGGTATTTTTTTACGCTTGGTCTCTCACCCGGTCGCCACGCCGTGGACTTCACCATCCGGATGCCCGAAACTGCGACAGGACCAATCAAGCTTTCGGGGTGGTTGCTAGGGAAGCGCACTTTGGCAAGCCACAGGCTTCAGCTCACGCTCAAACCAGGAATGAATTCCGCAGCTCCACGTCCTGATCTGCTGCCACACTCTTCGGAAATTGCGCGCGAAACCTACGCTCTCTTCAGCCACACGCTGTGAGTACTTTTAAGATTGTGCAACTCCAAAGGCGCACGAAATAAGAACCGTCGAGAACCTATGGCGTTCGCCGGAATGTCTGCGGCGAGTTACGCGCCGAGGTGATCCCGCTGCTGCGTCATGGCCACGCCCTCACACTGCCCGTAAAATGTAATCTTTTCCCTCATCTCATCGCAGAGCAAAGGCGAATACCGCGTGGTTCGCCGAAATAGCGATGTACTGCTTACCATCCACCAGATAGGTAATCGGAGCCGATGAGATCTGGCCGCCGGTAGTTGCATGCCACAAGGGCGTGCCCGTCTCGGCATCCAGAGCCCAGAAGTACCCTTCCCGGCTGCCGGTAAATAGGACATTCGAGGCTGTGGTCAGTATCCCGCTATCCGTGACATCGTACATGTTAAAAGCCCACTTTTGTTGGCCAGTGTGCGGATCGATCGCGACCACAGCGCCATGACCACCGGCATCCGTCCAATTGTTAATCGGACCGCGATGGATAGGTGGCACCACAGATCTGGTAGCACCCCCGTAGTAACTCCGGCCCGCAACATAGTCTCCTGGTAACTTAGAGAAGATGGAAAAATAGTCCTTCCACGCAGATATGTAGAAATACCCTGTACGCGGACTCCAAGATGGTGAATACCAATTGGTGCCACCCTGCATGCCCGGATAGACCTTGACCCCCTCTACGGTTGGCTGACTGTTAGGCGCGGGGATGGGGAGGCCATTTTTGTCCAGCCCTTTGGCCCATGTTTCGTGGACGAATGGCTTGCCCAGCAGGAACTTACCTGTAGCCCGGTCGAGTACATAAAAGAGGCCGTTCCGATTGGCCAACAGGATTACTTTTCGTTTAGCGCCATTCCAATCTATATCAGCGAGGACCGGGATATTCGCGGAATCCCAGTCGTGTGTGTCGTGGGGCGAAAATTGGAAATACCACTTCAGTTTTCCAGTATCTGCATCCAGAGCAACAACCGAACAACTGTATAGATTGTCGCCTGCGCGCGTGTCTGGATTCCAGTCAGGTCCCGGATTGCCAGTACCCCAGTAAACCAAATTGAGCTCGGGATCGAATGAGCCGGTATTCCAGGTTCCGGCTGCGCCATGCTCCCAAGAGTCGCCGGCCCAGGTATCGTGGCCGGGTTCGCCCGGGCCAGGTATCGTGTAAAACTTCCACAGTTCCTTCCCGCTCGCGACGTCGTAGGCAGCGATAAATCCGCGAATGCCATATTCTCCACCCGCGGGGCCTACGATGACTTTGTCTTTGACTACGAGAGGCGCTTCTGTGATCGAATAGCCCAGCTTCGGATCGGCGGCCTCGACGTTCCAGACAACTCGCCCACTGGTTGCGTCGAGCGCCACTAGATGTCCGTCGAGCGTTCCCATGAACAAGGTATTCCCATGAATCGCCAGCCCGCGGTTCACCCGGCCGCAGCACACACGTGTATCCGGCGAATTCTCATATTGATAGATCTAGAAAACGCGCCCCGTTCTTGCATCCAGAGCCACGACATTGTTAGGTGCCTCAGTTACGTACATGACGCCGTCCACAACGATCGGAGTGGCCTCCATTTTGTCGAGCGAATCAGCCTGAAAGACCCACTGCATTTGTAAGTTCTTCACGTTGGCCGGCGTTATCTGCCGGAGCGTGCTGTAGCGCTGGCTGGAATAAATCCCCGAATATGTCAACCAGTTTTGCGGCTCCTGGTCGGCGTGCAACAGACGCTCATCCGTTACCTGAGCATTCAGACTGGCGCCGGCTATAATGAACCCTGCGAGAAGCAGTAAGGTGAATCTCCGCAGCTTCACTGGCGGCCTCCGGATCTTGGCCCGGTAGGCTTCGTTTCTTGCAGACTGACAAGATAAGCGGTCAGATCGGCCAGTTCAGGATCGGTCAATTTGCCCTTGAACGACGGCATCAGCGGTCCCTTCTCTATGGAATAGTCTCTCAAGTCCGCCTTCGTCAAAGAAACCAAGCGCCCATTGGGCTCGACAATTTGTACCGTCAAGGTGTCCTCGTTCAGACGGCGTCCTGAAATCGCAGCGCCGCTGCGTGTAACAGCCCGAATGAACCGGTTCTGCGGAAACGCGGCCGATTCCGGATCAAGAACGGCATTTTGCAAGGCGCCTGGACTAAAATCGGAGCCTATAGTACTCAGGTCAAGCGCCATGTACGAGCCTCTGCCGTTTACCCGGTGACAGTTCAGACATCCGCCTTTTCCATTGAATATGGCGCGCCCTTTCTCCGCGTCCCCGAGCGCGACTTTCTTAGTGTCGAAGTTGCGCATCGCGTGGATATAACTTATTAGTGCAATAAGGTTTCCTCGGGTTACATTGTTCGGCGGCATGCCCGTACCTGGGATGCCGTCCTGAATCACCCTTGCCAGTTGCTCATCTGTAGAGGCGTGCCGGAAGCGGCCACTCTTCAGATCCACGCCACTAACTTGACTGCCATCGGGTCCATGGCACGCGCTGCAGTTGGACATAAAGATTCGCTCGCCCTCATTCAGCTCAGTCTGAGTGACGTTACCCTCCTGCTGCGCACTCAGGCAAGTGCCCGCCCCAAGCCATCCCACTGTCGAAATTATGAGCACATAAGCGATGCGACTCGTCCGCCTTTGTACATTCCTCATATCATTTTCCGCAAAGAACATACCTTACTCCATGCGCATACGAACTCCATGCGGATTTATTGTAGGACCATCGATTCGACCGTCGTCACAACTGTCGTTACTCACTGAGCTTCCGCTCGGCATGGCGCGAGCACCGATATCGAGCTCAATCAGAAGTCAGATCCTTGCCTCTTCCGACCATCTGCATTGGCCATTGACGACCTCCTTTATCAATCGAGCCCTTTGTCTGCGCGATTCCAATCCCGCGGTTGACTCGCGCCTGGCTCTCCGGTTTCGAGTTACCTCATTCACGCATACATTGTGTTCTCGAACCCGAATACTCCAGCTTCTCCCTATTGTGCAATAGTTCTATGCGGATCTGCCCTAACCGAGTGTTCGTTGCTACCAAGCTTTTAGCTTTAGCTGCGCATGAACTCGGCTGTCAAGGAATTTTGGGAACTGAGTTCCGATGCGAACTCGATCCCTCTTTCCTAGGAAGTTGTTGAAATAAGTGCTGTTCTACGACGGACCGGCGGGGGTTGGTCGTCCAATAGGCCTGGGCCTGGGCGATGGGGTGTGCAACCACGCGGTGTTCTCGAAGAACCGCGACCGGCTGCTGACCAGCGACGTGGCGGAGCGTGGCGCCGCGCTTTTGATGCTGGCTGAGAAGCCGGAAGGACGTTCACAGCGCATCACCGTGGGCGTCGACAAGGCATATGACAGCGAGGATTTTGTGTGCGCCGTGCGGGAGTTGAATCAGACACCGCAGGTCACAAAGAACGAAAAGGGCCGCGCCAGCAACCTGGATCGAAGAACCACAAGGCAGCCCGGCTATGCCATCAGTCTGAGCCGCCGCCGGCTGATTGAAAAGGGCTTGGGGTGACTCAAACAGACCGGGCCACTACGGCAGGTCAAGTTACGAGCACTGGAGAAAGTGGACTGGCTGTTCGTCTTCAGTTGCGCCGCGCACAACCTGAACCCACCTCCCAAGCTCATGGAGCAGTGTGCCTGAACCATGGTTGCGGGCCTGGTAATGGACTTCCCCAGGCCCGCAAACCCCGATGAACACCGCACAAACGCCCGATTTGAACAGATTTGCCCCCGGATTTGCCTCTGGCAGAAACGTAAATCACTCAAGAAATCCGCTGCAACACGGCGAATTTCAATGAGTTCCTAGATCAGTTCCCATGGGAACTATCAGGCAGCGGAAATCCTTTATCAGGCGGAAATTCTCCTTGACACTTCCGGTCCCCAGAAGCTAAACCTATGTTTCATAGAGTTTCGTAAGCTTTCGTTCAGTGCTGGCGCCGGCCCACTTCGTGCGCACGTGCGGTAAGGGCGTAGGGCGCGGAGCAGGTGGGGCCGCGAGTAGCCAAGGCCGGTTGGCGATGGCTTATAGGCAATGCGTGTTTTGATCCGCCGGTATTTGTCCCAGTAGCTGCAGCTACTCACGATGTCCGCAACCCTGGGAAGCGAATCGGATTCTCTTGTCAAACTACGCCATCAGGTTAATGGGGTGTGATCTTGTGGGCTGCAAGAAGATTGTCCAAATGGAAAGTCGCCAAAGCCAATAGCTAGGATTTGAACGGTTTTGACTCTATTCCCTCACGATTCCGGTTTCGATTTGGTGGGGCGCTGTAACGATCAAATGTGGATAGGAGATGGCAAATGATGCGTGTTATTAAGCCGCTCTTCGCGCTGTTGGCGTTGCTTGCTGTGATCGCTTTAGCGCCAACCGCGCAGGCCGCTGATAAGGACTTCAATGGCCAGTGGGATATTCAGGTGCACGCCAAACCTGCCGCCTTCGCCGAGTTCACTACGACGGCCGCATGGTGGTTAAGTGTCACCGATGCTGGAACGCCCCAGATGAAGATTCAGTTCGTTGGGTCTCCAGACGGCAGTCTGGATAACATAGAGATCGCAAAAATCCAAAACGGAATACTACGCTTCACTTGGATAGCCACACCGCGCCGCGGACGTGCTCCGGATCCGAACAACCGGGCGGAATACGAGGTAAAATATGTCCACGGCCTCCTTCAGGGCACGATGACGAGTCCCGCAACAACTCCCGCAACAAATTTGACGTTCACCGGGTATCCCGAGCCCAAGATCAATGAACAAGACAACAGCTCTTGGGTTCCGGGTAAACCGATCAAGTTATTCAACGGTAAGAATCTTGATGGGTGGACGGGCGTCAATTCCCCCAAGATGGAGGGTGCGTCCGTAGAGGATGGCCTACTCAAGTGTGCGGGCCGTGCGGATGATCTGATCACTGTAAGGAAATTCTGGAACTTTGAACTTCACGTCGAATATAAATTTCCTATCGGTAATCGGTGCAACAATGGTATCGGCTTGCGCGGCCGCTATGAGTTTCAGATCGCGTGTGATTATGGAAAGCCTCCAGGCATGCATGGCACCGGTGCGCTCTACACACGAATTTTGCCGAGGGTGAACGCGGGCAAGCCCGCAGGTGAGTGGAACACCGCCGATATCCGCCTGGTTGGCCGCGAAGTCACTGCGGTCCTGAATGGACAGTCGCTTTACAAAAAGGCAGTCATCGTCGGCCTCAACGGGATCGCCATAAACCCGTTTGAAGGCCAGCCAGGTCCGATTGAGTTGCAGTGCGATGAGACAGCGACCGAGTTCCGGAATATCGTACTAGTGCCCCTTACGAAGCGCAGCGGCAAATAGAGGGTCGATGGGTCACGGCCCATTTAATAGGGAGAGGGACATGAAATTGAGCGTGCTGCTCGTGTTTGCCTTACTGACGGGTTCCTTACAGGCGCAAGTCACGTTCAACGACCTGCTTCACGCCAATCAGGAACCTCAGAATTGGCTCATGTACTCGGGAACGTACGCAAGTCATCGCTACAGCCTCTTGACGCAAATCAATCGGAAGAATGTCAAGGATCTGCAGCTAAAGTGGATCTGGCGGCCCACCACCACACCGGCTGACGAGAAAATGGAGTGCACGCCTATTGTTGTCAACGGCGTTTTGTATGCGACCAGCCTGACGTCAGTGGTGGCGCTCGATGCCGTCACGGGCCGGCAGTACTGGAAGCTCTCGCGTCCGTTTAATGAGGACGACTTCTATGGGCAACGCATGTACATGGTCAACAAGGGAGTGGCGATCGAAGGGAACACGTTGTTTTGGACCACCGGATGGAGCGATCATCTGCTCGCCATCGATGCCCGAACCGGCCGCGTGAAATGGGAAGTCGAGGTTGCGGACTGGAGAAAGGGCTATCAGCTTGACGTCGCGCCTTTTGTGGTGAAGAACGAGGTCATCGTCGGACCCGCGACCGACGATATGGGCGCAAACTGCTTTCTCGCTGCCTATGACATTCACACTGGAAAGGAAATCTGGAAGTTCTACACAAGTCCGAATACGGCGGATGATCCCGCCGCTAAGACATGGGGAGGCGATACCTGGAAGCACGGCGGCAGCCCCGTCTGGAACGAGGGTTCCTACGATCCTGAGACGAACCTCGTGTTTTACGGCACAGGCAATCCGAATCCTGTCGACAATGGCGATCAGCGATCGCCCGGCAGCAAATTCGACAATCTCTACGCGGATTGCGTCATTGCGCTCGATGCCGACACGGGGAAGATTAAATGGTATTATCAATTCACGCCGGCCGATGAGTACGACTGGGACTCCACCCAGATTCCTGTATTAGCGGATATCGCCTGGCAAGGCAAGCCGCGTAAGGTGATGTTATGGGCCAATCGCAATGGCTTCTTCTATGTCCTCGACAGGGCCACCGGCAAATTTCTTCTAGGCAAGCCTTTTATCAAAGTGACTTGGGCGACTGGCATCGATAAGAATGGCCGGCCGATTCGAGTTGCAAAGTACTGGCCGAAACCGATGGGCGGAATTCTCGTGATGCCAGGTGGACAAGGGGGCACAAACTATTATCCGCCATCTTACGACCCCCAAACAGGGCTCTTCTATGTGTCGGCCTGGGAAAACTACGAAGGTTTTTCGGGCAAACGGCCCATTCTGCCATGGAAGCAAATGCACATGTATACCGGAGACGGTTGGTGGTCCGGCTTTGGGCAAACGGCGCCCCCGGCTGACTGGCCGCCCGCTCCTGCCCGGCCGCGCGCTTTCGCTCGGCTAAGGCGTGGGAACGCCAACTACAGGACTGAGGCTGAAGGCTACGGCGCCATCGTCGCCCTTGATCCGAAGACCGGAGAGAAGAAGTGGGAGTTCAAGATGGTCAACTACACAGAATCCGGCGTGCTCTCCACTGCCGGCGGCTTGGTGTTCGGAGGTGGGAGGATGGCATCTTTGTCGCGCTCGATGCGGAAACGGGCAAGCCGCTGTGGCATGTGAATGTGGGCGACGCTGCGGAAGGAATGGGGAGCGGCCCGATCAGTTACTCAGTTAATGGGAAACAATACATCATAACCACAGCCTCCGACACAATGTTTGCATTCGCTCTGCCAGATTAGGGTTTACCAGCGCGGCCCACAATCGATTTCTCCGTTGCCGGTCTGAAGGACATTAGCATGAACTCCTTTACTGACCGGCCTTTGATCCGTCCTAAGGTTGGCCAGGTCCGATTGAATTGCAGTGCGATGAGACAGCGGCCGAGTTCTCGAATATCGTACTGGCGCAGCTTACGAAGCGCAACGGCAAATAGAGGAAGAGGAATTGATGGGTCACGGCCCATTTCGCAGGGAGGGCGATATGAAACTGTGCGCATTGCTGGTGTTTGCCTTACTGACGGGTTCCTTACAGGCTCAAGTTACGTTCAACCAACTGCTCCACGCCAATCAGGAACCTCAGAATTGGCTCATGTACGGGGGAACTTATGCAAGCCATGACTACAGCCTCTTGACGCAGATCAATCTGAAGAATGTCAAGGATCTGCAGCTAAAGTGGATCTGGCGGCCCACCACCACACCCGCTGACGAGAAGATGGAGTGCGTGCCTATTGTGGTGAACGGCGTTTTGTATGCGACCAGCCTGACGTCTGTGGTGGCGCTCGATGCCGTCACGGGCCGGCAGTACTGGAAGCTCTCGCGTCCGTTTAATGAGGACGACTTCTATGGGCAACGCATGTACATGGTCAACAAGGGAGTGGCGATCGAAGGGAACACGTTGTTTTGGACCACCGGATGGAGCGATCATCTGCTCGCCATCGATGCCCGAACCGGCCGCGTGAAATGGGAAGTCGCGATTGCGGACTGGAGAGAGGGCTATGTGATTAACATGACGCCTATGGTGGTGAAGAACGAGGTCATCGTCGGACTCGCGACCGACGATAGGGGCGCAAACTGCTTTCTCGCCGCCTATGACATTCACACTGGAAAGGAAATTTGGAAAACCTACACAGCTCCGATTACGGCGGATGATCCCGCCGCCAAGACATGGGCAGGCGATACCTGGAAACACGGTGGCAGTCCCGTCTGGAACGACGGTTCCTACGATCCTGAGACGAACCTCGTGTTTTACGGCACCGGCAATCCGAATCCGGTCTCGAATGGCGATCAGCGATCGCCCGGCAGCAAATTCGACAATCTCTACTCGGATAGCGTCCTTGCGCTCGATGCCACCACGGGCAAGCTTAAATGGTATTATCAATTCACGCCGGCCGATGAGTACGACTGGGACGCCACCCAGATTCCTGTATTAGCGGATATCACCTGGCAAGGCAAGCCGCGTAAGGTGATGTTATGGGCCAATCGCAATGGCTTCTTCTATGTCCTCGACAGGACCACCGGCAAATTCCTTCTAGGCAAGCCTTTTGTCAAAGTGACTTGGGCGACAGGCATCGATAAGAATGGCCGGCCGATTCGAGTTGCAAAGTATTGGCCGAAACCGGAGGCGGGCGGAGTCCTCGTGATGCCAGGTGGGCAAGGGGGCACAAACTATTATGCGCCATCTTACGATTCCCAAACAGGGCTCTTCTATATGTCGGTCTGGGAAAATACCGGAGGTTTTTCCGGGCCCAAAGAGCCCATTCGTCCATGGAAGCAAAACCACCTATATACTGGAGGCGGTTGGTGGCCCGGCTTTGGGCAAACGTCACCCCCGGCTGACTGGCCGCGGCCGCCCGCTCCTACCCGGCCGCGCGTTGCCGGCGCGCCAAGGCGTGCGAATCCCCAATACAAGACCGAGGCCGAAGGGTACGGCGCCATCGTCGCCCTTGATCCGAAGACCGGAGAGAAGAAGTGGGAGTTCAAGATGGTCAACTACACAGAATCCGGCGTGCTCTCCACCGCTAGCGGCTTGGTCTTCGGCGGTGGGAAGAACGGCATCTTTGTCGCGCTTGATGCGCAAACTGGTAAGCCGCTGTGGCATGTGAACTTGGGCGACGCTGCGGAAGGAATGGGGAGCAGCCCGATGAGTTACGCTGTAAATGGTAAACAATACATCATAACCACAGGCTCCGACACAATGTTTGCATTCGCTCTGCCAGATTAAGGTTTACCAGCGCGGCGCAAAATTGATTCTTGCTTTGCGGGCTGAAGGACATAAGCATGAACTCCTTTACTGAACGTAGATCGCTTTTAAAAGGCGCTTCGATGACCATCATCCAGAACCGAAGGCCTGAGTAAAGGGACGCCCAAATCTTTCGTGCAGGAGCTTATGCATGAGATCTCTCTATTTGAACCTCTTAACGGCAGGCGCGCTGCTGCTTTCTGTTAGCTACTCAGCGAGCTGGGTTCTGGCTTCTACTAACAGCTCTTACGCGCTGGTGCATAGTAATGACGGCTTTGAAGTAAAAGCTCCGGATGGCCGGGTAGTCCTTGACTACGTAACGATACGACCGACCAATATTGGGCTAACTGCTCCCAGTGCCTGTTATTTCCACCCCGTCGAGACTCCTTCCGGTGTAGTCGTCACAAATGTCGCGCCCGATGATCACCCCCACCATCGCGGTATCTGGCTCGGGTTCCTGAATTCGGAGTTTCATACACCGGACGATCAATCTCTAAAGTCCCCGCAACCTCCCGGTGGGCTCTTTGACATTCAGCGGGCCGATTTTTGGGGATGGGGTTTTTTTGCTCCCCGAAAGAATCGCGTGATAAAGAACCTCGATGTACGCCTCCTCCATGCCGACTCAAAACATGGCGAGTTCGAAATACATAACGAGTGGTTGGTGGAAGGTAAGAAGATGCTGGAGGAAACCGACCTTGTCAATGTCAGCGAGCGCGATGGTGTCTATGTCATCGACCTTGTGTACCGGCTCGCGCCCCTTTATGACTACATCATACATAGGACTGCATTCGGCGGCTTCGCCGTTGAGGGGATTAAGTATGGAGACTGGTACTATTCGGCACCGTGGGGCAAGGTCGGATTTCCGCCCCCCTACTATTCGAACCCTGAAACCGATTGGCCGTCGGAGCCGTGGTACGACTATACGGTGCGCTTGAAAAGCGACGGGAAGACCGTTGGGGTCGCAGTCCTCGATCATCCGCTGAATCCTCCCACCCGCTGGCATAATACTGTTTGGATGCTGAATCCCAGTATTTCGAGCTATCGCCCGGTAACCATTCACCCCGGTGTTCCGCTCATCCTGCGTTATCGGGTTGTTGTTCACGACGGCCCTCCCCCTACGAAGCTGTTGCAGGCACTTTCGGAAGAATGGGAAGGTATGCAGGGAGATCCTTTCGCTGCCAAGTAAATCAGCTTCGTCTGTACATTAACCTGCTTAGTGCCTGTTATTGACTTTGTTCCATTGCTTTCCTTTGGATAGGTGTAAGCGTCAACGCCAGCTCTCAATTACCCATAAGTCGCCACGTGGTGAGGAGGGGTTGTCTGTTTGGATTCTGTCTCAAATGAGTCACTCACGTCTGATGCATGGTTTGTGGCGCAGTAGGAGCCATGAGAGATGGTCGGCATCGGAAGGATATTCTCAGGTTGATGCGGTAGTTGAGACGGGCACTGGCGACTGAGTCGACAATGAGTTTGTGGGTTGTGAGTTGCATCCTTCTCTTTAGTCCAGCCGAGGTGAGAGTTCTCCGATAAAGTAGGGCCATTGTTGGGCCTGATGAGGGAGGACTAGGAGGCGCAAGAGCCGCATCCGATGCAGCGCCTGTAAACTGCGGAACTACTGGCGCACCGCTCAGCGGACTATTCCGCGACGCTGCATTTATATTGCGTAGCGAAGATTATTCTTGCTGATCAGTTCATGGGGGATGTAATGGTAAACCGGAGCGGACTTGCCTTGAATGATCGGAAGCGCGAAGTTCAGCAGATCTGGTCCGTAGAGCTCAGCATGGAAAGAGACGGTGCCGATGCAGGGGCTCTTCAGGTCTGCTATCAACTCAAGAATCTCCGGGCTGCCTCCGTGACCAATGACGGCGGCATCGATCGAACCGGACGCGTTGTCCAAGGCAGAAGCGGCGCCAATGGCGCTTTCGTCGTTGATGCCGGCGATGAGCACGCGGTTTCCGCCTTTCAACTTGGTCAGGAATGATTGGGTAGCAGCTTTCGACTTGCTCCGTTCCCCGCCTCCGTCGAGATGGTGAACGATCTCCTTCGGCAGAGGCCCGCGCCGCTCCTCAAGTCCGCGAATCACCCCAACCATGCGGCTTTGGGTCGTGCGGCCCGCCATCGGCGACTCGAGGAGGACGACGGCATCCACCTTACCCTTCCACATACGCGCGGCGTGATCGGCCAGTGCCATTCCAGCGGAAACCCCGGCGCGAAAGTTATTGACCCCAAAATAGACCGTGCCGTGGTGCGGATTCACGATCGAGATCAGAGGGACGCAGGCGCGGAAAAAGATATCGGAGATGACCGGTGCGGCCTGCTCGGAAAGCTGAAACTCCACGGCTAGATCCAGCTTCTGCCGCGCCATCTCCTCGGCGTTCTGGATGGCGCGATCGGGATCGCGGTCGTTGTCCCACACCAGCAGATTGATGCCGGCCGCGGCGGCAGCTCGCTCCAGGCTCGACTGGATTTCAACCGCCAGAGAGATGTGGCGGGACAGATTGGCGAACCCAAACAACAACCTCTTGCGCATCCGGTTCAAGCGGTAGTGCCGTCCGGTCTGAGAAATGTAATCGCGGACAACCAGCGTGTGAAGAATACGGAATGCGGTAGTGTGCGCGATTCCGGTTCGCCGGACGATATCTTCGAGGGTAAGGCTTTCATTCGCCAACTCGAAACAGGCCAACAGATCGAGAGTCTTTCCGATGATGGGCACCCAGTACTTATCGACGTGGCGCGACTTTTCTTCGCGAGAGCCGGTGTTTGCTGTCTTCATGGGAGCGTGTAACCTCACCCGAATTGTAGCTTCCACAAGCTACAGAAAGGAACCGGGCAGCCCGGCCCGGGAGCTGCCGCTATGAGTCGAGATCGGACCGCCGCCTCTGTCTGCTCAAGAGCTGGTGTTCGAAGTGATCAACGCGGCCGACGGAAAAACGGCGCTTGCGCTGCGGGGATCATGCAGCGTGAAGCGTCGCATGCCAACCCGTCCTCTAAACCGGGTACATCAGGACCTTCACGGCCCTCTTGGTCTTACACAGATCAAAGGCCCTTTCCCATTCGGTAATGGGCAGCTTGTCCGTGATCAGATCGACGAACGAAATTTCGCCTTTGGCGTAGATTTCCATCATGCGCCGCCAGGTATTGGCTGTATAGCAGACCGATCCCTTGAGGCTGAGCTGTTTATAAAAGACAAAATCGATAGGGAAATTGATATCGCGGCCGCAGATGGCAACTTGGGTGTAGTGACCCATAGGCCGGAGGGCGCCCAGGCAACCGCGTACTGAAGCGGCTGCGCCTGCGCATTCCAGGGCAACATCCACGCCGCGTCCGTTAGTGTACTCCCGGATCGATTCCTGCAGGCTTTCCTTACCTACATTCACTACGGCAGCGCCGCCGGCGCGCAGCGCCGCCGCGAGCCGTTCCTCATCTCCGGGCGCGCCGGCCACAATCGTCTTGATTCCCGAGGCGACCAGAAGCTTCAGACAGAGAAGGCCCATGGGGCCCGGACCGGAAACCAAGGCTATGTCGCCAAGGTTTGTTGGCGTCAACTCGACAACCGCCTGGACGGCCGCGGCGAATGGTTCGCTCATCGCCGCTTCTTCCAAACTGAAATTGCTCGGGACCTTGTAGACTTGGTCAGGGCGGAGCAGAACATAACGTGTAAAGGCTCCATTCACGCCATGGCCCATTCCGCGGCGCCGCGAACAGAAGATGAAGTAGCCCTGGCGGCAATGCTCGCACTCGCCACAACTAATCGCGGTGGCGCCCAGGCCCGTAATCCGATCGCCGACTGAGACCGTGCTTACTTCGCTACCCACTTCTACAACTGTCCCGGAAAACTCGTGACCCAGAATCACGGGCGGGTAGTTACGGAACGTATCGCGCAGAACGTGCAGATCGGTACCGCAGACACCGCAAAAGGCGATCTCAACCTTGACCTGCTTGCTTCCGCACTGCGGCTCGTCGACATCCAGAATACTGACATTGCCGGCTCCGGGCGCGAATTTCACGAGGGCTTTCATTTGCGGTTGTCGGACATGTCTATCCGGCGGGCGGAGTGCGGCATCCATGCGGGTTCCCATTTGAACTCCTCAGCTAAGCCTGCGATGCTCACGTATGATATCGACTCGACGAGTTACCTGACAACGCTCCTGCGCGGCTTTCTATTCTCGGTGTACGCAGAGTGCATGTCACCTGCTGTCGTTTACGTGACACTGCTTAGACCATGTGCTCGATGAGACAGCCAATCCAGCGGGAAGAGATCGACGTTAATTAGTAATGCACGTGTGAAGTGCCTCCTTTGCGCGCATGTCCATTGTCAAGAGTTTCTTGAAAGCAGAGTTCCCGTTCGAACGTCTTTGCGGACTTTCCGCAAAATGCCCCTCCTGCGGGCGGCGTCAGGATCGAAGGAAAGAGAATCTCCGGCCAAGAAGAGTAGAGCCGAAAACTAGGGCGGCAGGATCTTTTTTAGTAGCCTTCGCACAGGCCCTTGCCGGACAGACCCGCTCTAGTGCCAGTCGTATTCTGGCGAGATGAGTTCGTGAACTACGTCTGGCCTGTTGGCTGCGTACCAAATTTCTTGACAGTGTCCTGAAATGCCATGTATACACTGGCTGTCTAAACGGCAGTCTGAAAGCGAGTTCCAATTGGAACTCGCAGCAGATTTCTTCTTGGCGCGCGCTATTGAGTCATGCAGTAACTTCATTCTGAGGAGTTCGAACTATGAAGGCTATATCTTACTTCTTCGGGATCTTCCTGGGCATTGTGCTGGCGCTGCATATGGCCATGAATGGTGAGGTCGGAGTTGCCATAGGCAATCCCCGCGTGGCCAATGCTTTCTTCTGGTCCGTGGGCGCATTCGCAGCGATCGTCATTGGCGCCACCGGCTGGCAACCAGGCGCACTTGCCACCCTGCGTCACGTCAACCCCGTGCTTCTGATCGCCGGGGCAATCGGGGCTTGCTTGGTCTTCGCCATTGCGTGGATGCTGCCCCAGGTCGGTGCACGGGCCATGTTTATCACCCTCATTACCGGGCAAATTCTGGCGGGCATGATCTTCTCCCAGTTCGGCTGGCTGGGTTCGCCAGTGCAGCGCGTGACCCTGGTCAATACGTTGGGTGCAATCATGCTGCTCGGCGGCGCCTATCTCGCGACCTACGTGAAGCCGTAACTTCACGGCATCGCAAACATGGATGGGAAACGTGGAAAAAGTTCAGTTGGGAAGGAGCGGAATCCAAGCCAGCGCGCTGGCCATGGGTTCTGATGTTTTGGGGAGTAAAATTGACCGCATCACGACCTTCAAGCTGCTCGATTTTTATGCCGACCACGGCGGAACACTGATTGATACAGGCAACTTTTACGCAAGCTGGATGCCCGGATGCCAGGGTGGCGAGAGCGAGTCGGTGATCGGCGCCTGGATGAAGGAGCGCGGCAACCGCGGCCAGCTTTTGATCAGCACGAAGCTGGCATTCGACTACCCTGGGAGCCCCGGCGGGCTGACGGCCAGCGAGATCGAGCGGGAGTGCGAGAAGAGCCTCAAGCGCCTGCAAACCGACCATCTCGATATTTACTATGCGCACCGCGACGACTTCGGGACTCCACAGGAAGAAACGATGGGCGCCTTTCATCGTCTCGTGAAGGCTGGCAAGGTGCGGCTGTTGGGCGCCAGCAATCTGCCTATCTGGCGGATCGCGCAGGCCAACACCATGGCCGAAACCAATGGCTGGACCAGCTATCAAGTGATTGAGCAGCGGTACACCTACGTGCGTCCCCGTCACGGCGCCGATTTCGGCCCGCAGATCTTCCTCAGCCAGGACACCAAGGCTTATGCCAAACATCACGGCATCACTCTGGTGGCCTATTCCGTGCTGCTGTCCGGTGCCTACACCCGCTCCGAGCGGCCGCTGCCGGCGCAGTTTGGCGGGGTCGATTCGGACCAGCGCATCGCGGCCCTGAAGGCTGTGGCCGGCCAACTAGGCGCTAGCCCCAATCAAGTGGTGATCGCCTGGATGCGGCAGAGCGATCCGGCAGTTCTTCCCATCATCGCCGGCAGCAGAACCGAACAGCTTCAAGAAAGCGTCGACGCCCTTCAGCTGAAACTGACCGATGCGCAGATGTCTAGACTCACCTCTGCCGGAAATCCAGTCATCCTCGAAGCCTGGATACAACCAACGTAGATGCCTCAGTAGCAAGGAGAAGACGAAATCGACTCCAGACTCGCCAGGGAGGTTGCCGCCGTCATGCCTCAGCTGCTTTCCACGATAGCGCCTTGGTTGTGAAGTTGCCTTTATCCCCGCTCCAAGGCCAGCAGTTCCATATTCCTCTGAGGCGGTGAAGGTGCACGCCAACCTATCCCGCACCGATGAACCCGGGGTAGAGAAGCATTCCCCCATCCACATATACGGTGGTTCCCTGCACGTAATCGGACTCGTCGGAGGCCAGCCACACCGCCAGCCGGGCTACATCGTCCGGCTCGCCAATACGCTTCGAAGGAATCAGCTTCAGCAGCAGCTTGTCGAACAACTCCGGGGTCGTCAATTTCTCCACGTTCATCGGCGTGCGGATTGCGCCCGGAGCGATGGAGTTCACGCGAATACGCAGTTGCGCCACTTCCTGAGCCAGGCTCTTCATGAAGAGCATCAGACCGCCCTTTGCCGCCGCGTAATTCGCATGACCTTCCCACGGAATCACATCGTGCACCGAGCTGATGAAGATCAGCTTGCCGCAAGCGTAGGATATCTTGCGGTCGATGCCCTGGCGCTTGAATATGCGGATCGATTCGCGCGCCGCCAGAAACATGCCCGTCAGATTGACATCGATGACCCGTTTCCACTGGTCCAGAGTCATCTCATCGACCGGCGCGTTCAATTGAATTGCCGAGTTGGGAACGCAGATGTCCAACCGGCCAAACTCCTTCAGCGCCTGGGAGAACATCGCCTGCACTTCATCTTCTTTGGAGACATCGGCTTTGAAGAGAACCGCCTTTCCGCCGGCTTTTTCGATCTCCTGCGCGGTCTGTTCGGCCCCGGCCGGATCACTGTTGTAGTTCACCAGAACGTCTGCCCCGGCTTTGGCAAAGCCGATGGCCATAGCCTGGCCCAGTCCCTTGCTTGCCCCGGTGACCAGCGCCTTTTGTCCTACAAGTACGCGATGAATCGGCGCCGCAGGCATTTCGTTCGGCGGGCTATATTGAGCTTCCTCTGACATCGCTACCTCCATGGTTTGCACGATCGTGATGGATGGCCATACCGTCCCTGCCCCTCTCACGTATGCGCGTTGTGGTTCCTGATAGAAAAAACGTTCACGATCTATACGATGCAGGCAAAGGTTGACCTATCGGGACCCGGAAGTTTGCGCACACCGCTTCAACTAATACCCAGCCTCTTTGGCATCGCTTCCAGCGTGATGCCTTTCGTCTCAGGATACACAAACACGACGACCAGAAACTGTAAGACCATCATGGCCGCAAAAAAAACGAAGGGGTAACCTCCAGATGAGCTGGCCATCAACGGGAAGAGCCCGGAAATTATCGCATTCATCGACCAGTGGGAGAAACATCCCAGACTCTGCCCCTTCGCCCGTACCTGATTTGGAAAGACCTCACTGATGTATACCCAGATAACGGTACCTTGCGAAAAGGCGAAAAATGCAATGTAGCCAACTAACAACCAAAGCAGGAGCTCCTGATGGCGCTGGGCAAAAAAGATGTAAGCAATTCCAGCAAGGCAGACGCACGTGCCTACCGAACCGACCAGCAACAGCTTTTTACGGCCCATCCGGTCGATAACGAGCATCGCAAGTACCGTGAAGAGGAGAAACGTTGCACCGACAGCGACACTCTGCAGGGCTGCAGATACTTTGCTGTATCCGGCCATCGCGAATATGTCATTGAGATAGTATAGGATCGCATTGATCCCGCTGAGTTGATTGAACATGGCAATCGACACGGCAAGAAAGATTGGCAGACTATACTTTCGTGAGAATAATGGGCTCCGCGATGCATGTTCCAAATCAATCGACGAGATAATGCTACGCAGCCGCTCTTCAAGATCCACCCCTCCGGCCCGTTGCAGCACCTCTCTCGCTTCTTCCACTCTTCCTTTCTTCACGAGCCAGCGTGGACTTCGCGGGATTCCAAAGAGCATTACGAAGAACACGGTGGCTGGTATCGCAGAAACCCCCAGCATCCATCGCCATTCAATTGATCCCAATTGCGCTAGTGCGATTAGATAATTGGAAAAATAGGCCAGCATGATGCCGAAAACTACGTTGAATTGAAAGAATCCGACCAATCTTCCCCTCCATTCCGCCGGAGCGATCTCGGAGATATACATTGGTCCGAGAACAGACGATCCTCCGATTGCGAGGCCTTCAATAAAACGAAATGAAACTAAGGCGGACCAGTTCCATGCAATCGCGCAGCCAAGGGCAGAAACGAGGTATACAACTGCGAGACCTCTCAGGCTGTCGCGGCGTCCGTAGCGATCACCCGGAACTGCCGCCGAGATTGCGCCCACTACCGTGCCCCAAAGCGCGACTGCAACCGTAAGGCCTAGAGATGCGGGCGAAAGGTGGAAAGCATGCCTGAGATCAGAGGTGCTGCCCGCGATTACAGCCGTATCGAATCCAAACAGCAGACCCCCTAAAGCGGCTACCGCGGTGCTTTTGAGAAGAAAACCGTTGAGCCGCCCCGATGGGGATCGATCGTCTGCGGCTCTCATCGACTCTGGCATCGTTTTCGGAAATGCAGGATGACTTTTCATTGGTCACGCTCTATTAAACTTTGGTGTCCTGCAACTGAAGTTCGCTGGCATGCTATGGCGACGTGTCCATAACCTGATGCTTGGTTTTGGTTCATACGAAATATCCAATCAATGCCCAATGGCATACTCCAGCTCCATCGTGTTGGGGTGGGCGCTTCGCCGGATCTGCTTTTCCGTCAGAAGTGCGATGTGCCGTTCCTTCGGCTTGATCCGCAAACTCTGGTGAGTGAAATCCAGAGGATAGTGCGGCGCTTGGCTCGCCAGAGCCGGATCGGCGCCTTTTGGTGCGCGCCAAAGTTGCTCAGAATCAGCGGTTGCTCACTCTGAATCCGGGGGCGGCCGGTTGCGTGTCCCGTAGGGCCCGGACCGCCTCCCAAGTCGGGTGCGCGGAGAGAAAATTGCTCAGGCGAAGGTCTACCTCAGCCCGGACATTGGCCACCGCAACGAAATTATCTCCTTGATTAGAAGTTGGATCCGGCATTCCGGCTCCATGTTTACTGAAGGCGCTGGAAATGAAAGAACGCAATCGAAATTCAATGTAGTCGCACATGGGTTTCGAATGCAAGGTTTGTTTATGTTTTTGTTTTCTTTTGGTAGACTTGATCTCGATTAGTAGGAGTTCAGCGCAAATGCGATCAACAACGTCCCTGGGAGCCACTCCTCAACCCATTGAAAGTGCAGCCTCAGAATGCGGCAACCATTCACCCGTCTGCGCGCCAGAAGGAGGGATAGATGCAGCAGATTATTTGAAACAGCTAGCCGGGGCGTGGCATTCAGAAAGGCCACGGGGAATCTATTCGGTGTGTTCGGCTCACCCGTGGGTGCTTGAAGCGGCTATGGAGCAGGCCGTCGCTGACGATTCCCCGCTGCTCATTGAGGCCACCTCCAATCAAGTCAATCATCTCGGTGGCTACACTGGCATGAGGCCGGCAGGTTTCCGGCGGCTGGTCGAGGAGATCGCGCGGGGGACGGGATTCAAAACAGAGCGGCTGATTCTGGGCGGCGATCATCTGGGCCCGAACCCGTGGCAGCGGCATCCGCTATCCCAGGCTATGAGCGAGGCGGAGAGGATGGTCATTGCTTATGCGCAGGCTGGGTTCACGAAGATTCATCTGGATACGAGCATGGCGTGCAGTGGCGAGCGAGGCCCGCTGACAGACGAGATCATTGCAGCCCGGGCCGCAACCCTGTGCGTCGCCGTCGAACAGGCATGTGGGCCCAGGAAACCGATGTACGTCATCGGCACTGAGGTTCCTGTTCCAGGCGGCGCAACCGAGAGCCTATCGCACCTGGAGCCAACTAGGCGTGACGCCGCGGTCAAAACGCTGGAGGTGCATCGGCGCGTGTTTGCGGAGAAGGGCCTGAGCGCCGTATTGCCCCGCGTGATTGCGCTGGTTGTTCAGCCGGGCGTGGAATTTAACCACCTGAACGTGGTGGATTACAATCCACTTCCGGCCGCACATCTCGTGAAATTGCTGAAGGAAGAGAGCGGGCTGGTCTACGAGGCGCACTCTACTGACTATCAGCGCCCACAATCGTACCGCAGCCTGGTGCGCGATGGGTTCGTCATCCTCAAGGTGGGCCCGGCGCTTACCTTTGCCATGCGAGAGGCACTTGAGGCCTTGGAACGGATCGAAACCGAACTCGTGCCCTCAGAAAAGTGCTCGCGGCTGGCCGAGGTAATGGATCGCTTGATGCTCAAAGACCCGCAGCATTGGGAGCGCCATTACTTAGGCGACGAGCAGACGAAGTGGCTGCTGCGACGCTACAGCTATAGCGACCGCGTGCGTTATTATTGGGCCTGCCCGGAGGCCACGGCGGCGGTGCAGACTCTGATGCGAAACTTGCGGGAGACGGCAATTCCCGAGACTTTGCTGAGCGCATACCTGCCCGAAGCGTATCAGGCTGTGCGCACGGGCGACTTGGCTTCGGATCCGTTGGCGATTGTGAAACATCGCATCCGGTCCGTATTACAGGTCTACGCGGCTGCCTGTGTGCAATAGCGTTTTGGCAAGAGGCCGCACGTTCCAGCAGTTGGAGAGTTGCTGGATCCCAGTGTCAGGTTTCTCGGCAATTGCCGGATTTCACCAAATCCACAAGGGCGGCCGCACTCCGAACCACTTAAGACGCGGATCACTTGAGTTCCAGCGCTGGTCAGCTCTTCCAGATCTGCGGCAGGGATCTGATTATCGGTAATGACAGTGTTGATCATCGAGGGAGGCACCATCAAGGCCCGGCTGCGGCGTGTGAACTTGGTGGAATCGCAAGCCGCAACCACCCGCGCAGCGGCATACAGCAATGCCGCGGATAACCTCACCGCAGCGGATTGAGCGGCGGTTACACTGAACGACGACCGGCGCCTTCCAGCGCAGCGGGAAGCAGACTCTGCACCAGGGTGTGGTCGCGAAAGGCTTCCGTGCCGCCGGCTCTCAAGGTGGAAAGCGCAGCGGTGCGGTTGCCGAAAGCCGCGCATGCCTCAGGCGACTCTCCGCGCAGGTGGGCAGCGAGAAATCCGGCGTTGAAACTGTCGCCGGCGCCGATCGTATCCACGGGCGTGACCGTCTGCGCAGGCAGAAACCAGCGCCGGGCGCCCTGCTGTACCAGCGAGCCTCTTTTACCGCATTTGACCGCAACCAGGGGAACACGCTCGGCGAGCACCGCAATCGCGCTCTCGGCATCGGGCTTTCCCGTGATGCGGCAGGCTTCATCGTCATTAGGCAGGAAGATGTCGATCAGGCCCAGTAGTTCGTCGAGCGGATCTCCCCACTGATCTTCGGGATCGTCGTTGGTATCGAGGGAAAGCGTCAACCCGCTGGATTTGAGCCGCCGGAACAAAGCAGGCAATTGCGGCTTCAATGCCTTATGAAGGAAGAGCGAGGAGAGATGGAAATGGCGGCTCGAAGCTAGATAGTCCATGTCCAGGTCTTCGATCGACATTTCGAACATCGTTCCCGGATAGGTGAGAATATGACGCTTGCTTTGATGCGGCAACAGGATCGTGACGCCGGTAGAGGCGCCGCCCACGACACGCTTCACGCGGCTCAAATCTGTGCCACTTTCCGACAAACGATCCAGCGCGATGGCGCCCAGCGGGTCGTCGCCTAAGCGGGTGATAAAACCGACCGAGGCGCCCAGTACCGCCAGATTGTGTGCCAGAATTGCCGATGAACTGCCTAATGTGATGCGGAAGCCGCTGGCCAGCAATTCACGCTCCTGCGGCATGTCCTCCGGCAGGCCGTAAAGGATCAGGTCCAGATTTATTTCTCCGGCGATGGTGACATCAAAGCGAGTCGGCATTTCGATTTATCCTGCGAGGGTGACCACCCGGCTAAGGTGGCGCGGAGAGTCCGGGTTGAAACCACGCTTAATTCCGGCATATGCGCCGAGCAGTTGTCCCCACACTACATAAACGATCAAACGAGCCGGCTCAGGCACCGCCAGATCCAGTTCGATTGACAGATCGGCCGAAGAGCGCAACTCCGCCGTAAGCCGGTTCGCAATGGCCAGCGTGGAGGCCCCCAGACTTTTCATCTCCAGCAGAACTGCGCTCTCCTCCGCATAGCCCGATTCGGACAGCAGCCCGCCCACCAGCACCCTTTCGGAGACGATCGATTTGGGTCCGTGGCGAAACTCCAGCGTGTGGAAGAATTGTGCAAAGGTCGATGACGATTCCATGACCTTTAGCGCGGTTTCCGAGGCGATCGGATAAAGCGCTCCTTGTGCGAGAAAGGCCACATCGTCGAAGGAGCGCCGCGCAAATTCCTCCAACTGCGGACCGTATTTGGGCAGCAGACCAGCGAGAGCGTTCGGCAATGAACGCAACGCCTGGATGAATTCCGTATTGTCCGATAGGTACGCCGCTGTATATTGAAGAGCCAATAGCATCGACGTGAAAGAGGAGGTCATCACCGTGCTCTCTTCGCTCACGGGAAGCTGAAGCGTGCGGGGGGAAAGCTCCGCCAGCTCATTCCCATCGCAGGTGATGCTCATGAATTCGATCTTGCGGCGCCTGAGCACCTCCGCTGCTTCCAAAATTTCCGAGGTGTGGCCCGAGCGGGAAATCAACACCGGGAAAACCGGAGCGCCCTTCGCCGGAATCACCAATTGCGGGCAAAGAAGAATCTCCGACGCAGGAACCGCTCGCGCCGGAACCTCGGTCAACTCCACAAAGGAGGCCGCTGCCGCCTCGGCCAAGTAATAACTGGTGCCGCAGCCTACGAAGAGCCATTCCCAGGAATGTGGATTTTTGCCGTCGACAAGAAGCCTCAGGTCAAACTCGTCCAACATACTCAGACAACCCTTCCAAGCCTCGGGTTGAGCATAGATTTCACGTAGAGTCATCGCTCCAGGATTCATCGGGGCTCCATTCGCTTATGCGGTAATAGTTGGGATGCAGGAGATTGCGGACTCCGCTCGCATCGAGCGTGGACAAATGTAAACAGAAAGACCGGCCTCTTCATCTGCTCAGCATTAGTATATAATAAAAAATAAAACAAAACTAAAGAAAAGTCCTTTCGTACGGCGCGACCTCGCCCTCTCATCCTCTGCGAGGAACGGGTATATTCCATCGCTCGTCGCCGCTTTCACGTTTGCAGTGCCCCAGGGCACATCAACTCGTGTATTCGGCAAAGGCAAACTTGCTGTAAGGACCTGATCTATCGGGAGTTCCGGACACAAACCTAGGCAGTCTGCCATGCGCGGGAGGCATACCGCAGTTCACGACCGGCAGTGGCTATAGCGAAACCAGAGTGACTGTACCCCGAAGCCGTGACACTCAAGTCGACGCGACCCCAAGGCCGGGGCCCCCACGGACAGGTCTTCGTCCGTGGGGTGGAAGGCCGGGGCCCCCACGGATAGGTCTTCGTCCGTGGGGTGGAAGGAGCGGCGACCTGCACAAGGCTAAACAGGGCACACCTACTCTGGTTTCGCTCTAATATGGCAACCCCAATTTCGGCGAGGCTGTGCGGCCTTTGCCTCGCTGTACTCGCCTTCCAAAGTGAACCACGGCCTCATCGGCATAGCGGCAGAACCGGCATTGCGGATCGTTTCGCTGCATCCAGAGGTCGAACGTGTAATCATGAACAGGTTCATCAGGATCGGGGAAACCACACCGCCCTGTGGAGTGCCGCGTTGCCGCGGCAGTCGCGGATGGGGGAGTTCTTCAGAGGTTTCCTAACGTCCGAGCCAAGCGGCGCGGTAAGCAAGGTGGCAACGAACGTCTGGAACTTGCAGATCCAAAAGAACTTCAGACTGCGTGCTCCAAGATCTCTTCGTTCTCCGGATCCCAATATAGCCGCTTGCCGCTCCAATAAGATTCGGCGGCCATGATGCACACGATCGCATGCGCAAAGCCATGATCCACATTGGCATTCGGCTCGCCGCGATCCTTCATAGCACGCAGCCAATTCATCATGTGAACCACGTCGTCATCATCCGGCCCTAAAGAGTTCGCTGGCGGCGCATTCGCAATCTTCAACTGCGTCGCGCCGTCGTCGGCAGGACCAGCTTCAGGCGGCTTTGTATACACCGGCCCGGAATCTCCCGGATCGTATTCCTTTCGCCCGCCTTCCGCCGTTGTGACGAAGAGCGATGCTCCCTCGCCGCCGTAGTTCTCGATCGTTCCGTCGCGCCCCTGGATCCGGGAGAAGCTCCGGTAACTGTTGCCGAAGGTGGTCTTGTAGGTATAGAGAAAGCCCTTCGGATAGGTAATTGCCGTCACGCACGTATCCGGATTCTCGCGCCCGTCCTTCCACACGAAGATCCCGCCGTTACTCACTACGCTCACCGGATGAGTCTCGTCAGTCCACAGGTGGACCAAGTCGCAGCCGTGGCTCAGCCACTGGTCGAAAATACCCGAGGAGAAATCCTTATAGAGCCGGAACTCGAGGTACACGTGCGGATCGAAGGGGCGGTTTGGTTTGCCCAGCAGCCAGCGCTCCCAGTCGGTATCTTCTTCCCGCAAGCCCGATTGACGGCCATAGAGCCACTGCTTCCATTCCATGCGGCGGTCGAGCAGCATCTCAGGGGAGATGCCGGTGTCGTTTTCAACAAAGCGCCAACGCTCCTCATTGACATTCCATTCCTGCTCAATCTGTACCACCTGGCCGATGCGACCCGAACGAATGATGTCACGGACCGCCAGAGGATAGGGCTGGCTGCGATGCTGGGTACCCACCTGCACCACTTGCTTGGACGCCTTCACCGCGTTGCGGGCCTCTTTCGCCTCTGCCAGTACATTCGCGAAGGGTTTCTCGACATAACAATCCTTGCCCGCCTTCACCACTTCAGTGCATAACTTGGCGTGCTGGAAATCACCGGTGGCGATCATCACCCCGTCAATATCCGGCAGTGTCAGCATCTGTTCAGAGTACTGGAAGGTGCGTGGGCGGCTGCCGAAGAGTTGTTCCACCTGGGCGGCTCGCGACTCGCGCGCTTTGTTCCAGAGATCACAGACCGCCACGATCTCCACCGGAATTGTCCGGTTGGCCATGTGGGCCATGTGGATGTGCCCGTGGCTGCGGCTGCCGCAGCCAAGCTGGGCCAGCCGGATGCGGTCATTGGCCCCCGGAATGCGGGCATAAGATCGCGCCGTCATGCTGGTCGCTGTCAATGCCGTGCCTGCGCCCATCAGAAATTCTCGCCTGTTCATCGCATCCACCTCCTGTGAGGAATCGCCTGTTATTTCGTTGTATTACTAATAAAAATGGAATGATAGTCGAGAGGAAGGAAAAGCGTCAAGAACGAAACTTCTATGGTTCGCAGTTTCGCGATGATCGGCGATCTAAGAAAAAGCATCGATCGTAAAAAGCCCCCTGCATTGTGTAACCACTCATGTGCTTTGCAGCCATTCGAGATATGTGGCCTGCGGGTCCGCGGCGCGTTCCACAATGAAATGAACATTGCTTGGCAAAGCGTTGCCACCGCTGCCCGCTTTGAGAAACCACTGTTTCACTGCGCTGCTATCCAGACTCGCTCCGGCCGCGTCAACGCTGTTGCGAATCCAGCATGGACGAGGCGCGAGGCCCCCGGCGATATCGGGTAAATCCATATGTTGAAGGATTTCGGGAACAAACCACGAGAGATCAAGCGAATAATCCGGAGACTCGACCAGCGCGGCGAAGCTAACTATGCTGCCATCGAGAAGCAGCGATTGAACACGGTTGTCGAGGAAAGCCGCCATCTGAGCGGCGATTGCGGCGCTGCCGCTGCCCAGAACCCGCAATTGCCCGGAGTTGACATCGGTTCGCGTAGCCAAATAATCGATTGCCCGGATCGCATCATGCACCCGCTGTCCCGCCACCGGGGATCCCAGCGCGAGCCATGCCCACGAGTAGCGTTCGGCGACGATGGAGATGGGGCTGTAATAGTTCGGGCCGCCATGCGGAAAACGGGGCCGTGCAATGCCGAGGCCGCGCGGGCTAATCGAGCAGATCGCGTAACCGGCCGCGAGCAGGCGATCGCAGGACCCGGGTTCCTCGATCAGGCTGTGGCCGCAGTCATCCGCAATGTGCAGTATGACGGGAGGGCGATGCGCAGAGGTTGGGCGCAGGAACCAACCGGGGGTACGCACGCCCGGCTCAGTTTCGAAGAAGAATTGCTCGATCGTCATTCCAGGCCGCACCGTAGATGACAGCAGTTGCGAGGAGGGAGCTCCGCCGGCGGGCTTCAAGGCCAGCAGCGAGGCAAGCGTGGAGCGGAGCTGGTCCGCACCCGGCGCCTGCGCGCGGCGTGTCTCCATGAGCGTGGCGAGCCGGTCGCGGTCTACCTGGACGGAACTGCGGCTGGGAACAGAAGTCACCACCTGCCCCGTGCGCGTCGCATTCAGCATCGTGTCTGGAAAGGGCGTGAACAATGGCTCCGTCACCGGTCCATCATGACCCTTCAGCCAGCGGTTGAACCAGCGGTAGGTATGCTGGCGGTTGGTGTAAACAAGGCCGTGGGGCAGGTGCGAGGCGGTGAGGCGAATTTTGTCCTCCGCGCCCAGCAGTTTGTACACTGCTGCCGCCTCGCCATAGACCTCCTCCGTCGCCACGTCGTACACCGGCGAGTAGGTTTCTCCCCGGTCGTGTGTGGTGTAGCAGATGAGAAGCGGCTTGGGAGCCGCGGCGGCCAGAATGTCGCCGCGATCCAGGTGCAGCGGCAGCGTGTTCAGGACATTTTGTTCCGCATCGTCCACTGCGCCCGGCGGATCGTACTGCGGGCCGGCAACGTTCTCGGTGTTGCCCTCGTTCACCACTGCGGCGGCAATGCGCGGCTCCAGCGCTGCCAGGTACATGGTCATGGTGCCGCCGCCCGACTGGCCGGTACAGCCGATGCGTTTCGGATCGACCTCCGGGCGGGTGAGCAGGTAATCCACTCCACGGATGCCGTCCCACGCAAAATACTGGGCCAGGCTCTGGCCGAGCAGCATCATTGGCCGTCCTGCCATGGAGTGCTCATCCGTGGGATCCATCATAGCTACGCCCGGTTTTCGGATTCAGGTACTGGAGCCGCTCGCCTTGTCCCCACGGATCGTACGTGAGCACCACATAGCCCTGGCGGGCAAGGTTCTGATAGAGATGCTGATACGGCTTGTATGCCTTTCCATTGTCCGAGTGACCGACCGGCGCAAGAATCGCCGGATAGGGAGGATCTCCTGCGGCGGGAAGATAGAGGTTGGCGGTCACCACAACCCCCCGCGCGCTCTCATATAAGAGCTTCTCGATGCGGAATCCGGAACCTTCTATGGACCCGGTTACTTTCGCATTCAGGTCTCCGCGCTCTAACGGGCCGCCCAGCAACTGCCAGAGTTTGGCGCGAATCATCTCCACGCGTGCCTGCGCCTGCGATCGCGATGTGACCCCGGCCAGCGTGCCCATGCGCGCTTGGCGGCTGCGATTCATCGTGGCCGTGAGTTGGTCAGCCCAGTCGTTCCAGAAATCGACGCCGGCCTGCGCCGAAGCTGCGTTGTGGGCAGCGGGATCGGCCTCTTCGCTTTGCGCAAAGGAGCGTCGCAGGCCCGAGCCGAAGCCGGCTGCGGCGAGCAAATTCGCAGCCAGAAACCGCCTTCTCGTCGTCATGTGAATGCCCTCGATATTTGAAGATCCCGGTCTGCTCGCAGGCCGCGCATAGAGCGGCCAGGATTAAGGCTTGAGTATTAAATTCCCTTCCGCCATCTGCGATCATCCGGCGCCATTAGCTTAACCGGGAACGCACCGTCGGAATCCAGAGGCTGCTGACATGCCCAGCGCACCTTGCGCAAGACTCCGGCTTTGGTCTCCAGCTCCGCCGTCAATTTCAGTTCCACGGCTCCGAGACCGGGCGGCAGCATCAGCGAGGCTTCGCGGATCCTGCCCCCGTAGGGCTGGCCGGGGTCGAGCGTACCGCTAACGCGGATTGAGCCGTCGGCGCTTTCCAGCGTGAGGCGCAGCACACCGGGAATTCCCGCGACGCCGTCGTTGGATACTCCCACGATGACCTCCTCCGTGCCCCAGCGCTTGCGCTGCCACACCCATGCCGGGCGAACCCGATATCCCATGCGCTGCTCAAGGGCGCGAAAACCCTCGGGATATTTCTCGTTATAGGCTTCCAGGTTCTCTGCCTCGGTCCACAGCGACCAGTAGTTTGCGCCCAGGTCCAGCACGTGCAGCATCGCGTTCTCGCGCTGGGGCACTCCCGCCGCGTCCACTGGCATACGCGAGAGGTCATACTGGCGGTAAGCGCCGTCCTCCATTATGGCGCCCAACCACGGAGGCCGGTTCGCCAGGTGGTCAATCTGGATCGGCTCTTCTACCACAATGCTGTCGGACCGCGGCCAGCACCCCCGGCGCTCGGCAAGGTCCAGCACCTGGTTGTTTCCCACGCTGCTGATGTCCGGCTCCGTATTCACTGCCGGACTGCGTTTTCTTCCAGGTGTCGAGTTGAAACTCGGTCATGTGGACGAAGGCCTGCTCGGCAGTGTAGAAGTTGGGAAAAGGATTGGGCAGATTGTTGGTGTGGCTCTCGCCCCAGAAGCCGTACTGCATCAGGTCCATCCACTCCAGCAGCGGATCGCCGTCGAACTTGTCCGCCAGGAGTTCATTGAGCTCGCGGAAGGCGCGCTGAAACGCCGGGTGGTCGTAACGGGGTTCAACAAATTCGGTGGTGCGGCCGTGGTCCCTCATCTTCCCGATGGGAACCAGGGGAACCTGGTCGCGAAGGAAGGCCGGAATTGCGATCTGCTGGGGTTCAATCTCGGGATTCGACATCTGGATGCGGAAGGCAAACCGCAGGTTATGCCGCCGTGCCGCATCTCTGGTCAGCTCAAATACGGGGTTTAGGTCCAGCTTCCCCGGCTGGGACTGAACGTTTCGCCAGTCACAGCGAATGTAGAGCACATCCACGAAGGGCAGGCTCGCCATCCGCTCAACTGCATCAGCCAGTGTCTGCTTGCCGCTGCGCACACGCAGTGCCGGGCCATTCTCCTCCCATGTATACCCCACCAGCCCAAGACCGTAGTTGCGAATGTGTTCCTTCGTAGGTGTCGTAACCGCCAGGGTCATCCAGCCTTCATCCTGGGTGATGCGAAAGGGGCCCTGATCGAGCCGGTCCTTTGCTGCGCCGAAGGCGGAGGCCGAGTCGAGGCCTTCGCCCGCTCGGTCCTCGGCGTAAAGCCGTCCGCCATTCAGGAGCAGGGGGGCGGTCAGTGAGGCCGACACGCCCGCGCGCAGAAAGCCGCGCCGCGACCATCCACCATCCGAACCAGCGGATAGCAGTCCGGAGTCTTGGTCGGAACGATTGCCCATGACCTATCCTCTTATTTCGGGTGTGAACGTAAATTATTACGAGAACGAGTATAAAGCATACATGTTCAGCCATAATCGCAACCAAAGCAATATTTTTTAGTTGCTTTTCTTTATGCTCCCGGTGCATATTGGGGTAGATCATGCAAGTTTGGCATCGGGGCATGCGCTGAGTGTTCGGCTACGATTACGCCAGCCCGCTCGGACGCGGTTACCGCTTCGGTGACAGACGCGCTGCCGATCTGGTCGTCGATACGTCACCAGTTTCCCCGGCAGGTCTGCCGCGAGGCACTGTATCGAACCTATTGTCGTTTCCTGTTGCCGTTTCCTGGAAACGGCTGACAAATATTTCGACTGCAAACTGGCCGGCGCTCCTCCCCTGGGCCTCTGGCGTATCTCAGGGATCGATCACTTTTTGAGAGTATTTTGCACATGGTCTACAACCAGAATGCCGCCCGGCTGCTGACTGTTTCCGCGTAGCGTTCCAATTTCCTCTATGAGCGTGCGAGAAGACCTATGAGACGTGTTCTGAAGCCAAAAATGGCAATTTTCGTATTGTTGATCGGCGCAGCGGTGGCGGCCGCGGCACAGCAGCAGCAGACCGTGGTGATCCGTCCGGCCGAAATCCAGGACGTGCTGGTGAATCCCGGCATGGGAATCACCACTTTCCAGCGTTTCAACGGCGATGCACCCAACCCGCTGTATACATGGTCGGAGCGCGGCCCCGAAACAGAGCTGCACGCCGCGCCCACCAAGCCGGATTTTCCTGACACCTCGATCGCATACCTGCGTTGGTACTGGGATACGCTCGAGCCCGAGCATGGCCAATATCGCTGGGACATCATCGACTTGGCGCTGGCCGAAGCGCAAGCCCACGGCCAGAGGTTAGCCATCCGGCTGATGCCGTACTCTGACTGCGATCCTCGAATGGCAAAAATGCACACCCGCTGCGACCCGCTGCCGGAATGGTATCGCAACTCCGGCGCCCGCCGCGCCAATAAACCCACGGACAAGGACGGCGCGATCTGGCAGCCGGACTTCAGCGATCCCCTCTACTTGAAGTACTGGGGCGAACTGGTGGCCGCTGCCGGCCGCCGCTATGACGGCAACCCGATCCTGGACAGCGTGGATGTCTCCTCGATCGGTTACTGGGGCGAAGGCTGGAGCCCCTATATGCCCGCCTTTAATTATCAGAAGCCCCTGATCGACATCTGGCTGAAGGCATTTCCGCATACGACCCTGCTGATGAACTTCGACGAGCCCGAGGCGCTTGCCTATGGAACCCAGCACGGCGCGGGCTGGCGCCTCGATTGCTGGGGCGACATGAGGATCTCGGCGAATCATTCTCCCGAGATGCTGGACCAGTATCCGGAGGAGGTGGCCCGCACGGGCATCGGCGATGTCTGGAAGCACCGCCCGGTTTCGCTCGAGGTTTGTGGCACCGCCTCGAGCTGGTTGCGCAATGGCTACGACGTAAACTACATTCTCGACCAGGCGCTGCGCTGGCACGTCACCTCGGTGAACCTCAAATCCTCGCCCATTCCGCAGCAATGGAAGCCGCAGTTTGTAGCAGTTCGAAAAACGGATGGGTTACCGGCTGATCCTGCGCCGGCTGGAGTACTCGCGCCAGGTCGCTCCCGGCGCGATGATGCCTGTCCACATGTGGTGGTACAACGCCGGTGTCGCCCCGCTATACCGGCAGGTACCGGCTGGCCATGCAATTGTGGT
The DNA here is from genome assembly GCA_963808795.1 of uncultured Acidobacteriota bacterium. Taxonomy (GTDB): domain Bacteria; phylum Acidobacteriota; class Terriglobia; order Terriglobales; family Acidobacteriaceae; genus Telmatobacter. Next base: position 224,897 of record CAWEGL010000003.1, read on the forward strand.
CTCCGGGGACGAAGGCCCTCATTTACATCCCCGCCGACGTGAGTAGTTGGCTGCCGGGCGATTCCGTAGTGGACGAACCCGTGTACATACCTGGCGACTTACCCTCCGGCTCATACCATGTCCGCATTGCGCTCGTGGATCCGGACACCGGCGTGCCGGCGATACGCCTCGCAATTGCCGGCCGTCAGAGCGATGGCTGGTACGACCTGGGTACTCTCGACGTGCAGCCGCAATGATGGGGGAGTGAAGATGGCCCGGCTGGGAAACATGAATCCGCGTATGCCGGCAGGTGTTGCTCTGCGCGGCGATGATCTGGGTTGTGATGGGGATCCCCTGTCTCGCGCTGCCTGCGGGAAGCTCCGGTCCGAGCTTGTCGGAGGCAACGGCAGGAGTGCAGCGCCATCATCCGGTGATCGTCTCGAGCTTCTCGTCACGCGATACACGGCCGGACGGCGATCTGAATAAGCCATTCTGGTCAGCCGCCCGGCGGGTGAGCTTCGATCAGGCAGCCTTCACACGTACCCCGTATCCCAAGTCAGAGACGCGAGTGGCCAGCCGCTGGACGCAACATTATCTTTACCTCGCCTTTTGGTGCCGCTATCAAACTCTAAACGTGTTTGAAGGTGAGGATCCGCACGTAGAGCGCTGGGGACTGTGGGAGAAGGATGTGGTGGAGGCGTTCATCGCGCCCGACCCAGCGCAGCCGTCCCACTATTTCGAGTTCGAGGTGGCCCCGACAAATCAGTGGATCGACCTGGAAATCGATTTGACGAAGCAGCCATTCAACAATGCAAAATGGAATTCAGGCTTCGAGCACGCCACCCGGTTGGACCCTGCACGCCATCTCTGGACCTCCGAATGGCGGATTCCCCTCGCTTCCCTTACCCGCTCCGGAATAACGCCGGGCGGGAGCTGGCGCATCAATTTCTATCGGTCCGACGGTGCGGCTCCCCATCTTCGTGCCATGAGCTGGGGAGCGCTTCCGCGCCAGCTTCCGCGGAACTCATTCCACCAGCCGGAATCATTCGGCATTTTGCAATTCGGGCGCCCGCATGCCACGGGAAATGCACACTGAAAGATTTATGACAACTCCATCCATCACAATTGATCCGGTCCGGAAACTCTTCTTCGGAAACCTGCGCATGCAGGTCTATCGCAACATGGAAGCCGCTGGCGCCGCCGCTGCGCGGGACGCGGCGGCGGCCATGCGCCAACTGGCCGCGGGGCGCGACAGCATTGGCGTCATCTTCGCCACTGGCGCGTCGCAAATGGCCATGCTGGGCGCGCTCACGACAATCCCGGAGGTTCCGTGGGAGAAGGTGCTCGGCTTTCACATGGACGAGTACATCGGTATTGGCCCCGATCACCCGGCCTCCTTCCGCCGGTACTTGCGTGAGCGCCTGACGAGTCGCGTGCCCATGCGGCACTTCCTGGGCGTGGACGGGGACAACGATGCCGCCGAGGAGTGCCGCCTCTACGCGGAAGCCCTGCGCAGGGCTCAGCCGCAGCTTTGCCTGCTCGGCATCGGCGAGAACGGGCACCTCGCGTTTAACGACCCGGGCGTGGCGGACTTTCAGGATCCCGTGGACATGAAGGTCGTCTGTCTCGACGATGCATGTCGTGCCCAGCAACTGGCCGAAGGATGGTTTCCGAGCCTGGACGAGGTGCCGCACAGGGCGCTCACGCTGACCATCCCCGCGCTGCTGCGTGCACCCAAGCTCATCGTCTCCGTGCCGGGACCGCGCAAGGCAGCCATCGTGCGGCGCACCGCTCAGGAACCTATCTCCACCGCGTGTCCCGCGACCATCCTGCGGAGCCATCCGGACGCGACTGTCTATCTCGATCTGGATTCTGCGGCCGAGTTGGCATGATTACCCGTGAGCCGCCGTGTCAAGGCCGGAACCAAGCGGAGCCCGTCAAGGTTGGCTTGACACGGCTGATCCTCGGCGATACCCACCTTCCCTGGAAGTGAAGCAGCCTTCCACAGCCGCATTTCATCGCCAACAGGGCGCTCGCTGCAGAGTATCTCACTTCAATGCTGCTGCCCAGTGTCTCAGGCCTGAATCCGGACAGCACGGCAGATATCAAAATATCCCGACGCGGTATTGGAATACCTTGACGCGGTATAGGACCACACCATGCGATGGGACAACTGCACTCAAGGCGCCGCCGCTTTTCTCGAACTTGCCCGTCCACAGGTTCTCTGCGGAATATCCCTGTTGACTTTCGGGGAGGCCTACGGCAGATGCTTGTATAGAGACCTCCTCCGGCTTCGCGCCGGTGTTAAACAAACCGATGATCGCGTCCCCGTTCGGTTCCGTCTTGGCGAACACCTGTTGGTCAGTAGTATCGAGAACCCTTTTAGCAGCGATCGAATCCTGGTCAACTGCGAGCACTGCAGTGTTTTTGAGGAGTTGCAGATCTTGAGGATTTAGGTGAGTAAGATCTACGCCGAGGATGAGGGGCGCCGCTCCAAGAGCCCAAAGGCTGATCTGAGTTTGACGCTCGGCTGGAGTAAGTCCATCGTCGCTGCCATTTCCTACCTCAATGGAGTCATAGTCGGTAAACCCCCCGGGGCCGTCGTAGGGCTGCCACTCGGCCACAAGGTTGAAACGTTTCTCAACATTTCTCCAGCTGGTCAGCGGGTAGCTGCTTCCGCCCTTCTCGCATTCATAGCATTCCACATCGGGTGTGCCTACCCATTGATTAGCGGACCTCATCAATGTCGGGGCGATGGCCAGAGTAAAGTTGCCAGGCGTGACATCGAGGACCATCGGCCGGCCGCTTTGTCGTATTGCGCGCGACCATGCCCTAACGTCAGGGACGTTGCGGTTTGTAGTGCCGTCGAGCTTGACGTAATCGACGCCCCATCCCGCAAGCATATCTGCCCATGAATTGATAAACTCTTGCGCTCCAGGCTTCTTGTAGTTAATGCCAACCATGCCCTGGCAGTTGTAATTGGCTTCCGTTACCGACGGTTCCGCAATCTCGGCAGCCGTATACGATGTGCCTTTAATCGGCGTGTTCCTGCTCACTGCCTGCTTGGAAATGCCCGGCGTGACGTATATTCCAAACTTCAGCCCGAGACTATGGACGTAGTCAGCGACTACTTTCATGCCATTGGAGTTTCCCTCGGCCGGGAATATCGATGAATCTGTCACCCAGCGGCCATTAGGTCCGACGTTGGGACCCTGAGGGCCCGGACACTGGTACCAGGAGTCGTCAAGATTTACGTAGTCGTAACCAAGTTTCTGTAGGCCGGACTGCTGCAGCGCATGCGCTTGAGCTTCGACCTTCGCTGCCGTGGGATGCTGGCGGACGAAGCTCCAACTACTCCAGCCCAGAACTGGTGTGCGCTCGAGGCCGTTATTCTCTGCCCCGGCGCTCTGCAATCCGCCCACCCACGCCAACAACACAATCACCAGTGCAGCCGTAAAGGTATGTGTCGATCTCTTCATAACAATCATTTCGTCTACCTCGTCAATCTTTGCAAATTTCATCGCCTGCCCATCGTTTCGTGCTTGTTCCAGCATCAGCAACATCGTGCCGCGTTGGGCCCGTCTGTTGGTCTCCAAGAGCTTCCACCGGCCCTGGAAGCATTCAGCACAAAAATGGTACAAATTCGCGCCTCTTTGAATGTCATAGTTGTCCTGACTTTCACTAAACGTCCTGGATCTGTCTGCACCCGACACCGCTAATTGGCATATCTATAAGAACTTCCCCTCTGCCGCTGCGCGAGCCGAATGTGGCTTGCCCCAGAACACAAAGGTGCCGCGGTTGGTGGATGTGATGATGTCCATCGCACCGTTGCCGTTGAGATCCGCGACTGTAACCATGGAACCAACGCCCGAGCGATTGTGGATCAGCTCTGGCACGAACCGCGCTCCCCCTGGTGCATTCTTATCCCGAACCGTGTGGTAAACATAAAGCACCGGAGCGCCCCACGGATCCGGGTCGTGTGGAGTGTCTTCCGAGATGAAACGCTTCCCGGTAATGAAATCGGGAATGCCGTCTCCATCCATATCTGCAAAAGCGGTGCCGTGGAGTTCCGTGAATGTGACGCCGCCGGCATTTTTGGTCAAGAAGTCATCCATAATCATGTGCCGGACAAATGAGATATTACCCTTGCTGTCCCGCTTTTGCTCGTACCAGGCCAACCCAAAACCATGCGCATGGAGGGAGGTAACCACATCGTTAAGGCCATCTCCGTTTACATCGTAGACGGCCATTGTCGCGCCCCCCGATCTAAAGGTCCAATCTGACGGCGGGTCCGGGGTGAAAGCCACCGGATGATACTTCCAGAGCCCTTGGGCGCTGCCCTTGGGCGGGTGTTCCAACCATCCGTTCGACATCAGGAAGTCCGGAGTGCCATCACCGGTAATGTCGCCGGCGCCCATGCCGTGCCCACACCAGGGGCCGGGCTCAGATATCGGGTGAATAACCCATTCGCCCGTCGGATTGTTAGGATCGGGAGCTGCGTAGACGATGGCGGAGGTGCGCTGGCGGCGATCCACTGGGGCAAGGAAGACGATCTCCTTCTTGCCGTCATCGTTCATGTCAGCAAAAATCGCAATTTCACTCGATACTCTAGGACCCACTATAAATTTGTCCCATCGGCGCAACTCTCCTCGGGGATTTCTGTACAACGTCAAAGGGATATCGAGCGTGGCGACAAGGAGATCCGGCCATCCATCTCCGGTGAAATCATCGGTGTAGACAACCATCGTAGTATCAAACTCCCGGCCGGGGGCGAAAGTTTGCGCTATACAAATTTCCCGCTTCACGGTGTAATCTGGGCCAAGGTAGTAGTACGGACCGGTAACAATGTCCAGGATTCCGTCGCGATTAACGTCCGCGACGGAAGCGCCCCACGAGTAATAAAAGTCATCGATCCGCTGCATACGGTAATTATTGGAAACTTTTTGGAGCGGCGTAACGCGGCGGCCGAAATCCTTGTAACGAACGTCTCTGAACCGAATCTCGCCAGTCCCTCCGACATAGAGGGCGATCGGACCATATCCTTTGCACAAGCCGTCATCGTCGGTCGCGCCGCCTTGTATACCGTAGCCGCCATTGAGCCGCGGGTAAAAAATATTGGCGTCCATCTGGATATTAATTGTGTTCCACTCGCCGGTAGGGAATGATGTTTGTGAATTCGGGCGCGGAGGCTTAACTTGAGATGCAGGCACAGGCAAAGCATAACGGTCTGAATCCCCGGATACGGCCCCAAGTGGGCTGCGGGAGACTTCCTGCCCTTCGGGACCAAGAGTCAAGTGGTAGCTATTTAGATCCTGAGGGTCAAGGGAAAGAAAGATACCTTTCAAGCCTCCGCTGGGAGTCTTCTCCGCACGAACGAGAACGCCCGTCTTTGAACCCGCCGGAACGCGGAAGTACCCATAGAAGAGAACGTCTTGAAAGGACTTATCGAGCACGAGCCAACCGCCATCGCTACCGGGATGTGCTTTGCCGATAATCTCGCCGTTTTCAGCGCGCCAGCCGGCTTCACCAAAGACGTGCCAGCCGCTGAGCACGGAACCGCTGAAAATGTAGTCAGCCTGGAATTGGGGGCTTGCAAGGGTTGCCAAGTCATTGTCGGCCTCAGAAGCCGCTTCGAGCGAAGTAGCCGCTTCCAGCGATTCGCCCTGCAGACTCGGGCTGGTGCTCGCGAATGCGGGCGAATCGGCGCCATTCAGAATCCCCGCAAGCGGCAAACTTGCTAGCCCCAACTTCATGAAGCCTCTTCTCGTATGGTCCATGATTAGTCCCCCGGCGATACTCCAATAGCCTGGCCTGCCGAAGCTTCCTCAAATTAACGAACCCCTAACCTGTTTCCCTTTAAATATGATTCTGCTGCGCGCGCGCCATGATGGCCGCCATGTTGTCGTAGTAGATTTTTCTAAGTACATCGTCAGGAAGCCCGAAGCCATTGAGCGCCCAGTGGTAGTTAAAGTTGAAATTGGCGCTTCCCACCTTTCCGCGCAGATAGAAATGCTCATCTTCCGTTTCCAGAATCCGGAATGTTGCGCCGAAAAAAGATTCGTCGTATGTAACATCCGTTCCATAAACAATCCTATCGGAATACTTGGTCAGGAATTTATTTACAAAGCGCGGAATCGTGGCTGTCTCTGCGAAACGTGCCGCAATATCGGCGTATAGGTTTGGATTCCTATCGAGCATCTCGCCCAGTCGGCTCAGGTCGTAATCGAGATTGCATAGATGGCAGGCAATGAAGAGCGTGTTGGGATGTTTCTTCACCGCATTCTCTAGACTGTTTACCAGTTGGACATGGTCGTAGGTCCCGGGTTCCAGAATAATTCGCCAGCTCCAGCCGTTCATGAGCCCGTCATTGGTGTAATCCATCGGCTGGTAGCACCATATAGGGTCGGAGGTATGGAAACTGATCGGCATCCCAAGCTGGCCGGCTCTGTCCCAAAGGGGATCAAGACGCGGATCGTCCGGATGAAGTCCAAGCGGGGCGTTCGGATTGGGGGGACTAGGATCGTGGGTGAAGGTTGGTCCGCCGTTCAATGCCGACTCACCGGCGGGTTGATGAGCCGGGCGACGCGCACCTGAATTCTGGCCCCAACCGTCACCCTCGGGGATGCCCCGGCCTTTGTCGTGGAGTTCACCGATGCCCTTGGCGCCCGCTCGATGGCACTCCTCGAGCGACTTGATAGCATTGGGCCCGAAGCCGCTCTCCTGGCAACCTCGCAAATCGAGCCAGCACCATAGATCGAAACGGTCAGGGTAACCCGCGTATTCGCGGGCCACCTCGTTAAAGCGATCCGCCGTCGAGGCGCCGGTGAATACAACGGTCTTTTCGACGCCCACTTTATCCATAATCCCAACCATTTCGGCAACTGATAGGGGACCATGACCGTGATCGTGACCGTCGAACACGCGGAATTTTGCTTTCGGTACCTCCGTTGCCGGAATCCGGTAGATTGAATTCGGAAGGTAATCGTTGAGAAGAATTGTAGGAGGCGTACCTGGCTTCTCGATGGAATCCGATGCTGGGCTCTGACCAGACTGCGCCAAGCCAAAGCGCGGGCGCGCGGCGAGGACCGTGCCGGCAATCATCAATTCTCTGCGATTCATGACCTCCATCCTCCCCGGAGCCCGCGCGATGCTTTCCACTTCAGAAATAGTACTTCAAGGCGACCTGGATTTCGCGATTTGCCCCTGCCGTGCCATTTATGACTGCAGTCGAACCAGCACCGTCATCAATGTTTCCATCAGGCTGCGCGAAGCTCGGATGGTTTAGGGCGTTGAAAAACTCGCCGCGAAACTGCACATACTGTGATTCGTGGATCGGAAAATTTTTGTCCAGGGACAAATCCCAATTATTAGTATCGGGACCGATCAGGGTGTTACGGCCGGCATCGCCAAATTCATAGATATTGGTCGGTGGATCCGCGTATGCGGCGGCGTTGAACCAGTTATTGATGCTGCGCTGTCCCCTAGGCAGGTTGCCGTCCGACAAAATTTGGTTGGGGCGTGGACTCCCTATGCTCCCGGTATTCGAAGGGTCGTAAGACATGCCTGGAGCTAAACGGAAAACCGCTCCCCAGTTGATAGATGCCTCCAAAATGCCAGCCCCCGACAACCTCGTTAACAGGGCCGTTGGCGCCGCCTAGGTACCGCTGCCCTTGCCCAATGGGAAGCAGATAGTCGTAGCTAAAAACCCAGCGGAGGGTTTCGTTGAAATCGGCTAACCCGTTTTCGGCGGGAACGTCCCAACTGTTTTGAGGGGGGCCCGTGTAGGCGAGATTCGGTTGATCGTCGTACGCTTTGCTCCACGTGAAGGAGCTAAGGAAGTAAAGGCCGTTGCCGGCGTGATCCTCGACCTTCGCCTGCCCGGAATAGTACTTTGAGTTTCCGCGGTCTACCATCCCGGTAAAGGAGCTATAATTGAGGGTAGGGACGGCGGGATTGGACGTCCATGGGACCTGGCACCTTATCTTGGTTGTAATCTAGGATAGTCTGAAGGTGGGTGCCCTTCGATCCTGCGCCGGAGAGCTCGAGCGACATCCTGCCAGGCAAGGCCTGCTGAATTGAAACATTATATTCAATGTAGCTCGGTGTGCTCAGATCAGGATTGGGGCCAGTGTTGGTAGGACTCCCCCCAAGACTCGTCACACCGGGGTTTATGGCCTGAGTTGGGCTCGACGCTGGAAAGCCTCCGGATACGGTAATGAGCGAAGTAGCTGAACTGAGTGGACTGCTGACGAATTCCGGTTGATAGTAGAAGGGCAGGTTATAAGCAAGCTGGAGAGGCCCCGCAGTCTTTATTTCCTGGCCGGTCCAGAAAATGCCGCCTCCGGCGCTTACGACAGTATTTTTATGTATCGTCTTGGCAAAGCCGATCCGCGGCGCAAAGTTGTCCTGATCAACTGTAACAAGCCCACGCGAATTGCCATTCACGGCTGCTTGCTCTATTTGGCCGGTTGCGTAATTAAAGTTGGCCTGCACGTTGTGCTTCCCTACGATGGGCGAGAAATAGTCGTAGCGCAATCCAAGATTCAACGTGAAGGTGGGCGTAACCCTCCAGTCGTCCTGGAAGAACGCCGACGGTATATGCTGCCTGTTTTGGACCTCTACTTGCGTGTCATAGTTGGCTCGTACGGTCAGGCCGAGCAATGCGTCGGCCAAGCTGTTCCCTCCATCGCCAGTCGCTGGATCCACGGTAAAATTAGACCGGTGAAGCTGAGATATTCCATCGGGGTTAGGCACCTGGAATATATTGAATTCGCTCCAGCGCATCTCGAAGCCCATGAGCGATCGAATGCTTGCCCATGTTCGTATAGAAAGCGCATCCGAGACATCGCGCTCTTCGGTAGCCAGATACGTGGGATCATACCCGGCCATACCTAGTCCCCTGTAGCCGACGGGTGAAACTGGGCAAGCCCCGCTGTGTTTGGTTTCAAGGGTATGCCGGGGATCGTGCAAGATCGGCCGGAGGGAAATGAATCCCAAAAGGGGGAATCTCTTGGGCGTCTCCATACCAGCTAAAGCCCAGACGGAACTCATTGACGATAGTGGGCGAGAAGATGTGCGTTTCACCCAGTGCAGCGCCCATTTGCGACTCGTATGTGCCTGAACCACTTTGCCCTTGCGCTATGCCAGGAAATACTTGATGGCTTTGACTGGTAAAGCCTACTTGCGAGTACCGGAAGAATGCTTGATCTTTTTGTGACGGGTCCCAATCGCCGCGAAAATCTCCCTGCATTTCGTCATAGGGCTCGCCATAGGTGATTGTGTAATTGTTCGAACTCTTCCCGCACAGGGCTGGGGTGCACGGCGGGTAAAGCTGTAAAAAATTCTCCGCGATCGGATCCCATCTCATCTGCAGGAATCTTGTTGCCGTTGCCATATTCGGCGGCGAAGGTTTCACGCGTGCATACGGGAGGGTTGTCGTCGGTGCAGCTTGTGGTAGCGGGGTCGTAGAGCGTCGGATCGCCGGTGAAATCGCCAGTTACATCCGCCGCGCTGGGCACGGTTGCGAATCGTGTAGCGTAATTTCTGATCGATGTTGTTTCCCAGTCGCCGAACCAGAAGAGCTTATCCTTTACGATAAGGCCCCCAACGGTTCCTCCATATTGATTTTGCTTGAAGGGAGCTTTTGGGCCCGTGGTTTGAAAGAAGTTGCGTGTATTGAGCACGGAGTTGCGGAAGAACTCATACACGTCGCCATGATACTGATTTGTGCCCGACTTCGTGATGGCATTGATCACGGCGCCCCCGCTGCGGCCAAATTCCGCCGAGTAGGAGCTGGTCTGAATCTTAAATTCCTGCGAGTGCATCCGGCTGCGTCATGGATTACGGGCCCGCCATTGTCATTGGAATTATTGTCTATCCCATCCAAAAGATAGTTGTTGGATATCGCCCCGGGACGCCGTTGCTGGAGAAATCTACCGCTAGCGGCCCGGTGCCGCCTCCTGTAAGACCGTCCGTTGACGAAACACCGTTGACCGTAACCACGCCCGTGCTTAGGCCGGCAAGCGCCAGGTAATTACGGCCGTTTAGAGGCATCTCCTCGATGGTCGAGGATGAAATCACCTGGCCCAAGCTTGAGGTCTGCGTATTAATAACCGGAGCTGAACCTGTGACCGTGACAGTCTGACTCGTATTGCCCAACTTTCATTGTGAAAAGCGAGACTGATTCGAGCCTGGACCTGGAGTACTATGCCAGTCTGGGTCTGTGACTGGAAGCCTGGCGCTGTGGCTGTTACCGAATAGGTGTCCGGGTTGATCGGCGCGGACGTGAAGTAGCCTTGGCCGTTGGTGATAAGCGCCGTGGAAGCATTGGTGGTCTGGCTGGTGATCGTAATCTTGGCGCCTGGAATCACCGCTCCGGACGGATCGGTCACCCTCCCAGTGATCACAGCAGTGTTGATTTGACCCCACATCGGCGTGGTTGCCAACACCAAGAAAACGCATAGTAGTAGAAGTTTGCGCATGTCGCCCTCCAATTACGACTGCCTCTCGTCAGTGCCCCAAAAGAGGCGTTGAGAGTCGGTGTCGGTTTCTGTTTATTTCGCTTACAGTTTGTTTTATTTCGCTTGCAGGGAATATTGAATCGTTTCTGGCCCAGTGATCCGAAGTCTAAGACGGAGATCGTAAAAATGCAATAAAAAAAATTGCATAGATTGCATTTTTCCGATGATGCCAGCAGACTGCGGGGGCGCGGGGAACGCCTCTGGCAGCTTCGAAGCGGGCGATGAGGAATGCCATTTCGTTTGATTTCGGTTAAAAGAGAATCTTGGGCCGATCTTCTATGGTATCCGGAAGTCTATGCCCTAAATCGAAAAAATGCAATTGAAAAGTTCCACAGCACCTTTTTCTTGCGGCGCCAACAGCGCCGGAGCTGCGCGGGCGCGGAGAATGCTGTCAGCCTAGAGCCTGTTATTAGCATTGTGAGAAGTCTTGCGAAATCAACGACTTGCAGCGATTCCCCCCCCCCATTGCCGATTTGGCTTGCAAGTGCCTCCAAATCAGCGATTTACGGAAAAGCTGATAACTGGCCCTAAAGTTGCGGTTCATCAGGTTGGCGCGATCGGCAGATCATGCTGGCTGTTGGTGATGCCACGCGGAAACGCCGCAGCGCCTTGAGCGGCTCCCTCTCGGCTTGAACCTCCTCGCTCGATACGCCCAGCTCCAGATCCAGCGGCGCTCATTGCGCCAGCGCTCGCTCGGGCCGACTTGACCTCTCTAAGGCACCGCTTTACCCGATGACGCCGCCCGCCCGTGCAGGACGGGCAGGCATGAAGCGAATGGACTTGCGATTCGCAGTATTGACCAGTCCCATGGCAGCTCCGGCAAATGGCCCTGCCGTTGGAACCTGTCCTACTGCAGCGTCCTAACGCGGATGTTCCGGAACTTGACCGTCACGCCGGACGTGTCCCGTCGGCTCTCATCAGAGGGAAACTGAAACGCGATCGGCTGCGGCTGGCGCCAGCCGCCCTCCGATTCCGTGGGCTGGTCGATGACGTCCACGATCTTCGTGCCGTTGAGCCAGGCCTGATGGCGGTCACCCTGGGCGACGATGCGCAGCGTGTTCCACTGGTTGTGCTTGCGCAGATTCGGGAACGCCCTGTCGCCGTAGCTCGGCCAGAGGATGTCGCCGCGAATCGCTTTCGGACTCACCCGGTGGACGACGAGCCCGATGTACTCGCCCGCTTCACGCCGGCCGATGTTCAACTGGTAGCCGCTACGGTAGAAGATGCCGCTGTTGCCGTCGCAGGCCGGGTCACTCATTTCTTCTTGGTTGGGGCCTAGCTTCTGGGTGCATCTCACGCCGTGGATCTCCTTGAGCAGGAAGTCGAGCTGGAGTTCGAAATTGTAGTACTTCTTCTTGGTCTCCAACATGCCGAAGTGCTTGCCCGGCTCCGGCGGGCCGCCAATGACAACGCCGTCCTGGAGGCGCCATCCCGAAGTAGCATTCGGCGCCGTTGGCGCAGCGCCTCGGCGGCCCGCGACAATGAAATTGTTCAGGTCTTTGCCATCGAACAGAACTTTCCACGGCCCTTGGGCCGATGCATTCGGCAGCCAGGCCGCAAGGGCCGCCGCGAAGAGCAACGCGAACCCAACCGACGTGCCCCCGCGCCGAACAGCCAATGTCAGATAAGCTAACAACCTTTTCGCCTCCTGGGCGCCCATTCTACACGCAGCGGCCTCCGTTGAATCCGTAATCCTTATCCTGCCCAGGGCGACCGCACTTGGATCTGGAATTATGAATGGCAGCGGTCCTGAAAGGGCACAGCTTCAGCGGTGCCGTCCATCACGCCGCAAAAGCGGCAGCCTCTAGCCCCTGAGGGACGTCCTTCTGTCCGACAAAACCTAGCCCTCACCGCCTGAAGGCCGGAACATTCATGCCACCGCCCTCGGCACGACTGAGGTCGCGCCCTTACACAAAACTGACTTTCACCATAGGCTGCTAACATCAAGATGCCATCAAGCCTCCGAAAAAAGCGGATTCGTTTGCAGGACGACGCTCCTTCGCCCTTTCAATTGCCGTGAATAATCACCGCATCTTCGCCATATTGAGCTTGCTCCGTATTTGCAGATGGGCCGGGGCTGGAATAACTCGCCGTAAGAAGCATGCCTCCTTTCGAATCTGGCTTCCCGGGTGCTTTCATCCAAATCGCCCCCTCAGTTCCTACGTAATAACTTACATCCGGATCCCCCGCATTATTCATAATCCAGTGTACAATCGCATGCACCTGATCTTCCGTTAACTCCGGGTGTGGAGGCATGCTATCTTGCCCCCACACTCCTGTCGATCCATTGTGAATATGCCCGGATAATGTGTCTATCGTCGCCTGGTTGTGCCCGTATCGCTCCGCGATTGCAGCCAACGAGGGCCCCATGGCCTTCGCGTTGAACTCATGACAACCCAGGCAGTTGGACCTGATAATCTCCAGCAGACCGGCAGGGGGGCGGCCGGCCACGGAAGCTGGCTTGCCAACCACCGTTGATACGTCCGGGACATAGGTCGCACTTAGCAGAATCTGATTAGAAGGAATCTCCTGATATTGAGTTGATTTTCCACGATAGGTGACCACGATGCTGTAATTCACCAGTATATTCCATCTATAAGCGCTGTTGTTCCTGGGAGCCGTGATCGTTACCACCGGAGGGGCATCGTTGGCATTGAGAGGATCCGAGTGGCCTGCACAAAGGAGAAATGCCACCGAAACAGTAGGAGCAATGACCCTTAAAGCAACACCAAACTTCTTCCCCCTAAATGTCATTACGCCTCCATAATCTCGTGCGCCACTCTCTGGGCAGACCGAATGCACGATTCCATACCGCGGCTAAGAAGGTCCGCGTACGTTCCCGCGAAATAGATTCTCCCCTCGGGCTTCAAAATCTCGGGCCAGAACTTATGCATCTCTCCGATGGGGAACGGCTCCATTTCACAGGTCGGCGCTAGCGTGTCCTGCGTCCAGTCCCTGGTCAGCGCCTGCACGATGGTATCTCGCTTGCCTGGGTATACCTGGCGAAATGCAGCCAGCACGTGCTCTGGAGAAAGTCCACCCGGACCGTTAGCTTTCAAGATGACACGCGATGTCTCCACCTCGCTGGGCACCTCCCAAATCGAATAGATATCAGGGTGGTCAAACTCCATGTTTATGCTTCTGAGACCATCAGCGAGCCAGAATTTAGAGCTGGCCTCAAACACATAAAAAGGGTGGGATGTATAAGTCAGATTATTTACTACATGCTGTTTGTTGGGAGAGAGGGAAGGCGTCACGGGAATGTTTCTGAACACCGTCAAACTGATGCAATTCACGAAAAAGTCTGCATTGAGAGTCTTATCCCCGTCATAGCCATATTCACGATAGTTGACCTCTACCCCGTCGTCGCTCTGCCGGATCGAGTTGATCCGATGCGCCAGCTTGACTCGCGAGCCAAGTCGTCTGGCAAATGCGATGGGAAGTTGCTCGTTCCCACCTTTCAGCCGGAAAATCTGACCTTCGGAGGGCGGGATACCGCGAGACTTCATGGCGGCCATCCTCCATATGGTGTAGAGGGCGCTGGTGTGTTCGTCCCCGAGAAAGCCAATGGCCGCTTGCGAAGCGCCTTCCCTCTTATAGATCTCGGCAGCTTCTATGTTATCCATATGATCAAGGCCAATTCCAAATGGCTGGTATGGGTCCTTGATCTTATTCACATAGCGCTGGAGATAGAAACCCTGAAGCTCATACCATGGATTCTTCGAGAGGAACTGGGCCTCACGACTATTAAAACCCAGCCGCATGAGGGTCGTGGGATCGGCCAACATTCTATTTGTATAGAATTTGCCGCTTATCATTCTTACGTCGTCATCATTGTAGGGAAGCCAGGAGCCTTCCGCATTGGGATATGGAATCACGGCAATGTTGAACTGCTTGGCATACGCGAGCAGCCGTTCATATCCGGGGTTGGTGATGTGGTCCGCGCCAAAGTCAGCGTATAGTCCGTCCGATAGGCCATCTCTACCGGTAAACACATGTCCGCTATATCTTCCCGCAGCCTCAAGAATGGTGACGTCCATGCCTGCCTTCATGAGTTCATAGCCGCAACATAGGCCGGTAATTCCAGCGCCGCCGATCACAACTTTCTTAGGCTGTGCTTGAACAGCAGGTCCCTTTAGAGCTTCGGCTTTCTTCGTCATCATGCCTGAGTCGACCAGCGAGGTGCCGGCGCTGGCTATTAGCGTCTTCAAGAATGTTCTTCGAAACATTTTGTATCCTTCGGCCTAAAGTCATATACAGCGAATCTTGGACGATGTGCGGCCAGCAGCACGCCGGACACTCTCATGAGATGAAGCTTGGGAAATGCCGCACAATTGTCTTGCCCGTATTCAGCACGTAATAACCCCGAATCTCCTCAGCGAGAGGTCATCGGTTACCGGAATTGAACCATAAAAATGTCAGTCTGAGTTGTAGCGAGGGCTGGATTCCGCTTGCGGGCTTGTGCCCACGCTATCCGAAATTATGAATGTGAGTGCGCAACCCCGTCAAGCGAAGAAAAAGCGCAATACAGCTCAGGATGAGTTGCCAGGTCAGAGAACTGGGCATCGTAGGCCTCCTTAGATAGCTTTGTCTATGCGCGACGGCAGCCGGGGCCCCTTCCTCATGCGGAATCTGTTTAGAGCGTGTTTCACAAATAGGTTCTGCCTCAAGCCGGGTACTTACGTTTGAGCCGGAACCGGCGCATTGCGATCGGCGATTCTGGCAGCCATCCAAGCGAATAACTTGCCTGTTAGACCTCTTGGCGAAGGTTGGGGCGGAGCGTGAGGGTGCCATCGTCGTTCAGCTTCTGGTCGCATGCCCAGCGCACCGGGTACCGCATTTCCTTCACCTCGATTTCGGCCCTCAACCTCAGGCCCTGCCATTTTGTTCTCGGGGGAAGGACAAACTGGGCCTGCCGAATCTTGCCGGGAAGCGGGTAACCAGGATCCAGGCAACCGCTTTTCAGGACTTGGTGATTTTCGTCTTCCACGCTCACGCGGAGTACTCCGGGGACGCCGGCAACTCCGTCGTTCACAAAGCCGGCGATGATGCCGACATCGCTGTGGTCTTCGTAACTCCAGATCCACGACGGCCGCACCCGGTAACCAATACGGCGGTTTATGCGGTCGAACCATTTCGGATACGCGTGGTAATACGCCGCCAGAGCCGCAGCATTGATCTCGTGAAAATTCCACAGCGACCAATAATTGGCGCCGACATCGATCACATGCGAAATCATGTTTTCCACCGGTGCGATGCCCTCGACTTCCCCGCCCGGATTCGGAGGTCTCCCGGGAAGGGCCTGCTCCAGCGCGGCTCCGATCCATGGGGGCCGGTTGTTCAGGGCTTCGATCTGCTGATTTTCAATAAATATAGTGTCGCTGCGAATCCAGTTATTGCTGCGCACCGTCCGATCGAGCACTTCGGAGTTACCGACGCGGCTGTAGTCGGGCTGGGTGTTAGTGAGCAAAGGGGTCTTTGTGAAATGTTCTAACTGTATTTCGAGCATATTGACCCAAGTACGCTCGGCTGTCAGATAGTCGGGAAACGGGTTGTTGCTGAATGGCCAAGTGTGTCCTTCGCCCCAAAAGCCATACATGAAAGTGTCCATGAACTCGATGTCCGGACTGCCGTTAAATTCTGCGGCTAGAAGGCCAACAAGTTCCCGGAAACATTGTTGGAAAAAGGGATCGTCAAACCGGGGTTGATACCGGCCGTTGGGGTTTCTGAGGTACCTCTGGGCGGCTCTCTGATCTTCTGTGCTGCTGAGGATCAGGTCAACCTTCGGCACGCGGTTCAACACGAAGTCGGGGAGGGCCGGCGCGTGGGTGTAGTCGGGCGCACTCATCTGAATGCGAAAGCCGAGACGCTTGTTGTATTTCCTGCCCAGATCCAGGACCAGCTTGAAGTAGTCGGGCAGCTCCAAGCGACCGGGGCGAGGCTGCACTTCTCTCCAGGTGGGGCGCAAATAGAGCTTTTGCCCCAGCGGAAATTGAACCAGCTCTTCGATGGCCTGCGGGATGTTATCGGACTTTATTTCGGCTGTCCCCATATCGGCGGTGATATAGGTGATAAGTCCTTTGCCGTAATTAGGCACCACATCGTCGGACGGGGTGGTCGTCATCACTACATCATCGGTAGGGATGACAGCCTCGGGTGGGTATTGCGGAAAGGGTCCCTGGTCGAGCCGGTCAGTGACCGCCGGACCAGAGCCGAAATCGTATTTTCCCCAGTTGTGGGCCGGCACAAACGCCTCTGCTGTGCCCGTTCCCAGTCCCGTAGCTGCTGCTACAACGCTGCCTTTCAGGAACTCTCTGCGCCGCATCGGGATTCGGCTCCTTCCTTGAAGTTGAGAATGTTGACCCCGGAACGGACCGCACCCTGGCGTCCGTTCCGGAGAAAGAGATCCGTCCGTTGGTCAGCTGTGCGGCAAATCGAATCGGGCGCTGTGGCAACACCGTCGATGGGATGACACCGGCAACTCCGGGCCCTTCGGTGATGAAGGGATCGGGCTGCACAACAGACGGCGTGATTAAAGGCACTGAAGAATTCTTCACGGAACTCAAGATGCGCCATTTCAGTCAGTTTTCGGTTCGTCATCTTAAGCTGGAATCTCCTTTTTCAGTCCTGATTCGCATTGGCGAGGATTGAGGACCGTTATGACTAGCTCTCCCCCGTGGTGCGCACTGTCCTGGTCTTTCTCATCAACAGATAAACGAGGAGTCCCGTGGCGACCCAGATCGTGCCGAGTACTTTTGCGTCGATATCTAGGTTGAACCAGATAAACGCGCAGATGGCCATTCCCAGTAGAGGCAGAAGGGCCGGGAGGAAGACCCGCTCTTTGGAACGGAACCGATAGTGGACCAGTGCCGCCGCATTGACGCCGATGAACGCGATGAATGCTCCGAAATTCAGCAATTCCGCGCCTTTGGCAAAGGTCAGCGTGAAAGCGCCGCAGAGGGTAATCGCTCCGAGTAAAAGGACATTGTTGCGGGGAATCCCGGTGCGGACACTAACGGATCCGAAGAAACGCCGTGGTAGAGCGTTCTCGCGGCCCATGCCGTAAAGAAGGCGAGACGCGCCGAACTGGGCTGCAATGCCTGAGCCCATATTGGCGACGACCAGAGTTGCGTTCAGCAATTGGAAGAGGAATTTGCCGCCTACGCGCATGGCCACGTGCACATAAGCGGTGTCCACCATGTTCGCCGCAAAAGGCGAGGATGCCGGCCAGGCTAGCTGCGCAACATAGACCTCGATGGCGGAAAGGATGCCGATGACGAAGCACGTGAGCACAGTCGCGAGCATGATATTGCGACGCGGATTCTCCACTTCTTCGGACATGGTGGAAATGCCGTCGAATCCAATGTAAGTCAGTACGGCAATCGAGGCCCCGTTGAAGAGTCGGCCTGGCGCGAAGGTGGCCGGATCGTAAAAGGGACGGAGCCAAGCGTATCCGGTGGGTTCGGCCACGACCGCGACGTAGTGGATGGCGAACGCCAGAAAAACAACCACGACAATGCCCATTCCCAGAGCCAAACCCGCATTCACGCGGCTGGAAGCCTGCACTCCCATCAGATTCAGTCCGGTGAAAAGGGCGACGAACGCTACGGCCCAGGCGGCGTAGGGAATTTGCGGAATCACGTTCTCCATGCCCGCACTGCACCAGATTGAACAAATGATGGGGTTCAGCATGTAGTCCATGAGCATGGCCCAGCCGACCACGTATCCGGCAAGGGGATGAAGTTCGTTGCCGACATATGTGTAGGCGGAGCCGGCGCTGGGATAGACGCGGGCCATGCGCCCGTAGCTGACCGCAGTGAACAGCATCGCCACCATCGCAATTAGGATCGTAGTGACGACATGTCCGCGAGCGGCGTTGCTGACAACGCCGTAGATGCTCATGGGCGCGGTGGGCTGAATGATGACGATGCCGTAGAGAATCAGGTGCCGGAGCTTGAGAGTTCTGCGCAGTCCCGGAGCAACATCTGAAGTTGAACCCATACCGGTGGCGGATGTGCTCACGCGGCCTCCTGTCTGTCGCAGAGGGTGGGTTCAGCGTCACGCATATTCTCTTTGCGGCTTGTGTTTCGTTTCTGAGACAGGGAAGCGATGGTGGCGAAGGAATTCGCGTCCCGGCTCCGGGAAGAATGCTTCGGTTGCAGCGGCAGCACCAGGAACGCACTGGCCGACGCGGCCCGGTGCGTCGCTAGCCACCTCTCGCCAGCCATGAACTTCATCTGTCCTTGCGCTCCGTTCGCGAATGGCGTACCTAAAAACGAGCCGTTCGCGATATTTCGTATTATTACCATTGTTTTCCTATGGAACGCAATTGAAAATTCACCAATATCGGCAATTTGAACGTAGCCAAGCCTCGGCGAACGGCGATCTTTGTTCGCGGTGTGATGTGTGCTGCTGATAAGTAAAGTGTTGTTGCGTCTTCTGGGGGCTTTACAATACTGGCGTCAGGGCATGCCGACCTGCGCTCCTTGTGGAAAAACATGCATAAGGAAACGAAATCCTAAACAGCGGAAGTGACCTGCCCCGTTTCTCTCGTCCAGCCATAGCTGGAGTTTCTCGATCTGCCTGATGGGCCAACGTCATCTGCCGCAAGCTGCCATCTTCTCCCTGATTCCACATTACCCGCGGCAATTGCGGATTGGGGAGTTCTTCAACGGTTCCATAGAGCTTACATTACTGCTGACTTGTTCCCGTCAGAGTTTCCAAATACTTGACGAGAAGAGAGAGATTTTCGGACGCCATTTTATTGGCGTAAGAAGGCATCGAATTTGCAGTTATGATCGTGAACTCCCGTAGATTCGCCCTCTCGAAAGTTAGGAGATGACCGGAAGCGTCGATAAGCTGTACGCTGAATGCATCTTGGTTGAGCAACTTTCCAACCACCGTCTTGCCATCCAGAGTTACCAGCCGAACAGACCGGTTCTGCGGCGCTAGTTCTTTGCCCGGAGAAACCAGCGCCGTGCGTATCTGTTCTGCAGTGTCATTCGCGCCTACATCTCCTAAATAGGGGCCTGCAAATGAGCCGTTGTCATTCACTCGATGGCAGGAAAGACAGCCATTGGTTTTAATAATGTCTTTGGCTTTTGCTATTTGGGAAGTATCCAAAACCGGCGCCGCTTGCGTCTCAGCGGGAGCCAAAGCTCCTCCCGGTACGGTGCCGACTCCAAAATTCAAAGTGAGATAACGCACGATTTGTTCCTGCTCATCTGGCGTTGCCGGCGCTCCACGCGAAACCATATTCTGAACCACGCTTTCCCATCCGGAATAACTTAGCCGGTGAGCTGTCGCGATCGTTAAGCTATGGCAAGTGCTGCAAGCGCGATGAAACGCCGCCTCACCTGGTCCGCCCGACATTGACTGTGCATGGCCAGCCAAAGCAAAAGTAAGACCAAGAATCGGGCCTACGTTAAATAGAGTTCTCCAAGCGTATCTTAGATGATTCATTGCTTTTCTCGACTCCTAAGAGACTCTGCACCTAAACCATTATGGCTTCATCGGTGTTCGTCCAGAATGGACGAATGCCATTTCGCAGCTCAACAAAACTGTGTTCTCCTCAGACGCTGCCTACGTCAAACTGTGCTCTTTTCCTCACCGTGCCGCGAGACACCATAGGGCTCAAACGCCAGGGCTTGCCGCACTAAGTTAAGTTCAGCTGAAGATCCCACAGAACCTCCTCAAAACCGCCCCGGTCAGGCGCCTTGGACCGTCCCCAGGCGCCCTTTATGCGCGGGGCTTGCGACAATAATGACCCAATCAATTCCCATTGCTCGCAGGCAAACCACATCGGCTACTTAAGTTAGAAAAACCAACGGCACGGCCGCGTCGCCGGCATTTGAATCATATTGGGGCACTTGAAAAGGCCCTACGAGGTAAATACACTTCGTCGTGAACGCTGTCAAGACGACGTCGTGCATCGAAGTTCCTTCTCGAACTGTTTCCGGAACTTATTGAAATTCGCTGTGTTGCAGCGGATTTCTTGAGGGGTTTACGTTTCTGCCATGGGCAAATCTGTTCAAATCGTGCGTTTGTGCGGTGTTCATCGGGGTTTGCAGCCCTGGGGAAGTCCATTACATGGCCCGCACCCATGGTTCAGGCACACTGCTCCATGAGCTTGGGAGGTCGGTTCAGGTTGTGCGCGACGCAACTGAAGACGAACAGCCAGTCCACTTTCTCCAGTCCTCGCAGCTTGACCTGCCGTAGTGGCCGTGAGCCGAGCTGCTGGCGCTGATTGAGCCGCACTATTCAAAGGGCGAGATAGGCCGCAAGCCGAATGCCCCAGCCGGTTCGTCAACCGTGGGCCGATAGCGAGCGCAGCACCTTCTCCGTCGGGCGGCTAGCCACCGCGCCTCCCTGCGACCAGGGCGTCGATCTCGGTGCGCGTGGACGTTCCCTCCATCGGCCCTTTCCGGCGGACCGCGAGTGCGCCGGCGGCATTGGCGAGCCGCAGTGCTTCGCGAACCTCCATTCCCTGCAGCCAACAGGCGACGAAGGTCGCTCCGAAACAGTCGCCTGCCCCGGTCGGGTCGATCTCCTCGGTTGGCAGCCCAGCGATGTTTAGCACGCCTTCCGGCGTGAAGCAATTTGCCCCTTCCGCGCCTCGCTTGACCACGATGGTGCGGGGACCAAGCCTGAACAGTTCGGCGATGGCACCGGCCTCATCCTGCGCCTTGGTGAACAAAAACAGTTCTGGCCCACTGGGCAGGAACAGGTCGGCCTGCGCCAGCACGCGCTCCAGCGCCTCCCGCATCCCCGCAAGCGTCATCATCTCCTTGCGAATATTCGGGTCGAACGAGACCGTGCCGCCATTAGCCTTGATCCGGCTGATCGCGGCCTCGTTGGCGGCGATGATCTCCGGCGAGAACAGCGACGAGCCCATGACATGCACATGGCGCGCACGCGCGACCAGAGCCGTCGCCGCGGCATCCAGCGTAACGGCGCCACTAGCGCTTTGCCTGATGTTGAAAACGAAGTCGCGCCCGCCATCCGGGCGGTAGCGCACGAAGGCGCTGCCGGTGACGGCCTCCGGGTGAATGCGAATCGCGGAGACGTCCACACCGTCCGAACGCAGCCGCTCGAGGTTGAGATAGCCGAAATCGTCTTTGCCGACGCAGCCCACGATCCCGCAGGGATGACCGAACCGCGCCATCTGATCGGCGAATATCGCGGGCGCGCCGGACGGGAACGGGCCGATCAGCGGCATCGGTGCGCGAAACCCGTCGCCCGGCTCGACCGCCATGATCTCGACCAGGATCTCGCCGATCGTCACAACCAACGGTGATTTCGTACCACGCCCCCGTAGTTGATGCAATCCGTGCTGCGTTCTCGCATGGTTCTGCTGAGAGTTCCTTTCGGCCATACCGCCCCTTATAGCGCGTCAAGGCTGCAAATACCGTCGGCATTTGCGCGCTGAGCTCATCCTAACCGCGGCACCGCGAGAGGACCATCTCTGAGGCAACGGCGTATTCCCTATTTTTACCAGTCCTTTCGGATGAGGTATCCCGTTCGAGAATCAATAGTTCAAGGTTTCGCGGCGCCCTGGTCAATGCGAGTATGGCCGCACCGATTCTTGCTCGGAAGGTTTTGATGGATATGAAGCTTATGCTTCCGTTCTTGACAGCGGACGTTTCTTTCTCTAACCTTAGGCTGATAAAAAGGTAATTAAACGAAATCAAAGCTGAAGTTTGGAGGAGCGATGAGCTGCCACATGGGGAGGAGGTTGGGGTGGGGTCTGCTCTGTCTTTTAATGGTCCTGGTTGCATCTAGAGGATTGAGTGCGGCCACCGGTGAGAACGGACTCGCAGTCTCCATTGACGCTCACGGTAACTATGCGATTGGATTGACGGGAGCGGCTCATCCCACGCTGATTTCTGGTGTCGCAGCCCAGGTCGATGGGATCTGGATCCGCTCCGCGGATTACCCGCGACATACGGTGGAGACCACTGCGGCGCAGGGAATTCTCGGGCCCGCCCGGCAATGGGTGGTCACCTTCTCCGGTCTCGCCGGCAAGCCCGATTTTGTGTATCAGCTGCAGGCGTATGATCAAAAGCCCTTTGCAAATCTGCAGGTAACTCTGCGCAACAATACGGATAATTCCGTGGAGGTCCAGAGCCTGCGTTCCGTTGACGCTGCGGGAAGCAGTGCAGCGGCACTGGAGGGACCTCCGGCAGCAGACCGCGTGCTCTCGGACAGCTTCAGCGAAGACCGGCCCGCCATGCGGATTCACGATCTCGATGACGCGCAAAATGGAATGCACCGCGCCGTAGGCAGCCAACTGATCTATAACCGCGATTCGCATGAGAGCCTGTTCCTGGGAGCGCTCACCTCGCAGCAATTTCTCACCATCCTGCGGCTACACGTCAGTGGCACAGGTAAGGCGGTCGGCATCACGCATTATGAAGTGGATTCGACGGGCACAACAGAGATGGAAAAAGAGAACTCACTGCAAGACTCGGCCCCTGTCGACCAAGTCGAGCTGAGCCTCCCCGTTGCGCCGGGAAGCACGATTTCGTCCGAGATGTTGGCCATCAGTGCCGGCTATGATTATCACCAGCAGTTGGAAACCTACGGCTCGCTGATCCGGCAACTCCACCACGCGCGCGTAACGGCTCCTCCCCTGATGGGATGGTGGAGTTGGACAGCGTATTATTTTGGCCTGAATCAAGGAACTGCGATCACCAATGCCGAGTGGGAATCGGAACATCTGAAATCTTTCGGATACCGGGTCTTTCATATCGACGAGGGATATCAGTACGCGCGCGGAGAATACATGACGCCCAACGCCACGGTATTCCCGCATGGCTTGGCACCCGTGGAGGATAAGATTCGCGCCCTAGGCCTGACGCCAGGTATCTGGACGGCCCCATTTGAAGTCTCAGAGCGGTCATGGGTATATCAGAATCATCCCGACTGGTTGGTGAAGAACGGGCAGGGGCAGCCGATTCACGCGGGCTTTGTCGTCCATGGAAAGGATCAGCTCTATATTCTCGACACTACAAATCCGGAAGCGCAACAATATCTGCGCGAGACCTACACAAAGCTTGTCCGTGACTGGGGCATCCGCTACATCAAAATGGATTTCATGGACGACAGCGCGATCGAAGGCTATCACTATAAGCCCCACACCACTGCGATGGAGGCGCAGAGGATCGGCCTGGCGATCATCCGCAAAGCCGTTGGGGACAACGTGTATCTCGATAAGGATGGCAGCGTGATGCTGAATCCGGTCGGCTATGTAGATTACGGACGCATTTCTCAGGACACTGGACACAGCTTTGGAGCGAGCCGCGACGCCGCCACCGGGATTGCTGCGCGTTACTATATGAACCGCAACTTTTATGTGTCCGATCCAGATGCTTTTACTGTGTCCACACAGCACATTACCGATCAGTCCTGGCACGAAGGCAAACAGCCACTCACGCTCGCGGAAGCCCAGGTTTCCATCGCCTTGGCTGCCGTCTCCGGAGGAATGCTCGAGATTGGGGACAACCTACCCTCACTGGGGAACTCTCCGGCTCGCCTGGCGCTCATCGAGAATCGCGATCTGATCGACATGGTGAAGCTCGGCAAGGCATCCGTGCCCATCGATTTGATGAGTTACGCCGCCGCGGATCGGCAACCGAGCATCTTCTATCTCCGTGAATCGGACCGGCAGAGCATCTTGACGATTTTCAACTGGACCGGCGGGCCTCGCCCGCGCAGGATTCGCCTCGCCGATCTGGGGCTGGCTGCGTCCGGCAAGTACCTTATAACCGGCATCTTCGATAAAAAGCCTGTCGATGGGGTTTCCGGTTTCGTAACCTTTGAACAGGCGCCTCGTTCTGTGCGGGTTCTGAAGATTGTCGACACGGGTCTGCCGGCCAGTGGACCGGCTGTGACTGCGGAGTGCGGGCAGTCCGGCAACGTCGGAGAAACGATCGACTTTGAGGCCCGCTCGGACGCCGCGCACCCCGCGCTCTCCTATCACTGGAACTTCGGCGATGGAGTGGAATTGGAAGGAGCACTCGTGCATCATGCGTGGACTCAACCCGGGAAATACATGGTCCGGCTGGCGGCCATGGGGCTCGACGACAAGTTATCCGGGCGCAGTTGCGAGGTGTTGGTGAACGGGCATCTCTCGACCGTCTTTACGCCATCGCTGAACAAGAGGTTCGAGTCCCGTTAGGACCGCCCCGTTGACCTGACGCGACCCAGACCAGACCGTCGTTGCGGCGGCCGCTAGTACGGCGACCGTGTGATTGCGTAATTGACCGAGTGTAGCGCCGGTCTCCTGACCGGCTGTAGTGCGGGCCTCCCGGCCCGCATCTGTCCCGAAGTGATTACGAAATCGCGTGGATCGAGTACTAGACGAGAACAACTTCGATGTTCTGCGCTCTTAGGGCTTCTGCGGTTTCCGGGGGAAGATCCCGGTCAGTAATGACGCAGTGTATCGCCGAAGTCGGCACGATCCGCGAGAGACTGCGCCGCTTGAACTTTGTGGAATCGCAGACGGCCACCACCCGGCGGGCCGCCTTCACCATCGCCCGGTTCACGCGGGACTCGAGTAGATTAGGTGTCGTGACCCCAACTTCCGGATCGAATCCGTCCACTCCCAGGAAAACGATGTCGGCATGCATTTCCTGCAGAATGTCTTCAGCCAGTGGACCAACCATGGAGAACGAGTTCTTGCGCAGGCTACCCCCGACCAGAATGACTTCGAAGTCGGTGCTGGCGAGTTCGGCTGCTATATTGAGCGCATTGGTAATCACCGTGAGCTGGGAGAAACGCTTGAGCGCATGCGCGACGGCCGTCGTCGTGGTTCCCGAATCCAGCATCACGCACTGCCCCTCCTCGACCGTCGCTGCGGCGGCCGCAGCGATTCTCAGCTTTTCCCGGGAGTGCTGCTTCTGTTTTTCCTGCAAGGTCGGGTCGAATAGCGCGCTGGACTGAATGCGGAGGGCGCCGCCGTGGGTCCGCTGCACAAGGCCCTTGAACTGAAGGTACTCCAGGTCCTTGCGGATGGTGATCTGCGAAATGCCGAGGTTCCGCGAAAGCTCACCGACGAGCACGCGCCCCTCGCTTTGAATAAGCGACAGAATGTGCTGCCGGCGCTCATCGATAAGAAGCTGGCCCTGTTCCGGCAAAGCGGAATTTTCTTGAGTGCGTGCCATGAGTTTCGTTTTGCTTTCCTTCGGAAGCATACACCAGCAACCGCAGCTCCGTCACGTGAGTTGCTCTCAAGATGCAACCCTCGTGGTATCTCCACGTTACCCGAAATGGAGAACAGGACGGGAGCGGTTCCATATTTGGGCAATAGCAAACAGATAGTAAGCTTGGCGACTGTTATAGCTGTTCTCCAATTGGTGTAGAGGGAGCCTTGTATCAGGGCACGCCTGGTAGGTCAGGGATTTATCCCTGATTGCCGCAAACGCCTCAAAATAAAGCGCGGGCTTTGGCCCCTGAGGTTAAGCTTCTTCCTCTACACCATCAGGAGAAATGTTCTAAATAACCATCCAAACCGGGGGCTATGCTTACGCTCCATTTTGCTGTTGCTGGCGCGGTCAGCCTCTTCCGTGGCAAGCGGGAATCTCCACTTGCCAATGGAAGAATTCTCTAGCGGCGCCATCCGGTTTGCGCGTGCAGCGGATGCTCGCGGGCCCGGTCGGGCTACATGTATTCAAGCAACGCATTGATCACGTTCTGAATCTCGGTCCATGAATCAGGGCCGCCGTCGGTCTCGATTGAGAACAAGCCTTCGAAGCCCAGCTCCTTCGAAAGCGGGATAGCAACTGGGAGGTTGGACCTGAGGTTAACGTGCTGAACGGTGAGCGCGAGCGGATACAGAAGCCGCAGCCCCTCTACCGTTGAGATCTGGGGATTGGAGTGAGCCCCACTGCCCATTAGCATGTACACCAACTCGTCCAACGGCTCTCCACGAGGCTCCAGAATGACGGCGACACCTTTCGTCTTGCCGTAGTCCACCACGGCTTTTAGTCCCTCGATGCATGGCGTCAGGGCTTGCAGGTTTTCACGAGTCCACGGCGCGGGTTGAAATTCACGCCGTCGCTGGCCGGCAGTTTCCGAGCCAGCAGGCGGCCTCGGCCGGCGTGGAGGAGCTCCTGGCAAGTAGCTGACCCCTTGATCCGGCATGATACTGGGAGACCCAAGAAATGCCGCAATATCGATCCACTTCTTCGTCTCCTCGATGGCATGGGCGCGAATTGCAGGATCGGGAGAGCACACGCTGATATAGCCCCGGTATTTTGTTGCGGGCGGGTCGAGTTCCACGATTAGGTCCGCCACCTTCGAGTTGGCCTTCTGCATCCGATCTTTGAATTCCCCGATATACGAAGGCTCCATCGAGAGCAGATTGAAGCTGCACACTTCCAGATGGTGGAGGCGCAGACGGTCTGCCACCTGATCGGGGAGATCCATCATGTCCAGTTCTAGCGGCGCCACCGGTTTGCTCCGGTCCCAGACTTCCGGCAGGAGGTCGGAGAAATCATTGGTCAGTAGGCTGATGCGATCCAGCTTGGCGTCGGTTGCGGCGTCTTGCGCCCCGGCCGGCCGGCTTAGGGCGGACGCAGCCGCTGCCGCTGCCGAGCCCAACAAAAAGTCGCGGCGGTTCATGCCTGAAAAGCCGCGCTGAAATTCAGAGGACCTCATTGTCACACCCCTTCTTGTGCAAATTCCGCTAGTTTTCTTTTGGTCAGCGGAGCAAAACCAGGTTCCGATTGACTGCTTCCGCACAGCAGCCGCAAAAAAGAGAAGAGAGATGCGAGCCGTGATTTCCATTTTGAGCATCTCGCTAGGGTTCAGTCAGGAAAAAATATCGAACGTGCCGCATGGTGTGCCTTTTACAAGGGAAAATGTCCCAGGACACGACACTACCTATATTCTCGGGAGGACTGAATTCTTCAACCTGTTCTTTCGATACCAAAAATCTTAGGCTATCCCAGGCCTTCGCTCGAGGACACGCGTTCTACCTCCAAAGCCCCACAGATGCGCTTTGTTCGGCGTAGCTCCCGCTCCGTCGTGATCCCATAACTGATGCGCTCTCCAACTGACTCGCCTCTAACATTCGCCTTTATGAAGGAAATAAATCTAGCACCGGAGAACTGTCAAGAGCGCTTGCGCACCACAGTTCCCCATCGAACTGTGGCGGCGCCAAACGTGCCGGCGCCTAGGCCGGCAACATGGCATCCTCCCTTTTCGCGTGTCGCCTGAAACCAAACCAGCGATGAAAACGAACTACCCCCTCCGGCCACAACAACTTCTGGATTATCGCAGCATAAAAATGGCGAGTAGCCCCACTTTCGATCTATTTCATAATCGCAAATAGCGGTGCAGGCTATATTCGCAGTCGATAGTCCCATGAAGTGAAGAATCTAATGTGCGTTACACTACGGTTGGGTAGGTGTGGTCGCCGAACCATGATTGGCCGTCACCATCCATTTCTGGTTGTAGCGTGGCGGCGGACAATTGCGGAGCACGATGGGCGTTCGTTGCGGTTGCTGGGATTCCGTCCGGTGCATTCCGGTTCTCAGCGATGTGTTGGCGCTGCGGTTTAGGTTGTGGCTTTCACGGTGATAACACGGGTTCAAATCCGTCGGGGACGCCAAATCAAATTACCAACGTCGCAGACGGGCGCCTCGGCAAAGTGAAAAGGGAGGCCGGGCCACTCGATATAGTTGGAAGAAGCGAGGCTTAATTAGCGGCTGAGCGAAAGTGGCGGAATTGGCAGACGCACCAGACTTAGGATCTGGCGGGGAAACCCATGGGGGTTCGAGTCCCCCCTTTCGCACCAATAACTTACAGCCAATCGCGGAAGTGCTCATATTGCCCTGTGCCTAAAATTGTGCCCACCAAGAGAATCTGTGCCTGCTGTTTCGCTGGTGAGGGTTCCGGCAATGCAGCCTGTTCTACCTGGATGAATGCCCTCTCTATCGCGTCCGCTTGAGGGTGGACATACCGCTGCGTGATCGTGATTGAAGAGTGCCCGGCAATTCGCGCCAGTGTGAATACGTCACAGCCGGAATTGGCAAGTTGAGTGAGGGCCGTGAGTCTGAGAATGTACGGCTGGAAGAATTGAATTTCCTTTGCTCCGTCCACCTTCGCCTTCGCATTGGCCCGCTCAATTGCCTTCTTGTGCTGGTCCTTTGCCGTGTCCTTGTTCAAGTGGCCTTCCCGTGAACCTGCCGGAAACATCCAACCCTCTTCCGGTTTGCCCGCACCTTCCCATCTAGCCTTCAATGCGGCATAGACGGCGGGAACGATCGGCAGCATTCGCCGGGCAGCCTTAGTCTTACTTTCCGTGACCTGTATAAGCCCGCCTGTGCCGTTCAGATGGATATTCTCCCACCGAAGCGCAAACACTTCGCCAGGGCGCATTCCCGTGCCAAGGATGAGCAACGCAGCGTCTTGCCACGGTTGCGGGCAATGCGCGATGTAACGATTCCACTCCGCGCCAGTCAAAACGCGGTCCCTTTGCCGCTCGCCTTTTGCCAGAGTGATCTTCACGGGCCGCTCCAGCTTGCCCCACTCGAAAGCGAGATTAAGGACGCGGCGGAGGCTGCGTAGGCCGCAATTGATGCGGGAAGCCGAAAGCCCGGCATACTTGGCGGCAAACTGTTGCGCGTGTTGGTCGCTGCCCGCGAAGGACGGAAGCAGGGTGCGCTATCCGGGAGAACAGACACTCCGCATCCGCGCGGAGAATATGGACCTCGGCCTACCGGTCGATCCGGCGGTGTGGGCGCAGGTTCTGACCATGTAATGCGCAGGTGTGATGACACATCGCTGGCGCCGCACGCTGCAGGCTACTTTGAGCCATGTCGCCTGCCCGATCTTTTGTACCGGCGAGATTGTTAGTGTAGCGCAGCGGTGAAGGGCCCAGTCTTTTTGAACCAATCGCAATGTTAGTCTTCGACTGGTTTTAGGTTGCAGTCAGTTCGCGGCTAGCCGCGAACTGACTGGCGAATTCGCCCGGCGCCAGGTCTCCGAGAGCCCTGTGAGGGCGACTCTCATTCTATTCTTGACGCCAAGCTTCGATGAGCTGTTTTGCTTCGGCCAGAGTTTCGAACCAGTGGACATTGAGGCATTCTTCCCGGAAGGTTCCGTTAAAGGTTTCGATGAACGCGTTGTCGGTCGGCCTGCCTGGGCGTGAGAAGTCGATCTTCACCCCGTTCTGATAGGCCCATATATCCATGGCATGGCCAGAGAATTCGCTTCCATTGTCGCAGAACTGCAGTTTCGGCGTTCGCCCCGCGTGCTTCAGTCTGTTCTGTGTTCGCACTACATCTTCTCCTCGCAGGCTCTGACCCACTTCGATAGCTACGCTCTCCCGGGTGAACACGTCGACCATCGCCAGCGCGCGGAAGCGCCGCCCATCCTGCAACTGATCTGCGACGAATTCGATGCTCCAGCCCTCGTTCGGTCCCTTAGCTAGAAATCGTTCTTCGCGATGCTTCACAGCCTTCCTCCGCTTCTGCGGCCGTTTCTTCAAGGCCAAACCCTCTTCCTTGTACAGCCGATAGACAAGATGTTTGCCCACTTGCCAGCCTTCGCGCCGCAGAAGAACCAGAATCTTCCGGTATCCGTAACGCACCCGACTATGCGCAATCTCCCGGATACGCGCTCGTAACTCCTTCCGTTCCTTCTAGTGGCTCTTGTAGCGATAGGTGCCCCGCACCAAACGCAGAACCCGGCAGGCATGCCGCTCGCTGGCCCGATACTGGTCGCGCAGATAATCAACCAGTGGCCGGCGCCGCGAGGGCTTCACCTCTTTTTTCGCAGCACATCCTGAAGCATCGTCTTGTCCAGGCTCAACTCCGCCACCAGCTGCTTCAACCGGCCGTTCTCGTCCTGCAATTGCTTCATCTCACGGACCTGGTCCGACTCCAGGCCCACGTACTGCTTCTTCCAGCGATAGAAGGTCTGTTCGCTGATCCCCACCTTCCGGATCAGCTCCGCCACAGGCACACCCACCTCGGCCTGCTTGAGCACCCCGACGATCTGCTCCACAGAAAACCGTCTCTTCTTCATGGCCAAATCCTTCCGCCCTAGAAGGGCACGGTTATGGCCGAAGACTAACATTTACCGTGGTTCAAAATGCCCGGGGCCGATCACGAGCGGATGTGCTCGGGGATACCGCGCTCGATCATGGCGTCGGCCAGAACCTCGATCACGTTGCTGCTGTTGAGCCTGCGCCGCGGACAGATCGCCAGGCACTCGCGCGTAAATTCATCGATCAGGTTCAATATCCGCACCGTTCTTCCATCGTGCGTGAACGTGCTCACAAAATCGTACGACCAGACGTGATTGGGCCGCTCCGGCCGCAGCCGGATGCACGAGCCATCGTTGCGCCATAGCCGCCCCCGCGGCTTCTGCTTCTGCGGAACCTTCAGCCCTTCGCGGCGCCAGATGCGTTCCACCCGGTCCCTGCTCACTTGCCAGCCTGCCTTGTGCAACTCCACCGTGATCCGGCGGTAGCCGTAGCAGCCATATTGGCTGGCCAGCGCGATAGTGGCCCGGGTCAGTGCAGTCAACGATGACAGCCTGGCCGAACACGTGGCGACTTTGTATGCGGATCGTCCCCTGATTCTGCACGGCGACGACGACACGAACATCCCGTCGACAATTTCGCATCCCGCAGGTTGCCCTGACCGGCACGGGCGGCGCTTCCGGCTCGCCTTTACGGGGCTCGCCGGGCGCCGCCAGCCAGGTCGTAACCTTGAATGAGCGCTCTCGCATCCAGCACTAGGCTGGATGTCCGCATAGAGGCATCATGGCCTGTGACTGAAGGCCGTATCGATGGTTGGTGGGGCGGCGAAACGCCTCCCATGGTGATGCAGCGTGAATCTTCCAGGGTTTTGGTTCTCAACCCCTCTGGCTGGATGAGCGGTGCTCACGCACCGCCCCGGTGAAGTATCGCTTGACAAAGCCTTCGTCCTTATCGAGGGCAACCTGTGGCGGCGGCTGGTGCTGCCGAAGGGAATCGAGAAGTGGTCCTTGACCAGCCTGCAGCAACGGTTGGTGAAGACGGGCGGGCGGCTCGTCAAGCATGCCCGCTACTACTGGCTAATGTTGGCAGAGAGCCACATGACCAGGCGGCTGTTCGCCAGCATGCTGCGGCGGATGGAGGGTTTGCCGCTGCCGGCAGGATAGGCACGGCAGCCAGACGAAGCCAATCTGGAGGAGGGGAATTGACGGGGGAGGTGTCTGTGAAATGGATTTCAAATCAGACAAGTCATGGCTTTTTGGCCTGGGCAGAGGACCTGCGCGAGCGAAAAAATCCTCGCCGTCGGAACGAAATGAGAAAAAATTGCGAGCCGGGCACTCGGGAGAATACAATTGCGCAGCCGGCCAAGCAAAATGGAAATTCCGGCTAAGGCACATCTCAATTGCCATAAACCCGCTGTTCGATTCACATGCATGCTGGAGCGCAATAATTCTATCATCTAGCAATTCTTACCGGATCGGGAGGAGAATCGAATGAGCATCGTCAGCTATTCCTGCAGGATGTCAACGTCGCAGAGAGTCACTCGGCGATCGACTACGGTGAAGAGCATGCTGGCTTCATTTGGAATGGCAATGATTCTGTTTGCGGGCAGCGCCAAAGTTCGGGGTGCAGAACTGGCCGCGACTCCGCCCATGGGCTGGAACACGTGGTATGCGTTCGGATGCGACGTGACCGATGCCGATGTGAAGTCCATTGTGGATGCGATGGCTTCCAACGGCATGAAAGCCGCGGGGTATGAGTATGTCAACCTGGATGACTGCTGGCAGGGCAAGCGCGATGCCGAAGGCCACATTCATTCCAACAGCCGCTTCCCCGACATGAAGGCGCTGGGAAACTATATTCACAGCCGAGGCTTCAAATTCGGAATCTACTCCTCGCCGGGGCCGCAAACCTGCGGAGGCTATCCGGGCAGTTATGGGTACGAAGAAAAGGATGCGGAGACTTACGCCCAGTGGGGAGTGGACTTTCTGAAATATGACTGGTGCAGCGCGCAGAAGGTCTATCGCCCCGACCAGCTCCAGGCAGCCTACGAAAAAATGCATGCAGCTCTGGTTCATGCGGGCCGGCCGATGATTTACAGCTTGTGTGAATATGGCATGGAGGCGCCCTGGGTATGGGGGCCGAAAATTGGAGCCAACCTGTGGCGTACGACCGGCGATGTCAGCAATCGGATCGACTTCCAGGAGTACGCAAGAATGATGTTTATGGGTTTCGGTCAGGACGGACTGGAACGCTACGCCGGGCCGGGCCATTGGAACGATCCTGATTTTTTGCAGATCGGGAACCGCGGCCTTGACCTGGACGAAGACAGGACGCAGATGACGCTGTGGTCTCTGCTTGCTGCGCCCTTGTTTGCAAGCTCAGATATCCCCAAGTTGACGGCGGATCAGTTATCCGTCCTCATCAATCGCGAGGTGATTGCGGTCGACCAGGACCCCAAGGGCGTTCAGGGGCGCCGCATCAGCCAAGTGGGGCCTGTCGAGGTGTGGGTTAAGCCGCTTAGTGGAGGACGCACAGCAGTCGGCCTGATCAACTCCGGTGAATCGACGTTGCCCGCCTCCGTGATCTTCAGCCAGATTGGCTACTCTCATCCGGTTCATGTGCGCGACCTGTGGCAGAAGAAAGATCTGGGCATGTTCCGGGACAGCTTCACGGCCGAGGTTCCGCAACATGGAGCGGTGCTGATTGAAGTGCGCTAAAAGAGCGTGCTGATCAACTCGCTGTTGACACGTCGTTCCTGGCCGTCTAGGGTGGCGCTGATCACGCGAGTCTGGCAATGCGCCCTCTTTGCGCAAACCAAAGTTCTATACAACTGCCGATCGATCTTGGTTTCGGGGTATAAATCCGGTGAGTGATAGAGGCCAATTCGCCGCAGTGCGCTGCTATGAGCAGCAGGTCGTTCTTCCTACTTATCCAGTGCAGGACGCCGATCCGAACCCAATGTTTCTTGAGAAGCGGGTTTATCAGGGAAGCAGTGGAAGGGTATATCCCAACCCGTTTACGGATCACGTTGCGCTGGATAAAGTTGAAAAGTCCTATCGGGCAATTTTTCTGGAGAACGACTATATCCAGTTGATGCTTCTGCCTGAGATCGGCGGCCGCATTCACGCCGGGCGCGATAAGACCAATCAGTACGATTTCTTTTACAGGCAGAACGTGATCAAGCCTGCACTGGTGGGGCTGCTGGGACCGTGGATCTCCGGGGGAGTTGAATTCAACTGGCCGCAGCATCACCGGCCCTCGACCTTCATGCCGGTGCATGCAACCATCGAAGAGGAGGACGACGGCAGCCGGACGGTGTGGCTGAGTGAACACGATCCCATGCTGCGCATGAAGGGCATGGTAGGCATTCGTCTTTCACCGGGGAAAGCGATTGTGGAGGCCAGAGTCCGCCTTTACAACCGCACGCCGCTGGCCCAAACCTTCCTGTGGTGGAGTAACGTCGCGGTGCGGGTCCATGAGCAGTACCAGGCGTTCTTTCCGCCCGATGTAAGCTTTGTGGCCGACCACGCAAAGCGGGCCATCTCGTCGTTTCCCATTGCCCGCGGCAGCTATTACGGCGTGGACTACAGCCCGGGCACAGATATCTCCTGGTACAAGAATATTCCCGTGCCGACCTCGTACATGGTCACGGAATCGAAATACGATTTCTGCGGCGGCTACGATCATGCGCGCGCGGCGGGGCTGGTGCACACGTCGAATCATCACGTAGCGCCGGGCAAAAAGATGTGGACGTGGGGCAATGCGGAGTTTGGCTCCGCATGGGAGCGCAACTTGACCGACGAAGACGGCCCCTACGTGGAACTGATGGCCGGCGCCTATACGGACAATCAACCCGATTTTTCGTGGCTGCAGCCTTACGAGACCAAGACGTTTAGTCAGTACTGGTATCCGATCCAAAAGATTGGGCCAGCGAAAAACGCCAACAGGGAAGCTGCGGTCAATCTGCACGTGCAAGCGGGAACGGCGAACATCGGGGTTTGCGTCACCGCAAAGCGTAGGGTGCGCGTGGTGTTGCTTCGCAATCAGAAGCCGGTTTTTGAGCAAGAACTCGACCTGGCGCCGGGCATTCCCTTTACCGCAAGCATTGAAACGCCCGGCGCAACGCCCGAAGAGTGTCGAGTGTCGGTGTTCGACGCTGCCGGGAACGAACTGATTGGTTACCAGCCGGAAAAGACGGCGGATCGCGCACTGCCGGAGCCGGCCTCGGAGCCGCCGCAGCCGGCAGAGATTGAAAGCGCCGACGAGCTCTATCTGACCGGATTGCATCTTGAGCAGTACCGTCATGCAACGCGCTCGCCGGAACTTTATTGGCTGGAGGGGCTCAGGCGCGATGCGGGCGATGCGCGGCTGAACAACGCAATGGGGCTGCTGCGTCTGCGCCAGGGACAATTTGCCGAGGCGGCAGAGTACTTTGAAGCGGCGATTGGCCGCCTTACTGCGCGAAATCCCAATCCACGTGATGGGGAAGCCTTCTACAACCTCGGTCTGGTACGCCTCTATCAGGAAAAGACCGCCGAAGCCTATGCTCTATTTCACAAGGCCGTATGGAATTACGCCTGGCAGAGTGCTGGATATTACGGCCTTGCGTCCATCAGCGCCGGGCGCGGCGATCTGTCCGGCGCACTGGATCAGGTGGAGCGAAGCCTGCTGACCAATGCGGACAATCTGAAGGCGCGCGCTTTACGAATCGCATTGCTGCGGCGCATAGGCCGTGGCGCTGATGCGGGTGCTGCGATCGCCGCTACCCTGTTGCTCGACAAGCTGGATTTCCGGGCCATGGCCGAGCAATTTCTCCTGACGGGCAGCGAGGCGGATCTCGACGCATATTGCGCCGCGCTTGAAGAAGACGCCCAGACGCTGCTCGATATCGCCTACGATCTTGCCTGGTGCGGGCTTCCGGACGATGCCTTCGCACTGCTCGAAGCTTGCTGCCGGGCAGCGCGATGGGAACATCCGATGCTCTGGTACACGCTTTCGTGGCTCGGGGTTCTGCTTGGCCGCGAGAAAGAATCCGTGGAGTATGCGGCGCGTGCCGAAGCGGCTTCATCGCGCTATTGTTTTCCTGCGCGCCTTGAAGAAATGATCGTGCTTGAATCCGCCATCAAGCGGAATCCGGCAAGCGCCAAGGCGCACTACTATCTCGGCAATCTCTACTACGATAAGCGTCGCTACGAGGACGCGATTCGCTGCTGGCAGCAATCCGTGGAACTGGATGCGGGCTTCTCCATTCCATGGAGAAATCTGGGCATTGCGGAGTTCAACATCCGGCGCAATCCTGAAGCGGCTGATCGAATGTACAAGCGTGCACTTGCCGCCGAACCCGCGGATGCACGCCTGCTGTACGAGTGGGATCAGTTGCGAAAACGAGCCGGGCTGGCCACGGCGCAGGAACGGCTCCGATGCCTCGAAGTGCACAGTGATCTAGTGGGCCTCCGGGACGATTTGACGGTGGAGTTCATTACGCTTTTGAATGAAACCGGCCAATGGCAGACGGCGCTCAAGCATCTGAGTGAGCGCCGCTTCAGTCCCTGGGAGGGCGGAGAAGGCCTGGTGGCAGCGCAATATGTGTGTGCGCACCGTGCGCTGGGCAGGAAGGCTCTGCAGACCGGAAAGGCCAAGGAAGCCCTGGATCACTTTACGGCGGCGCGGCATTATCCGGAAAACCTGGGAGAAGGCAAACACCTGCTTACGCTGGAGCGCGAGTTGGATTACTTCTCCGCCGTGGCGGCAAAGCAAATGGGAGAAGCAGAGCTGGCCCGGCGTTTTTGGAGCGCGGCTGCGGCGCCCCTGCCTTCGCCCGGGATTCACTCCTACTTTCAGGCTCTTGCGCTCAAGGCATTGGGAAAAGAACAGGAATCGGCTGAGAAGCTGTCCAGCCTTGCCCATTTCGCCGATGAACAGATCGAGCAGGAAGCCACGCTCGACTATTTTGCAACGTCCTTACCCAATCTGCTTCTTTTCGAAGACGATTTGACCAAGCGCAATCGCGTAAAGCTGCTGCTGCTGAGTGCCTTGGCCCGCCATGGCAGGGGGCGTTGCGAAGAGGCCACTCAACTGCTGCGCCAAGTCATTGCTGAGGACCCCAATCACCTCTTTGCCGCGGAGATGCTTGATGGGCTGGAAGAAAAGAATGCAAAGGCGCCAGAAGGTTCAGAGGTGCAGCCGGCATCATGATTGCGCCCGTGCCCGTTTCCGCAGCCGACAACATTCCCGCATCCGGAACTGCTTCCGCTTATTTGTGGATGGTGGCTGCGGCCGGCGCGTTGGGCGGACTTCTGTTTGGCTACGACTGGGTCGTCATCGGTGGCGCAAAGCCATTCTACGAGATCTATTTTCGGCTTGCTTCTCCCCGGCTCGTGGGCTGGGCGATGAGCTGTGCCCCGATCGGATGTCTCGTTGGCGCTCTCTCCTCCGGCACACTGAGCAACCGGTTAGGAAGAAAGCGGCTTCTGATTCTGGCGGCATTTGTTTTTGCGGTTTCGTCTCTGGGCACGGGCTTGGCCACTGCGTTTGATGGATTCGTTGTCTGGAGGATGATGGGGGGTTATGCCATCGGCCTGGCCTCGGGCGTTTCGCCTATGTATATTTCCGAGATCTCTCCGGCACACCTGCGCGGCCGGCTGGTTTCACTCAATCAATTGGCCATTGTGGTCGGAATTCTGCTGGCGCAGATAGTGAACTGGCTCATTGCGCGGCCCGTGCCGGCAGGGGCCACGGCGCACGAGATTCTGGTTTCCTGGAACGGCCAGTGGGGATGGCGATGGATGTTTGCGGTCACCGCCATTCCGTCGGTTTGTTTCCTCGTCGCTTCGTTTCTAGTTCCGGAGAGCCCGCGCTGGCTGGCCGCCAAAGGCCAAATCGAGCGTGCGTTTCAAGTGCTCGAGCGTCTGGGTGATCGCGCCTACGCGGAGCAGATACTCGCAGACTTTTCTGCCGCGGAAAAGGCGCAGCCGCGCCGCTCCAATCTCGCCGCTTTGTTTGCCGACGGAATGGGGAAGGTGCTTCTGCTGGGCGTAACGCTCGCCGTCCTGCAGCAGTGGTGTGGCATCAATGTGATCTTCAACTATGCGCAGGAGATTTTTGCCGCTGCCGGATACCGAGTCTCCGACATCCTCTTCAATATTGTGATCACCGGAGCCGTCAATCTGCTTTTTACGCTGGTGGCGCTGTTCACCATCGACCGCTTCGGCAGGCGCGCTCTGCTGCTGACCGGAATCTCCGGGCTGGCCATCACCTACACGGCGCTGGGCGTGCTCTATCGATTGCACATTCAGGGCAAGCCAATGCTGATTCTGGTGCTTGCCGCTATCGCCTGCTATGCCATGTCGCTGGCGCCGGCGACGTGGGTGGTAATCTCAGAGATCTTTCCAACCCAGATTCGAAGCAGCGCCATGTCGATCGCAGTGACAGCCTTGTGGAGTGCATGTTTTCTGTTGACCTATACCTTCCCTTTTTTGAATGCGGCTCTCAAAGCTTCCGGCACATTTTGGACCTATGCGCTGATCTGCTTGGCGGGCCTGTTGTTCCTGGCGCGTTCTCTGCCGGAAACCAAGGGGAAGACGCTTGAAGAGATCGAAACGTGGCTACGCAATGGCAGAGTGCAGGACAGCACACATGCGGGATAGATTGAACTCTCCGGATTGGAAGGTGAACATGCGGGTCACGTTCATTGTGACGTTCTGGCTTTGTACTCTGATGCCCTGCTATTCCGCAGCCGCTGGCGCCCAGCAGATCAACATTGTGCTCGACGGCAACAGCAAGGGTCGAGTCTTCGATGGGCTCGGCGCAGTCAGCGCTGGAGCTTCGTCACGCCTGTTGATCGATTACCCGGAGCCCCAGCGCAGCCAGATTCTCGACTATCTATTCAAGCCTGGCTATGGCGCCGCACTGCAGCACCTTAAGGTGGAGATCGGCGCCGACGTGAACTCGACAGACGGCTCTGAGCCCAGCGCCATGCGTACTCCCGCCGGCCACAATGCGACGCGTGGCTATGAATGGTGGCTGATGGAGGAGGCACGCAAGCGCAATCCTCACATCATTCTGGAAGTGCTGCCCTGGGGCGCTCCTGGATGGGTCGGCAAAAATGCTCTCTACACTGCGAAGATGGCCGGGTATGTGGCCAATTTCATCAAAATGGCCAAGGCCGATCACGGTCTCGATATTGCCTACGCCGGAATATGGAATGAGAAGGTCTACGACGCATCCTATGTCAAGCAACTCGACCATCAGCTAAAAGCCGATCGTCTTTCCACGAAGATTGTTTGTTGCGATGAATATCCTGGCGAAGGTGCAGGGCAATGGGCCATTGCCGACGCCATCCTGAATGATCCCGCGCTGGCTGCGGCGGTTGCTGTCATCGGCGTGCACTATCCGAAGGTGAATGGCAAAATCACCACCACCGATGCGGCGCGCGCCACGGGCAAGCCCCTCTGGTCCACTGAAGATCAGCCCAATGGCGGAGGCGGACCCTTTGTCAGTCGCGACTGGGCCGAGGGCGGGCGCATCCTGGCTCATCTCTACAACCAGAACTATCTTGATGGCTCACTGACGGCGACCGAGATATGGAGTCCGATCACCTCTTACTATGACAATCTCGCGGCTCCGAATTCTGGATTGATGTATGCGAACACCCCGTGGTCGGGCAATTATAAGGTGCAGGGAACCATCTGGGCCACGGCGCATACCACGCAGTTTGCCCAGCCCGGTTGGCAGTATCTTGACTCGGGATCGGGCACCCTGCCTTTAAAGGGAAGTTATGTCTCCCTGCGCTCATCGGACCGGAAAAACTGGAGTGTCATTCTCGAGACCATCGGAGCAACCCGCCCACAAACCGCTGTGTTCCATCTGACTGGTGGGTTGGCCGCTTCACCGGTCTATGTGTGGGTGACGAATGACACGCGCACATTTGAGCATGTTGCCACGGTGAAGCCGCATCAGAATTCCTTCACTTATACGTTCGATCCGGACTCTCTGTATTCGCTGACCACGACAAGCGGACAGGGAAAGGGCACTGCGCAGCCGCCGGCCCCAGCACGGTTTCCCTTCCCTTACGCCGATGATTTCGAACATACCGATTTGGGTCGCTCGCCCAAGTACCTTGCCGATCAGGATGGTGCCTTTGAAGCACACCCCTGCGCAGGCCGGCCGGGAGTGTGCCTGGAGCAGGTGATTACGACAAAGCCGATTCCATGGGGGCCGTTGCCAGACCCGTTTACTATTGCGGGGGATTCCAGGTGGAAGGATTACAGCATCGCTGCCGATGTTCACTTTCTTAGCGATGCGCCGGCGGTGCTGATGGGGCGCATCGATTCGGCGAACGTGTTTCAGGACGGCCATGCGCGCTGGCCAAGCGGCTATGTCTTGCGGCTGCGGCCAGACGGTTCATGGGACGTGCTGTCAACACACTTCAAAGAGCCGGTGGTAACGCTGGCAAGCGGTTCAATAAATGCCGATTCGAATGCATGGCATCACCTGGAATTGAGCTTCCATGGCGCGCAAATTGTCGCATGTGTTGACGGTTTGCGGATCGCGTCGGTCGAAAGTGCCGCGCATGTGCAAGGGATGTTCGCGCTGGGTACAGAGTGGAATCGCGTCGAATTTGACAATCTTCAGGTCGATTCACCTGGCTCGTCGTGCCGGTAGGGGCCCGCGGTTGCCGCTGAGCAAAGGACACCAAGTGCGACAAGCCCGGACTTTGCGGCCAGTTTGTTGAAATCCGTTGCAGTCCGTTCCCGACAGCACTCCCAGCCCTCCGTACACACCTCGGACACAGATTGTCGCCGCCATTAGGCGCGGCGAGGAAGTCTACGAAATACGTACGCCAGCCAAATCCGAGACTCGGCTGAGAGCATCCTCGACCGTGTTCAGAGCCTGTACGAGCCTGTATTTCTTCTGAAGTTTTCCAAGTAGCTTGCTCGGCGCTTTTGCGCGTGAAGTCACTCCGGCACGCAGCGTGTTAGCACGAATAATCTCTCGCTCGCATTTGGTAGCGACGACTTTGCAGAGTTTTTCGTAGCAGTCAAACTCGCGTCTGTATTGTTTTACAGCAGAAGCAATTGTCTCGTCGGAAAGCGGCATAATCCGTTCACCCGGTGGCCTCATCCTTGTTCGTGAGTTGGATGAACGGCTGGGCTTCGGCGAACTGATCACCCAGCACCTGACCGACTCACGGCGCGGGAAGAATACGCAACTTCCGCTCGCTGATCTGTTCCGCCAGTTCGTCTACAGCCGCATCGCAGGCTATGAGGATGTCAACGACGCCGAACGGCTCGCGCAAGATCCGACGTTACGGTTGATCGGTTCGGAGAAGACTTGGGATCGCGGCGCGGCGCTGACTTCGCGCTTGCAGACGTTCGAGACCGAGATGCTGGCCGAAGAGCAGAACTTCGCCAGCTTGGTCCGCATCAACCGCGAACTCATCGGCAAGGTCGAAGCCATCGATGCGCAAAAGCGGATCGTGCTGGATATGGACTCGACGGGGATCCCGGTGTACGGTCAGCAGGAGAATAGCGCGTACAACGGTCACTTCGAGTCCACCTGCTATCACCCGCTCTTGTTGTTCAATCGGGAAGGCGGCTGTCTGGCGGCAAAGCTGCGCCCCGGCAACGTGCATAGTGCCGAAGACTGGGAAGAACTGCTGCTTCCCGAGATTGAACGGCAGCAGAAGCTCGGCAAGGAAGTTGTGTTTCGCGCCGACGCCGCCTTCGCCAAGCCGGAGATCTACGAGGCGCTGGAGGAGCGGGGCGTGAAGTATGCCATCCGCATTCCGGCCAACGAGAACCTGGAGCGGGATGTAGCGGAACTGCTGCTGCGCCCGGTGAGGCGTCCCAGTCACAAACCGATCGTGTGGTACAAGGGTTTTCTTTATCGGGCGGCCAGTTGGACGACGGCACGGCGAGTGGTGGCAAAGGTTGAGCATCATGCCGGGGGGTAGTTCCCGCGCATCGGTTTCATCGTGACCAATCTGGAGACGCCGAGCCGGGCGGCGGTGCGGTTCTATAACAAGTGGGGCACGGCCGAGCAGTGGATCAAGGAAG
Source organism: uncultured Acidobacteriota bacterium (assembly GCA_963808795.1). GTDB lineage: Bacteria > Acidobacteriota > Terriglobia > Terriglobales > Acidobacteriaceae > Telmatobacter. Next base: position 266,446 of record CAWEGL010000003.1, read on the forward strand.
GCAAACAGGCGGTAAAAATGACGCGGCTGAGTTGCCATCGGTTCCGGTCGAATGAAGTGCGGCTATGGCTGAGCCTGACCGCCTACAACTTGGGAAATCTGTGGCGGAGGTTGGTGTTGCCGAAGAAGATCGAGAACTGGTCGCTGACCAGTTTGCAGCAACGGCTGGTGAAGACAGGCGGCAGGCTGGTCAAGCATGCCCGCTACTACTGGCTATTGTTGGCGGAGAGCCATCTGACGCAGCGCTTGTTTGCAAGCATGCTGCGGCGGATGGAGGCTTTGCCGCTGCCAGCCGGGTAGGCACTGCAGCCAGGCGAAGCCAAACTGGACGACAGAGGGAATTGAGGGAGAGGTGTCAGTGAAATCGCCTCGAAATAGTGCAAATCACGGCTTCCGGGTCCCGGTAACGGACCTGCCGGGCACGCTCCGGCTCTGGTCTTGGACGACATGCGGAAAAAGATGGCGAATCGGGCACTCGGGGTATATTCTCTTGTGGCCGGGAAAGCAAAATGGAAATCCCGGTCAAGACCACCAACGCAACAATGGCTTATAACAAGTGAGTGACTGCCATGAAAACTAAACTTCAAGCGGACGTCCGGGACTTTCTTGCCAAACCGCTGCCGCACCTTATCGGTACCCAGGTACGCATGACCGCAACCGCGCCCGTCGTCAATCCATCAGATGGGTCGGTCCTCGCCGAAGTCGCGATGGGCGGGGCGGAGGAAATCGGCCTTGCAGTCAGCGCAGCCGAAGAAGCGTTTCCCGCCTGGTCGGCGTTGGACGCCAACGACCGTGCGCGGTTGCTGCATCGTTTTGCCGACGCGTTGGAAAAGCACTCCGCCGAGCTGGCCGAACTCGAGTCGCTCGATGTCGGCAAAGCCATCACCCTTGCCGAAGGATTCGACGTCCCGTTTGGCATTGAATGCCTTCGTTACTATGCTAACCTCATTTCGCACGCGCAGTACAGCATTCCGCTCGATGTCAAAGGCTTCGAGGCCCGCATCTGGCGTGTCCCTTACGGTGTCTGCGGTTTCATCTTCCCGTGGAACTTCCCCTTCACGCTGCTCTGCTGGGGAATCGCTCCGGCACTCGCCGCCGGTAACACCGTAGTTGTCAAACCGTCTGAACTGACTCCGCTTACGACGCTGTATGTCGCGCAAATCGCCTTGGAGGCAGGCCTTCCTCCGGGCGTGTTGAACGTCGTTGTAGGCAATGGTTCTGATGCTGGCGCTGCATTAGCGTCGCATCCGCGCGTCAAGCACATGTCGTTCACTGGATCACCTGCAGTAGGCAAGAGAATCGGCGAAGTTTGCGGGCGCAATCTCGTCCCCTGCAAACTCGAACTCGGCGGCAAGGGCGCGGCGGTCGTCTTTGAGGACGTAGATCTGGATTCCACTGCGGCGCTGCTTGCTGGAGCCATCACCATGAATACCGGCCAGGTTTGCTGCACGGCCACGCGGTGGATGATTCAAGAGAAAGTTTATGACAAATTTGTTGAAAAGGTGATAGCAGCGTTGCAACAAACCAGGATCGGCCCTGGCCTGGATCGCGAAACACAGATGGGCCCGCTTGTCAGTGAGATCCAGCGGCAGCGCGTGCTCGGGTATCTCGATCGTGGCAAGCAGAGTGGAGCGCGGGCTGTTCTTGATGGCGGCGTGATTACACCACCAGCGGTGACGAAAGGATTCTATGTCTCACCTGCCCTTCTGGAAGGACCGGACGACAATATCTGCTGCCGTGAAGAGATATTCGGCCCCTGTGCGTATTTGTTGCACTTTAAGGATGAAGAGTCCGCCGTTGCGCAAGTAAATAGACTCTCTTATGGTCTGGCAAACAGTGTCTGGAGCGCGGACCTGGGCCGCGCAAACCGGGTTGCCGAGCGGATGGTGGCTGGCAACAGTTGGATTAACGCGCACAACCTCTTCGCCTATGGCCTGCCTTATGCCGGTGTGAATTTGAGCGGGATGGGCGGCGGCGTAAACAGCCCGCAAACATTTTACGATTATCTGCGCGCGCAGACTATTGCCCGCCTTCTCCACGAATGAGCGAAACAGCCAGCTTTCTCGATGTGCTTCGCCGCAATGGTCATGTTCTTGGCCCGCAGACGTGCCTTGCGCCATTGAGTGGCGGAGTATCGAGCGAGATATACTTTGTGGAAGACGGCGAAAATAGGTTCGTGGTGAAGCGAGCACTGGCGAAGTTGCGAGTTGAGGACAGCTGGTTTGCCGATGTGGCGCGCAATGTAAGCGAGTGCAAATACCTTAAAGTCGTGGACCAGATGATGCCCGGCGCCGTGCCGCAACTATATTTTTCCAGTCCGGAATCCGGCTACTTCGGCATGGAATACCTCGGCGATGATTTCGAAAATTGGAAGCACTTGCTGCTTACCGGCAACTTCTGCACCAGGCACGCTGAGCTCGCTGGAAATTTTCTTGGGGAAATCCATCGTCGGACAGCTCATGACGAGGGACTGCGAAGGCAATTCGACACCACAGCGAATTTTCACCAGCTTCGCGTCGAGCCGTATCTACTGACAGCCGGCGCGCGGAACCCCGCTTTGCGGGCGCTCATTGATACCGAGGCACGGCGACTCGAATCAATACGAGAAGCGCTCGTGCATGGAGATTTCAGCCCCAAGAACATTTTGATTCGGGGTGATCGCATGGTGGTGCTCGACTGCGAGGTCGCGTGGTACGGCGATCCGACATTCGACGTAGCATTCCTTTTGAATCACCTGCTTCTGAAGTCGTTACATCATGCCCCTAAGAGTTGTGAGGTTGAAAAGATGATCGATGCCTTCTGGCACACTTATGTACAGGAACGCTCCGATGTGGACGCCCTCCAGATTGAACAGCGGCTCGTACCATTACTGCTGATGTTGCTTCTGGCGCGCGTGGACGGCAAATCTCCTGTTGAGTATCTTACCCCGCGGAAGCAGCACTTTGTCCGCGCCTTTGTGCGCCGATATCTTCCGTCATTGCCGAAGGGTCTTACCGCCCTGTTGGAAATCTGGTGTGCGCAAATCGTTAGATCTGAATTTATTGAGGCCGATGCATGAACATAACTTCAATAGAAGCTTGGCAAATCTATGATTCGCGCGGCGTGCCAACCGTTGAAGCGGAAGTGTGTCTGGCTGACGGTTCGCGCGGCCGTGGCCTCGTGCCGTCAGGGGCCTCTAAGGGCCAGTTCGAGGCGTTGGAGCTTCGCGACAACGATGCGAAACGATTCCGCGGCAAATCCGTTTTCAAGGCCATTGCCAATATTGAGAACCAAATTTCGCCGGCACTCTGCGGCTTCAACGCGTTTGATCAGCAGGCGATCGATAAGACTCTCATCGAACTCGATGGGACACCCAACAAGAGCAGGCTGGGTGCCAATGCAATCCTCGCTGTGTCAATGGCCGTCGCAAATGCCGCTGCCGCGGCGCGCAACGAGCCTCTATACTCGTACCTCGGCGAAGGAAAGGGCACACTGATTCCGGTTCCTGAGATTCAAATCATAGGTGGTGGCGCCCACGCCAATTGGCGGATAGATGTCCAGGATGTTTTGCTGATGGTCATCGGGGCTCGGAGTTATGAAGAGGTCCTGGAAGTTACGCATAACGTTTACCACGCGGCTGGCGATATTTTCCGTAGCCGCAAAAAATATTTTGGCGCAGCGGACGAAGGGGGATTTTGGCCGGAGTTTGAACGGAATGAGGATGCGCTGGAGTTACTCGTGGATGCGATTTGCTGTGCCGGTTACACGCCAGGTCGCGATGTCGGTATCGCATTGGACATCGCGGCAAGTGATCTCTATGACGAGAAGACAAGCCGTTATCGATTCAATTTGGAGAAACGCGAATTCACATCAAGCCAGTTTTGTGCGCTCATGGAAGACTGGTGCAATCGCTTTCCAATTGTGTCGATCGAAGACCCCATGGCCGAGACTGACTGGGCCGGCTGGCAAGAGATTGCCAGAGCATTGTGCAAGAAGGTTCAAGTCGTTGGTGACGATGTGTTCACGACGAACATGCAGCGTATCCGCACCGGAATTGAGAGGCAGGTTGCGAATGCAGTGCTTATCAAGCTGAACCAAATTGGGACCGTTACAGAAACCATTGAGGCGATTCGTCTGACTAAATCGGCAAATTGGCGACCGATCATCTCGGCGCGTTCGGGCGAAACAGAGGACGCTTTCATCTCTCATCTCGCTGTGGCGACCAACGCAGGGCAGCTCAAAGTCGGGTCTTTTTCGCGCAGCGAGCGGATGGCAAAATGGAATGAGATTTTGCGCATTCAGCGAGATCTCCGAGGCCGTGCGGAATTCGTGGGATTTCAAAAGCTACGAATCTAACGGTCTGTAGGTCAAGTCGCTAAACAACCACCGCCTCAAGGCTGTGGGTTGTGGGGCGACTGAAAGTCGCCGGATTGCGGCTGAAGCTTCCCCGGCTTCAAGCCGGCTCACGGCTCCGTAGGCGCGGTAATCTGGAACCCCTGGTCGTCCTGGTCCCACTTCTGGCTCTCGATATACCCCATGATCGGTTTCTCCTTTACGATCCCGGCACCGAGATATTCGTCGTTAAGGAGTCCACGACGTGTATCCTCGTTTAAAAAGGCCCGCTAAGGGGTACGCATTCTGAGGGCAAGGTCAGATCGCCACCCTAGTTGTCAAATACAGATATTCATCTCAATCATCTCGTATGGGAAAAATCAGGAATTCCTCCGCCGGGCTGTGCTTGAAGAGTTGAACGGTGCCACTGCCGACCCGGCTCGGTTCTTAACGCGGCCTGCTTGGAGAGGCCCAGGCCCTCCGGAGTCGCCTGCCATAGACTCCAAGATTCAGAGCGCATACGGCCACTGCACCGCTCGTCACAATCTAGCCGGGAAGGTCGGGATACACGATCGCGTTCAAGGAGTGGAGCAGGAAACTGCCTTGGTACGCAGACTGGCCGGCCCTGGATTCAAAGTACTCTTCCGCCAAAGTAAGAGGGCATGGCCATGGGCTTCCTCCACGTCGCCCTCCACCACCGTGTCGTCGGGCGCGTAGACGTACTCGTCCAGCGTGGTGGCAATCTGCACTACCTTGAAGGGTGTCAGGAAGCCGTCGTTGATTCCTTCCTTGAGCGAGTAGCGGTACCGAAGTTGAAAAGAGAAAGTGCGAACGGCCTGCGCACGCCCATAGGCCGCGTTCCAAGTGTTCGGGCCGGCACATCGGCGATCTCTCAACCATGCAATCGGACCTGGACCGGGCATGACCATCCGAGTCCACCGGACGAATCCCAATCGCGGCCTTGCCAGGGTCTACCTCAAATTCTCCAACTGAGCTCGATACCGGAACACATTGCATGGAAAGTGCAAGCGATGGCTGCGCTGTGCCGCCGGATAAAGTATCCGCGGGGTCTCCCCGTTCGGCTTTTCGGAAATGATTGGTCGCGGATCAAAGGTCAGGAGCGTCCGGCGAATGGGTGCTGAATTCGGAGGGAATAAGACTCAGGCGTTTGGTTGCCACTGTAGCGACGGTAGCGGATACTGTAGCGGGTACGGGTCTAAATGGGCTTATACGGGCTTAGACGCCAATTTGCTAACCCGCTGAAAATAGAACTCGATCTAAGTTCGAATAAGCACGTGCAGACGCCATGGCTATTCTTTGGGAGAAGAGGCTGTTTGAGTAGGAAAATTCAATGAACGGCGAGTGTGCCAATTTCAAATTGTCTCAACAGAGAGGTTCACCCCATGTGACTGTGCCCAATTTTGTGCCCAGTGGCGGCTTGGACGCGCTTATAACGGCTCAGATGGGGTGCGCTGAACATCCAACAGATACAAGCACATACCATTCAGAGCATGTTCAGTTAAGTTATTGATTCCACGTTCGCTGTGAACTTAGGATCTGCGGGGCAACCCATGGGGGTTCGAGTCCCCCCTTTCGCACCATGATCGTGCAGTGCGTGTTTCATTAGTGGCTTCAGTGGCCCGCCAAAGCAAAACCAGCGTACGTGCATCCCGGAGGCAAGATCGCCAAGTCGACGCGAGCGACACCGGGCCCCACGGAAATGTCTTCGTTCGTGCGGTGGAACACCGGGCCCCACGGACAGGTCTTCGCTCGTGGGGCGGAAGTAAATGCCACCTTGCTCGGCTCTGCAAAGCACACGGAAACTCTGGAACCGCTACTACCCGCCCCCCGCCGCGTGAATCGCCACCAGTGTTTCCAGCAGCGGTTTCAGCAGCTTCAGGTCCAGCGCGTTGGCGGCGTCGGACTTGGCGTTGGCCGGGTCGTCGTGCACTTCCAAAAACAGCCCATCAACGCCCGCAGCCACCGCGGCGCGCGCCAGCAGCGGAATGAACTCCGGCTGGCCACCGCTCACACCGTTCGCCGCCGAGGGTTGTTGCACCGAATGCGTGCCGTCAAAGACCACCGGCGCCAGCCGCCGCATGATCGCCAGCGAACGAAAATCCACCACCAGCGTGTTGTAGCCGAAGCTCGATCCGCGCTCGGTCAGGAACACCCGCTCGTTGCCCGTCGAGCGCACCTTTTCGAGCGGAAAGCGCATGTCCCACGGCGCCACGAACTGCCCCTTCTTAATATTGATGGCCCGCCCGGTCTTGCCTGCGGCCACCAGCAGGTCCGTCTGCCGGCACAGGAATGCGGGAATCTGCAGCACGTCCACGGCTTCCGCGGCCGCCTCGCAATGGCCGGGTTCATGCACGTCGGTCAGCACCGGCAGCCCCGTGTCTCTGGCAATCCGCCCCAAAATGCGCGCGCCTTCCGCCAATCCCGGCCCGCGAAAGCTCTTCTCGCTGGTGCGGTTGGCCTTGTCGTAGCTGGCTTTGAAGATGCACGGCACGTTCACGTCCGCCGCAATCCGCTGAATCGCCTCCGCCATCTTGCGGGCATGGGCCTCGCTCTCGATTACGCACGGGCCCGCGACCAGAAACAGCCGCCCCGCGCCCACTTCGACCGGCCCGATCTCAAATGACTGGCTCACCAGGGCGATTGTACGGCAAAAGCAGGGGCGTCGTGTCGCGCCTCATGCTCATCCCGCGCGGATGCCTCCGTGCCGCGCCGGTTACCCCGAGTGGCTGCGGGACCATTCCCACAGCGCCCGGTCCAGCGCGCGCAACGGCGTGGGCGCGGGAAGATCGCTCTGCGGCCTGACGATGTTGCTCTCCGCCAGACGCTTGCAAAAGTCCAGATACTCCTCGTAGAAGCGCACGTCGTGCCGCGCGTGGCCCAGGGCCTCCAGAGCGCGAAAATCCAGCACCGTGTACCGCTCCGGGAAGATCGCTGCCAGGATCGCCGAAGCCACCGGAAGGTCCACTCCGTGCAGCTCCAAAAGCGCCTTCACGGCCGTCTCGGTGGTGGCCTGGGGATCAGTGGCCGCCGACAGAACCTGCTTGATCTTTTCATTGCTGTTGGCGATCAGGTAATGCACCACGCGCTCCGACTTCCAGCGCACGATCGCCTCCAGATTGGCCAGCGTGAAATCGCCGTTGCGAATCGCTTCTCCGGCCTCAAATGCCGCCTTTTCGAGTTCGTGTTCCTTCTCGCCGGCTTCCTGCCAATACTGCTCCGCCAATTGCTGAAGCTCGGTTTCCGCCGGCTGAAGCTGAAAGTAGGCAACCATTTCTACTTCCTTCCTTTCTCTCCCAAAAACTCAAACACAATAGGCCCGCTTGAAAAAGATTGTCAATAGCCCCCATGGCGCATTCGCCGCGGGCCTGCCGGACCGCCCTATTTGACGCGCGAGGGGCGAAAACGATCCGGGGCAAACCTGTGCAACCAGGCGCTTTTCAACAGATCTTTACGGGCCTCGCGCCCTCTTCGGGGGAGCAGACGGAAAACCAGCGCGAGCGCCCCTGAAGGCTCTGCGCCCAGTGCAATGGATCGTAACTGAAGTGGCGAGTAAAGGGCTGGAGATCTTTTGCATAAATACATAAATATGCTAATATGTTTTTGTGCGTACCACGATTGACATCCCGGACGAGACCTACCGGGCGATCAAGGTCATGGCTGCAGAGCGGGGAGAGACCCTGCGAGCGCTGCTGCTGGAAGGGGTGGAACTGGTGCGTCGCCAGCCGCCTGCGGCAGGCAAACGGTTCACCGTGCCGGTGATTCCCTCCAAACGGCCCGGAACCCTGCACCTGACTAACGAGCAGATCGATGAGCTTACGGCTTTTTCCTGACGTGAATGTGTGGGTGGCGCTGCACCACCAGATTCACGAGCACCACGAGGCGGCGCTCGCATGGTTTGGAGCGCTGGAACCCCAAAGCTCACTCGTCTTTTGCCGGCAGACGCAAATGGGATTCTTTCGTCTGCTGACGACCGGGGCGGTAATGGGCGACGAGACCCTGACCCAGCGGCAGTGCTGGACGCTTTATCGGCAATGGATTGCCAGCGGCAAAGCGAAACTCGAGAGCGAGCCGGCTGGAGTGAGCCAGGCCTTCGAGCAGCGGACCATGGCAGACGCTCCCTCGCCCAAGATGTGGATGGACGCCTACCTGGCCGCTTTTGCCGAGGCCGCGCACCTCACTCTGGTCACATTCGACCGCGCCTTGGCGGAGAAGGCGAAGGGAAAGGTGCTGCTGCCCGGGTGACTGATACAACCGGATGAAAAATGGCATTTCCTGTGGTAAAATGGCATCATGAATGCCACTGTGGAGATTGATAAATCCGGGCGGATCGTGATTCCAAAGAAGATGCGGGATGCGATGGGGCTGCAGGCAGGGTCGCGGCTGCGGGTGGAGCGCGCAGGCGACCGCCTTTTGATCGAGCATTTAGCAGAGGAAGCGCATTTGGAATTGCGGGATGGGCTGCTGGTGGCTGTCGGCGGCGGAAAGCTCACGCTTGATGACGTCAACCAGGTGATCCAGGAACAGAGAGAGCGCAGGATGCGGTTTGTTGCGGGGCTCTCCGACGAGCCATGAAAGAACGCGTGAGGACCTTTTTTGATTCTTCTGTATTGATCGCAGCAAGCGATGGCCAGCATGAGAGGCACGAGGAAAGCCGGCCGCTTCTGGCAGCCGCCTCGCCGCAGACCTGTGCCTGCAGCGCTCATAGCCTGGCTGAGGCGTATGCTTGCCTCTCGGTTTTGACGGGGGGCAGACGGCAAAGGCCTGAAACTGCGCTGCTGCTCGTGGAGCAGATTGCCAGTAGGATGACGGTGGTTCCGCTCACGGCGGACGAGTACCTGGCAGCGATTCGGGCTGCGGCCTTGGCAAGAGTCGCTGGAGGTACCATTTACGACGCGCTGCTGCTGAAGTGCGCGCGCAAAGTGGATGCCGAGCATATCTATACGTGGAACGTGCGGCATTTTCAGTTGGTGGCGCCGGATCTGGCGGAGCGGATTGTGGCGCCTTGAGACGTCCTGGCCGAAGCTCGGACTCTAACGCAGGCCACCTTCGGCCACGCGCTGGCGGCAAAGGTGGAAGGGGCAGCGCTGCTGGGGGTCGCTTGGCTGACCAATCCAGTATGCTAAGTTGATTCCCTATTTCGCTCAGAGGACCAGGAATGATATGGATTGAGCTTGACTTAAGGGGAATGAAAGGCGAAACTGAATGGCATGAGGATGGAGCTCAAAATCGACGAAATCGGCTACTGGTCAGAAGTTAAGCTTGCGATCCTAGATGAATATGCCAAACCTTATAACCAAATACTCCACGCGAACCATCTGAAGACGATTTACATCGACGGGTTCGCTGGGGCTGGCCACCACCGAGCAAAGGGAAGTGGCCGCGTCATCGAGGGTAGCCCCCAGCGCGCATTGCATGTTCAACCTCCATTTGACTACCTGCATTTCGTCGACATTGACGGTGCGCGCGTTGCGCAATTGAAGAAGATTTCATCTGATCGACCGAATGTCCCCGTTTATCAAGGAGACTGCAATGACGTTCTTGTCCGTAAGGTATTTCCAACAATCAGCTACGCAAGCCGGGAGCGAGCACTATGTATTCTTGACCCGTACGGCCTGGACCTGGATTGGGAAACAATAAGGATGGCGGGCGAATCGAAAGTCATCGAGATCTTTTTGAATTTTCCGGTGATGGATATGAATAGGAATGTGCTTTGGCGCAACTCAGAGTACGTTTCAGAGCTTCATCGGGAACGAATGACAAAATTCTGGGGAGATAACTCGTGGGAGAACGCAGCATATCAAACTATACAGGGCCTTTTTGAAGAAATGCAGGAGAAGTCTTCCAATGAAGAGGTTGCGGAAGCGTTTCGAGTACGGCTGAAGAAAGTCGGGGGCTTCCAGTATGTTCCAAAGCCAATGCCGATGCGCAATACCAAAGGAGCCGTAGTCTATTTCCTGTTCTTTGCCGCCCAACAACCAACCGCCGAAAAGATAGTGAAAGAAATCTTTGCAAAGTACGCTCATCGTGGGGAGGTCCCAAATGGCTGAGCACTCGACAATCGAATGGACCGACGCGACGTGGAACCCGGTGCGCGGCTGCACGAAGATCAGCCCCGGTTGCAAGCACTGCTACGCAGAGGCGTTTGCGGAGCGGTTTCGTGGAGTTCCGGGGCATCCGTATGAGCAAGGCTTCGACCTGAGGTTGGTTCCCGAAAAGCTCGCCGAGCCGCTTCGCTGGCAGACGCCGAAGATGATTTTCGTGAACTCCATGAGCGATTTATTTCACGATGGGGTTCCCGATGAGTACATTGAGGCGGTTGCGAGCGTGATGGTCAAAGCGAATTGGCACACCTATCAGATCCTCACTAAGCGCTCACCGAGAATGGCGAGGCTTTTGAACGGTCCGCTGCGGTTCGCTGCAGAGGCTCCTCATATCTGGTGGGGCGTGAGCGTAGAGAACAGGGAGTATGGCTTGCCGCGCATCCGCGACTTGCACAAATCACCCGCCTCCGTTCGATTCCTCTCGGTAGAGCCGCTGCTGGAGGACTTGGGCCCATTGCCTCTCGCTGGAATTCACTGGGTAATCGTGGGCGGCGAGAGCGGCCATGGGGCAAGACCGCTAAAGAAGGAATGGGTCACTGCGATTTGTGACCAATGCAGTGACGCTGGGATTCCTTTCTTCTTCAAGCAGTGGGGCGGCGTCCGTAAAAAGCGCGCCGGGCGCGAATTAAATGGACGCACTTACAATGGTTTTCCCAAACGGGTCAACAATCCTGTCTCCCCCGCAGCTACAACCCTCGCCTGGGCGCGAGAGATTCGAGAGAAATACGACCAATCACAACCTGAGCTGTTGCCGATCCTGGCCTAGGGTCATCAGAACGAATCGGCCGCTCAGGAGGACTACGCGTTGGTGAAAGTTGAGTCTTCGCCTACCTCGGCAGCCCTGCGCCGCTGCCGGTTCGTGTAACTCGCGGTAACAAACTCCCGAAACAGCGGATGCGGCTCCAGCGGCTTCGACTTGAACTCAGGGTGGAACTGGCAGCCGAGAAAGAAGGGGTGGCCGGGAATCTCCACGATCTCCACGTAAGTCTGGTCGGGCGTCGAGCCGCTGATGCGCAGCCCGGCGCCGGTCATCAGCGCTTCGTACTCGCGGTTGAATTCGTAGCGGTGGCGATGGCGCTCGCTGATCTCCGTGGACCCGCCGTAGGCGCGCGAAGCCAGCGTATCTTCCTGTAGAATGCAGGTCCACGCACCTAATCTCATCGTCCCGCCCATCTCTTCCACGCCCAGCAGCTCGCGCAGCTTATAGATGATGCGGTGCTGCGCCGCGGGATCGAACTCGCTGGAGTTGGCGTCCTTCAACCCGCAAACATTGCGCGCAAACTCGATGCACGCCGTCTGCATTCCCAGGCAAATGCCAAAATAAGGCACCTGTCTCTCGCGCGCGTAGCGGATAGCGTTTAACATGCCCTCGATCCCGCGCTTGCCAAAGCCGCCGGGCACCAGAATGCCGTCGAAGCCTTCTAACTGCGATTCATAACTCCTGTCCTCCGCCGTCTCTGATTCCAGGCCCTCGGCCTCGATCCAGGTTAATTTAAGTCTTAAGTTCTGGGAGATGGCGCCATGCGTTAGCGCCTCCTTGAGCGACTTATAACTGTCCTCGTACTCCACATACTTGCCGACGATGGCAATCGACACCTCGTCTCTGGGGTGGTAACAGCGGTCAACCAGGTCCTTCCACTTATCTAAAGCAGCCTCCGGCGCTTCTCTGTGGAGATACTTGAGGATGAGCGTATCCACGCCTTCCTGCGCGAAGCACAGCGGCACCTCGTAAACCGAGGGCACTGTCTTAGCGCCGATTACGGCCTTCTCTTCCACATTGCAGAACGCTGCTATCTTCTGCTTGATCTCGCGGCTCAGCGGGCGCTCCGAGCGGCACAGCAGCACGTCGGCCTGGATTCCGATCGACAGTAGTTCCTTCACTGAGTGCTGCGTGGGCTTGGTCTTCAGCTCCTGCGCGGCGGCGATCCATGGCACCAGCGTCAGATGGACAAATACGGTGCTTTCGCGCCCCAGTTCCTGGCGCATCTGGCGAATCGCCTCCAGAAAGGGCAAAGACTCGATGTCGCCCACCGTCCCGCCGATCTCCACGATGGTCACGTCCGCGCCGTTCGCCGCCACCTTGCGCATGGCGTTCTTGATCTCGTTGGTTACGTGCGGGATCACTTGGACGGTCTTGCCCAGATAGTCGCCGCGGCGCTCCTTTAAGATGATCTGCTCGTAAATGCGTCCCGTGGTGTAGTTATTGTCGCGCGAGAGCGGGGCGTGGGTGAAGCGCTCGTAATGGCCTAAGTCGAGGTCGGTCTCCGCGCCGTCGTCGGTCACGAATACCTCGCCGTGCTGAAACGGCGACATAGTTCCCGGATCGACGTTCAAGTACGGATCGAACTTCATCAGGTTCACGTGCAGGCCGCGGCTTTCAAGCAGGCAGCCGATGGAGGCCGCCGCCAGCCCCTTCCCTAAACTGGACACAACTCCGCCCGTCACAAAGACATACTTTGCCGACATCGATGCAACCTCATGATTGGATGGTTGGGTTTGGGCGTACCTGGTGGGCACAGTCAAGTATGACAGAGAATGCAACCCGGCGAAAGGGAAAAATTCGGCCCTTCGGCCGGAACCGCCCGCGTTCGTCAGGGAGCCTGTGGCGAAACTCCGGTTTTGAAAGGGCACGGCTTTGCAGATTGCGGAAAAACTCGCACGGGCGGTAGGCCGGGACTGGTAGGCAGGGACGTTAGTCCCGGCATAACGGCCACAGAATCAGCGGGGCCTAAACAGGTTGCGGAAAAAGGCCCGTTTCTCAGGCCGATGTTGCTTTTGTGGCCGTTGTTCGCGTCTTCAAGCGCCCTTTTCGCTGAAGATCGGTTGATATTTTGTGCCTGAAGGCCGTTTTATCGGCCTCCAGACACACTTCGGCCCTAACAGACCACGACTTGAATCGGAATCAGTCTCCGCATGCGCACCAAGTTGTACGCCGCGATGGTCAGCCGGTAGAACCAATCCACTCGCTTCAGTCCGCGCAACTTGGTCTGGCGCAGCGGGCGGTCCAACTTGCTCCAGCCGAAGACTCGTTCGATCAGCTTGCGTTTGCGCTGGCTGATCGACTGCCGCTCGTCGCCCCGTTCTGCTTCTGTCAAGCTGTTCCTGCCCAGGTTGCCCTTCACGTATTCGCTGACGTGCGGAGCAACTTCGCGCTCCCGAAGGGCACTCACGAATCCCTTCTCCTGATAACCCGTATCGGCCCCCAGAGTAATCTTTTGCTCCGGCCTGCGTTGCCCCATGGCGGGCGCGGCCCGGTCCAGCAGCGCCAACGCCGTGTCCAGTTCCGCATCGGCGGCCGACTGGCTGGCCTCGGCTGCCACCACCAACCCGTTGCGGTTCTCCATTAAGGCATGGCCCTGATAACTCGGCACCGCCTTATCGGCCGTGGCCTTCTTATACAAACGCGCCTCAGGATCTGTGGACGACTCGACCTTGTCGCGTAACAACACCTCGCCGCCGTAGCCGGAACCTGCGCCCGGCGCGGGCGGATCGGACTTCTCATGAAAGCTGCGCGCCGCGGCCCAGGCCTGGATCAGCGTGCCGTCCACCGTGAAATGCTCCTCACTCAACAAATCGTGCTCACGCGCCTCGACCAACACCGCATCCAGCAACCGCTGGCTGATCGCGCCGGAAATCAGCCGTTCGCGGTTCTTGGTGAATACCGTCACGTCCCAGACCGCGTCGTCCATCTCAAGGCCTACGAACCAGCGAAAGAGCAAGTTGTACTGCAACTGCTCCATCAACTGCCGCTCGCTGCGAATCGAGTACAACACCATCAACAGAGTTGCCCGAAGCAGCCGCTCCGGCGCAATCGATGGACGGCCAATCTCGGCATACAGCTTGTCGAACTCGGCATCCAACCGTTGCAAGGCCCGGTCGGCCAACGTGCGAATCTGACGCGCCGGATGATCCAACGGAATCCGTTGCTCCAAGGTTACATAACTGAACATCGCTGCCTGCTGCTTGTCGTCTCCGCGCATACTTCTTACTTAAACCAAATCCCTGTGGAGAAACAGTGATGGCCTTGGCTCCTTTTTCCGCAACCTGTAAAGGCCCTGAGGCGTGCTTTCCGGGAATTTCGACTAGAATCAGGTCTTTTTCCGCAACCTGTTTAGCCGTGCCGTAAGTACCAGCAAAATGAGTGCGGCTTTAGCCGCGGAGGGATGGTTTTTCCCAAATTGTCACTTCTGCCACAGGCTGTTAGGGGATGGCGATCAGCAGCCCTCCGCTGATGCCCACCGACTGCTCGTGCCCCGCCGAGAAGTCGTAGTCGTAAGCCGGCTCCAGATACCAGCCATACTTGTGCCTGCGCGCCGGCCAGAACATGAAATCCAGCGCCGCCTCCCCGGCAACCGAATTGGCCTTTGCGCCGGTTTCGTTGGTGTGCACCCACTCCGGCCCTATGCCGGCCATGAACTCGGCTTTGCGCGAGAGTGTCCACGGCTTCTTGAAGAGCAGGTCGGTGTCCCACTCGGTGGAGTGAGAGGCGAAGAGGGGTGTGACGCCTGCTTCAAGCTCGAGCCAGTGCTCAACCGGAGTGACTTCGGCTGCGAAGTCCGGTCCGAAGCTCGATCCGCCTTTGAGATTGTAGGAAGCGGCGGCGCCGAGCTCGAGAATCGCCACTGACTCCTTCTCCGGTTGGGCAGCCCCCGTTTGCGCGAGAATGGGCGCGGCGGCGAGCAACCAGAGCGAAAGCAGCGCTGTGCTGCCAAGGCGCATAAATCGGTTCCTCATATGCATTGCAAACAAGACGCGCGTTCCCGTCTTCGTCCGGCAAGTTCCGGTATTGAGGCGAAGGACACGGCGCGCGCCGTGCCCTTCAACGATTTCCAGTTCATCCAACTTCGTTAAGCCGTTTCGAGTTGGTTTAGAAGTTCAGCGTAACCCTCGCCGTCAACGCCCGCGGCGTTACATAATGCGTGCCGCTGAACGTAGACAGAAAGTTATACAGCGCGTATTTGTCGGTGACGTTGATGGCCGTCAGGTCAAGGTTCACCTTGTAATGGTCGGCGTTAAAAATATTATTTTTGCCGAGAGTGACGTCGAACAGACTGCGGGGCGAAACGCGCGGGGGGTTGTGGTCGTTGTTGCCGGCGTTCGGCGCGGGGACGCTGAGCAGGCTCGAAGTAAGGCCGGAGCCGTACGTGCCAGGCTGGGCCTCGCACTCATAGTAGGTTGCTCCCGCCACCGTAACCGGCGTGCCAATCAGGTGGGAGGGCGTCGCTCTATCCCCGTTGCAGGCGAGCCCCGATTGAAATTCTTCGTCCGCAGTCAGCGGGAGGTACACATTGTTCCCATTCACTGGGTTCGTGGAGGGAGGTATATTGTTGTCCACCAGCAGCACTGCCGGCACGGTCACGCCGCCTACCGTCAGAGTCGCAGGCGCGCCGTCGGGCGCGAACGCACTGTTTCCGCAAGGGGTATTCGGATCGATTACACCATAGCAAGGCGTTGAGCCGGCGACCAGGCCGGAGTCGAGGCGCCAGTTGAAGCCGCCCCAGATGCCGCCCAGGAACTTGCCGCCGGGCAGCGTGTACTGAAAATGGGTGATCTCGTTGAACTTTTCGTCGTGGTCGATACGGAAGGGATATTGGGCCCCGACAACGACTCCGCTGGTGGCTCCCGCTCCGGCAATCTGAGGCCCGTAGAACCGCGCCGCCACCGACGAAGCGTCCAGATAAGCGCTGAAGTTGTGGAAGGCCGGAACATCCGCGTGCAGCGCGTAGCCGGGAATCTTGGAGTTGTGCCAGTCGACGGGGAAGGTGATGGGCGTATTGCCCAGGATGCTGAAGTCGAAGGCGCTATGGGTGTACTTCCAGATGTATTCGCCGCTCAACACCAGGTGCTTGCCGAGCCCCTGCTGGATGCTGGCATGGAACTCGTTGCGATAACCGGGGGTCACGACTCCGGATACTCCGGGGTTGCAGCCGAGCAGCGGGTTCAGCACCGCGTCCGAGCAGCCGATGCTGGATAGCACCAGGTTTTCGTTGAACGGGGTCTCCAGCGTGCGCGCGTAGGAGATGGCCAGCACCGTATTGCTCGGCTCCACGTGATACGAGATGCCCAGGCGCGGTTCGGCCTGGTTGGCGTCCGTGAGCCCGTTGTAAACGTCCTCGCGCAGCCCGAGGTTGAAGTGCCAGTCGCCGGCGCTGATCCGGTCCTCGACATAGAGAGCCAGCTCTTTTACGTCGGTATGGCCAAAGAAGGAATAGGGCGATCCGCCGCGGGTCAGATCGTAGGGCTCGAGAACTGGGTTAAACGTACCCGAGCCGCTCGCGTAGGTAGCCGAGGGATCGTTGGAAAGGTACCCTGCCGCGGCGCAATCGGATGTCGAGTAGAATCCCGGCACCGGGTTGCCGTTGGAATCGATGCAGGGCGGGTTGTAAATCGATTCCACAATCCCCAGGCTGTCGTGCTCGCGCAGGAAGGTCTGCTCGTATTGAACTCCAGCCAGGATACTCTGGTGCCCGTGCGTATAGGTCAAGTCCGCGTGCGTGCCCGCATTGGTCAGCGTGCGGAACTGCGAGATGGAAGAGGTTTGCAAGTTCGACGGGCCCAGATCGGCCAGCGCATTGCCGCTGGGGTAATAGTTATAGGCGTCTCTGCGCACGTAGACCATGAAGTTAACCACCGCGTGGGTGCTGATGATGTGCGTGTAGGTAGGCGCGAAATTGATGGTTCCGATCTGGGAGCGCTGATCGGTGTTGCCTACGCCGCCAAAGACCGGGCTGGCGCTGGCGCCGCCGCTGATCACATTCTGCACGTTCAGGTTGTCGTAGGTGTTCGGGGTTTGGAACCAGGAGCGGCTGTAGTTCAGATCCAGATGGATGGAGTTCGCCGGGTTAAAGCTGTAATCGACGCGATCGAAGGCGTTCTCTTCGTTGCCCTTGTCGTGGAAGACGGTAAACTCCGGGGGATCGAGAAAGCGCCCCGTGTTCAGGCCGTCAAATTCCACAAAGTTGCCCCATTTTGGCCCGCCGTAAGAGAGAGTGAAACCCCCGGTCGCCGACCCGAAGCTTCCGTAAGAGCTGTAGATGCTCCCCGTCGGCTTGGTCACGCCTTGCCCGGAGCGCGTGGTGGCCACGATCACCAGGCTGGTCTTGTCGCCGTATTCAGCCGGAGGCGCTCCATCGATCACTTCCAGCGATTGCACGGCGTTGGTGGGAAGCTGGTTGGAAAAGACCTTGCTCTGCTGATCCGTAATCGGCTGGCCGTCGATGGAAAACGAGTTGGAAGCGTGGTCGCCGAGGCCGTGAAACAGACCGTTCGAGTCCGCCGCCACGCCGGGGGTGGTCATGGTGACCAGCGAGCTGAGGCTCGAAGACTGGCTCTCCAGCGGCACCGTGATAAACAGGTTGCGGTCCACATCGACGTGAAACGTGGAAGTATTTTCCACCAGCGGACCTGTCGATGACACGGTGACGCTCTGGGTGGCGGCGCCAACGTGCAAAACCAGCTTGACGTACGTCCCCACCGCTGAGTCGACCGCCGTGTTCTGGCTCAGTGAAGCAAACCCTTTGGCGTTGACATCGATCCGGTAAGGATTGAAGGGGACGTTGGTGAAGCTGAATCCGCCGGTGGCGTTAGTGGTTCTGGTCTGGCTGAATCCGCTGACCTGGTTGGTGAGTTGAACCGTGGCGTTGGGAATCACGGCCCCGGTCGGATCGGTCACCGTGCCATAGATCGTTCCTGCATTGCCAGCTTGCGCGGAAGCCAAAGCCGCCGCGAAAACCAGCACCAGGATGGGGAAGCAGCGCACGATCACGCGTCGATGGAATTCCATAAATAACCTCCTGAAGGTTGCTACAGCGCTCAAAAGCCCTGCCGGCGCCAAAAGCGCCGCGGCATCTTCTTCTGTATTGGGGCGACTCTTCCCGCCCGGCAAACCAGCCTGGGAAATCCGCCTGCGTCTTGCCTGCCGGCGAGACCACGGCTTATCTATCACACGGAACGGGAACGTGAGGAAGACGCCCTAGCAGGCGCCAGGAGGGGGGCGGGTAAAGAGCTTGGGATCCCAATAGCGGACGAGTGCCAGCGCCTTGGGAACCGGCACAGAAATTCCCACCTGCACTAGGATGACCACGGCCGCGGCCGCCGCGGCCGGGACCACGGTGTGCATGCTCACGCAGAGCGGGCAGGTGTAGGCGTCGTTCGGGTTCGTGTGCGTGTGTGCTACCTGGGCTACAGCCACGCAGCGTCATTAGCAGCAGACACGCTACCGAGGTCGCCACCAATAAGACCGGCTTGCGACCGTGGTTCCCGCGCCAATGTATCCGGAATATCGTCAACTGCCCATTCCTGCCATCAAGAATACACGAGACAGCGTTTCGGGATGCTAAATACCATGTAGGGCCGATTCGGCGTTACCTAAACTAAATCTGACGTTTAAGGGCTACAAATAGTTGCCTGTAGAGCAGAGCCGGTGCGGACATGGGGGCTTTCCAGAGCCTTACTGGGTGCGGAAGACTGACACGCCGGAGCCTGCCCCCGCGCACGCCACAACCCCTACAGCAGATTCAGAGCTGATGGCAGGGAACCCGATGCGCCCGCGTGGCTTTTTCCTCGGCCGGGGTCCCCATCGATAGGTCTTCGTCGCTGGGGTGGAAGAAAATGCCACCTCGTACGATCTTGGCCGCAGTGCTGGAACTCTGAATCTTCTCCAGCGACGCGCCCCATTGCCGGAACCAATACATGCACCTGTTATCCACGTGTTTTTTGCTTGCAACGGCAGTTGCGGCCTGCTTATCCACGCCGAGTCTTGGCATAATCATGACCTAGAGTGGTTTCTCCGTAGCTGTCTCAAGGGCTGGGTCGGGAATCCGGACCGGCAATCCCGGACCCGAAAGCTGGGATTCGAGCAAAAGTTAAACGCCCGTGGCAGCGCGTACTACCTGTGGGAGTACCCAAGAGTGACCAGCTATAGCCGTCAGGATGTTTTGCGTATCTTCGAGATCAGCTCCCGCCAGTTGCAGGGGTGGGAACGAGCCGGATTGATTCCCCAGCAGGAAACTTACACCTTCCAGCACCTTGGCCAGTTGCGGACCTTGCGCGCGCTGCGCGAGGACGACGTCCCTGCGGCTTCCATCCGCCACTCCATCCTGGCCATGAAGGCTGTGGCCGGCATGGCCTACCCGCTGCTCGAGGCGTGCGTGGTCCGCACCGGAACGCGGATCGCCTTCCGCCACCGCGGCGCCATGGTGGACCCCATTAGCCGGCAGTTGCTCTTCGACTTTGAGCGTGCGGCTGTGGGCGAGCGGCCAACCGCCGTGCCGGAACCCGAGCCGCTGCGACGTGCGGGCGCGGGGCCGCGCCGGGTGCAGGATCTCTTTCTCTCCGCGGTCCGGGCCGAGGAGAGCGGCGACAAGCAGCGTGCCGTGGCCATTTACGAGGAGATACTGGCGCTCGACCCGCAGTACGCCGCGGCCTACATCAATTTGGGAACCCTGTACTTTCATCTGCGTCAGTATGGCCGCGCCGAAGAGCTCTACCGCCGCGCCACCGAAGTCGATCCCGGCTATGCCCTGGCTTACTTTGACCTCGGCAACGTGCTGGACGAGCTGGAGCGCATGGACGAGTCCATCGCGGCCTACCGCAAGGCGGTTACGCTCGCTCCGCGCTACGCCGACGCCCACTACAACCTGGCCCTGGCCTATGAACGCATCGGCCAGCACCGCGCCGCGCTGTGCCATTGGCGGGCCTATGTGAAGGTGGACAACTGCGGCCCCTGGGCCGACCACGCCCGCGCCCAGATCCGCAAGCTGCTCAGCTCCGAGCCGCTCTCCATCGTCTGGCGCGCCCAGCGCTTCATGCCCCCGCGCAAAGGGATCGCGGCGTTGAGCCTGGTTTAACCGCCTTCCGCCGCGGCCGCCTGCGCCACCTGGCGAATGTGTGCCGGCCGGGTTCGGCAGCAGCCCCCCACCATCTGCGCTCCGGCGCGAAACCATTCCGCGGCCATGGCTCCGAAAGCGGCCGCATCGCTCGTCCCGGTCCAGCGCCGCCGCTCCGCGTCCCACCCCTCACCGGAGTTGGGATAGACCACAATGGCCTTGTCCGACGCCGCGCGCAGCTCGCCGATCAGCGCCGCAATGAGCGCCGGCGACACGCAATTCACGCCGATGGCCACCGTCTGCGGCAGGCGCGTAACCGCCTCGACGCAGAGCCTCAGCTGCTCGCCGTGCGCCACGTGCCCGCCGTCGCGGCAGGTAAAGCTGAACCAGGCGCGCAGGCCGGGCCACGGAGCGAGAGCCTGGGCGACGGCGCGGACCTCTTCAAGAGAAGGAAAAGTCTCAAAGGCGAGCAGATCAGGCGCCTGCTCCCCAACCGCCCCCGCCAGCACCGCAATCCGCTCGCGGTGAAACGCCGCCAGCTCCTCGAAGGAACAGTTGTACTCCCCCGTGTACTCGCCGCCGTTGTGCAGCGCCGCGCCATACGGCCCGAGCGAGCCCGCGACGAGGACGCGCCGGCCGGGAAACTCCGCAACCGCCGCGCGGGCCAGCTCCACGGAGCGCAGCAGCGCCGCATCGGCGCGCTCCGGCGGCAGCCCGAACTCCGCGTAGCCCCTGCGCGAAACCTGGTAGCTGCAGGTGGCGATGCATTGCGCGCCCGCCTCGATGTAGGCGCGATGGACCGCGGCCACCTTTTCCGGCGCGTCTTCGAGCACGTGCGCCGACCACAGGGGACCGTCGATGTTCGCGCCGCGGAATTCCAGCTCAGAGGCAAGGCCGCCATCGAGCGTGCGCACCCCGCGCAGGACGAAATCCCGTGGCTCCGCATTCCCCGCCATGAAATTCATGGTACCGCCGGGCGGCTCGGCTCATTTCCGCTCTCGCCGCCTGCGTGCGGCGTGAACGAGCCCGCCCAGTAAGCCGCAATCCTCGAAATGCCTTAAACTGAACTCTCATGATCCTCCCGTTTGTCCGCGAAATCTTCGCGGAGCTGGAGCATTCACCGGGATTTGAGCGTATCCGCAGGCGCCTGAGCCTGGGTGCGGGGCGGATACGTGTCTCCGGCCTCACGGCCACAGCGCGGGCCCTCTATCTTCCGCTCATGGCGCGAGCCGCCCGCCAGCCTGTCGTCATGGTGGTGGCCGACAACAAGGCCGCCGAGGCCCTCGAGCCCATGCTGCGCGCGGGCTGCGAACTCACCGGCGCGGTAGACCCCGCGCGCGTGGTGCGCCTGCCCGCCCACGATGTGCTCCCCTTTGAAAATCTTTCTCCCCATCCCGGCGTGCAGGAGCAGCGCGCGGTCGCGTTGTGGAAGCTGGCCACCGGCGCCGCGGAGATCGTGATTGCTCCGGTAGAGGCGGCCGCGCTCAGGCTCTTCGCCCGCGACTACTACGCCGGCCTGGCCGTGACGCTGCGCCGAGGCGAAGAGCTGGACCTCGAGGTGCTCACCGGCCACCTGGCCTCGGTTGGCTATACGCGGATGGATCTGGTCGAGATGCCGGGCCAGTTTACCCGCCGCGGCGGAATTGTGGACGTTTACTCGCCGGAATCCGACCGGCCGGTGCGCATCGAGTTCTTCGGCGACGAGATCGAGACCATCCGCAAGTTCGATCCCGAAACCCAGCGCTCGCAATCGGGCCTCGACGAGGCGCTCCTGCTGCCCTTGACCGAGACGCCGGTGACGGAGCATCTGCTCGCCGCCGTGAATGCGCGCCTCAGCCGCCAGCGCGTCGAAATGGTCGACATCGAGGACGAAGAGATGGCCGCCGAAGCCGCGGCCGCCGGCGGCCTCAGCGTCTTTCCCGGCTGGGAGTTCTTCTCCGCCGTGGCCGGCGCGGAAAAATCGCTGCTCACGCTCCTTCCCAAGTGCGCGCTGTTTGTGGATGAGCCGGCCATGGTCCGCAACCAGATCGACCGCTGGTGGAATAAGGTCGAGCAGCGTCACGTGCGCTCCGGCATCGGCTCCCTCATCCGCCCCGAAGACCTCTATCTGCGCCCCGAAGTCTTGCAGGCCTCGCTTCAGTCCCACATGGGCCTTGACCTCGATCAACTGGGCGCGGTGGACGTGCTGGACGCGGACCCAACCCTGGGTGAGATCGAGCTGCCCACGCGCCCTACGCTCCGGTTTCACGGCTCCATTCCCGCGCTCACGGAGCAGCTCAAGAACCTCATGGCCGCGGAAACGCGCACCGTGCTGGCCGCGCCCAACCAGGGCGAAGTCGAGCGCCTGGCCACTGTCCTGCGCGAGTACCAGGTCCCTTACCGCCTGGGCAGCCGCATCGCCCATCCCGGCGGCGAAACCCTGCTCGAAGAAGCCAGCTATCTGGCCGGCGACCTCCGTGTGCCGGTGATCGTAAGGACGCCGCTGGCCGCGGGCGTCAGCTTCGCGGACGCCAACCTGATCCTCTTCGGTGCCAACGATCTCTCTGACGAGGCCGACGTGACCGCGGTCCGCCGCCCCGCGGAGCCCAAGCGCTCCATGACAGCGGCCTTCGTCTCCGATTTCCGCGACCTTGGCATCGGCGACTACGTAGTCCACGTCGAGCACGGCATCGCCCGCTACCAGGGACTGAAGGAGATTGTGCAGGACGGCCTCTCCGTCGAGTTCATGCTGCTGGAGTTTGCTGAGGAGGCAAAGCTCTATGTTCCGCTCACCCGCCTTGACCTGATTCAGAAGTATCGCTCCACTGACACCGGGCCGGCGCCGCCCCTCAACCGCCTCGGCTCCCAGCAGTGGACCAGGACCAAGGCCCGCGTGCGCTCGCGCCTCCAGGATATGGCCGGGGAGCTGCTCAAGCTCTACGCCCAGCGCCACACCGCCGAGGGCACGGCTTTCTCCAGGGACAACGAGTTCCAGCGCGAGTTCGAGGACGCCTTCGACTTCAACGAGACCGACGACCAGACCGCGTCCATCCGCGCCATCAAAGACGACATGGAATCGCCCACGCCCATGGACCGGCTGTTGTGCGGCGACGTGGGCTACGGCAAAACCGAAGTGGCCATGCGCGCCGCCTTCAAGGCCGTGCAGGACGGCAAGCAGGTCGCCGTCCTCGCCCCCACCACCGTCCTCAGCTTCCAGCACTTCGAGACCTTCAAGCGCCGCTTCGCCCAGTTCCCCATCTATATTGAGATGATCTCCCGCTTCCGCACCGCCAAAGAGCAGAAGGAAATCGTGCAGCGCGTCGAAACGGGCAAGGTGGACATTCTCATCGGCACTCACCGCCTGCTCTCCAAAGACATCCGGTTCCAGGACCTCGGTCTGCTCGTGGTCGATGAGGAACAGCGCTTCGGCGTGCGCCACAAGGAGCGCCTCAAGCAACTGCGCAAGGAGATCGACGTGCTCGCCATGAGCGCCACGCCCATTCCGCGCACCCTCCACATGTCACTCGTCGGCCTGCGCGACATGAGCGTCATCGAAACCCCGCCCAAGGACCGCATGGCCATCCAGACCGTGGTGGCCAGGTTCGACGAGAAGATCGTGCGCTCCGCCATCGAGTTGGAGCTGGAGCGCGGCGGGCAAGTGTTCTTTGTCCACAACCGCGTCGAGTCTATTTACGAAATGGCTGTGCGCATTCAGGAGCTCGCCCCTGCCGCGCGTGTCGCCGTGGCCCACGGCCAGATGAGCGAAACCCAGCTTGAAAAGGTGATGCTGGCCTTTATGAGCCACGAGTTCGACGTGCTGGTAGCCACCACCATCATCGAAAACGGCCTGGACATTCCCCTCGCCAATACCATCCTCATCAACCGCGCCGACCGTCACGGCCTCAGCGAGCTCTACCAGTTGCGCGGGCGCGTGGGCCGCTCCAACCGCCGCGCCTACGCGTATCTGCTCATTCCGCCGGAGCAGGAGCTGACAGAAATCGCGCGCCGCCGCCTGGCCGCGCTCAAGGAGTTCAGCGACCTGGGCGCGGGATTCAAGATCGCCGCCCTCGATCTCGAGCTGCGCGGCGCGGGCAACATGCTGGGCGGCGAGCAGAGCGGCCACATCGAGGCCGTCGGCTTCGAGCTCTACACCTCCATGCTCGAAGCCGCGGTGAAGGAGTTGAAGGGCGAGAGCGCCGAAGAGCGTCCCGCCACGCAACTGAATCTGGGCATCGCGCTGCGCATCGACGAAAGCTACGTCCCCGAGGAAAATCAGCGCCTGCGCCTCTACAAGAAGATCGCCGGCGCCGCCAGCGAGGCCGCGGTCAACGAGATTCGCGCCGAGCTGGAAGACCGCTACGGCCCGCCCCCCGATGCCACCGTCTATTTGCTTGAAGCGGCCATCGTGCGCCTCGAGTGCGAGCGCTTGGGGCTAGCCCAGATCGAGCGCCGCCGCGGCGAGCTCCAGATTCGCTTCACGGAAAACGCCGCCGTCGATCCCGCGCATCTTATGCAATTGCTGGAGCGCAACGCCCGGCGCGGCGCGCAGTTTACGCCCCAAGGGGTTCTGAAGTATCCTTTGACGGCCACCCGCCCCGACGATGTTTTGTTGGAGATTCGCGGGCTGCTTGCGGATCTGGCCCCCGCGCCGGCTGCAGTCATCGAGGTGCAAGAATGAGCAGTGAGGTACGCAAGGCTGTTTTTCCGGCGGGAGGCCTAGGCACGCGCTTCCTGCCCGCCACCAAGGTCATTCCCAAAGAAATGCTGCCGGTGGTCGATAAGCCCATCATCCAGTACGGCGTGGAAGAGGCCATCGCCTCGGGCATCGAGCACATCATCATCATCACCGGCCGCGGCAAAGGCGCCATGGAGGACCACTTCGACCACAGCTTCGAGCTGGACGCCACGCTGGAGCGCCGCGGCAAGCAGGATCTGCTGGCCGTCTCCCGCAACGTGGCCACCATGGCGCGCATCAGTTACGTTCGCCAGAAAGACCCTCTGGGGTTGGGCCACGCCGTCCTCTGCGCCAAGGATATGGTCGGCGACGAGCCCTTTGCCGTCCTCTTGCCTGACGATGTGATCGACGCCGAGGTGCCCTGCCTGAAGCAGTTGATCGATGTCTTCGAGGAGAAAGACGGATCGGTTCTCGCCACGCAGACCGTCGAAGGCCCTGCCATCAGCGCCTACGGCGTCCTGGCCGGCTCGCCCGACCCCGCCAATCCCCGCATTTTGAACTGCACGGGCATGGTCGAAAAGCCCAAGTTCGAAGACGCGCCCTCCACGCAGGCCATCGTCGGCCGCTACGTGCTCACGCCCCGCGTCTTCGAGCTGCTGGAACAGACCCCGCCCGGCGCCGGCGGCGAAATTCAGCTCACCGACGGCATCAAGGCGCTCTTAAAGGAAGAAATGGTCTTCGGCTACACCTTCGAGGGCAAGCGCTTCGACGCCGGCGACAAATTCGGCATGTTGCAAGCCACCATCGAGTTCGCCCTCAAGCGCCCCGAGTTTGGCGACGAGCTCCGCGCCTACCTCAAGAGCCTGGCGCTCTAGCAGCTTGCGGAAAAACTCAACTTGATGGCGCGCTTTGAAAGGGCACGGCTTCAGCCGTGCCAAAATTAGCCGCAAAATGTGTGCGGCTTTAGCCGCCGAGGGACGGTTTTTCCCAAATTTCGAACTCTGCCACAGGCTGTTAAGCGGCGTCCACCATTTCCAGGCGCAGGCGCTTTCCAACCGCGCGAGCCGCTTTGGCGATGGTTTCCAGATGGACCGCGCCGTTTTCGGGATCAAGAAGGCGATCGAGCTGGGAACGGCTGGTGCCAAGGCGTTGGGCCATGGCCTTTTTGGTGATTCGCGCGGCCTTCATGGCTTGGGAGAGTTGCCACGCGATGACGCGTTTGATGGCCACGGCCTCAACTTCCTCGAGGATTCCCTCCTCCTCAAGAAAGCTGTCGAAGCTGGAGCCAGATCGATTGAGGGACGACCTTTTAGCCGCACGCGTTGTGCTCTTCATCTTTTCCCGCTCCCGAGGGCTGCCTACTCAAAGAACTCTTCGTCGATCTTTTTAATCTCAAGCGTCTCCTCCACCCGGCATCCGACGTTGTGCCGGATCATAAGTCGTGCAAGCTGAGACCCGTCAATAAGAACAATGCGCTTGCTCAACATTGTCGCTGTCTCCCGCGCGGCCGGCGTGTACGTCGACGCAGTGACAAACAGGCCCTTGGTAGCTTTGAACCTGTCTAAACTTCCAAAAAAATCCCGTATTGCACTCGGGCCTATGCTGTTTCCATCAGCGTATCTTTTGGCCTGCACATAGATACGGTCCAATCCTAAAATGTCCTGATCAATGACTCCATCAATGCCGCCGTCGCCTGCGCCCCCCACCAGAGCTTTGTTGATTTCAGTAACTGACCCGCCGTAGCCCATAGCAAACAAGAGGCGCACCACCAAGCTCTCGAAGAACGCTGGCGTACCGGAGTGAATCTTTGTGAGCAACTCGTCGGCGAGTTCCTGTTCGAGTAACGAATGCGCCTTACGAATGGTTTCGTCAGGCGTCAATGATGATTCTTGGACAAGACTCGCAAGTTGATCATCACTTGCCTCTTCATTGGCGTCGCTCGCCTTCCGAAACTCCTGAAACTCTGGAAATTGGCTGAGGTACTTAATCGTGATGCGTTCGGGCGGATGTGCGAGGACGCCTTCGCCTCTCCCTGAAATCCGAAAGTGCGCCCTCTTTGTCGCCTCGACCAGTCCAGCCTTTACGAGATAGGACTTTGCCCACGCCACCCGATTTGCAAAGGTACTCTGGCGCCCGGACGGAATTAAAAGGGCTCGGTCCTCCTGAGAAAGATTGAAATCCTCAGCTAGACGCTCGACCGCGTCTGAAATGCGCCACTCTTTTTCGGCCGCGAGTTTCAAAACTGGCAACATCAATGTTTGAAAGTCGGGTATCGACACATTCATTCGCCTAAATCGTGGGGTAATTTTCTCTGGTCAGATTCTACTCCTGCCGGCAGCCCGCACCCCCCTGCGCGAAGAACCCTTCCACATCCCCAATCTCCGCCGTCATCCGGTACGGCGGCAGCGATTGCAGAAAAATCTGCCCGTATCTCTGCGTCCTCACCCGCGGGTCCAGCAGCACCAGCACGCCCCGGTCCTCGAGCGACCGGATCAGCCGCCCGAACCCCTGCTTCAAGGTGAGCACCGCCTCCGGAACCTGGTAGTCGAAGAACGGCCGCCCGCCGGCCTCCTCGATGGCCTTCATGCGCGCCTGCACCACGGGGTCACTCGGCACGGCAAACGGCAGCCGGTCGATAATTACGCAGCTCAGCGCCTCGCCCTGCACGTCCACGCCCTGCCAAAAACTCGCCGTCCCGAACAGCACGGCGTTGGGCGTGGCGCGAAACTCCTCCAGCAGCGCCTTGCGCGGAGCGGTTCCGTGCAACAGAATCGGAAAATCGAGCACCGGCAGCAGCCGCTCATAGAGGGCGCGCATCTGCGCGTAGCTGGTGAAGAGGCAGAAGGCCCGGCCGCGCGTGATCTTGAGAACCCGCTCGATGCAAAGCGCCGCAGCCTCGGGAAATTCCGGCGTGCGCGGGTCCGGCATCCCGGGCGGCAGGTAGAGCAGCGCCTGCTCCCCGTAGCGGAAGTGCGAGGGCACCACCAGCTCGCGCGCCCCCTGTCCTGCATCGCCCAGTCCCAGCCGCCGGCGAATGTGCTCGAAGCCGCCCTGCACGGTGAGCGTGGCCGAAGTGAGGATGGCGGTGGGAATCTGATCGAAGACCAGCTCATGCAAAAGCTGGGAGACATCGATGGGCGTGGCCTGAATGTAGGTGCTGCGTGCGGTCGACCGTGGCGCAGGCGCTGCGCGTGAACCTCCAGCCCGCCGCCCCGCCGATAAATCCACCCCGGCCCCGCCCGCGCGCCGCTCCAGCCAGAAAACCATGTTGCCGTCGCCAGACTGGAGCAGAAAGTCCAGCTCCGAGTGCAGCCGCGCGGCGCGCTTCTTCAGTCCCGGCGCCTCCTCGATCTCGTTCAGCCGCTCCATCTCCGCCTCCAGCAGCTTGAGCGTGTTGCACACCGCCAGATAGAGGTCGCCGGAAGACTCCAGGAACTCCTCGCGCTTCGCGAAGGGATGGCGGCCTTCCCCGTCCAGAGGCAGCGCGGCAAAGAACAACCGCGCTCGCTCGCGGAGCTGTTGGGTTTGGGCCGGCAGCTTCTCGGCGCCCTCCTTGCCGCGCAGCAGCACGTCCATGTCCCGCGCCAGCTCCTCGAAGCGGATGTTCGAGACCGAAAGCCCGAAGTATTGCGAGGCCACCTCTTCGAGCTCGTGCGCCTCGTCGAAGATCACCGCTGCGGCCTCCGGCAGAATGCCCGCGTCCGGAGCCGCCGCCGCCTGCTGCTTCACCGCCAGATCGGCAAAAAACAGGTGGTGGTTCACGATGATCACATCGGATTCCAGGGCCCGCCGGCGCATCTCGGTGATAAAGCAGCGCCGGTAATCCGGGCACGTTGATCCCAGGCAGGCGTCGGCCCGCGCGTCCAGCTTGGACCACAGCGCGCTCGTCTCCGGCATTCCGGAAAGCTCGGCGCGGTCGCCGGTCTCGGTCTCCCGCTCCCACTCCGCGATCTGCCGGTACTGGTCGATCTCCTCTAGTCCCGACAGAATCGGCTGATCGCGCAGCGCCACCAGCTTGTGGCGGCACAGGTAGTTGGCCCGGCCCTTCATGTAGCAGACACGCAGCTCGCCCAGCAGCGTCTCCAGGAACGGCACGTCGCGGAAGTAGAGCTGGTCTTGCAGGGCCTTGGTGCCCGTGGAGACGATCACCCGCTGCCCGGTGCGCAGCGCGGGCAGCAGGTAGGCCAGCGTCTTGCCGGTCCCCGTGCCCGCTTCCACGATCAGATGCCGCCGCTCGGCCAGCGCCCCCTCCACGGCCTTAGCCATCTCCAGTTGGCCGGGGCGGTACTCGTAAGGCAGCGAAGACCGCGCCAGAATCCCGCCCGGCGCGAAGAACTCGTACAGCGTGGGCAGTGCGCGGGTTGAAGCGTCCGTAGATGGCATGGGGCCGGCTGCTCACTCCATCATAGTGACTGCGGTTCCCTGCGCGAGAATAGAGCTACCGGCGCTGTTTCGGCATTTTAGGCGATAGCGCGCCCTCCTCCCCGTACTTTGGAGATCGCCATCGACGCTACCACGCTCTACGTTTTGCTGATCGTGTTTGCCGCCACGCTCATTCGCTCGGCCTTCGGCTTTGGCGAAGCGCTGTTCGCGGTGCCGCTGTTGGCCCTGCGCATCCCGCTACGCCAGGCAGCGCCTTTGGCTGTGCTCGTTTCCATCACCATCGCCGCCATCGTTGTGGTGCAGGACTGGAACAAAATTCACCTGCGCAGCACGGGCTGGCTTTTACTTCCCACGCTGGCCGGCATACCGCTGGGGCTCTTGCTGTTGACGAGCAGCCATCAGCGCATGGTGAAGGGCGCGCTGGCGGTGGTAATTATGGCATTTGCCGCGTACTCGCTCACCGGCCGCACGCCGATCGAGCTCAAGCGCGACCACCGGCCGTGGCTGCTGGGCTGCGGCTTCGCGGCCGGGGTTCTGGGCGGAGCTTACGGCATGAACGGCCCGCCGCTGGTGATCTACGGGTCGATGCGGCGCTGGTCGGCGCAGCACTTTCGCGCCACCCTGCAAGCCTACTTTCTGCCCGCCAGCATGTTGGGCATGGCCGGCTATTGGCTTACCGGACTGTGGGTTCCCGCCGTAACGCGCTACTATCTGTTCTCGCTGCCGGTGGCCATCCCGGCCATATTCCTGGGCAGAGTCGTGAACCACCACTTGAGCGGAGAGGTGTTTATGCGGTATGTCCTCCTGGGTCTGGGCGGCATCGGCGTGCTGTTAATGATCCAGGCCATCGGCGTCCAGCTCTGAAGCCGCGGTTCGGCGGCAAGGCGTAACCGTGAGTGGCCTTGACGCAGCATTGATGCGGGCGGCCGGCTCCGAAGCCGAGGCTCGGCTGACGATTTGGATAGGCGCGGTCACCGGCCTCTGGAGGCAAGCGCTTCAGCCGAACTTGGGCCCTTCGTCTTCCCCGCCGCCGTGGTACTCGTCCTCGCTCTGCACCTGGCTGTGGAACGCGTCCATCCATCCGCCGCTCTCGGTGGATTTTTCGGCGTCGGCGGCAATCTTCTGCGCGGACTTCAGCAGCCGCTTGCGAACCTCGGCGCTGCGCCGCGCCGCAACCTCGCCGTTCGAGATGGCGGAGAACTCCGCAGCCTGGACGCTGAACTGATTCCCGTGGATGTGCATGGCGTCCTTCTACAGGAAGAGGAGGCAACTTCGGTGCCGGTCTGGCTCCAGAAGGATAAGAAAGTGCTTATGCACTGCCCACACAGGAACATTGACCGAAACGCTTGAACAGATGATACTTATCTCATGACTTATACCATCTCCCAGGCTAGAACTCACCTCTCGCGGTTGCTGAGATAGGTTGAAGCGGGCCAAGAGGTAATCGTCATGCGCGGCAAAAAGCCGATGTTCAGGTTCATTCCGATTCAGCCGCCTGCGTCACCAAAGAAATGAGCCGCCGAATGGAAATGCTTCCACGGGGCTTCGCGGCGCAACCTGTCCAATCCACATCTTCGCGCTAGCAATTCTTCGACCTCTACGGCGTCCGCCGCGTCTCGAACTAGCCCACACCTTTACCCGCGTAAAGTAGAACCAGAGCAGGAGACTCATTTTGCCCACTTATCGCAGGTCGGTTGTGCCCGTCCGCCCCGGCGCGCAAGTTCTTCCCTTGGTCGCCATCGTCGGCCGCCCCAACGTGGGCAAGTCCACGCTCTTCAACCGCCTCACCGGCACGCGCCGCTCCATCGTCGGCGACGAGCCCGGCATCACCCGCGACCGCATCTACGGCCAGTTCGACTGGTCCGGACGCCGCTACCGCCTAGTCGATACCGGCGGCATCGTCCCCGGCGACGCCGGGCTCATCGTATCGGAGGTCTTCGCGCAGGCCCGCGTCGCGCTTGAGGAGGCCGATGCGCTGGTCATGGTGGTAGACGCCCGCACCGAGCTGGCCCGGCCCGACTATGACCTCGCCCGCCTGCTCCTGCGCGGCGGCAAGCCCGTCTTTCTCGCCGTCAACAAAGTCGAGGGCGAAGCCATGGCCCTGGCCGCCGAGAACTTTCGCCGGTTCGGCTTCCGCAACGTCTTCCCCATCAGCTCCGAGCACGGGCAAGGCATCGGCGAACTCCTCGACGCCATCGCCGACGCGATTCCGTCCACCGATCGGGAGCTCGCGGAAGCCGCCGGCGCGCCCGAATTGGCGGACCACGACCGAGCCCAGGACCAGGAAAAGCCTCAAAGCACCGGCCAAATCCGCACCCACGGTGAATTCGAGCCCCGCGAAACTTCTGTGGCCATCATCGGCCGCCCCAACGTTGGCAAATCCACCCTCCTCAACGCCCTCACCGGCTCCACGCGCGCCATCGTCTCGCCCATCCCCGGCACCACCCGCGACGCCGTGGACGAGGTGGTCGAGTTCTCCGGCCACACGCTCCGCTTTGTCGACACGGCGGGCATCCGCCGCAAGGGCAAGACCCACCTGATGGCCGAAAAGCTGAGCGTGGTCATGGCGCGGCGCCATCTGGAGGCCGCGGACGTGGCCCTGCTGGTCATCGACGCCACCGAGGGCGTAACCGCGAGCGACGCCACTATCGGCGGTTACGCGCACGAGAGCGGCCGCGGCGTGATCCTCCTCGTCAACAAGTGGGACGCGGTCACCACCGGCCGCACGGACGGCAAACCGCCCGCCGCCCAAGACCTCTTCGATCGCCAGCTCCGCCGCGCGCTCAAGTACCTCGACTACGCGCCCGTGATCTTCCTCTCCGCGCTTGAAGCCGGCGGCCCGCGCCACAAAGGCATGCCCCAGCTCCTGCGCCAGGTGGTCACCGTGGCCGCCGAGCGCCGCAAGCGCGTCACCACCGGCCAGATGAACCGCTTCCTCGCCCGCATCGACTTCCAGCGCGCGCCCGTGCCCATGACCCGCCGCGTGCACATCTTTTATATGACCCAGGCCGCCGTCGCCCCGCCCACCTTTGTCCTCTTCACCGACCGCGACGTCAAGCTGCACTTCGCCTTCGAGCGCTTCCTCGCAAACCAGATCCGCGCCGCCTTCGGCTTCCTCGGCGCGCCCATCTGGTTCAAGGTAAGGGCGCGCAACGCGGACTAGCGTCCCGTCCCGCGTAATCGTTCGCAATGGGGTTTGTATCAGGGCACGACTTCAGTCGTGCCGTAGACGCCGCAAAACGAGCGCGGCTTTAGCCGCTGGGGGACGTCGGTTCAAGGCCAGCGTTGTAAAGAGCCACAAGGGACGCCACCCCAGGACGCCCAAGACGGCCGAGCCGAACGCGCGCAGCCCGCGCCGCTCTTTCATCTCAAACCTCTCCACGGCCGGTTGTTAAAATCAGGCTTGCGGAAGCGGCTGCGTTCCGGGTTGCACCAGCCGCATTCAACCGCAGCTTTACAGCGTTCCTCCATTTTGTGTGGGCCAGACGCGGAACCCCGCCGCGGCGGTCAATCGGCAGACACCAGCAGGGAGATCTTCTTTGGCATCGCATGGCGTGGCGCAACCCGGGGGCCCGGAGAAGTGGAAGCCCAGCCACAACGTTTGGCTCATTGCCGCGTCGGTCATGTTGGCCACCTTCATGGAGGTCCTCGACACCTCCGTGGCCACCGTCGCCCTGCCCCACATCGCCGGCAGTCTCTCCGCCACCAGGGACGAATCCACCTGGGTCCTCACCAGCTACCTCATCTCCAACGCCATCGTCCTTCCCACCTCGGGCTGGCTCGGCAATGTCCTCGGACGAAAGCGCTACCAGCTCCTTTCCGTGGCCATCTTCACTCTGGCTTCCATGTGGTGCGGTGCCGCCACCAGCCTGGGCATGTTGATCTTGGCGCGCGTGGTGCAGGGCGCGGCCGGCGGCGGCTTGCAGCCTGTCTCCCAGGCCATTCTGCTGGAAAGCTTCCCTCCGGAAAAGCGTGGCGAGGCCATGGCGTTCTACGGCATGGGCATCATCGTCTCGCCCCTGCTCGGGCCCCTGATCGGCGGATGGATTACCGACAACTACACCTGGCGATGGATCTTCTATATCAACGTTCCTGTCGGCATCGTCGCCTTGCTCATGATCTCAACCTTTGTCGAAGACCCTCCTTACATCGGCAGGCTGAAAGCGAGAACCATCGACTATATCGGCTTTGGCTTTCTCGCCATCGGCCTCACCTGCATTCAGACGGTGTTTGATAAAGGCCAGGAGGCCGACTGGTTCGGAGCCGTGTGGGTGCGGTGGTTTGTAGTCATCGCCGTGGTTACCATGATCGCCTTCGTCGTCCGCGAGCTCACAACCAGCGCGCCCATCGTGAATCTGCGTGTGCTCGCCGACCGCAACCTCGCTACCGGTGTCTTTCTCATCGGTCTGCTGGGCGTCGTCATCTACGGAACCACCGCCATCATGCCGCTCTTCCTTCAGGACCTCATCGGCTACACCGCCTTCGACAGCGGATATGCCGTGGCCCCGCGCGGCATCGGCGCCATTCTCTCCATGCTTATCGCCAGCCGCCTCATCGGCCGCATGGACGAGCGCCTGATGATCGTCATCGGCGTCTTCATTCGCGGCGCTTCGCTGTTCATGCTAGGCGATCTCAACCTCACCTTGAGCATGTCCTCGGTGGTCTGGCCCAATATCGTCAACGGCTTTGCCAACGGCTTCCTCTTCGTTCCCCTCACCACCATGACCGTCAAGACCCTGCCCAACGAGCTCATGAGCGCCGGAACCGGCCTCTACAACCTCCTGCGCAACCTGGGCGGTAGCCTTGGCATTTCCATGGTCACCACCCTCCTTACCCGCAGCCAGCAGGCCCACCAGAACATGCTGGTCGGCAACTTGAACAACAGCGAT
The DNA here is from genome assembly GCA_963808795.1 of uncultured Acidobacteriota bacterium. Lineage (GTDB taxonomy): Bacteria > Acidobacteriota > Terriglobia > Terriglobales > Acidobacteriaceae > Telmatobacter. The sequence goes on from CAWEGL010000003.1 coordinate 300,631, forward strand.
CCCGTCTACCGCAGCACCCTTCAGCAGCTCTCGCATTTTCTCGCCCTGCGCGCCGGCAACGCCAACGGCCTGCACATGGCCATGGCCGATCTCTACCGCGAACTGGTGCAGCAATCCAGACTCTTGTCCTACATCGACGATTTCCGGCTCCTCGCCTACCTCAGCCTGGTCACCTTGCCCTTTCTCATCTTTTTCCGCAATCCCCCCGGGCGCCGCCCGCGGCCTACCGGCCTCCACTAGTGTGCTGTCCCTGAAGCTCGCAACATAAAACATGATGTCATCCTGAGCGACCAGACGCTGACCCGGAGCGAAGCCGAAGGGGAAGCGGTAGGGAGTCGAAGGACCTGCGGTTGTTTTTCTTGCGAGCTTCAGATTCACCACACTAGTGCCATGAGCATTCCCCCCACATCCGGCGCGTACAATAACGGTGAATTCCACGGCAACGAATTCCATCCCTCAAAAGGATCGGCGGCTTTGATTCTCGAGAAATTCAGTCTGAAAGGCAAAGTGGCGCTGGTTACGGGCTCCTCGCGCGGGTTGGGCGCGGCCATTGCCATCGCGCTGGCTGAGGCCGGCGCCAGCGTGGCCGCTCACGGCTCCAGCGCCATTCCGCAAGCCACCGCGCAGCGCCTCGCCGAACTGGGCGCCGGTCACGCCGCCCTGGTGGGCGACGTGGGCGATGCGGCTGCATGCGCCCGGCTCGTCGAGGAAACCGTCCGCCAATTGGGGACCATCGACATTCTGGTCAACAACGCCGGCATCGTCCGCCGCACTCCCGCCGTCGATTACTCTGAAGAGGACTGGAAGACGGTGATCGACGTGAATCTGACCAGCGTCTTCCGCCTCAGCCAGCACGCCGCCCGGCACATGCTCAGGCGCGGCTCGGGCAAGATCGTCAACATCGCGTCGTTGCTGACCTTTCAGGGCGGAATCACGGTGCCGTCCTATGCCGCGGCCAAAGGCGGCGTGGGGCAGCTCACCAAGGCCTTCGCCAACGAGTGGGCCGCCAAGGGCGTGAACGTGAACGCCATCGCCCCCGGCTATATGGCCACTGACAATACCATAGCCTTGCAAAACGATCCCGTGCGCTCGCGCCAGATCCTGGAGCGCATTCCGGCCGGCCGCTGGGGCCAACCCGAAGACCTCGCCGGCGCGGCCGTCTTTCTCGCCTCCAGCGCCAGCGACTATCTTCACGGCCACATCCTGGTGGTTGACGGCGGGTGGCTGAGCCGGTAAGCTGCTTTTTCTGGCCGTCGCACTCGCGGAGCCGGGCCGCGTCGTGAGAATATGATGCGGTAGGCCCGCTCTTTCCCTTTGCCAGGAGGCTACATGGATCAAAAGTCCCATTCTTTCGGCGCAATCCTCAGGCAAACGAGCGCATTTCTGCCCGTGGCCATGTCCCTGGCGGCCCTGGCGGTCGTCATCGCTCACATTGCTACGGCCGGCGTCGCCCCTCAGGCCGATGAGGGCGCCGCCGCGCATTTCTGGCAGCTCCTCATGGCCGGCCAGCTACCGATCCTGGCCTATTTCGCCATCAAATGGCTGCCGCGGGCTCCCAAGCAGACGCTGCGCGTGCTTGCCCTGCAAGCCGGCGTCGCGCTCGCGGCCGCGGCGCCTGTCTATCTTCTCCATTGGTAAGTTCGAGTTGCGCTCCGCGAATGCGGGCCCGCACTTCATTCTCCCCGCACTTTATTTTCCGGGAGGACTCATGAAAGAGGCTGGGGTTGTCTACGCGGCGACCGGGGCGGCCAAGGAAACCCGGCCGGAGCCGGGAATGCTGCGCGAAGTGCTCGCCTATAATCCGCAATTGATGCTGGTGCGGCACCAATTTGACAAGGGATGGACAGGGGCCCGGCACAGCCATCCCCATCACCAGCTCGTCTATGTCACGCGTGGGCGCGTGCGCCTCCAGGCGGAGGGCAAAAGCTGGGAGCTGGGCGCGGGCGACAGCGCCGCCGTCGAGGGCGGCGTCGAACACCAGGCCTCGGCCCTCGAAGACTCTGAAGTGCTGGACATCTTTACTCCCTATCGCGAGGATTATGCGTGATGGGCATGCGCGGCACAGCGGTTCCACAATTGCTGTATCCCGGAGCCGCTGCTGCCAAGTGGCATTTTCCTTAACCGGGGTCCCCGGCGACAGGTCTTCGTCGCTGGGGTGGAAGTAAATGCCACCTTCCGCGGCTCTGAAAAGGGCACGGAAATTGTGGAACCGCTCTAGCGTCGCATCTCTTCCTGACGACGCGGAACGAGGAGGCAGAACCATGAAAGTGCGGTGGATTCTAGTTGCGGCCTTAGCGGCCCTGTTGTGCATGGGCCCGCTGCGTGCGCCTGCGCAGACTCCCCGGATCACCGGAATTGCGCACGTGGCCCTGCGCGTGAGCAGCCTCGCCGAAGAGGAAGCCTTCTTCGGCAAGCTGGGGTTTGAACCGTCGGTGGTCCTGGTGAATGGCGCCGGAAGCGCCAAGAGAACCCAGGTCTTTATGAAGATCAACGACCACCAGTTCATCGAGCTTTATTCGCGAACCAATCCCCGCCAGGCGCTCGGGCTGGTGCATATCAGCTACGAATCGGATGACATTCAGGGCTTGGATGCCCTCTATTCCCAGCGCGGCCTCAAGCCGCCGCCCGCCGTGATAACCCAGGCTCGCAATCTCCTCTTTTCGCTCCGCGATCCCGATGGACTGCTCAACGAGTTCACCCAGTACATGCCCGACGCGCTTCAGACCCTGGACAACGGAAAGCATCTCGGCGCGCACCGCATCTCCGACGAGCTGCTGGGGTTCACTCTCCCGGTGGCCGATCTGGCCGCGGATAGACGGTTCTATACGAGCCTCGGATTTGATGCGCAGGATGTAAATGGAAATCTCCGGCTGACTCTGCCGGGCAATCCGGATCTAGGCATCGAGCTGCGCCCGGCGCATCCTGGAAATCAGCCGCAATATCTGCTCGCGGTACCTGACGCCCGCCGCGCAGCGGCGCAGTTGCGTGGCGCGGGAGTCAATGCGCAGCGGCACGGAAACCTCGTCTTCCTTCGCGATCCGGACGGCAATGTCTTTGTCCTGATGGGCGCCAGCTCGCATCGGCTTTTCGATGCAATTCCTGGGATCCACTAGCACCTTGTACAGGCTGCGGAAAAACTCGGCCTGCGGAAGTTTTCGGCTTGACCGGAGGGAGCAGGGGCCTTTACA